>NZ_SUGA01000042.1 GCF_004963255.1 Mesorhizobium sp. | reverse complement strand
GGAGTAGGGGAGTAGGGGAGTAGGGGAAAACACAACGGTTGTTATCCGCCAGCTTCCTTTTCCTACTCCCCTATTCCCTTACTCCCCTATTCCCCTATTCCGCTACTTCAGCATCATCCGCTGCTGGTCGCGGTTGGCGGCATAGCTGCTCTTGTCATAGGCCGTCTGCGCCTGCAGCTGCTCCTTGGTGAAGTTGGTGTAGAGATATTTCTTGCCGTTCTTGTCGGTCATGAATTTGAGCTTGTCCATGCCGACCGCCACCTCCTTGGCGCCGATGCCGAGGAAGCCGCCGACATCGACGATGACCGCGTCCGGCTTGTTTTCGGGCGTCAGCACGACGTCGCCGATGGAACCGATCTCGGCATCGTTGGCGCCATAGACCGTGGTGCCCTTCAGATCGTCGACCCTGATATTGCCCATGGGCATTTCCGTCAGCGTCGACTTGTCAATGGACGAGGTCTTGGTCTGGTCGGTTGCGGCGGTGCCGTTGTCGGCGGGCTTGTTCTCGGCCGTGCTCTGGGCCGGCGGCGTCGCAGGCTTGGTCTCGGCCGTCGACTTGGCGGGCTCTGCCGGCTTGGCCCCCTTATCGGAGGTCGTGTCCGAAGACACCACCGCAGGCGTGGTCGCCGCGGGAGCGTTATTCGCGGCCGTGGTGTTGCCCGGCGCCGGATCATAGGCCTTGCGGTTGAAGTCGGGCTGCGCCTGCAGTTCCTCCTTGGTGGTCTCGGCCACCAGCCAGCGGTCGCCATTCTTCTCGGCCCATTTTGCCTTGGCGAAGTCATAGGTGACATTCTTCGTGCCGATGCCGAGGAAGCCGCCGACGCCGATCACCAGCGATTCGGCCTTGCCGTCCTTGGCAAGCACGATGTCCTTCACGTCGCCGATCTTCTGGGCGTCGTCCGCGGTGCCGTTATAGACCGACTCGCCCATGATGTTGGAGGCGAGGTTGCCCTCGGCCTTCTTCACCGGCTCGGCCGGCGCGGCCGCCGGAGCCTGTGCTGTCGTGTTGTTGGCGGGCTGCGTGGCATCGGTCGACTGCGCCGGCGCCGGATCATAAGGCTTGCGGTCGAATGCCGGCAGCGCGTTCAGCTCATCCTTGGTCGACTTGGCGACCAGCCAGCGGTCGCCGTTCTTCTCGGCCCATTCCAGCTTGCCATAGTCGAAGGCGACATCCTTCTTGCCGACGCCGAGGAAGCCGCCAACGCCGATGATGGCGGATTTGGCCTTGCCGCTGGAATCGAAGACGACATCATCGACCTTGCCGATGTTCTGGGCGTCGTCGCCGGTGCCATTGTAGACAGACTCGCCGATGATGTTGGTCATAAGCGCGCCATCGGCGCGCGGCACCGGAGCCGTGGTTTCGGCCGCTGGAGCCTGTTGCGCCGGAGCGGGCGTCGTCTGCGCAAAAGCGCCGGTTGCGAGCAGTGTAGCGATCGCGGTGGTCGCAAAAAGAGTGCGGATCATGATGGTCTCTCCTCGTGCCTGATTTGTGCATGCTGCTCACCCGGCCAGCCTCTGGACGGCGGGTCGGGAGCGGCAGTGTCGACAGGTTCACAACGTCGTGACCGGGGTGTTGTTCCAAACACGACCCGTCCATCAGCATCTGGCTGGCCGAGCCTGCGGTGGAACCTTTGCGGCCGCATCCTCGTTCCAGCCTGCGGCTGAGCGTCTGGCGGCTCAAGCAGCCTGAAGGGAATACGGAGCGGGTATGCGGTTTGCTGCGGTGCTTAATCGGGACGGCGGCACGCTCCGCACCATCGACATGGAAGCTTTTTCCGGACAGTTGCGTCAGACGCTTGAAACGGCGGGACATTCGGTCGAGATCGACATCGTTGCCGGCCGGGATGTCGCTGCCGCGCTGGAGAAGGCCATCGCCAGGCGCAACATCGACGTGATCCTTGCCGGTGGCGGCGACGGCACAATCTCGACCGCGGCGTCCCTTCTCATGAACAAGAAGAAGGCGCTGGCCATTTTACCTGCAGGGACGATGAACCTCTTCGCGCGTGGCCTGGGCATTCCGCAGACACTGGAGGCAGCGCTGCGGTCCTTTGCCGATGGCGAGGTGATCGCCGTCGACATGGCGAGCGCCAATGGCCAGCCTTTCGTGCATCAGTTCTCGATTGGCATGCATGCCAAGATGGTCCAGCTGCGCGAGAAAATGGATTTCGGCTCGCGCCTTGGAAAGATGCAGGCCTCCGTCCGGGCCGCCTGGGCGGCGATCAAGAATCCACCGGCGCTGAAAGTGAGCCTGAGCATCGGCAAGGCGGAGATCGTGACGCGCACGACGGGCATCGGCATTTCCAACAATCTGTTCGGCGAGGGCCACCTGCCCTATGCCGACAACCCGGCCGGCGGCGTGCTCGGTATCTATGTCAGCGTCGCGCGCCGGCGTCACCATTTGGCAAAGCTGTTGCTGGACATGCTGCGCGGCCGGCTGCGCCGGAGCGCCCATGTCGAAGTTCATCAGGCCGGTAAGGTTGTCCTCAAGGTCCTCTCGCCCGCCAGGAAATTCAGCGCCGTCCTGGACGGCGAATTGACCAGGCTCGAGCGCGAAACCACGATCGAGATCCACCCCGGCGCGTTGAACGTGCTTGTTCCGTCGAGCGGCGTCAGCGCAAAGGCAGCTTGAAGACGGCGCTGCTTCAGGGTTTTGCGGTCGATTGGCCTGGTGCGGCGCCTGCTCGGTGCCAGGCGGCTGCGGCACATGCTGCTCGCCGGAAGCCGGCGACTTTATCAATTCCCCGTAAATCTCCACCGCACCCCACGCAATGAAGGCCAGTAACAGGCCGGCTACGAGAATCCTTAAAGCGTGCCAACCCCAGCGTCCCTGGCGGGCTTTGTCTTCAGGAACGATCTTGGTCATGATTGGCCTCCATGTTGCGTGTCTGGCCAAGCGTTTCGGGCACGGCACGATCGGGTAACGAGCCCTTGCCGTGAAGGTTCCGAGCGGGAGATCATTGAACGAATGAGCCCTGCGGCAGGCATTCGAAGCTCGCCAGCAAGCCAGCCGCGATAGTCATGCCCAAGCAGCCGCCACGCTGGAGACCTCGACAGCCTAATGCAGATCGTCCGGACCTTGCCTTGGCGGCGGCGGCCTAGTGTTCTCCCGATAGATGGCGTAGGCGACGACCGCAAGGGCGGGCGCGGCAATGGCCGCCAGCCCGCCCTTGCTCCTGGCAAGTGCCGGAAGCAGGGCAAGCGCCGCGGTAACACCCACCGCCGTCATGTCGGCCTGTCGCCGTCGCGCGCGGCGTTTGCCGCGCGCGCTGGCGGTCAGCTTGTGGATGACGATGATCAGCCCGGCAAGCACCAGGAACCCGATGCCGAAGCCCAGGCTGGTCGCCAACGCCCCGTAGCGCGCCGCCAGCCAGATATAGGCGGCGCCGATGAGGAAGCCGACGCCGCAGAGGGCGAAGATGGCGGCAAGCCCATAAAGGATGGCCGTTATCCGCGCCCTTTGCAAAGCAGCCATGGCCTCGCCCGAGGCAAGGGCTGAGATCAGCGAGACAAGCGTCCCCATCTGAGGCTAGCGGCGGGAAAGAAGGGCGAAGAGGAAACCGACGCCTGCGGCGATCGCCAGCGACGTCACCGGCTTCTCACGGACTTTGGCGATCAGTTGTGCCTCAATGTCCTCGGCACTTCCTCGCATGCTCTCGAACGCGGCTTCGCCTTGCGCGCGCAGCTGTTCGACGCCGTCCGCGGCGGCGCGCCGCGCGGCGCCGTAGCCGTGCTGGCCTGTCCTGGCGAGTTGCTCGGTGAGTTTCTGGATATCCGCCTTCAACTGCTCGATATCGGCTTCGAGATCGGCGGTGGTTGCTTGGTCCGTTGCGGATTTGCCTGCGGCGGTTGCCATTCTCTAACTCCTTGCGTTTGCGTTGGTTTCAACGCCCGTTCCGCACCATGGTTCCGGGCCCGGTCTCTCACACCTGAATATCGACACAGCCCTAGATCAGCGGCCTGCGGTCCTCCCCTAGCCCTTCCCAGCGGGCCAGCTTCTTCAGCCCATCATAGTCGATCACTTCACAGCCACCATCCCGCCACAGGACCAATTTGCGGTCCATCAGCTTGCGGATCGTCTTGTTGGTGTGGACAAGCGAGAGGCCAAGCGTGTCGGCGACGTGCTGTTGCGTGATCGGGATCTGCACCGGCGTCTTGCCGTTGAGGCCGGCGCCGCGAGCCCGGCTGGCGATGAAAGCGATAAGATAGGCGGCGCGCTCGAGCGCGGTGCGACGGCCGATGCTGAGCAGATTCTCATCCAGCATGCGCTCCTCGCGCGAAGCGATCCAGGTTATGTCGTAGGCAAGGCCGGGATGGTTGCGGTAGAGTTCCTGCAACTGCTCGCGTTCGAAGACGCAAAGCAGCATCGGCGACAGCGCTTCGACGGAATGCTGCATCTCGCCCATCAGGCTGCCCTGCAGGCCGATGAGGTCGCCGGGCATGGAAAAATTGAGAATCTGCCGCCGCCCGTCGGGCAACAACTTGTAGCGGAACGCCCAACCCGACAGCACCGTGTAGAGATGGGCGCTGTGGCTGCCTTCGACCAGGACCGTCGCCCCCTTGTCGACGGCAAGCTCACCGCGCTTGAAGGTGCTGATGAATGAGAGTTCCTGCTTGTCGAACTCGCGGAATGCAGGCAGAGGCCGCAATGGGCACTTTTCGCAACTATATTGACGGCTGGCGACCGGACGTGCGCTTTGGCTGGACATTTCGACCCCTCTTCGAAATCCCTGCCCTTGTGGGCGCAGAAAAACGCCTGAGACCGGCAGGGGTTCCGCAGGCTTCCACACCTGGGCTTTTAGCCATGTCTTTTTTAAATGACATGCCAACAAATTCCGCGCATCAGTGCGGTCCTGCCAGGAGAAACCGATAAGTGCCAGCACTGCTTGACGGACTGCGTATCCTCGTCCTGGAAGACGAGTTCCTGATCGCGATGGATGTCGAGCAGCTTTGCCGCGACCATGGCGCGGCGGAGGTGACGATCGCTCGGGAGATCGTCGAGATCGACGGGCAAACGCTGTCCGCGCGATTCGACGCGGCGGTTGTCGACCTTATGCTCGGCGGCGTCTCGACCCTGGATTTCGCCGCCCGGCTGCGCAGCGAGGGCGTGCCGTTCGTATTCGCCTCCGGCTATTCGGATCCGGACGAGGTTAAGGGTTCGTTCCCCGACATCCGACTGGTGACCAAGCCTTACTCGGGCGAGGATCTGATCGAAGCCCTTGCCATGGCCTGCGGCCGGGTCGCCTCGGCCTGAGGCCACCCGCGCGATCGGAACTGTAGGCGATCGGCTTACGCCGCGTTCGAGCCTGTCACTTGCGCCGAGATCGCGTCGGGTCCGAACTCGTCCTCGCCGGAAATCTTGAGGATCTCCTGCAGCCTGGTGCGCGCCCGGCTGACCCGGCTCTTGATCGTGCCGACCGCGCAGCCGCAGATCTCGGCGGCTTCCTCGTAGGAAAAGCCGGAAGCGCCGATCAGGATGATGGCTTCGCGCTGGTCCTCGGGCAGCTGCTCGAGCGCGCCGCGGAAATCCTTGAGGTCGAGCTGACCGTGCTGGGCCGGATGGACGGCAAGCCTGGCGGTCATGATGCCGTCGCTGTCCTGCACTTCGCGGCCGCGCTTGCGCATCTGCGAATAGAATTCGTTGCGCAGGATGGTGAACAGCCAGGCCTTGAGATTGGTGCCCGGCTGGAAACTCTCATGCTTGTCCCACGCCTTGACCAGCGTTTCCTGGACGAGGTCGTCGGCCCGGTCGGCGTTCTGCGTCAGCGACACGGCAAAAGCACGCAGGCTCGGGATCGCACCGAGCAGCTCGGTCTTGAAGCTCTGGGATACCACCGCCATGCCTCAGTCCTTTTTCTGGGCAGGTTCGGTCTGTTCCAGCTGGCTGAGCAACTGAGCGAAACGGTCCGGCACATGATCCGAGACCAGCTCGTCGTAATATTGCTTGAGCTTGCGGGCAATTTCGGAGTTTGCTCCAAGCGGGTTGCCATCCCCGTTCCGATGCCTGCTCTTGGCATCAGCCATCTGTTTTTTTGACATTTCTTTCATGTTAGCCCTAGTTTCCAGCACCGGAACCGCTCTTCGACTTCAAACCACAACGCAAGCGGAACCCTCGTCTGGTTGCCCAACCCGAGACCCCGAAACGCCGGCCTGCTAATTTAGTTCCATGGCCGGCGGAACTTTTTCCGCAAGCCGGCGTTGGTTTTCCAGGGGCTGGCAACAGCATGGCCTTGAACGTGCAACGTCATCTGAGGGAGACGTAAATAATGAGTTTGTCCGCAACCATCGCTCCGCATCTTCCGTTCCTGCGCCGCTTCTCGCGCGCAGTGTCCGGGTCGCAGGAAAGCGGTGACGCGCTGGTCGCCGCGATGCTGGAAGCCATCATCGCCGACACCAATATCTTCCCCCAAGCCTCCAGCGACCGTATTGCTATATATAAGGTCTTTGCCAGGCTCTTCACCTCAGTTGCCATCCGCGTGCCGCAGGAGCAGGCCCAGACAGCCTGGGAGCAGCGGGCGGCGGCCAATCTGAACGCGATCGCGCCCTTGCCGAGGCAGGCTTTCCTTCTTGTCGCCGTGGAGGGTTTCAGCGAGGACGAGGCCGCGGAGATTCTCGACGTCGACGAGGACGAGTTCTCGGAGTTGCTTGCGCAGGCAAGCAGCGAGATTTCGCGACAGGTCGCGACCGATGTGCTGATCATCGAGGACGAGCCGCTGATTGCCATGGACATCGAGGAGATGGTCGAAAGCCTCGGCCACCGCGTCGTCGGCACGGCACGTACACATGCCGAGGCAGTGGCCATGTTCGGCAAGACGCGGCCCAAAATGGTGCTGGCCGACATACAGCTCGCCGACGGCAGCTCTGGTATCGAGGCCGTCAACGAGATCTTGTCGTCGACACCGGTGCCGGTGATCTTCATCACCGCCTTCCCGGAACGCCTGCTGACCGGCGAACGCCCCGAGCCGGCCTTCCTGGTCACCAAGCCTTTCAATCCCGACATGGTCAAGGCTCTGATCAGCCAGGCCCTGTTCTTCGACCGGCAGGCCAAGGCCGCCGCCTGATCCGCTCCGAATTCTGGACCGTTTTGAGCGTCATGCGAGGCCTTCGCGCCTCCCATGACGCTCATCAGTTTGCGATCTGAAAAGTGTCTTCAAAGGGGATCGTCTTTTTCAGCAAATGGTGGAACAAACGGCACCGACCCACGTTCTTTTCCCGACATAACAAGGAGACGCATCATGCTGTACTGGGCGCTCGTATTTCTCGTAGTTGCGATCATCGCCGGCGCGCTTGGGTTCGGCGGCATCGCCGGCACGTCGGCGGGCATCGCGCAGATCCTGTTCTTCATCTTTCTCGCCTTCCTGGTGATTTCGCTCATCGCGGGCCTCTTCAGGAGAGCCTGACGCGACACTGGAAGCCGCACCCCTCAAACGGTTTCCAGCCACCGCCGGGCGGCGTCTCGAAAGAGCGCCGTCCGGCGGACCGTTTTGACAGCCTGCGGCGTCGGAACCAGTTGCGGATTGAACCGTTCAAGGACCGAGTGCGGGGATGTTCCGATGCCTCCCGAGGATCCCACCAAGGACAGGACTGAAAGGCGTGACGGCGAGGTGATCGCGATGCATCCCGCCGAAAGCGGGATGCAGGTGGGACGAGCCTTGCTTCATGCCCTGCACAACGCCGGTATCTCGGTTCTCTATCAGGATCGGCAGATGAAAACGGTCTGGGCGCGCAACATGAGCGCGCCCTGGGCGGCCGAAACCGCCGACGGCAAGGATCTGCTTTCCCCGGCGCAGGCCGAACGCATAAGCGCCGTCAAGCTCAAGGTGATCGAGTCCGGCAACGCGGACCAGCTCGAGCTCAGCATTCCAGGAAGCCAGGGCGTCCGTTGGTTCCAGCTTTGGATCGATGCCGACCGCGGCGACGCCGGCGAAGTCCTCGGCGTCGTCACCACCATGGTGGAAACGACGGAGCAGAAACGTCGCGAGCAGACGCTGAAGGCATTGCTGCGCGAAGTCAGTCACCGATCGAAGAACCTCCTGGCCATCATCCAGAGCATCGCCACACAGACAGGACGCTACACGGAGACGCTCGGTGAGTTCCTGGCGCGGTTTCGCGGCCGGCTGCAATCGCTCGCGTCCTCGCAGGATCTGGTCACATCCTCCAACTGGCGGGGAGCGGCGCTGCAGGAACTCGTATCCGGCCAGGTCGGCCGCTACAGCGCCGATCTGGCGCGAAGCCTGCGGTTCGCGGGCGACAATCCCTATCTCAATCCCAATGCCGCCCTGCATATCGGCTTGGCGATGCACGAATTGGCTGTGAACTCGGTGAGCTACGGCGCGCTGTCGCGAGCGGACGGCCATGTCGAAGTGAGCGCAAGGCTTGAACCCGAAAGCGGAACGTCGCCCAGCCTTTTGCTGACCTGGACGGAAGCGGTCGGCGACGCGCCGCGCAATGAGAAGCGTTTCGGAAGCGTGGCGCTGGAGCGCGTCGTGCCGATGTCGCTGAACGGATCCGCGACGCTCGAAATCGGCCAGGACCGTATGGAATACCGCCTCACCGTCCCGCATGGAAATTTCGAGACGGATTGATTGCGCCCCTACGCGTCAGGCTTTCGCGGCCAAGGCCTTTAACCCCCTGTTCACCATAAAGCCCGATCCTGCATTGCCGGCTGTTGATGCGCCGGAAACCCGCCGTGCCTCCCGTGCGCGACCTGGGAGAACGAAATGATGGTTGCCGATACGAACAAGCTGGAGCAGGCTGCCCGTGTCTCGATGAGCGGCTTCCAGGATGCCGAGCCCCAGCCGACGCCGCGGTCATTCCATCTTCCACTTCGCCTTGGTGCGGTCGCGCTTCTCGCCGCCGTGGCCCTGACTGCCGCCTGGCAATTGTTCTGATCCCTGCATGCGGCTTGGACCGCGAGCATGTCGATCAAAGTTGCGCGGCGGCTTTGGGTAAACGGCATGCATCAGGAACAGGACTTAATGCGCTTCGCCTGAATCCATGCGACGCTACGCTTTGTACCCGGCCCCCGGAACTTTCGCTCGGCGAGAATCGTTGTTTGCGGCGAGAGGTTTTGGAGCCATGGAACACATCGCCGCACTGCTATTCGTCGTCGGTTGCTCGAGCACGATGACAGATTGTCGCGAGCTCCAGGTGCCGGTCAGCGTCTTCGAGACCGAGCGGGCCTGTACGGCCGAACGGCCCTTCGCCCTCGGCGACCTGCAGGGCCAGGCCCCGCACATCGTCGGCAAGTGCCTCGCCGTCGATCCGGCCCTGGAAGATGATTACGATCGAATCGCCTGGAACGTGCGGCCCGACGGCACGCTGGTCGCGTCTTTGGAGGTTTCCGGCATGCTTGTCGCGTCGAACAGCGTGCGCCCCGAAAAAGACTATCTTAAACAACAGTAAGATCGAGCAGGCAAATCCCGTTTTTTCATGCTAAATGGCGGCTGGCACTGCCGAAAAGTGAGGACAAAAGTGAGGAGCATTTCAATGCGGAAGATGATTATTGCCATGGTTGCCGTTGTCGCTGTCAGCGGCTGCACCACGACCGAGCAGGATGTCGTGGGCGGTGGCCTGATTGGCGCCGGCGTGGGTGGCCTGGTCGGCGGCGGCAAGGGTGCGCTGATCGGCGCGGCCGTCGGTGCCGGGTCGGGCCTCCTGGTTCGTAACCTGCGCAACGGCTATTGCCAGTACCGCGATCATCGCGGCCGGATCTACACGGCTCGCTGCAACTGACGTCGGAAAGGGACCGGAGGCTGCTGGCCGGCCTCCGGTTTCCACCTGCTGATTTCGTTCGCCCTCGCGAGCCATTTTGGCCGCTCACTCGGCCAGCGGTATCCTGATTTCCACCTTCAATCCGTCGCCACGATAGTCGCGCGCGATCGTGCCGCGCAATTCGCGTGTGACGTTGAGATCGATCAGTTTGGTGCCGAAGCCGGTCTTTGCCGGCGCCTCCAGTTTCTTCTGACCCGCTTCGCGCCAGTTCAGGGTGAGCGTCCGCTCGCGTCCGCGCCCCTTCACATTCCAGTCGACCTTGAGGGCGCCCACCGAGTTTCCAGCCTCGCCATACTTCAACGCATTGGTGGCGAGTTCGTGGAAGGTCAGGCCGAGCGCCTGAGTCGTCGTCTCGTCGAGCAGCACTTGCGGCCCGGACAGCACACCTTCCGGGAGATCTTTGCCGAACACCTGCCCGAGCTCGATACGCAGCAGATCGCCGAGATCAGCCTTCTGCCAGCGCGAGCGGGTGAGCATATCCTGCGACGCAGCCATGGCCTGGAGGCGCGCCGAGAACGATGCCGAGAACTCCTTGACGTCGGTGGCTTGCGAGGCCGTCTGCCGCGCGATCGCCAGCACGCGGGTGATCGAATTCTTGATGCGGTGCTTCATCTCCTGCAGGATCAGGTCCTTCTCCAGCAGGCTCTTTTCCGTCGCCTCGTGCAGCGCCGATTTGGCGTCATAGGCACGCTCCTGATAGCGCGCCACCAGGGCGATGGCCCCTGCAAGCAGCAGGCCGAACAGCCCGAGCATCACCGGAATGGCGCGCGAGGACGGCAACTCGAAGGCGCTTGTCGGCCTGAACAGCAATGTCCAGGGCCGACCGGCAACAACGATATCGCGGCGCGCCAGAAGCTTCGCCCCGATGCGCTCCGCCGGCGGCGCTTCCGACCGAAACAAAAGACTGCCGGCCTCGGGCTTGCCGTCATAGACCTCGACATTGACGGGCAGCAGCGGCGCGCGGCTGAGCGCGACCTGGAACAGGTCCTGCGCGCGGAAGGCCGCGTAGAGAAAGCCGGCCGTCGAGGAGCGGCTTGCATTGATCACGTCCGGGGCGGTTTCGACGTTCAGCCGCACGAAAACCAGGAAACCCGTGAACGTCTGCGCCACGCCGGCGCCCTGGCCGAGCTGGACTAGGCCGCTCGCATGCTGCTGGTCGTCGGCCATCGCCTTTTCGATCGCCTCGCGACGCACCGGCTCGCTGAACATGTCGAATCCGATGATCGACTGGTTGGACGTGTCGAGCGGCTCGAACAGCACGATCGGCGTGCGCCATTGCTGGGTCGTCGCGGGGTAGACCGGGTGGACCGCCCCATGGTCCCGCAGGATGTCGCGTTCGACCGCGGCCTCATCGCCCGCTTTGGCGAGCCTGAGGAAGCCTATGCCGCGCAGGCCCGCGAAGTTGTCATCGATGTTCAGCGCGCTGAAGAAGGCGTTGAATTCGCCGCGCGTGATCTCGCCGTTGCGGGCATCGAACAGCGCCTGCGTCGAACGCAGCAGCGACAGATGCAGGTCGATGCGGCTCTCGATGCGGCTCAGCGCGTCGTCGGCGGTGCCCTCGAACTTGATCCGCGCCGCCTCCTGCGTCGCGAAATAGGCGAACCCGGCCATCGTCAGGCTGATCAGCGCGACGGCGACAAAGGCAACGATCGGAAAGAGCTTCTTCAAATCAAAGATGTGGCCCGTGGACGGTCGACCATCTTTATGGGCAAGTCCCCGCGTCAACACAATGGCGCGGTCAAATCATCACCGCGGCTGGTCCATCACGCAGCCTTAATTAGCCGGCTATATGCCTGAGTTTACGCCGCGATCTTCAGCGCGCCAGGGCCTGGAATGGCGCCGGGCGGACATTTGCCCAAGATGATCATGCCGAGCACTTCGTCCTGGGTGACATCGGTGGTGCGCGCGGTGCCGACCACCTGGCCGTTCTTCATCACGCAGACACGGTCAGCGAGCTCGAAAACGTCATGGATGTCGTGGCTGATCAGAAAGATGCCGATGCCGTCGGCCTTGAGCTGCTTGACCAACTCCCCGACCTGCGCCGTCTCCTGTGGCCCGAGCGCCGCCGTCGGCTCGTCCATGATTAGGATGCGGGCGTTGAACAGGATCGCACGCGCGATCGCCACCGACTGCCGCTGTCCGCCCGACAGCTTGACGACCGGCTCCTTGAAGCGCTGGAAGCGTGGATTGAGCCGGCCCATCACCTTGCGCGCCTCGGCTTCCATGGCGACGTCGTCCAGCGTGCCCCAGGCGGTCATCAGCTCGCGCCCGAGGAAGAGATTGGCCGCGGCATCGACATTGTCGGCCAGCGCCAGCGTCTGGTAGATCGTCTCGACGCCGTATTTCTTGGCGTCGCGCGGATTGGAGATCGAAGCCTCCTCGCCATTGATGAAGATCTGTCCGCTGTCGCGCTTGTAGGCGCCGGACAGGATCTTGATCAGCGTCGACTTGCCGGCACCGTTGTGGCCGAGCAGCGCCATCACTTCGCCGGGGAAAAGATCGACGGACGCGTCGTCGACGGCGCGGATGCCGCCGAAGGCGATCGAGATGTTGCGCATATCGACCAGCGGAACGCCGGCGGGAGCGGATTTGTCAGCCATGTTGTTTCTCCTCCCTGATCAGGCCCGCTTGCGATAGAGGGTGTCGAGCCACACCGCCACGACCAGCACGGCACCCACGACGATGCTTTGCAGCGGCGAATCGACGCCGAGCAGCACCATGCCGGACTGCAGCGACTGCATCAGCAGCGCGCCAAGCATGGCGCCGAGCACGGTTCCGGAACCGCCGGCGAGCGACGTGCCACCGATGACGGCCGCGGCGATGACCAGCAGCTCGTCCAGCGTTCCGAGCGCATTGGTGGATGAATTCTGTCTGGCCGACGAGATCGCCGCCGCGATCGTCGCCAGCACGCCCATGATCATGAACACCTTCATGGTGATCCAGCGCGTGTTGATGCCGGCGAGGTTGGCCGCTTCCGGATTGCCGCCGATGGCGAAGACATAGCGGCCGAAGCGCGTGCGCTTGGTGACGAAGGTCATGATCAGGCCGACGGCGACCGCCATCAGCACCGGAATGGCGATGCCATGCGCGATGAACAGTCCACCTTCGGGAACGGTGATGTTGTTGGCGGCGGCATAGCGGTTCACGATGCCGACCGGCCACGGATAGGAATTGGCAAGCCACACAGCGCCCAGGATGATAGCGCAGGTGACCGTGGCGAGCAGCGTCTCGGCCCAGACCGGACGCAGCGGGAAGCGGAAGCGCTTGCGCTGCACGCGACCGTTATAATGCATGAAAATGACCGCCAGGCAGGCGACGATGCCGACGACCCAGCTCCATTTGGCGCCGATCGAGCCCGCCGGGCCGCCGCCCATCAGCTGGAAGGTGGCGTCAAGCGGCGCGACGGTCTGGCCGCTGGTGACCCACCAGGCAGCGCCACGCCAGACGAGCAATCCGCCCAGCGTGACGATGAAGGCCGGCACCTCGAGATAGGCGATGACGAAGCCCTGGAAGGCACCGATGAGGAGGCCGAGCGCCAGGCCGATCAGCAGCGCCAGGACCCAGATCCACGGGTTGCCGAGCTCGAGCCCGACGAAGCGAACCAGGAAATGCACCTGGGCAAAACCCATGACCATGCCGATCACCCCTTCGGCCGATCCGACCGAGAGGTCGATGTTGCGCATGACGATGACCAGCACCATGCCTGAGGCCATGGTCGCCACGGCCGAAGTCTGCACCGACAGGTTCCAGAGATTGCGCGGCGTGAGGAAGGTGCGGCTGTCGAAGTCGAGCGGATTGACGCCAAGCCGCAGGCTGGAGATCACATGCAGCCCGACCCAGATCAGGAGCAGCGCGCCGATCATGCCGAGCATGCGGGTGTCCAGCTCGGTTGCCTTCAGGAACCGGGCGACGGTGCCCAGCTCCGAGGCACGCGCGGTGTCTGCCGGTTGGGTGGACGTCGTGTCGGTCATGAATTCCTCCTGCCGGCCTGCCCGTCTGGCGCGGATGCCGGAGCAAGCCTAGAAGCTATCCGCTCGAGGCGGAACGGTAATCTTTGAGAAAACGCCGCGGCTTTCAGGCCGCGGCGCAAGGTTTTTGGTCTAGTGTCGGCGAGCTTAGTTGCAGACCTTGACGCTGCCGGCGGCAACGCCAGCGCAGACTTCGTCCTTCTTGATCCAGCCGGCGTCGATGACGAGGTTGAGATTGTCCTTGGTGATCGCGATCGGGGTCAGGAACAGCGACTTGACGGTGTTGCCGCCAGGCGTCGTGAAGTCCTTGGCGCCGGCGATGTCGCCCATCTTCTTGCCGTCGGCGAGCTGCGAGGCAATCTCGGCGGCGTTCTTGCCGAGCTCACGCGCGTCCTTCCACACCGACACGGTCTGCGTGCCGAGCGCGATGCGGTTGAGCGCCGCGTGATCGCCGTCCTGGCCCGAGACCGGAACGGTGCCGGCCAACCCTTGCGCCGTCAGCGCCGCGACGACGCCGCCGGCGGTGCCGTCATTGGCAGCCACGACCGCGTCGACCTTGTTGTCGTTGGCGGTCAGGAACTGCTCCATGTTCTTCTGCGCGTTGGCGGGCAGCCAGCCGTCGGTATAGGCCTCGCCGACATTCTTGATCTTGCCGCTGTCAATCGCCTCTTTAAGCACTTCCATGGAGCCCGAGAACAGGAAGTCGGCGTTCGGATCGGAACCCGAGCCCTTGATGAAGACGTAGTTGCCTTCGGGCTTGGCCTTGAACACCTCACGGGCCTGCATGCGGCCGACTTCCTTGTTGTCGAAGGTCAGGTAGAAAACGTCCTTGTTCTCGATCAGGCGGTCGTAGCCGACGACCGGAATGCCCTCATCGAGCGCCTTCTGCACCGCCGGGCCGATTGCCGAGGCATCCTGCGCCAGGATGATCAGCGAATTGGCGCCCTGCGAGATCAGGCTTTCGACGTCGGTCAGCTGCTTGCCCGGATTGGACTGCGCGTCGGCCGAAATATACTTGTCACCGGCGGCCTCGATAGCGGCCTTCATCGCCGCTTCGTCGGTCTTCCAGCGCTCTTCCTGGAAGTTCGACCACGAGACGCCGATCACCTTGTCCTTCGCCTCGGCGACCGAAGCCAGCGTCAGCGACATGGCTACGCCCGCCAGAATGGCGGCTGCGAATTTTTTCATGATATCCTCCCTGCGCCTTGTGCGGCGCGACCCAGACTGGCCCGAAGGCCGGCATAAGAGGCTTTTTTTCGAGCCTCAAAAAAATACTGGTCCAGCGAAATGAAGCTGTCAACCGAGATTCTGATGGCATTTGATGGGTCGAGGCATTTTTTTCGGAGTCCGCAATAAATAATGACATCGGCTTCGGCTTCTGCCACTATCCTTAGCGTGTCAGCGACAGGCCATGGCATCATCACAAGGCCGCGATGACCGGGGAGGACGTGCGAGAACGATGTCGGTCGGAATCCGTCACGACGATTTGCGCCGGCGCAACCGCGCCATGGTGATTTCGGCCGTGCGCCGCGCCGGCCAGCCATCGCGGACGGAAATTGCCGCCACCACCGGCCTCAGCCACTCGACCATTTCGGCGATCTCCGCCGATCTGATCCAGGAGGGCATCCTCACCGAGAGCAAGGCCAGCGAGCCGACGGCGTTGAAACGCGGCCGGCCGCAGATCGGCCTGGCGCTGAACCCCGAAGCCGCCGCGGTGCTGACGGTGGTGCTGTCGCTGAACTTCCTGTCGGTTGCCGTCATCGACTATGCCGGCCAGGTGATCGCCGAGGAACAGCGGCGCCTGGACACGCTCGTCATGCCGCGCGACGAGCTGATCGGCGAGTGCCTGGCGATCGTCCGGCGCCGGCTGCAGGATCCCGATCTCGACGTGGGCAGCGTCGCCCGCATTGCCATGGGGATTCAAGGCATTACCGATTCCCACGCGCGCGCCATGCTATGGTCGCCGATCACGCCGCTGACCGACATTCCGTTCGCCGACATCCTGGAGAGGGAATTCGGCATCCCCGCCACCATGGAGAACGACTGCAACATGATGGCGGTGGCGCTGCGATGGCGCGATCCCGAGCGCTATCGCGACAATTTCATCGCCATCCTGCTCTCGCACGGCATCGGCATGGGGCTGGTGCTGAAGGGCGAATTGTTCACTGGCACGCATTCCTCCGGCGGCGAGTTCGGCCACATGATCCATCGTCCGGGCGGCGCGCTTTGCCGCTGCGGCCGCCGCGGCTGCGTCGAGGCCTATGCCGGCAACTACGCGATCTGGCGCAGCGCCATGGGGATAAGCGAGGACGCCGCGCCGACCGACGTCGGCGACGCCGACATGCGCGCACTGGCCACAAAGGCCCGACAGGAGGACGGCCCCGAACGGGAAGCCTATCGTCGGGCCGGCGAAGCGCTGGGCTTCGGTCTTGGCAGCCTGTTTGCCCTCATCGACCCAGCGCCGGTCGCCATGGTCGGCGTCAGCGCGGCCGCCTTCGACCTGATCGAACCGGCCCTGAGGGAGGCGATCGCCCAGACCGCCGGCGGCCAGCACTCGAACTCGATCTCCTTCGACACCGAGCCGAACGAGCTGCCGCTCATCCGCGAAGGCTGCGCAATGCGCGCGCTGACCTTCGTCGACCAGGAAATCTTCGCGCCGGGTGTGCAGGCGAAGGTCGGCGCGACAGGGAAGAATGTGGCCTGAGGACTGGGATCAGAACCCAATCATTGGGGACGGCCGAGATCGACCCTGTCTAGCCAGCCGCGCAACAGTGCTTGATCATGGTCTGTGAGGTCGTGTCCGACAGGCAGGCTATGATGCTCGACCGCGGCTCCCGCTTGCCTAAGCTGCGAGGCCATCTTGGCGCCGTCTCCTGCCCGCCTGCGAGGATCGTTGACCGCATCGATGACGAGCACCGGTGTAGCGGGCAATCTTGTTTCAATCCGCGTCGCAAAGGGCGACAGGGGGCGCAACAATGCTGCTCCTCGCGCCAAATTCGGGAAGAGCAGCATCAACGCGGCCGCCATGATCGCACCGTTGGAGAAGCCGATCAAAACCGGTTGGCTCTTGCAATGATGCTGAGCGACGATGTCGGTTATGAAGGCTGCTAGAGCCGGTGCTTCTTCGCGAATGCTGTCTTCGTCGATGCCTCGATCTGGAAACCGCCTGAAAAAAGCATAGCCTTGCTCCCAGACGATCGCGCCTCGTAAAGAAAATGCAGCGTACTCGGGCGCAACGGCGGCCGCGACAGGTAACATATCTGTTTCGTTGCCGCCTGAACCGTGCAGCAGGATCAAAGGCGGTAGCGACGGATCCCTGGCATTGACGAAACGGTATTGCATTGGCGCCGAGATTAAAATCTTCAATCGAGATCGTGGGTAGGGCGGGTGTGAACACCACAGGAGCGTGTGCCCCTCCGCGGCCGTTGACGGTCGCCTGCTGATTGAGCGCAAGTCTTTGGGCAAGGCCCCGACCGGGATCGAGCCGGCTCTTGTCCTCAGTCCTCGCGAATGGCGTAACCGGCCCCGCGGATGGTGCGGATGACGTCCGGCATGCGGCCGTTGTTGACGGCCTTGCGCAGGCGGCCGACATGCACGTCCACCGTGCGCTCGTCGATATAGATCGTCTCGCCCCAGACATTGTCGAGCAGCTGGCTGCGCGAGAACACGCGGCCCGGATGCCGCATCATGAACTCGAGCAGGCGGAACTCGGTCGGGCCCAGCCTGATCTCGCTCTTCTTGCGGTAGACGCGGTGCGATTCGCGGTCGAGCACGATGTCGCCGACCTTGAGCACGCTGGACAGAACCTCCGGCTTGGCCCGGCGCAGCAGCGCCTTGACGCGCGCCATGAACTCCGGCGTCGAGAACGGCTTGACCAGATAGTCGTCGGCGCCGGTGGACAAACCTCGAACCCGATCGCTTTCTTCTCCGCGCGCGGTCAGCATGATGATCGGCAGCCGCTCGGTCTCGGGCCGCATCCTGAGACGCCGGCAGAGCTCGATGCCGGAGACCGCCGGCACCATCCAGTCGAGCACGAGCAGGTCGGGAACATTTTCCTGAAGGCGGATTTCGGCCTCGTCGCCGCGGGTCACCACTTCGACCTGGTAACCCTCGGATTCGAGGTTGTAGCGGAGCAGCACCCCCAGCGGCTCCTCGTCCTCCACCACCATGATGCGTGGCGCGATCATCGGGGTAACCTTTTCCGTCAGGCGGCCGGCGCCGACATTGCCGTCTCGTCTTGCTTGGGACGGTTGGCGGGCAATTGCGTGCCGGTCAGCACATAATAGGCGTTCTCGGCGATGTTGGTCACGTGGTCGCCGATGCGCTCGAGATTCTTGGCGCAGAACAGAAGATGCGTGCAAGCGGTGATGTTGCGCGGATCCTCCATCATGTAGGTCAACAGCTCGCGGAAGACGGAGGTGTATTTGACGTCGATGCGTTCGTCGTCGTTGCGCAGCTTGGCCAGCGCCGTGGCATCGCCCACCGTATATTCCTGGATCACGCCCTGGACCTGGATCAGCACCAGCTGCGCCATGGAATCGATCGAGTGCGTGAGGTCGCGCGGGGCGGTGCTGACGCCGACCGAGCCGACGCGCTTGGCGATGTTCTTGGCGAGATCGCCGATGCGTTCGAGGTCGCCCGCCATGCGGATCGAGCCGACCACGTGGCGAAGATCGTCCGCCATCGGCTGCCGCTTGGCGATCAGCGTGATGGCACGATCGTCAAGCTCGCGCTGACGCGCGTCCATGATGGCATCGTCGGAGACGACGCGCTGCGCCAGCGCATTGTCGCTTTCGAGCAGGGCCCTGGTCGAGCCGCCGACCATGGAGCCGGCGAGATCGCCCATGTCGTTGATGAGCCGGCTGATCTGCCTCAGATCCTCGTCGAAGGAGGCGACGGTATGTTCGGCCATGATGTTGTCCTCGTATGAACTCAGCCGAAGCGGCCGGTGATGTAGTCCTGGGTGCGCTTCTCGCGGGGCGAGGTGAATATCTTCTCGGTCCGGTCGAATTCCACCAGCTCGCCCAGATACATGAACGCCGTCTGCCGCGACACGCGCGCCGCCTGCTGCATGTTGTGGGTGACGATGACGATCGTGTAGTCGGCCTGCAATTCGTCGATCAGCTCCTCGATCTTTGCGGTCGAGAGCGGATCGAGCGCCGAGGCCGGTTCGTCGAGCAGGATGACCTCCGGCTTCACCGCGACGGTGCGGGCGATGCAGAGGCGCTGCTGCTGGCCGCCCGAGAGGCTCTGGCCGCTGGCGTTGAGCTTGTCCTTGACCTCATTCCAGAGTGCGGCGCGCTTCAGCGCCGACTCGACGCGGCTGTCCATCTCGGCCTTGCTGATCTTCTCATAGAGCCTGACGCCGAAGGCGATGTTCTCGTAGATCGACATCGGGAACGGCGTCGGCTTCTGGAACACCATGCCGATCTTGGTCCTGAGCAGGTTGAGGTCCTGCGAGCGGTCGAGGATGTTCTTGCCGTCGAGCAGCACCTGGCCCTCGGCGCTCTGCTTCGGATAAAGCTCGTAGATGCGGTTCAAGACGCGCAGCAGCGTCGACTTCCCGCAGCCCGACGGGCCGATGAAGGCGGTCACGCTGCGCTCGGGCAGCGACAGGTTGATGTCCTTCAGCGCCTTCGACTGGCCATAGTAGAAGTTGAGGTTCTTGACCTCGATCTTGGCCTTCTCGACGATCGTGTCGGCTACGTTCAGGTCGGTGGACAACATCGGTTTCATCTGTCCTCTCTACGTCCGGTTAGGCTGCGGGCGATGATGCTCAGCCCGAGAACCGTCAGGGTGATTATGAGTGCGCCCGTCCAGGCCAGCTGCTGCCATTCCTCGTAAGGGCTGAGAGCGAACTGGAAGATGGTCACCGGCAGGCTGGCCATCGGGGCATTGAGATTGCTCGACCAGAACTGGTTGTTGAGCGCGGTGAAGAGCAGCGGCGCCGTCTCGCCCGAGATGCGGGCGATTGCCAAAAGGATGCCGGTCACGATGCCGGACAGTGCCGCGCGGTAGGCGACGGAGCGGATCACCACCCAGCGCGGCGCGCCGATGGCGGTGCCCGCCTCGCGCAGCGCGTTGGGCACGAGGTTGAGCATGTCCTCGGTGGTGCGCACCACGACGGGGATCACCAGGATGGACAGCGCGACGGCGCCGGCGATGGCCGAGAAGTGCCCCATCGGCCGTACCATCAGCTCATAGACGAACAGGCCGACGATGATCGAAGGGGCCGACAACAGGATGTCGTTGATGAAGCGCACCACCGTGGTGAGCTTCGAGAAGCGGCCGTACTCGGCCATGTAGGTGCCGGCCAGCACGCCGATCGGCGTGCCGACGACGATGCCGATGATGGTCATCACGATGCTGCCGTAGATGGCGTTGAGCAGGCCGCCGGCATCGCCGGGCGGCGGCGTCATTTCCGTGAACACGGCAAGGTTCACCCCCGAAAGGCCCTTGTAGAGCAGAGCGCCAAGGATCAGCGCCAGCCAGGCCAGCCCGATGCCGGCGGCGATGACGCACAGCGCCATCATCACGGCATTCTTGCGCTTGCGGCTCTGGTGAAGCGATTGGGCAGTCGCCATCGGTCAGGCTCCCGTGCGGCTATCGATGCGCAGCAGCATGTAGCGTGCGAGCGCCAGGATGATGAAGGTTATGATGAACAGGATCAGGCCGAGAGCCACCAGCGAGGAGGTGTAGATCGCGCCATCGGCCTCGGTGAACTCGTTGGCTATCGTAGCCGAGATCGTCGTGCCCGGCGCGAACAGCGAGGCGCTGATGCGATGGGCGTTGCCGATGACGAAGGTGACGGCCATCGTCTCGCCGAGCGCGCGGCCGAGGCCGAGCATGACGCCGCCCATGATGCCGACGCGGGTGTAGGGGATGGTCACGCGCCGCGTCACCTCCCAGGTCGTGCAGCCGATGCCGTAGGCCGATTCCTTCAGCACCGCCGGCACCGTGTCGAACACGTCCTTGGTGATCGAGGTGATGAAGGGCAGCACCATGATGGCCAGGATCAGCGAGGAGGTCAGCAGGCCGATGCCGTAGGGCGGGCCGGCAAACAGGCTGTTGAGGCCGGGGACACCCTTGAAGAGCCAGATGATGAAGGGCTGGATCGTCGTCTGCAGGAACGGCGCGAAGACGAACAGGCCCCAGATGCCGTAGATGATCGAGGGAATGCCGGCCAGAAGCTCGACGGCGATGCCGATAGGGCGCCGCAGCGGACGCGGGCAGAGCTCGGTCAGGAAGACGGCGATGCCGATGCCGATCGGCACGGCGATGATGATGGCGATGGCCGAGGTGACGATGGTGCCGTAGATGGGCGCCAGCGCGCCGAAATTCTCGGTGACCGGGTTCCAGGATTCGGTCGAAAGGAAGGATATGCCGAATTTCGACAGCGCTTCCCACGATCCGGCGATCAGCGAGATGGCGACCCCGCCGAGCAGAACCAGCACGAGGATGGCGGAAGCGCGCGTGGCCGCCCGGAAGACCATGTCGGTGAAGGCAAAGCGGCGCACTGTCGCTTCCCTGGTCCGCATGGCGGACGATGTCGCGGCTTCGGAAACGGCACTCATCTAGCCCCTCGCATTTCGAAAGAGACAGGAGGGCGCCGGAAGCGCCCTCCCTTGTTCGTCAGAATTACATGCCGGAATAGAGCGGCTTTCCGTTCGCGTCGACGATGTCCTTGCTCCACATTTCCTCGACGCTCTTCACGACCGCGTCGGGCATCGGAACATAGTCCAGGCTGGCGGCCAGCTCGTCGCCCTTGGCGTAGGACCAGGCGAAGAACTTGAGCGCCTCGCCGGTGGCGGCGGCATCGTCGGGCTTCTTGTAGACGAGGATCCAGGTGGCCGACGTCATCGGCCAGGTTTCAGCGCCGGCCTGGTTGGCCAGGATGACGCCGTAGCCCGGCTGCGAGTTCCAGTCGGCATTGGCCGCGGCGGCCGAGAAGGCGGCGGCGGTCGGCTCGACCTTCTTGCCGTCCTTGTTGATCAGGTCGGTGTAGGTCAGCTTGTTCTGCTTGGCATAGGCATATTCGACATAGCCGATCGCGCCGCCGGTCTGCGAGACGTTGTTGGCGACGCCCTCATTGCCCTTGGCGCCGATGCCCACCGGCCACTCGAGCGCTGTGTTGACGCCGACCTTCGACTTCCAGTCGGCGCTGACGTCGGCCAGATAATAGCTGAAGTTGAAGGTGGTGCCCGAGCCGTCCGAACGGTGCACGACCGCGATCGCCTGGTCGGGCAGCTTGACGTCCGGGTTGAGCTTCTTGATCGCTTCGTCGTTCCAGTTGGTGATCTTGCCGGAGAAGATGTCGGCCAGCGTCGGGCCGTCGAGCACCAGCTCGCCCGGCTTGACGCCTTCGAGGTTGACGACCGGAACGATGCCGCCCATCACCATCGGGAACTGCGCGAGCCCGGTGGAGTTGAGATCCTCGCCCTTCAGCGGCGCGTCGGAAGCGCCGAAGGTCACGGTCTTGGCCTTGATCTGCTTGATGCCGCCGCCGGAGCCGATCGACTGGTAGTTGAGACCGATGCCGGTCTCCTTCTTGTAGGCGTCGGCCCACTTCGCATAGATCGGGTAGGGGAAAGTGGCGCCGGCGCCGGAGATATCGGCTGCCATCGCGGCGGAGATGCTAAGGGTTGATGCCGCAGCCATTGCAATCGCAACGGCCGCAGAGCGGATGAAATGTCTCATGTGGCCTGCTCCTGTTCGGAAGATGGTCTTTCGGCACCCGTTCTATCGGCGCCCGGTGAGCGCAATAGACTTCGATTATTACAGTCGCATGACAGTTTCGTGTCAGCCCGGTAACGCCTGAACGGGGATGCTCGGAAGGGCTTCCGGCGGTCTCTGCGGGCCCGGCCGGAGTTTGCCGCGGGAATCAGCAACTTGTCTGACTTTTGAATCAAAAATTATCCCGGCGGCCGGATCGCGGCCGCCGGGAAATAAAATCCGGACGAGAGCGCGTTGCCTGCATGCCAGAGCGGATCATGGCGTGGCCGTCGCCGAAAACAGGTCCGTTGGGGTAGAGTCGACGCTGTTTCTTGTTGGCGGTCGCTGCTCCCGCCCGTAACCGAAGAGCGGAATCAATGCCCCGATTGTCAGAGCTTGGCGTTTGCTTTGATATGGTGCGATCGCACCATACGCATACGTCAACGCCTTGCGCCCGCCTGCCGGCTAAATTCGCTCTAACCCGCGCTGCGCCGGGTCTCGATGTCCGAACCCAGCCAGCGCTCGAGCTTTTCGAGCAGCGCCCGCGGGCTGATCGGCTTCGGCAGGTAGTCATCCATGCCGGCCTCGAGGCAGCGTTCGCGATCGCCCTTCAGCGCATGCGCCGTGACGCCTACGATCGGCACATGTGTGCCCATGTCCTCCTCGAGCTTGCGAATGGCGCCTGTCGCCTCCAGTCCGTTCATTTCCGGCATCGACACGTCCATCAGGATCATGCGCGGATTGAGCTTGCCGAAAGCATCGAGCGCCTTGCGGCCGTTGCCGACGATCTCGAAGCGGTAGCCGGTCTCGCCAAGGATCTGGGTGAACACCATCTGGTTCACCTCATTGTCCTCGGCAACGAGGATGTCGAGCCCGCGCTCGGCTTCGGCCGGTCGTTGGCGCGCACGCACGGGCGGCGGCTGCAGCATGGCGCGGTCCGACGTCGCCGTCTGCGCCGGCGCGGCTTGCGATAGGCTGCCGCCAACGGCGGGTTGCGCCGCGGCGCTGCTGTGGCGATGGCGCTGGATGGTCGCGACCAGCGTTTCCAGGAGAATGGAGGAGCGCGCCGGCTTGATCAGCTGCGCATCGATGCCGAGGTCGCGATAGGTCGTGTTGGCAAGCGACTGGTCGACCGAGGTCAGCATGATGATCGGCGTATGCGCCAAGCCCGCCGTGTTGCGCACTATGCGCGCCATCTCGGCGCCGGTCATGCCGGGCATCTGGTAGTCGAGCACGACGCAATCGACCGGCACGCCATAAGCGGCGGCGGCAATCAGCACCTTAAGCCCTTCGGCACCGCTTTCGGCCGCGCAGGCATCGAACGTCCACGACGCCATCTGCTCGCTCAGGATCGAGCGGTTGACGGGGTTGTCGTCGACGATGAGCACGCGCGCGCCGGTGACGTCGACCGGTGTGATGCGCTGCCCGCCCTGCTCGGCCCGCGGCAGCGTGACGGTAAACCAGAAGGTCGAACCCTTGCCCTCCGCGCTGTCGACGCCGATCTCGCCGCCCATCATCTCGACCAGCCGCGAGGTGATGGCAAGGCCAAGCCCGGTGCCTTCGTGCCGCCTGGTCGAGGAGGTATCGACCTGGCTGAACTTCTCGAACACCAGCTTCAGCTTCTCTTCTGGAATGCCGATGCCGGTATCCGTCACGGAAATGGTGAGCTTCGTTCCCGCGGGAACCCGCTCACCTGTCACGTCGACCAGCACATGGCCCTCGTCGGTGAACTTCACCGCGTTGCCGAGCAGGTTGGTGACGATCTGCCGGATACGCCCGACATCGCCGACGAACTGGCCGTCTAGGCCCGGCTGGACGCGCACGATGAGCTCGAGGTCCTTCTCCTTGGCGCGCGTCGAGACCAGCGTCGCCACATCCTCGATCGCCTCGGCAAGATTGAATGGCGCCGGGTCGAGCACCAGCTGGCCGGCGTCGATCTTGGAGAAATCGAGGATGTCGTTGATGATGGTCAGCAGCGCATTGCCGGATTTGACGATGATGTCGGTGAACGTCTTCTGCTTCGGATCGAGGTCCGACTTTGCCAAAAGCTCTGCCATTCCAAGGACCCCGTTCATCGGCGTGCGGATCTCGTGGCTCATATTGGCGAGGAATTCCGACTTGGCCCGGTCGGCGAGCACGGCACGTTGCCGCGCTTCGCTGAGCTCGGCCTCGCGCTGCTTGAGCTCGGTGATGTCGGTGGTGGAGCCGATGAGATAGAGCGAGCCGTCGGAGGCGATCATCGCGCCCTTGCGCGCGAACTGGTGCCTGACGCTGCCGTCCGGCAGCACCACCGTCTCTTCGATCTCCTGCGTCTCTCCGGTGCGCAGCACGGCAAGGTCGCCGGCGACGAAGGCTTCGCCGTCGGCGCCGAATATCTCGACGTCGGTCTTGCCGATCGCCTCTTCCTTGCTGAAGCCGGTGAGGTCGCACCAGCCTTTGTTGACATAGAACTGCCTGAGGTCCGAGCGCTTGGCGTAGATCGAAACCGGCACATTGTCGATCAGGCTGCGGAACACCTCGTTCTCGCTCATGCTCTGCCGAAGCGCCTGCTCGCGCGCCTTGACGTCGGTGATGTCGGTGCTGGAGCCGACCAGATGCACCGAGCCGTCAATGGCCACCAGCCGGCTCTTGCGCGTCATCAGCTGCCGCACGGTGCCGTCGCGATGGGTGACAGCCTCCTCGACCTCGCGCCCCGCGCCGGTTGCCACGACTTCGGTATCGTCATTGCTGAAACCGTCCGCCTCTTCCGACGCGAAAAGCTCCCGATCCGTCTTGCCGAGCACCTCGTCCTTGGCGAATCCGGTCAGCGCGGACCAGGCCTTGTTGACGAATTCCATGCTGAGATCGTCGGCCTTGATGAAGGCCGCCACCGGCAGCTCATCCATCACGTGCCGGTAGAGGTCGATCTGGCGCATGGAGTCGCGCAGCGCCTTTTCGCGAACCTTGATGTCGGTGATATCGACACGCACGCCGATGAACGTCCCGTCATCGGTGCGCATGTCATAGACCTGGTACCAGCGCCCGTCGGCGTTGAGGCGCTCGTAGGCGGAATTTGGCAAACGGTACCGCCTGAGCATGGCGTCGAGCCAGCGCTCGGTGTCGACGCCGTACAGACCGTCGATTTCAGTGTCGCCGCTCGAGCGGAAATAGCCGACCGAATGGCCGAGAGACAATGCCTCGCGGAATGTGCGGCCCGGCTGCCAGGCCGGCTTCAGCGCCGGCAGCGTGTCCTGCAGCTTGCGGTTGGCGAAGACGAAGCGGTCGTCGCGGTCGTAGATGATGACGCCCGCCGGCAGCGACTCCAGGACGGTGGCGAGATTCCTGCGCGCGTCCTCGGCCTCGGTCTCGCGCTGCTTCATGTCGGTGATGTCGACATAGGAGATCAGCCGCTTGCCGCCCGGAAGCGGCGCCAGCGAGGCGATCAGCGTACGACCGTCGCTGCGCGGCAAATGCCTGGAGCCTGCGGCGCCGGCCCGGATTTCGGATTCCCGCTCGGCCACATGGCTTTGCCAGTTCCGCTCCTCGCCGCCGAACGGATCGGCGGCACGAGTGGCTTCCATTAGGTCGCGAAAAGAGATGCCGGCTGGAGCGCGCAGCGGATCGACCTTCCAGAAGTCGTAGAAGGCCCGGTTGATCACCTCGACGCGCAATTCGGCATCGACAACGATGACGCCGATCGGCATCGAATCAACCATCAGGCTGAGGTTGCTGAACGTCTCGGCCGTCCTGGCATTGGCTCTTTCGATCTCGGCGTCTCGGCGCTTGACCTCGGTGACGTCATAGTAGGTCAACAGGCGCTTGCCGCCGGACAACGCCGTCACCGAGAATATCATCGTGCGGCCGTCGGCATGGACGAACTCGCGCGGCGCGACGGAACCGGCACGAATTTCCGCGATTCGGCTGGCAAGGTAGCGCTGCCACTCCTGTTCGTCGATCTCGCCATAGATGCCGTTGCGGCGATTGAGATCCATCAGGCGGCTGAATGGCGCGCCGACGGTCACCACCCCGTCGGGGATCCTGGAAAACTCCCGGTAGGCTTTGTTGATGATCAGCGTGTCGAGCCGGGCGTCCAGAAGCACGACGCCCATTCGCATGGCGTCCATCGTGCGTTCGAGATCGGCAAGATGCTGCTCGCCGCCCTCGTCGGCGGGCGTGTCGCCGTCATGCCCAACCGTTGCGTCGAGGGGGTCGCGCATGCCGCCAGTCCCACTCGTCTTGTCCACGTCCGCCATGCTGTTGCCACCCCAACCGAACCCCCCTTCGCGGTTCGTCGCGGAAATGTGCCCGACAAGCATTAACGATCCGCTAACCATAATGATCGCAACCACCTGCCGTTCGATGCCGTTGAGAAAACCAGCATCATGGCATCGGTTGCGGTAATCCGCCTGTTGGCGATTGAGGCGACGACACACTATAAAGCACCTGAGGTGTTGCTAATGTTCAATCGAATCGCCGCTTTCGTCCTGTGCCCCGCGCTGCTTGCAGCGGGCGCCTGCACGCGAAGCGACGACGGCACGGTGATCGTTCCCAGCCGGATGGATGTCAGGCGTGTTTGGGACAAGGCGCCGCCGGGAACGACCCCCTCGCGGCAGATCGTGTCGGATGTGTTTCCTCCGCCACCAAGCGCGCCGGCAAGCCTTCCTGCGAGCCCCACTGTCCGGCGCCATTCCAGGCCCGCTTCGAAGAAACCACCCTTCGGCCAGGATCTGCCCGACCCGGCTTCCGCCGAGCAGAGCCCCCTCACCTGCAGGAATGTCGGCGAGGGCGGCAAGCGCTATCGCGTCGTCTGCGAGTAACGTTCCTTCAATCCGTTAACTCAGTGCCGGCCGGACAGGCGCCGAACAACCGCCGGCGTGGGAAACCGAGCCGCGCTCGCGATCACGGATTGCTGATGAAACCTTTGACCGGTGGTGGACGTTTCCAGGCACTGATGTGATCCGCGCTGCACCCAGGAGACTGAAGATGTCCATTCACTTCGCTGTCTCTGGCCTGACCAGGAACCTGATCCATTCGCTTGGGTTGGATCATCAGCAGGCGCCGAGGCCCCTTACCCCGGAACAGAACCTTCTGCTGGATTGTTATCTGGCCGGGCAGATCCCGGACTCAGCTTGGAGCGACTATGTCTTCGAGATGCCGGAGTTGGAAAAACACGCCCAGGTCAGGCGTGCCACGTCAGGCGTGCGCGGCCTGACCTGAAACGACGAGTCTGCCCGCCTATTTCTTCGGTGAGCTGAACTGCAGCGTGAAGACGTTGCCGGGAATGCCTTGCGCCAGCGTCGGCGAAAGGCTGAGCGGCAGGCAGTCATTCAGCGCCTTTATCGCCGCATCGACATAGGCTTTGCGCGCCTTGTCGTCGCCGGCGACATGAATGGCGGTTGTTTTAGGCGGCCCGATCAGCGTGCCGTCGCGCTTGAAGCTGAAGCTGAGCGTGACCGAGGAATTGTCGGAATTGGCCGGCGGCGTCCAGCAGGCGAGCAGGGCGGCGCCGACCTCGTTCATGCCGTTGAGCGATGCGGTCGCGGCCGACGGAAAGGGCACAACCGACAGCACGCCCGCCATCATCAGAAATCTTGCCGTGCTCATCACAGGTCCTCGTCGCCGTCGCTCTGCCCCGGACGGTATCGTACGATCCGTGACGAGGATGACAATAGGCTTTCAGTCCACCCATCGGTGCCGCAATCATACTGTCGTGATTGCGGCGCGATGGCCGCGAAAAAGCAAAAGGCCGGCACGGAGCCGACCTTTCCCTTGCCTCGCCATGGCGCCAGTACATCCGTGGTCGCGGCGAGGTCTAAACCCAGTAGACAGGTCTTAGGTAAACGAAACCTTAACGCCGGGCACCGCTACGCCCTGGGCTGCGATTTCACATGCGCGATGTAGCCGCGCACGTCGCCGGCCGGCTCGGCATAAGCCTTGCCGAGCTTCTTCTCCAGCGCCGCCATGTACTCTTTCGCCCATTTGGGCAGCGCATAGTCGACGACCGCCAGGAATTCGAGCGTTGCCCCGAGCCTTATGTCGGCGATCGACGGGTTGTTGCCGCCGATGAACGGTTTGCCGTTGCGGAAGAAAGAGTGAAACACCTCGAGCGGCTCGGCGATCGCGGCCATCGCCGCCTTCTGCGCTTCCGATTTCTTGTCGGGATGGGCGTCGCTGTGGCCGACCTCGCCGGCATATTGCGGAAAGCCGAGCGCCGGATAGGTCGCGCGCGCGACATAGGGATAAAGCGTGCCGACCAGATAGAACATGGCGCTGTCGATCATCGCCCGCTTGGCCGGCGCCTTGGGATAGAACTTCTCCAGCCCGTGCTTGTTGGCGAGATACTGCATGATGGCGCAGCTTTCCCACAGCACGCCGCGCGGCAGGCCCTTGTCCTCGATCATCGGTGTCAGATGCGCCGGATTGCGCGCCAGGAACTCAGGCGAGCGCGTATGGCCCCAGGCGTCGGTCTCCGCGGGATCGAGCCCGGCCGCGCGCGCGAACACCCTGACCGTCATGTTGTTGACGCTCGGCCTCAGCATGCTGAGTTTCACGGCCGGCTTCTTAGCCGGCTTTGCTTTTGCCTTTACCGTCACTTTGGGTGCGGCTTTTGCCGTCACCTTCGCAGCCGTCTTCGCCGCTGCTTTCGCCGCGGCCTTGGCCGCGGGTTTCTTTGCGCTCTTCGCCATGTCGGTCCTCCCTCTGACCTGGTTAGTACGGATTTTTCGGTGCCCTGTTTTCCGACAGGGTGTCGCGCGACCGCTCGACCAGCGCCTGGATGGCATCGGCCAGATGGAGTTCGGCGATATTGTAGTCGCCGCGCGCCACGCGGATCTTGTGCGCCTCCATCAGCACCTCGGCATGGGTGAAGCCGGCCGGCGGCTCGAATCGGTAGGACGCGAGTTCGATCAGCAATCCCAGCGGATCCTCAAAATAGATGGAGTCCATGAAGCCGCGGTCCTTGACGCCGCTGTGCTTGATGCCGCGCTCGTCGAGCCGCCCGACCGCCTGCAGGAAGGTGACCCGCGACACCGAGAAGGCGATGTGATGAACGCAACCGATATCGGTCGGCGTGCGCCGCTTGACCGGGATCCGGCTCTCGTCGGTAAAGATCGTGATCAGGCGCCCGTCGCCGGGATCGAAATAGAGATGACTCTCGCTCGCCTTGTCGAGATTGGGTTGCTCGAAGATGAAGGGCATGCCGAGCACCCCTTCCCAGAAGTCGATCGAGGTCTGGCGTCCGGCGCCGACCAGCGTGATGTGATGAACGCCTTGCGACTGCAGCTTTCGCATTGGTTCCTCCCCGCCAGCGCTCGCCTGCCGGCCGACGAGTTCACGGATACCAAGTCGCCTTTTGGCTTGACGCTTGGCACGCGACCGCCGCCCGGTTGTTCTGCGCTCCGCTCCCACGTCTTGTCGGTCGCGGCCGCAGCGCTGATGAGGAGATGCTAATTCAATCCGGGACGTTGCGCCAGAACCGGCGACAAGTGGAGTCGGTGCCGCCTTGATGCAGGGATAAGTCTTAGAATAGCGGCTTCCCTCACGGAACCCACTGCTTGCCTGACCGTTTATGGCCGATGGCACTGGCTGACGACATCCAAATGGCGGAACGGCACGTTCTGCAAGCGGAGCGGCACATCAAGTGTCAGCGGGCGCGCATCAACGCGCTGAAGCGCCGCCGGTTGCCGCGGGGCAAGGCATCCAACTTTCTGCAATTGCTTGAAGATGCACAATCGATGCACCTCCAGCACTTGTCGAGGTTGTTGCAGCAGGCATCACGCGAAAGAACCGAAGCCGGTTTCGCTGCCGCCGTCGCGCTTGCTGCGGAGTGATCCGCCTGCTGGAGTCTTTTCGAAAGTCGGGTTTCAGAAGCTTGGTACGCCCAAGGGGAATCGAACCCCTGTTCCCGCCGTGAGAGGGCGGTGTCCTGACCGCTAGACGATGGGCGCGCTCAAGAACCGGCTACATAGGCTGGCGGCCGCGAAAAAGCAACTGGGGTTTCTGGCACCCGAACCACTTTACGGATTGGCTGTGTCAGGACTGCCGTTTCGGCTCGATCAGGTCCCAGAGATTGCCGTAGAGATCGGAAAATACAGCCACCGTGCCATAGGCTTCGTGGCGCGGCGCCTCGCGGAACTCGACGCCCTTCGCCAGCATCGCCTGTTGGTCGCGGGAAAAATCGTCGGTTTCGAGAAAGAGAAAGACCCGGCCGCCCGTCTGGTTGCCGGTGCGGCTGGCCTGCTCCTCGCCGGAAGCTTCCGCCAGCAGCAGCCGCGCGCCCTGGCCCTTGGCCGGCGCGACGGTGACCCAGCGCTTGCCGCCGCCAAGGTCGACATCCTCGATGAGCACGAAGCCCAGCCGCTCGACATACCAGCGAACCGCCTCGTCGTAATTGCCGACGACCAGCGCGACGGTCGCGACGCTGCGGCGTTCGGCAAAGCCGCTCATTTGTTGCGAATCGCGAACTGGCCGATGATGCGGCGCTCGGCGATGTCGTAGACGAAGATCGACCGGCTGCCGTCGGCAAGCTCGGCGTCGATCGACAGGCGGTTGCCGGAGAGCGAGTGGCTGATCACCTTGGCGCCGACAGGCAGCACGATGTCGCCCGACAGCAGCGCGCCGGCCGGAAGCTGGACATCGCCGGCAGGCGCTGATCCGGCCACTGGTGCGTTGCGGGCTTTGTAGACAAGCGCGCCGATCACCACCATAAGGGCAAGGAACAGAAGGCCGAGATTGACGATCATGAAGCGGACGAGCTTGCGGCGCACATTCTCGGCCGCGGGGTCGAGCGGCTTTTCCTCGTCTTCTTCGGCGGTAGGCCGGGCCATGGCTAAACAATCCGCAACGGGTTTCGATGAGCGCTCATAACGAAGAGACCCCGATATTGATAGAGGACGAATTGGCGGACGAGGAATCCGGCGAAGCTGTCGCGCTCGAAGCCGATGCGGACGCCGCCGGCCAGCGCCTCGATCAGTGGCTGGCCGCCCGGCTCGGGCCGGATCTCTCGCGCAGCCGCGTGCAGGCGCTGATCAAACAGGGCGCGGTCTCCATCGCCGGGAAGCCGGTGCTGGAAACCAAACGCAAGCTGATCGCCGGTGAACGGATCGAGATTCTGGTGCCCGCGCCCGAGCCGGCCGAACCGCAAGGCGAGGATATTCCCCTCGACATCCTCTACGAGGACGACGAGCTGATCGTCATCAACAAGCCGGCGGGGCTGGTCGTGCATCCTGGCGCCGGCAACTGGACCGGCACGCTGGTCAATGCGCTGATCCATCATTGCGGCGAGACCCTGTCCGGCATCGGCGGCGTCAAACGGCCTGGTATCGTCCACCGGTTGGACAAGGAGACCAGCGGCGTCATGGTCGTGGCCAAGACCGACCGCGCGCATAAAGCCCTGTCGGAAGCCTTTGCCGATCACGGCCGCACCGGCGATCTCGAGCGCGCCTATCTGGCGCTGGTCTGGGGCATTCCGCAGCGGCCGACCGGCACGATCGACGCCCATCTCGGCCGAGCCGCCGACCGCGTGCGCCGCGCGGTCGTTCCCGAGGGCCGCGACGATGCCCGCCATGCCGTCACCCATTTCAGCGTCGTCGAGCGCTTCGGCGAGGATCAGCAGGCTTTCGCCACCGCGAGCCTCGTCGAATGCCGGCTGGAGACCGGCCGCACCCACCAGATCCGCGTGCACATGGCCCATATCGGCCATCCGGTTGTCGGCGATCCGGATTACGGCCAAGCCTTCCGCACCAAGGCCAACCGGCTGCCGGAACCCTTGAAGACCAAGGTCAAAGCCTTTCCACGGCAGGCCCTGCACGCCTGGCTCCTTGAATTCGAGCATCCGACCACCCATCTAACGATGAGGTTCGAAGCGCCGATACCGGGAGACATGGAGGAACTCGTCGGCGACTTCCGAAAACTTTGAACCGACCCGCCACCAAACCAGCCATCAAAAAACCTGACCGGCGTTGTTCACTTCAGCGTGACAGACTGTTTAGCGTTGAACAAATGCCTGTCTTTTCTGGTTTTGTTCCTATATATAGAGGTTGTCGCGGATGAGCCTTTGGCATCCGTGGCGTGTGCCCGCCGCGTTTCGGGGGCATCCACTCCAAAGAGAGAGGGGGCGCTATCATGGCCCAATCATTACCCAGTATTGTTTCCGGTGAAGGCGGTCTCGCCCGTTACCTGGAAGAAATCCGCCGCTTTCCGATGCTTCAGCCGCAGGAAGAGTACATGCTCGCGAAACGGTACGCCGAGCATCAGGACACCACGGCTGCGCATAAGCTCGTCACCAGCCATTTGCGGCTCGTTGCCAAGATTGCCATGGGCTATCGCGGCTACGGCCTGCCGATCGGCGAGGTGATCTCGGAAGGCAATGTCGGCCTCATGCAGGCCGTGAAGAAATTCGAACCGGAGCGTGGTTTCCGGCTCGCCACCTATGCCATGTGGTGGATCAAGGCCTCGATCCAGGAATACATCCTGCGCTCGTGGAGCCTGGTCAAGATGGGCACCACCGCCAACCAGAAGCGTCTGTTCTTCAATCTGCGCAAGGTGAAGGGCAAGATCCAGGCGCTCGATGATGGCGACCTGAAGCCCGACCAGATCGCCGAGATCGCCACCCGTCTCAACGTTTCCGAGGCCGAAGTGGTGTCGATGAACCGCCGCCTGTCGGGCGACGCCTCGCTCAACGCCCCGATCCGGGCAAGCGAGGGCGAGTCCGGCGAATGGCAGGACTGGCTTGTCGACGACCACGAAAGCCAGGAAGAGATGCTGATCGAGCAGGACGAGCTGGAAAGCCGGCGCGCCATGCTGTCGGGCGCTCTGTCGGTGCTCAACGACCGCGAGCGGCGCATCTTCGAGGCGCGCCGCCTTGCCGAAGAGCCGCTGACGCTGGAAGAGCTCTCGGCCGAGTTCGACATTAGCCGCGAGCGCGTGCGCCAGATCGAGGTGCGCGCCTTCGAGAAGGTGCAGGACGCGGTCAAGGCCGCCGCCAAGCGCCAGATGCAGGCGCTGCGCACCATCGAAGCGCAGCCGGCGGCGTAAAGCTCAAGGCACGAAATGAAAAAGGCGGCGCTGCGGCGCTGCCTTTTTTGTTTTGGACGGCTCGGCTGGTTGAGATTCAGGTCAGCCCGAGCCGAAAATGGTGGCTTCCGAGAACCGGAGCGGAACGTACTTGAAGTACGTGAGCACCGGAAGCGCAGGAAGTCGCCACTTGCAGGCCGGGATCACCTGAATATCGGCTCGCCTAGGCCGTCGGCTGCTTGGTCTTCCTCAGATAAGGCAGCACCGTCTCATACGCCCCAAAGCGCTTGATCGCATCCTCGTTGGAGACCGCGGCGGTGATGATCACGTCGTCGCCCTGCTTCCAGTTGGCCGGCGTCGCTACCTGGTGCTTGGCGGTCAGTTGGATGGAATCGATGACGCGCAGGATCTCGTCGAAGTTGCGCCCCGTGGTCATCGGATAGGTCAGCACCAGCTTGATCTTCTTGTCCGGGCCGATGACATAGACCGACCGCACCGTGGCATTGTCCGCCGGCGTGCGGCCTTCCGAGCTCTCCCCGGCGCCCGCCGGCAGCATTTCATAGAGCTTGGCGACGTGAAGGTCTTTGTCGCCGATCAGCGGATAGTGCACCGTATGGCCGGTGGCGGTCTTGATGTCGGCCTGCCACTTCTCGTGGCTCGACACCGGATCGACCGAGATGCCGATGATCTTGACGTTGCGCTTTTTGAACTCGCCCTCGAGACCGGCCATGGTGCCGAGCTCGGTCGTGCAGACCGGCGTGAAGTTCTTCGGATGGCTGAACAGCACCGCCCAGCCATCGCCGATCCAGTCATGGAACTTGATGGTGCCCTGCGTGGTCTCGGCCGTGAAATCCGGCGCGACATCGTTGATACGAAGACTCATGACCTATCCCTACCCTTTTTGAAAACCGTAGCCGGCCTGCGGCTGGCCGTTGCCGGCTCCAAAAGCGTAGCACCATCACGACGCTGATTAAACGCTCGCGATGATGGTCATGGCCTGCGCGAGGCGAATTTTCTGCGTGACCGCCGGCAATTCGCGGTAGGATTTTCCGTCGGAACGGGTGTCGGAGCCGCTCAGGCCTTCTTCACCGCGAGCGTCACCGCGAGATCTTCCATGCGCTGCGCAAGCGCGCCGAGCGCGGTTGTCAGCACGCTGTCGCTCTTGTCGGCCTTGGTCAGCGCCTCGTCGCGCGTCTTGCGCAAGGTCAGCACTTCGCTCTCCATGCCCTTGACGCGCTTGGTAAGCTCCGAGAGTTCGTCCATCACCATGATGCCGGCCATGACGGTAAGCCGCTGGTCGCCGATCTCGCCGAAGGAATCCTTCAGATGCGAGACATAGCGGTCGAAGCGCTCGGCAAGGTCGATCAGATGCTCTTCCTGGCCCTCGTCGCAAGCCATGCGATACTGCTTGCCGTCGATGGAAACCGTGACCTGTGCCATTGCCCTACCTGTCCAGAACCGCGCGGATGGTTTCCATGGCGGTCACAAGCCGCCGCGACACTTCCTTGTTGGCGTCTTCAAGACGCTCGGCGCGAGCTTCGGAATTGTCGAGCTCCTGCGCCAGGCGCGACCGATCGGCGTTCATGCGCTGCACCTCTGCCTCGGCTTCCGAATAATCACGCTCGTGCTCGAGCTTCGCCGCCACGGCGTTTTCCAGCCCTTCCATGGCCTTGCCCAGCCTGGCGATGACTTCCTTGAGGGTCGTTTCCCCGGTCATGGCCTTCGTCCTATGCCCTGCCCATCACCGAATCGCGCGTATTCAGAACGCGTTACCTCGGAAAGATTAGGCGCCGGGTGAAGGGCGCGTCAACAAAGCTCTCGCGACTGTCCCCCGCTATCGCTAATGTAAGGCGCTCGATGCCATCACAAGCCCGGCAAAATCCATCCCGATTTGTTGACTAAAAGGCCGCGCCTGCTATGTGTCGCGGCATCCTTTTCCAAGGGTTCTCCCCAGGCTCCAACCCCACTTCCGGAGGAAGCATGACCTCGCGTGAACAACATGATCGGATGGCCAACGCGATCCGTTTCCTTTCCATGGACGCCGTCGAGAAGGCGAATTCCGGTCACCCCGGCCTGCCGATGGGCTGCGCCGACATCGCCACGGTTCTGTTCAGCCGTTTCCTGAAATTCGACGCCAAGGCCCCGCATTGGGCCGACCGCGACCGCTTCATCCTGTCGGCCGGCCACGGCTCGATGCTGCTCTATTCGCTCCTCTACCTCACCGGCTATGAGGACATGACGATCGATCAGATCAAGAACTTCCGCCAGCTCGGCTCCAAGACCGCCGGCCATCCCGAATACGGCCATGCCGCCGGCATCGAGACCACCACCGGTCCGCTCGGCCAGGGCCTTGCCAATTCGGTCGGCTTCGCGCTCGGCGAGCGCATCATGAACGCCGCCTTCGGCAACGACCTCGTCAACCACTACACCTATGTGCTGGCCGGCGATGGCTGCCTGATGGAAGGCGTCTCCCAGGAAGCCATCGCGCTGGCGGGGCATCTGAAGCTCAACAAGCTGATCGTCTTCTGGGACAACAACAACATCTCGATCGACGGCCCGGTCTCGCTGGCCGACAACACCGACCAGGTGGCCCGCTTCCAGGCCTCCGGCTGGAACGCCAGCCATATCGACGGCACCGATCCGGAAGCGATCGCCTATGCCATCGAGGCGGCGCGCCATTCCGATAAGCCGACGATGATTGCCTGCAAGACCACCATCGGCTTCGGCGCCCCGACCAAGGCCGGCACCAACAAGGCGCACGGTTCGCCGCTTGGGGCCGAGGAAATCGCCGGCGCGCGCAAATTCTTCAACTGGGAGTCGCCGCCCTTCGAGATTCCAGCCGACATCCTCGACGCCTGGCGCGCCGTCGGCGCCGGCGGCGCCAAGGCGCGCGCCGACTGGGAAGGCCGCCTCGCCAAGGCCGAGCCGGCGCTGAAAGCCGAGTTCGAACGCCGCATTGCCGGCAAGCTGCCCTCCAACTTCGACGCTGTCATCGCCGACTACAAGAAGAAGCTCTCGGCCGACAAGCCGAAGGTCGCCACCCGCAAATCTTCCGAAATGGCGCTGGAAGTCATCAACGGCGGGGTGCCGGAGACCATCGGCGGCTCGGCCGACTTGACCGGCTCCAACAACACCAAGACCAGCCAGACCAAGAACATCACGTCCGACGATTACGGTCAGCGCTATGTCCATTACGGCATCCGCGAGCACGGCATGGCGGCGGCAATCAACGGCCTGACGCTGCATGGCGGCCTGATCGCCTATGGCGGCACGTTCATGTGCTTCTCCGATTACGCCCGTCCGTCGATGCGCCTTGCCTCGCTGATGGGCATCCGTTCGATCTTCGTCATGACGCATGACTCGATCGGGCTTGGCGAGGACGGCCCGACCCACCAGCCGGTCGAGCATCTGGCGGCATTGCGCGCCATCCCGAACCACAACGTCTTCCGCCCGGCCGACGCGGTGGAAACCGCCGAATGCTGGCAGATCGCGCTCGAATCCGAAAAGACGCCGTCGACCCTGGCGCTGACCCGTCAGAACCTGCCGACCGTGCGCACCGAACATTCGGCGAAGAACCTCTCCAGCCAGGGCGCCTATGAGCTCGCCGCGGCAAACGGCGAGGCGGTGGTGACGATCTTCGCCACCGGTTCCGAGGTCGAGATCGCGCTCGGCGCGCGCGACCTGCTCGAAAACCACGGCCATCCGACCCGCGTCGTCTCGGTGCCCTGCTTCGAGCTGTTCGACCTGCAGAGCGATGACTACCGCAAGAAGACCATCGGCAACGCCAAGGTGAAGGTCGCGATCGAGGCCGGCATCCGCCAGGGCTGGGATCACCTGATCGGCACCGACGGCATCTTCATCGGCATGCACGGTTTTGGCGCCTCTGGCTCGATCGAGCAGCTCTATCCGCATTTCGGCATCACCGCCGAGGCCGCGGCGAAAGCGGTCGAGACTCGTCTGCACGGCTGACCGGCTGCGTCAATTCGCGGGGCCGCAAATACGCGGCTCCGCCATGCTGGACTAACCTAATCGATTTAAGTTCGACCTTCTGCGGCTGGATTCTTTGGCTCATGGCCGCTATGAAGCAGCGGACCCAATCGCCCCCAGTCCCTAGGGAGAAAACAATGACCGTCAGAGTTGCCATCAACGGATTTGGCCGTATCGGCCGCAACATCCTGCGCGCCATCCATGAATCCGGCCGCAAGGATATCGACGTGGTCGCCGTTAACGACCTCGGCCCGGTCGAGACCAACGCGCATTTGCTTCGCTACGACAGCGTGCATGGCCGCTTCCCGCATGAGGTGACCGTCGACGGCGACCAGATCTCGGTCGGCAAGGAGAAGTTCAAGGTCACCGCGATCAAGGATCCGACCCAGCTGCCGTGGAAGGAGCTCGGCGTCGACATCGCGCTCGAATGCACGGGCATCTTCACCGCCCGCGACAAGGCCGCCGCGCACCTCGCCGCCGGCGCCAAGCGCGTCATCGTCTCGGCCCCGTCCGACGGCGCCGACCTCACCGTGGTCTACGGCATCAACCACGACAAGCTGACCAAGGACCACATCGTCATCTCGAACGCGTCCTGCACCACCAACTGCCTGGCTCCGCTGGCGGCCGTGCTGCACGAGACGGTCGGCGTCGAGAAGGGCATGATGACGACGATCCACTCCTATACCGGCGACCAGCCGACGCTGGACACCATGCACAAGGATCTCTACCGCGCCCGCGCCGCGGCGCTGTCGCAGATCCCGACCTCGACGGGCGCCGCCAAGGCGATCGGCCTGGTCCTGCCCGAACTCAAGGGCAAGCTCGACGGCATCTCGATCCGCGTGCCGACCCCGAACGTCTCGGTCGTCGACTTGAAGTTCATCGCCAAGCGTTCGACCACGCCGCAGGAGATCAACGAAGCGCTGATCGCCGCCTCCAAGGGCAAGCTGAAGGGCGTGCTCTCGGTCACGCATCACCCGAACGTCTCGATCGACTTCAACCACGATCCGCACTCCTCGATCGTGGCCCTCGACCAGACCAAGGTCATGGACGGCAACTTCGTCTCGGTCCTGTCCTGGTACGACAATGAATGGGGCTTCTCGAACCGCATGGGCGACACCGCCGTCGCCTTCGGCAAGACCATCGCCTGATCCAGGCTCGCTTCAGAGTTTTGAAACGCCCGGCTCGGCCGGGCGTTTTTTATTGGCCGGCCGAGCCAAAAACCACGCTGTTGCCTTGCACTGGTCATGTCTTCGCCCCACTCTCCCTTAAATCGACAAATGAGAGGGACTTGAGGGGCACTGGCGGATGGAGCATGCGATCTATCTTGTGACGCTGGTCGGCACCGCGCTCATTGTTGCCGCCGCGTTTTCGAGCTTGATCGCCTTCCGCTTCGGCGCTCCTTTGCTGCTCCTCTTCCTCTGCATTGGGCTTGCCACCGGCGTCGACGGCCTCGGCATCGAATTCGACAATGCGCGGCTGGCTTATTTTGCCGGCTCACTGGCTTTGGCCATCATCCTGTTCGACTCCGGTTTCGGCACCCCGCTCAACGCGCTGAAGCAAGCGGCCGGGCCGGCACTGTCGCTGGCCACGATAGGCGTCATCCTGACCACCGGCATCTTTGCCGTCGCCGCTTCCTATTTTCTCAAGCTCAGTTGGCTGGAATCCTCGCTGCTCGGCGCCGCCGTCGCCTCGACCGACGCGGCCGCCGTGTTCTTCCTGCTCCGCGCCGGCGAGATCCATCTGCGCGAGCGCGTGCGATCGACGCTCGAAGTGGAATCCGGCACCAATGACCCGATCGCCATCTTCCTCACCATCACCCTGGTCGAGATCATCGCCGCGCATGCAAACCCCGAGGCCAACGTGCTGGCTGCCAATCTCTTTCTTGGCTTCCTTGCCAATATGGGGCTCGGCGCCGTGATCGGCGTCCTCGGCGGCTTCGGCATCGTGCGTCTGGTCGAGCGGCTCAACCTGGATCACGGCCTGCTGCCGATCTTCGTGCTGACGCTGTCGCTGATGGTGTTTGCCGCCGCCGGCGCGGTCGGCGGCTCAGGCTTCCTCGCCGTCTACCTTGCCGGGCTGATCGCCGGCAATTCCGACATCCGCGCCGTCACCATCCTGAGGCGTTTCCAGGACGGCATGTCGTGGCTGGCGCAGATCATCATGTTCCTGATCCTCGGCCTGTTCGCCACACCCTCGCAGTTCCCGGCGATCCTGGTGCCGGCGGTGCTGCTCGGCCTTTTCCTGATCTTCGTCGCGCGGCCTTTGGCCGTCTGGCTCTGCCTGATCCCGTTCCGCCTGCCGCGCCCCGAGGTCGCCTTCGTGTCCTGGGTCGGCCTGCGCGGCGCGGTTTCGATCCTGCTTGCCATCACGCCGCTGCTCGGCGGCCTCGAGCATGGTCGCCTGATCTTCAACGCCGCCTTCATCATCGTGCTTGTGTCGCTGGTGGTGCAAGGCTGGACGGTCGGGCCGCTGGCGCGCCGCCTCGGCCTGATCGTGCCGGCCCGTCTCGGGCCCCTGGACAAGGTCGAGCTCGAACTGCCGGGCTCAGCCCATCACGAACTGCTTGCCTATCGCGTAGCACCCGGCAGCCCGGTGGCGCGCGGCGAGCGCATCCCGCGCTGGGCAAGGCCCTCGCTGGTGCTGCGCGATGGCCGCTCGATGCGCTTCCAGGACATGGGCCGTCTCACCGCCGGCGACCAGGTCTATATCTTCGTGCCGGATCGCTATCCGCGCCTGCTCGACAAGCTTTTCGCCAGCCGCGCCGTGGTCGACCCCGAGGACGCCGACTTCTTCGGCGCCTTCGCCGTCGATCCGGCCCGCTCCGCCGCGGAGCTGGAAGCGGCCTATGGGCCCGGCCTTACCGAGGCCGAACAGAAGCTCACCGTCGCGGCGCTCGTTACCGAGCGGCTCGGCGGCCATGCCGAATATGCTGATCGCGTGATGATCGGGCCGATCGAGCTGATCGTGCGCGACGTCGATGAGAAAGGACGGATCACCGGGCTCGGCCTGTCCTTCGAGCCGACCGCGCCGGTGGCGCGCGTGCCGGTGTTCATGAGCGCCGGCGAGATCGGCGACCGCATAACGGCGCTGATCCGCAACTGGCGCAGGCCGGTGGAAAAGCGGCCGGTCGAGGACGTGCCGATCGATCCCGTGGCGCCGGCACCGGGCGAGCAAAAGGCAACCGGCGAAGGCTGATGTCTCATCGCGACATTATTTTTGCGCGCGCGCTTTAACGCGGCTCTTGCATCGCCGCCGCTGCCGGGTAAGGTCCCCGCGTTTTCGCTAGAGCAATTCCATGAAAGATGTGGGCGGTTTTCCGTCCGGAATTGCCTCAACGCACCAGGAAGGAACGGATCATGGCCGGCTTCAAGACACTCGATGACATCGGCGCTGTCAGCGGCAAGCGCGTCCTGGTGCGCGTCGACCTCAACGTTCCCGTCGCCGACGGCAAGGTGACTGACGCCACCCGCATTGAGCGCATCGCGCCGACCATCGCCGAGCTCTCGAAGAAAGGCGCAAAGGTCATCCTGCTTGCGCATTTCGGCCGCCCCAAGGAGGGTCCGTCGGCCGAGTTCTCGCTGGAGCCGATCGCCAGGGCCGCGGCCGAGGTTCTCGGCCGCCCCGTCGGCTTCGCCGCCGACTGTATCGGCGACAAAGCCGCCGAAGGCGTTGCCGCCATGAAGGACGGCGACGTGCTGCTGCTCGAAAATACCCGCTTCCACAAGGCCGAGGAGAAGAATGACCCGGCCTTCACGGAAAAGCTCGCCGCCAATGGCGACATCTATGTCAACGACGCCTTCTCCGCCGCGCATCGCGCGCATGCGTCGACCGAAGGCCTGGCGCACCGGCTGCCGGCCTATGCCGGCCGCACCATGCAGGCCGAGCTCGACGCGCTGGAAAAGGGCCTCGGCAATCCGGTACGGCCGGTGGTCGCCATTGTCGGCGGCGCCAAGGTCTCGACCAAGATCGACCTTTTGATGAACCTGGTGAAGAAGGTCGACGCGCTGGTGATCGGCGGCGGCATGGCCAACACCTTCCTTGCCGCGCGTGGCACCGACGTCGGCAAGTCGCTTTGCGAGCACGATCTTGCCGGCACCGCCAAGCAGATCATGATCGAGGCTGCGGAAGCCGGCTGCGCCATCATCCTGCCCACCGACGGCGTGGTGGCCAAGGAATTCAAGGCGGGTGCCGCGAGCCAGACCGTTGCCATCGAGGCCGTGCCGGCCGACGGCATGATCCTCGATGTCGGCGCGAAGACCGTGCAGAGCGTTACCGACTGGATCGACCGCGCCGCGACCTTGGTGTGGAATGGCCCGCTCGGCGCCTTCGAAATAGAGCCCTTCGATCGCGCCACGGTGGCGGCGGCAAAGCACGCGGCCGCCCGCACCAAGGCAGGCAAGCTGGTCTCGGTCGCCGGCGGCGGCGACACGGTGGCCGCCCTCAACCATGCCGGTGTCGCCGACGACTTCACCTATGTCTCGACCGCCGGCGGCGCCTTCCTCGAATGGATGGAAGGCAAGCCGCTGCCCGGCGTCGAAGTGCTGAAGCGGTAAACAGTCCGAGACAAGGCAAAGCCGGCGCGGCTTTCAATCGATTCGCGCTTTCCGGGGTCATTCCTTTGGCGATAATGTTCTGCTAGCGCGGAACAAACGCAGCGTAGGAGAGCACCCATGAGCGAACGTCTCGAAGATATCGCCACCGCGATGGTGAGCGGCGGCAGAGGCCTTTTGGCCGCCGATGAGAGCTCCGGCACCATCAAGAAACGTTTCGACGTCATCGGCGTCGAGTCGACCGCCGACAACCGGCGCGACTATCGCGAGATGATGTTCCGCGCCAAGGAAGCAATGTCCAAATACATCTCCGGCGTCATCCTCTATGATGAGACCATCCGCCAGAAGGCCGCCGACGGCACGCCGCTGGTCGACATCATCAAGGCGGCCGGTTCCATTCCGGGCATCAAGGTCGACCTCGGCGCCAAGCCTCTCGCCGGCTTTCCAGGCGATACCATCACCGAGGGCCTCGACGGCCTGCGCGAGCGGCTTGCCGACTACTACAAGCTCGGCGCCCGTTTCGCCAAATGGCGCGCGGTGATCGATATCGACACCGGCAAGGGCGTTCCCTCGGCCAACTCGATCGCCTCGAACACCCATGCGCTGGCCCGCTACGCCGCGCTCTGCCAGGAAGCGGGCATCGTGCCGATCGTCGAGCCGGAAGTGCTGATGGACGGCGCGCATTCGATCGACACCTGCTACGACGTCACCAAGGCGACACTGGTCAAGCTCTATGACGAGCTCTATGCGGCGCGTGTCGTGCTGGAAGGCTCGATCCTGAAGCCCAACATGGTCATCTCCGGCAAGAAGTCGGGCAGGACCGACAGCCCCGAGGAAATCGCCGAAAAGACGATAAAACTGTTCCGCGAAGTGGTGCCGGCGGCGGTGCCGGGCATCGCCTTCCTGTCCGGCGGCCAGGAGGACGAGGAGGCGACCGCCAACCTCAACGCCATCAACGCCATCGGCCCGCATCCGTGGAAGCTGACCTTCTCCTATGGGCGCGCGCTGCAGGCCGCGCCACAGAAGGCATGGAGCGGCAAGGCCTCGAACGTCGCCGCCGGCCAGGCCGCCTTCACCCACCGGGCCCATATGAACCATCTGGCGGCGCTCGGGAAATGGCAGCCGGCGCTTGAAAAAGCCGCCTGACGTTTATCCATCTCGTTCATCGACAACCCGGGCCCACGGCCCGGGTTTTGTTTTTTGCGGGCCGCATTCCTACCTGAGCAGCGAAACAACGGCGACTATGTCGGGTTGAGCCGATGTCGAACGTCCTTGGCAGGAGAGGACAGGAGATGGTCATGCAACGCAATGCCGTGGTTTCGCGTGAGGACTGGTTCGAAGCGCATCGAAGGCACCTCGAGCGCGAGAAGGAGCTGACAAAGTTCCGCGATCTTATTGCCGCCGAGCGGCGGCAGCTGCCCTGGTTCAAGCTGCGCAAGGAATATGTCTTCGAGAGCGAAGCGGGACCGAAGCGTCTTGGCGATCTCTTTTCCGGCAAGAGCCAGCTCATTGTCTATCATTTCATGATGACGCCAGGTTGTGATCACCGTTGCCAAGGCTGCTCGTTCCTCGCCGACCATATCGACGGCGCCAACCAGCACCTCAAGCACCACGACCTATCCCTGGTCGTCGTCTCGCGTGCGCCGCTGGCCGAGATCCTGCCTTACAAGCAGCGCATGGGCTGGAAGTTCGACTGGGTGTCGTCCTATGCGTCGGACTTCAACTTCGACCTGCAGGTCTCCTTCACCGACAAGCAGATCGCGGCCGGCGACACCACCTACAATTTCGAGAAGCGACCATTGCGGTCGAAAGACCTGCCCGGCACCAGCGTCTTCTACCGCGATGGCAATGGCGACATCTTCCTCACCTTCCTGTCGCGCGCCCGCGGCGGCGACGCGCTGATCGGCGCCTATCACTATCTCGACATGACGCCGAAAGGCCGCGGCGAGACCGGCCCCTATCACAACCTGATGGATTGGGTGCGCCTCCACGACGAATACCAGGACGAGGACCGGCCGGACTGCTGCGCGTGATCGTCTAGTTCACCTGGGCCTGAAGATGCGCTAAGGCTCCCGCTGTTTTCAACGGATTTGCCATGCAGCGGCTGCTTGCCCTCCTCACCTGGCTCGCTTTCCCGGTCTATGTCTGGCAGGGCCTCGGCGTGCGCCGCCGCACCTCGCGCATGCTGCCCGCGCGGGGTCCGGTCCTGCACGAAATACCGGGCAAGGCGCTGCCCGTGGCGTTGCTGGTCCTGGGTGATTCCTCGGCAGCATCGGTCGGCATCGAGCAATCCGAACACGGGCTTGCCGCGCAGCTTGCCGGCCTGATCGCCGAGCGAAGCGGCCGCGCCGTGCGCTGGCGCGCCGCCGGCTTCAATTCGGCGACATCCGGCCAGATCCGCGACCATGTCCTGCCCAATTTGTCGGCCGACCCATGGACGCATATCGTGCTCGCCATCGGCACCAACGACACCAAGAACTTCCATTCCGTGCCGCGCTTCAAGAGGGAGTTCGGCGGGCTGCTCTACGCGCTGCGCGCCAAATGGCCGGAAGCGCGCGTGGTCTGGTCGCCGGTGCTGGAATTCACCCGCGCGCCGGCAATGCCGCCGCTGCTGGGCAGGATTCTCGAGATCCGCGCCACCGAAATGAACCGCATGGGCGTGCGCCTCTGCAACGAACGCGGCGCCGTGCCCGCCTCGCGCCTGCCGATCACCAATCCCGAGGCCGGCTTCGCGTCCGACGGCTTCCACGCCTCCGAGGCAGGTTACCGCGCCTGGGCCGAGCATCTGCTGGATTTCGTGCTGGGCGACGAGGCGGCCTAACCGGGTCGGCCGAATTTAAGCCCAGTGCCCCAGCACCGCCGCCAGCGATATCGCGGCCATCGCAAGCAGCGCCAGCTTCCAGAAATCGCCGCGCCGCTTCAGCCCCGGCCAGCCCAGCGGCTTGATGACCTGGATCAGCATGATGCCGCAGATGACTAGGGCGAGCAGTTTCGTCATGCCGCCTTTGACCAGCAACGATGGCGGCTGTCAAAGCTGTTCTTGAGACCCACCGGGCCGAGCACCTCCTGACAGGAATAGGCTTCATCCGGACCCTGCAAGGTGCACCGTGCCGCCTTCTTCTGCACCCTGCCAACCTCCTGACAGACTGCTGTCAGGAGGGGTGTGAGATACTCTTCTCATCGAAAAGAGAGGAGTGAGGTCATGAACGGTTTTACCATCCTGCGCAGCGTGCAGCACTATGTCGGCCGTATCCGCACCGTGCGCAACGAGATCCGCACCCAGCGCTTCCTGAACACCCTGCCGGCGGATATCCGCAAGGACATTGGTTGGCCGGACCTTTACACCGGCCGCGTGCGCGAAAACTGAAATCTTGCCGCCGCGACTTGGATTGTGGCGACACCGCGCCCAGATGTATTGGCGGCCAGTGATGTTGAGTTCAGGGAAGAAGCCTTTGTTTGCCGGTAGCTTGCTGCACCCTCCTGACAGTATGTTGTCAGGAGGAATGCGGTATTTGGAGCGGCTTCGATCCTGACAACAACGAACATGATCCGACGATCCGGAGTAATCCGCGTATGGTGAAAAGCTGGAACGACAGGCTGAACACGCCAGGCATCAACGGCATCGAGCCGTCGCCGCGCGCGGTCGGCGACGTCGTCGAAGGCCAATCGATGCTGGTGACGACCGCGTGCAAGCGCGAAGGGCTGAAGCCATAAACCCCGGGGGAGAAACCGATGCGCCGCGCCGACAGGCTTTTCCAGATCGTGCAGCATTTGCGGGGTGGCCGGCTGGTCACCGCGCAGAAGCTCGGCTCGTGGCTCGAGGTTTCCGAGCGCACCATTTACCGCGACATAGCCGACCTGCAGTCGACCGGCGTGCCGATCGACGGCGAAGCGGGCGTCGGCTACATGATGAGGGAAGGCTTCGACCTTCCGCCGCTGATGTTCACACGTGACGAGATCGTGGCGCTGGTTGCCGGCGCCCGCATGGTGCGCGCCTTCGGCGGCGCCGCGATGGCAAGGGCCGCCGACGAGGCGCTGGTCAAGATCGGCGCGGTGCTTCCCGATACCGAGAAGGACCGCATCGCTCGCACCGAGATCCACACGCCGATGTGGGTGGTGAGCGATGCCGCGCGCGAGGCGATCGACCTGATCGAGCGCGCCGTCGAGAAACGCCAGGTGCTGACCATCGACTATTCCGACGAGGCCGGGCGCGGCACCGCGCGCGACATCAGGCCGCTCGGCCTGTGGTTCTGGGGCAAGGTCTGGACCCTGGTTGCCTGGTGCGAGATGCGCGACGATTTCCGCGCCTTCCGCATCGATCGCATCGCCTCGGTCGTCATCGCAGGGCGTGTCTTCAAGCCTGAGCGCGGCAAGCAGCTCGCCGATTTCTACCGCGCCGTCGAGCGCTCGGAGGATTACGGCATGGCGCCCGACCGCGCCGCGCGGACGTGACTTCCTCCCAAGCCATTGTCCAACAAAAAAGCCCGCTCGAAGCGGGCTTTTTTGTTGAGTGCCCTGAAAGGCTTACTCCTGATCGTCGCCTTCGTCCTTGTCCTTCGACTTCAGCGCCGAGAGCTTGGCGAACACGGCGTTGGCGTCGAGCTCCTGGTCCTCGTCCTTCGGCTTCTCCGGCGCCGGCACCAGCCGTTCGGTGAGGGCGGCGGGCAACAGCGTGTCGCCGACGGGCTGCGGCTGCTCGCGGCCGCGCGAGGCGCGGTTGACCTCGAGGTCGAGGTCGATCTGCGAGGTGAGGCCGAGCGTCACCGGGTCCATCGGCTGCAGGTTGGCGGAGTTCCAGTGCTTGCGTTCGCGGATCTGCTCGATGGTCGACTTGGTGGTGCCTACGAGACGGGCAATCTGCGCATCCTTGAGCTCGGGGTGGTTGCGCACCAGCCAGAGGATGGCGTTCGGCCGGTCCTGGCGCTTCGACAGCGGCGTGTAGCGCGGGCCCTTCCGCTTCGATTCCGGCACCCGAACCTTCGGCTCCGACAGCTTCAGCCGGTAGTTGGTGTCCTTCTCGCCGCGCGCGATCTCGTCTCGCGTCAGCTGGCCGGTGATGATCGGGTCCATGCCCTTGATGCCCTGCGCCGACTCGCCGTCCGCGATCGCCTTGACCTCCAGCGGATGCAGCCCGCAGAACTGCGCGATCTGCTCGAAGGAGAGCGCGGTGTTGTCGACCAGCCAGACGGCGGTCGCCTTGGGCATCAGCAGCGTATTGGCCATGTCAAAAATCCTTCTCGTTCGCCCGCGTTCCCGCGCGGGCGGTGGTTTTAGAGCCACCAAAATGGGAAATTCGCGGCCTGTATAAACGCTCCCTCGAATTTTCGCAATGTTTTTGGAAAAGGGCTGATTCACAGGCCCTGAAAAGACAAAACCCGCTGGACGAGGTCCAGCGGGCTTGGAACCGGAAACGAAGCAAGCGTCTCGACGGCTCTGGCTTGCCTGTCCAGCCTGGCCCTGTGGCCGGGCTGGTTTTTGATTACACCGCCTGACGGGCAATGCGCTCGATGTCGGCGCGGTTGATGCCGAGGTCGCTGAGCTGGCGGGCATTGAGCTTGTTCAATTCGCGCACGGTTTCGTTGTACATGCGCCACTTACGGAAAGCACGGATCGGGTTCATTTCAGTTTCTCCAGTCGTTTGATGAAATCGTTCGATGCCGCGTAAATAGGCATGCCTGCCCAAGAAATGAACGGACGCTTTTGCATGGCCGCAATGCGTTTTGTGCATTGCACCAAAAGAAGGGAGTAGGGGAGTAAGGGAATAGGGCAGTAGGGCGAACGAGGGGCGTGCCCTAGTCCCCTAGTCCCCTAGTCCCCTAGTCCCCTAGTC
>NZ_SUGA01000041.1:3337-50210 GCF_004963255.1 Mesorhizobium sp. | reverse complement strand
GCGGCATCGGGCCGTCGGCGGCCGACACGACCAGGATCGCGCCGTCCATCTGGGCAGCACCGGTGATCATGTTCTTCACATAGTCGGCGTGGCCGGGGCAGTCGACATGGGCATAGTGACGGTTGGCCGTCTCATACTCGACGTGAGCCGTCGAAATGGTGATGCCGCGCGCCTTCTCTTCGGGTGCTGCGTCGATCTGGTCATAGCGCTTGTATTCGCCAAAATACTTCGTGATCGCCGCCGTCAGCGACGTCTTGCCATGATCGACGTGGCCGATCGTGCCAATGTTCACATGCGGCTTGGTGCGCTCGAATTTACCTTTTGCCATAGTCTCTTTCCTTGGACGGCCTTGACCTTCAGTTCAGTCGAATGCGGGGCGATTAGCGACAACGGCCGAAAAACACAAGTACCTTGTGGCTGAGCGGATTCCCGCTCGACCCGAACCAATGGTCGATTTCAGTGGGATGTGGGCGGATATAGGGCTGCCGTGCGTAAAATCAAAGGCGCCGGACTGGCCCATTGCCGCGGCGGCGCCGCTCTGATCTTGTCCGCCGCATGCAGTTCATTCCATCCAATATCCGCGGCCCGCTGTTCATGGTCGTCTCGACGGGGTCCTACCTCGTCAACGACACGATGATGAAGCTCGCCACCACGGGATTGCCGCCCTACGAGGTGCTGCTGCTGCGGGGTGCCGCCGCGACGCTGTGGGGCGTGCCGCTGCTCCTGATGCTGGGTTATGCCCGGCAGATCCCGCTGCTCTTCGAGCGCAAGGTGCTGCGCCGCAATCTGTTCGAGCTTTTGGCGATCCTCTGCTACGTCGTCGCCCTGGCGAACATGCAGATCGCGGATTCCACGGCGCTCGGGCAGATCACGCCGCTCATCGTGCTGGTCGGCTCCTCGATGCTGTTCGGCGAAAGGATCGGCGCCACGCGCATGGCGCTGATCGGCCTTGGCTTCGTCGGGGCGCTCATGGTGGCGCAGCCGACCATGCAGGGTATTTCGGTTTATGCGCTGCTGGCGCTCGGCAACGCCGCCTTTGCGGCGGTGCGCGATATAGCCGGCCGCAAGGTGGGCGCCGAGGTACCCGGCATGATCGTCGCCATCTCCGCCGTCCTCGTGGTGCTGGTCGGCTCGGGCGCGGCGCATCTCGTCTCCGAGCAATGGGTGATGCCCGAAGGACGCCATCTGCTGCTGATCGCGGGTGCCGGCCTATTCCTGATCTTCGGCCATTTCTTCATATTCATGGCCTACCGGGTCGGACCGACAAGCGCGGTCGCGCCCTTCTATTACTGCTTCACCGTCTGGGCGGTCATATCCGGACTGCTGGTGTTCGGGCAGTTTCCCAATGCGCTCGCCGTCTGCGGCATTCTGCTGGTCATGGCCAGCGGCCTTGTGATCGTCTCTCTCGACGAGAGGAAGCGCCGATTGGCCATGGTCGCCTGACGACGCGCATCAATCTGGGCCGATCCGACAGGATCGACTCCCAGCAGCCTGGCTGGCTGCGACTTTCTTGGCCCTACAGCGTGCGCTTGCCGCTGATCTGGTGATAGGCCCAGAGCACGACGACCGAGCCGACCACGGCCACGATCAGGCTCCAGATGTTGAGACCGGTGACGCCCTGCGCGCCGAAGGCGCTGAAGATCACACCTCCGACGATGGCGCCGACGATGCCGAGCACGATATCCATGATCATGCCCTGACCGGTCTTGTTGACGATCTTGCTGCCGATGAATCCGGCGATGATGCCGAGAATGATCCAGCTGATGATGCCCATAATTCCCTCCAAATTCCCCGCCCCGCCATCATGGTCATATGATTGTCAAAAGCTCAAGACAGCTTGAAATTCCGCCTGTTTGCGCCATTCTGGGGACGGGCGGACTTGGCTGGACAAGGAGATCCACGATGGGCCTTTTCGACAATGCCGTTCCCGGCGGGAATATCACCAAACCCCTGATGATCGCGCTCGGCGCGCTTTTGGTCGGCAAGATGCTGAGCGGCAGAAGCGAGGAACCGGCCGCGCAGCAAGCGCCGGCCCCGGCGCCTGCTGGAACCGGCGCGTCCGCCGATGGCGGCCTGCTTGGCGGTCTCGGCGGCCTGCTCGGCAAGCTCAGGGATGCCGGCCACGGCAACGTCGCCGATTCCTGGGTCGGCACCGGCCAGAACCAGCCGATCAATCCGGGCGATCTCGGCTCGGCGCTCGGGCCGGCGGTGATCCGCGAGATTGCCCAGCGCACAGGCATGAACGAACAGGAACTGCTGCAGCAACTCTCCACGGCGCTGCCCGGCATCGTCGACAAGCTGACGCCGAACGGCCAGATCCCGCAGAACCATCAGGTCGCTTCGGCCTTCAATAGCTAAGGGCTAAGCAGATGAGAACGCGCCGCGCGCCAAGGTGCGCGGCGTTTTCTTGTCAGAGAGCAGAGAAACAATCTGGAGCGGGTAGCGGGAATCGAACCCGCATATTCAGCTTGGAAGGCTGCTGCTCTACCACTGAGCTATACCCGCGCCTTGCACTGAGGTACCGGATTCACCCGAAAAGCGCCATGCACTTTTCGGTCCGAGACTTTTCGTTTCAGGGCTTCCGGGCCGGCAGTGGTGGAGAGGGTTGGATTCGAACCAACGTAGGCTAAGCCAACGGATTTACAGTCCGTCCCCTTTAACCACTCGGGCACCTCTCCAGTCTGCCGCCGGAGCCATGCAACGAGGCATTTTCGCCGATCCGGAGCCCGAGTAAGATCTTCTCCGAAATCAGCGAAGCGCCTTATGGCGGCAAGGCCGGTGGGTGTCAACCGGCGCGGCGAGGGTTTTTCGAGGATGTTTCGCATCAATTGTCGCGGCCCATATCCTTAGCCGAACGAGGCGGCTATAGAAGCCCGCATGAGCGACGATAAAAGCAACAAGCCGGGAACGCGCAAGGATACCCACTACGCCAAGCTGAGGCGGTCGCATCGCGACCAGAAGGCGGGCGGCGCGCCGGCATTCCGGCCGCGCCAGCCGGTGCCCCCTGGCGAAGCACCCGGTGACGGGCTGGCGCGGCTTTATGGCCTGCACACGGTGCGGGCCGCGCTCGACAATCCGCGCCGCAAGATCAAGAAGATGCTGGTGACCCGCAACGCGGCCGAACGGCTTTCGATCGGAGAGCTTACCGCCCTGCCCTTCAGGGCCGAACTGGTGGAGCCGAAGGACATCGACAGGATCACCGGGTCGGATGCGGTGCATCAGGGCGTGCTGATCGAGGCTGAGCCGCTCAAGCCGAAGCGTCTCGACGCGCTCGGCGATACCAGGCTGGTGCTGGTGCTCGACCAGGTGACGGACCCGCACAATGTCGGCGCGATCCTGCGCTCCGCCGTCGCCTTCGGCGCCGGCGCGTTGATCACCACGGCGCGGCACAGCCCGCAGGAATCCGGCGTTCTGGCGAAATCCGCGTCCGGTGCCCTGGAGCATATCGACCAGATCGAGGTGAAGAACCTCGCCGATGCGCTGGGTCAACTGCACGAAGCCGGCTTCCAGACCATCGGACTTGATTCCGAAGGACCGGCGGAGCTCGAAAAGACCTTCGACAGAGAGAAGATCGCGCTGGTGCTGGGCGCCGAAGGCAAAGGCCTGCGCCAGAAGACCCGCGAGACGGTGACCGCGCTTGCCCGCCTCGACATGCCGGGCGCCATCCGTTCGCTCAACGTGTCGAATGCGGCGGCAGTCAGTCTCTATGCGGCTAGGAAGTTCTTAGCGAATAGCGAATAGCGAATAGCGAATAGCGAATAGCGAATAGCGAATAGACGGAACACTGCGGGTTGCTGGCCTGCAAGCCTATTCGCTACTCCCTATTCGCTATTCGCTAGGCTACGTCGTGTCCCGCCATCCGCTCCAGCGCCCTGACCAGCGCCGAATGGTCCTCCTTGGCGCCGCCATTGGCGGCGCAGGAATTGAAGAGCTGCTGCGTGGTCGAGGTGTTTGGCAGCGAGACGCCAAGCGCTTTCGCGCCTTCCAGCGCGAGGTTGAGGTCCTTCTGGTGCAACTCGATGCGGAAGCCCGGCGCGAAGGTGCGCTTGATCATGCGCTCGCCATGCACTTCGAGGATGCGCGAGGCGGCGAGCCCGCCCATCAGCGCCTGCCTTACTTTCGCGGGGTCGGCGCCGGCCTTCGAGGCAAAGACGAGGGCTTCGCCAACGGCTTCGATGGTGAGCGCCACCACGATCTGGTTGGCCACCTTGGTGGTCTGGCCAACGCCGTTCGGGCCGACAAGGGTGATGTTCTTGCCCATCTTCTCGAAGACCGGCCTGGCGCGTTCGAAGGCTTTTTCCTCGCCGCCGACCATGATGGTGAGCGAGGCGGCCTTGGCGCCGACCTCGCCGCCCGACACCGGCGCGTCGAGATAATCGCAGCCGAGGTCGTTGATCTTTTTGGCGAATTCCTTGGTGGCGATGGGCGAGATCGAGCTCATGTCGATGACGAGCTTGCCCTTGGACAAGCCAGCGGCGACGCCGCTCTCGCCGAAGAGAACATCCGCGACCTGCGGGGTGTCTGGCACCATGGTGATGATGATGTCGGCAGCCTTGGCCACCGCATTGTGGCCGGTGACTGACTTCAGCCCCTTGGCGGTAAGGTCGGCCGGCGGCTTGGAGCGGTGGTCGCTGGCGACGACCGTGTAGCCGGCGTCGAGGAGATGCCCCGCCATCGGCGCGCCCATGATGCCGAGGCCGATGAAGCCGATGGTTTCCATTGTTTTGCTCCGTCGCAGTTGTTGAGGTCGCGTTCCTTCGCGCCCCCCTCTGGCCTGCCGGCCATCTCCCCCACTTTGGGGGAGATTGGCTGTTTCATCGCCGGCTCTTAAGCCGCGGCGCTCCCCTGCCCGGCAAATTGCTGGAACCAGCCGAGCCCGGCTTCCGTGCCGACCTTCGGCTTGTATTCGGCGCCCATCCAGCCGGAGTAACCGAGGCGGTCGATGTGGTCGTAGAGGAAGGGATAATTGATCTCGCCCGTCCCCGGCTCGTGACGGCCGGGATTGTCCGCAAGCTGGATATGCGCGATGCGGCCGAGGTTCGCCTCGATGGTACGGGCGAGATCCCCCTCCATGATCTGCATGTGATAGATGTCGTATTGCAAATAGAGGTTCTTCGAGCCGATGCGGTCGATCAGCGCCAAGGCCTGGTCGGAGTAATTCAGGAAGAAGCCCGGGATGTCGCGGGTGTTGATCGGCTCGATCAGCAACCTGATGCCGGCCTGCTCCAGCTTTTCCGCCGCGAAGGCCAGGTTCTCGGCAAAGACGTTCTCCAGCACCGCGCGATCGGCGCCCTCTGGCGCGATGCCGGCCAGGCAGTTCACCTGCTCGCAGCCCAGCGCATGCGCATAAGTGATCGCCCTGGCGACGCCCTGGCGGAACTCCGGCACCCGGTCCGGCAGCGCGGCTATGCCGCGTTCGCCTTTCGCCCAGTCGCCAGCCGGCAGGTTGAAGAGAACCTGGGTCAGGCCGTTCTTCTTCAGGCGCGCCGCGACGACATCCGGCGCGTGATCATAGGGGCCGATATATTCGACGCCCTTGAAGCCCGCGCGGGCGGCGGCATCGAAGCGATCGAGGAACTCATGCTCGCCGAAGAGCATCGACAGATTGGCTGAAAAACGCGGCATTCTTCTTCTCCTTCGTTCCGCCTGAACTCAATCCAACATGACGATGGCCGTCGGCGCATCCTCATGGCTCTCGGCAAGTTCCTCGAATTCGGTGATCTTGTCGATTTCGGTGCCCATCGAAATGTTGGTGACGCGCTCGAGGATGAATTCCAGGACCACCGGAACCTGGTGCTCCTTCATCAGCCGCTGCGCTTCCTTGAAGGCGCCGGCGAATTCCTCGGGCTTCTTCACGCGGACCGCCTTGCAGCCCATCGCCTCGGCGACGGCGACATGATCGACGCCGTAGCCCGCCCCCGGATCGCCTGCGCGGTTGACGTTCTCGAAGGCGAGGCTCACCTCGTAGTCCATCGAGAAACCGCGCTGCGCCTGCCGAATGAGGCCGAGATAGGCGTTGTTCACGACGACGTGGATGTAGGGCAGCTTGTGCTGCGCTCCGACGGCCAGTTCCTCGATCATGAACTGGAAATCGTAGTCGCCGGAAAGCGCGACGATGTTCCGGTCCGGATCGGCGGCGCGCACGCCAAGCGCCGCCGGCAGCGTCCAGCCGAGCGGGCCGGCCTGGCCGCAATTGATCCAGTTGCGCGGCTTGTAGACATGCAGGAACTGCGCGCCGGCGATCTGCGACAGGCCGATCGTGGTGACATAGGTGGTGTCGCGGCCAAAAGCCTTGTTCATCTCCTCATAGACACGCTGCGGCTTCAGCGGCACCTGCTCGAAATGCGTCTTCCGCTTCATGGTCTTCTTGCGCTGCTGGCATTCCTTGGCCCAGCCCGACCAGTCGCGCAGCCTGCCGGCCGTGCGCCATTCGGTGGCGACGTCGAGCAGGATCTTCAGCGCCGCACCCGCATCCGACACGAGGCCGAGATCCGGCGCGAAGACGCGGCCGATCTGGGTGGGCTCGATGTCGACATGGATGAATTTCTTGCCCTTGGTGTAGACATCGACCGAGCCGGTGTGACGGTTGGCCCAGCGGTTACCGATGCCGAAGACGAAGTCTGACGCCAGCATCGTCGCGTTACCGTAGCGGTGCGACGTCTGCAGGCCACACATGCCGGCCATCAGCCGATGGTCGTCGGGGATCGCGCCCCAGCCCATCAGCGTCGGGATGACCGGCACGCCGGTGACTTCGGCGAACTCGATCAGGAGGTCGGAGGCATCGGCGTTGATGATGCCGCCGCCGGCGACGATCAGCGGCTTTTCCGCCTCGTTGAGCATCGCCAGCGCCTTCTCGGCCTGGGCGCGCGTCATCGCCGGCTTGAAGGGCGCAAGCGGCTCATAGGCCTCGATGTCAAACTCGATCTCGGCCAATTGCACGTCGAGTGGCAGGTCGACCAGGACCGGGCCCGGACGCGAGGACCGCATCAGATGGAACGCCTTCTGCAGCGCCATCGGCACCAGGTAAGGTTCCATGACGGTGACCGCCCATTTGGCGACGGGCGTGGCGATCGACGCGATGTCGACGGCCTGGAAATCCTCCTTGTTGAGACGCGCACGCGGCGCCTGGCCAGTGATGCAGAGGATCGGGATTGAGTCCGCGGACGCCGAATAGAGGCCGGTGATCATGTCGGTGCCGGCTGGACCGGAGGTCCCGATGCAGAGCCCGATATTGCCGGCCTTGGCCCGCGTGTAGCCTTCGGCCATATGCGAGGCGCCCTCGACATGGCGGGCAAGCACATGGCGGATGGTGCCGCGCGCCTTCAGCGCCGAATAGAGCGGATTGATCGCGGCGCCCGGCACGCCGAAGGCATTGGAGATGCCTTCCTTTTCGAGAACGAGAACCGCCGCGTCGACAGCGCGCATCCTGGCCATGACAAGCCTCCATTTCGTTGGTTGGCTTGATAGTGACAGCGCGCGTTCGAATTTTCAATTTTTTCAGGATATTTTTTCATTTCCAGCAAACGGCATTTACCCATTGAATTCATGTCATTTTCGGTTTTCCAGAAATTCACCCTGCCAGAGTGATGAAAAACTTTTCCATTGCACCTCGCGCGAATTCAGTGAGAATGTTGGCTCATGGAGACCACCGAAAAACGCCAGCGCGGCCGGCCGCGCGCCTTCAACGGCCCTTCCGAAGCGGCTTCGGTGCAGTCGCTCGACCGGGCGCTGCGCATCCTCGCGATCGTCGCCGACGCGAGCGGCCTGTCGCTCAGCGAAATCGCCGCGCAAAGCGGCATTGCCGCCTCCACCGCCTATCGCATGCTGACGACCCTGGAAAACCACGGCATGGTCGAGTTCGATACAACCGACCAGCTCTGGTCGGTGGGGGTCGAGACCTACCGCATGGGCGCTGCCTTCCTGCGGCGGCGCAAGCTGGTCGACCGCGCCCGCATCGTCATGCAGGAGCTGATGGAGAAGACCGGCGAGACCGCCAATCTGGGTGTGGCCGAGGACGATTGCGTCGTCTTCGTCAGCCAGGTCGAGACGCATCAGGCGATCCGCGCCTTCTTCCGGCCGGGCACACGCAGCCCCTTCCATGCCTCAGGCATCGGCAAGGCAGTGCTGGCGCATCTCGAGCCGGAACGGGTAGCCTCGATCCTGCGCAAGGCAGGCCTGCAGCGCTACACCGACAGGACGCTTTCCGACATCTCGGCCCTCGCCCACGATCTCGCCACCATCAAGCATCGCGGCTGGTCCGTGGACGACGAGGAACGCCACCCGGGCATGCGCTGCGTGGCCGCGGCCATCTTCAACGAATATGGCGAGCCGATCGGCGGCGTTTCGGTGTCCGGCCCGACGGTTCGGGTCACGCCCGAGCGGCTGGCCGAGATCGGCCCGCTGGTGCGCGACGCCGCGGTCGAGGTGACGAAGATGATCGGCGGCGTGAAAGCGTATTAGGACGCGCCCGGCAAGGCGCTCTTGGCCGCTACCTCGAAGAAATCGAGCAGGATCGCCAGCCCGACGCCGCAGGCCGCCAGGATAAGGCCGGCGATGAATATCCGACTGGCGCGGTCATGAATGCTGCGCTGCAGGGATTTGATGTCGAGCAGAATCGCAAGCGCCCGGATCTGCAGCGCGATCCCGACCAGGATCGGCAGGACGGCGACCAGGTGGTAGGTCTGCCATGGGATCGGGTTGGCCGCCCAATGCGTGATGAAGCCTAGCGAAAACGCAAGCAGGATGCCGACGATGGTGATGGTGCCGTTGCGGAAAACCGGCTCGACCCGTTCTTCCTTGGGATCCTGCTTGTCCATGCCACCCTCCCCTCGATTGATGCCGACGCCAGACTAAACACTTGCAAAATCGCTGTACATCGCTGGGTGCGTGGCAGGAGCCGACCGGGCATTAGCCAGGCCGGATGACGGACTTGACCGTCTTGCCGGGCCATCGGGATGCATGCGAAAGGGCACGGATGCGGAAAACAATTTTCCTTCTATCCGTCGCTTCACTCTGCGGATGCGTGGCGGCGGCACCGCCGCCGGTCGAGCCCATCGCAGGTCCCAGCGGCAACCCTCTCGTCGATCCCGTCCCGATCTCGTTGGCCCTGGAGGAGATCATCACCGCCGGCGTCCGCCAGCATTTGAAGAACCCGCTCGCCGCCAAGTTCGGAACCATGCTTGCCGGAGAGCGCAGTTTGAACGGCCGGCACGAGATCGTGGTGTGCGGATATGTCGACGACAAGGGCGGCGGCAATGAGCCTTTCATCGGCAAGATCTACCCCGACGCCGGAAACAGTTTCGATCTCGTGGCGATAAACGACGTTTCGGTCAGCGGCGCCTGCAAGGCAGCCGGACTGGCAATGCCGGAGCTGAAATCCAAAGCCTAGATCGGTCGACGCAGGGAAGCTGCCCGCTTCAAATCAGCCAATCAGGCTGGTGGCACTGCACAGGGATTTTTGAAAGGTTGCCGTTTGTCGACGGGCACGATTTTCACCGCTTCTTTCCGTGAAATCAGCGCAAACGCCAAGGATTGGGCGAAGCCTTCCAACCTCGTCATTCCTGGGCGGAGCAGCCGCGAAGCGGCGTCGCGGAGACCCTGGAATCCATTCCGTGACTTTGGCCGGAGGACGCAGCGGAGCAGAATTCTGCACCGTTGCGGCGCTCGGAAATCACGGAATGGATCCTCGGGTCTGCGCGCGTCGCTTCGCTCCTTGCTCCGCCCGTGGATGACGACTGGGGGTTTTGGCCAATCTCGAAGGCATTCCACCTGCCAAACATAGCCGACCAGTCAAAATCCCTGTGCTGGGGAACTGGTGTCTAACGCTCAAACGCAAGAAAAGGGGCTGCGTGCAGCCCCTCTTTCCTGGTCCGCCTTCTCTTACAGATGGCAATAGTGCGGGTAGCCGTCGTAGCCGATATAGGTGTTCGTATCCGGGTCATAGCTGCCGTAGCGGGCCAAGCAGCGGCGAACATGCCAGGAACCTTCATAGCCGCCTTCCTCGACATAGACCGGGCGCGGCTGCTGCTGGGCGAGCAGACTGCCAAGGACGAAGCCGCCGACGCCGGCGGCAATGCCGATGCCGAGCTCGCGGCGGTGATGATGGTCGTGAGCGGCCGAAGGCTGGACGGTGCCGACGAGCGAGCCGGCGGCGACGGTGGTGGCGATGAGGCCGGAAACGATGGTGCGCTTGAACATGACGATCTCCTGGTTTCGCTGGAGAGGCGAACCATCCGCCTCTTGATCGTCTGTCGCGGCACCACGAAAAAAGGTTCGAAGATCTTTTCAGATTTTTCGACGGCCTGAAAACCGCTCGCTTGAGGCGGGTGAATGGTGAATGGTAAATAGTGAATGGTCCGGAAGGCGCCGCCATTCACCATTCACCATTCACTATTTACCATTCACCACTCACCACCTCATCCCATCCCCGTGACATGCCTCAGCCAAAACGCCAGCACGATGAAGCCGACGAAGGTGGTGACGCCGGTCCAGTCGATATTGGCCTTCTTCAGATCGCTGACGACCTTCACCAGCAGAAGCCAGGTCACGACGATGAGCGGCAGGATGATGACTAATCTGATCATGCGGGCACCCCGTTCGATGCGATTGCACCTGAACAAGGATGTAGGAAGCGGCGCGCCGCTTTTCAGCATGCCGGCCAGCCGCGTCGTCCATCAGCAAGCCAAAACGGAGTTTTGTCTTTACTGGCGCACGAAATATGCTACCGGAGCGCCATGCCCTTGTAGCTCAGCTGGTAGAGCAGCGGTTTTGTAAACCGAAGGTCGCGGGTTCGATCCCTGCCGGGGGCACCACTCTTCAGGCTTCGAGCTTCGGGTGGCAGGGCACCCGAAGATCGTTAGACGAAGGAGCGTCCTCCGAAGCCCTAGCGTAGGAGGACCGCTGACGGCTATGCGAAGAGCCGAACTCCTCGCCTTCACTCAAAGACAGTCGCAATCGGCGCACTCCCCGCAGCCTTGCCGAATGTGTTCCTTACCCTGACGGATCTATAGACGTAGGCCACCCAAATCCCAGTTACGGCAAACGATGCGATGACCGCGGCCAGCGCGTCTCCCGCAAGGATCTGGCTGATTGGGGCGCCGAGAACAGTCGAAGTCCAAGCTGTGTCGAGGGTGAACACGACGGGAATCGCAATCCACTGATAAAGGAACAGCCGTTTGAAACGCGGGCTGCGCCGCAGCATTGCGAAAAGAACGACCACCTGAAACGCTGCAAATACCAGCAAGAGTACAATCTCGCCACAGACGGCCAAAGGGCCGTTGGGCAGCGGTATCAGCTGCTTGTAACCCTCGCTCGAGGAGAACAGCTCGGCCAGCGTGCGAAAAGGTGACAAAACCTGCCCGATCGCCAAGAGCATCAGCCAACCGCTGAATCCAGCCAAATCGCCTAGATTCTGCGACCGCTTGCTCGCCGAGCGAACGGCAAAAAAGACAGGCACGCCGATCAACAGCAGCACGATCGCCCAGTGCCAGATAGAAGACGACCCCATTTGTCCCTCGCCCCCTATGCTCTCACAAGTTGTATCAGATTTCAATCTCAACTCAAGAGGTGGACAGTCGATGGCCGCCTTGCTAATCCTTCAGGCGATTGTTTCTCTTGCCCTCTCCCGACGCCCTCACGCCCCAATCGCCGCCACCAGCACCCTATTCTGCCGCCGTATCGCCGCCCTCAGCTCCGGTATCCTCGCCTCGTCGCGCTTCACGAACTCGATGAACATCATGTTCATGTTGTTGAAGATCAGCTCGCCCACCGCCGGCCCGTCGATGTCCGGGCGCACGAGGTCGATCTCCTGCAGGCGGGCAATCAGCGCGCTGATCTGGCTGGTCAGTTCCCGGTCGAGCGCGGTGTAGACCTGGCCGAAGGGGCTGTCGGGCAATTGCGTCGAGATCGCCATTGCCTGGCGCCACATCTCCTTGCTCAGGTAATTCAGCGAGTGCTCGATATAGATGCCGATCAGCGTGTCCAGCGCATCGCCGACATTGGCGGGTGGGCTGGCGACCACGCCTCGTCCGGCATTCAGCACCTCGTTGACTTCCATCGACACGATGGCGCCGAGGATGTCGCCCTTGTTCTGGTAATAATTGTAGATGGTGCCGATCGAGACCTCGGCCTGCGCGGCGATCGCCTCGATCTTGGCGCCTTCATAGCCGGCCTCGCGAAACAGCGCGGTGGCCGCATCGATGATGCGGCGGTGCCGGTCCGCCTTTTGCCGTTCGCGCAATCCGCTCATATCGGCCTCTTTGACACAAAATCATAATTGACTCAATTTTAGAATTGGTTCAACTTTTCTTCCAACAAGCCAGCAAGGCAGGGAGAACACTCGATGACCGCTCGGAATCCGCTTTCCACCCTGAAGTCCCGTCTCGCAGCCGCCTGCGCGGCCGCCGCGCTGCTACTTGCGGCCGGCGGCGCTGAGGCCGCCGATCTCAATGCGCTGATCTGGTGCGACCATTCCGATCCGACGCTGCTCGAGCCTTTCGAGAAGGCCAACGACGTCAAGGTCAACGTCAAGGAGTTCGAGGGCACTGGCGCGGGGCTCGCCATCGTCGACCAGTCGCAGCCCGGCGACTGGGACGTGATGGTGATCGATTCCATCGACGTGCCGCGCGGTGTCGAGAAAGGCCTGTTCGAGCCGCTGCCCGAGGACAAATTGCCCTTCGCCGACCTCTTCCCGGAAGTGAAGATGGACAAGTCGACCGTCGTCGACGGCAAGCGCTACGGCATCACCGAAAAGTTCGGCTACAACACGATCGGCTTCAACAAGACCAAGGTCGACCCGGCCGACATGCAGTCGCTGGCCTCGCTCACCAGCGAAAAATACAAGGGCAAGGTCGCGATCTACGACTATTACCTGCCGGTGATCGGCATGGCCGCTTTGGCGATCGGCAAGAAGACCGCGGATCTCACCGAGGCCGACCTGCCAGCGCTGAAGGCCGAGCTCCTCAAGATGAAGGCCAACGCCAAGCTGGTCGGCGAGGTCACCGCCAGCCAGACCGCATTGGCCACCGGCGAGGTGGACGTTCTTGTCGGCGGCGGAGAATGGGTGACGGCCGGCCTTGCCGAGGAAAACCCGGCGCTCGACTTCTCGATCCCGAAGGAAGGCGCGGTGCTGTGGTCGCAGTCGCTCGCCATGTTCAAGGATTCCAAGAATAAGGACATGGCGCTGAAATTCATCCAGTACATCATGAGCCCTGAGGGCCAGGCGCGGCTCGCCACCTCGTCCTGCTACTGGGGCATGCCGGCGAACACCAAGGCGGCGCTGACCGACGAGCAGAAGAAGATCCTGCGCTTCGACGAGCAGCCCGGCTTCCTCGCCCGCGCCCAGGCCTATCCGGCGCCGAACGCCGACCTCGACAAGAAAATGCAGGACATGTGGACCGAGATGCTGCAGGCGCAGTAAATCGGCCGATGAGCGTTTCCGGAAGCAACCCGCGTGCCCTGCCCTGGGCGCTGGTCACGCCGGCGCTGGCGTGGACGCTGCTGTTCTTCGTGCTGCCCTTCATCGCCATGGGGTTTTCCAGCCTCACGGCGCATGAAGGCGGCGGCTTCACCTTGGCCAATTACAGCCAGTTCTTCGCCGATCCGTCCTATTGGCGGGCGATGGTGAACTCGCTGGAGATCACCGCCATCGTCACCGTCATCTCGATCCTGCTCGCCTATCCCTTCGCCTGGATTCTCGCGGAAATGGTCCCGGAGCGGTGGCAGCGGCTGGCGCTGATGCTTGCCGTGCTGCCGTTCTGGACATCCTATGTCGTGCGCTCCTATTCCTGGCTGCTGGTGCTGGCGCAGAACGGCGTCATCAACCGGGCGCTCACCGGCATCGGCCTCATCGCCGAGCCGCTGCAGCTCGCCAACACGCGTTTCGCCACCGTCACCGGCTTCGTGCATTTCTTCGTCATGCTGTTGACGCTGACGATCTTCGCCAATCTCAAGCAGCTCAGCCCGAGCTATCGCAAGGCGGCCGCCGATCTCGGCGCCGGGCCGGCGCGCACCTTCCTGCATGTCGTGCTGCCGCTCACCTTGCCCGGCATCATGGTCGGCGCCTTCCTCACCTTCGTGCTCTGCATCGGCGACTACATCACGCCGCAGATCCTTGGCGGCAACAATGAGCTGGTCATGCCGCAGCTCGTCATGATGCAGATCGGTCGGCGCGGCGACTTCCCGCTGGCCTCCGCGCTGTCGATCATCCTGATGGCTGTCGTCACCATCGCCTATCTCGCCTGCGCGCGCTGGCTGAAGATCGAGCGGGCCTGACGATGCGCGCCGCCGTCCGCCTCGCCGCTTGGGTCTACGCCATCGCCGTCTATGGCTTCATCTTCCTGCCGGTGGTCGTGCTGGTGCTGTTCTCGCTGCAGGCGACCTCCTTCCCTATACCGCCTTTCACCGGCCCGTCGCTGCGCTGGTACCAGGCGGTGCTTGCAGACGCGAGGCTCACCTCCGCGCTGGTCAATTCGCTGCTGGTGGCGGTGCTCTCCTCGCTTGCCTCGGTCACGCTTGGATTTCTGTCAGCCTGGGGTTTCGCGCGCTTCGTCCTGCCGGGCTCGGCCTTGCTGCGCGGGCTGATCACGCTGCCGCTCACCGTCAGCTATCTGATCATCGGCATGGGGCTTTTGGTACTGTTCAACTGGGCCGGGGTGCCGAAATCGCTGCTTGCGGCCGGCATCGGCCATGTGGTGATCAACCTGCCGCTCTGCTTCGCCATCATCTACAGCCAGATGGGCGACCACCAGATCAACATCGAGCGCGCCGCGCGCGACCTCGGCGCCGCCGAATGGAAGGTGCTGCTCCTGATCACCGTGCCGGTGATGGCGCCGGCGATCTTCGCCGGCTTCTTCCTGTCGATGACGTTCTCCTGGGACGAGTTCGTCATCTCCTTCCTGCTCACCCGCTTCGAGACGACGCTGCCCGTGGAAATCTGGAACCTGCTGCGCTCCGGCCTCAACCCCAAGACCAATGCCGTCGGCTCGCTGGTCTTTGCCGTCTCCATTGTCCTGGTGGTGTTTTTCGAACTGACGCTGTTGCGGAGAAAGCCGGCATGAGCGCGCCTTTGGTCGACATCCGCAACGTCTCGCACCGGTTCGGCCAGCTGCCGGTGCTGAAAGACGTCTCGCTGGCGATCGAGCCCGGGAGCTACACGATCCTGCTCGGGCCGTCAGGCTCAGGCAAGACGACGCTGCTGTCGATCCTTGGCGGCTTCGTCACGCCCAGCGAAGGCAAGGTCTTCATTCGTGGCCAGGATTGCACCGCCGTGCCGCCGGCCAAGCGCCCGACGACCACCGTGTTCCAGGATTATGCGCTGTTCCCGCATATGAGCGTCGGCGGCAATGTCGGTTTCGGCCTGCGCATGCGGGGGATCGACGGCGCGACGCGGGCGGCGAAGGCGCGCGATGCGCTGGCTCTTGTCGGCCTGGCGGCCGCCTTCGACAAGAAGCCGCATCAGCTCTCCGGCGGGCAGCGCCAGCGCGTGGCGCTGGCCCGCGCGCTGGTCATCGAACCGGCGGTGCTTTTGCTCGACGAGCCGCTCGGCGCGCTGGATCTCAAGCTGCGGCGGCAGATGCAGGACGAACTGAAAGCGATCCAGAAGCGGATCGGCACCGCCTTCGTCCATGTCACGCACGACCAGGAAGAAGCGATGGCGCTGGCAGATCATTGCGTGGTGATGAATGACGGCGGCATCGAGGACGAAGGCCCGCCCGAGCGCGTCTATGCACGGCCGAAGACGCGCTTCTCGGCGACCTTCATGGGGGAAAGCACGATCCTAGCCGGCTCAGTGAGCGGAGCGGAGAACGGGATCGTCACCGTCTCGACGGCGGTCGGGCCGGTCTCGCTGCCCGGCGCACCGCCTGCCGGCGACACGGTCGCGCTCGCCATCCGGCCCGAGCACCTGCTTCTCGGCGAAGCGAGGGGCAGTGTCGCGCTCGGCGCCGGCAAGGTCGGCGATGTCGTCTTCCAGGGCAGCTTCAAGCGCGTGCTGGCCGCCTCAGCGCTCGATGCCGCGCTGCAGTTCATCGCCAAGGCGCCTGCTTCCGCCACCGTCCAGGCAGGCGACACGATAGCGATTTCGTGCAACGCTCGAGACATCATCCTGCTGGCGGACTGATCCATGAGCACGCTTCCGGTCATCGAGGCTCCGGACTGGTACGAAACCATCCGCATGAGCGACGACATCACGCTTATCCATGAGCCATGGATCAAGCCGTTCTTCCGCTGCAACATCTGGCATGTGCGCGGGCGTGACCGCGACCTGTTGTTCGACACCGGCCTCGGTCATTTCAGCCTGAGAAACCATGTGCCGCTCGTCAGTGAACGCAAGCTCACCTGCGTCGCCAGCCACACACATTTCGACCATATCGGCTGTCACCACGAGTTCCCGGATCGCTGCGTGCATTCCGCCGAGGCGGCAATCCTCGCCGATCCGCGCAACGAATGGACGGTCGCCGACCGCTACGCCAATGAGGAGATGTTCGACGGCGCGCCGGAAGGCTGGGATACGGCGCGCTATCGCATCCCGCCCGCACCGGCCGGCCGGCTGCTCGAACACAGCGACATCGTCGATCTCGGCGACCGCGCCTTCGAGGTCATCCACACGCCCGGACATTCGCCGGGCGGCATCGCGCTTTACGAGAAGAAGACCGGCATCCTGCTGTCAGGCGACATCGTCTATGACGGGCCGCTGATCGACGACGTCTACCACTCAGACATTGAGGATTATGTCGGGACGCTGCTGGCCATACGCGACCTGGACGTGTCGGTCGTGCATGGCGGCCATTTCCCAAGCTTTGGCAAGGTGCGCTACCACCAGCTCATCGACGAGTATGTCGCCGGTAAGCGCAAGGCAGGCTGCCACCTGCAGGGTGGCTGAGCGATGAGGGGAAGCGAAGCCTACAGCGCCCTTTGAGGACAAGGTGTACCCGTGGCATCGCCGCAACGGGAAACTGTCGGCTGCGGCCGCTGGCTCATCTCTTCCGAATGACGCACGAGTTCGGCGAACATCAGCGCGAAACTTCCCATCATCAGGAAGACTATGATCAGACGCGTTACCGGCAATAGACAGGTCTCTCGACTGGCCAGCCCCCGCCAACCCATCCACTGTCGGCTAACATGATCGATCCGCCTTTACGAGTGTTTAAGCCTCCTCTTAACCATTGCGGCCATCACATTCATGTCGCGCCTGTCACGAAGCGCGACTGACGGGTGCGACCCGCCAGCCGGCGCGCCGCCCTTCACAGATATGGGCGGCGCATGCTACGCCGTCGCCGGCGCGGCCCCGCAGACGGTCGCCCTCCGGGAGCCATGAGCAAAGCCGTCAGCCGTTTCGCCTTCGTCTCTTCCGACACCGAGGACGCCCTCGCCGCGCGGGAAAGCCTGTCGGCGCGCTATGGGCAGGTGCCTCTCGCTGAGGCGGAGATCATCATCGCACTCGGCGGCGACGGCTTTCTACTGCAGACGCTGCGCGAGACGATGAGCACGGGCAAGAAGGTCTACGGCATGAACCGTGGCACCATCGGCTTCCTTATGAATGAATATCGCGCCGGCGGTCTCGAGGAGCGCATCGCCAACGCCGTTGCCGAGACGATCCGGCCGCTGGAAATGGTCGCCGTGACGCATGACGGCGAATCCGTATCGGCGCCGGCCATCAACGAAGTGGCGCTGTGGCGCCAGTCCTACCAGACCGCAAAGATCCGCATCACTGTCGACGGCCAGGTGCGGTTGGAGGAGTTGAACTGCGACGGCGTCATGATCGCCACCCCCGCCGGCTCGACGGCCTACAATCTATCGGCGCACGGGCCGATCCTGCCGCTCGATGCGCCGCTCCTGGCATTGACGCCGGTCAGCCCTTTCCGGCCGCGCCGCTGGCGCGGGGCGCTGCTGTCCAACAAGGCAACCGTGCGCTTCGACATTCTCGAAGCCGAAAAGCGCCCCGTGAATGCCGCCGCGGACCACACCGAGGTCAAGGCCGTGGCTTCCGTCACCGTGCGGGAATCGCCGACGGCTACGGCAACTTTGCTGTTCGATCCGAACCATTCCTGGAATGAACGCATCCTTGCCGAGCAGTTCCGCTACTGAGCCAGCGCAGCGATACCTGTTCGATCAAGCATCGCGATTAAGGTTATGTCTTCACAATCGCCGGGATTCCCGGCTGTTTGTGTTGACAAATCGCGGACTTGCGCCTAACTGCAACCGCGATCTTGCAGGCGCGCGGCGCCTGCCGCAACACGCGTTGCGATTTCCCGAACCAGCCAAAGACAACAAACACTTGTCCTCAGACACCCAGACCGTTCAAGAAGCGTTGACATTTTCAGACCTTGGCCTTTCGCCCAAGGTCCTCTCCGCAGTCTCAGATGCCGGCTACACCAAGCCGACTCCGATCCAGGCCGGCGCCATCCCGCATGCGCTGCTCGGCAAGGATGTGTTGGGCATCGCCCAGACCGGCACCGGCAAGACCGCTTCCTTCGTGCTGCCGATGCTGACGCGATTGGAAAAGGGTCGCGCCCGCGCGCGCATGCCACGCACGCTGATCCTCGAACCGACCCGTGAGCTCGCCGCTCAGGTCGAGGAAAACTTCATCAAATACGGCAAGAACCACAAGCTCAACATCGCGCTTCTGATCGGCGGCGTCTCCTTCGACGAGCAGGACAAGAAGCTCGAGCGCGGCGCCGACGTGCTGATCGCGACACCAGGCCGCCTGCTCGACCATCGCGAGCGCGGCAAGCTCCTGCTCAACGGCGTCGAGATCCTCGTCATCGACGAGGCCGACCGCATGCTCGACATGGGCTTCATTCCCGACATCGAGCGTATCTGCGAGATGATCCCGTTCACGCGCCAGACGCTGTTCTTCTCGGCGACGATGCCGCCGGAGATCACCAAGCTCACCGAGAAATTCCTGCACGCGCCGGTGCGCGTCGAGGTCTCCAAGGCCGCCTCTACCGCGACCAGCATCACGCAGCGCCTGGTGAAGTCCGGCAACAAGCCTTGGGAGAAGCGGGAGACGCTGCGCAATCTGATCAAGGCCGAAGACGCCGACCTGAAGAACGCCATCATCTTCTGCAACCGCAAGGTCGAAGTGTCGGAGCTGTTCCGGTCGCTGTTGAAGCATGATTTCGACGCAGGCGCGCTGCATGGCGACATGGACCAGCGCGCGCGCATGCAGATGCTCAACAATTTCCGCGACGGCAAGCTGCGCTATCTCGTTGCCTCGGACGTCGCCGCGCGCGGCCTCGACATTCCCGATGTCAGCCATGTCTTCAACTACGACGTGCCGATCCATGCCGAGGACTATGTCCACCGCATCGGCCGCACCGGCCGCGCCGGGCGCGCCGGCAAGTCCTTCACCATCGCGACCCGCTCCGACACCAAATATGTCGACGCGATCGAGAGGCTGATCGGCACCAAGATCGAATGGCATGACGGCGACTTGTCGACCGTAACCGAAAGCGAAGGCGAGGAACAGCCGCGCCGCGGCCGCGGCGCGCCGCGTCGCGCCGGTCGCAAGGACGACGACCGCAAGGACCGCGGCGATCGGAAGAAGGACCGTCACGCCAAGCGCGACGAGGCTCCCGAAGCCGTGCGCGAAGAGCAGCCCGTCGCTGAAGTGGCCGATATCGCAGAGCGCCGCGCCCGCAAGGATGCGATCCGTTCCGAGAACGAGCGCAAGGGTTCGGGCAACCGTCACGAGCAGCGCGGCGATGCCCGCCCGCAGCGCGACCGCCCGGGCCGCCATCGCGAGGAAGACGACGCGACCGTCGGCTTCGGTGACGACGTGCCGGCGTTCATGCGGATCGTGGCCAAGGTCTAAAGTTTCCCGCCAACAAAGCAGAAATCAAAACGGCCCCAAAACGGGGCCGTTTCTCTTCAAGCTGCCCGGCACGCCCTGCCCTACATCGGGCCAGGCATCATCTTGGTCGGCTTCTCCAGCATCGGGAACTCGGCCTTGGTGCATTTCACCTTCGGGTTGGTCGGGGTGAACATGCCGTTCGGATTGTCCCTGAACAGCCAGGCATGCAGGTCGTAGTGGACGAACTCCCGCGGGATGAGCGGGTAGTGCCCTTCCATCGGTCCCATGAACGTCTGGCCGAACAGCGTCGGAACCGCCTTCACGTCCGGCGTCAAGGGAACCAGCCATTCCACGGCGACCAACTTCAAACCCTTCTTCGTCGGCTCGTAGATCAGGACGTTGGGCTTCATCGGGTCGAGCGGCTTGCCGATGCTCGGGACATTGACGAAATGGATGCCCATGGCGCCCTTCGGATAGTACATCGCGCCGTCTATCTTCTCGCCGGCATAGTAGACGCAGCCTTCGGTCGACAAATAGAGGTCTCGGATGGCGGCCGTGTAATCCGCATATTTGGCCAGCGATTTCTTCAGGGCTTCGATATCGGCCTTGTTGGCGTCCTCTGCACGAGCCGTGGCGGCTCCGAGCCATGCGCCCAAAAGGCCAGTCAAAACGAGGACGCCGCAGCGCCCGAGGCGAGCTGTTCTTGTCATGCATTCCTCCCAGATTCCCTTGATCTGGCCGTGCAAGACCGGGGCGGCAGATGTTGATTGCGCGGCCGATTGACCACCCCATCCCCTCTGGAACAGCTGAATGGTAGTCCTTTCCCTGGATTTGAAAAGTGTCAATTAGAATAAGCTAATGTCCTAAGACCTTTGATCCATCTCTGGACCGAGCCAACAAAGAACGGCCCCTTACGGGACCGTTTTGCTTCGATGGCGCTGCGCAGTTGGGCGCGGCTCTTTCAGGTGAGCGGCGACAGCTGGATTTCGACGCGCCGGTTCTGCTCGCGGCCGGCAGCCGTCGCATTGGACGCGATCGGGCGCGTCTTGCCGAAGCCGGTGACGGCGAAGCGGCGCTGATCGACGCCCTGGCCGGCCAGGTAATTGGCGACGGCGAGCGCCCGGCGCTGCGACAGGTCGAAATTATGCTCGTCGCTGCCGGTCGAATCGGTGTGGCCGAACACGTCCACCGTGGTCTGGCGGAACTTCTTCAGCACCAGCGCGACCGAATTCAGCACCGGATAGAAGCCCGGCTTCACCGCGTCCTGGTCGACGTTGAAGGTGATGTCGGACGGCATGTTGAGGATGATCTGGTCGCCGCTGCGGGTGACGCTGACGCCGGTGCCCTGCAACTGACGGCGAAGCTCAGCCTCGTTCTGGTCCATGGTCGCGCCGATCGCGCCGCCGGCCAGCGCACCGATGCCGGCGCCGATCAACGCATTGCGGCGATCATTGCCGCCGGCGAGCAGACCAAGGCTGGCGCCTGCCAGCGCGCCAAGGCCGGCGCCGGCCGCCGTGTTGGAAATCTTCTGGTCGCCGGTATACGGATCGGTGGTGGTGCAGGCGCTCACCAGCACAGCCGTCGCCACGACGACGAGCACGGTCTTCTTCATGAGATTGGTCCCTCTCCAGTTCGCGGCCCTTGCGGCCGCGCCAAATCAGCCCTTCCGCAGCCTTGTAGCATGAAATACGGCGAAAAACGGAACGGGGATGCGGCCGCAAAACCCGCTGGCCGTTCCCGCTTCGCCTCTACCATAGATTCTTGCCGTCGATGACCACCACCTCGACCTTGTCCAGGTCGAAATCGTCGAACAGGCGCGAATTGACGCTGATCTTCGGGTTGTCGAAATTCGGCTTTCCGGTCGACCAGTCAGGCGTCTCGGTGAAGGTGCCGCAGCCGCAAATGGCACAGAAACCATGCTTCACGGTCTTCGAGCCCCAGCGATAGAAGGAGACGTTCTCAGGCGGGCTCGTGAGCTTGAATTGCGACGGGACATAGTAGGCCCACAGCGACCCGCGCTTCGAGCAGAACGAGCATGTGCATTGCGTCACCGTCTGCGGCGCCTCGGCAACCTCGAAGGTTGTCGCCTTGCAGTGGCAGCTGCCTTTGATGGTCATGAACTCAGCTCTCCGTTGTCCGCCGCGCCCGCTGCGGCAAGGCAACATAAAGGAGCCGTCCTGACAACTGTCTGTCGGCAGGGATAGCGACGTTCTGCCGCTATGGGTCAGGCCTGCGCTTGGCGCAGACCTTTCTCAGCAGTTTCACAGCCCTAGTAAGAGGGTGGCGGCACGAACAGGCAGATGGTCTTGCCGGCGTCGAGCCCGGCCTGATGCGCGCACCAGTGATATTCGCCGTCGGGCGAATTCTTGATCCGCTTGTCGCTGTAGGCCACCACCTCGCCCGTGCCTTTTATGACATAGCCGTCGGGCCGCTCGCTGATCGATGACTGCGGCACTTCCTTGCAATCGAAGTTGGCACAGCAGGCAAAGGGGTATTTCCAGCCTTGCGGCACGGCCGCCGTCGGCTGGGCGTCGTGCGCGACAGCCGGCGGCGCCAGCACCGAGACAGCTCCAACAGCGAGGAGGGAGAACAAAAGTCGGCCAGCCGGTCGAGCGGCTTGGGCCGATCTTAATGTGGCAGCAGACATCGAAACGTTCCTTTCGAGCATCAAGCGTTTCAGCTTGCCCGTTCCCGGAACGTGTCTTCCCAGTGGCCGGATCGTCGGTCGCAGTTTATGCCGCGTCCGGCCATAAATGCTTCTATCCCACAGCTCGAATGCTGAGCTGATTCCATAGCCAGCGCAAGAAGTGGGCGCGCCATGGCGACGCGCCGGTTTCAAACTTCGGCGACGGAAAGGATGCGCAGACCTGGCTGGCAAGAACCAGACAACGGCCCTGCGCCCAGGGTGCCTAAGAACGAAGTTCCTCCGAAGGAAGTTCCGGCCTTCAGCCGTCGGCGTGTTCACGATATTGCGGCAGATCGTCTGTAATCGTGAACCACGGCGCCTTTGAACCGACGAAGATATGTGCGCTCGGGCGAATGCCTGGATCGTCCATCAGCGTCCCCATGGCGACATGGACGTAGGCGCCTTCGCGGACCAATGAATAGACGAGCGAGCCGCAGCGGCCGCAATGCGCGTCATGGCCGCTCTCGTCGCCGAAAATCAGCAGCCTGTCGTCGCCGGCGATGAGGCGGAACTTGCCGCGCTCGATGCCGGCGAAAGGCTTGAATGCCGATCCCGTCGTGCGCCGGCAGTTGGAGCAGTGGCAGTTTGCGGCATAGGCGAATTCGTCCGCCACTTCATAGTGAACGGCGCCGCAGAAGCATTTCCCTGTAAGTTTGCGCGTCACCGGCTTCCTCCGTCGTCCAGCGCCGGGAATCCTAGTCGAGGTCAGCCACCGCTTCGCCTGCACCACCCTCGATGCGATGCGAGAGCGAGGCTTCCATGAACTCGTCGAGGTCTCCGTCGAGCACGCTCGACGGCGAGGTGCTTTCGACGCCCGTGCGCAGATCCTTCACCAGCTGGTAGGGCTGCAGCACGTAGGAGCGGATCTGGTGACCCCAGCCGATGTCGCTCTTCGACGCCTCCGTGGCGTTGGCGACCGCCTCGCGCTTCTTCAGCTCTTCCTCGTAGAGGCGCGAGCGCAGCATTTCCCAGGCCTTGGCGCGGTTCTTGTGCTGCGAGCGCTCAGCCTGGCAGGCGACCGCTATGCCGGTCGCAAGATGGGTGATGCGGACCGCCGAATCGGTGGTGTTGACGTGCTGGCCGCCCGAACCCGAGGAACGATAGGTGTCGATGCGCACGTCGGATTCGGAAACATTGATCTCGATCGAGTCGTCGATGACGGGATAGACCCAGACGCTGGCGAAGGAGGTGTGGCGCCGCGCATTGCTGTCATAGGGCGAGATGCGCACCAGGCGGTGGACGCCGGATTCCGTCTTCAGCCAGCCATAGGCATTGTGGCCCTTGATCAGCACGGTTGCCGACTTGATGCCGGCCTCCTCGCCGTCATGGACTTCCAGCACCTCGACCTTGAAGCGGCGGCGCTCGGCCCAGCGCGTGTACATGCGCAAGAGCATCGAGGCCCAGTCCTGGCTTTCGGTGCCGCCCGCGCCGGCATGGATTTCGAGATAGGTGTCGTTGGCGTCGGCTTCGCCGGAGAGCAGCGTCTCGACCTGGCGGGCCTTCGCCTCGCCCTGCATCGAGCGCAGCGCAGCCTCCGCTTCCGCGATGATGTCGTCGTCGCCCTCTTCCTCGCCGAGCTCGATCAGGCCGATATTGTCTTCCAGCGCCTGGGTCAGCCCCTTGACGGCTGCGATGCCGTCCTCGAGCTCCTGGCGCTCCCGCATCAGCTTCTGCGCTTCGATCGGATCATTCCAGAGGCTGGAATCCTCGGCGCGCGAGTTCAGGTACTCAAGCCGCTTTACAGCTTGATCCCAGTCAAAGATGCCTCCTCAGCAGGGTTATCGCCTGCCTGATCTCGTCGACAATGTTGAGCGTTTCCGCGCGCATGGCTTTTCGTTCGGTCCTGTTCTTTTCGGTCTTTTCGGAATAGGCGCGATACATAGGCACGGCGTCGCCGCCTGTAAAGCGAAATGGGCCGGCGGTTTCGCGCCGGCCCATTCCGGAATGGAGGAGATCAGTAGAGCCCGCCGCCGCCGTCCTGGATGGCCTGGTTGGCCTGCGGCGACAGCGCGCCACCCGAACCGTTGGAGCCATCCGCGCCCATGCCGATCACCCAGTAGCTGTCGGCCGGACCGGTGCCGGGCTTGAACGCCTCGACGATGGTGTTGGGATCGCCTTCGGCGGCACGCATGCCGGTCTTGCGGTTGATGGCGATGAGCTTCATGCCGTCCGGAACCTGGAAGTCGGTGTTCGGCTTGCCGTCCAGCGCCACACGCATGAAATCCTTGAAGATCGGCGCGGCGAGACCGCCGCCCGTGGCGCCCTTGCCAAGGCCGCGCGGCGTGTCGTAGCCCATGTAGAGACCGACGACGAGGTTTGGCGTGAAGCCGATGAACCAGGCGTCCTTCTCGTCATTGGTGGTGCCGGTCTTGCCGGCGATGTGGCGGCCGAGCTCGCCGATGGTGGCGCCGGTGCCGCGCTGCACGACGCCTTCCATCATCGAGGTGATCTGGTAGGCGGTCATCGGGTCGAGCACCTGCTCGGAATTGTCGACCAGTTCCGGCTCGGGTTGGTTCTTCCACTCAGTGGCGTTGCAGCCTTCGCAACCGCGCTCGTCCTGCTTGAACACCGTCTTGCCGTAGCGGTCCTGGATGCGGTCGATCAGCGAGGGTTTGATCGATTTGCCGCCATTGGCCATGATCGAATAGGCCGAGACCATGCGCATGACGGTCGTCTCGCCGGAGCCCAGCGCCATCGGCAGATAGGGCGCAAGGTGATCGTAGACGCCGAAGCGCTCGGCATATTCCACGACGAGCTTCATGCCCATGTCGTTGGCAAGCCGCACCGTCATCAGGTTGCGCGACTTCTCGATGCCGGAGCGCAAGGTGGCCGGCCCAGCGACCGTGCCGTCATAGTTCTTCGGCGTCCAGGTGGTGTTGCCGCTCTGGATGGTGATCGGGCCATCCATGATCACCGAGGCCGGCGTATAGCCATTGTCGAGCGCCGCCGAATAGACGATCGGCTTGAACGAGGAGCCGGGCTGGCGCATCGCCTGGGTCGCGCGGTTGAACTCGGACTGCGCGTAGGAGAATCCGCCGACCATGGCGAGCACGCGGCCGGTATGCGGATCCATGGCGACGAGACCGCCTTCGACCTCGGGCACCTGGCGCAGCATATAGGTGTTGTCGGAGCCGTCATTCTTCTGCACGAAGACGACGTCGCCCGGCTCCAGCACCTCCGCCGGAGACTTCGCCCTGACGGACTTGCCGTTGACGAAATGGCGCATGGCAAAGCCCATGTCGTCCTTGCTGACGGTGCCCTGGACCCGGTCCTTGACGAGTTCGCCAGAGATCTGCCGCGTCGGCTGGATGCCGATGGTCAGCCCGTCCGCCGAACTGTCGAGCACGACGGCAAGCGTCCATTCCGGCACGTCCTCGAGGCCTTTCACATTGCCGAGCGGCACGCCCCAGTCGCCGGAAATGTCGATATGCGTGACCGGACCGCGGTAGCCGCGCAGCATGTCGTATTTGAGCAGGCCGTTCTGCAGCGACTTGCGGGCGATAAGCTGGATGTTCGGATCGAGCGTGGTGCGCACCGACAGGCCGCCCTCATAGAGCGCGTTCTCGCCGTAGCGGGCGATGATCTGGCGGCGGACTTCCTCGGTGAAATACTCGCCCGCAAACAGATAGGAGCCATTGCGGCGCGGCGTCACGCCAAGCGGCTCGGCCTTGGCCTTGGCGCCCTCCTCGCGGGTGACGTAGCCATTCTCGACCATCTGGTCGATGACCCAGTTGCGGCGCTCGATCGCGCGGTCAGCATGCTTGAAGGGATGATAATTGTTCGGGCCCTTGGGCAGCGAGGCGAGATAGGCGGCTTCCGCGACCGTCAGCTCGTTGACCGACTTGTCGAAATAGGTGAGCGCGGCACCGGCGACGCCATAAGCGCCGAAGCCGAAGAAGATTTCGTTGAGGTAGAGTTCGAGGATGCGGTCCTTGGAATAGGCCTGCTCGATGCGGAAGGCCAGGATCATCTCCTTGATCTTGCGCTCGTAGGTCTGGTCCGAGGTGAGCAGGAAGTTCTTCGCCACCTGCTGCGTGATGGTCGAAGCGCCGACCTGGCGCCGGCCCGAGCCGAGGTTCTGCAGGTTGACGATGATGGCGCGGCCAAGGCCGGTGACGTCAATGCCGGGGTGGTTGTAGAAGTTCTTGTCCTCGGCCGACATGAAAGCGGCCTTGACGCGGTCCGGGATGGCCTGGATCGGCAGATAGAGGCGCCGCTCGCGCGCATATTCCGCCATCAGCGAGCCGTCGGAGGCATGAATGCGCGTCGTCACCGGCGGTTCGTATTTGGCCAGAACCTCGTAGTCGGGCAGGTCCTTCGCGACATGGCTGATATAGATGGCAAGGCCGGCCGCCACCAGCAACGCCAGCGTTGTGCCGATGCCAAAGAAATAGCCGATGAGACGAATCATGCCCGCTCCAGTCCGAGGTTCGGGAGTTTCCTAGACGAAGCCGGCAGTCGCGCAAGCTTCCCGGGGCGGTCCCAATCCGCAATCAAAAGACCCATGTCGCGACCATGTGGACAAAATACGGCAGCGCGAGATTTGAGGACTCGGTCGCCGAATAATAACGCCGGGTGTTGTCGTCATGCAACGCCGCTTATGGTTGCAGACACCAAGCGGTTGTGGGGCGTGGGCGGATCAACCGCCCGTCGCCGTTCCGGCCTTGGCAGCGGCAAACAGCGCGACCGCGTTGGTTATGCTTTGCGCCGCCTTGCCGCGCCAGTCGGCACTGAGCAGTTGCGCCTCGTCCTTGCTGTTGGAGAGGTAGCCAAGTTCGACCAGAACAGACGGCACGTCCGGAGCCTTGAGCACCTTGAAGCCGGCCGAGCGTTGCGGATTGTTGATGAGGCCGACACTGGTCGACAATTGGCCGACCAGCGTATGAGCGAAGCTCATCGAGAAGCCATGCGTTTCCCGGCGGATCAGGTCGATCAGGATGTCGGTAACTTCCTTGTTGTCGTCCTCGATCTTCATCCCCGCGAACTGGTCGGACAGGTTCTCGCGATCGGCGAGCGCCTGGGCTTCCGGGTCGGAGGCCTTGTCCGAAAGCGTGTAGACCGTGGCACCGCGAAGACCTTTGACGGCAATCGTATCGGCGTGGATCGAGATCAGGAGATCGGCCTCGTGCTGGCGCGCGATGCGCACGCGCTCGTCAAGCGCCAGGTAGACGTCGTCATCGCGGGTCATGAAGACATCGTATTTGCCGACCGCGGCCAGCTTGTCGCGCAATTCCTTGGCAAAAGCGAGCGTGACGTCCTTCTCGACCGTGCCGGCTGAGCTTTCGGCGCCGCCATCGACGCCGCCATGGCCAGGATCGATCACCACTGTGAAGCGATGGCCGGGCGCCGAGACCGGCCCGGTGCCGACCCGCTCGCCTTTTTCGGTGGAAACCGTCGAACCGGTGGTCAGCGACTGGTTGGCCAGCGCCTCGTCGAACTCCCGTTCGGAGGCGGCCGAGATGTCGATGGCGATGCGGTAGCCGGTGCCGTCGTCATTCTTGAGCACCTCGAGCTTGTCGACGGCGAAAGGACCCTTGCCGGTGAGGATCAGTCGCGAGCCATGTCCCTGATCGCCGTAACGGACGGCCCGCACAAGGCCACGCGGCTTCACATCCTTGGCCTCAAGGGCGAATCGCGTGCGCGGCAGGTCGACGACCAGGCGATTGGGGCCGCGCAACAAGAACCATTTGACGTCCGGCTCGCTGTCGAAATTCACGACGATGCGCATCTTGGTGGCGTCGCCGGCCATCTTGTAGCCGGTCGCGCCAAGCAGGCCGTCGGCGCGCGCGGCGGCCGCGAAACAAAGCAGCAGCGCCAGCATCAAGGCGGCCCAGGACATGCGCGTGACATGCGCCGCGGCCCCACCCCTCTTGTCCGCGTTGCCCGCCGATCCCATCTCTTGTCCGTCGCTCCCGGTTTGACGCATTGCGCCCGGTCTTCTCGCAGAGTGCCCGTCAGGCCGCCAATTCGATTAACGATTGGTATTCAGAGAAGGTTAACCAAGCCTTTCATGAGGTGAGACGAAGGGCACCTTCCCCTGCGGAAGCGCTTTTTGCCGGCATCCGAAATCGGGGTTGCCTTCCATCCCGCCAAATCATAAAAGCGACATTGGATCACTGCAATCCTGGAACCGCTCGCCTCAGCAGTTTCCTGCCAAAGGTCGGATGCAAAGGCGGCTCCTTTATCCTTCCAGGCTCATGTGGTCGCGACGATTTTCGCAGGCGTGCTCCCGTGGCGGGGGAATCGCTTGCGTGAGGAAAACGGCCGGGTTTGCCCCGCGCCGGCTCTTCGTGAGCAAACAAGCTGGTCCGGCGCAGCCCGGGCTTTGGTTCAAAAGGTTCTGCTGGGTGCCTATGGCTTCAAGCGCAATCATGGAAAGGTCCGCATCCAACCGCGCCATAATGGCTGCGGGCGGCACCGCCATTGCGCTCAAGCGGCGGCTAGCGGACATTCAATTATCCGGCATGCACACAGATACAGGCGCACAGCGGCGGGCATTGCCACGCCAGCTGCGGCCGTCGGCTGCCGGCAGGAAACAAGATAATGCCCAACAAGATGCTGATAGACGCCTCCCACCCGGAGGAAACACGCGTTGTCGTCGTTCGCGGTAACCGCATCGAAGAATTCGACTTTGAATCCCAGGACAAGAAGCAGCTCAAAGGAAACATCTACCTCGCCCGCGTAACCCGCGTCGAACCTTCCCTGCAGGCAGCCTTTGTCGAGTATGGCGGCAACCGTCACGGTTTTCTCGCCTTCAGTGAAATCCATCCCGACTACTATCAGATCCCGGTCGCCGACCGTCAGGCTCTGCTGCGCGCCGAAGCGCAGGAGGCCGAGGACGAAGACGACGAGGAAGCGGAGAACGGCGAAGAGCAGCAGGCGCGCGATCGCGGCGGGCGGCGCAACCGCAGGCGCGGCGGCAAGAACCGCGACCGCGGCGAGCACAGACACGCTTCCTCGGAAAACGAGGAAAGCCCGGCTGAGCCCGCAGCCCTTGAAGAACCCGCCAGCGAGGCTGCCGGGAGCGCGGAAGCCGGCGGCGTGACCGCCGATGCCTCACCAGAAGACGCATCGGACGTATCGGATGCATCCATCGTCGCCGAAGCCGTCGAAGTCGAAACCGACCAGGAAACGGCTGAAGAGTCCGCCGCCGAGACCGGCGGCGGCGACGCAGCGGACAACGAGGACGGCAAGCCGTCCGAAGGTGGTCCCACCTCGATTGCAGCGAGCGTCGAAGCCGATGTGATTTCCGAGGCGGTGCCGCAGGCGGATCAGCCCGAGCAGACCGCCGAAGCCGCCAGCGACAATGATCGCGGCATGCTGGAGGACGTATCGGCCTCGCATTCGGACGAGCACGAGGTCGAGTCGGTCGGCGCCGAGGACGCGCTGGAGGAAATCCGCAGCCGCCGCAAGCCGGTCCGCCGCCAGTACAAGATTCAGGAAGTCATCAAGCGCCGCCAGATCCTTCTGGTGCAGGTGGTCAAGGAAGAACGCGGCAACAAGGGCGCCGCGCTCACCACCTATCTTTCGCTTGCCGGCCGCTATTCGGTGCTGATGCCGAACACGGCGCGCGGCGGCGGCATCTCGCGCAAGATCACCAACGCCCAGGACCGCAAGCGGCTGAAGGAGGTCGTGACCGACCTCGACGTGCCGCAGGGCATGGGGGTCATCCTGCGCACCGCCGGCGAAAGCCGCACCAAGGCCGAGATCAAGCGCGACTACGAGTATCTGATGCGGCTGTGGGAGAATGTCCGCAGCCTCACGCTGCAATCCACGGCCCCTGCCCTCGTCTATGAGGAAGGCAGCCTGATCAAGCGGTCGGTGCGCGACCTCTACAACAAGGATATCGACGAGATCCTGGTCTCCGGCGAGGACGGTTATCGCGAGGCCAAGGACTTCATGCGCATGCTGATGCCGAGCCACGCCAAGGTGGTTCAGCCCTACCGCGACACGACGCCGATCTTCGTGCGCAACGGCATCGAGGCGCAGCTCGACCGCATGCTGCAGCCGCAGGTGACGCTGAAGAGCGGCGGCTACATCATCATCAACCAGACCGAGGCGCTGGTCTCGATCGACGTCAACTCCGGCCGCTCCACCAAGGAGCATTCGATCGAGGAGACCGCGCTACACACCAATCTGGAAGCGGCCGAGGAAGTCGCGCGGCAGTTGCGCCTGCGCGACCTTGCCGGCCTCATCGTCATCGACTTCATCGACATGGAGGAGAACCGCAACAACCGCGCTGTCGAGAAGCGGCTGAAGGATCACCTCAAGAACGACCGCGCCCGCATCCAGGTCGGCCGCATCTCGCATTTCGGTCTGATGGAAATGTCGCGCCAGCGCATCCGCGCCAGCGTGCTGGAATCGACCATGAAGCCCTGCCCGCATTGCGGCGGCACCGGCCATGTGCGTTCCGATTCCTCGGTGGCGCTGATGGTGGTGCGGGCGATCGAGGAATTCCTGCTCAAGGATTCGCGCAGCCACATCATCGTGCGCACGCCGGCCGCGACCGCGCTTTATGTGCTGAACCACAAGCGCGCCAACCTTGTGGAACTCGAAGCCCGTTTCGGCCTGACGATCACGATCGAGGCCGACGAGACGCTCGGCACCCAGCATTACGCGATCTTCCGCGGCGCCATCGCCGAGAAGCCGGAAGGCTTTGTCGAGGTGCGCAGCCTGCCGGCCTATGTCGAGCCGGACGAACCCGAGGACGAGATCGTCATCGAGGAAGAAGAAGAGGCCGCAGTGCAGGCCGAACAGCCGCGCCAGCCGCAGCAGCAGGGCCAGCACCAGCAGCGGTCCGAGGACGGCGAAGGCCGCGACCGCAAGCGTCGCAAGCGCCGGCGGCGGCGTGGCGGCAGGGACCGCGACCGCGAGCACAATGGGGATGTCGCGGCGGCGCCGGCGGAAGCTGGCGAAGCCAGCGACGATGCCGCGGATGCGCCGGAAGAAGCAGCCCAGGAGGCGACCGCTGGCGGCGAAGCCGAGGCAACCGCTACCGATGATGCTTCCGGCAAGAAGCGCCGGCGCGGCAAGCGCGGCGGCAAGCGCAACCGCCGTGACGACGAGGCGTCAGAGGCCGTCGCCGCCGATGGCGAGGTCGAAGCGGCGGAAGATGAGGACGCCGCAGGCGTGCCGGCGGTAGCGGCCGCGCCCGAGCAGCCTGCTGCTCCCGCGGCCGCCAATGACGATGCCGAGGCGGTCGAGAAGCCGAAGAAGCCCCGCCGTTCGCGCGCCAAGAAAGCCGCCGAGGAGGCCGTGGCGGAGACGGTGTCCGAACCTGTAGCGGAAGCTCAGGTGGCGCCCGTGGCGGTCGAGCCGGAGCAGGCAGCTGCCGCTCCCGCGGCGGCCGAGGCGGAGCCCGCCGTCAACCCGCATCAGACGCGGCGCAAGCCGCAGTCGATCGACGCGCCGGTGGTTCCCGTCGTGTCCTCGAACGTGTCTGAAGAGGCCAAGACCGAGGACAAGCCGAAGCGTGCGGGCTGGTGGCAGCGCAAAGGTTTCTTCTAAGCTTTTCAGGCCGTTAGACTGGTTTTCTCAAGATCCCGCGCCACAACCGGCGCGGGATTTTTGATTCCGCGAAGGGGCATTGCTTTTAAGGCGCGAAGATCGACCAGTTCATCATACGTGCGAGCTTCTCCAAGGCGATGGAGCCGAGCTTGGAGTTGCCGTTCTCGTTGAGGCCGGGCGACCAGACAGCCAGCGAAGCCACGCCAGGCACAATGCCTAAAATGCCGCCGCCGACTCCGCTTTTGCCGGGGATGCCGACATGGAAGGCAAAATCGCCGGAACCGTCATAGTGGCCGCAGGTCAGCATCAGCGCGCCGATACGGCGTGCCCGCTCGGCCGATACGACCGAATGCCCGGTCGCCGGATTCCTGCCGCCATTGGCGAGGAACCGGCCCGCCATGGCAAGCTGTCGGCAACTCATGGCGATGGCGCAGTGATGGAAATAGACGCCCAGCGCCAGCTCCGGCTCATGATGAAGATTGGCGAAGGATTTCATGTAGTTGGCCAGAGCGAAGTTGCGGTAGCCGGTGGCCCGCTCGGATGCCGCCACTTCGCGATCGATGATGATCGTCTCGTCATCGGCGAGGAACTGGATGAAGCGCAGGATCTCGCCGATCGCCTCGCGCGGCTGATGGCCGGCGAGCAGCACGTCGGAGACGACGATGGCGCCGGCATTGATGAACGGATTGCGCGGGATGCCGTTCTCATGTTCGAGCTGGACGATCGAATTGAACGGATTGCCGGACGGCTCGCGACCGACGCGCTGCCAGAGCGCATCGCCGATCTTGCCCAGCGCCAGCGTGAGGGTGAAAACTTTCGAGACGCTCTGGATCGAAAAGGGCTGATCGGCATCGCCAGCTAGGATGACGCGGCCGTCATTGGTCACGGCGGCGATGCCGAACCTCTTCGGATCGACCTTGCCCAGCTGCGGGATGTAGGTCGCCACCTTGCCGCGATCGGTGCGCTCAGCCATTTCGGCGGCGACTTCCGCCAATGCTTGCTCGAGTTCCGGCATGGCTTCTATTTCAGCCAGCGTTCGATGCGCGCCAGCGCCTCGACCATGTCGTCATGGCTGCCGGCATAGGAAAAGCGCATGGTGCGATGCCCCTGCAACGGGTCGAAATCGCGGCCTGGCGTCGCCGCGACATGCGCCTCGGCCAGCATTTTTCGCGCAAAGGCCATGCTATCATTGGTGTGGCGGGTGACATCGCAGAAGGCATAGAAGGCGCCGTCCATTGGTGCGGCCAGCGCAAAGCCGAGCTCGGGCAGACGCCTCATCAGAAGGTCGCGATTCCAGGCATAGCGCGCCTTCACCTTTTCGAGCTCCTCCGTGGCTTTGAAGGCCTCGATCGCGGCGACCTGCGACAATTCCGGCGGCGAGATATAGAGGCTCTGGGCGATACGCTCGACCGGCCGCACCAATTCCTCGGGCAACACCATCCAGCCGATGCGCCAGCCGGTCATGCAATAGTATTTCGAGAAGGAATTGATCACGGTCACGCCGGCGCTGTGCGCGAGCGCGCTCACATCGGGCGCCGCATAGGCCAGCCGGTGGTAGATTTCATCGGAGATGACGGCGACGCCGAGTTCCTCGGCCGTTTTCACCAGGGCCGCAAGTTCGTCCGCCGGGATCACCGCACCCGTCGGATTGGCGGGGCTGGCGAACAGCACGCCCTTCAGCGGCTCATCGCGATGGGCGGCCTTCAAATGCTCGGCATGCAGATAGGCGTCCGCGCCGAGCTCGATCTCGACGATCTCGATGCCGAGCGCGGCCATGATGTTGCGATAGGCCGGATAGCCGGGCGCGGCGATGGCGACGCGGTCGCCCGGATCGAACATTGCCAGGAAAGCGAGGTTAAAGGCGGCCGACGAGCCGGTCGTGACGGCGATGCGCGACGGCGCGACGTCGATCCCGTAATGCTCGCCATAGTGCTCGGCGATCGCCTTGCGCAGATCGGCCAGGCCCAAGGCATCGGTGTAGCCAATGCGGCCGTGCTTGAGGACCGCGGCAGCCGCTTCGCGGACGCCGGCCGGCGCGGGATCCGACGGCTGGCCGACGGCCATCGACACCACGGGCACGCCGGTAGCTTTCAGCCGGTTGGCTTCGGCCAGGATATCCATGGCGTGGAAGGGTTCGACTTCCCCCCGGCGCGAAAGCGAAACGACCATTTGACCTCTTCCAACCGCCCTATTTCGGTGAATTTCGGACGCAAGCAGCGCAGACTTGCCCTTGAACTGCCCTAGTTAAAGGAACAGCGCCGCACAAATGCCCGATTGATGTGGGGATCACAAGCGCGCAGGAAGTTGCCGGCGCCGACTTTTCATCTTTCGCCCGCTCGTCTACCAGTGGACCTATGTTGAGCCGACCCCGACCATCGATTGGCAGATCGACCTCTCTCAGCCGAACCGCGCGCGGTTTCGCGACGCTTATGCTTACCGCCGCCGTTGCCGTGTCGAGCTCGGTCGGCGCCTTCGCGCAAGGCGTGCCGGTGGTGCGCGACGCCGAGATCGAGGCGCTGGTACGCGATTACGCCCGGCCGATCTTCAAGGCCGCGGGGCTTGCCAATGACGGCATCGACATTGTCCTGGTCAACGATCCGAGTTTCAACGCCTTCGTCACCGGGCGGCGCCTGTTCGTCAACACCGGCGCGCTGGTGACCGCCGAAACCCCGAACGAGATCATCGGCGTCATCGCGCACGAGGCCGGCCATATCGCTGGCGGACATCAGCAGAAATTGCGCGACCAGCTCGACCGCGCCAAGACAATGGCCATCATCGCCACGCTGCTCGGCGCCGGCGCCATGGTTGCCGGCGCCACCACCAACAGCAAAGGGCTGGCGGGCGCCGGCATGGGCGTCGCCGCCGGCGGCGGCGAGATGGCGCAACGTTCGATCCTTGCCTATCAGCGCACCGAAGAGATCACCGCCGACCGTTCGGCGATCACCTATCTCAACGCCACCGGCCAATCCGGCATGGGCATGCTGAAGACCTTCGGCCGCTTCCAGAGCGCGCTGTCGCTCGCCGGCACCCAGGTGGATCCCTACCGGATCAGCCATCCGATGCCGCAGGAGCGCATCGCCAATCTTGAAGTGCTGGTCAAGCAGAGCCCCTTCGTCAATGTTGTCGACCCCCCGGCGCTGCAGCAGCGGCACGACATGATGCGCATCAAGATCGCCGCCTATATGCAGGGCCAGGCGGCTGTCGCGCGGCTGATGCGCAAGAATCCGGCCAGCCTCGCCTCGCGCTATGGCGACGCGCAGCAGACCTATCTTTACGGCAATCCAGGCGCCGCGCTGACCAAGACGGCGGCGCTGATCAAGGAACAGCCGAAGAACCCCTATTTCCAGGAGCTGCGCGGCGATATCCTGATGAAGGCAAACAAGCCGAAGGATGCGGCGGACGCCTATGCCAAGGCGGTGAGCCTCGATCCCGCGCATTCCGGACTGCTACTGGTCTCGCTCGGCCAGGCGCTGATGGCGGTGGGCACGCCCGATTCGCTGAAAAAGGCCGTGGTCCAGCTCAACAACGGCGTTGGGCGGGACAAGGAGAATGCCGATGCTTATCGCTTCCTGGCGCAGGCCTATGGAGAACAGGGCGACATTCCGGCCGCCGATCTCGCCACCGCGGAGGGCCATTACTATGCGGGCGACTACAAGAATGCGAAGATCTTCGCCATGCGCGCTCAACAGAAATTGAAGCGCGGCGAACCCCGCTGGGTGCGCGCTCAGGATATTATAAACTACACACCGTCTAACAAACTCAAATGAACCTCCCGGACGTCGGCGACGACGAAGGCGGACCGGAACAGGAAAAAGGACGACGATAATGAACAAGGCAATCCTGCTTGGCAGTGCCGGCGGCCTGGCGGTGGCGCTCGGCATGCTGGCCTTCGGTTTCGTGGCGGGAAATCCGCAGGCCGCGAAGGCCGACACCGTGCAGGTCGCCCAGGTCACGTCCTCCACCGACACCAAGGCGGCTGCCGACACCAAGATCGACCGCAAGGAGGTCGAGGGCATCATCCGCGACTACCTCTTGAAGAACCCGGAAGTGCTGCTCGAGGTGCAGGACGCGCTCGAGGCCAAGCAGAAGGAAGAGCAGCGGCTTGCCGCACTGGGCGTCATCAAGAATTCCAAGGACGAGATCTTCAACTCGACCTTCGACGGCGTCGTCGGCAACCCCAAGGGCAAGGTCACGATCGTCGAGTTCTACGACTACAATTGCGGCTTCTGCAAACGCGCCATCGAGGACATGCAGGCGCTGACCAAGTCAGACCCGGACCTGCGCTTCGTGCTCAAGGAGTTCCCGATCCTGAGCCCCGATTCGCAGAAGGCCAGCGTCGTCTCCATGGCGTTCCACTTGATGCATCCGGAGAAATACGGCGAATTCCACACCGCGCTGCTCGGCGGCCAGGGCCGCGCCACCGAAGCGACCGCTATCAAGGTGGCGCTTTCGCTCGGCGCCGATGAGGCGACGCTGCGCGAGAAGATGAAGGATCCGCGCATCGCCGAGACGCTTTCGCGCACCTATGACCTTGCGACGAAACTGTCGATCACTGGCACGCCGTCCTATGTGGTCGGCAACGAGGTGATCTTCGGAGCGCTCGGCCAGCAGGTTCTGGCGGAAAAGATCGAAGAGGCCAAGAGCGCACTGTAGGCGCTTGCGGATACAAAAGCCGGCCGCTGTGGACAGCGTAAGAACGCACTTGCGCTCTTTTCGCGGGCGGCTATGCCCATTATAGAGGCCCAGTGCGCCGGCTTGAGGTCGGCGTGAAACAAGGTCGGCATATTGAAAACGATTTTCGTCCTCAACGGTCCCAATCTCAATGCGCTCGGCAAACGCGAGCCGGGAATTTATGGCGGCAAGACGCTTGCGGCCATCGAAGAGGACTGCAAGGCGGCGGGCGCCGCGCTCGGGCTCGAGATCGATTTTCGCCAGTCCAATCATGAGGGCGATCTGGTCGACTGGATCCAGGAAGCCGGCGAGAAGGCCGCAGGCATCGTCATCAATCCCGGCGCCTACAGCCACACCTCGATCGCCATCCACGACGCCATCCGCTCTGTTGCGCCACTGCCCGTCGCGGAGGTCCATCTTTCCAACATCCACGCGCGGGAGCCCTTCCGCCACGTTTCGATGGTCGCGCCGGTCGCTGTCGGCATGATCTGCGGGTTCGGGCCGCTCGGCTACACGCTCGCGCTGAAGGCACTGGCGGCACGCCTGTGACCGGCCCCCAAACAGAAGGCTCGAAAATGTCGATAAAAAAGACCGGTGTTGACCAGCAGCTGATCCGCGATCTGGCGGGCATCCTGAACGACACCAATCTGACGGAGATCGAGGTCGAGCTCGGCGACCTCAAGGTGCGCGTGTCGCGCCAGTCGCAGGCTGTCCATGCGGTTGCCGCGCCCCTGCCCGCGATCGCCGCTCCCGTCGCCGCCGCGACTCAGCCGGCAGCGGCCGCCGCCGCGGCGCCCGCCGATCCGTCGAAAAACGCCGTGCCTTCGCCGATGGTCGGTACTGCCTATCTGGCGCCCTCGCCCGATGCCAAGCCGTTCGTCGAGATCGGTCAGAAGGTGAAGGAAGGCCAGACGCTTCTCATCATCGAGGCGATGAAGACGATGAATCAGATTCCCTCGCCGCGCGCCGGCACGGTGACGGCGATCCTCATCGAGGATGCCCAGCCGGTCGAGTACGGAATGCCGCTGGTGGTCCTCGAGTAGGAACAGCCAAGAGATGTTCCAGAAGATCCTCATCGCCAATCGCGGCGAAATCGCGCTCCGGGTGCTGCGCGCCTGCAAGGAGCTCGGCATCCAGACGGTGGTGGTCCACTCGACTGCGGATTCCGACGCCATGCATGTGCGGCTCGCCGATGAGAGCGTCTGCATCGGCCCGCCGCCGTCGCGCGAAAGCTATCTCAACATCCACCAGATCGTCGCCGCCTGCGAGATCACCGGCGCCGACGCCGTGCATCCGGGCTACGGCTTCCTGTCGGAAAACGCCAAATTCGCCGACATCCTCGCCGCCCACAACATCACCTTCATCGGCCCCTCCGGCGACCATATCCGCATCATGGGCGACAAGATCGAGGCCAAGCGCACGGCAAAGCGTCTCGGCATTCCCGTGGTGCCCGGCTCCGACGGCGCGATCAGCGACGAGAAGGAGGCCAAGCGCGTTGCGGCCGAGATCGGCTATCCGGTGATCATCAAGGCCTCCGCCGGCGGCGGCGGCCGCGGCATGAAGGTGGCGCACACCGAAGCGGATCTCGAAGTCGCGTTGCAGACGGCAAAGTCTGAAGCGGGCGCGGCCTTTGGCGACGACGCCGTCTATATCGAGAAATATCTGGAGAAGCCGCGCCATATCGAGGTGCAGGTGTTCGGAGACGGCGCCGGCCGCGGCGTGCATTTCGGCGAACGCGACTGCTCGCTGCAGCGGCGCCACCAGAAAGTCTGGGAGGAAGCCAATTCGCCGGCGCTCAATGCCGAGGAACGTTCGCGCATCGGCAACATCTGCGCCAAGGCGATCGCCGATCTCGGCTATTCCGGCGCCGGCACGATCGAATTCCTCTATGAGAATGGCGAGTTCTATTTCATCGAGATGAACACGCGCCTGCAGGTCGAGCATCCGGTCACGGAAGCGATCACCGGCATCGACCTCGTGCACGAGCAGATCCGCGTCGCTTCCGGCGGCGGGCTGTCGGTCAGGCAGGAGGATATCAAGTTCAACGGCCATGCCATCGAGTGCCGCATCAACGCGGAGGATCCGCGCACCTTCACACCCTCGCCCGGCACGATCACGCATTTCCATACGCCGGGCGGCCTCGGCGTCCGCGTCGATTCCGGTGTCTATTCCGGCTACAAGATCCCGCCTTATTACGACAGCCTGATCGGCAAGCTGATCGTGCATGGCCGCAACCGCGTCGAATGCATGATGCGGCTGCGCCGCGCGCTCGACGAGTTCGTCGTCGACGGCATCAAGACGACGCTGCCGCTGTTTCGCGACCTTGTCGGCAATCCCGACATCGCCAATGGCGACTACGACATCCACTGGCTGGAAAAATACCTGGCCAAGGGTGAATAGCACGGGGATGCGATGACCCGCCCCTACGCGCCAGGCTATCGCATCCCGACCGACCTGCTGCTCAGGGCATACGCCTCGGGCGTCTTCCCGATGGCAGAGAGCGCCAACGACCCGGAAGTGTTCTGGGTGCGGCCGGAAACGCGCGGCATCATCCCGCTGGACGGGTTCCATACACCGCGCAGCCTCAAGAAGACGATCCGCAAGCACCCGTTCGAGATCCGCTACGATTTCGATTTCGAGGCGACGATCGACGGCTGCGCCGAGAAGCGCGAGGAGCGCCGCTCGACCTGGATCAATGCGCCGATCCGCGAAGCCTATGTCGAGCTCTATCGCCTCGGCCATTGCCATTCGGTCGAAGCCTGGCGCGAGGATCGCCTGGTCGGCGGCCTTTACGGCGTCTCGCTCGGGCGTGTGTTCTTCGGCGAGAGCATGTTCGCCAGGGAGACCGATGCCTCGAAGACCTGCCTCTATTATCTCGTCGAGCGGCTGAAGGCGCGCGGCTTCGCGCTGCTCGACACGCAGTTCACCACCGAGCATCTGAAGCGCTTCGGCGCCATCGACGTGCCGCGCGGCCAATATGAGAAGCTGCTGGCCGAAGCGCTGAAGGGCGAGGCCGTCTTCTATCCTTGAGGTCAGCTCTACGCCGTCTCCAACGGCGTCTGGGCATGGAACATCATCTTCCAGCCGTCGGCGCGGTGAACATAGCCGGTGCTGACCAGCGCGGCATAGGATTCGCCGTTCTCACGCGTCGCGCGCGCTTCGTAAGTCAGCATGACGATATCGCTGCCCGGCTCGACCATACCCTTCAGCTTGATGTCGAGGTCGCGCCAACGGTTGGGCTTGCCGGCAGTCCCTGCCAGTTCGGCGTTGGTCATCGCCTTGGCCATTTGCGGAAACGCCACCAGGCATTCCACATCGGCATTGGCTTCATAATAAGCGGAATCGCCGGTCCAGAAGCCCTTCTCGATGTCGAGAAGCTCTTGCTTGTTGGCCATGATCGGCTTCGTGGGGGTCATCGCGGAATCCTCCTCGCCTTGCCGAGTTGGAACGGCTCAAAGGCGGGCAGGTTCCGGGATCAGTTGGTCCTGGAAGGATCGTCGTCGGCCGGCTCGGGAGCAGCGTCGGCCGGCTCGGTCGCTGGCTCCGCCGAAGCCTTGGGTTTGGCGGCCTGGGTCTTCGGCTTGCCTGTCTCGGCCTTTGCCGCGGTCGGTGGCGGCACGTCCGACTTCTGCTTGCAGCCCTTGAGCCAGACGTCATAGACGGCGTGCTCGACGGCGTTGAGGCCAGGGCTTTCGGCAAACATCCAGCCGGTGAAGATACGGCGGATCTTGCGGTCGAGCGTGATCTCGTCGACCTCGACGAAGGAATCGGTCTTCGGCTGCTCCGTATCCGGCCGCGAATAGCAGATGCGGGGCGTGACCTGCAAAGCGCCGAACTGCACGGTCTCGTCGACATAGACGTCGAAGGTGATGATGCGACCGGTGATCTTGTCGATGCCGGCGAATTCGGCCACGGGATTGGTGATACGCTCGGAGGCAGCCGGCGCTGGGGCCGGCGCCTGCGCGGCGGCGAAAGCGGCCGTCGAGCCAAGCAGAAGGGACGCCGCAGCGATCAGCGCCTTAGAGATTTGGGCTGGAATCCTGAGCCGCAATTCCGAACGGAAAACCGCTGCGCACTTTTCCTGGAATTGCTCTGGATCGCTCATGCAAAATACCGGTGGTTGCGCCCGGGTGATTCTCAATGCCCAAGGCTAATCATGGCTGCGCAGTCAGCAAGCAGCTAAACGCCAATTGTGGCGATAAAGGATCGAAGCGGCGCTTTGCGATCCGGGTGATTACGATCCCGGCGTCCAGGCATCGTAGTCGCCGGTCACTTGCGGACGATGCTGGTTGGTCAAGATCGAACCTTGCGGCCGATAGGCGCCGGGCGTTCCTGTGAGGTTCGCCCGATGCGGCTTCTGCCACTCGCGCGCCTTGTAGCTCTCGCCCGAAGGGGGCGTGTCGACGCGGTGATGAATCCAGCCATGCCAGCCGGGCGGGATCTTCGAGGCTTCCGAATAGTCGCGGTAGATCACCCAACGGCGGGTGCGGCCTTCCGAATCGACACCGCCTTCATAGTAGACGTTGCCTGCTTCGTCCTCGCCGACCTTCTTGCCGAAGCGCCAGGTGTGAAAGCGGGTGCCAAGCGTCTGGCTGTTCCACCAGGTGAAAAACTGCAGCAGGAAAGTTTTCATCCAGATCCTCGCGGCGGCAGCGGCTGCGCCATTCCCCTGCTTATGGCGTCACCCAAACGCGAAGGCAAGGCTTTTGCCGCGCCCGGAACATAATGCTTCGTGCGCTAAATCGATGCAGCCGCTCCGCCGGCGGCAGGGCGGCTTGCCAAGCCTTGCCTGTCTTTCTAAAGCTCGACCCGCCTCGTTCCGGGGCGCCTAGAGCCGGATGATTTCAGGTCGAATCGAACTGAAATCATCCGGCTCTAGATCAAAGAGATAGAGAATGATGTCGTCCGAAAACCGCTACACACTTTTCGGCATCATGCTCTAGGGAGGTGACGATTGACCCGTGATCCGTCCGCCGACAGCCGGATCAGCGCCGAAGACATCCGCCGCCGCAAGGGCGGCGTGCCGATCGTGTGCCTCACCGCCTATACCTATCCCGTCGCCCGCCTGCTCGATCCGCATGTCGACCTGCTCCTGGTCGGTGACAGCGTCGCCATGGTCCTGCACGGCCACGCAACCACGCTCGGCGCCTCGCTGGAGATGATGATCGCCCACGGTCAGGCCGTGATGCGCGGCTCGGCCAAGGCTTGCGTCGTGGTCGACATGCCGGCCGGCAGCTATGAGGACTCACCGACGCAGGCCGCAGCATCGGCGAGGCGGATCGTCGGGGAAACGGGCTGCCAGGCCGTGAAGCTCGAAGGCGGCGTCGACATGGCCGCCCAGATCGCGGCCATCGTCGCCGAAGGCATACCGGTCATGGGCCATATCGGCCTGCAGCCACAGTCAGTGGAAAAGGACGGTGGCTACAAGGTCAAGGGCCGCACGGAGGAGAACATCGCAGCGCTCTTCCGCGACGCCGAGGCGGTGGAAAAGGCCGGCGCCTTCTCCGTCGTTATCGAGGGCACCATGGAGGTCGTGGCCGCGAAGTTGACCCGTCACATTTCCATACCGACAATCGGTATCGGCGCCAGCGCCGACTGTGACGGCCAGATCCTGGTGATCGACGACATGGTCGGCATGACCGTCGACCGCGTGCCTAAATTCGTGAAGGAATACGCCAACTTGCGCGGCGTCATCGCGGATGCGGCGGCGCGCTACGCGGCCGAGGTGCGCAGCCGCGCCTTTCCCGGCCCCGACCACGTCTTCACGACGGCATCCAGCAAGGACGAGACATGAACGCTCCAATCGTCGTCGACAGCGTCACAGCGCTTCGGGCGCAGGTCCAGGGTTGGCGGCGAGCCGGCCTCAAGGTCGCCATGGTGCCGACGATGGGTGCGCTGCATGACGGCCATATCTCGCTGGTCAGGATCGCGCTCGAACGGGCCGAGCGCTGCGTCGTCTCGATCTTCGTCAATCCGACGCAGTTCGCGCCAACGGAAGACCTCGACAAATACCCGCGTCAGCTGGCCCGCGATCTCGACCGGTTGCGGGAGGCAGGCGCGCATCTCGCCTTCACGCCGGGCGTAAGCGAAATGTACCCTGCCGGCTTCGCCACCAAGATCTCGGTGGGCGGTCCCTCGTCGGGCCTCGAAACAGACTTCAGGCCAAGCTTCTTCGACGGCGTCGCGACCGTGGTGGCCAAGCTCTTCCTGCAGGCGGCGCCCGATTGCGCCGTGTTCGGCGAGAAGGATTACCAGCAGCTTTGCGTCGTCAGGCAGCTCTGCCGCGATCTCGACCTGCCGGTCGAGATCATCGGCGCGCCGACGGTGCGTGACGCCCATGGCCTCGCCATGTCGTCACGCAATGCCTATCTGGGCGAAGCCGAGCTCGACATCGCGCGCCAGCTCAACGTAATCCTGCGCCGCACGGCGGCGGCGCTCTCAGCCGGCGCGGGTGAAGCCGACGCGATCGAAGATGCCACGAAGGCTGTCATCTCAGCGGGCTTCCGTAAGGTCGACTATGTCGCCGCGCGCGCGAGCGTGACGCTTGCACCCTGGCAGCGGAGCCGCGACGGCCGTCTGCTCGCGGCAGCCTGGCTCGGCACGACGCGGCTGATCGACAATGTGGAGATTCCCTCCGCCTGACCGCTTGCGGCCCGATCGGCTGCCGATCCGCCGCTACGCTTCGTGACGCTACTCGTCCGACGGCCTATGCAGATACATCGATTGGATGCGCGCCGGCGGTCTAGCCGAGCCGTTTTTCCATGATGAGCGCGGGCAATCCCGAACCGCCGCCGCAATCGGCGGTCCTGCCCGCCGGCCGGAATCCGTTGGCCTCGTAGAAGCCGATGGCCGCGGCATTTGCTTCCTCGACCTCGAGGCGCAGCGTATCCATCTCCGGAAAACTGGCCTCGACTTCGTCGAGCAGCGACTGGCCAATCCCCTGCCGCTGGCAGGCCGGATGCACGTAGAGCTGGTTCAGAAGGACGATCTTCGGGTCGGTGGTCGCGGCGGCGAACGCCATGCCGCCGAGCCGCTTGCCATCGTCAGCCACCAGGAATTCGGAATTCGGCCGCGTCAGCCGCGCCTTGAGCGAGGCGATCGAATGCCAGTCGTCGGTGATCGCCGTCACCCGCTCGGCGCCGTAGATGGCGTCATAGGTCGCATGCCAGGTCTCGACCAGCAGCGCGCGGACCGCAACAAGATCGCGCTCGCTGGCGGTACGGACGAACATCGCCCTATTCGATGCCCAGCTTGGCCTTGACGAGGTCGTTGACCGCCTGCGGGTTGGCCTTGCCGCCCGTCGCCTTCATCACCTGGCCAACGAACCAGCCGGCCATGGTCGGCTTGGCCCGCGCCTGCTCGGCCTTGTCCGGGTTGGCGGCGATCACCTCGTCGACGGCCTTCTCGATGGCGCCGGTGTCGGTGACCTGCTTCATGCCGCGGCTCTCGACCAGCTGGCGCGGGTCGCCGCCCTCGTTCCAGACGATCTCGAACAGGTCCTTGGCGATCTTGCCTGAAATGGTGCCTTCCTTGATCAGGTCCAGCACGGCGCCCAGCTGCTCAGGCGAAACCGGAGCATTTTCAATGTCTTTGCCGGCCTTGTTCAGCTGCCCAAGGAGATCGTTGATGACCCAGTTGGCGGCGAGCTTGCCGTCGCGCCCGGCGGCAACCTTCTCGAAATAGTCGGCAATCGGCTTTTCCGAAACCAGCACCGAGGCGTCATAGGCGGACAGCCCAAGCACATCGACCAGCCGCGCCTTCTTGTCGTCAGGCAGTTCCGGCAGGTCCTTGGCCAGCGCGTCGACATAGGCTTGGTCGAACTCCAGCGGCAAAAGGTCGGGATCCGGGAAATAGCGATAGTCGTGCGCTTCTTCCTTGGAGCGCATCGAGCGCGTCTCGCCCTTGTTCGGGTCGAACAGGCGCGTTTCCTGGTCGATCTTGCCGCCGTCTTCTAGAATGGCGATCTGCCGGCGCGCCTCATATTCGATGGCCTGGCCGATGAAGCGGATCGAATTCATGTTCTTGATCTCGCAGCGCGTGCCGAATTCGCCGCCCGGACGGCGCACCGAGACGTTGACGTCCGCACGCAGCGAGCCCTCGTCCATATTGCCGTCGCAGGTGCCGAGATAGCGCATGATCGAGCGCAGCTTGGTGACATAGGCCTTGGCCTCGTCGGCCGAGCGGATGTCGGGCTTGGAGACGATCTCCATCAGCGCGACACCGGAGCGGTTGAGGTCGACATAGGACATGGTCGGGTGCTGGTCGTGCATCGACTTGCCGGCGTCCTGTTCCAGATGCAGGCGCTCGATGCCGACCTCGATATCCTCGAACTCGCCCTGGCGGTCGGGGCCGACGGAGACGATCACCTTGCCCTCGCCGACGATCGGCTGCTTGAACTGCGAGATCTGATAGCCCTGCGGCAGGTCCGGATAGAAATAGTTCTTCCGGTCGAAGACCGACTTGTGGTTGATCGCGGCTTTGAGACCGAGCCCCGTGCGGATCGCCTGCTTGACGCATTCCTCGTTGATGACCGGCAGCATGCCGGGCATGGCCGCGTCGACCAGGCTGACATTGGCGTTGGGCGCGGCGCCGAACGAGGTCGAGGCGCCGGAGAAAAGCTTGGCCTGCGAGATCACTTGCGCATGCACTTCGAGCCCGATGATGATTTCCCAGTCGCCGGTGGCGCCGGGGATAAGCCGTTTTGCGTCGGGGGTGCGGGTGTCGATGATGCTCATGGAGGCCTACGGACTTAGAATTCTCGGAATTGCATTAATGCACATTTCGCTGCGCAACTTCGCTAGTGCAAACAGCCCGTCGAGACAAGCGGAAAGCCCCACCCTGGCCTTTTCCGCCACGTTCGCCTATAGGACATCCATCCCAATGGAGAGTGGATGTCCACTTACGCTCAGTCCCGGTGAAGCCCTGACCTCCTAAGCGAGGCAGGGCAGAAAAACCTGAAACCCCGTGCCGCGATGTCTCGCGGCGGCGGCTTTTTTTATTTTCCCGGGAATTCTCCAATGGACATTTCGCGCAGCGCATGACCCCGAAAATCGGAACCGATTTTCGGAAAGGATCATGCGCCAACCAAGAGTGCCACAGCGTCCTTTTGCGCGTCCAAGAGGACGCGCGGCGCTGTGGGGAACAGCGCATCCTGCACCTGCTCGCGCAGGGCGGGCGTATCGAAATCGAAAAGAACGAGAGCAGGAAAATCGCCTCGGTCCAGTGCCTGACCCGCGACGGCTGGCGCTATCCGGGCTTCGACTTGGAACTCTTTCGAAAACTGAGGCGCAAGAAAGCGGTTTCCTCGACAGATGGCGGCCCCTATCGCATCACCCGACGCGGGCTCCAACTCGTCCGTGCCGAGCTCGACAACCGATAGAACGCGCCCACGCCGCCGGCTGGCAACAGCCGGCGGTTTTCACTCAAGATCAAGCAGTGGCGATGTATTGCTTGATCTCCTCGGCCTCGCGCTCGACGTCCTCGATGCGGCGCTTGACCACGTCGCCGATGGAGACGATGCCGTCGAGCAGGCCGTTTTTCTCAACCGGCAGATGGCGGAAGCGGCCCCTGGTCATGATCTCCATGACCTCATTGACCGTGTGGTTTTCGTTGCAGATCTTCACCTTCGGCGTCATCGCCGAGCGCACGGCGATATCGAGCGCGGCGGCGCCATCCCTGGCCAGGACCTTGACGATGTCGCGCTCCGAGAGGATGCCGACGATCTTCCGGTCGCCATTGGTGATGACGAGCGCGCCGATCCTGTGCTCGGCCAGCATGCGAATGGCCTCGCTGAGTTTCTCATTGGGCCCGAGCGTGAACACGTCATGGCCCTTGCTTTCGAGAATTGCCTTAACCGTCATGGCGTCCTCCACTGCCTTTGACGCCGGCTCCCCGCCCCGACCGGCTTTTTCAGCCCCTGCGCCCCTAGAAAGACACCGGGTGCTTAGCAAACATCGTGCGCCGTGATTGGTTGCTTTTCAAGTGCGCCTAAGGACTAGGCTGCAGCCAGCCGCGGTCGAAGGAACGCAATCCGAAGAAGCCTGCGACAAAGCCGCCAATATGGGCTTCCCAGGCGATCTGGCCATCGACGCCTGGCGCGAAGCCGAGCAGGCCGGTGGCGAGATTGATCACCAACCAGACGCCAAGAAAGGTCATGACGCCGCGCGAGCGCAACACGGCCGAAATCGGCAGGGGCTCGCCGGCGAAGGCCGCCCTGC
>NZ_SUGA01000041.1:0-3327 GCF_004963255.1 Mesorhizobium sp. | reverse complement strand
TTCCGCATTGACCGGTCATCCGGCCGCGCGGCCGGATGACCGGTCAATGCGGAAGCCATAGCGCGCGGCCGCGCCCATCATGCCGGAAATCGCCCCCGATGCGCCGACGAGCGGCACCTCGCCATAGGGATGCAGCGCCCAGAACAGAACAACCGAAGCCAGCCCGGTCACCGCGTAGAATATGGCGAAACGCAGCGCGCCGAGACGATTGGCGAGCGGCGAGCCGAAGGCCGCAAGCCAGATCATGTTGATGGCGATGTGGGCAAAGCCACCATGCATGAACGCATAGGTGAATGGACGCGTGAACAAGAACCAGTCGAAGCCATATTTGCCGGTGTAGAGCACCGGAATGAAGGCTCCGTCGTAAAGCAGCGTCATCTGCTGCGTCTCGTTCAGCACATATTCCTGCAGCAGATAGACGACCGCGCAAATGGCGATCACCGCAAGCACGACCGGCGGCAGGTTGAACACCGGTTCGCGGCGCCCTGGCTCGGGCGCCTCGTCCGGCGACGGTTCGGTTTCAGCGGGGCTTGCCGGTTCGCTCATGCGCCTTCGCAGGTCCGGGAGTTAGGGTTCGGCGAGCATGTAGATCACGCCCGTTCGAATCACAAACGGCTAATCGCCACAGCGTCCCAGCAGAAAAGGGGCGAATCAGAACAGGGTCGAATCAAAAAAAGAGGCCGTCCAGGTGTCCCCCTGAACGGCCGGTCGAGTCCCCTGCTCCCCGTAAACTCGTGACTGAAGTGCTGCCGATCGCTGCTGAAACGACCGTTTTGGAGTGACTTTTGTGTGCCACGGGCCTCGGCAGCGCGCAATGTAAACCATTTGTTAACCTTAACGACCCCGAGGCGTGAACAAACGTTAACGATACTGGCACGCATCCTGCTCCGCACCGCATGAAGGTCATCGGAGGGCGCCCTGTCTGTTCGCCGATGGGACATCAAAAGACAGATTGTGCGGAGCGGAATGGAAATGAAAGAAAAAGGATCGATCGCGCTGTTCCAATATTGGAACCAGTTGCGTGATGGCCGCCTCGCCCCGAAGCGATCGGAAGTGGAGCCGGCCGACATCAAGTCGCTTCTGGCAGACACCTTCATCCTCGAGCGCGACACGCGCGGCGAAGCGGTGTTCCGACTGGCCGGCACGAGGCTCTGCGCCTATTACGGACGCGAGCTCAAGGGCTTCTCTTTTCCTTCGATGTGGCGCGAGAAGGACCAGCGTCTGGTGTCGCGGCTGATGCAGGGCGTCTTCGATCAGAAATCGGTGCTGTTCATGACTTACGAGGGATTCAGCCGCAACGGCCGCTCCAACAAGTTCGAGCTCCTGGCGCTGCCGTTGGACGGGGGCCACGAGAACCCGCGCTGCCTCGGCATTATCAGCACCGCCGAAAAGCCTTTCTGGCTGGGCGCGGACCCGCTCGCCGACGCGCTTATCGACACGATCCGGGTGATAGATCCCGACAAGGAGCCGATGTTCCTGAAGAACCGGCCGGCGATCGAGGTTCCCTCGCTCGTTCCGTCCGAATTCGATCCCCCGGAAACCATTTCGGCGCTTGGCCGCGTGCGCCGCATCCGCCACTTGGTCGTCCTCGACGGCGGACGTCACGAATGAGCCTGGCCGCACGAGATTTTCCCCTCACTCGCGGTTAATTTTTTCGCGTCGCGCGAGCCTCCAGGCCCAGGCGTTCGCGGCCGATTTTTCCCGTTTGTTAACCTGCTTCGCTGTAGTTTTTCGGGCGAAATTCCACGCATCGTCGCGCGGAATGCCAATGGGGTGTAGGCAGTCATGAGGTCAGCGGCGGTAGAATTCGCACCGTCACGAGCTGAGCGGCGCAATTTTCAGCGTGTCCGGGTCAAGATTTACGGCCGCTTCATGCTGGAAGACCGCACCGAGCATCCATGCCAGGTGATCGACATGTCACCCGGCAATGTCGCGCTGCGCACCGACCGTATCGGCATGCCGGGCGAGAAGGTCATCGCCTATATCGACCATATCGGCCGCGTCGAGGGCATCGTGACGCGTACGTCGCAGGACGGTTTCGCCATGACCGTCATCGCCTCCGATCGCAAGAAGGACAAGCTTGCCGCGCAGCTCACCTGGCTTGCCAACAAGCATGAGCTGGACCTCCCGGAGGATCGTCGCCACGAGCGCGTGGCGCCGCGCAATCCGATGAGCGTCCTGCAGCTCACCGATGGGCGCCAGTATCAGTGCCGCATCATCGACCTGTCGCTCTCGGGCGCCGCGATCGAGATCGACGTCAAGCCGGCGATCGGCATCCAGGTCATGCTTGGAACCATGCGCGGCCAAGTGGTGCGCCATTTCGAGGACGGCATCGCCATCGAATTCGCAGTCATCCAGCGGCCGGAAACGCTCGACCAGGAATTCAACGCGCCGCGGTCCTGACGCAAGCCACCGCAAAGCGAAAACGAACCGGCCCTCGGCGGCCGGTTTTTTGTTGCCCGGTTTTCACCCGAAATAGGCCACCCGGCACCTACCAAATCTTTACAAATCTGAACAACCCAGGCCCACGATAGTTCAACTTTTATGCTTATTCGACCGGCGTTTTACTCAATGTCTACTTCGCGTTTTTGCGTCAAATAAATCCCAACGTGGCACAGTCTCCTCAAACGGGGAGACTACAAGAATGAAGATGACGAGGGGCAAGCTGTTGCTCTTGGCAATGGCGATGCAGCTTTCCGCCTGGGGCACGGCAAGCGCGGGACCGGTTTTCATGCATACGGGTGGCCGCACCACCCAGCCGGTCGGTCACTATGATTTCTGTCAGCGCATTCCGGTCGAGTGCAACGAGCGGACACCGAAGGGACCGCCGGTCGAACTGACGCGCAAGCTGTGGGCGACGATCATCAACATCAACAATTCGGTCAACGCCCGCGTCAAGCCGCGCACCGACATGGAAATCTACGGTGTCGAGGAATACTGGGCCTATCCTGACAATGGTGTTGGCGACTGCGAGGACTACGCGCTGGAGAAGCGCCGCGAGCTGATGGCCGCGGGTGTCCCGGCCGGCAATCTGTTGATGACGGTGGTGCGCCAGCCCAATGGCGACGGCCATGCCGTGCTCACCGTGCGCACCAGCCTCGGCGAGTTCATCCTCGACAATCTCGAGCCAAAAGTGCTCGCCTGGAACGATACGGTCTACACCTATCTCAAGCGCCAATCGACGGAGAATTCGGGCGTTTGGGTGACGATCAACGACGGCCGCGAGGATGCGGTCGCCAGCGTCCGCTAAGGCGCCAAAGCGATTAGCCACGTCGTGCCCGCGCGACGTGCTTAGGGAAAAGCCCGGTCGAGTCCCCACCCTCCCCG
>NZ_SUGA01000040.1 GCF_004963255.1 Mesorhizobium sp. | reverse complement strand
GCGCCGAGACGGATGAGGGGTGTTCCAGCGGAGTGAGACGCTGGCGTTCCCTGGAGCCCCCTCATCCGTCGCCTTCGGCGACACCTTCTCCCACAAGGAGAGAAGGAGAGGGCGCGCGTCGCTACGCCAAGTCTTCCGAATGGCCGACCGCCACGCCGTACTCTGCAGCCGAATCCAGAATCGTGTGCCATAGGCTTTCGGCGAAGGTTGCAAACACCAGCAGATTGAAAACAGCCTGCCCGTTGCGATCACCACCGCGCCAGAGCGTGACGCTCGTATGATCCATCGAGGTCGCCGCCGCCGCACCTACGCCAAATACACTGGGGTGCAAATCGATCGACGACAGCTTGGCGAGCATCGCGCGCGCCTTCTCTCCGGAGACGCTGATCAACGCCCGCGCATGCGACTGGTCGGACAGCGATGCCGAACCGGCAAAGACGGAGGCTAGTGCCTCGATCGAATGCTTGCCACCCTTGGACAGCACCAGGAACTGATCCGGTCCCGACCAGATCAGTGTCGCATCGGCAGTGCCGGTCGCCTTAGGCGTCTCCGGCGCGGCAACGCCGAAGCGCGCCTGCGCGGCCTTCGCCGTCTCGTCGGCCTTGCCGCGCCGCGCCATCACCTGGACGAGGTCGAAATTGCGGATCTCGGTCAGCGCCACGCCGGAGTCGCCCTGCGCGCCGTAAGCGCCGGCGACCAGTGCTCGCTGGAGCGGGCTGCGGACGTCCCAGGAAAACTCAGCCACGCTGGCGCCCTCCATCCGGATCGTAGAAGACGGAATTGCAGAGCTCGACATCGTAGTCCTCTGAGCGCAGCGGATCATGCGCGCGCACGATCTCACCAATGCGCTCGCGGCCGCGCTCGACAAGGCCGAGCCCGATCCACTGGTCGAGCATCGGCGAGAAGCAGACCGAGGTGACATAGCCCTGGTCGTTCTCGGGGCCAGGGGTCTCGCCCTTCGGAATGATATGCGCGCCGGAACGCAGTCGGCGCGCCTTGTCGGTCGGCTTGATGCCGACGACCACCTGCCGGTTGGGCGCGACCAGTGCCTCGCGGCCGGCCATGACGCGGCCGATGAAATCCTTCTTGGTCGACATCATCTTGCCGAGGCCGAGATCGCCGGCCGTGGTCGTGCCGTTGAGCTCTGGCCCGGCGACGTGCCCCTTCTCGATGCGCATCACGCCGAGCGCTTCTGTGCCGTAAGGCGTCACCCCGAATGGCTTGCCCGCAATCATCAAATTGCGCGCCATCGCTTCGCCATAGCGTGCCGGCACCGAAATCTCGAACGCCATCTCGCCGGAGAAGGAAATGCGGAACAGCCGCGCTTTCAGGCCGCCGCACAGCTGGACCTCGCGCGCGCCCATGAACGGGAAACCTTCGTTCGACAGGTCCTCGGCCGGATCGACGACCTCCTTCAAGAGATCGCGGGTCTTCGGCCCGGCGATCGAGAACTGCGCCCACTGATCGGAAACCGACGTGAGCTGCACATCGAGCTCGGGGAACAGCACTTGGCGGCAGAATTCCAGATGCTGCATCACCAGTCCGGCCTTGGCCGTCGTGGTGGTGAGGAAATAATGGTCCTCGGCCAGGCGCGAGGTGGTGCCGTCGTCGTAGACAATGCCGTCCTCGCGCAGCATCAGCCCGTAGCGCGCCTTACCGACGGCGAGGCTGGAGAAGGCGTTGATGTAGACGCGGTCGAGGAAGGCGCCGGCATCCGGACCATGCACGTCGATCTTGCCGAGCGTCGAGACATCGCAGAAGCCAACGCCGTTGCGCACCGCCTTGACCTCGCGCGTCACCGATTCCAGCCAGTCCTTCTCGCCGGCGCGGGGATACCACTGCGCCCGTTTCCACAGGCCAGTGTCGACAAACACCGCACCCTGTTCGGCCGCCCAGTGATGCGACGGCGTCAGCCGCGTCGCATGGAAATTCTCGTCGCGGTGATGGCCGGCGAAGGCGCCGATGGCGACCGGCACATAGGGCGGCCGGTAGATTGTCGTGCCGGTCTCGGGAATGGATTTGCCGCTGACCGCCGCCATGATGGCGAGGCCGGCGACATTCGAGGTCTTGCCCTGGTCGGTCGCCATGCCGAGCGTGGTGTAGCGCTTCAGGTGCTCGACCGATTGAAAACCTTCGCGCTGCGCCAGCTCGACATCCGAAGCCGTGACGTCATGCTGCTGGTCGACGAAGGCCTTGCCCTTGCCGGCGACATGCCAGAGCGGGGTGATCGAGAAGGCCTCGTCGTCCGCGACCGGCATCGACCCGATATTGCCGCTGCGTCCGACATCGCGTGCGGCGGCAGCGCCGGCTTCGAACCCCTCGCGCAGGCAGGCGCCGAGACCGAAGGCGCCGTTGGCGGCGCCCGCGGCGACCATGCCGGGCGGCGCGCCGTCCGGCACGAAGGCGGCGATGTCGTCGCGCCATTTCGGCCGGCCGCGATGATAGGAAGTTAGGCCGACCGCCGGGTTCCAGCCGCCCGAGACAGCGAGCCCGTCGGCCTCGACCTCGGCGCGCGCGCCGCCGGTCAGCGAGACGGAAATCTTGCGCACTCCGCCCTTGCCGCCGTCGACGCCGCTGACGGAGCCGTGGAGCACCGGGAAGCCGCCCTTGCTGGCCAGCGAGCGATGCGCCGGCGACACATCCGGCCGGGCGTCGATCACCGCCGCCACCTGCAGCCCTGCCGCGATCGCCGTCTCGGCCGTGCGCCAGCCGTCTTCATTGTTGGTGAAGAGCGCGATGCGTCTCGCCGGCGTGGCGGCGTAGCGGTTGATGTAGCTGCGCATGGCCGACGCCATCATCACGCCGGGCGTGTCGTTGCCGGCAAAGACGACGGGACGTTCGATCGCGCCGGCGGCGACCACGCAGCGCTTGGCCACGATCCGCCACAGCCGCTGCCGAACCTGATGCTCCGGCGGCACCGGCAGATGGTCGTTGACGCGCTCGATCGCGCCATAGGTGCCGCCGTCATAGACGCCGAACAGGGATGTGCGCGTCATGATGCGCACATCGGGCATCGCAGCCAGTTCGGCAACTGCGCGCGCAACCCATTCGGCGGCGGGCAGCCCGTCAATCGCGCCGCCATCGGCAAGCAGCCGCCCACCAACGACGAAATCCTCCTCGCACAGGATGACGCGCGCGCCGCTACGGCCGGCGGCAAGGGCAGCCGCCAGACCGGCCGGCCCGGAACCCGCGATCACCACGTCGCAATGCGCCCATGCCTTGTCATAGTGGTCGGGATCGGAAACGCCCGCCGCGCGGCCGAGGCCGGCGGCGCGGCGGATCGCCGGCTCGTAGATCGCTTCCCAAAATTTTGCCGGCCACATGAAAGTCTTGTAGTAGAAGCCGGCGACGAAGATCGGCGAGAACAACTGGTTGACCGACATGACGTCGAAATTGAGCGACGGCCAGCGATTCTGGCTGGCGGCTTCGAGGCCTTCATAGAGCTCGGCCGTCGTCGCCTTGGTGTTCGGCTCGCGCCTGGCGCCGCTGCGCAATTCGACCAGCGCGTTGGGCTCTTCCGACCCTGCGGTCAGGATGCCGCGCGGGCGGTGATATTTGAACGAGCGGCCGACCAGCTTGACGCCGTTGGCGACCAGCGCGGAAGCCAGCGTGTCGCCCTTGAAGCCCAAAAAATTCTTGCCGTCGAAACGGAAGCTGAGCGCGGTCGAGCGGTCGATGAGGCCGCCGGATGTGAGACGGTTTGCCTGATCGCCGGCCATCACGCACCAACCTTGGCGGCGCCGGCGCCTGCAGCCGCCTCGACCGCCGAAATCTCATGCGTCAGCGTGTTGCGGGTGACCTTCAGCCATGCCCGGCAGCCGCCGCCATGGTACCAATGCTCGCTCATCACGCCGGCGATGTTGTCGCGCAGATAGACATAGTTGTAGACGGCGTCCTCGCCGGCGTCGGCCGCGGGGCGCTGTGGCTTGGCGTCGCCGAGATAGGTGAACTCGCCGAGCTCGCGTTCGCCGCAGAAGGGACAGGTGATACGCATGGTCTTCTGGCGGCCTCAGTGCAGGTTCGGTTGGGCACCCTGGCCCTTCTCGTCGATCATGGCGCCACGCTGGAAGCGGTCGAGGCGGAAGAGCGCGGCTTCCTTGTGCGATTGATCGCGGGCGAGGAGATGGGCGAAGACGAAGCCCGAGCCCGGCGTCGCCTTGAAGCCGCCATAGCACCAGCCGGCATTGATGTAGAGGCCGTCGACCGGGCTTTTGTCGATGATCGGCGTGCCGTCCATCGACATGTCCATGATGCCGCCCCATTGGCGTAAGAGCCGCACGCGGCCGATCATCGGGATCAGCGCCATGCCGCCTTCGCAGACATCTTCCATCACCGGCAGGTTGCCGCGCTGGGCATAGGAATTGTAGCCGTCAATGTCGCCGCCGAAGACCAGCCCGCCCTTGTCCGACTGGCTGACATAGAAGTGTCCGGCGCCAAAGGTCATGACATTGGGAAGCAGCGGTTTGATCGCCTCCGAGACGAAGGCCTGCAGCACATGGCTTTCGATCGGCAGGCGAAGCCCCGCCATAGCCGCGACGCGTGACGAGGAACCCGCCACCGCCATGCCGACTTTCCCAGCGCCGATCTTGCCGCGCGACGTCTCGACGCCGGTGACCTTGCCGTTGGCGTCGCGCGTGAAGCCGGTGACCTCGCAATTCTGAATGATGTCGACGCCGAGCGCGCTCGCCGCATGCGCATAGCCCCAGACCACCGCGTCATGCCGCGCCGTGCCGCCGCGGCGCTGCAGCAGCCCGCCCTGGATTGGGAAGCGTGCATTCTCGAAATTCAGGAATGGCAGCATCTTGCGCAGTGCCGCCTGGTCGAGCAGCTCGGCATCGATGCCGTTGATGCGCATCGTGTTGCCGCGCCGGGCGAAGGCGTCGCGCTGCGCGTCGGAGTGATAGAGGTTGAGCACGCCGCGCTGGCTGACCATCGCGTTATAGTTGAGGTCCTGCTCCATCCGCTCCCACAGCTTCATCGAAAGCTCGTAGAAGCCGGTATTGCCGGGCAGGCCGTAATTGGAGCGGATGATCGTGGTGTTGCGGCCGGCATTGCCGGAACCGATCCAGCCCTTTTCGAGCACAGCGACGTTGCGGATGCCGAACTCGCTGGCGAGAAACCAGGCGGTGGCGAGCCCGTGCCCGCCGCCGCCGATGATCACCACGTCGTAGCGATCCTTTGGCGCCGCATCGCGCCACGTAGGCCTCCAGTTCTTGTGGCCGGAGAGGGCGGCGCGGGCGAGCGAGAAGATCGAATATTTCATTGCGTCATTCCGAGGCCGCTCACCCGCAATGCTGGATGCTAGATATCCAGCGTGTGGTCGCGCTCCCACTGGGTGAAGTGCGAAGCATAGGAATTCCATTCCTGCTGCTTCAGCTTTAGATATGCCGACGAAAATTCCTCACCCAGCGCCGCCTTGAGCGATTTGTCGTTGTCGAACTCGCGCAGCGCGTCGAGCAGGTTGAGCGGCAGTTTCGGCGCGTCAGTCACGGTATGGCCGAACTGGTACATGTCGATATCGTAGCGCTTGCCGGGGTCGGCCTTGGAGCGGATGCCGTCGAGGCCGGCGGCGATGATCACGGCCTGCAGGAGGTAGGGGTTGGCTGCGCCGTCAGGCAGGCGCAGCTCGAAGCGTCCAGGCCCAGGCACGCGCACCATGTGGGTGCGGTTGTTGCCGGTCCAGGTGACGGTATTAGGCGCCCAGGTCGCGCCCGAAATGGTGCGCGGCGCGTTGATGCGCTTGTAGGAATTCACCGTCGGATTGGTGATCGCGGCAAGCGCCGAGGCATGCTTCATGATGCCGCCGAGGAAGTTCCTGCCCTTGGCGGAGAGGCCGAGCTCCTCCGAATTATCGGCGAAGACGTTGGTCTTGCCGGCCTCGTCCCACACCGAGATATGCGCATGGCAGCCATTGCCGGTCAGGCCCTGGAAGGGCTTGGGCATGAACGTCGCGCGCAGGCCGTGCTTCTCGGCGATCGACTTGACCATGAACTTGAAGAAGGAGTGCTTGTCGGCGGTCGCCAGCGCGTGGTCGAAGGTCCAGTTCATCTCGAACTGGCCGTTGGCGTCCTCGTGGTCGTTCTGGTACGGGCCCCAGCCCAGCGCCAGCATATGGTCGCAGATCTCGGCGATCACGTCGTAGCGGCGCATCACCGCCTGCTGGTCGTAGCAGGGCTTCGACGCTGTGTCGTATTCGTCGGAGATCGCCTTGCCGTCCGGCGAGATCAGGAAGAACTCGGCCTCGACGCCGGTCTTGACATGCATGCCGTCGCGGGCGGCTTCGTCGATCACCCGCTTCAGCGTGTTGCGCGGCGCCTGGTCGACGAGCTTGTCGTCCATCACGCAGGTGGCCGCCACCCAGGCGACGTCTTTCTTCCACGGCAACTGGATGACCGAATCCGGGTCCGGCACGGCCAGCATGTCCGGATGCGCCGGCGTCAGGTCGAGCCATGTCGCGAAGCCGGCGAAGCCGGCGCCGTCCTTCTGCATGTCGGCGATCGCCTGCGCCGGCACCAGCTTGGCACGCTGCCCGCTGAACAGGTCGGTGTAGGAGATCATGAAATATTTGACGCCGTTCTCCTTGGCGAATGCGGCGAGATCGTTCCCCATTATAGTTCCTCGCTTATGTGGTCTTGGAAGTTGTCCTAGAAGCCGTTCTTTCCCGGTATCCAGTTGGTGCCGGCCAAAGGCACGCCGGCCATGGCGGCGGATTCGATGGTGAGCGCAACGAGATCCTCGGGCTCCAGATTGTGCAGGCTGTTCTTGCCGCAGGCGCGAGCAATCGTCTGCGCCTCCAGCGTCATCACCTTGAGGTAATTCGCCAGGCGTCGTCCGGCTGCGATCGGATCGACCCGCTTCATCAGCTCCGGATCCTGGGTGGTGATGCCGGCCGGGTCGCGGCCCTCGTGCCAGTCGTCATAGGCGCCCGCCGTGGTGCCCAGCGCATTGTACTCCGCCTCCCACCGCGGATCGTTGTCGCCGAGCGCGACGAGCGCCGCCGTGCCAATCGACACCGCATCGACGCCGAGCGCCAGCGCCTTGGCGACATCGGCGCCGTTGCGGATGCCGCCGGAGATGATGAGCTGCACCTTGCGGTGCATGCCGAGGTCCTGCAGCGCCTGCACGGCCGGCCTGATGCAGGCAAGCGTCGGCTGGCCGACATTCTCGATGAACACTTCCTGGGTTGCGGCCGTGCCGCCCTGCATCCCGTCGATCACGACCACATCGGCGCCAGCCTTCACCGCGAGCGCCGTGTCGTAGTAGGGGCGAGCGCCGCCGACCTTGACGTAGATCGGCTTTTCCCAGTCGGTGATCTCGCGCAGCTCGAGGATCTTGATCTCGAGATCGTCCGGCCCGGTCCAGTCGGGATGGCGCGAGGCCGAGCGCTGGTCGATGCCCTTGGGCAGCGTGCGCATCTCCGCGACGCGGTCGGAAATCTTCTGCCCGAGCAGCATTCCGCCGCCGCCGGGCTTGGCGCCCTGGCCAACGACGACTTCGATGGCGTCGGCGCGGCGCAGGTCGCGCGGGTTCATGCCGTAGCGCGACGGCAGGTACTGATAGACCAGCGTCTTCGAGTGGCCGCGTTCTTCCTCGGTCATGCCGCCGTCGCCTGTGGTGGTCGATGTCCCGGCGATCGTCGCGCCGCGGCCAAGGGCTTCCTTGGCGGGACCGGAAAGCGACCCAAAACTCATGCCGGCGATGGTGATCGGGATCTTGAGCTCGACCGGCTTCTTGGCATGGCGCGAGCCGAGCACCACCGAGGTGTCGCAGCGTTCGCGATAGCCCTCGAGCGGATAGCGCGAGATCGAGGCGCCGAGGAACAACAGATCGTCGAAATGCGGCAGCTTGCGCTTGGCGCCGGCGCCGCGGATGTCATAGATGCCGGTCGCGGCCGCGCGGCGGATTTCGGAAAGCGTGTAGTCGTCGAAGGTCGCGGATTTGCGCGGCGTCGTGGGAGGATTGTGATAGGCCATTTCTGTCCTCAATACGCGTCGGCGTTGTCGATGTTGAAATTGTAGAGTTTGCGGGCCGAGCCGTAGCGCTTGAACTCCGACGCCTTGACGCCGGTGACGCCGGCCTTGTCGAGCAGGCCCTGCAGCAATTCGATGTGCTCGGGCCGCATCTCCTTGGCGATGCAGTCGGCGCCGAGGCTCTCCACCTTGCCGCGCACGAAGAGCCGCGCCTCGTAGATGGAATCGCCCAGCGCGTCTCCGGCATCGCCCAGCACCACGAGGTTGCCGGACTGCGCCATGAAAGCCGACATGTGGCCGATATTGCCATGCACGACGATGTCGATGCCCTTCATAGAGATGCCGCAACGCGACGAGGCGTTGCCCTCGATGACCAGCAGGCCGCCGCGGCCGGTGGCGCCGGCATACTGGCTGGCGTCGCCCTTGATGACGATCGAGCCCGACATCATGTTCTCGCCGACGCCCGGCCCGGCTGAGCCATGCACGGTAATCGCGGCACCGTCATTCATGCCGGCGCAGTAATAGCCGACGCTGCCGCGCACATCGATGCTGACCGGCTGGTCGACGCCGACGGCGACCGAATGGCTGCCCTTCGGATTGAGCACTTCCCATGCGGTCTCGTTCGAACCGGGCGTGAGCTTGTGCAGCGCCTGGTTCAATTCGCGCAGCGAATGTAGCGAGAGGTCGAAAACCCTCGCATCGCCTTGCTCGCGCTCGGCCTTCGACATTGGGGTTGCCGGCATCGGCTCAATGCTCCCAGAAATAGACGGTTGCGGGCTCGGGCTCCCAGACCCGCGCATTGTCGATGCCGGGCAGCTTGGTCAGCGCGCGATATTCCGAGCCGAAGGCGACATACTGGTCGGTCTCGGCCATCACGGCCGGCTTGCAGGCGATCGGGTCGCGCACCACGCCGAAGCCGTTCTTGGTGCCGACGACGAAGGTGAAGAAGCCGTCGAGGTCGGAAAGCGTGCCTTCGAGCGCCTCGCCCAGATTCTTGCCATGCGCCATCCGGTTGGAGAGATAGGCGGCGGCAACTTCGGTGTCGTTCTCGGTCTCGAACTTCATGCCGTCGCGGATCAGCTCGCGACGCACATTGTTGTGGTTGGAGAGCGAGCCGTTATGCACCAGGCACTGATCGGCGCCGGTCGAGAACGGATGCGCGCCCATCGTGGTGACCGCCGATTCCGTCGCCATGCGGGTATGGCCGATGCCATGCGTGCCGGTCATGGAGCGCACGTGGAAGCGATCGACGACGGTTTCCGGCAGGCCGACCTCCTTGTAGATTTCAACTGCCTCGCCGGCCCCCATGATGCGGATGTCGGGCCTTAGCGTCTGCAGCGCCTCGCGCGCTGCATCGACCTTGTCCGGCGTGGTCCTGATGACGGCGTGCGTCGAATTCACCGCCACGCTCACCGGCGCGCCGATCGCCTTGGCGAGTTCGGCGTCGAGGCCGCGGAAATCGCGATCTGCCTTCGGTGACTGCACGGTGATCTTGGCTTCATTGCCGGTGGCCGCGCCATAGATGGCGATGCCGGCGCTGTCCGGCCCGCGGTCGCTGAGCGACACCAGCATCTCCGACAGCATGGCGCCGAGCTTCGGCTCCAGCGCCTTGTCCTTCAAGAAAAGTCCGACGATTCCGCACATGCCAGCCTCCGGCGTTTTTTGGCTCCCAGATGATGTACTCAATGAGCGAGCCGAATTCAATTGCTATGAAAGAAATTTTCCTGTGGTTACATGTTGGACGGCGTATCGCCCTCGGCACTATCGCCGTCCGGGCGCGCCTTGTGAACCCAGATCGCATGGCGGATGCGCGCAATCTTGTAGGCGTCGAGGATCGAGAAGGCATAGATCAGGAAAGCGCCGGCATGGCGGCCGATGAAGCTGGCATCGGCCGGCGCCAGCTTGGTCGTTATCCAGCCAAGGATCACCATGAAGAACAGGAACTGCAGGCCGCGTGCCGGCACGCCGAGCATGACGTGGCCGCTTGCCGGTAAAATGACCGCCGCGCCGAGGACGAGATAGGGATTGACGGGAGCAGGGGTGGCGGTTCCGTCGCTCATGCGGCCTGTCTTTCGCGCCGGTTGATGGCATGGCGAAGCGTGGAGGCGGCATCGAGCAGCCTTTCGATCAGGGCCTGGTCGAGCCCGGCATCGCTGAAGGCGGCCTGCCGGAACACGCCATAACGCGCGCGCTCGGCCTCGGCCAACAGCCAGACGATGCGCACGCCGTTCGGCGTGATCAGCAATTCCTTGGCGCGCCCCTCGGCAAAGATGTCGATATGCGCGGCGATCAGGTCCTGCGGGAAGGCAACGCCTCTGCGGTCCGTCTTGAGCACCGCGTCGGCGGGAAAGCCGAGCACCTTCGGGAGCGTGTGCGGCAGATGGTCGAAATTGGAGAACGTTGTCGCCGAATTCGGCCGCATCATCATGTCGAAGACACCCGGGACGGCGACCGGCTCGGTGATCGAAACGGCGAGCCAGCGAGTCGGCAGCTTTCGCGTCGCCAGCGTGTCGACGATGGTGCGCAGCTGAACGCGCTGGCCGTTCCACGTGCCGGCCCAGGTGACGATGCCGGCCGTGCCGTCGGAAATGTCGGCGGCATCGGGAACGACGCCGCGGACACTCGCCGTATCGGTGGCCAGGGCCGCCTTCGCCCTGTTGCGGCTGGCGCGCGCCAGCCAGGCAATATGGCCGGCGACCGCCAATGCGATCGCCCCGGCAAGCAGTATTGACGTCAGTTCCGACATTTCGACACGCCACGGCCCGCCGTCGAAGGCGGGTCTTCACTCCACTCAATAACCCTGCGGTTTCGGCCACGGCATGGAGAACTGGTCGCCGCGCCGCACGAACTTGTAGCGATAGAAGTGGAACCACAGCGAGATCAGGAAATAGAACACCGTCATCGCGATCAGCTGCGAGCCGAAGCCGAGGAAGATGGCGAAGAATGTCACCATGCACAGGCAGAACAGCACGATCGCCGGCAGCGGGTGGAAGGGGTGCGTGTAGCCGCGGCGGATCGAGCCCAGCGGCCACTTCTTGCGGAACATCATGATGTTGATGCTCATGAAGGTGTATTGCAGCACGCCCGACAGGATCGAGAAGGTGATCGCCTGGTTGAGGTCGGCGATGAAGGCGAAGGCGAGCGCGATCGGCAGCAGGAACAGGATCGAGCGGTAAGGCGTGCGGTATTTCGGATGCACCGCCGAGAACCAGCTCGGCAGGTAACGGTCGCGGCCGAGCGAGAACCAGGCGCGCGCCGCGTCGTTGATGCAGCCATTGGCCGAGGCCAGCGCCGCCAGCAGCGTCGCGATGAACAAAAGGTTCTCCAGCAGCGGGCTGCCGGTGAGCTTGCCGGCGTCCCACAGCGGATAATAGGTGATGCCAAGATATTCCCAGGGCATCAGCGAGGCGCAGACATACCAGGTCATGGCGGCCGCGATCAAAAGCGTGATCATTCCGGCCATGGTGCCGTAGGGCAGGGAGCGCGCCGGCGAGCGCACTTCCTCGGCCGCCTGCGTGGTGCCCTCGATGCCGAGGTAGTACCAGATGCCGAACTGGAAGGCGGCGATGACGCCGATCCAGCCATAGGGCAGCGCGTTGCCGGGCGTGACCAGCTCGTTGAGCTTCAGCACCGCGCCTTGCGTCCACGGGCTGACGGAGAAGAACAGGATGACGATCGAGACATAGGCGATAGCGGTGATGACGAAATTGACGTTGAGCGTCATCAGCACGCCGCGATAGTTGAGCCAGGCGAGCACGACGATGGTCGCGGCGATGAAGGAATTGTGCGTCAATCCTTCGACGCCGGCCTTGGCGACGATCGTGTCGCCGAGGAGGATGGCGTCCGACACTTCGAGCATGGTGTAGGCGAACACCAGGAACAGCGCGACGTTGAAGGCCATCAGCGGTCCGACAATGTGCTTGGCCTGCGCGTACTGGCCGCCGGCGGCGGCGACAGTGGACGTCACTTCCGAGTCGATCATGGCGACCGAGGTGTAGAGCAGTCCGACGATCCAGCAGACGATCAGCGCGGCCAGCGCGCCGCCCTTGTCTGCCGCGAAGTTCCAGCCGGTGAACTCGCCGACCAGCACGATGCCGACACCGAGCGCCCAGACATGGGCGGGGCCGAGCACCCGAAGCAGCGAGACCCTGTCGCCGTGGATCGTCGTCGTCAGTCCCGTTTCAACCGCAGCGGTCATCGTCAGTCCCCACTCAGATCCGGTGTTTCTCGGAAACGGCTTCAAGCTCGCCTTCGCGCGAGGAAGTCAGCACGTCCTCGGAATAGGTCGTGTCGATCTTGAACCAGTCGTAGAGCATCCAGAGCGCAAGCAAGACCGAGATGCCCCAGCAGGCGTAGTTGATTGCCATCCACATGGATCTTGTCCCCGAATTATTTGTCGTCGAATTTTTCGTTGATCACCTCGCGATACTCGCGATCGGAGGCGCGGAACAGGAAGACGAAATAGGCGACCAGCACGATCGCCATGATGATCAGCGTCGGCCAGTCGATGATGTAGTGGAAACGGTTCTGGATGATGTCGTGCGCGGTCTCGGGCGTATAGCCGAGCTTCTCCCAGATCGACGCCATGGTCGCATTCTGGCCAAGCGCGTCCCAGGTCTTGGCGTCCAGGGGATCGATGGATTTCGCCGCGCCGGCGAGGCCGAGCTTCAGCGGCAGCCACAGCGCCACGAAGATGGCGACCACAACGACGGCGATGTCGAAAATCTGGCCGGCCTTGCTCTGTTCCGGCGGGATGTAGCGGGACATGGTCTTTCCCCCTCAGGACTTGCTGTTGCGGAATGCGTCGGCGTTCTTGATATCGAGGCCGTAGATGAAGTCCTTGTCTTCCTTGTAGTGGTTGAGCATGGCGAGGATGGCGGCGGTGTTGAAGATCAGCACCGCGGCAGCCGCGATCACCACCACGAGCTTGATCCCGCTGTCGGGGATGTAGGCCCAGGTCATCAGGAGGACGAAGAGGATCGTCGCCCACAGGCATACGATCAGGAGCACGGATCCGCGCACGTCAGAACGGTACAGCGCTTCGATGCGCTGCTGCAGGTCGGACATCGGTTTTTCCCCTTCTGGCGACGTCCGGCCCCGAAATCGACCGGGCGTCCACTCTTTCTAGAGAGTGAAATTTTTTTCATAAATTCCGACCGATCTTCGAAATTGTCAAGCCGGATTTACGCTTCGTAAGGCGTTTGTCCACGGGCAAGAAATTTGCCTGACAATGAAATTATTTGCTTCAAGGGGATTGCAGGGTCTCATCGTTTGCGGTCAATATTCAGGCAAGCTCCGCCAGCAAGCAGGAGCAGGGAACAGCAACCGCTTAAAGCGACCTAATCGCACGGAGGACGATCGGATGACGGCATCCTGGAGATTCTCGACCCTGGCGGATCGCCATCGCGCGCTCGGCTCGAAACTCGAGGACTGGAGCGGCATGGGCACCGCCTGGACCTATGACAAGGATGCCGACGAGGAATATATCGCCATCCGCACCAAGGCCGGGCTGATGGATGTCTCCGGCCTGAAGAAGGTCCACATCACCGGGCCGCACGCCTCGCATCTGATCGACCTCGCCACCACGCGCGACGTGGAAAAAATCTATCCCGGCAAGTCGGCCTATGCCTGCATGCTGAACGAGGCCGGGAAGTTCACCGACGACTGCATCCTCTACCGCATCAGCCCGAACTCGTGGATGGTGGTGCATGGCTCCGGCACCGGCCATGAGGAGCTGCAGCGCGCTGCCATGGGCCGCGACGTCTCGCTGCGCTTCGACGACAATCTGCACGACCTTTCGCTGCAGGGGCCGACCGCCGTCGATTATCTCGCCAAGCATGTGCCCGGCATTCGCGACCTTCCTTACTTCCATCACATGCAGACGCAGCTCTTCGGATTCCCGGTGATGATCTCGCGCACCGGCTACACAGGCGAGCGCGGTTACGAGATCTTCTGCCGCGGCCAGGATGCCGGCACGATCTGGGACCGCATCCTGGAGGAGGGCAAGAGCGCCGGCATCATTCCGTGCCGCTTCACCACGCTCGACATGCTGCGCGTCGAGAGCTACCTGCTCTTCTACCCCTACGACAATTCCCAGAAATATCCGTTCGAGAACGAAGGCCCCGGCGACACGCTGTGGGAGCTCGGCCTCGACTTCACCGTCAGCCCCGGCAAGACCGGCTTCCGCGGCGCCGAGGAACACTATCGCCTGAAGGGCAAGGAACGTTTCAAGATCTATGGCGTGCTGCTCGACGGCAAGGAGCCGGCCGACGAAGGCGCGCCGGTTTATCGCGACGGCAAGAAGGCGGGCGTGGTGACCTGCGCCATGTATTCGCCGCTGGTCGAGAAATCGATGGGCATCGCTCGTCTCGACGTCGACTGCGCCGTCAAGGACACCAAGCTCGAGATCCGCAACAGGAGCGGTTCGATCAAGGCGACGGCGCAGCCCTTGCCGTTCGACGACCCGAAGAAGACCAAGCGCACCGCCAAGGGTTGAGGCAACATCAACGGGGAGGGGTTTTAGGGTACGAAGGACGAATGGCAGCCAAGACGATCATCAGCCGGCCCATTTACGGAACGCTCTCTCCGCAGCCGGGCAAGCATCATCTCTTCGTCGCCGATGCCGAAGGCGCGCTGGCGATCATCGACATGGCCGGCAAGGCGCCGCCCGGCTTTTTCGACGGCGCGGAAATCGACTTCATTCCAGGCCCGGAGGGCAAGCACATCGCCGCCCTTGAAGCATTGAGGCCGGCGCAACTCCACATCGCGCCGTCTTTCGCCAGCCTCCTGCCGCGTCTCAAGCAGACGCTGACCAACGCGCATATGGGATTGCGCCTCTATCTTGCCGGCACCGAGGGGCTGATCGGCCAAGCCATGCAGGTGGCGCTCGAAGCCGGCATGGACCACACCTCCATACAGACCGAGCATCGCGGCTCGCTGGCGCGCCGCATGCAATGCGTGCACTGCAAGGGCATCACCGAGAACGTCACGACGCAGCCGGCGCTCTGCGCGCATTGCGGCCTGCTGCTTCTGGTGCGCGATCACTATTCGAGGCGCCTCGCCGCCTTCCAGGGCGTGTGCATCAACGCCGAGGATCGCTCGGAGATTCCTCCGATGGAGGAGGCTTTCCCATGAGCACCGGCACCACCAAGCTCGATGTCGTCGTCAGCGACGTCGTTCCCGTCAACGACCTCGTCACCCGCTTCCATTTCCGCCGCCGCGACGGCGGGCTGCTGCCGACCTTTTCCGGCGGCGCCCATGTCGTGGTCGAAATGCGCGACAGTGATCGCACCAGGCTCAACCCCTATTCGCTGATGGGCTCGCCGCTCGACACGCGCGAATACACGATCTCGGTGCGCCGCGACGATGTCGGCCGCGGCGGCTCGCTATTCATGCACCGGCAGGTCAAGCCCGGCCTGGAAATGGTGATCAGCTATCCGGTCAATCTGTTCTCGCTGGATCTCAGGGCGAAGAAGCACCTGATGCTGGCTGGCGGCATCGGCATCACGCCCTTCATGGCGCAGACCTCGCAGCTGGCAGCGGCCGGCGGCAATTTCGAATTGCACTACACCTGCCGTACCGCTTCGCTCGGCACCTACGCCGATGTCTTGCAGCAGCGCTACGGCAACCGCGTCCACCTCTATCACGATGACCGCGAGCAGCGCATCGATCTCGACCGGCTCCTCTCGTCGCAGCCGCTCGGCACGCATCTCTACGTCTGCGGCCCGGCCGGCATGATCAACTGGGTTCGCCACCGCGCCGCGGCGCTCGGCTGGCCGTCGGAGACGGTGCATTTCGAGCATTTCGCCGCACCCCAGCCCGGCGCGCCGTTCGACGTGACCTTGGCCGTCAGCGGCAAGACGATCCGCGTCGGCGAGCAGCAGAGCCTGCTGGAAGCCATGGAAGCGGCCGGCGTCGACCCGCCCTATCTCTGCCGCGGCGGCGTCTGCGGCCAATGCGAGACCAACGTGATCTCCTCCGACGGCAAGTTCATCCACAACGATCACTGGCTGAGCGAGGAAGACCACCGTTCCGGCTGCAAGATCATGCCTTGCGTCTCGCGTTTCGAGGGCAAGTCGCTGGTCCTGGAAAGATAGGAGGCGTCAATGGGCATCACCTTCCGCAAGGAAACTTTCCGCGACGACTACACCTTCAGGAACAGCCCGGAGCACATCAGGCGCTTTCCGTTCCCGTTCAACGAAGACGCCTACATGTATACCGTCAACATCGAGCCGCATGTCGTCGGGCCGAAAGGCTCAGTGCTGGAAAACCTGATCGACGTCGACGAGCACTATGTCGCCGAGATGCAGGACCGCGCGCTGGTGCTGGCCGAAGATCCGCTGCGCTGCCAGTCGTTGCCACATATGACGCTGGCCGGCTGGGACCTGCTCGAGCTTTTGATGGAGCAGCAGGCGCTCGGCTATCCCGAGCATTTCACGCTGGAGCGCGATGGCGACCGCTGGCGCTGGATCAACCGGCCGCTCGGCATCGACGACACCTTCACCTTCGGCGACACCTCGACGCTGCCCTATGGGCCGATGGAATACATCACCCGCCAGAGCCAGGGCGATTTCTGCATCCTCGACCAGCGCGACGGCAATCTGTGGATGGATGCCGGCATGGTCACCACCCAGGCCGACTGGTCGCTCGATTTCGACATCGGCATGAACTTCTTCGAATGGCACGCGCCGGTACCGCTGGCGCATGAGAAGGGCATCTTCACCCGCGCGCTGAAATTCCTCACCAACATCCAGCAGGGCAAGCCGGCGCGGCGCCTCAACTGGACGATGACCATCAATCCGCGCCTCGACACCAGTCCCGAGAATTATCATAAATGGGGTCCGGACCGCGCCACCGTCACCCCCGAGAACGTCGGCCAGAAGGTGCATCTGCGGGTCGAGCTGCAGAGCTTCTGGCGTCTGCCGCGCTCGAACGCCATCGTCTTCCCGATCCGCTGCTACCTGATCAAGATGGACGAACTGGTCACCCAGCCGAAATGGGCCCGCCGCCTGCACCGCGTCATCCGCGACCTGCCGGAAGAACTCGCGACTTACAAAGGCTTGACGCGGTATCGGCCGACGCTGGTCGAGTGGCTGTCGAGGCTGGATGATGGCAGCCCGACGTCACCGGGGTTTGGGCCGGACTGAAGACTTGGCTTCCTCGCCTCCGCAAAGCGGGGGAGAGGTGTCCGCGAAGCGGACGGAGAGGGGGCCTTCGTAGGGCGCTCCCCTCTCCGTCTCGGCTTCGCCGAGCCACCTCTCCCCACTATCTTGGGGCGAGGAACCAGGTGGCTCACCCCGCGCTGTTCTGCGGATAGCAGATGATCGACAAATACCGCATCGGCAGTTGCGTCAGCTCTTCCGGTCCGTGCGGCGCGTCGGCGTCGAAGAACAGGCTGTCGCCCGGCTTCATCGGATAGAGATTGTTGCCGTGCCGGTAAACCACCTCACCTTCGAGCATGTAGAGGAACTCCATGCCCGCATGCTGGAAGGTCGGGAACACATCCGAATTCTCGGTCAGCGTGATGAGATAAGGCTCGACCACGACGCCGCTGGTGTTGGCGCCGATATGTCCGAGCAGATTGTACTGATGGCCGGCGCGCGTGCCGCGCCGCTCGACATCGACGCCTTCGCCGGCCTTGACGAAGACGGCGCTGTGCTCTTCCTCGAAGCGCCGGAAGAAGGCGGTCACAGGAACGCCAAGCGCCCGCGACAGCGCCTGCAATGTCGTCAGCGACGGCGAGGTGATGCCGTTCTCGATCTTCGACAGCATGCCGAGCGAGATGTCGGTGGCGGCGGCGAGATCGGCGACGGTGATGCCGAGCTTCTTGCGGAACGCGCGCACCTCATGGCCGATCGCCACTTCGAGTACCTTCTCGCGCGTGTCGCGGATTGCGTGCGGGTTTTGGGTCAGCGGCGTGCGGATCGAGCGTCCGTCGGCCGAAACGCGTTTCGGCGGCGCCTTGTCCTTGGGGGCCGCAGCGGCGGGCTTTGTGTCAGAAGTCTTGTTCGGCATGTCGCCCCCGAATCCGCGGATTTATTTCACTCTAGGTGAACATATGCGGTGGCGATACAGGAGCGCAACCGCAAGGGCAAGCCATCGGATGTCGCGGCAATTCTTTATGGCGGTTTCCGTTTTCCGCCGAAATCCGTTTGCCGCAAAGCCCTTGCCCCCAGATGGCTGTTGACAGCACCGAAGACCCAATTACTGTCACTGTGAGTGAAATTTGTTTCGTGAGAGCAATTCCAGGTAAAGTGTCGAACGGTTTCCCGCCCGGAATTGCGTCAAGAAAAAAGTCGAAATCAAAAAAGGAGGCCCGCAATGAAATCTCGTGTCGCCGTCATCGGAGCCGGACCGTCGGGCCTGGCCCAGCTCAGGGCCTTCAAGTCGGCCGCCGACAAGGGCGCCGAGATCCCGGAAATCGTCTGTTTCGAAAAGCAGAGCGACTGGGGCGGCCTGTGGAACTACACCTGGCGCACCGGCCTCGACGAGCATGGCGATCCGGTGCATGGCTCGATGTACCGCTATCTGTGGTCGAACGGCCCGAAGGAATGCCTCGAATTCGCCGACTACACTTTCGAGGAGCATTTCGGCCGGCCGATCGCCTCCTATCCGCCGCGCGCCGTTTTGTGGGACTACATCAAGGGCCGCGTCGAGAAATCCGGGGTGCGCAAATGGGTGCGGTTCAACACGCCGGTGCGCATGGTCACCTACTCCGACGAGACGAAGAAATTCACCGTCACCGCGCATGACCGCACCAACGACGTCACCTATTCGGAAGAGTTCGACAATGTCGTCGTCGCCTCCGGCCATTTCTCCGTGCCGAACGTGCCGTATTTCGAGGGCTTTTCCACCTTCAACGGCCGCATCCTGCACAGCCACGATTTCCGCGATGCCATGGAGTTCAAGGGCAAGGACATCCTGATCATCGGGCGTTCCTACTCGGCCGAGGACATCGGTTCGCAATGCTACAAATACGGCGCCAAATCGATCACCTCCAGCTACCGTTCCAAGCCGATGGGCTTCAAATGGCCGGAGAACTGGAAGGAGGTGCCGCTCCTGCAGAAGGTCGTCGGCAAGACGGCGCATTTCAAGGACGGCACCACCAAGGATGTCGACGCCATCATCCTGTGCACCGGCTATCTGCACTCCTTCCCCTTCCTCACCGACGACCTCAAGCTCAAGACCGCCAACCGCATGTGGCCGCTGGATCTCTATGAAGGCGTCGTCTGGGAGAAGAACCCGAAACTGTTCTATATCGGCATGCAGGACCAGTTCTACACCTTCAACATGTTCGACGCGCAGGCCTGGTACGCGCGCGACGTCATCATGGGACGCATCAAGCTGCCGTCGGCAGAGGCGATGGCCGAGCACAGCGCCAAGTGGCGGGCACGCGAGGAGACGCTGGAAGACGCCGAGCAGATGATCTGGTTCCAGGGCGACTACACCAAGGAGCTGATGGACCAGACCGATTATCCGGGCTTCGACGTCGAGGCGGTCAACCACACCTTCATGGAGTGGGAGCACCACAAGATGGAAAACATCATGACGTTCCGCGACAACGCCTATCGCTCGCTGATGACCGGCACCATGGCCCCGGTCCACCATACGCCCTGGCTGCAGGCGCTGGACGATTCGATGGAGAGCTATCTTGAGGTGAAGGGCGTGGCGGCGGAGTAGCGTCGCGCGCGTCCGATGCGTTCTTTAAATCAGCATCGATGGGGTGCCTCACAGGGCACCTCATCGTTTTACCAGCACACGTAGCCGCCATCGACGATCAGGTCGAGGCCGGTCACGAAGCTGGACGCGCGGCTGGCCAGGAACACGGTCGGCCCGACCATCTCCTCGGGTGCCGCCATGCGTCCCATCGGCGTGTCGCGCTTGAAGATCTTTATCTCCTCCGCGACCTCGGGCCGCTTGTTCATCGGCGTCAGCGTGTAACCCGGGCTGACGACGTTGACGCGCAGGCCGCGATCCGCCCACTCCATCGCGAGACTCTTCGACATGTGGATGACGGCGGCTTTTGAGGAATTGTAATGCGCTTGCGTCAGCCCGCGGTTGACGATGGTGCCCGACATCGAGGCAATGTTGATGATCGAGCCCGCGCGCCGGGGAAGCATGACGCGCGCCTCGGCCTGGCAGGACAGAAACACACCTGCGACATTGACCTCGTGGACCTTGCGCCATTTTTCCAGCGGCATGGTCTCGGCCGCTTCCGATCCGGCGATGCCGGCATTGTTGACGGCGACGGTCAGCGCGCCGAGTTCGGCTTCGGCCCGATCGATCGCCGTGGCCAGGTCGGCTTCGGATGTCACGCTGCCTGTCAGCACCAGCGCCTTGCGGCCGAGCGCCTTGATCTTCTCGGCAGTCTGCTCCAGCCCGCCGTTCGAGGCATGGCCGAAACAGGCGACATCGGCGCCGGCCTCGGCAAGCCCGATCGCGATCGCCTGACCAATGCCGCTGCCGGCGCCCGTCACCAGCGCCACGCCGCCGTCCAGTTTGAAAAGATCCATCGCATCCTCCCTGCTTGCGGGAGGGTATGCGCTGAATGACACCTCGATCAATAGGTCTGATCTGGCCGGCCGCAGGCCTCGGGGCTCAGAAATAGCCGTCCGACGCTGCCGTCGCTTCCTTCGGGATCTCCACGCCGTCGACCAGGATCTGGTCGACCAGCTCGTGATGGAAGCAGATCAGGCCCTTGATCCGCTCGGCCTCGTGCACCGGCTCGGGATAGTACCAGACCAGGTTCTCGTGCCGCTTCTTCGGCGTCGTCACATGGTAGTAGTTGGAGATGCCCTTGTAGGGGCAGCGCGAGATGTAGCGGCTGGGCGAAAACATATCGAGCCTGGTGTCAGAGATCGGCAGATAGTGACGCACCGGATGTCCGGTCTCGAACAGGAACACGCCGCGCCGTGAATCGGCCACCTGCTCGCCGTCGAGGATCACCTGCACGCGGCGCGACGACGGCAGGCAGTCGACCCGTCGGAACGGGTCGCGGGCATGGACGAAGATTTCCTCGTCCTCTTCAAACCAGTGGGTCATCTTCGGCCAGTAGAAGGAGATGTAGTCCTGGATCGGCGGACAGCCCTTGACGGGATCGAGGTAGCGCCAGGCGCCGTCCTCGACCAGCGTGATGCCGGTGTTCAAAGAATAATGCGTGGCGACACCCTTGAACGGATCTTCCGTCGTCGTGCGGCTGGGCAGCAGGAACTCCTCGCGCACGTCGCTCATCGGGAAGTAGTAGACCGGCAGATGGTCGCTCTCCTGGAACACCAGCGCCTTGGTGGTATCGGCGACGATCATCGGTCCCACCTGCACCCTGATCCGCTTGGGCGAGGGCATGGTGAAGGCGACATAGCCCGGTTCGAACTCGTACTGCACGATGCCATCGAGGATCGGGAAATGCGGCCCGCGGCCGCGCAGATGGGGCTTGCGAATGGTCGTCGTCCTCTTCTCGTCGTTTGCCGCCGGGCCCTTGTGCGCCGTCATGGTCATGACGCCACCGATACACGATCGAGCAGCAGGCCGGCGGCGATCGGCGGCACGCCGCTGACGGTCTTGCGCACCGGCACCAAGAGGTCCGGGAAATAGCTGAAGATCACCGGCGTCTCGTCGAGCAGCAGCTTCTGGATGTCGGAAGCGGCCTTGCGCTGGGCATCGAGGTCGAGCGCCTTGAGGTAGCTGGTGACCAGCCCGTCATAGCTCGCGTTCTTGAAATGCGCCGCATTCCACGGGCCGTCGCTGACCAGCGGGCTCTTCAGGAACACGTTCGGCACGCTGCGATGCGCGTAGTCGGTGATGCCGAGCGGGCTGTCCAGCCAGTCCGACTGGCCGAACACCGCCTTGCCGTAATATTTGTCCTGGTCCTCGATGTTGAGCGCAATGCGCGCGCCGATCTCCTTGGCGAAGTTCTGGAACAGCTGCGCATAGCCCGGGATGTCGGAATAGCGCAGCGTCGTCAGCGTCATGTCGAAGCCGCTGGCAAGGCCAGCCGCTTCCATCAGTTGCTTGGCCTTGGCGATGTCCTGCGTTCGCTGCGCAACCGATTTGTCGGTGACCGGGAAGGCCGGCGCGAACGGGCTGTCATTGCCGGTCGCCGCCATGCCGCGGCAGAGCCCGTCGACCAGCTTGGAGCGGTCGATGCACAGAGCCAGCGCCTGGCGCACGCGCTTGTCGGTGAACGGCGCCATGTCGCAGCGCATATGCAGCTGGCGATGCGCGGTGGACGCCACGCGCAGCACCGTTATGTCGGGATTGCCGAGCACCACCTGGCTGACGTCGAGCGGGATGGCGTCGAGCACGTCGACCTCGCCCGCCTGCAGCGCGAGTATCCGCGGCTGCACGTCGCCATAGAACTTGAACTCCAGCCGGTCGGGCAGCGCCTTCTCGCCCCAGTAATCGGCATTACGCACGAAGGTCGCGCCGACCTTCGGCGTGTAGCTTTCGAGCCGGAACGGACCGGTGCCTTCGAAGGTCTTCTCGTAGTCGCCCTTGTAGCTCGCCGGCAGGATGACGGCGTTGTAATTGTCGATCGACACCGAATAGGGGAAGCTGCCGTTCGGTGCGTCGAGATGAAACTCGACCGTGTGGTCGTCGACCTTGCGCGTGCCGCCCTTCGACAGCAGGCCCTTGAACACCGAGAGAGCGTTGGACGGGCCGTTCGGATCGGCAAGGCGATCGAAGGTCGCCACGACGTCGTCGGCCTTGAAGTCCTCGCCATTGTGGAATTTCACGCCCTTGCGCAGCTTGAAGGTCCACACACTGCCATCGGCATTGGGCGACCAGCTTTCAGCCAGAACCGGCTTCAGCGTCAGGTCGGGCTGGGTCACACACAGGAACTCGGACGTCTGGAAGGCGAGCTGGTAGCTGCCGCTGTCGTAGAAAGTCACCGGATCGATGGCGCCGCCGGGCACGGCGATGCCGGCGCGCACCGTGCCGCCAGGCTCGCCTTCGGCGCGCGCTTGCGGAGCGCCGAGGCCGACAGCCGAAGCGATGCCGCCTAGGAAGGGCAGCGACAGGCCGAGCACGCTGCCATGGCGCAGGAATTCGCGCCGGCCGATCCTGCCGGCGAGCAATTCGTCGATAGCGGAATTTTCGATTGCGCTGAGGGTTTTGCGGGCGGCCTCGATCGTCGTGGAATGCTTCGGCATGGCGGCATACCTTGTTTGTCGCGGGGGGGCTTTGGCATTTAGGCCATTGTTGACCGCGCCCGGAAAGCGATATTTTCTGATCGAGGCCATCGAAGATTTCGATGGCGGCAGCTCAAGGGGCAGGGGTCCATGGACACCGAAAATCTGCGCAGTTTCCTGGAGGTCGCGGCGCATGGCAGCTTCACCGTTGCCGCCCACCGGCTGAACCTCGCCCAGTCGACCGTCAGCGCGCGCATTCGCGGCCTGGAGGAGCAGCTGGGACGAAAACTGTTCGTGCGCGATAGCGACGGCGTCACGCTGACGCCGGCCGGCCGGCAGTTCCTGCCGCATGCCTCGACCATCACCCGCACCTGGGAGCAGTCACGCCAGGACATCGCCGTTCCCGATGGCTACGAGACGCTGCTCAGGCTTACCGCGCCTGCCTATCTCTGGGACAGCATCACCTCGCCCTGGATCGACTGGATGCGGGCGAAGCGCCCAAATGTGGCGCTCAGGCTGGAAGGCAGCTTTCCGGACCTGGCGATCGACCAGATGGCCGAGGGTCTGCTCGACATCTGCATCCTCTATCTGCCCAGGCCGCATCCGGGCATCGTCTATGAGACCTTGGCCGTCGACCAGATCGTGCTCGTCCAGCACATCGAGCAGCCCGGATCATGGACCGACAATTACATCCTGATGGACTGGGGACTGGAGTTCCGCGTCGAGCACGACCGCGCCTTTGCCGGAATGGTGAAGCCGGCAATCTCGGCCGGGCTGGTCTTCATCGGCTTGCAGCACGTCCTGTCGCAGAAGGCCGCTGCCTATCTGCCGCTGAGCGCGGTCAGCGCTCATATCGAGCGCGGCGAGCTGAAGCGCGTCGAGGACACGCCGGTCTTCCAGCGGCCGATCTATCTTGCCTATCCGGAGAACCCTGTCTCTTCCGACGCGCTCGACGTCGCGCTCACGGGCCTGCGTACACTCGCCAGGAACCTGTCCTCCGATCAGGCTTTCGCGGAGAGCGACCGCGCCTTCAGCATGGCAGGCGCGGCGGCGTTCTGATCACGCGGGTTCCACGACCTTCGGCTTCTGCAGCCTTGCCAATTCCGCATAAGGGATGTGGCAGCGGATGGTGTGTCCGGGTTCGGCTTCGGAAAGCTCCGGCTCCTGCGTCTCGCAGATCGCGCCGATCTTGCGCGGGCATCTGGTGTGGAAGACGCAGCCCGTAGGCGGGTTGGCGGCGCTCGGGATCTCGCCGTCGAGGCGGATACGCGAGCCCTCGGTGCGGTCGAGTTTCGGCACGGCCGACAACAGCGCTTCAGTGTAGGGATGATGCGGGCCGGAGAACACCGCTTCCGATGGCCCGAACTCCATGATGCGGCCGAGATAGAGGACGGCGATCTTGTCGGAGAGATAGCGCACCACGCCGAGGTCATGCGAGATGAAGATGTAGCTCACATCCTGTCTCGTCTGCAGGTCGGCCAGAAGATTGAGGATCGCCGCCTGCACCGAGACATCGAGCGCCGAGGTCGGCTCGTCGCAGACCACGATGCGCGGATCGCCGGCAAAGGCGCGCGCGATCGCCACGCGCTGCTTCAGCCCGCCTGAGAGCTGGCGCGGCTTGACCGCGAGATGACGGTCGGTGAGCCGCACCGAACGGACGAGCTCTTCCAGCCGCGTGTCTAGCGTCTTGCCGCTGAGCCCGCCCAGCCGCTTCAAGGCGCGGCTCAATATATGCCGGATCAAATGCGAGCGGTTGAGCGCCGAGTCCGGATTCTGGAAGACGATCTGCACCGCCTTGACCTGATCCTCCGAGCGGCTGGCAAGCCGTGGCGCGAGCTTCTTGCCTTCGAGCTCGATCGAGCCGCCGTCGTCCGGCGCGACGAGGCCGAGCAGCAGCCTGGCGAAGGTCGTCTTGCCGCTGCCGGATTCGCCGACTAGGCCAAGCGTCTCGCCGGGCCTCAGGCTGACCGAGACATCCTTCACCGCCCTCAATGGGCGGCCGTGGCTGGCATAGGTCTTGTTCAGCCCCTCGACCTGCAGCACCGGCGGCGCCTGCTTCGGCTGGGCGACAGCGATCTCGGCGGGCGTGGCGCGCGGCAGCGACTGCGCGTGATCGTGATAGTGGCAGCGCGACAGCCGGCCGTCGCCGAGGTCGTAGAGCGGCGGCGGCTCGGCACGGCAGCGTTCGGTGGCCAAAGCGCAGCGGTCGGCGAAGGCGCAGCCGACGATATCGGCGCCGATGCCGGGCAGGAAGCCGGGGATGGTGTCAAGCCGGCCCTGGTCCTTGCGCTGGCCGCCGCGCGGCAGGCAGCGCAGCAGCGCCACCGTGTAGGGATGGCGCGGGTCGTTGAAGACTTGCCTGGTCGAGCCTTCCTCGACCAGCATGCCTGCATAAAGCACGCCGACGCGGTCGCACATGTTGGACACGACGGCGAGGTTGTGGCTGATGAACAGGATCGAGGCCGACAACTCGCGCCGCAACTGGCCGATCAGGTCGAGCACCTCGGCTTCCACCGTGGCGTCGAGGCCGGTCGTCGGCTCGTCGAGGATCAGCATCGAGGGATCGTTGGCCAGCGCCATGGCGATCGCCACGCGCTGCTGCATGCCGCCGGAAAGCTGATGCGGATAGCGCTGCATGACGCTTGCCGGATCGGAGATGCGCACCCGGTTCAGCATGGCGAGCGCCTTGTCTTCGGCCGCCTGTCCGCTGATGCCGGCAAGCTCGAAGATCTCGGTCAGCTGGCGGCCGATGCGCAGCGATGGGTTCAGCGCCTTGCCGGGATCCTGGTAGACCATCGACACGCTGTCCGCGCGAGCACGCCGCAGCGCCTCGCTATCGAGCTTCATCACATCCTTGCCGTCGAGCGCGATCGAGCCGCCAGTGATCGAGCCGTTGCGCGGCAGGTAGCGAACCACCGACAGCGCGACAGTGGATTTGCCGCAGCCGGATTCGCCGACCAGCCCGTAGGCCTCGCCGGCCTTGATGGTCAAATTGACGTTGCGCAGCACCGCGCGGTTGCGGCGGCCGACCCGATAGGCGACCGAAAGGTCCTTCAGTTCGAGCGCGTTGGCGGCTTGCCTGGGCTCAGTCATTGAACGCTCCATGCATGCCGTCGGCCACCAAATTGACGCCGATCACCAGCGAGGCGATGGCCAGGGCATCGAACAGCACCGTCCACCAGAAGCCGCCGCCGATCATGCCGTAATTGGAGGAGATCGACAGGCCCCAGTCGGGCGAGGGCGGCTGGATGCCGAAGCCCATGAAGGAGAGCGTGGCCACGGCGAAGATGGCGTAGCCAAGTCGCACCGTCGTCTCGACCAGGATCGGCGGGATGACGTTGGGCAGGATCTCGACGAACATCGTGTGCAGCGCGCCTTCATGGCGCAGCTTTGCCGCGGCGACATAGTCGAGCTCGCGTTCGGCAAGCACGGCCGAGCGCACCGTGCGGGCGATGATCGGCGCGAAGCTGAGACCAATGACGACGATGACGGTGATCTTGGACGTGCCGAGCGCGACGATGGCGAGCAGCGCGATGATGACCACCGGGATCGCCATGAAAGCCTCCAGCACGCGGCTGACGATGTCGTCGACGATGCCGCGGAAGTAGCCGATGACGAGGCCGAGCGCGGTGCCGGCGATGGTGGCCAGGATCGTCGCCAGCGGCGCCACTGTCAGGATGTCGCGGGAGCCGACGATGACACGCGAGAACACGTCGCGGCCGAGCTGGTCGGTGCCGAACCAGTGTTCGGTCGATGGCGGCGCAAGCGTGTTGATGATGTCGGCGTCGAGAGGATCGTAGGGCACGAAATGTTCGCCGAGCAGCGCGCAGATGACCCAGAACAGCAATATGCCCAGGCCGGTCAGGAACGTGGGGGATCTCAGGAGCGAATGCAGCACCTCGCCCCAGGGGCTGCGCTGCGCGGTGTCGGGCGTCGGCAGGCTGACGGGGGTGTCGGTCGCGCTCATTGCTCTGCTCCCAGCCGGATGCGCGGATTGAGCACGGAATAGAGGAAGTCGGCGACCAAGGTCGCCACCGCATAGACGATGCCGATGGTAAGGATTCCGGCCTCCAGCATCGGAAAGTCCTTGCCGCGCGCGGCGGTGAAGATCAGCGAGCCGATGCCCTGGTAGCGGAACAGCGTCTCGATCACCACCAGGCCGCCGATGAGATAGCCCGTCTGGGTAGCGATCACCGTGATGGTCGGCAACAGCGCGTTGCGCAGCACATGCCGCCAGATGACGGTTCGCCAGGGCAGGCCCTTCAGCACGGCGGTGCGCGTATAGTCGGAATCGAGCGCCTCGATCATGCCGGACCTGGCCATGCGGGCAATGTAGCCGAACAGCACCAGGAACAGCGGCAGCGAGGGCAGGATCAGGTAATAGATCTGGGTGAAGAAGCCGGCGCCTTTCGGCCATGCGGCGGAGATCGGCAGCCAGCGCAGCCACACCCCGAAGATCAGGATCAGGATGATGCCGGTGACGAATTCCGGCAGCACCGTGACCGACAGGCCGCCGAGGCTGATGATGCGGTCGAGCGGCCGGTTGAGATTGAGCGCGGCGATGACGCCGCCCAGGATGCCGATCGGCACCACCAGCACGAAGGCGATCAATGCCAGCTTCAGCGAATTGCCCAACGCATCGATGACGAAGGGGGCGACCGGCGCGCGGAAGATGTAGGACGTGCCCATGTCGCCATGCAGGAAATTCCAGATCCAGGTGCCGTACTGGACGAGCAGCGGGCGGTCGACGCCGAGTGAATGGTTGAGCGCATCGACGGCGCGCTGATCCGCGAACGGCCCCAGAATGGCGCGCCCGACATTGCCGGGCAGCACCTGGCCGCCGAGGAACACCATGACGCTGAGCAGGAACAGCGTGACGAGCGACAGGGCCAGGCGCCGGACGAGGAAGACGAGGATGGCGAATACTCCTATTGGAGCCGGCTCTCTGTGGAGAGCCGGCTGTCAGGGATAAGCTTGTTCGCTTTCGTCAGGCCTTGGACGCCTTGTCGAGGAACAACTGCGACATGGCGGTGGGCTGCACGCCCGTCACGCCTTTCGCCGTCGCCGTCAGGTAGTCGTAGAAATAGCCGAAGACGACCGGCGTTTCCTCCAGCAGCAGCTTCTGGATCTTGCCCGCGGTGGCCTTCTGCGCCTCGAGGTCGAGGGCCGCGATATAGCTCGTCGCCATCTGGTCGTAGTCCTTGTTCTTGAAGTGGGCGGCATTCCAGGTGCCGTCGCTCTTCAAAGGAGCCGCCAGATAGACATTGGGCACGCCGCGGTGGCCGTAGTCGGTGATGCCCATCGCCGAATCCAGCCAGTTCGACTTGCCGAACACCGCATCGCCGTAATAGGCGCCCTGGTCGAGGATGTTGAGCTCGAGCTCGATGCCGATTTCCTTCACCCAGTTCTGGATGAGCTGGGCGTATTCCGGGATTTCCAGATAGCGCTCTGTGGTGAGCGTCATCTTGAACCCCTGGGCGAGGCCGGCCGCTTCCATCAGCTGCTTGGCCTGGGCGATATCCTGCTTGCGCTGCGGCACGCTGGTATCGGTCGAGGGGTAGACGGCGGCGAACGGGCTGTCATTGCCCAACGCCGAGCGTCCCTTCATCAGGCCGGCGGCGAGCTTCTCGCGGTCGAGGCAGAGCGCGATGGCGCGGCGCACGCGCGCGTCCTTCGTCGGGCCCTCGTCGCAGTGCATGTGCAACTGCTGATGCGCGGATGATTTCAGGCTGATGATTTCGAAATTCGGATCGTTGAGGAGCGCAACGCCGGCCAGCACAGGCATCTGGTTAATGATGTCGATCTGGCCACCCTGCAGCGCCAGGATTTGCGGCTGGATGTCGGTAAAGAAGGTGAACTCGGTGCGGTCCGGCAGGGCCTTGTCGCCCCAGTAGTCGTCGTTGCGCACGAAGGAGGCGCCGACCTTGGGCGTGTACTTCTCCAGCTTGAACGGACCGGTGCCGTCGAAGCTTTTCTCGTAGTCGCCCTTGTAGCTCGCCGGGATGATGACGGCGTTGTAGTTGTCGGACGACACCATGTAGGGGAAGTTGCCGTTCGGCGCATCGAGATGGAATTCGACCGTGTAGTCGTCGACCTTCTTGGTGTTGCCCTTCTGCAGGATGCCGGTGAACACCGACAGCGCGTTGGACGAGTTGGCCGGGTCGGCGAGCCGGTCGATGCTGGCCACCACGTCTTCGGCCTTCATCTCGCCGCCCGAATGGAACTTGACGCCCTTGCGCAACGTGAAGGTCCACACCGTGCCGTCGGCATTCGGCTTCCAGCTTTCCGCCAGCGCCGGCTTCAGCACCAGGTCCGGGCCGTCGACGCAAAGGAATTCGGCCACTTGCTGCATGACGAGCAGGCCGCCGGCATCGGCGATGGTGACCGGGTCGATCGCCGCCGCCGGCACGCTGCTGCCGACGCGGATGGTGCCGCCGGCAGCACCTGCGGCGCGCGCGAGCGAGGGTGCCGCGCCGAAGCCGGCCGCCATGCCGATGCGGCCAAGCAGCGGCAGCGACAGGCCGAGCAGGCTGCCGTGGCGGACGAATTCGCGGCGGCTGATGCGGCCGTCGACAAGGCCGTCGATCAGATGGTTTTCGAGGGGCGTGCGGCCACGCCGCAGCAGATCGAGAATGCGATAGTTCTTGCTCATGGGTCTAAGCCCTTTCCCCAATTGTTGTGGTTGGCGGGTGCATTCCAGCTGACGAGTGCCGTGGAGTTCTCCTGTTCCCGGCTTTCGTCAGTATCGGTCGATATACAGTAGCATGCGGTTCCGACCGGTCCATCCGCTGGTTGGGACGGAAAAGTCAGATTTTCTTGACGGATTGTCTGTCGGCCAGGCGACTTGTGGCCGCCTGTTTCCGGATAAGTCCTGCTGGTTTTTCGACATCCTCCTAATTCAGCGGCAATCTGCGGTAAGTCCCGGGCTTTTCCGGGTCGTGATATTTGTTGCAGGGGCCGTTTTCGACGAAATCGCGATGGCAGGCGGCGAGCCTTTCTTGCGACAACGTGACCCCAAGGCCGTGGCCTTCCGGCACCGGCACGGTGTTGTTCTTCGGCGCGAACGGGCCTTCCTCGATGATGTCCATCGGCTGCATGCGAAACAGCGACTGGTTGGGTTCCCTGATCCAGCCGAGCGCGGCGCACAGATGCAGGTAGCAGGCGCTGCCGATGCCGGTGTCGCCGCTGTAGCACCAATAGTCGATGCCGGCATGCTCGCAGGCGCCGACGAAGCGCAGCATGCGGTTGATGCCGCCATGCGCCGTCGGATTGCCGACGAAGGCATCCGGGACCTTCAACTCCATGGCGCGCGCGATGTCGATGTTGTGGGTCGAGAATGGGATTGAGGTGTGACGGCGCAATTCGCGCATCTCCTCGATGGTCGCGACCGGGTCCTCCCAGTTGCGCACGCCGAGCTCCTCCAGCGGCCGCGCCAATTGCCTCGCGCTGGCCAGCGAATAGGCCTGGTTGGAGTCGATGCGGATCATTGCTTTGTCGCCGAGCTTCCTGCGGATCAGCTCGACCATCTTCATCGAAATCTTCGGATCATGCGTCGAGAACTTGCCTTCGAAGAAGGTCGTGCCGTGGCGCTCGTGGAGCTCGACGCAATAGTCGGCGACTTCCTCCGGCGTCCTCTCGCCCTTGACCCTGGCGCCGTCGCGGCGCAGCGAGAAATAGTCGGTGAACGGGATGTCTTTGCGCACCGCGCCGCCGAGCAATTGGTAAAGCGGCTGCTTCCACGCCTTGCCGCGCAGGTCCCACAGCGCCATCTCGATGGCGCCGAAGGCCATGATGCGGGTGCGGTCGTTGATCGACTGCACGCCGCTCCAGAAGGGCAGGCAGACTTCCTCCGCCCCGGCGATGTCGAAGGCGTCACGGCCAACAAGCCTCGGCGCCAGCACGTCGTTGATGACGGCCGCCGCACCCGGTGTCGGCGCCTCGCCGATGCCGGTGAGCCCGTCCTCGGTCTCGACCTCGACGATGGTCGGCGAGAAGCCGTCGAGCTCGCCGAAGACCCAGACATAAGGGGCCTCCAGTCGGTAGTTGATCGGTGTTGCCTTGACGCGCCTGATCTTCATGTCAGCCGATCTCGAAGAAGGGTTCGCCGAGCAGGCCCGGATCCACGTCGATGCCGAGGCCGAGGCCGTCGGGAATGCCCATATGGCTGCCGGTCACCGGTGGCGCGTTTTTTGCCGTGCGCACCGTGACCCATTCGTGGAAGGCGATGGCATGCAGCCGGCGCTCTGCCGGCGTCGACAGCGACAGATGCGCCATGGCGGCGGTGTCGATCTCGGCGCCGCCTGTGTCTTCCACGGTGATCATGAAGCCAAGGTCCACGGCGACGTCGCGGATCAGCCTTGTCTGCGTCACGCCGCCTAGCCGCGAGATCTTCAACGTCAGCCCGTCGGCGGCACCCCGGCGATGGATTTCCAGCATCTCGCCGAGCGAGGTGACCGATTCATCCAGCACCATCGGCTTGTCGAGCATGCGGCGCACCGACATGTTCTCATCCAGCGTCGTGCAGGGCTGCTCGAACGTGTAGTCGATGCCTCGCGTGGCGTCGGCGAACTGGCGCGCCTGGTAGGGCGTCCAGCCGGCATTGGCGTCGCAGAAGATCACCGTGCCCTTGGGCACCGCCGAGGCAACAGTCGTCACCCGCTCGATGTCGTCATGCACATTGCCGCCGACCTTGACCTGCAGGCGGCGGCAGCCCTCGGAAATGATCCGCTTGGCGAGTGCGGCCATCTGGTCGAGCGTGCCGTGGGTGACGACCCGGTAGGTCTCCGCCATATCGCTCTCGCGGCCGCCGAGCATGGTCACCAGCGGCACGTCGGCCGCGCGAGCGGCGAGATCCCAGCACGCCATGTCGAGCGCCGACTTGATGTAAGGGTGGCCGTTGAACACCGTGTCCATCAGCCGGCCGATGCCGGCAAGCCCGCGCGGATCCTGGCCGATGAGATGCGGCGCGATTTCCGGCACGCCCGCGCGCGCTCCCGCCGGGAAGGCGGCCGAATAGAAATTGCCGAGCGGCGCCATCTCGCCCCAGCCGGTCACACCGCTGTCGGAGGTGATGGCGACGATCACCGCATCGAAACAGTCGGCGACGCGTCCCTTGGACATGCGGTAAGGCCCATCCACGAAGGGCTGGACGACATGATAGGCCTTGATGCTCTCGATCTTCACTTTGCTGTCCGTTTGTCAGTTTTTCGATGGGCGCTTTTCGAGGCCGCGCGCATAGGCGAGAAGCTCCTCGAAATCGAGGTCGATATGCTCGCGCGCATGGCGCTGGGCGGCGCGCATGTCGGTGCCTTTGAGCAGGGCCACATAGGTTTCGTGCACATCCTCGGCCGGCACCGGCTCGTTGCGCGCCCGCTGATGCAGGGCGAAATACATCTGCAGCCGGCTGGTCAGCCGCTGCCAGGTCTCGAGCAGCACCGAATTGTCGGCCCATTCATAGATGAGCCCATGCAGCTGCAGCGCCGTCTCGATCTGGCGCGTGGTGTCCACCGCCCGCGTCGCCTGCTTCACCGCCTCGTGGCGGCGGTCCAGCTCGTCGAAGAAGCGCGGGTCGCGTTGCGGCCAGGCGAGTTCGATGGCGAATTCATCGAGCACCTTGTTGAGCGAATAGGCGTCGATGATGTCCTTGGCGGTGACGTCGATGACGAAGGTTCCGGCATAGGGGATGCTGGTCAGGATGCCTTCCTGCACCAGCTCGCGCATGGCCTCGCGCAGCGGCGCGCGGCTCACTCGCATCTGCTCCGAAATCCTCAGCTCGTTGAGCTTCTGCCCCGGTTCCAGCTGTCCGGTGAGGATGGCGCGCCTGAGCAGGGCGACGATCTCCGCCCTGCGCGTCGTATCCGCGATCGGACCGAAATCCAGCTTTGCCATAGGTCGACCCCCGGGAATGAATTTCTGCAAGACAAGCAGATTGTCGACAATCTAACAAGCGCTTTTTGACGGGGATCAGCGGTTATGGAGACTGTTCCGAAATTCCTCTTGCGAGTCTCAAGCCGCTCGTCCGTAGAAGCCGATCCGCTCCTCGTCGGTGAACATCACGCCGGGACGTTCGTAGTAGGAGAACACCGCGATCATGCGCTCGCGATTGCCCTCGACCGTGGTGACGCGATGCGCGGTGTTCTTGCCGCGGAAGACGTTCAGCGTGCCGGCCTTGATGCGTAGGATCTTTGCTTCCGGGTCGCGCCCCTCGAGCAGCTTGGCGACCCCGTCATAGTTCGGGTCGCTGTCCGTGCGCAGGTCGGTGCGGTACTCGAAGTCGCCGCCGCGCTCGGGCGCCTGCAGCAAAAGCGTCGTGGTGAATTCCGAGCGGTCGAAATGCCAGTTGAGCGCTTCGCCGGCGCGGTAGCCCATGACGTTGGCACGGGCCAGCGGATCCTGCATGACATGCAATTGCGGCTTGTCCATCGTTGCCGCCAGGAATTGCAGCAGCGGCTCGTATTCATAGATCGAAAGAACGGTGCTGCCGGGAATCTGGTCGGCGCAGACCGTATGGCTGATCGTCTCGACCTTGCGCAGCGCCGGATGGTCGGGCGCCAGCTCCGGGATCGATGGCTTGAAGTAGATGTTGTGCATGCGCCTGTGGACATGCGAGCGGGTGTCCATCACCGGCCGTATTTCCGCGACCGCCTTTTCGGCAACGCCGGGGCGCAGGAACCCATCGAGATTGAACATGCCGTTTGCCGCTAGCCCGGCTTTCGACTCGTCGACCAGCCGCTGCCATTCGGCACTGCCTTCGCGATTCAGTGGGTAGCGGTCCAGGTCGAGAATGGTTTCGATCATAGCGTCCTCCAAAAATCTGAGATCACTACACCGCAAGGAAAACTTTGCCGCAACGCAGAAAATTGTTAGGCTCTGCTAAGAAAATCTTTCGAGGATAAAACGTGGAAAAGCTTCCACCATTGAATGCGATGCGGGCCTTCGAGGTCGCAGCCCGCGCCGGCTCCTTTACGCTTGCCGCGAGCGAGCTCGGTGTCTCGTCGGCCGCGGTCAGCCAGCAGATCCGCAACCTGGAAGACTGGTTCGGCAAGCAGCTCTTCGTGCGCAATGGCAACCGCATCGCGCTGACCGATGCCGGCCACGCCATCTATCCGCAGACGGCGCATGCGCTGGGCGAGATCGCGGCGGTCGGCCGGCGCATGCTGGAAGGCGGCTTGCGCACGCGCCTCGTGGTGAGCGTGCCGTTCTCGCTTGCCGAGCTTTGGCTGGCGCCACGATTGGCGGTGCTGCTCGACGGCTTTCCGCAAATGGCGATCGATGTCCGGGTCGAGGACGATCCCGTCGACGTGGTGCGCCAGAACATCGATCTGCGCATCAGCTACGGCGATTACCATTATCCGGCGCTGAAAATGGTCAGGCTCGTCCATGACGAGGTGCTGCCGGTCGCAGCCCCTGAGTTCTGGCAACGCTACGGCCAAGGAGCTGCCGGCTTGGCCGATATGCATGATAGCCACTTCATCCACACCAACTGGGGGCCGAACTATGCCTCGCATCCGAGCTGGGCGGATTGGTTCGCCGCCGCAGGCGGTAGCCGCGAGCCCGACCCGTCGCATGGCCGGCGCGTCGGCCTGTCCAGCCTGGCGATCGGCGCGGCAAGGCTGGGGCTTGGAATAGCTCTTGGGCAGAAGGTGATGGCGAACGCGGATCTCGAAGCCGGCCGGTTGATCGCGCTGTCTTCCGTCTCGGTCCGCCTCGGCCAGCCCTATTGCGCCTTCATGCTGCCGGCCAAGGCCGAGAGGGCGGATATTGCAGGATTGGTCGCGCTGCTTGCAGGCAATGCGGCGAAGCAACCGCCGGGAGCCGTCTGAGACCCTCATAACAAAACGGCGCCCTCGACGTGGGAGTCGAAGGCGCCGTCGGACCGGAAACTGATGGGGGTTATCAGCTGGCCGGTTTCGGTTGCGGCAAGGGAGAAACCGGCATTCCGGGTCCGATCTTCTGCAGATTGCCCGTGATCACCTGGTCGGTCTCGGAAATGCCGGAGGTCACGGAAATCAGGTCGCCGTCGGTCGGCCCAAGCGACACCAGCTTCTGATCGACGGTGTTGCCCTTGCCGATGACATAGAGGTACTTGCCGAGCTGGCTGGAGCCCAGCGCCACCTGCGGCACCATCAGCGTGTTGGGCTGTTCCTTCACATGCAGCCGCACCCGCACATATTGCCCGGGCAGCAGCGTGAACTTGGCGTTGCCGATCGTGGCGCGCGCCGTGATCGTGCCGGTCGAGTGATCGATCGTGTTGTCGATGAAGGTCAGCTCACCCTTCTGGCTGGGCTGCGTCTCGCCGGGCAACAGCACGTCGACAGCGATCGGACCATTGGCCTTCGCCTGTTCGATCTGCACGAGATCGGTCTCGCTCGGGTTGAAGGTCACATAGATCGGGTCGAGCTGCACCAGCGTGTTCAGCACCGTGCCGGCGACGCTGACCAGCGTGCCGACCGAAGCCTGGTTGCGGCCGATCCGGCCCGAGAAGGGCGCCTTGATCTCGGCATAGCCAAGGTTGAGCTCGGCGGTCCGCACCGCCGCCTGGTCGACGGCAAGGGCGGCCTGCGCCGCGCGAAGATTGCTGGTGCGCTGGTCGAAGCTGTCCTTGTCGAGATAACCGGCCTTGGCGAGGTCGGTGCCGCGGCCGAGATTGGACCTTGCATATTCGAGCGTCGCGGTATCGCGCTGCACCTGCGCCTTCGCCTGGTCGAGCGCGGCCTGATAATCCTCCGGCGCGATCCGGTAGAGCAGGTCGCCCTGCTTGACGTCGCTGCCGTCGGCCGCGGTCTGCTCCTGCAGATAGCCCGGCACGCGCGCCTGCAGCGTGATGCTGCGGATCGACTCAACCCGCGCGGCATAGTCGAGATAGATCGGCAGCGTCTTCTTTACGACATTCACCACCGGCACCGGCATGACGAAGGCCGCCGGGGCGGGCGCCGCGCCCGCCGTGCCGCCGCCGAGATAGCCCGGGTTCAGCAAGTGGACGCTTGCAACCGACACTGCGCCCACCGCGACGGCGGCGCCTAAAGCGATTTTCCATCTACGCATTTTGCTCTCCAATCCTATTCCGCCGCCTGGGCGAGCGGCTGAAGCGCCGGCTCGGCGGTCGGTTCAATTTCCTTTGACTCAGGGGCGCCGTGATGTCCCTCGGCTGATTCCTTTTCGCCGCGCTCGCGCAGCTGTTCGATCACCGCGTAGAAGACGGGCACGAAGACCAGCGACAGGATGGTCGCCGCCACCATGCCGCCGAAGACGGTGGTGCCGATCGACTGCCGGCTTGCCGCACCCGCGCCTGTCGCGAACATCAGCGGCAGCACGCCGAGGATGAAGGCGAAGGCGGTCATCAGGATCGGCCGCAGCCTCAGCCGCGCGGCCTCCATCGAGGCCTCGACGATGGTGAGGCCTTCCTCGCGCCGTCGCCTTGCGAACTCGACGATCAGGATCGCATTCTTGGCCGCCAGGCCGATCAGCATGACGAAGCCGATCTGCGAATAGACGTCGATCTGCATGCCGCGCAGCATGAGCACGATGAAGGCGCCGAACAGAGCCAGCGGCACGGCGAGCAGCACCATGAAGGGCATCGCCCAGCTTTCATACTGCGCCGCCAGGATCAGGAAGACGAAGACGATCGCCAGCCCGAACACGACCGAGGCGATCGATCCGGCCTTGAGCTCCTGGAAGGTGATGCCGGTCCATTCGTAGCCGAAGTCGCGCGGCAGCACGTTGGCCGCCGCCCGCTCCATCGCCGCCACCGCCTGTCCGGACGAGAAGCCGGGGGCGGCGCCGCCATTGATCAGCGCCGAGGCATTGTTGTTGTAATGCGGCACGGTCTCGGGTCCGACGATCGGCACCAGCTTGCCCAGCGTGCTCAGCGGCACCATGCCGCCAGACGCGTTGCGCACATAGAGCCTGGAGATGTCGGTGGCGTCGGCGCGCGCGTCCTTGTCGGCCTGGATGGTCACGCGGAAGGTGCGGCCGAACAGGTTGAAGTCGTTGACGTAGAGCGAGCCGAGATAGATCTGCAGCGTGTTGAACACATCCGGCAGGTTGAGGCCGAGAAGCTTCGCCTTGCTGCGGTCGAGGTCGTAGTTGAACTGCGGCGTCGAGGTCGAGAAGGACGAGAACAGCTGCTGCGGGTTGAGTTCCGGCTGCTTGCGTGCTTCCGCTATCAGCGCCTGCGTGACATCGTTCAACGCGGCGCTGCCACGGCCCGAGAGGTCCTCCACCTGGAACTCGAAGCCGCCGGTGGTGCCGAGGCCTGGGATCGAGGGCGGATCGAAGGACAGCGCGAACGCATCCGGCATCTGCAGCAGCTTGCCGCGCACCTGCTCGACCAGTTTGGACGCGCTCTGGTCTGGCCCCCGCTCATCCCACGGTTTCAGGATGGCGAACTCCACCGCCGAGTTCGACTGCGCGGCGCTGGTCAGGAAGTTCAGGCCGCTGATCGAGCCGACGATGTCGACGCCGGGGGTGTTCTGCAGGATGTCGCGCGCCTTCTGCGCCACCGCGTCGGTGCGCTCAAGCGAGGCGCCGTCCGGCAGCTGGATGACGACGAAGAAATAGCCCTGGTCCTCGACTGGGAGGAAGGTCGAGGGCAATTTCTGCCAGACGAAATAGGTGGCGACGAGGCCGGCCGCGAACAGGCCGAGCATGATCCAGCGCAGCTTGATCAGGATGCGCACGCCATGCGCATAGGCATGCGACAGCCAGTCGAAGCCAGCGTTGAACCAGCGGAACAGCACGAACTGCGTTTCGCCGCGATGACGCAGGAAGGCAGCGCTCAGCGCCGGCGACAGCGTCAGCGAGTTGAAGGCCGAGATGCCGACCGAGATCGCCACTGTCAGCGCGAACTGGTTGTAAAGCCGGCCGGAGACGCCGGGGATGAAGGCGACGGGAATGAACACCGCCATCAGCACCGCCGTGGTGGCGATGATCGGTCCCGTCACCTCGGCCATTGCCGCGCGCGTTGCGGCAAGCGGCTTCAAGCCCGCTTCCAGCTGTCGCTCGACATTCTCGACAACGACGATCGCGTCGTCGACGACAAGGCCGATCGCCAGCACCATGCCGAGCAGCGAAAGCATGTTGAGCGAGAAGCCCAGCATGTACATGATCGCCAGCGTCGCGATCAGCGAGACTGGAATGGCGATGGTCGGGATAATGGTGGTGCGCCAGCTCTGCAGGAAGATGAACACCACGGCCACGACCAGCACCAGAGCTTCGCCGAGCGTGATCAGCACGTCATGCATCGAGGCCGACACGAAGCGCGTCGTGTCGTAATGCATGGCGTAATGGACGCCCTTCGGGAAACGCTGCGACAGCTCCTGCATCTTGTCCTTGACCCGCTGCTGCAGATCGAGGGCGTTGGAACCGGGCATCTGGTAGACGGCCAAAACCACCGTCGGATCCTTGCCGAAGAAGGCGGACGATGAATATTGCAGCGCGCCGAGCTCGATGCGGGCGACGTCGCGCAGCCGCACGAGCGAGCCGTTCTGGGAGTTGGCGCGCACGACGATGTCGCCGAATTCCTTCGGGTCGCTCAGGCGGCCGACGGCATTGACCTGCATTTCGAAGGCGGTCCCGGCCGGCGCCGGCGACTGGCCGATCTTGCCAGCCGCCACCTGCACGTTCTGCTCGGCGATGGCGTTCTGGACGTCGACGGCGGTGATGCCGAGATTGGCGAGCTTGTCTGGGTCGAGCCAGACGCGCATCGAATAGCGGCGCTCGCCGAAGATCTGCACGTCGCCCACGCCCGGCAGGCGCTTCAGAGGATCGACGACCTGCAGATAGGCGAGGTTGCTCAGCGCCACCGGATCGACCGAGCCGTCCGGCGAGGTCAGGTCGACGATCAGCACGAAATTGGGGTTCTGCTTCTTGATCGTCACGCCGCCCTGGTTGACGATGGCCGGCAGGGAGGACGCCGCTTGGCTGACGCGATTCTGCACGTCGACGGCTGCCGTGCTCAGCGGATAGCCGACGTCGAAGGTGATGGTGATGGTGGACGAGCCGTCATTCGAGCTCGTCGACGACATGTAGGTCATGCCCTGCACGCCGTTGATCTGCTGCTCGAGCGGCGTGGTGACCGTATCGGCCACGACCTGCGCGCTGGCGCCGGGATAGTGGGCACTGACCACGACCTGCGGCGGCGTGATGTCTGGGAACTGCGAGACCGGCAGCAGGAAATAGGCGATCGCACCGGCGAGCACCATGATGATGGCGATCGCCGACGCAAAGATCGGGCGGTGGACGAAGAAATTTACCATGATGCGGATGCCTCGCCGAACGGCTTTGCGAAATGGCGCAGGCGCCGGGTCCGGCCGGAACCGGAATCCTGCAGGAAGGAAGGCAGGACTTCATCGTCCGGCGCCTGTTTCGCCGCGCGCTGGCGCAGCATTCGTTCGAAGGCTTTGGGGTCGATTCCGTCTGCCTTCATCACCAGCCGGATCATCGGATCCCGGACGGCTTCGTCGATCGTCAGGTCTTTGCGCTTTTGCATAGGAGCGGCTCCTTGCTCGGTCCGCATCGATTGATCGCGGACCGCTTTTCTCTTTTTCACCGGCCGAAGCCGCATGACAGGCTGCTTTTTCGTCCTATCTCACTCTGGCAGGCTATCGGAGGGCCTTGTCGTTTGACGGCGAGTGATATAGGTGTTACCAGTAAGTAACATCTGAAAGTTACAGACCGGTAACACCCTAGTCAAGAGGTGGCGACGGTTTTTTTGGAAACGACGAAAGGAGATCATCATGAGTGACGGCGTCGCGGAGCGTTCCCGTCCCCGGGATCGAATCCTGGAGACGGCGCAGGACATGTTCCACAAGCACGGCATCAAGGGCGTTGGCGTCGACGCCATCACCGAGGCTGCCGGCACCAACAAGATGACGCTTTACCGCCATTTCGAGTCCAAGGACGAGCTGGTCGTGGAATGCCTGCGCGCCACGGCGGCGAAGGCTTCAAGGATCTGGGACGAGTTCGAGGCCAGGCATCCCGGCGACAAGCTCGCCCAGTTGCATGCCTGGGTCCAGAAGGCTTCGGAACTGCTCAGCGCCGACAGCCGTGGCTGCGACATGGCAAATGCCGCCGTCGAGCTCACCGAGGCCGATCACCCGGCCCGGCGCGTCATCAAGGAGCTGAAGGAAGCTCAGCGCGAGAAGCTGGTTGCGCTTTGCCGGGATGCCGGCATCGGCCAGGCCGAGCTTCTCGCCGACACGCTGTCGCTGCTGCTCGAAGGCGCCCGCGTCTCGATGCAAAGCGTCGGCGCGGAAGGCCCGAGCGCGCAATTCGTGCGCATGGCCGAGAGCCTGATTGCCTCGTTCCGGGCGCGCTGATCTCTTCGCCTCGTCCTGATTCTGTTATGCTGTCCCAGAAACGGGCGCTAGACGATGGGTCAGGCAAGTTTTGCGGAGATGTATGAGCGCTGGCTCGTGGGTCCTCTCTTCCGCCCCTGGGCCGAAGTGACCTTCGAAGAGGTGAAGCTCTCTCCAGGCCAGCGTGTGTTGGACATCGCCTGCGGCACGGGAATAGTCGCCCGCGTTGCCAGAGAACGGCTCGGTGCCGCCGGCTATGTCGTCGGCATCGACATCAACGCGGATATGCTTGCCGTCGCGCGCACCGTGGCGCCAGACATCGATTGGCGCGTAGGCAATGCAGGTGCACTGCCCGTCCTTGAGGGAGAGCAGTTCGACGTGATCGTCTGTCAGCAGGGGCTGCAGTTCTTTCCCGACAAGCCCGCCGCGGCGGCGCAGATGCGGCGGGCTATGGAGCAGGGCGGCCGGTTGGCGGTTGCTACCTGGCGCTCCGATGAGGAAATCCCATTCTTTCGAGAACTTCGCCGCGTCGCCGAGCGGCTCCTCGGCCCAATCGCCGACCTGCGCCACAGCTTTGGCAATGCGGCGCTGATCGAGGCGCTGCTCCGGGGCGCCGGCTTCCACGACGTTCGATCAAGGACGATATCGCGTAGGATACGCTTTGAGGACGGGGCGCCCCTTCTGCGATTGAACACGATGGCGCTGGTCGGCATGAGCGCTGACGGCAAGGCAATGGGCGATCACGAACGCATGCGCGTCGTGCAGGATATAGTGAGCGGGAGTGCGCCCGTGCTGCAGTCCTACGCCGATGGATCGGGAGTCGCTTTCGAACTCAGCTCCAATCTGGTGACAGCGAATGGCTAGAGCAATTCCAGGAGAAGTGTGATCGGTTTTCCGTCCGGAGTTGCGTTAAATCAAAGAGATAGCCCGTACTTGTTCGGGATCAGATGGGCTGGCTTCTCCCGCCTTTGGCGCGCAAAGAAAAAGCCCGCTGCCGGGAGGAGGTGGCAGCGGGCTTGATTTCGAATACGGCACGGGAGGAGGTGTACCGCACTCAGCGCCGGTGTCTGGGAGGAGGAAGACATCCGACAGGTTCATAAATACGAGTTGCCCAACGATTCGGCAATTGCGAAACGTGCATAGCTGCTGTGCAGAATTGCGGGATCAATTATCAGACAAATCCGAATAGCCGCCCGCCGGCACCCGTCGCCAGTCTACTGCACCGGCACGTTTTCCTTGAAGATCAGCCGCGGCTCGATGAATTTCTTGGTCAGGTAGGGGGCCGAGGAGGCGATCGAGCCGAGCAGGCGGATCACCGACTGTTCGGCGATCAGCCGCGCATTCTGGTCGATGACGACGTCGGCGAGGTCATCGACGAGATAGCGCCGTGTCTCCTTGGTCAGGTCGTGGCAGATGAAGACCGGCTTCCTGCGCGGCTTGGCTTCCAGCAACGCCCTGGCGACGCCGGAGCGTCCGCCGCCGACGCAGTAGATGCCGAGCAGATCCGGTTCGTCGTGCAGCGCCTTGATGGTGGCGCGGTAGCTGGCGTCCGGCTCGTCGTTGATCTCGACGGCGCTGGACACGGTGAGATTGGGGAACTCCTCGCTCAGCACCGAGCGGAAGCCCATCTCGCGCTCTTCATGGCCGCGATAGGAGCGCGAGCCGACCATCATCGCCAGATGCCCGGTGCGGCCGCCGAGGAAGCGCCCCATCAGCAGCGCCGCCGTGCGGCCCGCCACGCGATTGTCAATGCCGACATAGGCCGAGCGGGGCGCCGCCGGCACATCCGAGACCAGCGTGACCAGCCTGATTCCCGCCTCGACCAGCTCGCGCAGAATGTTGCGCGTGCGCGGGTGATCGACGGCGATGACACCGACGCCATTGGCCTTGAGCGACAGATTCTCCACAGCGCTCTGCAGCGCGCCGGGCGAAATGCCGGCAAGGTTGTGGATGCGGCAGGACGCGACCAGGGGCAGGCGCGCCGCATAATCCTCAATGTGGTGGGCGAGATCGGCCATGAAGGCGTTGGACCCCATCGGCAGGAAGAATTCGAGATGCGCCGGCTTCGACGGCAGCACGACCTGGTCGAGCGTCGGCAGGTAGCCGAGCTGCTTGGCCGCTTCCATCACGCGCTGCCGGTTGGCCGCGCTTGCGCCCGGACGGTTGTTCAGCACCCTGTCGACGGTCGCGGTCGACAGGCCGCAGCTCTTGGCGATGTCGGCTACGGTGGCTTTCATGGGTCCAGTCATAGGATGGGATGCGAGCCCCTGTCACGCCAAGTCAAAGTCAGCCGAAATCAGCCATGCGAGTCCCGGCCGTCTGAAATCGCGTCGCGGATTTCCTTGTCCGACATGCCGGTGATGACGCGCTCGACCTCGGCCACCGTCGTCTTCTTCGGATCGATGTCGTCGGCCACCACCTTGCCCCGGCGCATCACCACGATGCGGTCGACCACCTGGAAGACGTGGTGGATGTTGTGCGCGATGAAGATGCAGGAATGACCGGAATCGCGGGCGCTGCGCACGAAGCTCAGCACACCTTGCGTCTCGGCGACGCCGAGATTGTTGGTCGGCTCGTCGAGGATGATGAGATCGCTGTCGAAATGCATGGCGCGCGCGATCGCCACGGCTTGCCGCTCGCCGCCCGACAGCGAGCCGATCGGCGTCGTCGGCGGGATGTTCTTGGTGATGCCGACCTGCCTGAGCAGGTCGCGCGCCACCGCGTTCATTGCCTCCTGGTCCATGCGGTTCAGGAAGCGCGGCGGCTTGATCGGCTCGCGCCCGAGGAACAGGTTGCGCGCGATAGACAGCTGCGTGACCAGCGCCGAGTCCTGGTAGATCGTCTCGATGCCATGCGCGATGGCATCGCTGGTCGAGCGCAGCGTGACCTTCTTGCCGCGGATGAAGATGTCGCCACTGGTCAGCGGCACGGCGCCCGACAGCACCTTGATCAGCGTCGACTTGCCGGCGCCGTTGTCGCCGAGCAGGCCGACGATCTCCTTTTCGTTGACGTGGAAATTGGCGTCCACCAGCGCGTGCACGCGCCCGTAGGACTTGCGGATGTTTGCCATGCGGATCAGAGGCTCGGCCATCGTCTTAAGTCCCTGCCTGGTGCCGGCGTTCGAGCCACGAATGCAGCGCCATCATGCCGAGGATGATCGCGCCGATGAAGATGTTGTAAGCGAGCCCCGGCACGCCGATCAGCACGATGCCGTTGCGCATCACGCGCAGGATCAGGATGCCGAGCACGGTGCCGATGATGGTGCCGCGCCCGCCGGTCAGCGCCGTGCCGCCGATCACCACCATGGCGATGACCTCGAGCTCGTAGCCCGTGCCGCTGTTCGGATTGGCCGCGGAGGTGCGCAGCGACGAGATCACGCCGGCGAGCGAGGCCATCACCGCCGACACGACGAACAGGCCGACCTTGACGCGGTTGACGTTGACGCCACGCGCACGCGCCGCATTGGGGTTGCCGCCGGCGGCCTGGATCCAGTTGCCGGTGCGGCTCTGCGTCAGCACATAGCCGAGGATGATCGCGGCACCGATGAACCAGAACAGCGAGGCGTAGATGCGGAACGGTCCGACATAGAAGTCGCCGACCAGGATATCAGCCAGCCAGCTGCCTTCGGCGCTCCAGGTGCGCTGCGGGAAACCGTCGGTGATGAAGAGTGCTGTGCCGCGCACGACCAGCAGCATGCCGAGCGTCACCAGGAAGGACGGGATCTTGAGCTGGGTCACGAACCAACCATTCACCAGCCCGATCAGCGCCGCGACCACCAGCGCGATCAGCAGGCCCACCTCCAGCGAGGTGACGCCGCTGTTGTAGAGCGTCCACATCAAGACCGGCGAGAAGCCGAACAGCGAGCCGACGGAAAGATCGAATTCGCCCGATGTCATCAGCAGCGTCATCGCCAGCGCGATCAGGCCGAGCTCGACGGTGAAGGCCAGGATGTTGGAGATGTTCTGCGGCGACAGGAAGTCGGGATTGATGCCCCAGAAGACGGCGAGCTCGACCATGAGCAGCACCAGCGGACCGAATTCGGGCCGCGCGATCAGGCGTTGGACGAAGGAACGGTTTTCCATTGAACCCGCGACATGAGGGCCGGCCTGCCTGCGAAGGCGGGCGCGGCGGGACAGGAAAAGGCGGTCGCGGCGTTGCCGTCGCGACCGCTCGGATCAGGGGTTATTTGCCGGACAGGATCTTGTCGTAGACGCCGGCGGTGTCCTTCTCATAGAGCGCGCCGGTGATGACGTTGAAGCCCGGGGGAATGCCGCTCGCGGCCATGTTGGCGAGCGACAGCGCCACATAGCTGGTCGCCTGCGGGTCCTGCCACTGCGCGGCGTTGACATAGCCGTTCAGCACTTCCTGCGTGGTGTCGAGCGAGTTGCCCCAGCCGACGACCGGGATCTCGCCCGGCTTGACGCCCACCTGGTCGAACACGCGCTTGATCGAGCCGGTGACGAGGTCGCCGAGGCCGATGATCGCCTTCACCTTGCCCTTATGCGCGGTGAGGTAGTCGGCCATGCGGCTGATCACTTCGGCCTGGTCGAGCGTGGCCTCGGTGATTTCATAGGTGATGCCGAGCGGCTCGAAGACGCTCTTGATGCCTTCCTCTTCCTGCACGCCATAGGTGGCGCCGGGGACCTCGACCGGCATCCAGACGAAGTCGCCTTTCTTCACCAGGCCCTTGTCGACCAGGTATTGTGCCCAGTGCTTGCCGAAGGTGACGTTGTCGCCGCCGACATAGGCGTTGAAGTTGGCTTTCGGATCGGGCGTGTTGAAGTTGATGATCGGGATGTTGGCCGCGCGCGCTTCCTTGGCGAGCTCGATCAGGCTGCCCGGATCGGGGCTGGTGGTGACGATGCCGTCGGCCTTGGCCGAGATGGCGGCGCGGATCGCCTCCTGCTGCGAGGCAACGTCGCCATTATGGAACGACGTGTTGACCTTGTTGCCGGTGTCGCTTGCCCATTGCTTGGCGCCGGCAAGGAAGTAGGTCCAGACCGGGTCGGCCGGGCCGCCATGCGAAATCCAGTAGAACGTCTTGGCCTGCGCCATCGCCGGAATGGCGACGAGCGCGATCAAGCCAAGCACGAGCAGTCTTAGCCGCGAAAGCATTCGATTTCCTCCCATGTTGAAACTCTCCTCCATCAAGCGCGATGCGGCCCTCGGACCGCACCTCCTGCCAGCGCCGAGCGGGACGCCCAGAGCATTCCCCTCTTTCCAGCGGTGGCAAGCCTCCGTCGCCAATGGATGTTGGGTCAGGCGCACACGCCATCAGCAATCCCATCAGATTGCATCAGTTCAGGCGCTATTTTCTCGGGCAGGCGGTGCCGTTAGCGCTCGCTCTCTGCGGCGGGCTTGGACAACGTCGCCTCGGTTGGGCGCTAGAGAAGATTGGCCTTCGCTAGGTCGCGCATGAGGTGGCTGGCGCCATAAGTCCAGTACGGGCAGTCCGGCGACAGCCGCACGCGGTTGGTGAGCGCACCGAGCTTTTCCGATGAGATGGTGACGATGTCGCCGACCTTGTGGGTGAAGCCCTTGCCCTTCTCGCCACGGTCCTTGGATGGCACGAACATCGTGCCGAGATAGAGCGCCAGCCCGTCGGGATACTGGTGATGCGGCCCCATCGCGGCCTTGACCAGTTCTTCCGGCGAGCGGCTGATTTCCGCCATCGAGCTCGCGCCCTCCAGCGAGAAGTCATCCTCGCCCTCGACGCTGAGCCGCACCGTGGCGCGCTTGACGTCGGCAATCGAGAAGGTCTCGTCGAAGAGCCGGATGAACGGTCCGAGCGAGGCGGAAGCATTGTTGTCCTTGGCCTTGCCCAGAAGCAGCGCCGAGCGCCCTTCGACATCGCGCAGGTTGACGTCGTTGCCGAGCGTGGCGCCGACGATGCGGCCCGAGCTGTCGGCGATCATGGCGATCTCCGGCTCCGGATTGTTCCAGGTGGAGACCGGATGCAGGCCGACATCGGCGCCGAAGCCGACGGACGCCATCGGCTGGCATTTGGTGAAGATCTCGGCGTCGGGGCCGATGCCCACTTCAAGATATTGCGACCAGGCGCCGCGCGAGATCAGCTTGGCCTTGATCTCCATCGCCTCCGGCGAGCCGGGCTTGAGCTTCGACAAATCGTGGCCAATCAGCCCGGCGATGTCGGCGCGGATGGCGTCGGCCTTTTCCGCCGAGCCGCGCGCCTGCTCCTCGATGACGCGCTCGAGCAGGCTGACGACGAAGGTGACGCCGGAGGCTTTCACCGCCTGCAGGTCGACGGGCGAAAGCAGGATGGGCTTCGTGGCGTCGCGTTTGGCCTCGAAGCTGTTTGCCGCGATGTCGGCGAGCGCGCCGATCGCCGTGCCCTTGGCCGAACGCAGGTAGTCGGCCGGATCCTTCAACTCGCAAAGATCGCGCACCGTCGGCGCCGCGCTTGAAGTGATATCGATGACCTCGCCGTCTCGCACCGTCACCACCGACGGATGGGCGGCCTCGCTGGTTCTGGCGCGGCCGACGAAAAGTCCATCGGCGGGCAGACGGGTCGGATCGGTCATGGCATCTTTCCTCTCGATTGTCGCGCGGCACTTTCCCCGGATTTAGCGCAAACGTCTATCCCGTCGATGCCAAGGTTTATGGGCCATGGCTGTGCTGTCACATAGCCAGGACTTGTCTGGCCTATCGAGCGCTCTTTCAAATTCATGAAATTGACAATAGGATTTTCACGAAGTTCCAGCGCCGAGGTGATCTTTGCCCGCAGCCTTCTCCGATCCGGTCTGGCAGAAGCCACTGATGGCGCCGGCATTCCGGTTCGGATTTTCGGCCGGCGGTGCTTTCGACGTGATCATTGTCGGCGGCGGCATCATGGGCCTGTCGACGGCGCTTCATGCGGCGCGCGCCGGTCTGTCGGTCCAGGTGCTGGATGCCGGCGCGATCGGGCAGGGCGCGTCCGGTCTCAATGGCGGCCAGGTCATTCCCGGCCTCAAATACGATCCGGAATGGCTAATCGAGCATTTCGGCAAGGAGCGCGGCGAAGCCCTGGTCGAGTTCGCCGCCTCGACGGCCGATGCCGTGTTCGATGTGATCCGCAACGAGAAGCTGGCTGTGCCGTTCACGCGCAATGGCTGGATCCAGGCCGCGCACACCGAGACAGCGCTGAAGGCTGCCGCGAACCGCGACCGCCAGTGGCGGGCGCGCGGCGCCGACGTCAGGCTGCTCGATCAGGCCGAGATCGCGGCGATGACCGGCGCCAGGGGTTATCTCGGCGGCTGGCTCGACCGCCGCGCCGGAATCATCGATCCGCTGTCCTACACGCTCGAATTGGCCCGCGTTGCCTCGGCGGCCGGCGCCGGCATCGCCGAGCAGCAGCGAGTGGTGAGGCTCGCCAAGGAGGCCGGCGTCTGGCGGGTCTCGACGCAAGGCGGAGCCGAGTTGCGTGCCAGGTCGGTCGTGCTCGCCACCAACGCCTATACGGATGGCCTGCTGCCCGGGCTTGCCCAGACCATCGTGCCGCTGCATTCCTTTCAGATCGCCACCGCGCCGCTGCCGGCGGAGCTTGCCGCAAGCATCCTGCCTGGCGGGCAAGCGGTTTCCGATTCCCGTCGCATCCTGGTCTACTACCGAAAGAGCTCCGACGGCCGGTTGGTGCTGGGCGGCCGTGGCCGCATGGCGCTGCCTTCGAGCGCCGGCGACTGGGTGCATCTCGAACGCGCGCTTATCCGGCTCTATCCGGCGCTTGCCGGCATCGCCATCGAGAAGCGCTGGTTCGGCCGCGTCGCGCTGACGCCGGATCACCTGCCGCATCTGCATGAACCGGAAAAGGGCCTGCTTGCCGTGGTCGGCTGCCAGGGCAGGGGCGTCGGCCTGATGAGCGCGCTCGGCAAGCGCATGGCGAACTACCTCGCCAGCGGCGATGCCAGGCAATTGCCCTTCCCGCTGTCGCCGATCCGGCCGATCCCGTTCCACGCCTTTCGCCAGGTCGGCGTCGCCGCTGCCATCACCTGGTACCGGATGCTCGACGCGTTCGAACGTTGAGCCGAACGCGTGCAGCGCACAAGCGATTCAGCTTGACAGTTTCATGAATATGAAAAAGCATTAGGCGATTTCAAAATTCCGATGGACAGTTTCGCCAAACGGGCCATGAACATGTCGACCGTCGTTGCAGCACGGCCCTTGCCGGAAAACCGCATCTCGCCGGTCTTCCGCTTCGCGATGCTGCTGCCGGGTGGGCTGGTCACATTCTTCCTCATCCTCTTCGCGCTCGGCCTCGTGGTCTTCCTCGCCTTCAGGGGGAATGACGGCTCGCTGCTCGGCGTCGGCCTGACGGCGGAGAATTTCGTCACCGTCGCCACCGACCCGCTCTACTGGACGGTGACGCTGCGCTCGCTGGTCATCGCCGGCCTGGTGACGCTCGCGACCGTCGTCACCGCCTATCCGGTCGCCTATTACCTCGCCTTCCATGCCGGCCGCCGCCGCAACCTTTTGCTTTTCCTCGTCACGCTGCCCTTCTGGACCAGCTATCTCTTGCGCGTCTTCGCCTGGAAAATCGTGCTCGCCTATAATGGCGTGCTGAATTCCGCCTTCATCGAGACCGGCCTCTGGAAGGAGCCGACGCTGGCTTTCCTCAACACGCCGGCCGCGGTGGTGGTGACGCTCGCCCATGCCTATGCGCCCTTCGCCATTCTGCCGATCTATGTGGCGCTGGACACGATCCCGAAATCGCTGCTCGAAGCCGCCTCCGATCTCGGCGCGCGGCCCTTCACCTCGTTCCGCCGCGTCGTGCTGCCCAATTCCATGCCGGGCGTGCTGGCCGCGGCGCTCGTCGTCTTCGTGCCGACGGTCGGCGACTATGTCACGCCGGCCATGGTCGGCGGTCCGGCCAGCACCATGATCGGCACGCTGATCCAGTCGCAGTTCGGCAAGGCCAATGACTGGCCGTTCGGCGCGGCGCTTTCGGTCTGCGTCATGCTGGTCATCCTGTGCGTCGTGCTGGTCGCGCGCGGCGCCGACCGCCGGTTTGGCAGCCGCACATGAGCGCCCGGACCGACATCAACGCAGGCGGCGGCTGGCTGGGCCTCTACGTGCTTGCCTATCTCGTCTTCCTCTATCTGCCGGTGCTTTTGATCCCGCTGTTTTCCTTCAACAACTCCATCCAGGCGGCGTTTCCGCTGCAGGGCTTCACGCTCGAATGGTATCGCACGCTCTACGGCAACCCGGCGCTTTCCGGCGCCTTGGCCAACAGCCTGGTCATCGGCGTCATCTCGGCCTGCGGGGCGACGCTCTGCGGCATCACCGTTTCCTATATGGACCTCTATGGCCGCTCGCCGCTCGCCGCCACCATCAGCGCCATCGCCCGGCTGCCGATCCTGATCCCCGGCGTCATCGTCGGCATATCGCTGTTGATCCTGGTCAACCTCATCGGCCTCGGCCCCTCGCGCATCTCGATCGTGCTCGGCCATATCCTGGTCGCGCTGCCGACGACGGTGGTGGTCATGCGCAGCCGCTTCGCCGCCATTCCGAAGACCATTCGCGAGGCGGCGCTCGATCTCGGCGCTTCCGACTGGACGACGTTCCGGCGTGTCATGCTGCCGCTGAGCGCGCCGGCCGTGCTGTCAGCCTTCATGCTTTCTTTCCTGATTTCCTTCGACGAGTTCATCGTCGTCTTTTTCCTCGCCGGCACCGAGCCGACGCTGCCGCTCTACATCTGGAGCCAGCTGCGTTTCCCGCGCTCGCTGCCGACGGTGATGGCGCTGGGAACGGTGATCCTCACCGTGTCCTTCATCATCGCCGGAACCGCCGAAATCCTGCGCCATCGCGGCCTCGGCGCCGCGCGCCGCAATCCAGCCTGAAGCACAACAAAGAAGAGGAGAACGAAAATGACGATACAGCTGAAATCAATCACCGGCCGCAAGGCCGTGGCGGGTCTCGCGGCCCTGGCCATGGCGCTGTCGTCGACGGTCGCTTTTGCCGCCGACAAGCTGCAATATTTCACCTGGTCGGGCTACGAGCTGCCGGACTTCAACAAGAGCTTCCTCGCCGCGCATCCGGACGGCGTCGAGGCGACGATCTTCGGCGACGACGACGACGCCTTCACCAAGGTCAAGGCCGGCTTCCGGCCCGACATTGCGCATCCCTGCTACGACAAGGTGGCGCGCTGGAACAAGGAAGGCCTGCTGCAGCCGATCGACACCAAGCGCATCAAGAACTGGGATTCGGTCTTCCCGGTGTTCAAGAACCTTCCCGACCTGCAGGCCGGCGACGGCAAAGTCTGGATGGTGCCCTGGGACTGGGGCAACACCTCGATCCTCTACCGCACCGATCTGGTGAAGAACCCGGAGGCAAGCTGGAACCTTCTGTGGGACAAGCAATATGCCGGCCGCATGGCGACCATCGACGCCGTGCACGACACGCCCATCGTCGCAGCGCTTCTCGCGGGCGTTAATCCCTTCGACATGACGCCGGACCAGCTGGACAAGGTCGCGGCAAAACTGCGCGAGCAGCGGCCGCTGCTGTCGAGCTACACCACCGACATGACCTCGGTCGAGCAGGCGCTGGCGAGCGGTCAGCTGGTCGCTGCCATGACCTGGAACGCGTCGGCCACCTCGTTGAAGAAACAGGGCGTGCCGGTCGAGTTCATGAAGCCGAAGGAAGGCATGCTGACCTGGGCCTGCGGTTTCGTCATGCTCAAGGACGCCAAGAACGTCGATCTCGCCTATGATTTCATCAACAGCCGGCTCGACGCCGACTCCGGCAAGTTCCTGATTCAGTCTTACGGCTATGGCAGCTCGCTCTCGACCGCTTTCGCCGGCGTATCGAAGGACGAGCTCGACAAGCTGCAGCTGCCGGCGGATCCGGACGTGATGCTGAAGAGCACCATCTTCACCGGCCCGATGAAGCAGAATGACGATATGGCCAAGATGTTCGAGAAGGTGAAGGCGGGGGGATGACTAGCTCCCCCTTCTCCCCTTGTGGGGTGAGAAGCGGTCCGCGTCAGCGGACGAAAAGC
>NZ_SUGA01000003.1:170513-368479 GCF_004963255.1 Mesorhizobium sp. | reverse complement strand
GGCGCTGCGAAGCAGCGACGGATTGGGGGAACCACGTGGCAATCAAGCCTCCGCCCGATAAGTCCGCCAGTCGCAAAAGGTGCGTGCATGGCGTAACTGCTTTTGGGGGGATTGGCAGCTTCGGCGACGGCGCTTTCCCTCCGACGCCGCCGATTGGCGAAAGCCGGCGTGACGTCCAATCTCCCCACTTGTGGGGGAGATGGCCGGCAGGCCAGAGGGGGCCCTGTCCCGCCAGCATCTCATATCTGCACCGTCACGATGCCCGTCGATGGTCTAATCATCGGCCGGAAACCGCCGCCGGTAGTGCTCGACGACTTCCGGATTGCGCAGGTTGACCGGCAGCTTGCCGGCGAGCACCAGCAACGCCTCGCCCGCCGCGCCGACACCCATGCGCATCATCGATTCCTCGGTGATGCCGGCAATGTGCGGGGTGACGATGACATTGTCGAAGCCGAAATAGGGATGGTTGGGCGGCAGCGGCTGCGTGGAAAAGACGTCGAGCGCGGCGCCGCCGATGCGGCTCTTTCGCAGGGCTTCGATCAGTGCCTCGTCGTCAACCACCGGGCCGCGCGAGACGTTGATCAGCAGCGCATTGGGCTTCATGCGGGCGATGCGCTCGCGGCTGATCAGGCCGCGCGTTTCCTCCGTCAAAGGGCAGCAGAGCACGATGACGTCGCTCTGCTCGACCAGCGCGTCGATCGACAGGAAGCCGACACGCTCGGGCGCCGGGCGCAGGCTGCGCGTCGTCGCCACGACATTGAGGTCGAAACCGTGCGCGGCGATGTGGCCGACGGCCTGGCCGACCGCGCCGAGGCCGACAATGCCGATCGTCTTGCCGGCAAGCTCGCTGGTCGAATTGGCATGCTCGCGCCCGGCAAGCCAGCCCTTGGCGCGCAGGTCGCGGTCCATCACGCGGAAACGCCGCAATAGGGCAAGCGCGGTGAACATCACATGCTCGGCCACCGAGCGGGCGTTGACGGCGGGCACGTTCGCGACCAGCACGCCGGCGGCCGTCGCCGCCTCGACCGGGATCATGTCCAGCCCGGCGCCGTGGCGGATAGCGGCCCGCAGGCTCGAAGCGCCCGCAAACAGTTCCGGCGGCAGCGGCGCCCGCACGATGACGATGTCGGCGTCGCGGGCCTCAGTGGTCAGCGTCTCCGGATCGAGCGCGGAAGCGACGACCAGCCGCCCGGCGCCGGCCAGCATGGCCGTGGCGCGTGGGTGCAGCGGATGCGTCGACAGGATTTTGCGCATGGGGATCCATTTGTTTCACGCAATTCCGGACGGAAACCGCTCACACTTTTCCTGGAATTGCTCAAGCCTTTTCGAGCGCCGCGCTTTTCGATTCTGTTCCGTGGCCTTCGATGATCCCTTTCCAGTAGCTCTCGGCGCCCTGCAAATGGGCGCTCATCAGAGCCTGGGCGAGATTGCCGTCGCGGCGAAGCAGCGCCTCGTAGATCTGGATGTGCTCGGCATGCGAGCGCACTGAGCGTTCGGGATCGTTGAAATAGATCGGCAGGCGCTGCTCGCCCATCAGGTAATAGACGCTGCAGATGTTATGGAAGACGCTGTTCTTGGTGGCACGCACGATCTCGAGGTGGAACTCGCGGTCCTCCTTGGCGAGGCCTTCACCGGCGGCGATGCGCTCTTCGGAGGCTTTCAGGATCTCGCGCAGGCGTTCGAAGTTTTCTTCCGTTGCGCGCGAGCAGGCAAGCTCGGCCGCCTTGATCTCATGGATCTTGCGCAGTTCTACCGTCTCATAAATCTGCACCGGATCGAGCGGCAGGCCGGCGCGGGCGAACAGCGCCAGCGCTTCCACGCTCGCCTGCTTGGTGTCGATATAGATGCCGGACTTGGCGCGCCGCTCGACGATGCGCATCGCCTCAAGGATGGCGAGCGCCTCGCGGATCTGGCCGCGGCTGACGCCGAAATGTTCCGCCAGCTCGCGTTCCGACGGCGTGCGGCCGGACTCCTTGTCCGAGTTGGAGAAGAGATAGGCGGCGAGTTCCGCGAGAAGGTTCTTTTCTTTCATTGTCAAATACGTTGCGCGTGCGCCTCCAGGAATCGGTCGGCGATGGTGAATCCCAATCCAGGCTTTTCAGGGATCGCTATCATACCGTCCTTCGCTTCGACAGTCTCCTCGACTAGGTCGTGGATCATCGGATTGGCGCCGAGCGAATATTCGATGATGAAGCTCGCGGGCGAGGCGGCGCACACATGCAACCCGGCGAAGAAGCAGGGCGCGCCGGCCCACAAATGCGGCGCGAGACGCAGGTTGAAGGCGCTGGCGATGGTGCCGATCTTCATCGCCTCGCTGATGCCGCCGCAGAACGCCGGATCCGGCTGGAAGATATCGGCCGATTTCAGCACCGCCAGGTCGCGGAAAGCGTAGCGCGTCGCCTCGCTCTCGCCGGTCGCGATCGGCGTCGAGCCCGAGGCGCGCACCTCGGCCATGCCCGGCTTGTCGTCGGCGATCACCGGCTCCTCGAACCAGGCGAGGTCGAGATCGGCGGTGAGCTGGATGAAGCGCTTGGCCTCGGCGACGGTGTAGGTGCCGTGCGCGTCGACCATCAGGTCGACCTCCGGGCCGATCGCCTGCCTTGCGGCGCGCACGCGCGCGGCCGAAAGATGCGGGGCGCCGTCCATGGCGCCGACGCGCATCTTCAGCGCCTTGAAGCCGCCCTTGGCGATGTAGGATTGCAACTGCTCGCCGATGGCGGCGGGGGAGGCCCAGCCGCCCGAAGCGTAGGCCTGCATGCGCTCGACCTTGCGGCCACCGAGCAGCCGCCATACCGGCTGCCCGAGCGACTTGCCGAGGATGTCCCAAAGCGCGATGTCGACGGCGCTGATCGCCGCCACGCTCATGCCGCGCCGCGCCAGCTGCGGCATGGCATGGCCTGCATGTGCCGCCGTCTCATGGCGCACGCCGTTATAGAGCATCTCCCAGATGATGCCGATGTCGGCCGGATCGCGGCCGATGAGCTGCGGGGCGATCTCATGGTTGAGCATATGGACGAGCGCGCCATAGCTGCCGGCGCTGCCGGCGGCGTTCTTGCCTTCGCCCCAGCCGACCAGGCCGTCATCAGTCTCGATGCGCAGAATCGCGGCATCGAACGTCGTCACTTGACCGAAGTCGCTGCGATGCTGCTTCGCGACTTCGATCGGGACACGGACCCACCACGCCTGAACGCTTTTGATGCGCATATTTTCCCTTCGGCCCCTCCGCCCGCCAGGCGGAAGGACAAGCTTTGATCGGAGGTCTACTTGATCAGCGGCAGCAGCGTTTCGGCGGTGATGCGCATCTGGTCGGTGTAGAATTTCTCCGTAAGCACGCTGGAGCCGTGGTCCTGGATGAATTTGAGCTGCTCGGGCGAGATGTCGACCGGATTGCGCTCGACCATCTCCGGATAGGGTGCGGCCGGCGTGCGGTCGACGGGCGCGACGAATTCGTTGGTCAGCGCGCCGTCATAGCCGACCTCCTTCAGCGTGCGCACGATCTTCGGCCAGTCGATCTGGCCAAGGCCGGCGGCGAAGCGGTTGTTGTCGGCGACATGGAAGTCGAACAGGCGTTTGCCGACCTGGCGGATCGCGTCATAGACGTTAAATTCCTCCATGTGGATATGGTAGGCGTCAAGGCAGACCCCGCATTCGGGGCTCACCGCATCGGCGAGCGCCAGCGCCTGGGCCCCGCGATTGAAGAGATAGGTCTCGAAGCGGTTGAGCGGTTCGATGGCGATCCGGACGCCGACCTTCTTGGCATGGGTGAAGCATTCGCGCGTGGCGTCGACCACCCAGCCCCATTCCTCCGCCTCGGTGCCGTCCGGCACCACCTTGCCGACGGTCGCGGGCACCAGCGTGATGATCTCGCCGTCGAGCTCGCTCACCATGGTGAGCACGTCCTTGACATATTGAACGGACCGCTCGCGCTGGCCCTGGTTCTTGGCGGCGAGGTTGCGTTCGCCGAGCATCAGCGTCACCGAACCCCAGCAGCGGATGCCGTACTCCTTCAGGAGCGCACGCGTCTCCTTGGTCTTGTACTGCTCGGGCTCGCCGGAAATCTCGATCGATTCGTAGCCGAACTTCTTGATGCGCTTCAGCGTCACCTCCAGCGGCTCCGCCCGCATCCAATTGTGCGTCGAAAGATGCATGGTCTATCCTTCCCAGAATTCGCCTGTCACATTTTACCCCGCGACGCCTCGGACAGAGGCGGCCGCACGTTTCCTCCCCAAGGCGTTGCCAGGTTTTCCTCGAAACTGGTTCGACCAATTGGGCCTGTCATGACCTCTACAGCAAATTTTCCTGCGCGGCAAGAAGTGGGCAGAGGAAGGCGGCCGTGCTGGACAATGCAATGATTTAATAGGGTAATTTCGCATTTCCAATTGCGGGTCCGCGGCTTCTTCCAGCTTTTCAGGCGCTTGACCGAACTACGGGATTTGGTAATACCAGAATGACATGGCGTTCAGATGCCGGTAGGACTGACCAAACAGGCTGGCCCTCGCTCCAATCGGCGCTATGCTTGGTCGCGAAAACAAGAGAGGGAGGATGCCGATGCCGACGACGATGAAGGGGCCCGGCCTGTTTCTGGCGCAGTTCGCGGGCGATGCCGCACCGTTCAATTCACTGGCTTCGATCGCCAAATGGGCGGCCGGGCTCGGCTACAAGGGCGTGCAGATCCCGACCTGGGACGGACGCCTGTTCGACCTCGCGAAGGCGGCCTCGTCGAAAGCCTATTGCGACGAGGTGAAAGGCATTTGCGCGGACGCCGGCGTCGAGATCACGGAACTGTCAACGCACCTGCAGGGGCAATTGGTGGCGGTGCATCCCGCCTATGACGCGCAGATGGATGGCTTCGCGCCGCCATCGGTGCATAACAATCCCAAGGCGCGCCAGCAATGGGCCGTCGAACAGATGAAGTTCGGCGCCAAGGCGTCGCGCAATCTCGGGCTGAACGCGTCGGTGTCGTTCACCGGCTCGCTGGCCTTCCCCTATCTCTATCCGTTCCCACAGCGGCCGGCCGGGCTGATCGAAGAAGCCTTCGGCGAGCTCGGCAAGCGCTGGAAGCCGATCCTCGATGTCTATGAGGACAATGGCGTCGATGTCGGCTACGAGATCCATCCTTCCGAGGACGTGTTCGACGGCGCGACCTTCGAGATGTTCCTAGACGCGGTCGGCGGCCACAAGCGCTGCAACATCAATTACGACCCATCGCATTTCCTGCTGCAGCAGCTCGACTATCTCGAATTCATCGACATCTACCACGAGCGGATCAAGGCGTTCCACGTCAAGGATGCCGAGTTCAACCCGACCGGACGGCAGGGCGTCTATTCCGGCTATCAGGGCTGGGTGAACCGGGCGGGCCGCTTCCGCTCTCTGGGCGACGGGCAGGTCGATTTCAGCGGCATCTTCTCCAAGCTCACCCAGTACAATTACGATTCCTGGGCGGTGCTGGAGTGGGAATGCTGCCTCAAGCATCCCGAGGACGGGGCGGCCGAAGGCGCGCCCTTCATCCAGCATCACATCATCCAGGTGACCGAGAAAGCCTTCGATGATTTCGCCGCCGGCACGACCGACAAGAAGCTGCTGCGCGCGATGATGGGGATTTGACCCGCGAACTTCCTTGAGAAGATTCGACTGCGGGTCCGGCAGGGTTGAATTCCAAGCCGCAGCGGACCCTTATACCCCGCCCGACGCCGCGCGTCGGTCCCTCTCCGCAAGGGGGAGGGTGAGGAGCCCAGAGGAGAGGACGAAAAATGGTCGGCGCATCGAAGTCGGAAACGGGAGGCGGCCCGATCCGCTACGGCATGGTTGGCGGCGGGCAGGGCGCCTTCATCGGCGCGGTGCACCGCATCGCGGCGCGCATGGACAATGATTTCGTGCTGGTCGCCGGGGCGCTGTCGTCGGACCCAGCGCGGGCCAAGGCTTCCGCTGCCGAGCTCGGGCTCGATCCGGCGCGCAGCTACAGCTCCTATGCTGAGATGGCCAAGGCCGAAGCCAAGCGTCCCGACGGCATCGAAGCGGTGGCCATCGTCACCCCCAACAATGTGCATGTGCCGGCGGCCAAAGCCTTCCTCGAGGCAGGCATCCACGTCATCTGCGACAAGCCGCTGGCAACCTCGCTGGCCGAGGCGAGGAAGCTTGCGGCGCTGGTCGAGAAGACCGGCAAGGTGTTCGTGCTCACCCACAATTACACCGCCTATCCGATGATCCGGCAGGCGCGCGAGATGGTGGCCAAGGGCCAACTCGGCGACATCCGCATCGTGCAGTCGGAATATCCGCAGGACTGGCTGACCGAGGATCTCGCAGCCACCGGCCAGAAACAGGCCTCATGGCGCTCCGATCCCAAGCAGGCAGGCGCCGGCGGCGCGCTGGGCGACATCGGCACGCATGCCTACAACCTTGCCCGCTTCGTCTCGGGGCTGGAGCTGGATTCTCTGTCGGCCGACCTCGATGCCTTCGTGCCGGGGCGCCAGCTCGACGACAATGTCAATGTCATGCTGCGCTTCAAGCCGGTCGGCAACAAGCATCCGGCCAAGGGCATGATCTGGGCAAGCCAGGTGGCGCCCGGCCATGAGAACGGGTTGAAGCTGCGCATCTACGGCTCGAAGGGCGGGCTGGAATGGGTGCAGGCCGACCCGAACTATCTCTGGTACACGCCGTTCGGCCAGCCGAAGCAGTTGCTCACCCGGGCCGGGGCTGGCGCGATGCCGGTGGCCGCACGTGTGACCCGTGTGCCATCCGGCCATCCGGAAGGCTATCTCGAAGGCTTTGCCAACATCTACCAGGAGGCCGCCCGCGCCATTCGCGCGGCGCGCCGGAAGGGCGGCAAGCCGGCTAAGGATGTGGTCTTCCCGACGATCGACGACGGTGTCGAAGGCATGGCCTTCATCGAAGCCTGCGTGAAGTCGTCTAAGAAGAATGGGGCGTGGACGAAGCTTTAGTCAGCGGCGGCGCCCCCTCACCCGGATTGCCAGCCGAATTGCAAACGCAATCCGGGGCAATCCGACCTCTCCCCGGTGGGGAGAAGGTGGCCGCGAAGCGGCCGGATGAGGGGGAGTGCGGCCCGCCAACGCAAATGGCTGGCCGCGAGCTGGGGAGGGGTGTCGATGAAAATCGGCATGTGTATGTTCTTGTGGACCACCAGCGTCTCGAAGAAGCACGAGACGCTCTTGAAGGACATCAAGGCGACCGGCTTCGACGGCGTCGAGATACCGGTCTTTGCGGGCGCGCCTGACGACTACAAGAAGCTCGGCGAGATGCTCGACCGCATCGGCCTGGAGCGCACCGCGGTCTCGGCGATGGGCGATCCGGCGATGAACCTGATCTCGCCGGATGCCGCGACGCGCAAGGCCGGCATCGACTACATGAAATGGGCGATCGACTGCAGCGCCGCGCTCGGCGCCAACACGCTGAGCGGCCCGCTGCACTCGACGCTCGGCGCCTTTTCGGGCAGCGGACCGACGGCGGCGGAAAAGAAGCGCTCGGTCGCCTCGCAGCGCGCCATCGGCGACCATGCCGGCAAGAGGGGCGTGACCATCGGGCTCGAAGCGCTCAACCGCTTCGAATGCTATCTGGTCAACACCATGGCCGACCTGTCGGAACATATCGACGCGATCGACCGGCCGCACATCAAGGCAATGTATGACACGTTCCACGCCAACATCGAGGAGGCCGATCCGATCGGCGCTTATACGAAGCATCGCCGCAATATCGTCCATGTCCACATTTCGGAGAACGACCGCGGCGTGCCGGGGCGCGGCAACATTCCGTGGAAGGAGACTTTCTCCGCCATCCGCAAAAGCGGTTATGACGACTGGCTGACGATCGAATCCTTTGGACGCTCGCTGAAGGATTTGGCTGCGGCGACGAAAGTGTGGAGGGATTTCGCGGAGAGCCCGGAGGCGGTTTATCGCGAGGGGTATCGGCATATCAGGGACGGGTGGAAGGGGGCCGCGTAGGCGCCTCTCCGTTCGTCATCCACGGGCGGAGCGGGAGCGAAGCGGACGCGAAGACCCGAGGATCCGTTCCGTGACGACGACGCTCCGCGATGATGCAGAATTCTGCACCGCTGCATTCTACGGCTCAGGTAACGGAATGGATCCTCGGGTCTGCGCCGCGTCGCTTCGCTCCTTGCTTCGCCCGTGGATGACGAAGACGCGAAATTACCCCCGCTCGGCCTGCAACCGGTTGTAATCATGCAGCGTGCGGCTCAGCCTTCGGCGCAGGACGTTCGAGATGTTGTCGAAGATGAAGACGACGAGCAGCGTCAAGAGCACCATGTAGAAGACGTTGGCCCAGTTCGAATTGGTGCGCATCGCTTCCCACAATTTCAGGCCGATGCCGCCGGCGCCGACGGCGCCGATGATGGTGGCGCCGCGGGTGTTCGATTCCCACTGATAGAGCGTCTGGCTGATGAACACCGGCACCACCTCCGGCAGCACGCCGTAGCGCTGCACCAAAATCTCGTTGGCGCCGGTCGAGAGCACGCCTTCCCGCGGTTTGTCGTCGATGTTCTCCAGCGCCTCGGAATAGGTTTTGCCCAACGTCCCGATCTCGGTGAAGAAGATCGCGGCGCTGCCGGCCAGCGGTCCAGGGCCGAAGGCGCGGGTGAAGAACAGCGCCCAGATCAGCATGTCGACCGAGCGCATGAAATCGAAGAAGCGCTTCAGCACTTGGCTCAGAACGCCGCTCGGCGTGATGTTGCGGGCGGCGAAGAAGGCGAGCGGGAAGGCGACGATGCCGCCGAGCAGCGTGCCGAGAAACGCCATGACGATGGTCTGCAAGAGCTTCGTCCAGACATCGCCGTGCTGCCACTGCGCGTTGTTCCAGAAATTGTCGGCGGCCAAAGCGAGGTTCGAGGTGCCCGGCTTGAGTTCCGGCCCGGAGACGATCAACGAGATGACTTCACCATAGGGTTTGCCGAAGAAGGGCGAGCGCGTATCGAAGACGAAATTCGCCCAACCGAGGAAGCGCTTGCGTATCTTGACGCGGTCGACGGTGACACGCACCTCGCCGGCAAAGCCGAGCTTGGCGACGATCTCGTCGTCATGGACGGTCACCCAGTCGGGCACCGGACCTGTCACCACTGGCTTGCTGCCGGTCAGCGCTATGGGCACGGTCACGCCGTTGGCCGTGATCGTCGCTTTGGTCTTGTCGAAGGTGACGGATTTGGCGTCGCCGTCGATCTGGACGGTGTGGGTGCCGTCGGGATTCTTGATTACCCAATCGGGATCGGGGTTCTCGCCGAGCGCCGAGAAGCGCGGATATTTCGGCGTGATCTCGGGCTGGTCGAGGCGGAACTCCGGCTGCAAATCATAGCTGATCCATTGCGACAGGAAGAGCGGCAGGCGCTCCCAATGCGACTCGCGCAGCACCTGCGGCAAGCTGAAGAACCACAGGGCGTAGCCAAGATAGAGCACGGTGCCCGCAACCAGCAGCAGCGGCCAGAAGCGCTTGTAGGCCGGCCGCTGGAAGATCTGCGGGTGGCGGTTTTCGATGGCGCTGATTTCGTCGGCGGTCATGGCGGCCATTTCACGCGCTCATCAGGAAAGCCTGCTCGCCGACGAGCTTGCGGCGCAGCCAGGCGGAGAACTGGTCGACGAGGATGATGGTGACGAAGAGCAGGAGCACCAGCGCCAGCGTCTTGGCGCCGAAGCCGCGCGAGATGGCAAGCTTCAGCTCCTCGCCAATGCCGCCGCCGCCGACCGCGCCCATGATGGTCGAGATGCGCACGTTGATCTCGATCCGGAGCAGTGTATAGGACATGAAATTGGGCAGCACCTGCGGCAGGTCGGCGAAGCGCACGCGCTCGAACCAGTTGGCGCCGACCGCGCGCAGGCCCTCCTCCGGGCGCATGTCGATGTTCTCGTTAATCTCGTAGAAGAGCTTGCCCAGCGCGCCGATCGAATGCAGACCGATGGCGATGATTGCCGCGACCGGGCCGATCGAGACGATCGCCGCGAACAGGCCGGCAATGACGATCTCCGGAAAGGCGCGCAGCAGTTCCATGAAGCGCTTGACGACGAGCCGCAGGATCGGGCTCGGCGTCAGGTTGCGCGCGGCGATGAAGGAGAAGGGAACGGCGAAGACGAAGCCGATGAAGGTCGAGACCAGCGCCACGTTCACCGTCGTCAGCATCAGCTCGAAATATTCGGGAATGTAGAAGCCGCCCCAGATGTAGACGCGGCCGAGCGGGAAGTTGAACTCCTGCGTGCCCTTGTCGCCGGGCGAGGCGATGTCGAACAGCGCACGCCAGACATCGTTCCAGTCCTTCGGGACCAGCCAGCTCAGGAAATCGAGGATGTGCGGCAGGCGGTCGAAAAAGTGGCCGGCATTGGCCTCGTCGGCGAACCACATGGTCGCGAACATGGCGACAAGCAGCAGGCCGACACCAAGCGCGGTGTAGAAGCGGCGCAGCGACGTCTGGCGCCGCCAGGCATCGGCCTGCTGGCGGGTGGCGTCGGAATGGATCGTTGTCGAAAGGGTCATGACTGTGAATGCAAAAAGGGCGGCGTTTTTTTGCGACGCCGCCCTTTTCCTGATGCCGTCAGCCGCCGATGGCGGCTTTGCGGGCTTCGACGATGACGTTGTAGAAGTCCGGCTTCACCGGCACGTAGCCGGTGAAGTCGCCGCCTTCGACGCCTTCGAAGCAGGCCTTGTCCTTGACCGGCAAGGCGGTGAAGAAGGCGGTGAGCTTGGCGGTCATGTCGTCGCCCAGCGCGGTGCGGACAACCAGTGGACCGTTCGGGATCAGGCCCGAGCGCCACACTTCGACGAAGTCGTTCGGGTCGACGGCGCCCTTGGCGACTTCCTTGTGGAAGGTGCCCGAGGTGTAGCCGTTCTTGAAGTCGCCGATGCCGGAGGAATCATCCACCGCAACGTCGACCTTGCCGTCGCGCACGGCCAGGATGTTGTTCTCGTGGCCGCCGTTGAACTGGGTCGAGGCGAAGTAGGTCTCGTTGGAAGCGCCGGTGTCCTTCGGAATCTGGGTCAGCGGGATCAGGTAGCCCGAGGTCGAATCCGGATCGGCGTAACCGAGCTTCTTGCCCTTGGCCGACTTGATGTCGGTGATGCCGGAGGTCTTGAGCGCCAGGCCAACTGAATAATAGCCGGTCGAGCCGTCGGTCTGCTTGGTGGTGAGGATCGGGGTGACCGCCTTCGGGTTCTTCAGATAGACGCTGGCGTAGCCGGACGCGCCGAGCTCGGCGAAGTCGAGCGTGCCGCCGAGCAGGCCCTGGATGACGCCGTCATAGTCGGCGGCCGGGAACAGCGAAACCTTCTCGAAGCCGAACTCCGACTTCAGGTGGTCGGCGAGGCACTGATAGTTGCGCAGACGGTCGGTCTCATTCTCGCCGCCGAGGATGCCGACGCGGAATTCCTTGATATCGGCGGCATGCGCGGCGCTTGCGGCCATGGCGAGCAGCGAAACCGCTCCAAAAACCATCTTCCTGAACATTTGCTCTCTCTCCTGTTGTTCCGGCTGCGCGCCGGCGGCGTTCTGATTTTTCAAGTCTTGCCTTTGACGCTGGCGGGCGATCCGGGTTGCTCTGCCGAAATCCAAGATTTGCCCGGACCGACTGGGGTCGGGGCGATGGACTCAGTAGCCAGGAAAGGCGGGTTCGAGCGGTCCGGCGGATGCGGTGATCTTGGGCCTGATGGTCACGCTGGTCGACGTGATCGCTTCGGAGATCTCGGCGCCGCTGGCGTCGGCGCCGTAGACGGTGCGCACGGCGTCGCGGTCGAGGTCTTGCGGGGCGCCGTCGAAGACGACCTTGCCGGCGGCCATGCCGATGATGCGGCCGCAATAGGCGCGGGCGGTGTCCAGCGTGTGCAGATTGGTGACGACGGTGATGCCTTCGCGCAGATTGATGTCGCGCAGCGAATCCATCACCACCTTGGCGTTGAGCGGGTCGAGCGAGGCGATCGGCTCGTCGGCCAGAAGCACTTTCGGCTGCTGCATCATGGCGCGGGCGATCGCGACACGCTGCTGCTGGCCGCCGGACAGCGTGCCGGCCGGCTGCAGCGCGGTGCGGGCGATGTCGAGGCGCTCGAGCGCGGCCACCGCCTCCGCGCATTCGGTGCGCGTGAACATGCCGAGCAGGTTGGAAACCGTGGAGCGATGGTTGAGGCGGCCGAGCAGCACATTGGTCAAGACGTCGAGGCGCGGCACGAGGTTGAACTGTTGGAAGATCATGGCGCAGTCGCGCTGCCAGCGGCGCAGCGGCGAGCCCTGCAGGCTGGAGACCTCGGCGCCGTCAAAAAAAATCGACCCCTGGCTGGGATCGATGAGGCGATTGATCATGCGCAGCAGCGTCGACTTGCCGGCGCCGGAGCGGCCAATGATACCGACCATCTGACCGCGCGGGATCGAGATGTTGATGTCGCTGACAGCGGTGTTCTTGCCAAATCGTCGGGTTACGCCGCGGATTTCGAGCGTGGCCGATGATGCTGACATACCAAAACTCCAGTCCGTCGCGGTTGCAGGTCTGTTAGCTCTCGCTAGCGCAGGCCGATGAAGCTGGGGTGTCGGATTGATGTCAGTTTTGTTACGAGTCACAGGCTTGGCGGGGAATGCTGGTCTGTGTCGCTGCTCGGCGTCAGCCAAGCACCAGCAGTTCCTCGAAATGCTTCATGTCCTTGAAGCTGCAAAAGGCCGGCGGCTTGAGCTCGATCACCGGAGCTTCGCGCTCGAGGAATGACAAGCAGTCATCGAACAGATCCTGCCAGGCCGCGGCCCGCTCGTCGGCGAGGCGGCGGATCTGATAGGCATAGGTGATGTGGAAGACATAGGTGTCGTGGTCCGGATGGCGGTAGCCGAACGGCACAGACAGCGCATCGCGCCAAGCTTGCAGGATCCGGCGATCCTGTTCGGTGGCGCCGGCGACGGTCAGGCCGGTCGGCACGACTTCGACAACCTTGATCTTGAAGGGTCCGTGGCCCTCGAAATCTTGCAGGCGATCGAGATAGAGGCGGGTCATGTCGTCGATGCCGGTGTCGAGCGGCACGTCCGAAGGCCAGTAAGGAAGGCGGCGGCGGTATTCGATAATGCCCTGGAAGAGCGTCATGTGGAGGCTTGAGATCGGCGTGAAGGCGAGGCGATCGGCATCCGGCATGGCAAGCATGCGTTCGCGCACCTCCACGATCGCTGCTTGCGAAGGCGAGCCTTCGACCAGATGGCAGACGACGGTGTTGCCCGGCTCGGGGAGAAAGTTGCCCGAGACGTCGTAACGGGTGCCGAGATGAACCGGCGGCGCCGGGTTGGAGCCTTCGAAAAATCCGGCGAGCGAGGGTCTAACAGTGGCGAGCATGGCGATCTCCTGGGGGAGATCGGCTCTTGTCCGAGTCATGTGTCAAAGGTGTGAATGGTGAATGGTGAATGGTGAATGGTGAATGGTGAATAAGAAGGGCTTCGTTGCCATTCACTATTCATCATTCACCGAAATCAGCCGCCATATTTTTCGAGAAACGCCTCTGCCGACAGTTCGCGAAAATCGTCGAGCGCGGCGCGCAACCTTGCATGGTCCCAGTCCCACCAGGCCAGGGCTTGGTAGCGCTCGGCGGTGCGGCGGTCGAAGCGCTCGCGGATCGGTTTCGCCGGCACGCCGCCGACGATGGTGTAGGGCGCGACATCCTTCGACACCACCGCGCCCGCGCCGACCGCCGCGCCGTCGCCGACGGTGACGCCGGGCAGGATGGTCGAGCCGTGGCCGAGCCAGGTGTCGTGGCCGATGGTGACGCGCTTGGCGCGGCGCTGCGCGAAAAACTCGCTCTCATGCTCGGCGTCGTCCCAATAGTCCGAGGCGCGATAGGTGAAGTGGTGCAGCGTCGGACGCGAGACCGGGTGGTTCGTGGCGTTGATGCGTACGCTTGCCGCGATGTTGGAGAACTTGCCAATAGTCGCGCACCAGACGGCACAGTCCTGCATCATGTAGGAATAGTCGCCGAGCTCGCATTCGGCGACGCGGCTGCGCTCGGCGATTTCGGTCCAGCGGCCGAGGGTCGAGTTTTCGACCTGCGCCGTCGGATGGATCAGCGGCGCCTCCGAGAGTTTCTTGCTCATGCGGCGATCTTTCCGGCGGCGAAGGCGGTGACGTCGATGACGCGGTCGGCGACCGCGTCGCGCACGTCGAGGTCGTGGAAGATGCCGAGGAGCGCAACGCCCGCCGCCTTCTTGGCGGCGATGAGCTCGACGACGACATCGCGATTGCGGGCGTCAAGCGAAGCGGTCGGCTCGTCGAGCAACAGGATCGGATGCTCGGTGATGAAGCCGCGCGCGATGTTGACGCGCTGCTGCTCGCCGCCGGAGAAGGTCGCCGGCGGCAGCGCCCAGAGTTTTTCCGGCAGGTTGAGCTGCGCAAGCAAGGAGCGAGCCTTCGCGCGCGCGGTCTCGCGATCCCCGCCGCGCTCGACCAGCGGCTCGGCGACCACGTCGAGCGCGGAAACGCGCGGCACGGTGCGCAGGAACTGGCTGACATAGCCGATGGTGTGGCGGCGCACGGAAAGCACGGTGCGCGGGCTGGCGGAGGCGAGGTCGATCAGCCCGCCGCCATGCTGGACGATGATCTGGCCTTCATCGACGGCGTAGTTGCCGTAGAGCATCTTCAGGATCGAGCTTTTTCCGGCACCCGACGGACCGCCGAGCACGGCGCATTCGCCGCCGCGGATCGAGAAGGAGACGCCCGCCACCACCGGCAGCGTGACGCCGTCGCGCAGATGCATGGTGAAGCTTTTGGCGACATCGGAAACGACGAGAGGAGTGGCCATCATCACACCTGCAAGATGGAAGAAACGAGGAGTTGCGTATACGGCGCGCGCGGATCGTCGAGCACGCGGTCGGTGAGGCCGCTTTCGACGACGTGACCGTCCTTCATCACCATCATGCGCTGCGACAGGAGCCGCGCCACGGCGAGGTCGTGGGTGACGACGATCGCCGCCAGCCCGAGATCGGTGACCAGCCCGCGCAGCAGATCGAGCAGACGCGCCTGCACCGAGACGTCGAGGCCGCCGGTCGGCTCGTCCATGAAGACGAGCCGCGGGCCGGTCACCAGGTTACGGGCGATCTGCAGGCGCTGGCGCATGCCGCCGGAGAAGGCGCGGGGCTCGTCGTCGATGCGGTCCTCGTCGATCTCGACACGCGACAGCCAGTCGACGGCGGTAGCGCGGATCCTGCCATAGTGGCGGTCGCCAACCGCCATCAGCCGCTCGCCGACATTGGCACCGGCTGATACGGTCATGCGCAGCCCGTCGGCCGGGTTCTGATGGACAAAACCCCAGTCGGTGCGCATCAGGAAGCGGCGCTCGGCCTCGCTCATGCGATAGAGCTCGCGCCATTGGCCATCGCGCATGCGGTAGCTGGCGGTGCCGGAGGAGGGCAGAAGGCGGGTCGACAGGCAGTTGAGCAGCGTCGTCTTGCCGGAGCCGGACTCGCCGACGACCGCCAGGACCTCGCCCGGCCAGAGATCGAAGGTGACGTTCTCGCAGCCGACGCGCGAGCCGTAGAATTTCGAAAGCGCTGAAACGCGCAGCAGCGGTTCGTCCGTCATTCGGCCGGCTCCGTCTTTTCCGGGACAAGATGGGCTTCGGGGGCAAGGTGGCCATGATGCCCATCGGCGCGTCGCTTCTCACAGTGGTCGGTGTCGGAGCAGACGAACATGTGGCCGCCATGGTCGTCGAGGATGACCTCGTCGAGATAGACATTCTCGGCGCCGCAGAGCGCGCAGGGCTGGTCGAAAGTCTGCACCTCGAAGGGGTGATCCTCGAAATCGAGGCTGACGACGTCGGTGAAAGGGGGCACTGCGTAGATGCGCTTCTCGCGGCCGGCGCCGAACAATTGCAAAGCCGGCGAACGATGCATCTTCGGATTGTCGAATTTGGGCGTCGGCGACGGGTCCATCACATAGCGACCCTCGACCTTGACCGGATAGGCATAGGTGGTGGCAATGCGGCCGTGCTTGGCGATGTCCTCGTAGAGCTTCACATGCATGAGGCCATATTCCTCCAGCGCATGCATCTTGCGCGTCTCGGTCTCGCGCGGTTCGAGGAAGCGCAGCGGCTCGGGGATCGGCACCTGGAACACCAGCACCTGGCCCGCCGTCAGCGGCTGCTCCGGAATGCGGTGGCGGGTCTGCATGATCGTCGCCTTCGCGGTTTCGGTGGTGACGTCGACCTTGGCGACCTTCTTGAAGAAGGCGCGGATCGAGACGGCGTTGGTGGTGTCGTCGGCGCCCTGGTCGATGACTTTCAGCACGTCGTCGGGACCGATGATCGAGGCGGTGACCTGCACGCCGCCGGTGCCCCAGCCGTAAGGCATCGGCATCTCGCGCGAGGCGAAGGGCACTTGGTAGCCGGGGATAGCGATGCCCTTCAGGATGGCGCGGCGGATCATCCGCTTGGTCTGCTCGTCGAGATAGGCGAAGTTGTAGGTTGCGATGTCGGTCGATTGCGCGTTCATTCCGCGGCCTCCCTTTTCTCTTCAGCCTTGTCCTCGTTTTCCCGCGCCTCGTATTCGGCGCGCATGCGGCGCACGAGGCCGAGCTCGGCCTGGAAGTCGACATAGTGCGGCAGCTTCAGATGCTCGACGAAGCCGGTCGCCTGCACATTGTCGGAGTGGGAGATGACGAATTCCTCGTCCTGCGCGGCGGCGACGATATCCTCGCCAAGCTCGCCCGCGCGCAGCGCCCGGTCGCACAGCGCCATCGCCATCGCCTTGCGCTCGCTCTGGCCGAACACCAGGCCGTAGCCGCGGGTGAACTGCGGCGGCGCCTTGGCCGAGCCCTTGAACTGGTTGACCATCTGGCATTCGGTGATGCGGATGGAGCCGAGCGGCACGGCGAAGGGCAGCTCCGGGACGTCGAGCTCCAGCTCGACCTCGCCGATGCGGATCTCGCCGACGAAGGGATGGTTGCGGGCGTAGCCGCGCTGCGTCGAATAGCCGAGCGCCAGGAGAAAACCTTCGTCGCCGCGCGACAGCGCCTGCAGGCGGATGTCGCGAGCCATCGGGAATTGCAGCGGCTCGCGCGTGATGTCGCCGGGGACATGGTCGAGCGGCATTTCGCCATCGGCCTCGATCAGGCCTTCATGGGCGAGGATCGCCGAAACGCGCGGCATGGCCTCCGGCTCGACCGGGCGCTGCGCCGGCGTCTCGACTTCGGCGCCGGCGGCGAGCTCCGGATCGAGCAGGCGGTGGGTGTAGTCGAAGGTCGGGCCGAGCACCTGGCCGCCGGGCAGATCCTTGTAGGTGGCCGAGATACGACGCTCGACCTGCATCGCGCCGGTATCGACCGGATTGGTGTAGCCGAAGCGCGGCAGCGTGGTGCGGTAGGCGCGCACCAGGAAGATCGCCTCGATCATGTCGCCGCGCGCCTGGACGACGGCGAGAGCCGCCAGCTCGCGATCGTAGAGCGAGCCTTCGCTCATCACGCGGTCGACGCCGAGCGCCAGCTGTTCGACAATCTGGTCGAGGCGCAGCGCCGGCACCGAGCGATCGCCGCGGCGGCGGTCGGCCAGCAGGCGGTGCGCATTGGCAATGGCGGCTTCGCCGCCCTTCACCGCGACATACATGTCATGCCTCTATCGACTTGATGCGGGTGGTGCGCGGCAGGCAGGCGAGGCTGCCCGGCGCCGCCAGGATGATGTCGACACCGCGCGGAAAACGTTGGTTGTTCTGCTTCCACTGCTCAACGAAATGGCGCGGCATGCCCGGAGGCGCGATCATTGACGTTTTTTCGATGCCGGGGCCCTCAAGCAGCAGCGACGGGCCCGAGGCAAGGTCGTCGACCAGGAGGATCAGCGTCGTCGAGCGGTCGGGATATTCCTGCGTGCCTTGCGCAAAACCGTCGAGCGCCGCCATCTCCTTCGGATTGGCGATCAACGCGAAATGCGCGTCGGCCGGCGTGTTGGCCAAGGGCGCGCCGGTGTGGAAGCCGAGCCAGGCCTTGACCGAAGCTTCCGCCTGCAGCGGCGGATCGAGCCAGACCGGCGTGTCGTTGTCGCAGAGCGAGAGCGCCACGGCGCCGGCCGTCGCCGACAACGGCGCCGGCGGCCGGGTGAGCTGCGGCAGGGCCTGCATGGAGCCCGGGCGCGCCATCGCGTCCATGATGGCGCGGAAGACGGCCTGAGCATTGAAGACCGGCTCGGCGAAGCCGCCGTCGATCGATTGCGTGGCAATATCCATCAGTCTTCTCCGCGCACCATGGTGAAGAAATCCACTTTCGTGGCCGCCGTCTCGACGCGCCGCGTCTCGCGCGCCGCATCGAGCGCCGCGCGCAAGGGCGCGGCGAGCTTCGTCTCGACTGCTTCACGCTGCGCCGGGTCCTGCCACAGCGCGTCGGCGATCGCGGCGAGCCTGGCCTTGTCCTTGTCGCGGCCGAGCGCATAGGAATGGCCGACCTGGCCGGAGGGCAGCCGCACCGTGGCGCGGGTGACGGTCGCCTCGCCAACATTGAACGGCGCGCCACCGCCGCCGATCCGTCCGCGCACCGTCACCAATCCGGTTTCGGGGCCGCGCAAAAGCTCGGCCTCGGAGGGCAGTCCCGACTCGCTCCACAGGCGCGCGATCTCATCGGCTTCGGCATGCGCCAGCGTCGCCATCAAGGCTTTCCGCCCGGCCTGCTCGCGCGCTTCCTGTCCTCGCATGGCATTGCTCCTGACATAGCGTAAATTTGTCTATTGATATAGACAACTGTACAAATTATACCTATCTCCTAACGGGAGTCCATGACGGGTGGATGACAGGCCCGGAAAATTGCCCGGGCTGGCGAAGAAATGGGGGGCGATGAATGACCGGACTGGCGAGCAGCATCGAAAGGCGCAACGGCGTGTCGCTGTGGCGGCAGATCGCCGACCGGATCCTGCAGGGGATCGCGAGCGGCGATTTCGCGGAGAATGCGGCGCTGCCGCCCGAAGTCGCGCTGGCCGAGCGCTACGGTGTCAACCGCCACACGGTGCGCAGCGCCATCGCGGCGCTTGTGCAGGAAGGCGTGCTCAGGGCCGAGCAGGGCCGCGGCACCTTCGTCCTGTCGCGCAAGCGGCTGTCCTATCCGATCGGCGCGCGCACGCGCTTCTCGACCGGGCTGCAGGGGCAGACGAGCGAGCGGCATATCGCGCTCCTGTCGTCCTCGACGGAGCCGGCCAGCCGGCGCATCGCCGATGCGCTGGGCATCGCCAAGGGCGCGGCCGTCATCCGGCTGGAAACGCGTGGCGAGGCCGATGGTCATGCGGTGTCACGCGCCACGACCTGGTTCGACGCCAAGCGCTTCGCCGGTATCGAGGCGGCCATGGCGGAAACAGGATCGATCACCGCCTCGCTGAAGCGTTTCGGCATCAATGATTATCTGCGGCATTCGACCGTGCTGTCGGCTCGCCACGCCGATGCCGACGACCTCGCAGCGCTCGATCTGCAGCCGGGCGCCATCGTGCTGGTCACCGTCGCCGTCAACGTCACGCTGGACGGCGAGCCGATCCAGTTCGCGGAGTCGCGCTTTCCAGCGGAGCGGGTGGAGTTGAGGCTTTCGGCTGGCGATTAGTCCCGCCCATCATCACTCCAGTGCGATTAATCTCGGAGTCGTCATCCACGGGCGGAGCGACGCGAAGCGGAGCGCAGACCCGAGGATCCATTCCGTTACCTCGACCGTGGAATGCGACAGAGCAGAATTCTGGATCGTCGCAGAGCTTCGAAGTCACGGAATGGATCCTCGGGTCTGCGCGCGTCGCTTCGCTCGTTGCTCCGCCCGTGGATGACGAAGGGGTAGGCGCTTCGGCCAATCACCAAGGCTGTGATTGCCAGATATCCAGGGCGGAAATCTCTATGCCGGCGTCTCTCACCCCACCTCGATCACAGCCTTGATCAGCCCCGATTTCTCATGCGCCCACCGCGCCAGATCGCGCGGCGTTCCGGCGAGCGTCGTGCGATGGGTGACGAGCTTGCCCAACGGCACGGCGCCGTTGCGGATCGAAGCGGCGACATGCTCAAAATCGGCCTTCAGCGCGTTGCGGCTGCCGACCAGCGTCATCTCACGCTTGTGGAATTCGGGGTCGGAGAAGGTGATGTCGTCCTTGACGACGCTGACCAGCACCAGCGTGCCGCCATGTGCGACATGGGCGAAGGCGGACTGCACCGACGCCGTGTTGCCGGTCGCGTCGAAGACGAGGTCGAACCCTTCGCCGCCGGTCGCCTGCCGCACTAGGTCCGCAGCCGCTGCCTTCGAGGTGTCGAGCGGGACAAAGCCGAGTTCCTTTTCGGCGAAGCCGAGGCGTTCGCTGCTCATATCGAGCAGGCTGACATCCAGCCCGGCAATACGGGCGAAGATCGCCGTGCCCAGCCCGATCGGGCCGGCGCCGATGACCAGCGTGCGCTGACCAGGCGTTCCAACCGATCTGCGCACCGCATGCGCGCCGATCGCCAAAAATTCCACCGCCGCGGCATCGGCCAGCGACAGGCCATTTGCCGGATAAAGATTCTGCGCCGGCACCAGGATCTCGTCGCACATGGCGCCGTCGCGATGGACGCCCAGCACCTCGATCCTCACGCAGCAATTCGGCTTGCCATGCCGGCAGGCGATGCATTGGCCGCATGAAAGATAGGGGTTGATGATGACTGGTTCGCCGACGGCAAGATCGACGCCTTCTCCCTTCTCGACGATGGTGCCGGAAACCTCATGGCCCATGATGCGCGGATAGGCGAGGAAAGGATGCTTGCCTTCGAAGATGTGATAGTCGGTGCCGCAGATGCCGACATGGCTGACGGCGACGCGCGCCCAGCCGGGTGGCGGCGCCCCGGGCGCTGCGCGGTCTTCGAGGACAAGGTCGCCGGGCGAACGGCAAACGACGGCTTTCATGTCGCAAATCCAAAGCAAAAGAGCGCCGGCCTCGCTCGAGCGGGGCCGGCGCGGACGTTTCGGGGAGGAGTCACTTGCCGCGACGGCGCAAGCCGTCGAAGTAGACGATGACGATGATCAGTGCTCCGGTGATGACGCGTTGCCAGAAGGTGTTGACGTTGAGCAGGTTGGCGCCGTTGTTGATCGTCGACAGGATGAAGGAGCCGATCAGCGGTCCGTGCACGGAGCCGATGGCGCCGAATAGCGAGGTACCGCCGATCACCGACGAAGCGATGGCCTGCAATTCATAGGTGTCGCCCTGTGTCGGATTGCCGATGCCGATGCGCGAGGCGAGCAGCACGCCGACGAAGGCGGCGAGCAGGCCTGACAGGATATAGGCCATGAAGATGGTGCGCGGCACGTTGACGCCGGACAGGCGCGCGGCCTCGGCGTTGGAACCGACCGAGAACAGATAGCGGCCCCAGCGCGTGTGGTGCAGGAAGATGTAGGACGGGATGGCGACCAGGATCACCATCCAGAACAGATAGGGGATGCCGAACAGCGAGCCGCGCGAGAAGGCCTGGAACGGATCGCTGTTGATCGATATCGAGTTGCCGTTGGTCATCAAGAGGCCGATGCCGCGCAGCGAGGTCATGGTGGCCAGGGTGATGATGAAGGGCGGCAGGCCCATCTTGACGATGCCGAAGCCGTGGAAGAGGCCGATAGCGACGCCGACCAGCAAGGTGATCAGCACCGCCGCCCAGATCGGCCAGCCGGCATTGATCAGAAGCGCCACCACGACGGTGGTGAAACCGACCACCGCGCCGACGGACAGGTCGATGCCGCCGGTGATGATGACGAAGGTCTGGCCGACGGCGAGGATGGCGATCAGCGAGCCCTGGCGCAGAAGATTGGTGATGTTGAGGGCCGTGGCGAAGGAGGGCGTGGCGACAGCCAGCACGATCCACATCAGCAGCAGAAGGCCAAGCAGGGTCAGGCCGAAGAGCGCGTTGAAATTGCGCTTGGGTTTTTCGGCGGGGATCGCCTCGGTGCTCATTTTTGTCCTCCCGACTTTTCTTGTTTCTCGGCCAGCGCCTGACCCAGAATGTCCTCGTGGCTCGCGGTGCGGAACCCATGCGTGGCGACCAGCTTGCCGCGCCGGAACACGTGCAGCGTGTCGGCAAGCTCGTAGACTTCCGGCAGATAGGACGAGATCAGGATGATGCCGGCGCCTTTCGACAGCAGCGTCGAGAACAAGCGGTAGATCTCGGCCTTGGTGCCGACGTCGACGCCGACCGTCGGCTCGTCGAAGATGAACAGCTTGGCGCCATGCGCCAGCCATTTGCCGATGACGATCTTCTGCTGGTTGCCACCTGAGAGGCTGGAGGCGAGCGCGCTGCGCGTCGGCGTCTTGATGCGCAGGTCGGCGATCTGGCGATCGGCCTCGGCCTTCTCCTTGGCTCCTGAGATTAAGGCGTTGCTGGAAATGCGCTTGTAGATCGGCAGGTTGAGGTTCATGCCGACCGAGAGGTTGAGACACAGGCCCTGGTCGCGGCGGCTCTCCGGCGCCAGCGCCATGCCAAGCTTGATCGCGTCATACTCGGAATTGACCTGGACCTCCTTGCCCTCCCACAGGATCTGGCCGGCCGATTTCCTGTGGCGGCCGTAAAGCGTGGTGACGAACTCGCTGCGGCCGGCGCCGATCAGACCATAGAGACCGACGATCTCGCCGGCGCGGACGGTCACCGAGACATTCTCGAAACCTTTGCCGGAAAGGTTCTTCGTCTCGACGATCGTGGTGCCGGGCGTGAAATGTTCCTTGTGGTAGATCTGCTCGATCGAGCGGTTGATCATCAGCTTGACCAGCTCGGCCTCGTCGGTCTCGGCGATGTTGCGGGTGCCGACCAACGTGCCGTCGCGCAGTACGGAAACGCGGTCGGCAAGCTCGAACACTTCCTCCATGCGGTGGCTGATGTATATGATGGTGACGCCTTCGCCCTTCAGCCTTCGGATCAGCTTGAACAGCTGGTCGGCCTCCTTGCGGGTGAGATAGGCGGTCGGTTCGTCGAAGATCAGGAATTTCGTGCCGCGCACCGTGGCCCGCGCCGCGGCGATCAGCTGCTGCTGGCCGATGGTGAGATCGCCGAGCACGACATGCGCCGGCAGATCGAAGCCCAGTCCGTCGATAATCTTCTGCGCATCCTTGACCATGGCGCGCTGCTGCAGCAGGCCGAAGCGGGACTCCTCCTCGCCGAGGAACATGTTGGCGGCGACGGTGAGATGGCGGCACAGCACCACCTCCTGGTGAACGGCGTTGATGCCCAGCGCCATCGCCTCATGCGGCGTGGCCAAGGCCGCCGGCTTGCCCTCCCAGATCACCTCGCCCGAGGTGCGCGGCATGACGCCGGTCAGAAGTTTTATCAGGGTCGACTTGCCGGCGCCGTTCTCGCCGACGATGGCGTGGATCTCGCCCGCCTTGAAGGCGAGATGCACCGGCTTCAGCGCATGCGTGCCGGGGTAGCGCTTTTCCAGCCCGTTGAGCTCGAGGATCGTCCTGCCCGGGGCCAGCGTGGGGGCGGGGTGCAGTTCCTGCGCCGTCGACGTCATGACAATCCTCCCACATTGGTCTCAACCATTGGGTATGCAGCGATGCGTCTGACGCGCATCTTGGAGTCAAAACCTAGATCAGGCCCGCGGATTTCCAAATCGCCTGACGGATGTTTCCGGGGCGCGAGGCCCCGGAAACGAGTGTGACGCTGCTTGCTCAGTTGAGCTTCGGGTTGAGCAGCGCGTCGATCTTCGGGTCCTTCATGTTGTCTTTGGTGACGAGGTTGGCGCCGGTGTCGACATTGGCCTCCACCTTCTCGCCCTTCGAGGCAGCCAGAGCGGTCTTGATGCCGTCATAGCCCATCCGGTACGGGTCCTGGACGACGAGGCCGGAGATGACGCCGTCATTGAGGAACTTGATCAGCTTCTCGTCGCTGTCGAAGCCGATCAGCGCCACCTTGCCACCGAGGTTGTTCTCGGCGATGGCCTGGCCGACGCCCTGCGCCATGATCAGGTTCGAGGCGAAGATGCCCTTGAGGTCCGGATTGGCAGTGATCAGGTCGGTGGCGATGTTCAAGCCCGTGGTGGCCTGGCCGTCGGCGTATTTGTCGGCGACGAGTTCGAGGCCCGGATACTTGGCCTTGATCTGTTCGATGAAGCCCTGCTTGCGCTGCTCAAGCGAGCCGGCGCCGGGAAGGGCCGTGATCAGCGCGACCTTGCCTTCAACCTTGCCGCCATTGGCGGCGCCGATCGCGGCGGCGAGACCGTCAGCGGCGACGCGGCCGCCCTGGACGTTGTCGGTGGTGAGGAAGGAGGTGAACGCCTTGGAGTCGGCGCCGGAGTCGATGCCGATGACCTTGACCTTGGAAGCCGCCTCATCGATCGGCTTGCCGAGCGCCTTGAACTCGGTCGGCGAGATGACGATGGCGGCCGGGTTGCTGGCGACGGCGTTCTCGAGGATCGAGATCTGGCCGTTGACGTCGGTCTCGGCCTGGGCGCCGAGCTCCGGCACGTTGATGCCGAGGTCCTTGCCAGCCTTGCGGGCGCCGGCCAGCACGATCTGCCAGTAGAAGGAGGTGGTGTCCTTGACGATGATCGGAATGGTCACGTCGGCCGCCGAGGCGGGCGCGGAATGCATCGCGCCGGCAAGCATCGACGCAGCGGCCAGGGCGACGAAAGCACGGCGGTTGAGAAGGCTGGTCACGAATTTCATTAGGTTCCTCCCTAAGTCGCCTGGTGAAGGTTGCGGAAGCTCCATCTGGATAGGCGCGGCCCAAACAGAACTTTATCAATAAAAAACAGATGCCATTTTTTGATAGAGCATTGCCATGGCCGATGCAAGCGGTGTCTGTTGCCGTTTGTGTGATGCGGGTGAGAGTCCGTTCTGCCCTACCGGCTCGCCTGGCGGCACATGGATGCTTCCCGTTCCTCCCTATCGCTATGGAACAATAATTCCATTGCTCTGTCAATACGGAATACTCATTCCATCGCAAGGCCGCAGGTGTGAGGGCCGGGGTTCCCGGCTTCCACCGCAATATTGACTTTCGGACTAGTGCATTTCATCGTTTCACGGAAACGGCGAAATGCACTATCTCTTTGTTTTACGCAATTTCGGACGCAAAACCGCTTCACACTTTTCCTGAAATTGCTCTAAAGCGTCGCGCCGAGATGCCAGGGCACGAACTCGTTGTCGCCGTAGCCGAAGGCCTCGCTCTTGGTCTTGCGGCCTGACGCCGTCTCGATGATCAGTTCGAAGATCTCACGGCCCATGCCGGCAATGGTCTTCTCGCCCGAGGCGATAACGCCGCAATTGACGTCCATGTCCTCTTCCATCTGGTGGTACATGGTCGAGTTGGTCGCGACCTTGATCGACGGCGTCGGCCGGCAGCCGAAGCAAGAACCGCGGCCGGTGGTGAAGACGATGACATTGGCGCCGCCCGCCACCTGGCCGGTGGCCGAGACCGGGTCGTAGCCGGGCGTGTCCATGAACACCAGGCCGTGGCCAGAAACCTTCTCGGCATAGCCGAAGACGCCATTCAACGGCGTCTGGCCACCCTTGGCGACGGCGCCCAGGGATTTTTCCAGGATCGTGGTCAGACCGCCGCGCTTGTTGCCCGGCGAGGGGTTGTTGTCGATCGAGGCGCCGTGCTTGGCGGTATGCTCCTCCCACCATTTCACGAAGCCGTCGAGCTTGGCGGCGATCTCGGGCGAGGCGGCGCGATAGGCGAGCAGGTGCTCGGCGCCGTAGATCTCGGTCGTCTCCGACAGGATGCCGATGCCACCGACGCCGGCCAGGATGTCGACAGCGGCGCCCAATGCCGGGTTGGCGGTGATGCCGGACATGCCGTCCGAGCCGCCGCATTGCAGGCCGACGACGATCTCGCTGACCGGGATGGGCTCGCGCTTGAGCTGGCCGACTTCCTCGGCGATCTCGGTGAGCACGCCCATCGCCTTCTCGACCGATTTGCGCGAGCCGCCGGCTTCCTGGATATTGAAATGGCGTTTTCCGGCCGCCACACCCTTCTGGCCGTAGAGGGTGAGCTGGTTGACCTCGCAGCCCAGCCCCACCATCATCACGCCGCCGAAATTCGGATGGCGGGCATAGCCCGCGAGCGTGCGGTGCAGAACCATCATGCCGTCGCCGGTGCCGCTCATGCCGCAGCCCTGGCCATGGACGATCGGAACGAAGCCGTCGATGCCGGGATATTTCGGCAGAATCGTGCGGTTGGCCTCGTCGGCAATGGCGTGGCAGACGGTGGCCGAACAATTGACGCTGGCGATGATGCCGATGAAGTTGCGCGTGCCAGCGCGCCCGTCGGCACGGCGATAACCCATGAAGGTGCGCTTGCGGTCGGCCTCGGTGGCGTGCTCGGCCTCGCTCGGCGGCACCACCGGCAGTCGGCCGCTCTCGAAGACCAGATTGTGCGAATGGACATGCTCGCCCGGCGCGATGTCCTGGGTGGCGCGGCCGATCGCCTGCGCGTATTTCACCACCGCTTCGCCGGCGGCGATCGGCCTGATCGCCACTTTGTGGCCAGGCTCGATCACCGCGATCGCGGTGGCGCCGCCCGGCAGCTGCGTGCCGATCTCGATGCGGCCATTGGCGACCGCGACATTGTCGGCGGGGGAAAGAAGAATGGTGTTTGCGGGGTTCACGAGCGGCTGTCCTGGGTCATCCTGGGAATGCGGGCGGATTGACATGCGCCCGTTTGGGGGTAATGTCTTTTATCGTGAAAAAACATTTTTGCGTCAATTGTTTTTTCATCAGCGGCGGCCGGCGCCCCTTGTTCGATGCGCGACCGCCCGTTTGGCAAGCCGGCGAAAAACGATTCCGCTTTTCGGGGCCGTGCGCTAGGAGACACCGATCATATCGCGCTTCCGGCTGTCCGCCGCAAGCGTTGGGGGATACAGGCATGTCGAAGAGCAACAACGTCTACAAGGACGCGTTCAACCGCTGCCTGCGGCTGCTCGACGAGACCCAAAGCCTGCCGTCGGAGCCGGAACTCGGCACGCTGCTCGGTGTGAGCCGGACCACGGTGCGCAGCATCCTTTCGCGCATGGAAGAGACCGGGCTGATCGCCTGGAACAAGCGCAACAAGACAGTGCTCAGGACGCCGCGGCCGGAGGATTTCTTCCCCGAGGAAGAGACAGACTCGCTGGCCGAGATCATCGAGCGCTCCTTCATGCGCAGGCTGCTTGCCGGCGGCGCCGAGGCCGGCATGCAGATCAACGAACTGGAGCTGGCGCGCGAGATCGGGGTGGGCACCACCAGCGTGCGCGAATTCCTGATCCGGTTCTCGCGCTTCGGGCTGATCGAGAAGCGGCGCAACAGCCACTGGGTGCTGAAGGGTTTCACGCGCGCCTTCGCGCTGGAGCTGACCGAGATCCGCGAGATGTTCGAGCTGCGCTCGGCGGCGGCCTTCGCCGCGCTCCCGATGGACAGCGCGGTGTGGGCTGATCTCGACCGGCTGGAGGTCGAACATCGCCAGCTTGCCAGCGACATCGCCACGCGCTTCAACGAATTCTCGGAGCTCGACGAGCGTTTCCACCGGCTGATCCACCGCGCATCGCACAACCGCTTCATCGTCGACTTCTATGACGTGATCGCGATGATCTTCCACTACCATTATCAGTGGAACAAGGCCGAGGAGCGCCAGCGCAACGAGGTCGCGATCCAGGAGCATCTCGCCTATATCGCGGCGCTGAAGTCGCGCGATCCCGCCAAGGTAGACGTCGCCTGCCGCAAGCACCTGAAATCGGCGCGCCAGACGCTGCTGAGCTCGATTCCCGAGGGACGTCAGGCGCTGGCCGCCGACAGTACGTTGACAGGCACATTTGCCCGGGCATGAACGGGTATCGCGCCGCGTTGCCGCAGCGCGGTTTTGCCGATTTTCCCGCCTTATCGTCCGTGTTACGGTCGATCGAATTTCCGGGAGAGGCTTTCCGTTGCATATCCGGCTGAGACGATGGAGCATGCCGGCCGCGTTCGTCGCGGCGCTGCTCCTGTTGCTTCAGTCCTCCCTCGGCGCCTTCGCCTTTGGCGCGCCGTCGCAGCTCGATGCCTTCGGCAATGTCATATGCACGCATGAAGGGGCCGTAAAACTCCCCGGCGGCGATCCGCACCAGCAGCATTTGCCGGCCTGTTGCTCGCTCGGCTGCAGCATGGTCTCGCCGGCGCATCTGCCGCCGCCGGATGCAGGCGCGCTGGCCGGAACCTGGCTTTTCGAGGCGGTCATCTTCCAGCTTCCGGCCTTCCGGCACCAGGATTTCGCCCGCGACCGTTCTCCGGCCAATCCGCGCGCGCCGCCGGCAATGGTCTGATCCGCGGAACATTCCGCGAGGCCATTCATCCAAGATCAGACTGTTGGCGGCCGCAAAGGCGGCGCGATCCTCATATTCATGGAGCAACCATGTCCAATCTTCTACCCCAGGCACAAGCCTTCGCCCTTCGCGCCACGCCGCAACTCGATTTCCAGCGGCGTCTCGCCTTCGCCGCGCTTTTCGTTGTTCTTCTCCTGGCGTGCATTCCCGGCGCCCTCGCGCATGAGTTCAAGGCCGGCGACCTCGAGATCGAGCATCCCTGGTCGCGGGCGACGCCGCCCGGCGCCAAGGTGGCCGGCGGCTATTTCACCGTGGTCAACAAGGGCAGCGCGCCCGACCGGCTGCTGTCGATTTCCTCCGACATCTCCGACAAGGCCGAGCTGCATGAGATGGGCGTCAAGGACGGGGTCATGACCATGCGGCCGGTCGAGGGCGGGCTGGAGATCCCGGCCGGCGGCAAGGTCGCGCTGAAGCCCGGCGCCTACCATCTGATGTTCACCGGCCTGAGGCGGCAGCCGAAGCAGGGCGAGAAATTCCCGGCGACGCTGACCTTCGAGAAGGCCGGCAGCGTCAAGGTCGAGTTTGCCGTCGAAGGGTTGGGCGAGACCGGCAGCGGCGACATGGACATGGACCACGCCGAATAATCCGCCAAATCGAAATCAGAGGGACAATTCATGATGAAGCATCTTCTGGCGGCGGGCGCGCTTTGCGTGCTTGGAACCAATGCCGCGCTCGCCCATATCACGTTCGAAACGCAGGAAGCGCCTGTCGGCTCCACCTACAAGGCGGTTCTGCGCGTGCCGCATGGCTGCGAGGGCAAGGCGACGACGGCCGTGCGCGTGCAGATACCGGAAGGCGTGATCTCAGTGAAGCCGATGCCCAAGCCCGGCTGGACGCTGCAGATCAAGAAGGGCAAATACGAGAAATCCTACCAGCTCTATGGCGAGACGCTGACCACCGGCGTGAAGGAAGTGGACTGGAGCGGCGGCAATTTGCCGGACGAATTCTATGACGAATTCGTCTTCCGCGCCTCGCTGGCGGCCGACCTGCCGGCCGGCCAGATGCTCTATTTCCCTGTGGTGCAGGAGTGCGGCGACGCAACCGATCGCTGGATCGAGGTCCCGGCGCCCGCCCAGGATGAGGACGCCTTGGAAAGTCCGGCGCCCGGCATCAAATTGCTGCCGAAGAAATGATCTTTTGTTGGCGCGCTCCATCCAGGCGCGGCACCATTTCCCGCAAGACGGCATGAACGCAGCACAATCTTCCCTGACGATGCGCCTGCATACCGGCCCGATTGCCTGGCTGGTGGCAGTGCTCATGGCGGTTGCGGTATTGGCCATGCCCGGGCGTGCCTTCGCGCATGCGGCGCTGGTCGCGACCGATCCGGCCGACGGCGCCGTGCTGGAGCAAAGCCCGGCGCGGTTTTCGCTGACCTTCAGCGAGCCCGTCTCGCCGCTGGTGCTCACGCTTGTCCGGCCCGATGGCTCGCAGCTTGCTTTGACATCCTTCCGTCTCAACGACCAGACGGTCGAGATCGACAATCCCGAGGTGCTCAAATCCGGCACGCATGTGCTGAGTTGGCGGGTGGTGTCGGTCGATGGCCATCCGGTCGGCGGTTCGGCGCTGTTTTCGATTGGCGCGCCAAGTGCCGCGCCGATGGCGGGCGAGGCCCCGGACTGGACGCTGCGCGCGGCGATCTGGGCCGCCAGGCTGTTTCTCTATGCCGGCCTCTTCCTCGGCGTCGGCGGCGCGTTCGCTCTCGCCTTGCTGGCCGGGGACGTGCGCCGCGGCCGGCGCTTTGTCGCGGCGGCGCTGCTTTTGGGGCTCGTCGCAGCGCCGGTGTCGCTCGGCCTGCAGGGGCTCGATGGACTTGGCGCGCCCCTGGCGCGCTTTGCCACGCCGGCCGTGTGGAAGACAGCGCTGGAGACCAGCTTCGTATGGACCGTGCTGGTCGGCCTGATCGCGCTTGGCCTGGCGCTGCTTTCGCTTGCCGGGCCGCCAGGTCTTCGCAAGCTGTCGGCGAGCGCGGCATTGCTTTGTGTCGGCGGCGTTCTCGCCGCCAGCGGCCACGCCAGCGCCGCCGAGCCGCAATGGCTAACGTGCCCGCTGGTTTTCCTGCATGGCGCGGCAATCGCCTTCTGGGCCGGTTCGCTGGCGCCGCTAGGCCTGGCATTGCGGCGGGAGCCGGCGGAAGCAAAAGTCTTCCTGCGCCGCTTCTCCCGGGCGATCCTGCCGGTCGTCGTCGTGCTTGCCGCAACCGGCGTCGTGCTTGCGATCATCCAGGTGCAGGTGCCGGCCGCGCTGGTCCACACCGCCTATGGCCGCCTGCTGCTGCTGAAGCTGGTGCTGCTGCTCTTCCTGTTCACGCTAGCCGCGGTCAATCGCTGGACGCTGACGGCGCCCGCCCAGGCGGGCGACACCGAGGTGCAGCGACGGCTGATGCGCTCGATCGGCATCGAGGTCGTCATCGTGCTCGCGATCTTCGGCGTCGCCGCCGGCTGGCGCTTCACCCCGCCGCCACGCGCGCTGGCGATCGCCGCGGCGCAGCCGGTGTCGATCCATATCCACACACTGGAAGCGATGGCCGATCTCAGCATCACGCCTGGACATGCCGGCGAGGTCGCCGCATCGATGGTGATCATGACCGGCGATTTCGGATCGCTCGACGCCAAGCAGGTGACGCTGGTGCTGTCGAAGCCGGATTCCGGCGTCGAGCCGATCAAGCGGCCGGCGAGGAAACCCGGCGACGGCACCTGGCGCGTCGACAATCTCGTCATTCCGCTGCCCGGCCGATGGAACGCCCGGCTCGATATCCTCGTTTCCGACTTCGAGATGGTGAAGATCGAAGCGCCGATTGAGATCAGGTCCGATTGAAATACGGGTCCATGTAGAATGCGGCGAGGCGGTTGACGCCGCCGCCAAGGCCCGTCATTCATCTGGAAAAGGCGTTCTCCGGGACGCAGCCTCCAACAAGCATGCGAAAGCAGGGAAGAAACGATGGAAAAAGCCGAAATCGGCCTGATCGGCCTTGGCACGATGGGCTCCAACCTGGCGCTCAACATCGCCGAGCACGGGCACCGCATCGCCGTTTTCAACCGCACGCCGTCGCGCACTGGCGCCTTTGTCGAGAGCGCCGGTCCGCTGAAGGACATGGTCGTTCCCTGCTACAGCCTGGAGGAGCTTGCCGCGGCGATCCGGCCGCCGCGGCCGATCATCATCATGGTGCTGGCGGGCAAGCCGGTGGACGAGCAGATCGCGGCGCTGCGCGGCGTGCTCTCCAATAACGACATCGTCATCGATGCCGGCAACGCCAATTTCCGCGACACGATGCGCCGCTTCTCCGAGCTGGCGGGCTCGGGCCTGACCTTCATCGGCATGGGCGTTTCGGGCGGCGAGGAAGGCGCGCGCCACGGTCCGTCGATCATGGTCGGCGGCACCGAAGAATCCTGGAAGCGCGTCGAGAAGGTGCTGACGGCGATCTCGGCCAAGTTCAAGGACGAGCCTTGCGCGGCTTGGCTCGGCCATGACGGCGCTGGCCATTTCGTCAAAACCATCCACAACGGCATCGAATATGCCGACATGCAGATGATCGCCGAGATCTACGGCATATTGCGCGACGGGCTCGGCATGGCGCCCAAGGAGATCGGCAAGGTCTTCGAGGAATGGAACAAGGGCCGCCTCAACTCCTACCTGATCGAGATCACCGCCAAGGTGCTGGCCGCCGACGATCCCAAGACCGGCAGGCCGGTGGTCGACATCATCCTCGACCGCGCCGGACAGAAGGGCACCGGCAAATGGTCGGTGATCGAAGCGCAGCAGCTCGGCATTCCGGCCACCGCCATCGAGGCCGCGGTCGCGGCGCGCGTGTTGTCCTCGATCAAGGAAGAGCGGCAGGCGGCGGAAAAGGCCTATGGCAATATCGGCGTCGAGAAGATTTCCGGCGACAAGGCCGCGTTGCTCAAGGACCTGGAGTTGGCGCTGTTCGCCGGCAAGATCGCGGCTTACGCGCAAGGCTTCGCGGTGATGAGCGGCGCGTCGAAGGAGTTCAACTGGAACCTGCCGATGCCGACCATTGCCAAGATCTGGCGCGCCGGCTGCATCATCCGCTCGCAAATGCTGGACACGATGGCCGAGGCCTTCGGTTCCGGCAGCGCCTCCACCAATCTCCTTATGGCGCCGGCCTTCATCGCGATGATGAAGGAGGCGCATCCCTCGCTCAGGCGTATCGTGGCACGGGCCTCCGAAGCCGGCTCGCCGGTGCCGGCGCTGGCTTCGGCGCTCACCTATTTCGACAGCTACCGCCAGGGACGCGGGACGTCCAACCTGATCCAGGCGCAGCGCGATTTCTTCGGCGCGCATGGTTTCGAGCGCATCGGGGAAGAGGGCGCCTTCCACGGGCCGTGGGGGAGCGGCGCGGGGCACTAACCCCGATAGGGCAGGACCTCACTCGGCTTGCTCAGCGATTGCAGCGAGCCGGGTTCCTTGCCTGCAATCCAGCCAAGCACGGCACGGGCGAGCTCGTAGCCGGCCAGCCGGAAATCCTCGTTGACGACGAGCAGCTCCCGGCGGAACAGGTGCAGCACCTCCGAGGACTGTTTCGACACCACGTCGACATCGCGGCCGAGCTTCAGGCCGGCATCCTCGATGCCGGCGACGACGGCGAGCGTTGCCGCGGCGGCGCTGCTGACGATGCCGTCCGGGCGGTCGTCTCGGCGCATGAGCTGGGCGGTGCGCATCCTGATCTGCTCGATCGTATGGTCGATCGAGACGGTATTGAACGGCACCTCTGAGGCGCCGACCTCGCTCAGCGCATCGGCAAAGCCGTTCACCGTGTAGCGGAAATAGGTGAGGCCAACCGGGGGCGTCACGAGGGCAAGCCGGCTGCGGCCTTTTGCGGCGAGCGCGCGGACGGCTTCGCCGGCAAAGGCGTAGTTGTCGAAGTCGTGATAGGGATGCACCAGCCCCATGTCGGTGCGGCCATGCGTGGCGAAGGGAACGCCGTGCTCCAGCATGTAGCGCGCCCTCGGGTCGTTGGGCTGGGTGCGCGAGATGATGACGCCATCGGCCGAGCCCGTCTCGACCAGATAACGCACCGGGTCGAGCGGATCCTGCGAGCGCGAATAAGGCGTGACGATCAAATGGTAGGGCGTATCGGCGATCACCTCGGTGACGCCGTAGATGATGTCCGAGACGAAGCTCATCAGCTCGTGCTCGGTGTTGAGCACAAGTGAGATGACGTTGGTCTTGCCGGTCCTCAAGCGCACGCCGGCGCGGTTCGGGCGATAGCCGATTTGTTTGGCGACGAGCTGGACGCGGCGCCTGGTCTCGGCGCCGATCTCGGGCGCGTCCTTGAGCGCGCGCGACACCGTCGTGACGCCAAGCCCAGTCATGAAGGCAAGCGTCTTCAGCGTCGGCCGCTCCTTGCCCGACGCGTCGTCGCCCTTCTTCGTCACCCGTCTATCCATTCGTCCCGCCCGTCAGGCGCATAGCAGCCGCGGGGCCGACCGGCAATCGTGCGGCGTTGACGATTGCGCGACTTCTGCCCGCGACGAGCGTCAGTATACTGAAACGTTACAGATTGCCAATCTTCGTGATTGACCCCCGGGGCCGCCGACTCTGCCTTCCCGACATAGAGATGGGGTGAAAGTTGCCGGAATCACAAGGAAATGTCGGCCTGCATCCATTTTGGGCACGGATCGGCCGTTCGGGTTTCAGTTCAGCCGCCCGGGCCCGAAGATTTTGTTCGCGCCTCGAAAAAATCTTAGGCCGCTTTGAGACAGGGGGTTGCCTATGCCGGTCATTTGCCGTATCGAAAATCTGTAACGTTTCAGATTCTGGGAGGAAGCCGAAATGCGATACAAATTCCTGACTGCCACCTTTGCCGCGACGGTTGCTGCACTCAACTTCGCCGGTCCGGCGGCCGCGACGGACCTGGAAGTCACCCATTGGTGGACTTCGGGCGGCGAGGCGGCGGCGGTGGCCGAGCTTGCCAAGGCCTTCGACGCGACGGGCAATCACTGGGTCGACGGCGCCATTGCCGGCTCCGGCGGCACAGCGCGGCCGATCATGATCAGCCGCATCACCGGCGGCGATCCGATGGGCGCCACGCAGTTCAACCATGGCCGCCAGGCCGAGGAACTGGTCCAGGCCGGGCTGATGCGCGACCTCACCGACATCGCCACCAAGGGCAAATGGACGGAGGTCGTGCGGCCGAAGAGCTTGCTCGACAGCTGCACCATCGACGGCAAGATCTATTGCGTGCCGGTCAACATCCATTCCTGGCAGTGGCTTTGGCTCTCCAGCGAGGCTTTCCAGAAGGCCGGCGTGCCGATGCCGAAGGACTGGAATGAATTCGTGGCCGCCGCTCCGGCGCTGGAGAAGGCCGGCATCATCCCGCTCGCGGTCGGCGGTCAGCCCTGGCAGGCATCGGGCGCCTTCGACGTGCTGCTGGCCGCGGTTGGCGGCACCGACGCCTTCCTGAACGTGTATAAGGACAAGGACGCCAAATTCGCCGCCGGTCCCGAAATCGCCAAGGTGTTCAAGGCGGCGGACGACGCCCGCAAGATGGCCAAGAACACCAATGTGCAGGACTGGAACCAGGCGACCAACCTGGTCATCACCGGCAAGGCCGGCGGCCAGATCATGGGTGACTGGGCGCAGGGCGAATTCCAGGTCGCCGGCAAGACCGCCGGCAAGGACTATAACTGCCTGCCCGGCCTCGGCCTGAACGAGGTGATCGCCACCGGCGGCGACGCCTTCTACTTCCCGCTGCTCAAGGACGCCGACAAGTCCAAGGCGCAGGAAGTGCTGGCCGAAACGCTGCTCGATCCCAAGACCCAGGTCGCCTTCAATCTCAAGAAGGGCTCGCTGCCGGTGCGCGGCGACGTCGACCTTAACACGGCGAACGACTGCATGAAGAAGGGTCTCGCCATCCTCGCCAAGGGCGCGGTCATTCCATGGACAGACCAGCTGCTCTCGCAGGACAGCCAGAAGCAGAAGGAGGACCTGTTCTCCGAATTCTTCGCCAAGCCCGACATGACGCTCGAAGACGCGCAGAAGCGCTTCGCCGACATCATCGCGTCGGCCGACTGATCGACGGCGCCCCCGCCAACTCCCGACCCCAGCCTATCCGGGGCCGGGAGCCTGACGTCTCATTGCCCGGCTGCCGAGATGAGCAACAGCGAACGCCCCAACCAGCTTTTCCGCAACCTGAACGCCAAGATCGCGTCGATCCCGATGATCCTGACGGCTCTGGTGGTGTTCGTCGGCGGCACGGCCTGGACGGTGCTCTATTCCTTCACCAACTCGAAGCTCCTGCCGCGGCTCAACTTCGTCGGGCTCGACCAGTATCACCGGCTCTGGTCGACATCGCGCTGGCTGGTCTCGATCGAGAACCTCTTGATCTATGGCGCGATCTCGCTGGTGTTCTCGCTGGTCATCGGCTTCCTGCTGGCGGCGCTTCTCGACCAGAAGATCCGCTTCGAGGACACGTTCCGCACCATCTTCCTCTATCCCTTCGCGCTGTCCTTCATCGTCACCGGGCTGGTCTGGCAGTGGCTGCTCAATCCGGACTTCGGCGTGCAGCGCGTCGTGCGCGACCTCGGCTGGACGAGCTTCAGCTTCGACCCGCTCTACGATTCCAGCATCGTCATCTACGGCATTTCAATCGCGGCGCTCTGGCAGGGCACGGGGCTCATCATGTGCCTGATGCTCGCAGGCCTGCGCGGCATAGACGAAGACATCTGGAAGGCGGCCAGGGTGGACGGCATCCCCGCCTGGAAGACCTATCTCTTCATCATCATCCCGATGATGCGGCCGGTCTTCATCACCACGCTGGTGATCATCGCCGCCGGCATCGTCAAGGTCTACGACCTCGTCGTGGCGCAGACCAGCGGCGGCCCCGGCATCGCCTCGGAAGTGCCGGCCAAATATGTCTATGACTACATGTTCTTCGCCCAGAATCTCGGTCAGGGCTTCGCCGCCTCGACCATGATGCTGCTTTCGGTGGTGATCGTCATCGTGCCCTGGGCCTATCTCGAATTCGGAGGCAAGAAGCATGGCTGACGTCGCCTCCCTGTCCCCAGGCGCCGAAGCGCTCAGGCGCGGTGCCGCCGGCCCCAGCGGCCCGAAGCCGCGGCATGTGCTGTCGCGCCGCAACATCTTCCTCTACGGCACGCTGATCGTCGTCGCGCTCTATTATCTTCTGCCGCTTTACGTGATGATCGTCACGTCGCTCAAGGGCATGCCCGAGATCCGCCTCGGCAACATCTTCTCGCCGCCGATGGAGATCACCTTCGAGCCTTGGGTGAAAGCCTGGGCGACGGCCTGCACCGGGCTCAATTGCGACGGGCTATCGCGCGGCTTCTGGAATTCGGTGCGCATCACCGTGCCGTCGGTGTTGCTCTCGATCGCGATCGCCTCGGTGAACGGCTACGCGCTGGCCAACTGGCGCTTCAAGGGCGCCGACACCTTCTTCATCATCCTGATCGTCGGCGCCTTCATCCCCTATCAGGTGATGATCTACCCGATCGTCATCATCCTGCGCGAGATCGGCATCTACGGCTCGCTGACCGGCCTGGTGATCGTGCATTCGATCTTCGGCATGCCGATCCTGACGCTGCTCTTCCGCAACTATTTCACCTCGATGCCGGAGGAGCTGTTCCGCGCCGCGCGCGTCGACGGCGCGGGCTTCTGGGGCATCTACCTGCGCATCATGCTGCCGATGTCGCTGCCGATCTTCGTCGTCGCCATCATCCTGCAGGTGACCGGCATCTGGAACGACTTCCTGTTCGGCGTCGTCTATACCCGTCCCGACACCTATCCGATGACGGTGCAGCTCAACAACATCGTCAATTCAGTGCAAGGCGTGAAGGAATACAACGTCAACATGGCCGCAACCATCCTGACGGGCCTTGTTCCGCTGATCGTCTATTTCGTTTCCGGCAAGCTCTTCGTGCGCGGCATTGCCGCCGGCGCGGTGAAAGGATGATGATGGACATCGCCAATCCCAGCGTTTCGATCCAGGATCTGTCGCTCAATTTCGGCGCCGTCTCGGTGCTGCAGACGCTCAACCTGGATGTCGCCGAGGGCGAGTTCATCGTGCTGCTCGGACCGTCCGGCTGCGGCAAGTCGACCTTGCTCAACTGCATCGCCGGCCTGCTCGACATTTCGGACGGGCGCATCTTCATCAAGGGCAAGAACGTCACCTGGGAAGAACCGAAGGATCGCGGCATCGGCATGGTGTTCCAGTCCTACGCGCTCTATCCGCAGATGACGGTGGAGAGGAACCTCTCCTTCGGCCTGCGTGTCGCCGGCGTGCCGAAGGACGAGATCGCCAGGCGCATCGCTCGCGCCGCCGAGATCCTGCAGATCGAGCCGCTATTGCAGCGCAAGCCCTCGGCGCTTTCGGGCGGCCAGCGCCAGCGCGTAGCGATCGGGCGGGCGCTGGTGCGTGACGTCGATGTCTTCCTGTTCGACGAGCCGCTCTCCAATCTCGACGCCAAGCTGCGTTCGGAACTGCGCGTCGAGATCAAGCTGCTGCACCGCCGCCTGCAGAACACGATGATCTACGTCACCCACGACCAGATCGAGGCGATGACGCTGGCCGATCGCATCGCGGTGATGAAGGGCGGCGTGATCCAGCAGCTCGATGCGCCGCAGACGATCTACAACCGCCCCGTCAACCGCTTCGTCGCCGGCTTCCTCGGTTCGCCGGCGATGAATTTCATCGATGGCAGGCTGGAGAAGGACGGCGGCGATTGGCACTTTGCCGTGGAGGATGTGCGCATCCCGCTTGCGACCTATGCCTTCGAGAAGGAGCCGGCGCCGGGTCCCGCGGTGTTCGGCATCCGGCCCGAGCATGTCGCCTTCAACAGCGGCACGGGCTGGCCCTTCGCCGCGACGGCCGATGTCGAGGTCGTGGAGCCGATGGGTTCCGATACGCTGGTGTGGCTGAAACTCGGCGGGCAGAACTTCACCGTGCGCGTCACCTCCGAACGCACGCCGAAGAACGGTGATCCGGTCAGCGTCGGCTTCGATCCGATGCGCGCCTCGCTCTTCGACGCTCAAACAGGCAACCGAATTTAATCTCCCAGGACCAACCGAACGGACAGGACAGATGAACTGGTCATTCCAACTCTACAGCGCCCGCAATTTCCAGCCATGGGACGGCGTGGTGAAGATGCTCGGCGAGCTCGGCTACAAACAAGTGGAGGGCTTCGGCGGCGTCTATGACGACCCGAAAGCCTTCCGCGCCGAGCTCGACAAGAACGGGCTGGCGATGCCGACCGGGCATTTCTCGATCGACGCGCTGGAAAACGACTTCGACGGCGTGCGCAAGATCGCCGACGCGCTCGGCATCACGCTGCTGGTCTGCCCCTATCTGATGCCCGACCAGCGTCCTTCCGACAGCGCCGGCTGGCGCGGTTTCGGCGAGCGCCTGGCCAAGGTGGGCGAGACGGCGAAGAAGGGCGGATACGGCTTTGCATGGCACAATCATGATTTCGAGTTCAAAGCCCTTGCCGACGGCTCGCTGCCGCAGGACCACATCCTGTCCGCCGCACCCGACATCGGCTGGGAAATGGACGTCGCCTGGGTGGTGCGCGGCGGCGCCGATCCTCTGCCCTGGATCGAAAAACACGGCAAGCGCATCGTCGCCGTGCACGTCAAGGATATCGCCAAGCCGGGCGAGGGGCTGGACGAGGACGGCTGGTCCGATGTCGGCCACGGCACGATCGACTGGGCAAGTCTTTTCAAGACATTGCGCGCCAAGAGCGCGGCGCAGTATTTCGTCATGGAACAGGACAACCCCAAGGACATCGAGCGTTATGCCCGGCGCTCGATCGCGACGGCCAAGAGCTGGCAGGAGTAATCGAAATGGCAGAGAAGCTTGGCGTCGGCGTCATCGGCTGCGGCAACATATCGAAGGCGTATTTCTCGCTGGCGCCGCTGTTCCGCGGCATCAAGATGCGCGCCTGCGCGGATATCAACATGGATGCGGCGAAGGCGCGGGCAAAGGAGTTCAAGCTGCGCGCCGAGACGGTCAACGACCTTCTCAAGGACGACGAGATCGACATCATCGTCAACCTGACGATCCCGGCTGTGCACTACGAAATCTCGAAAGCGGTGCTCGATGCCGGCAAGCATGTTTATTCCGAAAAGCCGTTCGTGCTGTCGATCGAGGAAGGACTAGATCTCAAGAAAAGGGCCGAGAAGAAGGGCCTGCGCATCGGTTCGGCGCCGGACACGTTCCTCGGCGGCGCGCACCAGCTGGCGCGCGAGCTGATCGACAGCGGCAAGCTCGGCAAGATCACCAGCGGCACCTGCCATGTGATGGGCCACGGCATGGAGCACTGGCATCCCAATCCGGACTTCTTCTTCCAGCCGGGCGCCGGTCCGGTGTTGGACATCGGACCTTACTACGTCACCAACCTGATCCAGCTGATCGGGCCGGTGAAACAGGTGGCAGCTTTCGCGACGACCCCGGCGAAGGAGCGTACGATCTCGTCGAAACCGAGGGCAGGCGAAAAAATCCCGGTCAACACGCCGACCACCATCCATGCGCTGCTCGAATTCGCCAACGGCGCGGTGATAACGCTCAACACCTCCTGGGACGTCTGGAGCCATGGCCACGCGCCGATGGAGCTCTATGGCGAGTTGGGCACCGTCTTCGTGCCGGATCCGAATTTTTTCGGCGGCGAGGTGCGCTTCACCGACGCGGCCAAGCCGGTGAAGAAGCTGCCGAAATGGAACCATCCGTTCGGCGTGCCGAACGAGATGCACGGCCAGGGCATGATGGCCAATTACCGCACCGCCGGCCTAGCCGACATGGCGATCGCGATCGCCGAAGGACGGCCGCACCGTTGCTCGATGGAGTTGGCGCTGCACGCCGTCGATGTGATGACCGGCATCCTGCGTTCCGGCGAAAGCGGCAAATACGTCGCCATGCAGACGAGCTGCGAGCGGCCGGCCGCGCTCGGCGTAAAGGACGCGAAGGCGCTGCTGGCCAAGAAAAACTAGGTGGCAACCCCTCTCCCCGTTTCGACGGGGAGAGGGTAGGGTTAGGGGCAAGCATCGATTCAATTCTGTTCAGCGGCGGTTGCCGCGTTGCCCCAATCCCGAGGTTTCCCATGCCCTATGTCGCCGCCGAGAACCGCTACGAAAAGATGATCTATAACCGCTGCGGCCGCTCCGGCCTGAAGCTGCCGGCGATCTCGCTCGGGCTGTGGCACAATTTCGGCAACGACACGCCGCACCGGACCAAGCAGGCGATCGTGCGCAAGGCCTTCGACCTCGGCATCACGCATTTCGACCTCGCCAACAATTACGGCCCGCCGCCCGGTTCGGCGGAAACCGCGTTCGGCGAGATCCTGCGCACCCATTTCGCCCCTTACCGCGACGAGATGATCATCTCGACCAAGGCGGGCTACGAGATGTGGGCCGGTCCTTACGGCGAATGGGGCAGCCGAAAATATGTGCTGGCGAGCCTCGACCAGAGCCTCAAGCGGATGGGGCTCGACTATGTCGACATCTTCTATTCGCACCGTTTCGATCCGGAGACGCCGCTGGAAGAGACGATGGGCGCGCTCGACCATGCGGTGCGCTCGGGCAAGGCGCTCTATGCCGGCATCTCGTCCTACAATTCGCAGCGCACGCGGGAAGCCGCCGACATATTGAAGCGCCTCGGCACCCCCTGCCTGATCCACCAGCCGAGCTATTCGATGCTCAACCGCTGGGTCGAGGAGGACGGGCTGCTCGACACGCTGGAGGGGCTGGGCATCGGCTCGATCGTCTTCTCGCCGCTGGCGCAAGGCATGCTGACCGACAAATATCTCGGCGGCATCCCCGAGGGCAGCCGCGCATCCCAGGGCAAGTCGCTCAGGCCGGCCTTCATCAACGACAAGTCGATTGCCAACATCAAGGCGCTCAACGCTATTGCCGCTCGCCGCGGCCAGACGCTGGCGCAGATGGCGCTGGCCTGGGTGCTGCGCAAGGGCCGCGTGACCACGGCCCTGATCGGCGCCAGCCGGCCGGAACAGGTCGAGGATTGCGTCGGCGCGCTCCAGGCGCTCGAGTTCTCCGATGCCGAGCTTGCCGAGATCGATACTTACGCGCGCGAGTCCGATATCAACCTGTGGGCGGCTTCGGCCGAACGTAAAGGGCCGCCGCGCAAGTAGCGGTTAGCCGGCGAACCATCTCGCCCGACCTGTGCCTCAAGAGACGCGCTGCGGAAACAGTGGCAAAATCACTCGTTCGTCGCTATCTCAAGGGAAATTGAAGTCCTTGGCATGCGGTCGCGCGTGCAAGCGTCGATTGGGCGAACAAGATGACGGCAAGAGATGCGCTGACCAAGAACCAGCTCTGCGTGCTCGAGAAGCTCGAGGCGTCCAGCGGGCCGCTCAGCGCCTATACGCTGCTCGACCAGTTGCGCGAGCGCGGGTTCCGCGCGCCGCTGCAGGTCTACCGGGCGCTCGACACGCTGGTGAAGTCGGGCTTCGTGCACCGTCTCGAAAGCCTCAACTCCTTCGTCGCCTGCGCCGAGCCGCATGATCACAGCCATTCCATGACCGCCTTCGCCATCTGCGACAATTGCGGCCAGGTGACCGAGATGTCCGACCACGATGTCGATCATCGGCTGGACGAATGGGTGCGCTCGACTGGATTCGCGGCCAAGAAGGCGGTGATCGAGTTTCGGGGGGTGTGTGCGAAGTGCAGGGCTGAGGCGGCGTAAGTACGCCGATATTCAGGTGAGGCCGGCTTGCAAATGGCGGCTTCCTGCGCTTCCGGTGCTCACGTACTTAAGTACGCTCCGCTCCGGTTCTCGGAACCCACCTTGTTTGGTCGCTTCGCGCGCGTCTTCGACTCCAGCTCGGCCTGACCTGAATCTCGACGCACTTACGGGCGCGGTGCGAGTTAATGCGCCTCGTCCCAATTGTTCGCCGCCCGGGCGTCGACATGCAGCGGCACCGACATCGAGACCGCCGGCATCGGCGCGTTTTCCATCACCTTGCGCACCACGGGAATGGTCGCTTCGACTTCAGCTTCCACCGTTTCGAAGATCAGCTCGTCATGCACCTGCAACAGCATGCGGGCGGATAGCTTCGCCTTCTCCAGCGCCTCCTCCATATGCACCATGGCGCGGCGGATGATGTCGGCGGCGGTGCCCTGCAGCCTGGCGTTGATCGAGGCGCGCTCGTTGAAGGCGCGGATCGACGGGTTGGAGGATCGTATCTCCGGATAATGGATGCGCCGGCCGAAGATGGTTTCCACGAAGCCATGCTCGCGCGCGTAGGCCTTGGTTTCTTCGATATAGTCGCGGATGCCGGGGAAGCGCTCGAAATAGCGCTTGATGTAGGCGCCGGCCTCGTCGCGCGGGATCGACAGTTGGTTGGCGAGGCCGAAGGCCGAGATGCCGTAGATGATGCCGAAATTGATCGCCTTGGCGCGCCGGCGCACCTCCGAAGGCATGCCCTCGACCGGCACGTTGAACATTTCCGACGCGGTGATGGCGTGGATGTCGGCGCCGTCGGCGAAGGCCTGCTTGAGCTGCGGGATCTCGGCGACATGGGCAAGCACGCGCAGCTCGATCTGGCTATAGTCGGCCGAGACCAGCTTGTGGCCCTTCTCGGCGATGAAAGCGGTCCTGATCTTGCGGCCCTCGGCGGTGCGCACGGGAATGTTCTGCAGGTTGGGATCGGAAGACGACAGCCGCCCTGTCGTGGTCGCGGCGAGCGCATATGAGGTATGCACGCGGTTGGTGCCGGGGTTGATGAAGCCGGGCAGGGCGTCGGTATAGGTCGACTTCAGCTTGGTGAGCTGGCGCCAGTCGACGATCTTGCGCGGCAGCTCATGGCCTTCGGCGGCGAGGTCTTCCAGAAGCTGCGCCGAGGTCGACCATTGCCCCGTCTTGGTCTTCGAGCCGCCCGGCAGGCCCATCTTGCCGAACAATATGTCGCCCAGCTGTTTGGGCGAGCCGATGTTGATGCGCTCGCCGACGATGCCGTAGATCTCTTCCTCGACGCGGGCGGCGCCCTGCGCCAACTCGCCCGACAGCCGCGACAGGATCTGCCGGTCGACCGAGATGCCGCGCTGCTCCATGCGGGCGAGCACCGGCACAAGCGGCCGTTCCAGCCGCTCGTAGACGGAAACGAGGCCCTTGGCGGCGAGCCGGGGCTTCAGCAATTGCCACAGCCGCAGCGCAAGATCGGCCTGCTCGCCGGCATAGGCGGTCGCACGCTCTATATCGACCTGGTCGAAGCCGATGGCGCTCTTGCCCGATCCGGCCAGTTCCTTTTTCGACGCCGGCGCGTGGCCGAGCCACTTCTCCGACAGCGAGGCGAGGTCGTGACCGCCCGATGTGCCGGCGTCCAGCACATAGGAGATGAGCATCGTGTCGTCGAACGGTCCGACCTCGATGCCGTGCCGGCTCATCACGACGATGTCGTATTTCATGTCCTGCACGATTTTCAGGACGGACCGGTCCTCGAGCAGCGGCTTGAGCAGCGCCAGCGCCTCGCGGACCGGGATCTGGTTCTCCAGCATGCCGCCGCCAAGCAGGTCGCCATTGCCGCTCCTGTGGGCAAGCGGCACATAGACGGCCCGGCCTGGCGCGATCGCCATGGACAGGCCGATGAGATCGGCCTGCATCGGGTCGGACGAGCTGGTCTCGGCGTCGAAGGCGAGGATGCCGGCCTCGCGGGCCTCGGCGATCCAGGCTTTCAGCGCGGCCGTGTCGCGGATCGCGCCATAGGCTGAAGGATCGATCTTGCTCGCCGAGGCTTGTTCCAGCCGCAGCGCCGAGAGGAGCGATGGGGTGTCGCCCTGCGGCGGCGCGTCCTCGCCCCTCGTGGCCGGCGCGGCGGGTTTCGCTTCGCCGTTTGATTGAGGCACTGCCTGCCTTGGCGGCGCGCCGGCGCCGACATCGGGGCCGTGCGCGGCATCGGCGCGCTCGACGATGACGGCGGAAGCCTGGACGTCGCCGATCTCGGTGGCGGTCGCCTCGGCGACGCGTCGCGTCAGTGTGGTGAATTCCATGGTCTTCAGGAAGCCGATCAGCTTCGGGCCGTCCGGCGCGTGCAGCACCAGGTCGTCCAGTCCCTCCTTCAGCGGCACGTCATTCTTCAGCGTCACCAGCTGACGGGAGATGCGGGCCTTGTCGGCATTGGCGATGATCGTCTCGCGCCGCTTGTCTTGCTTGATCTCGGAGGCACGCGCCAGCAGCCCGTCAAGGTCGCCGAACTGTTCCAGCAGCTGCGCCGCGGTCTTCGGGCCGATACCGGGCACGCCCGGAACGTTGTCGACCGAGTCGCCGGTGAGCGCCTGCAGGTCGATCATCTTTTCCGGCGACACGCCCCATTTCTCGATCACTTCGGGAATGCCGATCTGGCGGTCCTTCATCGGGTCGTACATGCCGACCGTCGGGCCGACCAGCTGCATCAAGTCCTTGTCGGAGGAGATGATGGTGGTGTCGGCGCCGACCTCGCAGGCGAGCCGGCAATAAGTTGCGATGATGTCGTCGGCCTCGAAACCCTCCATCTCGATGCAGGGCAGGTTGAAGGCCACGGTCGCCTGGCGGATCAGCCCGAATTGCGGGATCAGGTCTTCCGGCGGCGCCGAGCGGTTCGCCTTGTATTCCGGGTAGAGATCGCTGCGGAACGTCTTCGAGGAATAGTCGAAAATGACGGCGAAATGCGTCGGCACGATGCCTACATTCGTGTTGCGGGCGTCCTGCATCAGCTTCCAAACCATGTTGCAGAAGCCAAGCACGGCGCTGGTCGGCAGGCCGTCGGATTTGCGGTTGAGCGGCGGCAGCGCGTGATAGGCGCGGAAAATGTAGCCGGAGCCGTCGACGAGGAAGAGGTGATCGCCTTTTTTCATGCCGGCAGGGATAGCGCGGCAAGCCTTCGCGGTCCATGCCAAAGGCTGAGGAACCCACCGCTTCGGGCAACACCCCTGACACATCCTGTCCAGGCGGAAATTTGGGCGCTCACGGGCATGTTACAAAAGTGTAATTTTCATGCCCTTGAATCGCCACGTTCACAGACCCAAATACACGTCATCGGCAGTTTTCGCCGAAGTCCGGAGCAAGGCCCGTCCCCCGCCTATCCCGGGCAAACTGCGGCAGCCTATCCCCCCTCTCCGGGCTGCCGCATCGTTTCGAGTAAAGACCGCCGTGGTTCCCCCTCCACCACGGCGGTCTTCTTTTATGTTGCGGCAGCGATTGCCCGGGGTGGTCCAACAATCACGGCTTTTCGTTTTCGGCGTGGCCCTTTAGGGTCTGGCGAAAATCGAAAGGCAAAAAGCATGTCCAGAATCTCCCCCGTCCTTGAGCGTCTCGACCAGAATCTCGATCAGAGCCTGGAGCGGCTGTTCGGCCTGCTCGGCATCAAGTCGATCTCCACCGATCCGGCCTTCGCCGCCGACTGCCGCAAGGGCGCCGAATGGCTGGTCGCCGAGCTCAAGCTGATCGGATTCGACGCGAGTGTGCGCGACACGCCCGGACATCCCATGGTGGTGGCGCATCACGAGGGGCCGGCAGGCGCACCGCATGTCCTGTTCTACGGCCACTACGACGTCCAGCCGGTCGATCCGATCGAATTGTGGGACACCGACCCGTTCGCGCCGTCGATCAAGGAGATCGAGCCTGGACGCAAGGTGATCACCGGCCGGGGCTCGGCCGACGACAAGGGGCAGTTGATGACCTTCGTCGAGGCCTGCCGCGCCTGGAAGCAGGTGCACGGCAATCTGCCGTGCCGCGTCACCATCCTGTTCGAGGGCGAGGAGGAATCCGGCTCGCCGTCGCTGAAGCCGTTCCTGGAAGCCAACGCCGCCGAGTTGAAGGCGGATTTCGCGCTGGTCTGCGACACCAGCATGTGGAACCGCGAGACGCCGTCGATCTGCGTGTCGCTGCGCGGCATGGTCGGCGAGGAGGTCACCGTTAAGGCGGCCAGCCGCGACCTGCATTCGGGCCTCTATGGCGGCCCGGCCGCCAACCCGATCCGCATCCTGGCCAAGGTGCTGGCCGACGTTCACGACAAGGATGGTCATGTCACCATCCCGGGCTTTTATAACGGCGTCGAGGAGACGCCCAGCCAAGTGCTGAAATCCTGGGAAGGCCTTGGCGAGACCGCCGAGACCTTCCTCGGACCGGTCGGCCTCTCCATCCCGGCCGGCGAAAAGGGGCGCTCAGTGCTCGAAATGACCTGGGCAAGGCCGACGGCGGAATTCAACGGCATCGTCGGCGGCTATACCGGCAAGGGGTTCAAGACGGTGATCGCGGCGGAAGCTTCGGCGAAAGTGTCATTCCGGCTGGTCCACAAGCAGGACCCGAAGAAGATCCGCGCCGCCTTCCAAGCTTTCGTGCGCGAGCGCATTCCCGGTGACTGCTCGGTCGAATTTCATCCGCATGGCGGCTCGCCGGCGATCCAGCTTTCCTACGACTCGCCGTTCCTGGCCAAGGCCAAGGACGCGCTGTCCGACGAATGGGACAAGCAGGCTATCACCACCGGCGGTGGCGGCTCCATCCCCGTGGTCGGTGATTTCCAGACCTATCTAGGCATGGAATCGCTGCTGGTCGGTTTCGGCCTCGACGACGACCGCATCCACTCGCCGAACGAGAAATACGAACTGACCTCCTTCCACAAGGGACAGCGGTCCTGGGCGCGCATCCTCGATGCTCTGACCCGGTGAGGCGGAAATCGCGCAAAGATGTGAGATTCAACTTTCTGTTGATTTTTCTCCGGATCGCGGCGAGGACGAATGACCAGCGCAACGCGCCGCTGCTGCTGACGCATCCGAAGCGATGCGCGGCGCCGCGGGCCGCGATCCGGAGAAGAGAATGACCGATATCCGTTTCCACAAGAACGACCTGCCCGACCTCACCCGCTACAATGTCGGGGCGGTGGCCATCGACACGGAAACGCTGGGCTTGAACCCGCATCGCGATCGGCTCTGCGTTGTGCAGATCTCGCCCGGCGACGGCAGCGCCGACGTCATCCAGATCGCGCCCGGCCAGAAGAAAGCGCCGAATCTCGTCAGCCTGCTTCGCAACCGCGCGATCACCAAGCTGTTCCATTACGGCCGTTTCGATATCGCCGTGCTCTACAATGCCTTCGGCGTGATGGCGGAGCCGGTGTTCTGCACCAAGATCGCCTCGCGGCTCGTCCGCACCTACACAGACCGCCACGGGCTGAAGGATCTGTGCAACGAATTGCTCGGCATCGGCCTGTCCAAGGCGCAGCAATCCTCGGACTGGGCAGCGGAAACGCTCTCGCCCGAACAGCTCGACTATGCCGCCTCCGATGTGCTCTATCTGCACCGTCTGCGCGAGGTGCTGGCGGCGCGCCTGGCGCGCGAAAACCGCACCAAGGAGGCGGACGCATGCTTCCGCTTCCTGCCGACGCGCGCCAAGCTCGACCTGATGGGCTGGGCCGAGGAAGATATCTTCGCGCATAGCTGACGGAACCCGGCGCGGCGGCGGGCGTTCTTGCCGGTTCGGCCGGTTCACGGAGCGGGCCGGTTCGTGGAGGGAGTGAGATGGCAGAGCGCAAACCGATAGAAAGCGCACCGAAGGACGGCTCGAGAGTCACCATCCTGTGGAAGGACGGCGACGGCGTCGTCAACGAATCCGTCGGCCAGTATCGCGATGGCGGCTGGTGGGTCTACACCGACAGCGACACGCAAAAGAGGGTCGATCCGACGAGCTGGCGTCCGGCATCGGGTGACGACGACGAATGAAGCTGGCGCTGGCGAGGCTGGCCGCTTTCCAATAGGTTCCATCCGTCGCAGTCGGATGGCCGATTCGGGGTGCGTGTGGCTTCGTTGGTCCTCCGCTCACGGAGGGATTGGCAATGGGAATTGAAAGCCTGCTCGTTTTCATCATCATCGGCGCGATCGCCGGCTGGCTTGCCGGCCTGATCGTCAAGGGTTTCGGCTTCGGACTGGTCGGCAACATCGTCGTCGGCATCGTCGGCGCCCTGATTGCCGGCTGGATATTCCCAAGGCTTGGCTTTGCCGTGGGCGGCGGGATCCTTGCCGCGATCATCCACGCCATGATCGGCGCAGTGGTCCTGCTGGTGCTGATCAAGCTGGTGAAACAGGCCTGATCTTCCAGCAGGCACAGGGGGCGAGCCGTGAAGCAGAACATGCTCTATGTCATCATCGGCGCTCTCGTGGTCGTCGTCATTGCGCTCGGCGTCTATGTCTATCGCGAGCAGACCAGGCCGAAAGGCGTCGAGCTCAAGATCGACGACAAAGGCATTTCGATCCAGCAGAACTGATCACGGTGGCCAGCCGCCGGCGCCGTGAGGAGCCAGACTGGCTCTGCGAGACGAACATTGCGCCAGGATTCCGGTCGGAGATACGGGGGCTGCGCGGGCTGGCCGTGGCCTTTGAGCAATGCGCGCTGTGGCCAAGGCGGCGAGACTTTGAGCACCCATCCATTCGCAATGGTGCGGCGTCCAGCAGGGTGGTCGACCTGATCTCGAACCGGACCACGCGAGAGTTGAATGTTGAAAACCAAGGGTTTCCGACAGGCTGCATAAACACTGCTTTAACCCGCTCCATCTAGTCTGCAACCCTAACGCCAATAGCGCCGGAGCAGGCAAGGAAGAGCCATGGCGAACCGCAGGGACAATCGCATCGAACCGAGCTTCGGGCGCCCACTGCGCGCGATGTAAGGTCGGGATCGCCCCGAGTTGGTGGCCGGCAAGGCGCGGGGGCGCGTGATCTAAAGATGAAGTCCTCGACCGGAGAATACTATCCAGCGCTGGATCATATCCGTGGCTTGGCGGCCTTTCTGGTCTTCACTTTTCACTTCCTCCATGCATCTCCGGACGGGCCGGTCGCCTATGGCTTCGTGCCGGCTCTACCCTTGTTCAGCATCCTGGACGAAGGGCACACCGGCGTCTCGTTGTTCATGGCGCTTTCCGGCTACCTTTTTGCCAAGCTTCTTGACGGCAAGCAGGTCAGATATCTGCCGTTCTTCGCCAACAGGGCGCTCAGGCTGCTGCCCCTTTTGTTCGCCGTGATTTGCATCGAGGCTTGCCGCAGATATCTGGCAGGGGAGGACCTCGGCACGTATTTCACCGATGTCGGCAAGGGGGTGGTTTTCCCCACGCTTCCCAATGGCGGCTGGTCGGTCACCGTCGAAGCTCATTTCTACCTGTTGCTGCCATTCCTGCTGATGGCGTCCAGGCGATTCCAGTTTGCCCCGTTGCTGTTCATTGCTGCAGCCATTTTGCTGAGGCTCGCTTTGTATGTGCAGTTCGGCGAGGTGCAGTGGGCAGCGTACTGGACAATCATAGGGCATGCGGACCAGTTCCTTGCCGGCATTCTTGCCTTCCACGTTCGCGCCTGTGCGAAGGGCAGGCACTGGCTGGCGCTGGCCGTTCTTGCGTCATTTTCGGGGTTCTTTTGGTGGTTCGACGCGGCGGGCGGGTTCTACCATCTGGGGCCCCGCTCGGCGCCGCCCTGGATATGGGTGATCCTGCCCACCCTGGAGGCTGCCGCCTACGCCCTCGGGATCGCCTACTATGACACGACCTTCGCCAAGGAGCGAACGAGCCTGCCCTTCAGGATCATGGAGAAGGCCGGATCATACAGTTATTCGATCTACCTGCTGCACCTGTTCTTCGTGCACGAGCTCGCCGCGTTCATCGACGACAACATCATGGACGTCAGCAATTTCTACGTCGCATGCCTCTGGTCCATGGCGTGCTTCGTGGCAACCATCCCAGTCGGTTATCTCAGCTATTCCTGCATCGAAGCGCCGTTCCTGCGCCTGCGTCTTCGATATGTCGTGCCGGCTGCCGCTGATCCGATCCCGGTCAGAGCCAGGCCCGCCGCGGCAGTTTCCCAGCCGGGCTGACGGTGCAAATGAGGCTGCGGCAAGGCGAGGCTTCGCCCCGAGGCGGGCCTCTTTCATTTTGCCGGCAAGACGATCGGCATCGCCGCGCCGCGCGGAACGACGAGCACGCCGAGTGGGCGTGCGCGGCCGCGGATGTCGATCTCGCGCGCCTCGGCGCCGGGGAGCTCCAGGCCCGAAAGCCGCACCGCCGCTTCCGAGACGACGATCTCCGCCTCGAATTCCTTCGCCGCCGCCTCCAGCCGGCTGCCGATGTTGACGGTGTCGCCGATCGCGGTCACGTTCATGACCGCGCCGTAGCCCATCGAGCCGACGATCGCCTGGCCGACATGGATGCCGATCGCGACATTGATGGTGGCGCGCAGTTCCTCGGCGAGGTCGTTGCTGAGGCTGCGAACTCCCTCGACGATGGCGCTGGCGGCGGAAAGCGCGTTGCGGCATGCCTCGCCGGGCGTGGTCTCCAGCCCGAACAGCGCCATGGCGCCGTCGCCGACGAACTTGTCGAGGCGGCCGCCTGAGCTTTCTACGGCGCGGCCGATCACGCTGAAATAGCGGTTGAGCAGGAAGACCACGTCGAACGGCAGACGCTGGTCGGCCATCGCGGTGAAGCCGCGCATATCACAGAACATCACCGCCACGACCTTCTCGTGGCCGGGATCGTTGGCGGTTGTGGCGTGCGGGCTTTCCGCCGTGACCGGCGGCGACAGCAGCGGCGCGACGCGAAGATTGCCGCGCGGCCTGAGCTGGCAGGCGAGCCGCACGTCGCCGTCAGCCGCGATGCGGCGCAAGGGTCGCCGCTTCGATCGGACCGGGCTCCGGCTGCTCGGAAAGGCCGTCAAGCACGCGAATGCGGCAGGTCGAGCAGCGCCCGCGCCCGCCGCACACGGCATAATGCGCGATGCCGGCCAGCCGGCTGGCATCGAGCACGCTGTAGCCGCGGGGAACGCGCACCTTGCGCCCGCCGGCATAGCGCACCTCAACCAGGTTGCGCCGCTCGATGCGGTCGCGAACGATGCGCGCCGCCAGCACCAGGACGATCAGTCCCGCAAAGCCGGCATAGATGCTGTTGTCGATGCGGTCCTTGGTTGCCAATGCCCGGTCGAGAAGGGTTGGCTCGATGGCCTGCGACTGCGGCGGTCCCATCGCCGAGACCTCCTTTCCGGCGCTGGCGAAGCCGAGCAGGGCCAGGACCGGAACCAGCACCGCCAGGACCAGCAGGGCCGAAGCGGTGCGAGGATACCACTGACGATAGCGCAGCCAGAAGTGGAGGCCGAGGCAGCCATGTGCCCAGATCACGACCACCGCGATCGCCTGCCGCACCCCGACCTTTGGGCTCAGGATCCATAGCGAGCGCACCACGAACTCGTAAGTGTCGTTGGCATCATAAAGGGCGTGCATGGCACGCGTGCCGACCACGTGTTCCACAATCAGCACTGGAATGGCGAGCCCGAGCAGTATCTGCGCCCACTCCCGCACCGGCATGGTCAGCGTGCGGCGCTGGTAGAGCGCTAGCAGCGAAAGAGCAAGATGCGTGGCGACTGCGCCGTAAAGGAGCAGAGTGCCGGCCGGGTTGCGCCAGAGCAGCAGGAACGTCTCGCGTCCCCTATCCGCTGCTTCAAGCGAGATCAGGAGCAACACATGGTTCAGGAAATGCAGCGTCACGAACGCCATAAGCACAAGGCCCGACAACAGTCGTGCGTTGCGCAGCCACGCGTCCGGCAGCCATCCTGGCGGCGCTGCTGGAACCTGCAATTGGCTCATTTCCGGTGCCTCGAACGATTCGCTGACCAAGACACGCCGGCAATAACGCCTTCCGGTCAAGATTTGCCGGCGGCGACAATCAGTCAATCAGCCTTGGCGCCTGCCATTCCACGATGTGGTGATGCGTACGCGAAATCGGGTCCCGATCACGCCATCGCGGGGCATTTGATTTTCAATCGCTTCGATTTTTCCCCACTTAACGCGCCTTTAAACCGCCGCATCTACTCTTCAACCCGAACGCCATCGGTACCGGGGACAGACAGCTAGAGCGCATGGCGAACCGCAGAGACAGCCGCATCGAACCGAGCTTCGAGGAATCGCCGCGTGCGAAATCCTCCGAGGGCTTTTCGGTGAGCGAGGAGGATCGCGTCGTGCCGCGCACCCGCAAATCCGCTGCAAAGGGCAAATCCGCCAAGGCGAAATCACGCGGGCGTGGCCGCGACCGCAATCGGCGCGGGCTGCTCGGCATTGCCACCCGCCTGTTCTACTGGTGCTTCGTGCTCTGCATCTGGGGCGGTATCGCGGCGGCCGGCGTCGTCGTCTATTACGGCGCCAAGATGCCAGCGGCGACGACATGGTCGGTTCCCGATCGCGCGCCCAACATCAAGATCGTCTCGGTCGATGGCGCGCTGATCGCCAATCGCGGCGCGTCGGGCGGCGAAGCCGTCGGCCTGCACGAGATGTCGCCCTATATCCCGGAGGCTGTCGTCGCCATCGAGGACCGCCGCTTCTATTCGCATTTCGGCATCGACCCGATCGGCCTGTCGCGCGCCATGGTCACCAACCTCATCGGCGGGCATTTCTCGCAGGGCGGCTCGACGCTGACGCAGCAGCTGGCCAAGAACCTGTTCCTGACGCCGGACCGCACGCTGGAGCGCAAGGTCCAGGAAGTGCTGCTGGCGCTCTGGCTCGAGCACAAGCACACGAAAGACCAGATCCTCGAAATGTATCTCAACCGGGTCTATTTCGGCTCGGGCGCCTATGGCGTCGAGGCGGCCTCGCGGCGCTATTTCGGCAAGAGCGCGCGCGACGTGTCGCTTTCGGAGGCAGCCCTGCTGGCAGGCCTGCTCAAGGCGCCGTCGAAGCTTTCGCCAGCGCGCGACCCGAAGGCGGCCGAGGAGCGGGCGCAGCTCGTGCTCGCGGCCATGCGCGAGACCGGCAAGATCAGCGACAAGGAATACAAGACGGCGCTGAGCGCGCCGGCGACGCGCGCGCCGTCCTATTGGACCGGCTCGGAGAACTATGTCGCCGACACGGTGATGGACGAGCTTCCCGACCTCATCGGCGACGTGCGCGGCGACATCGTCATCGACACCACGGTCGACCTCAACCTGCAGAAGCTCGCCGAACAGTCGATCCGCCGGCTGATCGACGAGAGAGGCAAGAAGCTCAACGTCACCCAAGGGGCGCTGGTGTCGATCGACGATTCCGGCGCGGTGCGCGCCATGGTCGGCGGCTATGATTATTCGACCAGCCAGTTCGACCGCGCCTCGGAAGCGCGCCGGCAGCCGGGCTCGGCCTTCAAGCCCTTCGTCTACATGGCGGCGCTGGAGGCCGGCCGCACCCCGGACAGCATCCGCAACGATGCGCCGATCAAGATAGGCAAATGGACGCCCGATAATTACGGCGGCAAATATTACGGCAAGGTCACACTGGCGACGGCGCTCGCCAAGTCACTCAACTCGGTGGCGGCGCAGCTCACCATGGAGGTCGGACCCGACGCCGTGGTCGAGGCCGCGCATCGCATGGGCATCCAGTCCGACCTGCAGGCCAACACCTCGATCGCGCTCGGCACCTCGGAAGTGACGCCGCTGGAACTGACCTCGGCCTATGTGCCATTCGCCAATGGCGGCTACAAGCCGGACATCCACTTCATCCAGCGCATCACCACCGCCAACGGCAAGGTGCTCTACGAGGGAACCACCGGCAGCGCGCCGCGCGTCATCAAGGCCGATATCGTCGGCATGATGAACTCGATGATGACCGGCACGGTCGAGGTCGGCACCGCCAAGAAGGCGGCCTTCAACTGGCCTTCGGCCGGCAAGACCGGCACCAGCCAGAACTCGCGCGACGCCTGGTTCGTCGGCTACACCGCCAATCTCACCACCGGCGTGTGGTTCGGCAATGACGACGGCAGCCCAATGAAGAAGGTCACCGGCGGCGCGCTCCCGGCGCAGGCCTGGCACGAATTCATGGTGGCCGCGCATGAAGGCGTGCCCGTGCGGCCGCTGCCCGGCACCTGGAAGTCGACGCCGTCCGACACGATCGTGCCGGACGAGATCCCGTCGGCGGATGCCTCGCAGCCGCCCGCGCCGCCGGCGGCCGTCGGCCAGTCGCAGCCTGCCGTCCCATCGCAGCCTGTCGCCCAGGTGCCCGCGCGCCAAGCGCGTCCTGCCCAGACGGTCGATGCCGATGGCTTCGACATGCCTAGCGACAGCGGATCGACCGCCTCGATCAAGCATCCGGTGCCGCCCGGCGATGTCGGCGGTCCGAAGAAAAGGCGGCAGACCTCGATCCTCGATATCCTCGGCGGCGGGTAGAGCGGCAACTTCGCCTCTCGCAATGCCAAGCGCCTTCGGCTACATGTCCGGCCGGAGACAAAGCCATGGCCGACACCGACAGCAGAAAAACCATCGTGCTCACCGGCGCCAGCCGTGGCATCGGCCATGCGACGGTGAAGCGCTTTTCGCGCGAGGGCTGGCGCGTCATCACCTGCTCGCGCCAGGCTTTCGCCGAGGACTGCCCTTGGCCGGCCGGCCCCGAGGACCACATCAAGGTCGATCTCGCCGACCAGGAGGACGTCGGCATCGCCATCTCGGAAATACGCCACCGGCTCGAGGCGCATGGCGGACAGCTGCACGCGCTGGTCAACAATGCCGGCATCTCGCCGAAGCTGAAGGACGGCAGCCGGATGAATTCGATCGAGACGCCGATGCATGTCTGGCGCGACGTCTTCCAGGTCAATTTCTTCGCGCCGATCATGCTGGCGAGAGGCCTGTTCAAGGAGCTCGCCGCCGCCAAGGGCTCGATCGTCAACGTCACCTCGATTGCCGGCACCCGCGTGCATCCGTTCGCCGGCACCGCCTATGCGACGTCGAAGGCGGCGCTCGGCTCGCTGACGCGCGAGATGGCGCATGATTTCGGCCCGCACGGCATCCGCGTCAACGCCATCGCGCCGGGCGAGATCGACACCGCGATCCTGTCGCCAGGCACGGACAGAATAGTCGAGACGATCCCGCTGAGAAGGCTGGGCGCCACGTCGGAAGTGGCGGACATCATCTACTTCCTGTGCTCCGGCCAGTCGTCCTACGTGACCGGCTCGGAAATCCACATCAATGGCGGCCAGCACGTCTGACGTGGCTGATTTCAAGCCACGGTGAGGACGGCCTTGCCGCTGAAGCTGCGCTGTCTGAGCGCGTCCAGGGCCTGTCCGATGTCCATCCACGGCACGGTCATGGCCACGCGGGTTACCAGCCTGCCGGCCGCGACTAAGTCAAGCAGCCAGGCGATGTCAGTGCCGATGGCCGAACCGGACGTGTAATAGGCGAAGGTCTGCAGCCTGGCGCCTTCGTGGCCCGGAACGAACTGACGGAACCCGATCGGCGTGAGCTCGCCGCTGCTCGACCCGAACATGACGATCGTTCCACCCGGGGCGACGCGCTCGATGGCATGCGTCAGGCTTTCGCCGCCGACGGATTCTGTGATCAGCGAAAACGGTCCCTCGGCCAGTTCGATCGACTCGACGACTTGTCCGGCGCCTAGATCGCGAAGGTCACCGTGATGCCGGACCGAGGCGATCGCCGTCACCGAGGCGCCTTGCTCGCGGGCGATCTGGATCTGAAAGCGGCCGACAGCGCCGCTTGCGCCGGTGATCAGGATCCGCTGGCCGGCGAGATCGCCACCATGGCGCAAAGTCCTCAGCGCCGTCGTGCCCGCGACCGGAAGCGTGGTGGCGGAGGCGAAGCTGACACCGTCCGGTATGACGGCGAGACGATCGGTCGGAACGGCGACACGTTGAGCCCAGCCGGCCTGGTCGACCAAGGCCGCGACGCGCGTGCCCGCTGCCGGGCCTGAGCCGTCGGCCGCCGCGCGTTCCACGATGCCGACGATGTCCTGGCCGGGGATCCAGCCGTCGGGGCGGATGGCGAGCAGACGCAACTCGCCACGATTCAAAGATGTCGAATGAACTGCCACCAATGCTTCATTTGCATTGCAGTTTGGCTCGTCGACCTCGGCGAGCTTCAGCCGGTTGGAACTGTCGGCAGAAATACAGAGTGCGAGCATTGGCCACCTTTGAAATTGACGTCTGAGACGCGATCGATTGCGACGATATCGGCGCGACCTTATCGACTTTCAGGGCTGAAGAATTTAGGGATAAAGCCAAATGATCGCTAAAAGCATTCAATCATGAGACAGCCACTCCGCTGGCCCTGGCTGGATTTCGATGTCGACGACGTGGCCGCGCCGGCGATCGCAATTGGCGTCGATGTCACCGAGACCAAGGCCGAGGTGCGCGAGCATTGGCATCGCAAGGGGCAGCTCGTCTTCGCGCTCGGCGGCGCCGTCACCTGCAGGGTTCCCGGCGGGCTTTGGATGGTGCCGCCGCATTGCGGGGTCTGGGTGCCGAGCCGCATGGAGCACAGCAACATCGCGACGGCGAATGCGCGGATTTTCTTCGTCTATATCGAGCCGGGCGCCGCCGACCTGCCGGATAGTTGCTGCACGCTTTCAATCTCGCCGCTGCTGCGCGAGGTGATCATCGAACTGTCGGAGTGCGCGCCGGACGACGCGCGATGCGATTTCCTGGGAAAGGTCCTGCTCGCCGAATTGCCACGCATGCCCGTGCAGCAATTGCACCTGCCCATCACGACCGAGCCACGGCTGCGGCGGATCGCCGAAGCGCTGGCCGACGATCCCGCCGACCGCAGCACGCTGGCGGAATGGGCCAACCGGGTGGCGCTCAGCGAAAGCAGCCTGGCGCGCCTCGTCGTCAAGGAGACGGGCCTGAGCTTCGGCCGCTGGCGCCAGCAGCTGCACCTGATCGTGGCGCTCAGGGAACTGTCCGCCGGCGCCAGCGTGCAGCAGGTGTCGGGCGATCTCGGCTATGAGTCCGTCACCGCCTTCATCACCATGTTCAAGAAGGCGCTAGGCAAGCCGCCGGCGAAATATCTCAGCGATATCGCGCAGAATGGCGGTTCCGCTTTCGTTGCCTGACAGGTGTCAAGCGGGTTGCGGATCGACCCTCATGGCGGGCCCTGGCGCACCGGTGTTTTTGCCGGTCACCACCTCGACGATGCCGCGCGCGATCTCGCGCTCGCCCATGATCACGGTGTCGGCGCCGAGGCCTTTCAGATGCTCGACCTCGGCGTCGGAATGCGCGCGGGCGATGATATCGATCGCAGGATTGGCGGCGCGGGCTCGGAGCACGATCTGGCCGGACTCGAAGGCATTGGGGATGGCGAGGATCAGCCGCTTCGCGCCTTCCGGATTGGCGGCTGAGAAGACCTCCGCATTGGCGGCATTGCCGGCCACCGTCTCGATGCCGTCCTCACGCAGTTTGGCCAGCGTCTTGTCGGCATCCTCGATCACCAGGAAGGGCAGGGCGGCTTCCTTCAGCGCTACGCCGACGAGGCTGCCGACGCGGCCGTAACCGATCAGGATGGAATGGCCGGCAAGCGCGGTCTTGGGCGGCGGGCCGTCTTCCCTTCCCGGCGTTGCCTGGACCGAAGCAACCTGGCCGGGTTCGGTGGCCGGGCCGATCGGCCGTTGCTCTTCGACCGGCGCTGTCTTGCCGGCGCGCTTTTCTAGCCACGGCTTCATCCAGTCGACGACCAGGAACATCAGCGGATTAAGCAGGATCGAGAGGATCGCGCCAGCCAGGATCAGGTCGCGGCCCTGCTCGGGCAGCAGTTTCAGGCCGACGCCAAGCTCGGCCAGGATGAAGGAGAATTCGCCGATCTGGGCAAGGCTCGCCGAGATCATCAGCGCGGTGGCGATCGGATAGCGGAAGGCGATGACGATGACGAAGGCGGCGAGCGACTTGCCGACGACGATGATGGCCAAAGTGGCGAGGATCGGCAGGCCGTTGCTGATCAGGCTGAGCGGGTCGAACAGCATGCCGACCGAGACGAAGAACAGCACCGAGAAGGCATCGCGCAGCGGCAATGATTCTTCCGCCGCGCGATGACTGAGCTCGGACTCGCTCATGATCATGCCGGCGAAGAAAGCGCCGAGCGCCAGTGAGACGCCGAACAGCTTCGCCGCCCCGAAGGCGACGCCGAGCGCGATGGCCAGCACCGAAAGCCGGAACAATTCGCGCGAGCCGGTATGGGCGACGTAATGCAGGATCCAGGGAATGACCCGGCGCCCGACGACCAGCATGACGATGACGAAGGCGGCGACCTTGGCCAGCGTGATGCCGACCACGCCCCATATGCCGTAGCTGGCGGGCAGCGAGAGCAGGCTCGTATGATCATCGACCTGCGGCTGGCCGCCGAGCACGCCGGCTAGCGCCGGCAGCAGAACCAGCGCCAGCACCATGGCGAGGTCCTCGACGATCAGCCAGCCGACGGCGATGCGGCCGCGTTCGGTCTCGATCAGCCGCCGCTCCTGCAGCGCGCGCAAAAGCACCACGGTAGAGGCGACCGAGAGCGCCAGGCCGAAGACCAGGCCTGCGCCGAGCGGCCAGCCGAGCAGCCAGGCAAGCCCGACGCCAAGCAGGGTGGCGAAGCCGATCTGCACGATTGCGCCCGGTACGGCGATGGCGCGAACGGACAGAAGGTCCTTCAGCGAAAAATGCAGGCCGACGCCGAACATCAAAAGGATGACGCCGATTTCCGCGAGCTCGTTGGCAAGGCTGGCGTCGGCGACGAAGCCGGGCGTGTTCGGCCCGACAAGGACGCCGGCGACGAGGTAACCGACAAGCGGCGGAATGCGGAAACGGTTGGCTAAAGCCCCGAAGACGAAAGCCAGCCCCAGACCGGCGACGATGGTGGCGATAAGGGGCGTGTCATGCGGCATTGTCTTTTGCGCGCCTTTCGAAAATTCACGATTTCGGATGGGCGCCCGCCGAGGCCGTCGCCTTCGGCAATATGGTGGACGGAGCGGCGGTGATGCAACCATCGCCACGCAGAAATCGGCCCAGAAACAGGGTGCAAACCGGAAAATCGGCGACGCGCCGACAAAGAGGCCGCTTCGTGACGCGATCCAGCCTCGAAGCCGCTTTTCCTCCGCCGCTTTATGCCGCCTGCAGCAAGGTCTCGATCTCGGGAATCGTGTGGTTGGTGAGCGTCTTGGGAATTTCGGCCTGCACCTTCTCGCTGACTTCCTTGTGCAGTTTCTGGCGCATCTCGCCAAGCACCTGCGGCGGCGCGATCAGCACGACCGCGTCGAACGCGCCGCGATGCGCGAGCTTGTAAAGCCGGTCGGCGATCTCGACAGCGAAACGCTCCTTGCCGAGACGGTGCCAATCGGTTTCCTCGACAGCGCTGCGGGGGCCTTCGTTGCTCTGGCGGCCCGGCTTGTCCGTGCCTTGCTCGCGCGTCGCGGGGTTCTCCTGCTCCATCTCCTGCACCACCTCCAGGTTCGGGAACTTGTTGTCGCCCTGGTTGCGCAGGAAAAGCGCCTTTTCACCATCGGCCACGACGACCCACAATCCGTGCTTCAGCTTGATATTCATGGTGTTCCTCCTTTGCTTGCGGGTTGCCGACCGGTCGAGCCCAGGATCGACAGAATGGATTGCTAGCCAAACGAGCCGCGCAGCAGGATTGTTCCGAGCTGCCGGTGGCGCTCTCAACTGCTCCCGCCTGACGAGACTGGTCGTCCAGCGACAAGGTCGGCTTAATCTACTAAGTTAGTAGAATTTAGAAAAAACTGTTTTGGCGCATTCCAGAGCCGGTGCTAAAAACGGCGGCAGATCAAGGTGGTTTCTCACGCCGTTCTGGATCTCTCATTCTCAAAGTAGAATTTTTTTCTCTTGCTCTTCGCGGCTGCGAAAAAGCGATTGCCTGCCGTTCGGCGACGCGCGAGTGCTTGCCTTCTGGTTTTTGGCCAGCCCGCGTAAAACTGCCAGACTGTTTCACTATTGCTCGTCGCCATGTCGCCAGCCAACGCAAAGCTCAATGCCTTCCCGGTCTTCATGCGGATCGACGGCGAAGCCGTGGCCATCGTCGGCAATCGCGAGGAGGCGCTTGCCAAGGCCCGGCTGCTCGCCCAGTCGAGCGCGGCGCTGCGCATCATTGCCGACGACGCCGATCCCGACCTGCTCGCCTTCATCGCCGCGTCCGGCGCCGTTCACGTCGGTGCCGCCTATGAGGCCGCGCATCTCCAGGATGTCGCCCTGGTGTTCGCAGCCACTGGCGACAAGGCGCTCGACCGCCGCGTCGCCGAGGACGCGCGCCGGTTGGGCATTCCGGTCAATGCGGTAGACCAGCCGGACGTGTGCGATTTCTTCACTCCGGCGTTGGTCAACCGCGCGCCGGTTGCGATTGCCATCGGCACCGAGGGCGCCGGACCGGTTCTGGCGCAGATGCTGCGTGTCCGCATCGACCGCATGCTGCCGCCTTCGCTCGGCCGGCTGGCGGCGCTTGCCGCGTCGTTCCGCGCCGCCGCGGAGAAACTGCCGAAGGGCAACCGCCGCCGCCGCTTCTGGAGCGATTTCTTTGCCGGCGCACCGGCCAAGGCCATCGAAGCCGGTGACCATGCCCAGGCGCATGGCGCGGCGCTCGAACTCCTGAGCGCGGATGCGCCGGCCGGGGGCCACATCGCGCTGGTCGGCGCCGGTCCGGGCGCGGAGGACCTGTTGACGCTGCGCGCGCACCGCCTGCTGATGGAAGCCGATGCCATCGTCTATGATGCGCTGGTGCCGGAGGCGATCGTCGCCATGGGCCGACGCGATGCGGAGCGCCTGCCCGTCGGCAAGCGCAAGGGCTGCCATTCCAAGAGCCAGGAAGAAATCAACGCGCTGCTGATCGAACTCGGCCAAGCCGGCAAGCGCGTGGTGCGGCTGAAGTCAGGCGATCCGCTGGTGTTCGGCCGGGCCTGCGAGGAGATGGCGGCGCTGCGCGAGGCCGGCATCGCCTATGAGGTGGTTCCGGGCGTCACCGCCGCCTTCGCCGCCGCTGCCGATTTCGAGTTGCCGCTGACGCTGCGCGGTGTCTCGTCCTCGATGGTGTTCACCACCGGACACGACCTCAAGGGCAACTCGCTGCCCGATTGGGCCAAGCTCGCCATCTCGGGCGCGACCGTAGCCGTCTATATGGGCCGTTCGGTCGCTGCGGAAGTCGCCGGACGGCTGATCGAAGCCGGGCTGTCACCGGACACCGCCGTCGCCGTCGTCGAGAACGCCAGCCTCGGCACCCGCCGCCGTTTCCATGGCACGCTGGCCGACCTGCCCTCGCTGGAGGAGCGCGCCGACCTCACCGGTCCGGTCATGACGATCATCGGCGATGCGGTCGCCGGTGGCAATTTCGAACGATCCGAGCCGCTCGCGGCCCATAAGCATGAGGGCGCGGCTTCAGCCGTCGCCGAAGGAGTTCATCCATGAAGGTACTGACCGCGAACAGGCTCTCCGACGGCATCGCCGTCTGGTACGCCGACGGCGGCTGGGCGGAGACCGTCGGTCATGCCGATATCGCGCATGACAAGGCGGCGGAGGACCGGCTGGAAGCGATCGGCGCCGCGGCCGCCGCCAACAATGAGGTGGTCGATGTCAATCTGATCGACGTCGAAGTGGTCGATGGTCTGGTCGAGCCGGTGCGGCTGCGCGAAAAGATCCGCGCCGCGGGACCGACCATCCGCACCGATCTCGGCAAGCAGGCGGCCCCGGAAGCCATCGGGGCGTAGAATTTTAGAAAAGCAGCGGGCGGACGCGCCCGGAAAGACGAAGCATGTACCGTTACGACGAGTTCGACCAGGATTTTGTTCACGCCCGCGTCGCCGAGTTCAGCGACCAGGTGCAGCGCCGGCTTGCCGGCGAGATCACCGAGGACCAGTTCCGGCCGCTCAGGCTGATGAACGGCGTCTATCTGCAGCTGCACGCCTATATGCTGCGCATCGCCGTGCCCTATGGCACGCTGAACAGCAGGCAGTTGCGCATGCTCGGCCATATCGCGCGCAGATACGACAAGGGCTACGGTCACTTCACCACGCGCCAGAACATCCAGTTCAACTGGCCGGCGCTGTCGGACATTCCGGCGATCCTGGCTGATCTCGCCAGCGTCGAGATGCATGCGATCCAGACCAGCGGCAACTGCATCCGCAACGTCACCGCCGATCATTTCGCGGGCGCCGCCGCCGACGAGGTGGCCGATCCGCGCCCCTATGCGGAAATCCTGCGCCAATGGTCATCGGTGCATCCGGAATTCTCGTTCCTGCCGCGCAAGTTCAAGATCGCGGTCACGGGTGCGGAGCGCGATCGCGCCGCGATCCAGACGCATGACATCGGCTTGCACCTGAAGAAGAACGCGGCCGGCGAGCTTGGCTTCGCGGTCTATGTCGGCGGCGGCCAGGGCCGCACGCCGATGGTGGCCAAGAAGATCCGCGACTTCCTGCCGGAAGCCGATCTTCTGTCCTACTGCACGGCGATCCTGCGCGTTTACAACCTCTACGGCCGCCGCGACAACAAGTACAAGGCGCGCATCAAGATCCTGGTGCACGAGACCGGCGTCGAGGAGATCACCCGCCAGATCGAGGCGGAATGGCAGGAGCTGAAGGACGCCGAGCTGAAGCTGCCGGAGGCCGACATTCAGGCCATCAACGCCTATTTCGCACCGCCGGCGCTGACCGCCCGGCCTGAGGGCGACGATGCGGTGAAGCAGGCGCGGCTCGATTCCAAGAGCTTTTCGGAATGGCTCGACCAGAATGTCGTGACGCATCGCCATCCCGACTATGCGGCGGTCACGATCTCGCTCAAGGGCATCGGCGAGGTGCCCGGCGACGCCAGCGACAGCCAGATGGAAGCGGTGGCCGATATCGCCGAGAAATACGGCTTCGACGAGTTGCGGGTCAGCCATGAGCAGAACCTCATCCTGCCGCATGTGGCGCGCGCCGACCTGAAGAAGGTCTATGACGCGCTGGTGGAGATCGGTCTCGCGACCGCCAATTCCAACCTGATCAGCGACATCATCTCCTGCCCCGGCCTCGATTATTGCGCGCTGGCCACGGCGCGCTCGATCCCGATCGCGCAGGAAATCTCGCAGCGCTTCGCCTCGCTGGAGCGGCAGCGCGAGATCGGCGAATTGAAGCTGAAGATCTCCGGCTGCATCAATGCCTGCGGCCACCACCATGTCGGCCATATCGGCATTCTCGGCGTCGAGAAGAAAGGCTCCGAGCTCTACCAGGTGACGCTCGGCGGCTCGGCCGACGAGAACACCTCCGTGGGCGAGATCATCGGCCGCGGCTTCTCCTCCGAAGAGATCACCGATGCCATCGAGCAGATCGTCGACACCTATCTCGGCCTTCGGCTCAGTCCCGACGAACATTTTATCGACGCCTACCGCCGAGTCGGTCCCGCGCCGTTCAAGGAGGCGCTCTATGCTGGCGAAACCAAGGCCGCTTGACCGTATCGTCGACGTCGAGGCCGGCATCGCCGCCGAAGCGGCGGGGCTCGACGCGCTGCTCGGCCATCTGAAGCCGATCGAGATCATCGAGCGCGCGGCGCGCGAATCCTTCCGTGGCGAGGTCGCGGCGGTCTCGTCCTTCGGTGCGGATTCGGCGGTGCTGCTGCACATGATCTCGGAGATCGACCGCACGCTGCCGGTGATCTTCCTCGACACCGGCAAGCATTTCGAGGAGACGCTCGGCTATCGCGACGCGCTGGTCGCCGATTTCGGCCTGACGGATGTAAGGGTGATCAAGCCGGACGAGGCGGCGCTCGAACGCGTCGACCCGACCGGCCAGCTCAACGAGACCGACACGGACGCCTGCTGCAATGTGCGCAAGGTCGAGCCGCTGGCGCGCGGCGTCGAGCCGTTCCGCGCCTGGTTCACCGGACGCAAGCGCTTCCAGGCTTCGACGCGTGCGGCACTGCCCGTCTTCGAGGCGGTCGGCTCGCGCATTCGCATCAACCCCCTGGCGCATTGGACGACGTCGGATCAGGCCGACTATATGCGCGCGCATGCGCTGCGCGAAAATCCGCTGGTCGCCTATGGCTACCTCTCGATCGGCTGCTTCCCGTGCACACAGCCGGTGCAGCCCGGCGAGGACGCGCGCAGCGGCCGCTGGGCAGGCCACGCCAAGACCGAGTGCGGTATCCATCTCTCCGGACTGGAGAAGTCGCTGACCGACGCCTCTCTTTAGGGTACGCGATATTCAGGTGAGGCCGGCCTGCAAAGGCGACTTCCTGCGCTTCCGGTGCTCACGTACTTCAAGTACGCTCCGTTCCGGTTCTCGGAAGCCACCATTTTCGGCTCGGCCTGACCTGAATCTCGACATATCCTTCGAATCTTTGGGACTTTAGGATTTTTGATGACTGGATCGACGACGGCGGGGACCCGCCTCTGGACCCCGAACGGTTTTCGCGAGGACGAGTGGACGCATGCCGAAAGCGCCGAGGCGCTTGCCGGCAATGGCCGCTTCATCCTGCCGTTGCAGGCTTTTCTCGGGCTGGATGAAGAAATCCGCAAGTCAGCCAAGGAGCGCCTCGGTGTGCTGCTGCAGCCCGGCGATGAGCTCGACAAGATAACCGGCCTGCTGGATCAGCTGTCGCTGGTCGCGCTCGCCTTCCCGGCCTTCAATGACGGCCGCTCCTTTTCCAAGGGCGAGTTGCTGCGCGCCCGGCATCATTTCAAGGGCGCGGTGCGCGCCACCGGCCAGGTGCTGGTCGACCAGCTGCCGCATATGCTGCGGCTCGGCTTCGATGAGTTCGAGGTCTCCAATCCGGTGCTGTTGAAGCGGCTGGAGGAGGGGCGCACGGGCGGCCTGCCGGTCTATTACCAGCCGGCCGTGGAGCCGGAGCCCAAGGGTCCGAAATATTCCTGGCGGCGCAAGCGCGCTGGATCAGAATAACGTCTGGCTGACCGTCATCCTGATCCAGTCCTTTGTCGGAGCATGATCTTTCCGAACCCTCGGTTCGGGATCATGCTCTGGCTGACGCAGCGGCATCTTTACAAGGCGCTTCGGCAGGCATTCTCTCCAGACAACGGACGGAAAGATCCGCTGGGAGGGAACCATGCGCTACGACTATGTGATTGCCGGCGGCGGCTCCGCCGGCTCGACGCTTGCCGCGAGACTTTCCGAGGACCCATCGAAGACGGTCTGCCTGCTCGAGGCGGGAGGCGCCGGCAAGGATCTCTTGATCCGCGCCCCGGCCGGCATCATCGCGCTGCTGCCCGGACGGCCGAAGATCAACAACTGGGGCTTCCAGACAATACCGCAGGAAGGTCTCAACGGACGCAGGGGCTACCAGCCGCGTGGCAAGGCGTTGGGTGGCTCCAGCGCTATCAACGCCATGCTCTACACGCGCGGCAACCGCCGCGACTATGACGAATGGGCCGATCTTGGCTGCGACGGCTGGTCGTGGGATGAGGTGCTGCCCTATTTCCGGCGCGCCGAAGGCAACCAGCGCGGGGCTGACGCGCTGCATGGCGGCGACGGACCGCTGAGGGTCTGCGAGCAGCAGGAGCCGCGTGCGATCTCCAGGGCCTTCGTCGACGCCTGCGGCGAAAACCAGATCAGGCTGAACGACGATTTCAACGGGCCGGAGCAGGAAGGGGCCGGCCTCTATCAGGTGACGCAGTTCTGGGGCGAGCGCCGCAATGGCGAGCGCTGCTCGGCGGCGGCGGCCTATCTGCATCCGGCGATGAACCGGCCGAACCTCACGGTGATCACCGGCGCGCATGCGACGGGCGTGGTGCTCAACGGCAGGCGGGCCACTGGCGTGCACTACCGCCGCGGGAAGAGCGAGGCCGTGACGGAAGCCAGGCGCGAGGTCATTCTTTGCGGCGGGGCGTTCGGTTCGCCGCAGCTGCTCCTGCTCTCGGGCATCGGACCGGCGGTCGAGCTTGCGGCGCACGGCATTCCGCTTGTCCACGAATTGCCGGGCGTCGGTCGGAACCTGCAGGACCATCTCGATTTCATCCTCGCCTGGAAGTCCAGGCAGACGGATTTGATGGGCATCGGCCTCAGCGGCATGCCGGGCCTGATCCGGCACATGCTGCGCTGGCGCAAGGACGGAACCGGCATGATCGCCACCCCTTACGCCGAGGGCGGCGCTTTCCTCAAATCCGATCCGGCGATCGAGCGTCCCGACCTGCAATTGCATTTCTGCATCGCCATCGTCGACGACCATGGCCGCAAGCTGCATATGGGCTATGGGTTTTCCTGCCATGTCTGCGTGCTGCGGCCGCATTCGCGCGGCGAGGTGGGTCTGATGAGCCGGGATCCGCTGGCGGCGCCGCGCATCGATCCGCGCTTCCTCGAGGACGAGCGCGACGCCGAGCTTCTGCTCAAGGGCGTGCGGAAGATGCGCGCCATATTGGAGGCGCCGGCGCTGGCGAAATATCGCGCAAAGGAAATCTACACCGCCGGCGCTTCGAGCGATGCCGAGCTAATGGCGCATATCAGGGCGCGCGCCGACACGATCTACCACCCGGCCGGCACCTGCAAGATGGGCGTCGACGACATGGCCGTGGTCGACCCGCAGCTCAAGGTGCGCGGGCTGGAAGGGTTGCGCGTCGTCGATGCCTCGGTGATGCCGACCCTGATCGGCGGCAACACCAATGCGCCGACGATCATGATTGCCGAGAAGGCCGCGGATATGATCCGGGCTGCGGTCTGATCGTCTGTTCTTGGTCGGACCAACGTCTTCGGTTCTGTCGCGGCGATGTCGCCTGGCACGCCTGCCGATAGGATCGAATCCATCTGGTCAGACCAATTTGGCGATTTGCGCTTCCCCTTTTGCCGTCCTCATCTTAGGATGGCGTTATTATTTTGCACCCCGAAATAAATAGCCAGCTAAGGGAGGAACGGCATGGCCGGCAAGAAGATATTGATGCTCGTTGGCGAGTTCAGCGAGGAGTACGAGATTTTCGTCTTTGAACAGGCCATGCACGCGGTCGGTCACACCGTCCATGTCGTGTGCCCGGACAAGAAGGCGGGCGACGTGCTCAAGACCTCGTTGCACGACTTCGAAGGCCATCAGACCTATACCGAAAAACTCGGCCACGATTACATCCTCAATAAGACCTTCGCCGAGGTGAATCCGGCCGACTATGACGCGGTATACGCGGCCGGCGGGCGCGGACCGGAATATATCCGCATCGACAAGCGCGTGCAGGCGCTGGTCAGGCATTTCCATGAGACCGGCAAGCCGATCTTCACCATTTGCCACGGCGTGCAGATCCTGATCGCGGTCGACGGCGTGGTGCGCGGCAAGAAAGTGGCGGCGCTGCAGTATTGCGAGCCGGAAGTGACGCTTGCCGGCGGTTTCTATGTCGACGTCGCCCCGACCGGCGCGCATGTCGACGGCAATCTGGTGTCGGCGAAAGGCTGGCCGGGCCTTGCCGCTTTCATGCGGGAATGCCTGAAGGTGCTCGGCACGGAGATCAGCCACGGCGAAGCGCTGATGCGCGACGACCGAAAGGCGGCCTGAACTTTTCCCGGAGTTGCTCTAACCGCGGCGCGCGGCTATCGACGCCGCTCGCCGCCAGCTTTCCTGGCATCCGCGGCGTCCAGGCGGTCAAGCAGGTCGCTCAGCCGCCGAGGCACCTCTTTTTCCAAGCGAAATGCCGGCAAGGTGCGCAGAAAGCGCTTTGTCGCTTCGCTGCCTGCCTGCCGCCTGATATCGTTGGCCAATGCGGCGCGCCGGTTGCCGTTGTTGCCGTTCATCGTCCCAAAATCCTGTGTCGGCTTCGAAACTCCTCCAGCCCGTTTATGGTTCCCGCAACGGCATTCGAGGGCAAGCAAAGCCGCGTGATACGGTAAAATTTGAATTAATTTGGAATGATGGCTCGACATCCGCCGCGAGCGCTTACCCCTTGATTTTTGGCCTCCAAACCTCGATATCGGGCGCAAATCCAGACCAATCCGAATGACGGGAAACGGCGATGAGCGACCAGGCAAAAGACGAACGCACGCCCGAAGATATGGAAGCTACCCAGGCTTCCGGCGAGCGTGCGGAAGGTGGCGTCGACGGCGACTATGAAGCGCTCGTGCGGCTGCTGAAGGAAAACGAGGAACTGAAGGACCGCGCGTTGCGCGTCGCGGCCGAAATGGAGAATTTGCGGCGGCGCACCGCGCGCGACGTGCATGACGCGCGCACTTACGCGGTGGCCAATTTCGCGCGCGACATGCTGTCTGTATCGGACAATCTGCGCCGCGCGCTCGATGCCATTCCGGCCGAGGCCAAGGCCTCCGGCGATGCCGGCTTCAAGGCGCTTATCGAGGGTGTCGACCTCACCGAACGCGCCATGCTTTCGGCGCTGGAGCGCCACGGCGTGAAGAAACTCGCGCCCGAAGGCGAGAAGTTCGATCCGAACTTCCACCAGGCGATGTTCGAGGTGCCCAATCCGGAAGTCCCGGCCGGCACCGTCGTCCAGGTGGTGCAGCCCGGCTATTCGATCGGCGAGCGCGTGCTGCGGCCGGCGATGGTCGGTGTCGCCAAGGGTGGCCCGAAGGCAACCGCCGAGGCGAAGGTCGAGCCCGGTCCGGTGAACGAGCAGGCCGAGAAGGATGCTTAATTAGGGGAGTAAGGGAGTAGGGCAGTAAGGGAGTAGGGGAGCGAAACCGTACTTTCACGCGGTTCTATGCTATTCAATTTCCCCCTATTGCCCTACTCCCTTACTGCCCTACTCCCCTATGTCCTTGAATCCCATCGCCTTGCTCGACTATGCCGGCGTCGCCGTCTTCGCGGCGACGGGCGCGCTTGCCGCATCGCGCAAGCAGCTCGACATCATCGGCTTCCTGTTCCTGGCCAGCATCACCGGCATCGGCGGCGGGACGCTGCGCGACGTCATCCTCAACCTGCCCGTATTCTGGGTCGCCAACAGCGGCTATGTGCTGATCTGCGCGGTCGTCGCGGTGCTGGTCTTCTTCAGCGCCCACCGCTTCGAATCCCGCTACAAGCTGCTGCTCTGGCTCGATGCCATCGGGCTTGCCGCGTTCTCGGTGATGGGCGCGGCCAAAGGGCTGGCGATCACCGGTTCGCCTGTCGTGTCGGTCATCACGGGCGTGCTGACGGCGACCTCCGGCGGCATTTTGCGCGACCTGCTTGCCGGCGAGCCTTCGGTGCTGCTCAGGCCCGAAATCTATGTCACGGCCGCCCTGGCCGGCGCCGCGATCTTCACCCTTGGCGATCTTGCCGGCCTGCCGACGCTGGCGTCCAGCCTGCTCGGCTTCGCGGGCGCGTTCGTGGTGCGCGGCGGGGCGCTTAAATTCGGCTGGTCGTTTGCGGCCTATCGGAGTCGGCCGGGGCGAAGGCCGGAAGATATTCCGTAAAAGAGCGAGTAGCGAATAGCGAATAGCGAATAGGGCTGTGGTGACCAACCCAAGATTGGGTATTTCTTTCGCTATTCGCTATTCGCTATTCGCTATTCGCTATGCCGCGAAGCGCTGCCCTTCGCCGCCATAATAGTTGACATAGCGGGCGCCGATCTCCTTGACCGGCATGACGACGAAGACGTCGACGGTCGAGAATTCGTGGTCGATGACGCAGCCGTCGCCGATGCGGGCACCAACGCGCAGGTAACCCTTGACCAGCGGCGGCATGGCGGCGATCGCCGCCTTGGTGTTCACCGCCTCGATCGGCATCAGGTCCATCGAGCAGTAGCGCCCCGGTACCGCGCGGACATCCCAGGCGGAATTGGTGCGGCAATGATGGGCAAGATAGGTCAGCGCCTCGGCATGCGCCGCCGGCACGATGCCGTGGAAAGAGGCGCAGCCGGTCATCACGCCGATGCCGTAATGGTTGATATAGGCCCAGATGCCCTGCCACAGCGCCTCGATGGTGCGCTTGGAACGATATTCGGGCAGAACGCAGGAGCGGCCGAGCTCGAGGAAGCGCTGGCCGGGATGGCGCGCGATCAGCTTGGTGAGCTCGAACTCGCCCTCGGAATAGAAGCCGCCAGCGGTCGCGGCTATCTCCTGCCGCAGCAGGCGATAGGTGCCAACGATGCGGCGGTGCTCGGGGCCGGGAAGGGACGTGTCCAACACGAGAAGGTGATCGCAGAGCGGGTCGAAACGGTCGGCATCGCGCCGGTCCTGCGCCTGGAACAGGTCCTTCCTCGCGCCAAGCTCGTCATAAAATACCCGATAGCGGACTTCCTGGGCGGCGGCGATCTCAGCCTCGTTGCGGGCGAGCCGCACTTCGAGGTTGCCGATACGGCCCAGCGGAGCGCCGCTTGCGACGGCGTCGGCAGTGCGGGCAGCGAGCAGGGCGCCGCCGGCATTCGGCCGAGTGTCACATTCAGGCATGACTGTATGCACGAGTGATTCTCCTTCGAGCCATCCCTCTTGGCACGGGGATACGGTGTAGGTGCAACAGGATTGTGACACTACCGTGATACGACGTAGCGGGCAATACTTTGTCGGCTGGACAATACCCTCAACCGGCTATCTTACGGTCGCGAAAGCCAGGCGATGCGTGGCTTTCAAGGGTTCAAAATTTCGTCAGGCGGCGACTTGGCCCTCAACCGCCTGGACGAGCGCGTCCGGGTCGAGCGGCTTGGTCACGAAGCCGCTGGCGCCATGGGCGAGCACGGCATGCCGGGTCTTTTCCTGACTGTCGGCCGAAAGCACCATGATCGGGATCGGCGGCATGGCGAGCGACTCTTCATGGCGGCGGATGGCGGCGATCGCATCCAGGCCGTCCATAACAGGCATGTGCAGGTCCATCAGCACCACATCGAAGCGGAACTTGAGGCCGGCGTCGGTAACGGCATCGACCGCGGCCTTGCCGTTGCCGACGACCTTGACGCGATGCCCTGCCTTGAGCAGCGTGGCGCGGGCGAGCATGGCGTTGATGTCATTGTCCTCGGCGATCAGCACCGACAGGCCCTGATCGCGCTTGCGCACCGAGGCGGCGCCGCGCGGCTCCGGCTGCGGCTGGGTGAGCGCGGAGCCATGGCTGGTCAACAGCAGCCGCAGCAGGGTCTCGCCGCGCACGGGCCTCGCGAGGAAGGTGGCGTAGCCGCTGGCGCGGAATTCGCCGAGCATGCCCCGGTCCGTCGGCGCGATCAGGGTGATGGCTTCACAATCGGGGAAGCCTGAGTCGCGCAACCGCTTGAGCAACCTGCCGTCACTGTTTTCGAGCGCGGCGTCGACCAGCAGCACGTTGCAGCCGGCAGCGAATGGAGCGGCCTGGCCTGGCGTCGCCGCAACCTCGACGATGCCGCCATAGGCCCTGATGGCGCGGGCGATGGCATCGGCCTCGATGGCGTTCTTCGAAACGATCACCGCCCGCCGGTCGGCGAGAATGTTGTGCCGGTGCGGCGGCGGCTCGGTCGCGGCGACCGCCGGGATCTCCAGGACGAATTCCGAGCCTTCGCCGAGCCGGCTCGAAACGGAGATCGTGCCGCCCATCGCCGTCACCAGCCGCTTCGAGATGGCAAGGCCAAGGCCGGCGCCGCCATGCACCCTGGTCGAGGTGCCGTCGGATTGCTCGAACTCCTCGAAGATGCGTTCCATGTCCTCTTCACGCAGTCCGGGGCCGGTGTCGGCGACGGTGAAGCAGATGCAATCGCTGGTTTCGGTGCGGGCGCGCGCCACGGTGAGCAGCACGCCGCCCGTATCGGTGAACTTCACCGCGTTGCCGATGAGGTTGAGCAGCACCTGGCGCAGGCGGCCGGGGTCAGCCGTGATCATCTGCGGCACGTCGGGCTCGACATGGCAGCCGAGGCCGATATTCTTGGCGAAGGCCTTTGCGGCCAGAAGTTCGATGATGTTGTCGGCGATTTCGCGCAGCGAAGTCGGCTGAGGCTCGGGCTCGAAGCGGCCGGCCTCGATCTTGGAATAGTCGAGCAGGTCCTCGATGAGCGCGAGCAGCGCGCTGGCCGAGGTGGAAACGGCGCCGACATAGGTCCGCTGTTCCGGCGACAGGTCGGTGTCGGCAAGCAGCTTCGCCATGCCCATGATGCCGTTCATCGGCGTGCGGATCTCGTGGCTGACGGTGGCGAGGAAGCGCGACTTGGCCTGGCTCGCATATTCGGCCCGCTCGCGCGCGGTGATCAGCGAGGATTCGGCGCGCTTGCGGGCGGTGATGTCGCGCGCGATCGCCCGATGCGAGACGGCGCCGGTATCCTTGTCGCGCACCGACAATTCGATCCAGGAGAACCAGCGCGAGCCGTTCGGCGTGCGGATCGCGACATCGGTGGAGCTCAGGCATTCATGGTCGGAGAAGGCGGCGTCGGGAACGATGCCGACGTCGATGCCAAGGTCCGACAGGGTCTTGCCGGCGAGATTGCGAGGGTCGACCTCGACAAGCGAGGCAAAGACGCTGTTGGCATAGACGATATGGCCGTCGCGATCGCGATGGACGACGAGGTCGCCGAGCGCGTCGATCAGGCCGCGGAAGCGCTCCTCGCTCTCCTGCATCTCCCACATGCGATCGGCGAGGGTCTCGATCTCGGCGCGGCTGCGGGCGGCGGTCTCGTCGAGAAGCGCCGCGGTGCGCCGCTCGTCGCGGCGGTTGCGCAGATGCATGGCAAGGCCGGCGAAGGCCACGGCGGCGAGCCCGATGGTGACGATGATCGGCGCCCCGGTGAGATGCGCCAGCCCGGCCAGGACGACGATGGCGACGATCGTCAGGAAAGGCAGGCCTTCGTGGCTGGCGGCAGGCAAGTCGGGAGCCAGCGGCGGCGCGACGAGCACCTGCCGCTTCGGCGCGCCGGGCCTGTCAGCGCCCGCGGCTTTGCTGTCCTGCCTGATGTGGGAGTCCGCGACCATGCGCAGACCATGCCAGACAGAAATTATGGAAGACTGGGGCGGATCGTTCGAATTTTAGCGATTGCGCGGATTCCGGCCGCGCTGCGGGCGCTGGCGGAACCGCGACCTCCGGCTACATGTCGACGACGACGCGGCCCCGGACCTTGCCTTCGACGATGTCGCGCGCGGCGGCGACAATGCCGTCGAAACCGATGCTGCGTGACAATGTCGACAGCTTCTTCAGGTCAAGGTCGGCGCCGATGCGGCGCCATGCCTCCAGGCGGACTGGCTTCGGCGCCATCACAGAATCGATGCCGAGCAGCGAGACGCCGCGCAGGATGAAGGGCGCGACGCTTCCCGGCAGGTCCATGCCGCCGGCAAGGCCGCAGGCGGCGATCGCGCCGCCATAGGAGGTCATCGACAGGACATTGGCCAAGGTATGGCTGCCGACCGAATCGACGCCGCCCGCCCAGCGTTCCTTGGCGAGCGGCTTCGCCGGCTGGCTGAGCTCCTCGCGCGAGATCACTTCGGCCGCGCCGAGGTCGATGAGATAGGGGCTTTCGGCGTTGCGGCCGGTCGAGGCGATGACGTGGTAGCCGAGGCTCGATAGGATCGAGATGGCGACCGAGCCGACGCCGCCGGCCGCGCCCGTCACCACCACCGGACCGCGATCCGGCACGATGCCGTGGCGCTCCAGCGCCATGACGGAGAGCATGGCCGTGTAGCCAGCCGTGCCGACGGCCATCGCGTCATGTGCGCTCATGCCCTCGGGCAGCGGAACCAGCCAGTCGCCGTTGACGCGGGCGCGGCCGGCATAGGCGCCGTAATGCGTCTCGCCGACACCCCAGCCATTGAGAATAACCTTGTCGCCCTTGCGCCAGTCGGCATGGGAAGAGGAGATCACGGTGCCGGCGAAATCGATGCCTGGAACCAGCGGCCAGCGGCGCACGACCGGCGCCTTGCCGGTGATGGCGAGCCCGTCCTTGTAGTTCACCGTCGTCGCCTCGACGGCGACGGTGACATCGCCCTCCATCAGGTCGGCCTCGGTGAGGTCGACGACATCGACGGACTGCTTCTTGTCCGCATCGCGTGAAACGAGGATGGCTTTGAAGGTGTCGGTCACGGTTTTCTCCTCGGTTCTGGCTGGTGAGAACTCTGCGGCTTCAACCGCGTGAGGTCAATTGCCGGGGTCCTGCGGCTTGGCTTCGCGGCCCCAGCCGATCAGCTCGTCGAAGACCACGAGCGCCGCGCCGACCGAAATGAACGCGTCGGCGAGATTGAACACCGCGAAGGACCAGACGGGCGTGTGGAACAGGATGTAGTCGATGACGTGCCCGAAAACAGCGCGATCGATGAGGTTGCCGAGCGCGCCGCCGATGATGAGCGCAAAACCGATGCGGGCGACGACATGGCCGGCCGGGGTGCGCGTGGCGAGATAGAGCACGAAGGCGACGACCAGCACGGCGATGACCACAAGGCCGGTATCGCCGAAGGACTGGAACATCGAGAAGGCGATGCCGGTGTTGTAGGTGCGGAACAGCGCCAGGAAGGGCAGGAGATCGACCTTTTCCTGAAAGGCGAGACCGTTCTCGACCAGCTGCTTGATCCACTGGTCGAGCGCAATGGCGATCGCGACCAGCAGGGCATAAGGGGACCAGGATTTCACTTATCAGTCCTCACCGCGTCTCGGTGGCGTCGAGCTTCAACGCGCCGCGCCTTATCTCGAACAGCATCACCCCCGTGGCGACCGCCAGATTGAGCGAATCGGCGCGGCCGGCCTGGGGGATCCGGAGCAGCCGGTCGCAGCTCTCGGCGAGGCTGTCGGGCAGACCCTGCTGCTCGTTGCCCATCAGCAGCAATACCGGCCCCCTGGAGAAATCGACGGACCGATAGTCGACCGCGCCCTTGAGGTGCGTTCCAACGACCAGCCCCGAAAAATCGCGCCGCCAGGCGAGGAAGGCCTGCTCGGTTGCTCTCGCGACCGGCACGGCAAAGATCGAGCCCATGGTGGCGCGCACCGTCTCCAGCGAGAACGGATCGGTGGTGTCGCCGACCAGGATGACGCCCTTGGCGCCGACGGCGTCGATGGTGCGGATCACGGTGCCGAGATTGCCGGGGTCGCGGACGCGGTCGAGCGCCACCCAGACATCGCCGTCCCTGGCGCGGATATCCTTCAGCGGCACGGTCTGCTGGGCGAAGACGCCGACCACCATTTGCGGATTTTCACGCCGGGTGATGGCGGCCAGCACCTTTTCGGAGACCTCCAGCACCGTGCCGCCGGCGGCGACGGTCCGCGCGGCAACCTTTTCGACGGCGGCGTTGCCGCGTCCGGCCTTGGCGAAGACCAGGGTCCTTATCGACCAGCCGAGGTCGAGGGCGTCGATGACCAGCTTCAGGCCCTCGGCCATGAAGGCGTTCTGCTGGTCGCGGAACTTCTTCAGCGCCAGCGCCTTGATGTCCTTGACCAGAGGATTGGCAAGGCTGGTGACTTCCTTGACCTGCCCGACAGGGCGAGCGCCGTCATGTGCGTTCATTTCAAGCCACCCAGCGCGAGAACAGCGAGGTCGACAGCGCGCGGCCGGCGGATTTCTCGCGAATGATCAATTCGCCGGATTCGACCGTGCCGCCCATGCCGGCGAAGGTATCGCGCATCAGCGCATGGATGGCGAAGAAGGAGGCGCGGATCGAATAGGCGGTGAGAACGACGGCCAGCGGCTTCGGCGTCAGGATCGAGCGGCAGAGGTCGGTGAGGCCCGGCAGGTCCTCGAACAATTGCCAGACCTCGCCCTTGGGGCCCCGGCCATAGGCGGGCGGATCGAACAGCACGATGTCGTAGCGGCTGCCGCGGCGCTCCTCGCGCTCGGCGAATTTCACCGCGTCCTCGACGATCCAGCGGATCGGCTTGTCGCCGAGGCCGGCCATCTCCTGGTTCTCGCGCGCCCAGCCGATCGCCTTCTTCGAGGCATCGACATGAGTGACCTCGGCGCCGGCGCGGGCGGCCACCAGCGAGGCAAGCCCCGTATAGCCGAAGAGGTTCAGTACCTTGACCGGCCGCTTCGCCGCCGCGATCAGCCCCGCCATATGATCCCAATGCGAAGCCTGTTCCGGAAAGACGCCGACATGGCGAAACGAGGTGAAGCGGCCGAGATAGTCGATGCCGTCATGCTTCATCGGCCAGGTCTCGCCGAGTGGCGCCTTCGGGAAGCGCCAGCGGCCGATGCCTTCCTCGTCGGTGTCGCCGGTGAAGATTGCGTCGACGCGCTCCCATTCCTTTGCCGGAAGGGCGCGCTGCCAGATCGCCTGGCCCTCGGGGCGCACGATGCGATAGGGGCCGTATTGCTCGAGCTTTTCGCCCGCGCCGCTGTCCAGCAGCGCGTAGTCGGCGTTGGGCGCGACTTCGAGGATAAGCGGCAGGCGCTCGGCGGGCAAGGAGCCCTCGCGGCGCGCAAGCACGCGCGGCGCCGGCTTGGCTTCCTGCCGGTCAGCCGGTCTCGTTTCGCGGCGCTCGGCGGCCGCCTGCGGCCGGCCGGCCGGGAACGCGTCCCGCGGGCGGGCCTGTTCCGGCCTCGCGTGCTGCGGTCGATTATCGCGGCGTTTGTCGCGAAAAGATTTCAAGAAGGATCATCTCCGGCGGTTCGGCCCGCTTCTGCCACAGCTAAGCCCATCGGCGCAACAAAAGCGGGTGAGACCATCAACCGTGCCGAACCGTGAGCAAGCCGAAACAAAGCGAAATGAAGCCAAGCGCCTTCGCCGCGGCCACAGCCATGTGGCCGGTTTCCCAACGCAGCCGGACGGCCTCGAAATTGTCCGGGATCGGTCCTGGCGCCCAGGTCGCGAGAACGTCGTTGGCCGGCTTGACGAGACCGAACCAGAGCGCCAGCGAAACGGCGTAGAGCAGCGTGGCGGCGAGCACGAACCAGAACGCGCCCGCCTGGCCGCGCAGCATCCAGGCGAGAAGCGCCGGACAGAGGATCGCGGCGATATCGAGCGGTGCTCCGATCACGGCAAAAAGCACGAACTGGCCGTTGAAGACCGTCGCCTCGCGCCACAACGCCGGCGACCATTTCGTCAGCCTGGGCAGCGATTCCAGCACATGGGCAAAAGACGGGCCAAGGCTGAGCGCCGCGACGAAAGCGGTCAGCACAGACCAGAACAACAGGAAACCGCGCATCTCCATGATGGGCACAACGGCCGCGACCGACAGCCGTTCCCTTGGAGGGTCGCTTGCCGTGATGTCGGGGGCAGCCCTATTGTCCGGCGCATCGGTTAGCCAATCATGTCCCGCTCGGAACGCCTGCTCGACCTTGTCCAGATCCTGCGCCGCCATCGCCGGCCGGTGAGCGGCCGCACGCTTGCGGACGAGATGGGCGTGTCGATCCGCACGCTCTATCGCGACATCGCGACGCTGCAGCGGCAGGGCGCGCCGATCGAGGGCGAGGCGGGGCTTGGCTATGTGCTGAAGCCCGGCTTCATGCTGCCGCCGCTGATGTTCAGCGACGAGGAGATCGAGGCGATCGTGCTCGGCTCGCGCTGGGTGGCAAAGCAGCCGGACAAAAGGCTGGCCGCCGCCGCGACGGACGCGCTGGCCAAGATCGCCGCGGTGCTGCCGGATGATCTGCGCGAGGATCTCGATGCCACGACGCTGCTTGTAGGGCCACGCTCGGACAATTTCGAAGCGATCGACCTCGGTGTCGTGCGACAGGCGATCCGCGAGGAACGCAAGCTGGGCTTCCTCTATCGCGACGCCGAGGGTGCGGCCTCCGAGCGGCTGGTCTGGCCGTTCGCGCTCAGCTTCTTCGACAAGGTGCGGGTGATGGTGGCGTGGTGCGAGATGCGCCAGGATTTCCGCCATTTTCGTGCCGACAGGATGTCCGACCTGACGATGACCGGCATCCGCTATCCGCGCCGCCGCCAGGCAATGTTGAAGGAGTGGCGGGCGACGCTGAACGCGCCCCGCTCAAACGCCAGGAGGGACGAATCCGCCTGATCGCTGCTGCCAGAATCTGACAACAGGTCCGCATATGGTCCCCAAGGTCCAGACACTTTGGAGATCAGACATGACCACGCCGAATTTCGTCATCCTCTATGTCGACAACCCGGAAAAGAGCGGTGCGTTCTACGCTTCGCTGCTCGGGTGCGAGCCGGTCGAGTCCTCGCCGACCTTCGTCATGTTCGTGCTCGACAAGGGCTTCAAGCTCGGCCTCTGGTCGCGTCATACGGTAGAACCGGCCGCAGCGGCGGTAGGTGGTGGCGGCGAGCTTGTGCTTGCCGTCGAGAACGCGGCGGCGGTCGATGCCACGCACATCGATTGGTCGGGTCGCGGCCTGAACATCCTGCAGGCTCCGACCGATCTGGACTTCGGCCGCACCTTCGTCGCGCTCGATCCCGACAATCATCGCCTGCGCGTCTACTGGCCTTTCGCGGGAGCGCAGGGGTGAGCGCCTTCTGGCTCGCGGTCGCATCGGCCGAGCATGTGCGGATCGGCCGCAAGAACGGCTTCATGCAGGTTAACCACGGCAAGGCGGCGCCGCTGCGCCGGATCAAGCCTGGCGACGGGATCGTCTATTACTCGCCGAGCACCGTGTTCGGCGAGAAGGATGGACTGCAATCCTTCACGGCCGTCGGCACGGTGCGGCAAGGGGAGGTGTATGAGGGCGTCATGGGCGGCGGTTTCACACCCGCGCGGCGCGACGTCGATTGGGTCGAAACCAAGGAAGCGCCGATCAAGCCGCTGCTCGACAGGCTCGACTTCACCGCCGGCAAGCCGAACTGGGGCTATCAGCTGCGCTTCGGCCTGTTCGAAGTGAATGAACACGACTTTCGCCGGATCGGCGAAGCGATGGGAGCCAATCTGGAGCCAGCTGCTACTTGAGCGCCTTGTAGACCGCGATGCCCGCCGCGAGGTCTTCAAGGGCCGCGCCGACCGACTTGAACAACGTGATCTCGCTGTCGCTCTGGCGACCCTGCTTCTCGCCACGCGCGAGCTCGTGCAGATCGGCGATGATCGCTTCCGGTTTCAGCAGGCCGGAGGCCAGCGGCTGGACGATGTCGCCGGCCTCCTTGGTGGCGCCGGCGCGGGTGTCGACATAGACGCGGGCGCGCGAAATGGCATCGTCGTCGGCCTCGCGCATTTCGGGCGTGAAGCCGCCGACCAGATCGACATGGGCGCCCGGCTTGAGCAGCGCGCCCTTGACCAGCGGCGTGTTGGAAATGGTCGCCGAGGCGACGATGTCGGCCTCGGCAAGCTCCGCGTCGAGATCGCCGGCCGCACTTGCCGGAAGGCCTTCGGCGCGCAAGGCGGCGGCCACCTTTTCGGCATTGGCCGGCGTGCGGTTCCAGATGCGGATGGTGGTGATCGGCCTGACCGCCGAATGCGCCTTGGCCAGGAACGGCGACAGCGCGCCGGCGCCGATGACCAAGAGCCGCGAGGCGTCCTTGCGGGCGAGATAGGAGGCGGCGAGCGCCGAGGCGCAGGTCGTGCGCCACTGCGTCAGCCGCTGGCCGTCGATCATCGCCTGCGGCTCGCCGGTGACGCCGTCGAGCAGAAGATAGAGCCCCATCACCGCCGGCTTGCCTTTTGTGTTGTTGTCCGGCGACACGGTGACGATCTTGACGCCGATATGACCATCGGCCGAAGTTCCCGCCGCGTTGAAGTCGGTCCAGGCCGGCATCAAAAGCAGGGTCGAGGCCGCACCATCCGGCCGCTCGACGCCATGATGGTGACGAACCGGCTGCACGGCGCCCTCGCGGAAAGCGGTGCGCAATGTCTCGACCAGGCCGGGAAAGGTCAGCGCGCGGTCGACCTCGGCGGCCGAAATGGTCAGCATCGAAGGCTCCGGATTGCTTTAATTGGTCGGCTTGGGCAGCGCCGGTCCATTGGGCGCTGCCGGCGCGCGGCTCACCGCTTGGCGCAGGTTTTCAGCCTCCAGGCCGCGCTGGCGCGCGAGCTTGCGGTAGCGGCCCTGCTTCACCCAGGTCGCCATGCTGCCGACGACCATGCCGATGGCCAAGGCCAGGAACAGGAAGATGAAAAGCGGCAGGTTCAGCGTCAGCGCGGGATTGCCGGGATGGAATGGATCGAGCGTGAAGGCGACGGCGCCGCGATTGGCGACGGCGAGCGCGATCAGGATGATGGCCAGCGGCACGAAGACCACGACGAGGATGAAGCGATTGAACATCAGATCTCCGTATAGAGAAGCTTCCTAAGCGCGCATGTCTTTGGCCCGAAACCGGCCTCCACTTTCGGGAGACATGCTTTAAGCGCCAAGATGCCGTCTCGACCCGCCGGCGCGGCGCCTATTTGCCGCCGTTCAGCCTTTCGCGCAACTCCTTGCCGGTCTTGAAGAATGGCACCCACTTTTCCTCGACCTCGACCGACTCGCCGGTGCGCGGGTTGCGTCCGGTGCGGGCGGGACGGTTTTTCACCGAAAAGGCGCCGAAACCGCGCAACTCGACCCGGTTGCCCTCGGCAAGCGCGTCGGTGATTTCGTCAAAGATCGCACCGACGATGTTTTCGACGTCGCGCAGGAAAAGGTGCGGGTTGCGTGCAGCAATGATCTGCACAAGCTCGGATTTGATCATGGAACGTTCCCCGTAAAACCACTGCAGACGATTATCAGGATGATTTTTATTGCTTTTTTGGCTCGCGCCAACGGCATGTCAAGGGTGCCAGACCGAAACGAGACCGTCAAGAAACAAGCGGTCGGCGCCGAGCTCGTGAATGATATCGCCGCCGGCATCCGGCAGGCCAAGCGCCTTGGCGGCCAGTTTTGCCATCGACTGCGAGAACAGGAAGCCGCCACGCCTGTCCTTGTCCTTCCACTCGACGACCTTGAGCTTGGCGTCCACGCCCTTCGTCGTCAGCCAGTCGATCGCCTCCTGCTCGCCGCCGACGGCGTCGACCAGATGATTGGCCAAGGCCTGACGGCCGGTGAAGATCGAACCGTCGGCCAGTGCCAGCGCCTGCTCGTGCGTCATCTTGCGGCGGTCCGCGACGATGCCGACGAACCAGTCGTAACTGTCGAGGATCAGCTTGCGCACCATGGCGCGCTCATCGTCGTTGGTCGGCTTGAAGGGCGAGGGCGAGGCCTTGAGCGGCGAGGATTTCACTTCCTCCAGCTTGATGCCGAGCTTGTCCATGAGACCGCTGACGTCAGGATATTGGATCAGCACCCCGATCGAGCCGACGATCGAGGTCTTGCGGGCAACGATATGGTCGGCCGCGCTTGCGATCATATAGCCGGCCGATGCCGCCAGCGTGCCCACCTCGGCCACCACGGGCTTGTCGCCGGCAAGCTTGCGCACGGCTTCGAATGTCGACTCGCCACCGACCGTGGTGCCTCCGGGCGAATCGATCGACAGGATGACGCCCTTCACCTCCGGCGACTTGCGGATCGTTTCCAGCCTTTTGAGCAGTTCCTCGTCCTCGGTGATGGTGCCTTCGATCTTCACCTTGGCGATATGGGGGACCGCCTGGCCGGTAAAATTGTCGTCATAGACCCATGCCGAGAAGGCAATCACAGCTGCCGCCAGAACCACAAAAGCAGCCACGCGCCAGAAAGTCAGCTTGCGGCGCAAGCGGCGGCGGTCGATCAGGTCGTCGGCTCTCATTGCCATCGTCAGCCTCATGGGTCGGTGGGAAAGCAAGCTTTTAAAGCAAGCCTCGGCACACGGCTACCGTTTCCTGAACGCCGGTCGCGAGCCCCGGCATTGATGGCGACCTCACGAAAAATTAACGCAGTCCCGTTCTGTATCTGCTATGAAGTACTGGCCGTCTCCCCGAATTCCTTCCGATTTTGTGGGCGGCAGCCGTCACATTTTTGCAGTTTTCGTCCCCTTGTGCTTGCGTGTAGGTGCCGGCATACCACCTATAGGCGATGTTTGGGCGGACAAAGGTCCATTAGAAAAGTCATGTTGGCGCGATCTGACGAAACGAGCGATGCCGCTGCGGCACCGGCTCCCGCGATCCAAGACGGCACGCGCGGCGAGGCGTTCAACCGCGCGCAACGGCACTCGCGCCGCGTGCGCGTGCTGAAATTCGCGGTGCCGCTCCTCGCGGCCGCCATTGCGATCGCCTTTCCAGTCTATTCCTACCTCAAAGCGCCAATCTCCATTTCCGTGCAGGCCGACGGCACGGCGTTTTCGAACGGCAAGCTGGTGATGGCCAATCCGAAGCTCAACGGCTTCACCAAGCAGAAGCTGCCCTATTCGCTGACGGCGACCAGGGCGACGCAGGATGTCGGCCAGCAGGCCGTGATCGACCTCGAAGGCATCAACGCCAAACTGCCGGTCGCCACCGACAATATCGTGTCAGTCGATGCCGAGCACGGTATCTACAATCGCGACGCCAATACGATGGACCTCACCAGCGACGTCAGCGTGACGACGACCGACGGCCTCGCGGCGAAATTCAAATCGATCTTCCTAGACATGGGCAAAGGCTCTATGAAGACGAGCAATCCGGTCGACGTCAGCCGTGGCGGGTCGCGCATCACGGCGGACTCGATGTCGGTCGAGGACAATGGCAGGCTCGTGGTCTTCGAGAACCGGGTTCGCGTCAACATCGATCCGACTGCGCTGAAGGCGGCAGGGGTAAACAGTGGAGAACAGAATGCGTCGCAGTAAATCCGCGTGGGCTCTGGGCGCTGCCTCCGCATTGCTGTTTCTGGGGACGGCGCATTCCTTCGCGCAGTCGAGCGCGACCAGCCAGATGTCCGGGCTCAAGCTGTCCGGCGACCAGCCGATCCAGATCGAGAGCGACAAGCTTGAGGTCCGGCAGGCCGACAGCGTGGCCGTTTTCAGCGGCAATGTGACCGTCAACCAGGGGCAGACGCTGCTCAAGGCCGGCAAGATGACGGTCTACTATGTCAAGGATCCCAACGCCGGCAAAAGCGCTGCGGCCGGCGCGTCGGCGATGACCGGGGCCGCCAACATCGACCACCTGGTGGTCGAGAACAAGGTCTATATCAAGTCGAATGACCAGATCGCCACCGGCGACACGGGCACGTTCGACATGAAGACCCAGGTGCTTACGCTCCAGGGTAAGGAAGTGGTGCTGTCGCAGGGCGACAACGTCCTCAAGGGCTGCAAGCTCACGGTGCAGATGAAGAGCGGCCTCGGCAATGTCGACGGCTGCGGCACCAGCGGCCGCGTCATCATGTCGATCACGCCCCAGAAGCAGGGCACGGCCCAGCAGGGAGCGTCGAGCAAGTAATGGCCGGCGTATCCTCGCTGCTTGCCCGTCTTCCGGGACGGGCGGCTGCAAAGCCGGCTGCTCCGGCGACGATCGGCACCGACAAGGCGAAGTTCAAGGGCACCCTGATCGCCAAGGGCCTGACCAAAAGCTACAAGGGCCGCAAGGTGGTGAGCGGGGTGACGCTCGGCGTGCGTGCGGGCGAGGCCGTCGGCCTGCTTGGCCCCAACGGCGCCGGCAAGACCACGTGTTTCTACATGGTCACCGGCCTTGTTCCCGTCGATGAGGGCTCGATCGAGATCGACGGCTTCGATGTCACGTCGATGCCGATGTACCGGCGCGCCCGCCTTGGTATCGGCTATCTGCCGCAGGAAGCGTCGATCTTCCGCGGGCTGAACGTCGAGCAGAATATCCGCGCCGTACTGGAAGTGGTCGAAAAAGATCGCAAGGTTCGCGAACGCAACCTCGACGAGCTGCTCGAGGAATTCCACATCAGCCATCTGCGCAAGGCGCCCTCGATGTCGCTGTCGGGCGGCGAACGGCGTCGCCTTGAAATCGCGCGGGCCCTGGCGACGCGGCCTGCCTATATGCTGCTCGACGAGCCTTTTGCCGGCATCGACCCGATTGCCGTCGCCGACATTCAGCAGCTCGTCCGCCACCTCACGGCGCGCGGCATCGGCGTCTTGATCACCGACCACAATGTGCGCGAGACGCTCGGCCTGATCGATCGCGCCTATATCATCCATGCCGGCCAGGTGCTGACGCATGGTCGGGCCGACGAAATCGTCGCCAACGCCGATGTGCGGCGTCTCTATCTCGGCGAGGGTTTCACGCTCTGAGCGTAAAATACTTTTCTCCAGAGTGAATTTGAGCGAAATTCGACTGGTTTGTCGCGATTTTTCGGCCCAATAACGCTCCGGTAAGCCGATCCTGCTAGCGTTTTCCTTGACAAGCAAAAGCCGGGCCAGTTTCTATGCCCGACTGGAAAGCAAGAGTGCGACGCGTAGACGAGGCGTTTGAATCCCACCATGGCGCTGGCAGCCAAACTGCAGCTCAGACAATCCCAGTCGCTGGTGATGACGCCGCAGCTGATGCAGTCGATCCGGCTGTTGCAGCTCACCCATGTCGAGCTCGAACGCTTCATCGACGAAGAGATCGAGCGCAACCCTCTCCTCGAGCGCGCCGAACCGCAGGATGACGCCGCCAGCGACCAGGCCCAGAAAAGCGAGGCCGCGCCGGAGCGGGATAGCGCGGGCGACTGGTTCGAGGGCGAGACGGAGTGGAGCGCGGAAGCGATCTCGCAAAAACTCGACTCCTCCCTTGAAAACCTGTTTCCCGACGATCCCGGCACCAGCGAGCGGCTGGGGCCGGATCTCACGGCGCAGTGGAAATCGGCAGCGGGCAGCGCCGGCACGGCCTCATCCGAGGGGTTCGACGTCGGCGACATGGCCGCGGCCGCGGTTACATTGCGCGAACATGTCGGCGAGCAGATCGCGCTTGCTTCGCTGAGCCCCGGCGAACGCCTTATCGCGGGCGAGCTTGCCGACGGGCTCGACGAGGCCGGTTATCTTCGCACCGACCTGGTGGAGATTGCAGTCCGGCTCGGCACGGATGAAGCGGCGGTGGCGCGGGTGCTTGGCGTCTGCCAGAGCTTCGAGCCGGCAGGACTCTTCGCGCGTGACCTTGCCGAGTGCCTGTCGCTGCAGCTTCAGGCGCGCGACAGGCTCGATCCGGCAATGAAAGCGCTGGTCGCCAATCTCGAGCTCCTGGCGCGGCGCGATTTCCAGACGTTGAAGCGCATCTGCGGCGTCGACGAGGAGGACCTCCTCGATATGCTGGCCGAGATCCGGGCGCTCGATCCGCGGCCCGGCCTGGCGTTTTCGGGCGGCGCAAGCGACGCGATCATCGCCGATGTCGAGGTCCGCGCGGCCAATGACGGCAGCTGGGCAGTCGAGCTCAACGCTGACACGCTGCCGCGCGTGCTGGTGGACAATGTCTACTTCGCCCGTGTCTCGAGCCACACCAAGGACCAGGCGGAAAAGGATTTTCTCGCCGAATGCCTGCAGAACGCCAACTGGCTGACGCGCAGCCTCGACCAGCGGGCCAAGACCATTCTCAAGGTGGCGTCGGAAATCGTGCGGCAGCAGGACGCCTTCCTCGTCCATGGCGTGCGCCACCTCAAGCCGCTCAACCTGCGCACGGTGGCCGACGCCATCGGCATGCATGAATCGACCGTCAGCCGTGTCACTGCCAACAAATACATGCTGACGCCGCGCGGGGTTTTCGAGCTGCGCTATTTCTTCACGGCGTCGATCGCCTCGGCCGAAGGCGGCGAAGCGCACTCTTCCGAGGCCGTGCGCGACCGCATCAAGCAGATGATCGACGAAGAAAAGCCCGCCGACGTGCTTTCCGACGACGCCATTGTCGACATGCTCAAGGAAAGCGGTGTCGATATCGCGCGCCGAACCGTCGCGAAATACCGCGAAGGCATGAATATCCCGTCGTCTGTGCAAAGGCGGCGGGAGAAGCGGGCGCTCGCGAACGCCGGCCGCTAGGCCCGCCGGTATTCGCGCGACGCCGGCCCGACCCCGAAGCCCGATGATTTCCGGCAATCCCAAGCTTGATTGACAAGCCGCAATGAAGTGTCTAGAAGCCCGCCCGCATGAGCAGGGCGGTAATGCCAGCTTGCAAATGGGTCCGTCAGACAAGGCCATGGACGGCCAAGAAGGCGACTTGTGATCAACCGGAAAGTTCGGGTCTAAAATCGGCGCGCATGCCGCTGCGAAGCTTGTGCGCGCGCACCACGGGTATAAACTCGGGACCAGTTTGAAGCCTGGGCAAGGAAGGTCAGTTTTCAGATGAATCTACGCATTTCGGGAAAACACATGGACATCGGCGATGCGTTCCGCACACGCATCAACGACCGGGTCGGCGAGGCGATCGAGAAATATTTCGATCGGGGTTTTTCAGGACATGTCACGGTCATCAAATCGGGGTCGCGTTTCTCCGCCGACTGCATGGTCCGGCTCGATTCCGGCGCTTCCTTGCAGGCGACTGGCGACGCCCAGGACCCGACGCTTGCCTTCGAGGCGGCGGCCGATCGCCTGGAAACACGGCTGCGCCGCTACAAGCGCCGGCTGAAATCGCGCAATACGGGCAACGGCAATGGCGAAGAGCCGACCGACATCGCCTACACGGTGATGGCTCCCCTCACAGATGATGAGGAAGACATTCCGGAGGACTTCGCTCCGGCCATCGTCGCCGAATCAAGCATGACGCTGCGGACCATGTCGGTGGCGTCAGCTGTCATCGAGCTCGACAACAGCGACAGCCCGGTATTCCTGTTCCGCAACGCCGGGACCGACCATCTCAACATCGTCTACCGCCGGCCGGATGGCAATATCGGCTGGATCGATCCGTCGACGACCAAAGTCGCACAAGCATAAAAAGCCGGCCGCGCGAGGGGGCGACGACTGGCGCGGCAGGCGAGCAAGGGATTTTTCAAGCATGGATCTCAGCGATCTCATCAGCGTCCCGGCGATCATGCCGGCGTTGAAGGCGAATTCCAAAAAGCAGCTTCTGCAATTGCTGTCGGAGAGGGCGGCGGCGATTTCGGGAATCCCGGAACGGGAGGTGTTCGACACCATCCTGCAGCGCGAGCGGCTGGGATCGACCGGCGTCGGCAACGGCATCGCCATTCCGCACGGCAAGCTCGCCGGCGTGAAGCGGATCGCCGGTGTCTTCGCGCGGCTGGAAACGCCGGTCGATTTCGAGGCATTGGACGACCAGCCGGTCGACTTGGTGTTTCTGCTGCTGGCGCCCGAAGGCGCCGGCGCCGACCATCTCAAGGCACTGTCGCGCATCGCGCGCGTGCTGCGCGATGCCGACACGGTGGCCAAGATCAGGGGTACGCGCGACGCGGTGGCGATCCACGCCCTGCTGTCAGACACGCAGGCCTCGCACGCGGCCTGAAGTTTTGGGATTAAAGCTTCCAAGGGCCGCCGGGAGCGGCCCTTTCCATTTCGGACTGCCAGCAATCGCCCTAAAGCGCGTCGCGATCTTTCAGATTCGCTCCATGCGCTTTAGGTTTTGATTTTACGCATGTCTTTATCCCGAAACCGGTTCCCACTTTCGGGAGACATGCTTTAGTGGATGGCGACAGTGGTCAGGTCGTTCTCCAACGCACCCGCCAGCGCCCGGTCACGGGCATCGGAAAGCAGGATCGGCTGGCCGTTGGCGGCAAACAAAGCCCACAGCTCCAGGCCGGGCGCGATTTCGCCGAGGCCGGGGAAGCGGCCGCGCAGGTCGTCGCTCGACACTTTCCGCAGATAAGCGACAGAGCCTTCGCCGAGATGGGCGAGTTCGCCGCTGGTCATGGTGATCATTTCGTCAGTTCTGGTCATTTCAAGCCTCCTTGGCGCGAGGACGCCAGGATCGGCCGCCTCGCATAGAGCCATCGGCGAAGGTCAGTCTTTCACCGATATGTTTATTTTCCGTACCAGCCGCTCGGCCTCCGGCCGATCGAGATCGATCGACAGAAGGCCGTTCTTCAGCTCGGCCGCTATCACCCGCATGCCGTCGGCCAGCACGAAACAGCGCTGGAACTGGCGCGCGGCGATGCCGCGGTGGAGGAATTCGCGCTCGGTGTCGTCGGTCTGGCGACCGCGCACGATCAGCTGGTTTTCCTCCGTGGTGACATCGAGATCGCTCTCGGCGAAACCGGCAACGGCCAATGTGATGCGCAGCCTTTCGGCCTTGCCGTCAGCGGCGCTGAGGCGTTCGATGTTGTAGGGCGGATAGCTGTCGCCGGTCTTCGCCAGACGCTCCAGCGTCTTTTCCATGGCATCGAAGCCCAGAAGAAGCGGGCTGGAGAAGGGCGTCATTCGACTCATTGTTACACTGTCCTCTGAAGAGCGACACAAACTGGAAAAACCCGGATGGCATTTTTCCCGATGGTCTTGATATGGTCCGCCGCGCGATCAAGTTCAAGCCGCTGAATCAGGATGACGTTTCGTTGAACCGTCCTCCTGGCTCAGCTCTTCGTTGGAGCATGATCTTGTCCGAAAACCTTTCCACTTTTCGGGATCATGCTCGAAACCCCGCCCAAAAAGACTCCCCAAAAAGGAATTGAAATGCCCCAGTCCAGAAAGATCATCATCGACACGGATCCCGGCCAGGACGATGCCGTCGCCATATTGCTGGCGCTCGGCAGTTCCGAGTTGGAGATCGTCGGCATCACCGCCGTTGCCGGCAACGTGCCGCTGAAGCTGACCCAGAACAATGCCCGCAAGATCTGCGAATTGGCCGGCAGACCCGACATCAAGGTCTATGCCGGCGCCATCCGCCCGCTGACGCGCGAGTTGGTCACCGCCGAGGAAGTGCATGGCAAGACGGGCCTCAATGGCCCGCAGTTGCCTGAGCCCACCATGCCGTTGCAGGAACAGTACGCGGTCGATTTCATCGTCGAGACGCTGATGCGCGAAGAAAGCGGCACGATCACGCTCTGCCCGCTCGGACCGCTCACCAACATCGCGCTGGCGCTGATCCGCGAGCCCAGGATCGCGCCGCGCATCAAGGAAATCGTCCTGATGGGCGGCGGCTTCTTCGAGGGCGGCAATGTCACCCCGGCCGCCGAATTCAACATCTATGTCGACCCGCAGGCCGCCGATCTGGTGTTCAAATCGGGCATCCCGATCGTGATGATGCCGCTCGACGTCACCCACAAGGCGCTGACCTCGTCAAAGCGCATACAGGCTTTCCGCCAGCTCGGCACCAAGGTCGGCACCGCGACCGCCGAGATGCTGGAGTTCTTCGAACGGTATGACGAGGAGAAATACGGCACCGATGGCGGGCCACTGCACGATCCGTGCGTGATCGCCTATCTCCTGAAGCCGGAACTGTTCAAGGGTCGCCGCTGCAATGTCAGCGTGGAGACCGCGTCGGAGCTCACCATGGGCATGACGGTGATCGACTGGTGGGGCGTCACCAAGCGGGAAAAGAACGCCACGGTGATGCGCGACATCGACCATGACGGCTTCTTCGCGCTGCTGGTGGAAAGGCTGGGGCGGCTCAACTGAGCGTCAGACCAACAAGGCTGGCGTCGTCACCCATTGAGCAATCGATAGGTGCCGACGCCGTGCTTGTGGTGTTCTTGAAATAATTCTGGCCGAAAGCCGGAGCTTATTCTGGAAACCGATAGAAAACGAAGCCGTTGTGGCGGACGACGCGTTCTATATTCGCGTGTGAGCCGAGAAGATGCGGCCTATCGTCAGTGATAAGAACCGTACCGCCATCATCGAGGATAAGCACATAGGTTGTCGGCGCATCTTTACCCCAATGAACGCTCTTGATTGTGGCATCCAGGGTGTCGACCGAGCGGATGGGGCTGGCGTCATTTGTCACTTGCCGCAAGAAAACGAATCCACCCAATGCAAATATGGCGCCAACCAGCAAAACGCCGAGCGCGTTCTTACACAGTTCAGTGTAGCTCCTAAGCATTTTGCTTGGCCCCCAGCAACTATGATGTGGGGAGCAGAAGCGCTGTTGTGAAGGCCTATGCGTTTTGTTTTATTTGGCCTTCGAAAACGCCAGCCAGAGGCCACCGCCAACGAGAAAACTGCCGCTGATGCGCGACATCAGCCTGACGCGGCTGGCCGACAGCAGGCGTCCTGCGCGGCCGGCGGCAAGGGCGTAGGTCGAGTCCGACATGGCGGCGAAGATCATCGCCGTCAGGCCCATGACCACGATCTGCAGCGTGTAATTGCCCTGCGGCGCGATGAACTGCGGGAAGAAGGCGCCGAAGAACACCAAGGTCTTCGGATTGCTGATCGCCACGAGAAAGCCTTGCAGGAAAAAGCCGCCGCGGGGCTTCTTCGCCGACCCGTCCGGGTTCAGCGCGCCTTTTGCGCGAAACATCTGGATGCCCATCCAGATCAGGTAGGCGGCGCCGAGCAGCCGCACCCATTCGAACCAGTGGCCCATGCCGGCGATCAGCGTGTTGAGGCCGATGCCGACGATCGCGATCATGATGGCGAGCCCGGCCTGCGTGCCAGCAACGTTGGCCAGGCCCGCGCGCGAGCCGTGGCGGATGCTGTTGGCGATGATCAGCGTGACCGTGGGACCCGGCACCAGGATGATGACGATACAGGCGACGACATAGGTTGCGTAGAGTTCCAGCGACATGATTTCCCTCGAACAGGACGGCGCCGATTTGGGCGGAGCGCGATCAATGCACGGGATTGGCGTTGGCGCAAGCTGGCCGAGCAGGGCGGCCCGTCACGCGGCCCCCACCGGCCAGGGCAGCGTCGCCTCGTAGGCGGCGCCGGCCTTGAGCACGGCGAGGTCGCCGCGCGGGCGGCCGATCAATTGCATGCCCATCGGCCGGCCTTTTGCGTCGAAGCCGGCCGGCACGTTGAGCGCCGGGCAGCCGCCCAGCGTGGCAAAGGCGGAGACCTGCATCCAGCGGTGATAGCTGTCCATGGTCCGCCCCGCGACCTCGCGCGGCCAATGGGTGGTCACGCCGAAGGGGAGCACCTGCGCGGTCGGCAGGGCGATGAGGTCGAAGTGCTCGAACAGCGACAGCAGCGTCTGGTGCCAGGAGGTGCGCCGGACGCTGGCGGCGTGGATCTGCGGCGCGGTGAGGCGTATCGCCTGTTCCACTTCCCAGACGGCCTCAGGCTTCAGAAGCCTGCGGTTTTCCGGGTCATCGTAATGCGCTTTCAACCCGCAGCCGCTGCTTGCCTGGCGCAAGGTGACGAAAGCCTGCCACAGCGCCTCGAAATCGACATCCGGCACCAGTGCTTCGCTGTGGAACGAGGCGTCCGCAAAGCGGGCAAGCGCGGTCTCGCAGAGGTCGAGCACGCCCGGTTCCATCGGCAGATGGCCGCCGAGATCGCCCAGCCAGGCGACGCGGCCGCCGGAGGCTTTCGTCCCCAAGCCGTCGAGGAACGAGCCCTCCTTGGCATAGGACAAGGGCGCCTGCGGATGGTAGCCCGCCTGTTCGTCGAGCAAGAGCGCGATGTCGCGCACGCTGCGGCCCATCGGTCCCTCGACGCCCATTTGCGAATAGAAGACGTCGATGTCGGGGCCGGCGGGCACAAGCCCCTGCGAGGGACGGAAGCCGTAGACATTGTTGTAGGCGGCCGGATTGCGCAGCGAGCCGCCGAAGTCGCTGCCGTCGGCGACCGGCAGCATGTCGAGCGCCAGTGCCACCGCCGCGCCGCCGCTCGAGCCGCCGGCGGTCAGCGCCGGGTCGAAGGCGTTGAGTGTCGGCCCGAAGACCGGATTGTAGGTGTTGGAACCCAGCCCGAATTCCGGAACGTTGGTCTTGCCGATGATGATGGCGCCGGCCTTGCGGATGCGCTCGACGAAGAAGTCGTCCGTGTCAGGGATGAAATCGGCGAAGATCGGCGAGCCGAAGGTGGTCCTCAGCCCCTTGGTCAGGGCGAGGTCCTTGATGGCGATCGGCAGGCCGAACAGCGATCCAACCTCGCTGCCTCGCGCCAGATGAGCATCGGCACTGTCGGCCTCGGCCAGGATGTCGGTGCGCTCGCGCAGCGAGACGATCGCATTGACCAGCGGGTTGACGGCCTCGATGCGGTCGAGGAAAGCGCTGACGACTTCACGCACCGACAGTTGTCGCTGCCTGATGCTGTCGGCGAGCTCGACGGCGGAGAGGCGGCAGACATCGCCGGCCGCCGGCACGGCATGCTTGGTGACGGGACGCATGCTTAACGCGTTCCCGCCAAAGCCGCGTCGACATCCTTGCCGAGCGGGATCGCCGGTTGCGCGCCGGGCTTCAGGCAGGCGAGCGAGCCGGCCGCGGCGGCGCGGGTGATTGCGTCCTGAAGCGACAGGCCGGACGACAGGCCGGCGCCGAAATAGCCGCAAAAAGTGTCGCCGGCGCCGACGGTGTCGACCGGCGTGATCTTCAGCGCCGGAACGGTGAGGAAATCATCGGGCGTGGCGGCCAGCACGCCGTCGCCGCCCAGCGTGACGACGATGGCGCGGCCGGTCTTTTGAGCGTAGTCGCGCATGCGGGCAGGGCGGTCGCGCCCGGAAAGCGCCAGCGCCTCGCCGTAGAGATCGAACTCGGTTTCGTTGGCGACCGCATAGTCCGCCTTACCGAGGAAGCCGGCGGCTTCGGCTCGGAAGGGCGCGGTGTTGACCACGCTGACGCCGCCCGCCGCGCGCGCCGCGTCGAGCGCGGCTTCTACCGTCTGCAGCGGGATCTCATGTTGCAGGAGCACGACATCGCCCTTTTTGAGATAGGCCTTGGCGACATCGCCCGGCACCACCGAATCATTGGCGCCCGGCACGACGGCGATGACGTTCTCGCCATCGGCGCCGACCAGGATCAGCGCCGTGCCGGTCGAGGCGAAGCTCTGGCCGACACCGGAGAGATCGACATTGCCGGCCTTGAGAAGGGCGAGCGCGTCGGCGGCGAAACTATCCTTGCCGACCGCGCCCACCATGCGTACCTGGGCTCCCGCGCGCGCCGCGGCCAGCGCCTGGTTGGCGCCCTTGCCGCCGGGGGCGGTGGCGAAGCTCGAGCCGCGCACCGTCTCGCCGGGTTCCGGCAGGCGGTCGACATTGGCGATGAGATCGAGGTTGATCGAGCCGACAACGATAATCACAAAAACTGCCTCCCGTTGAAGCGGCCCGGGCCCGTGCTTGAAGGCGGACCTGCTCCAAGATTCTGCTTTTGCAATTCCTGGCGAAATGTGCGGCGAAGCGCTAGTCCTGGAATTGCGTGCTGGGCGCGAAGCTAGCCGCAAAGACCGCCGGTTGCCAGATCATGCCGGTTGCGCGGGCTCTTGGCCCACAGGCATCATTCGCAGCGTACCGTGACCGTACCCTGGTAGTTGCCTGCCGGGAAGATGCCGGGCGACTTGGTAGCGGTGAGATCGACCTGGATGGTGTGGGTGCCGTTGGTCACCCGCTGCGGCGAGCTGCCCGGTATGTCCAAGCCTGAGCCGTCGAGGCGGAAGACGGAGGCGAAGGTGACATTGGTGTCGCCGCCGCTCGGCGCCGAGGTGAAGGCGATCGGCGCCGGCGCAGATACGGAATAGCAGTCCAGGAGGTTAAGGATGGTGCACAGAAGCGAGTTCGCCGTGATGGTGGCGCCGGCGCTCGACCCGCCTGCCTGCTTGGAGCCTAAGATGTTGATGGTGGGATTCGATTTCATCGTCCCCGAGGCGCCGATCATGATCGTGCAGGTGCCGATGATCGCCGCCTGCGCCGGAAGGCAGAGACCGGCAAGCGCCGCAAGCGCTAACAGCGCGCTTCTATTTCCGCTTCTTTTTCTTCTCACTGCCGGTCGTGCCTCTGATGGTCCAGCCTTCGTTGGCCCACCCTGCTGATTTCACCTGGGCAGCGCTGATCTGAGCCGCGCTGGCTTGGGGTGCGGCGCCCTGAGGCGGGGAGGCGGCCACACTCCCCGTCGTCTGGCCGTCGGCGCCGAGACCCATTTTGAGGAGTTTCAATTCAAGCTGCAGGCGCTCGACTTCCAACTCGTAGAGGCGTCTGCAATCGACGCGTTTGGGCGTCCGCCCGATCGGAATCACCACGCGACCATAGGTGGCGAGGTCGCTATTGGCCTGGTTGCTGGAGTTGTTGCCGCGGATGACGCCGAGGTCGAGATAGGCGCCGCTGCCGGAAACGGCTGAGCGGCAAGTCGTGCCGTCGCTGGCATGAACCTCGTCCTGGCCTTGGGGCAGGGTAACGCCGGGCAGGCTGAAACCGGTCTGGTTCTGGTTCAGGTTCAGTATATCCTCGGCAAATCCCCGACTGACGACAGCCAGGGCGGGCAGCAAGGACAAGGTCAGAACCTGCGATGCCCGAAGAACTTTCCGCATATCTGTGCCCTTATCTGGGTCTGCTCGCTTGGAAAGGGGATACTCTCGGTACAGATACGCACTTTACGCTCGTTCGCGCCGTCGAACGGGACGACCACCAGGACAGGGCGCGACGCCTGGCCGGCCAGAAGGAAGGCGCTCGGCGTGATCCTGGCCGCGACGGGCTGGAAATCCTGGTCGTAGACATGGACCTCGACGCGGATACGCTGGTTGTACGGGTTGCCCGGAAAGACGCGGACAGCAAAGGCATCGGTGAAGGATCGCACCTCGCCTCGCATCGGCGTCATCGACTGGCCGGTCGCCGCAACGGGAGACAGCGCGGCGATCAGGCCTGCCGCCAGGATTGCAATTCTTCTCAATGCGATTCTTCTCAAGGACCGCTCCTTTCGCGTAAGGACTATTCGCAGCGCAGCGTCACCGTTGCCTGGTAGTTGCCGGCGGAGAACCGGTTCGTGCCGCTTTTGGTGCCGGCGAGATTGACCGCCACCGTCGATGTGCCCGGCACCGTCAGCGCGGTCGCGGTGCCGGTTTCGGCAATCGTCTGCGCGCCTGACGTGGCGAAGGTCGGAGTCCATGTCGTCGCCGTCGTGTCCGATGCCGGCACGGTCGTCGTTGTCACCGGGTCCACGCTGAGCGAGACGCCGCCCGTTGTATCGACCTGGGCGCTGCCTGCCGATCCGCCGGCATTGTGCGAGCTCAGCGACTGAAGATTGCTGCTCACGGTCATCGTGCCGTTGGAGTTGATCGTGATGGTGCAGGTCGCGGTGATCGTGCCGTTGAAGAGCACGTTTCCGGTCGCGGCCGATGCCGTCTGGCCGGCGCAGCCGGCCAACAGGCCTGCTGCCATTGCGGCGCGAGCGAATTTCATTGAGACCCCTCCTTCGAACCGGATGGTGCCGGCCCAACGTCGGGTCATCTTCCCTTTATCGTGGTTAATTTAGCGTTAAGTGAAATAATGTCTGGAAGCAACTTAACGGAAAACCGGCGATAACCAACGCAGGTTGTCACCGGTTGTATTTTGCAAATATGTCGATTAGTTTACTTAGGCTGTATCGATTTATATTACGATATGCGGTTTTTCACAATGGTATGCCAAAAAATCGATTGTTTCAGGAACCCACTTGCCCCGCTTCCCAGCCGAGGATGGCGCGTTTGCGTGTCAGACCCCAGTGGTAACCGGTGAGTGCGCCCGACTTGCCCAGCGCCCGATGGCAGGGCACCACGAAGGACATCGGGTTGGCGCCCACGGCCGCGCCGACGGCCCGGCTGGCGCTTGGCGCGCCGATACTAGCCGCGATCGAGGAATAGGTGCAGGCCCTGCCCATCGGGATGCGCAGCAAGGCTTCCCAGACGCGCAGCTGGAAATCGGTGCCGATCATCACCACGCGCAGCGGCTGGTCTGCGCGCCACTTCGTCGGGTCGAAGACCCGCGCGGCGTAAGCCTGGGTGGCCGACATGTCCTCGACATAAGTCGCGTTCGGCCAGCGGCCGGACATGTCGGCGAAGGCAGCCCGCTCGCCGCCGGCATCGCAAAAGGCGAGGCCGGCGAGGCCGCGGTCAGTGACCATGATCAGCGCGATGCCGAAAGGCGAGATGTGATAACCGTAGCGGATGGTGAGGCCCGCGCCCCGCGTCTTGTAGTCGCCGGGTGACATCGCCTCATGGGTGACGAAGAGGTCGTGCAGCCGGCCTGGGCCGGACATGCCGAGCTCAAACGAGGTCTCCAGCAGCGGCATGCCGGAATCGAGCAGCCTGCGCGCGTGGTCGAGCGTCACCGCCTGCAGAAAGGCTTTCGGCGACAGGCCGGCCCAGCGGGTGAACAGCTTCTGCAGGCCGGTCGGCGTCTCGCCGACTTCCTCGGCCAGCACCTCCAGCGAAGGCTGGTCGCGATAATCGAGGCTGATCTTCTCGATGGCGCGGCGCACGACGTCATAGTCGCTGCCTTCCGGGGTGATGTCGTTCTCAAGGATCGCGATCGGCTTCATCTGCGTATTCATGGTCATCTGCGCGTTCATGGCAATATCTCCTTGGCCGCGAATATCGGTCTTCCAGAGCTTTGCAACCACCCGAAACTTGCCTTCCCGACGCCGGCACCCCAGACCATCCTACAAGCCGCAGCAAGGGGCGCGACTTGGCTGGTCCGCGCGCTTGTTCGTCGGCCTTTGGAAGCTTATCCCCGCCATGCGCAAGGTCGGCAGGTTGCTGCGCTACCGGTTCTGATTTGCTTGTTTTGCTCAGAGCATGATCTTGTCCGAACCGCAGGTCAGCGAAAGCAAAAACCGGCGTCCACTTTTCGCTGACGCGGACCTTCGGTTCGGGATCATGCTCAGCGCGTCTTGGCGGTCGCCAGCGCGCGCGCAAAGGCGGTGGCGAAGCTCTCGCGGTCGTCGGGATTGAGGAAGCCGCCGATCGCCACGCTCTTGCCCTGCGCTTCGACGGCCATCCTGGTGATGCCGATCTCGCTGTGGCGGGCGATCGAGAACCGCGTCCAGAACGGGTTGAAATGATGCGCCTCCGAGCGGCCGGAAGGTGCTGTCTTGCGGATGTCGAGGCTGGTGCGCGACACCGAGATTTCCTCGCGGGCGCGCGCGGCGCGATAGTTGGCGCGGAAAGCGATATAGACGGCGATCACATCGAGGCCGAAGAAGCCGAACACGGGCCAGGCGCCATGTGCCAGGAAGAACGCGCCGGTGACCGCCCAGCCGAAGACAAGCGCCCCCATCAGGATCAGGAAACCGGTGCGGCCGAGCGAGCGGTGTGGCGTCAGCAGGGCCTGGAAAAATGGCTGGTCGGCTTCGAATGACGCGTTTGTGTCGCTCATGAGGGAATATTATAGGAAGGGACATGGCGCCTCCCAAGTCCAAAAAATCCATCGCTGTCAAAAAGCTTCAACCCGCCGCTGCCGGCGGCGGCCGGGTGACTGGTACACGGTCGCGAAAAGCCGCTTCCCGGTCGCTCTACAGTGCCGCCGAGGTGCATGAGATCTTCAGGCGCTTTTCCGTGCAGCGCCCTGAGCCGAAAGGCGAGCTCGACTATGTCAACGCCTTCACCCTACTGGTCGCGGTGGTGCTGTCCGCGCAAGCGACGGACGCCGGCGTCAACAAGGCGACGAAGGCGCTGTTCGCGGCTGCGGACACGCCAGCCAGGATGCTGGCATTGGGCGAGGCCAAGGTCGGCGACTATATCCGCACCATCGGTCTGTGGCGCAACAAGGCCAAGAACGTGATCGCGCTGTCGAAGGCGCTCATCGACGATTATGCTGGCAAGGTGCCGGAGGGTCGCGACGAGCTGGTGAAGCTGCCGGGCGTCGGGCGCAAGACCGCCAACGTCGTGCTCAACGTCGCCTTCGGCCAGCACACGATGGCGGTCGACACGCATATCTTCCGTATCGGCAACCGGATCGGGCTGGCCCCCGGCAAGACGCCGGAACAGGTCGAGCAGGGGCTGCTCAAGGTCATCCCGGCCGAGTTCATGCGGCATGCGCATCACTGGCTGATCCTGCATGGCCGCTATGTCTGCAAGGCGCGCAAGCCCGATTGCCCGGCCTGCGTCATCGCCGATATCTGCAAGTCGAAGGAAAAGACCACCGACATACCCGCCCCGCTGGTGCCGATCGCGCCGCTGGATGAGACGTTTGCGGCCGAGGCCTAGAGGTTGCTTTGCCTCCGGACGCAAAACCGCTGCGCACTTTTCCTGGAATTGCTCAGTAGCCGTAGCCGCGCGCCATGGCCGCGGCAAAACCCGGGATGAGCAGGAAGATGAAGCCTTCGGCGCGGACATAGTTCTTCACCGAAGCGAGCTCAGCCTCCGGCACCGCGAAAGATGGATTGCCGTTCGCCTGCCTGTTCCAGGAGAGGAAGCGCATGGTCGGCACGATCGACAGCAGGCCGACGATGGCGAAGGCCGCCATCTTTGCCCAGAACACCCAATTGTAAACGTAGAACTCCCAACCCTTCAGACCGAAGAACACCCGGCAGATGCCGACGATGATGATCAGCGCGGCGATGATGCCGTAATGGCGGTCGATGCCGGCAAGGCGCTTCAGCGTCGCCGCACCCAGATTGCCGCGCACCAGCACGAACTCGGCACCGATAATGCCGGCCAGCGAGAACACCAGCAGGTGATGGAGAATGGCCAATACAAGGTCGGTGGTGTCCATGTTCTTCCCTGCGCCTGGCGGCCGCGACGCGGCTGGATACCGTGTCCGAAGAGTAGCATCATCGGTCAAGATTCCCAGACGGCGAAACCGTTGCACTGGAGGATGATCTCGGCCAACCCTGGCCCTTGCCGGAGGACGTCGGTTTGCTAAGGCGTGTTGATATTCAGGTGAGGCCGGCCTGCAAACGGCGGCTTCCTGCGCGTCCGGTGCTCACGTACTTTAAGTACGCTCCGCTCCGGTTCTGAATCCACCGTTTTCGGCTTGGCCTGACCTGAATCTCAACACACCTTAGACGAGAGGAGTGCCATGAGCATCAAGACGGAAGCTGGCGTGCCGATCCTCGAGACGGCGCGGACCATCCTGCGGCCGCATCGTCCGGGCGATTTCGAGACCTATGCCGCCATGTGGGCAGAACCTGCGGTGACCCGTTTCATCGGCGGCAAGCCGCGCACGCGCGAGGAAAGCTGGATGCGCTTCCTGCGCCATGCCGGCCTGTGGTCGCTGATCGGCTACGGCTTCTGGGCGATCGAGGACAAGGCGACAGGGCGCTTCATCGGTGAGGCCGGCTTCCATGATCTGAAGCGCGAGATCGAACCTTCGATCGAAGGCGTGCCGGAAGCCGGCTGGGCCCTGGCCTCGGAGGCGCATGGCCGAGGGCTTGCGAGCGAGGTTGTCGGGCGGCTCGTCGCCTGGAGCGACGAGGCGTTCGGACAAGCGAGAACCGTCTGCATCATCGATCCGGAAAACGGCGCTTCGCTAAAGGTGGCCGAAAAGAACGGCTATGCAGAGATTCTGCGGACCACCTATCACGAGAAGCCGACGATCCTGCTCGAACGGCGGGTCGGAGGAATTGTCGCCTAGATTAGCCCGCTTTGCGGCGCAGCGTCCGCGCCAAAGTCTCCCATCCATCCGTCGTTGCATCGCGCTCGCTGCGATTGCCGCGCAGCACCGTGGTTGCGTCGAATGGCTGGGGCCGCGCAATCGCATAGCCCTGCGCATAGTCGACGCCGATCGCTTTCAAGGCGTCGATGATGCCTTCGCTTTCGACGAATTCGGCGATGGTGCGTTTTCCCGTCACCTTGCCGATGTGATGGATCATCTCGACCATCGCGCGGTCGATGCGGTCGTCGAGCATGTCCTTGACGAAGCTGCCGTCGATCTTGAGGTAGTCGACCGGCAAATGCTTCAGATAGGCGAAGGACGACATGCCGGAGCCGAAATCGTCGAGCGCGAAGCGGCAGCCAAGCCCGCGCAGATCGGCGATGAAGCGCATGGCTTCGGAAAGATTGGCAATGGCGCTGGTCTCGGTGATCTCCAGACAGATCGTTTCGGGGACGATGGCGTGCGCGGCGAACTGCTCGCGCATGAAGCCGAGGAACGTCTCGTCGCCGAAGGTGGCGCCGGAGAGATTGATCGCGCAGGTGGATATCTGGGTCGCGTGCGGATCGGCGCGCCTGGCCGCCAAGGTGGCGAAGGTGTTGCGCACCACCCAGCGGTCGATCGCCGGCATCAATCCGTAACGCTCCGCCGCCGGGATGAAGCTCTGCGGCGTGACGAAGCTGCCGTCCTCGTCGGTCAGCCTGAGCAGGATTTCGATATGCGCGCCCTGCTCCGGGATATCGTCGCGCAGGGGCGCGATCTCTTGCGCATGCAGCCTGAAGCGGTTCTGATCCAGCGCGGCGTGCAGACGCTGCACCCAGGCCATCTCGCCGAAGCGCTCGCGCAGCGCGGTGTCGCCCTCGCTGTGGAAATGGATGCGGTTGCGGCCCTTTTCCTTCGCCATGTAGCAGGCGACGTCGGCTGCGCGCAGCACCTCCTCCAGCGTCATGCCGACATTGGCGACTTCGACCATGCCGATGCTGACGCTGATGTTGAAGGGACGTCCGTCCCAGGAGAAATGCAGGTCCTGGACCGTGGCGCGCAGCCGTTCGGCGGTTGCGGCGGCACAGTCGGCATCGCAATCGAAGAGCAGCACGCCGAACTCGTCGCCGCCCAGCCTGGCCAGGATGTCGCCGGGCGGCAGCTCGTTGGCGAGCAGCACCGAGATCTGGCGCAGCAGCTGGTCGCCGGCGGCATGGCCGCATGTGTCGTTGACCAGCTTGAACTGGTCGAGGTCGAGATACATCAGCGCATGCCTGCGCGACCTTTCCGGCGCTTCGGAGATCGCGCCCGCCAGCCGGTTCTCGAAGTCGCGGCGGTTGACGAGACCGGTCAGCGCATCATGCGATGCCTGCCACGACAGGCGCTCGATATAATCCTGCTCGCGCGTCATGTCGTGCAGGGCCAGGACACAGCCGAGGATCTGGCCTGAGACGATCAGCGGCGCGCCATTCAGCGCCACCGGCACGACCGAGCTGTCGGGACGCTCCAGGAGTTGCGGGCGCACATTGGAGCGGCGCGGCTCGCCTGCCAGCAGGCGCGCGATCAGATCGGTCTCCTCGACGCCGCTGTCCTTGTCGACAAGCCGGAACAACGAGGCGATGGGCCTGCCCCTGGCTGCAGCCAGCGAGCAGGCAAGCAGCCGCTCCGCCCCGGCATTCATATAGTCAAGCCGCCCCTCGGCATCGGTGCTGATGACGGCCTGGCCGATCGAGGCGAGCGTGATCTGGGCACGCTCGCGCTCAGCGTTGAGGGCGCTCTGAAACGCCTGGCGCTGTATCATCAGCTTGCGCGTGCGCCAGACGACGAGCAGGATAAGCAAGGCGGCGGTGGCGAGATTGGCCGCCGTCAGCGCCATCTTGATGAAGCGCGATCCCTCGCCGAGGCTGTCGGAAAAGGCTTTGGCCAGCGGCCCGATCCGGCGGTCGAGCTGGTGGATTTTCGCCTTCCAGAGGCTGATCTCGGCTAGCGTTGCCGGCCCTTTTTCCAGCCTTCGATTCATCTCGTCGCCAAGTCCCTCGATGGCGAGGATCATCTCGTCGGCATCCGTCCAGTGGCGGATCGCGGTGTCGAGATAGCTGACGCCGCGGAAATTCCGGAACAGCCAGACCAGGCCGTCAACATCGTCGGGGTGGTTGTTGCCGCCGAGAAAGCCAAGCCGGGCCGCATTCGTGTCGGGCTCGGCCTGTTCGAGCGCCAGCCGCGCGGCGCGATCGGCGAGCGGCACGGCGATGGCTTGACGATATTCGTTGAAATATTCCTGCCGGCCGGTATCGGCATAGAGGTTCAGGAAGTAGATGGCGTGCTTCTGGCCTTTCGACCATTGGCTTTCGCCGCCGACATAGGCGCGGACGGCCGATAATGTGTGGAGGCTGAGGGTTGCGACCAGCGCCTGGACCAGGACTACCGCGACGAAGGGCCAGACCAGCCCTATCAGGCGCGGACCGGCATCGGTCGACGAGAGCTTCATCCCATTCCCATGGAGCTCGTTCTGGCTCCCCCGGTGTCTGTCCGACCGGCTCATCCGTCGGTTGAGACAATATTCTTCCCCGCATGTCGCCCGGTTGCTGGCGACATCGATCCAGATAGCGCGCCCGGCTTAACGTCCGATGAATTTGCCCAGTATTTGTTTCATGAATTATTGCTAAGTTACAGAAGGACGCTTACGCTGCGTGACGGCGATATTGGGTGCATAGTATCGATCCGCGTTGCCGGGGCGCGGAAGAAAAGCCGGCAACATCAACCCGATAATGTTACACCGCAGTCGTCTCTCACCGCTTGGCCTTCGATCTGTTGAGGGTCACGGCTTCGCGGACGAGCGCCGTCAACGCAGCTTCGTCGACCCTGTCGCCTTGCTTGAAATCGATGGCGCGCCTCGTGTTGCCTTCGAGGCTGGAGTTGAAGAGCTTCTTGGGATCGGGCAGCGCCGCGCCCCTGGCGAAGGTCAGCTTGACGACGGCCTTGTAGGTCTCGCCGGTGCAGATGATGCCGGCATCCTCCCAGACAGGCACACCGCGCCATTTCCACGTCTCGACGGCTTCCGGCGCGGCCTGGCGGATCAGGGCGCGGAGCCGGGCAAGCATCTCGCCGCGCCAGTCGCCGAGTTCCTCGATCCTTCCGTCGATCAGATCGGATGCGGACTTGCCGTCCTGCTCGCCGTCTTTTTGCATGTCTGGTTTCTCCTCGATGCTGGATATGAGATCGCCACCGTGGCCCTTCGGGGAGACGGCGCTTGATCCTTCGTGCGCTTACATCCGTTCGCCGGGCAGCCGGCTCGCCTGTTTCACCCAGGAGACGAATTGCTCCTCGTCGAGCCGATCGTTCTCATGGATATGCAAATAGCGCGTGTCCCTGCTCTTGGATTCGACGGGCGGCACGGGCTTGAGCGACAGACCACGGAAGAACGCCACCTTGATGTATCTGGCGAAGCAATGGATGCCGAGAAACCAGCCTTCGCCCTCCATGCCGTAGAATGGAGAGTTCCATTTGACGGCCTTTTGCACGTTGGGAATGGCTTGCACGATGAGCTGGTCGAGCCGGCGCCCGACCTCGCTCTTCCAGCCCGGCATCGCCGCGATATAGGCCTGCACGGGAGGGTCACCATGGCCCTTGGCGATCTGCGGATTGCCGCCCGAAAGCAGGACCGGCGTCTCGTCCTGAGATGCGTCGGCTTTCGATTTCGCCTTCGCCATCAGGCCGATCCCGTGCGCTCGCGCGACGGCTCGCCGCGCCATCTGGCGGCATAGGGCAGCACGAACATGTAGAGCCCGCTGAACAAAAGCAGGAAAAGCGGGATCAACGGCGAATAGACGATCCAGGCGGGCGGCGGGCCCATGGCCATGGCGGCGAAATTGGCAATGACGGTGACGGTGAAGATGATCGATAGCCAGCGGTGAAGCTGCCTGATCCATTTGCTCCAGTTCAATCTAACCTCCCTTGCAAATGACAAGACGAGGCGCCTACCAGCGCGCCAGCTGCGAAAGCTGGACGAGGTTGCCGCAGGTGTCGTTGAGCTGCGCGATGGTGGCGCCGGTCACCGCGGTTGGCGCCATGGCGAAGGTGCCGCCCTTGGCCTTGATGCGCTCGTGGTCGGCCTTGATGTCGTCGCTGAACAGCATCAGCGCGGGCTGGCCCTGCTTGAAGATGGCCTGCTGATAGGTCTTTGCCGCCGGATTGTCGTTGAGTGCCAGCTGCAGTTCGGTGCCATTCGGATCGTCGGGCGAGGCGACGGTCAGCCAGCGGAATGGACCGTTGGTGAAATCCGCCTTCCTGGTGAAGCCCAGAATGCCGGTGTAGAAGGCGAGGGCCTTCTCCTGGTCGTCGACATAGATGCTGGTCAACTTGATCTTCATTTCGATATCTCCATGGCTTACGCCTGCGGCGTCCCGGCCCGCCAAACAGTGTGTTGTTCCGAGCAGTCCTGCCGTTGGCGGCGACCTTCAGTCGAGCCGCGAAAGGACCTCCTCCAAGGTCGCCAGGTATCTCTTCCAGCCGACGGTGGCGCCGCGGTAGTACGGCTCCTGATCCGTGCGGAAGCCGACCTGCTCCATACGCAGATGCGTGCCCGTGCCCGTCGGGGTCAGCGTCCAGGTGACCACGCTCTCGAGGTCCTTGGTGTCCCAGCTGTAGGACAGCGTCCGGTTTGGTTCGACCGTCCGCACCTGGCAGTCGACGCCACCCCATTCGGCGCTCAGATTGAAGCGATGGTCTACGACCGGCATGAAGTCGTTCTTCATCAGCCACGCCTCGATGAGATGCGGTTGGGTGAGCGCGCGCCAAATCTTTTCCGGCGCAAAAGGTATCTCGCGCTCGACGATGACGGAGCGCGTTGCGGCTTCGTTCATTGATCCATCCTTTTGAGCAGGTCTTCGAGATCGTCGAACCGGCTTTCCCAGAACCCCGCCATGTCGCGCGTCCAATCCATCAATGGCGCAAGCGCCTTGATCTGCGCGCTGTAATGGGTCTGGCGCCCTTCATGACGGTCACGAACCAGACCCGCCTCCTTGAGCACGCCCAGATGCTTCGACACCGCCGGCTGCGACACACCGGCCTGCGCGGTCAGGGCTCCGACCGTCTGCTCGCCCTGCCGGCACAGGCGCTCGAAAATGGCGCGGCGGGTCGGATCGGCAAGCGTCCTGAACAGCATATCGTGCGCGGTCGTCATTTCTAATCAATAACCCGGTGGCTATTGATTGACGTATAACCGTTGGGATATGTATGAGTCAAGCGGTGAATAGGGATGGCCCGGCCGCGACCGCGACGGGGGCGTCGCCGGCATGCCGGAATGGGCCGAACGATATTGACAGCTGTCCGCCTAGGACGGACCGGTCGCCGGAATGGTCAGATCCCGCAGCAGCGTCGAAAGCTCAGGCTCGTCGATGAGCAGGGCAGCGTCTGCCGGCGGCAGCCATGCGCGTTGCCGGTTCGCGGCCTCCCGCCAATCGGCAAGTTCCTCCGTGACCTGGAGGAGATAGACCGAAACGTCCACCCGAATGAAGCCATCGGTCATGCGTTTCCAATAGGAATAGGTACCGGCAGGCTGCTTCAGGGCCTTGCCGAGAACGCCGGCCTCTTCCTGAGCTTCGATCGTCGCCGCCCTGCGTCCGCTCTTGCCCTTCATCGGCCAACCCTTGGGCACAATGAAGCGCCGCGTGGTGCGTGAGGTGACGAGCAGCACTTCGAGGCCGCCGTCTTCCCGCAACCGAAACGGAATGGCCGCCACCTGGCGGATCCGTTGCCCTTTCTTGGCTTTGCGAACTGCTTTCTTCTTGGTTGTTGCCATCCCAAATTCCGGTAGGAGCAGCGTCCCGCCGCAAGCTACCGCGCGGCAAAAACCTGTCCCCCTGCAAACCCTAAAACCACCGCCCTTGCAATCCGGTATTTTGCCGGTAAGTAAGTCGGCTAATAAACTGAAAAAAACAAAATGTCAGCGGCAAACCCGCGAAATCGTGTTGCCGACCGCTTCCATTCGACATGTCTGATCATATACCGGCACGTTGGGCTGAGGCTGGCGCGCGGTCGGCCGGTCGAGCTCACGATAAATCTGCTGCTGCTGCTGGTATTGCTGCCGCTGCAATTGGTTCTGCAACTGTTGCAGCTGGTTCTGCTGCACCAATGCGTTGCGATTCGTCGGGATGACGACCTGGGCCGATACGCCGGAAGCCATGCCCAGCAAGCCGGTGGCCGCCAGGACAGCTGAAATCAGAAACGTCGATAGGCGGCGGGACGACATGGCTTCCTTGTCCGCATGAAAAACAGAACCTCTGCCTAATATAGGGTGTTCGAGCGGCGGCGCCATGGTCAGCTGATCGATTGTCATGCCAATGAAAATCCGGCCCGTGCCTCAGCATTGCACTTGACGGCGGCGGCGGCTGGCGGCTCTAACAGCGGCTCCGCCCCGTCCACGCGACTGGCCGGTTGCAAAGAGGGATTCGATGAAAATCAGGTATAAGTTTGCCATAGCGATGCTGGCCGTCGCGGGCATCGTCGGTCCGCCGGCATTCGCCGCGCAGAACAAGGGCGACAAGGTGGCCGCTCAGCCCGCCGGCGCGGCGGCCAAGCCGCAACTGCCGGGTGGCGCGTCGGCGCTTTCGGAAACGCATGGCGACTGGACGGTGAACTGCCAGGTCACCGGCACCAACAAGGTCTGCAGCCTGTCGCATCAGCAGTTCAACAAGCAGAGCGGCCAGCGGCTGCTGGCGATCGAATTGACGACCAAGACCGGCCAGGACGCCAGCGGCACGCTGGCGCTGCCCTTCGGACTTGCGCTCGCCAACGGCGTCGCGCTCGAGATCGACGACAAGAAGCTTGACGGTACGCTGCAGTTCAACACCTGCCAGGCGGTGGGTTGCCTGGTGCCGGTGACGTTCGACGCCGACACCACGCCGCTGCTGCAGAACGCCACCACGCTGAAGATCGACGCTATCGCCGCGGACACCATGCAGCCGATCTCCTTCACCATCTCGCTCAACGGTTTTGGCAGCGCGCTGGCGCGGACGGCGGATCTGTCGGCGGATTGACCAGCGGCAAGCGTGTCCGCATCTGGGCGATCGGCGAAAGCCGGTCGCCTTATTCGTTTCCGTCCACCTCGCGCAGACGATAGCCGACGCCCGTCTCGGTGATGATGTAGCGCGGCTGATCCGGGGTCTTCTCGATCTTCTGCCGCAGCTGGCGGACATAGACCCTCAGATATTGCACGTCGGTCGAGTCGTTCCAGATCTGCTTCATCAGGAACTGGTGGGTCAGCACCTTGCCGGCATATTGCACGAGCATGCGCAGGATGTCGTATTCCTTGGGCGACAGCTTCACTTCCTTGCCCTCGACCTTGACGATGCGCTTCACCAGGTCGACCGAAAGATCGCCGGTATGGAACACCGGCTTCTCGCCCTGCTGCTGGAACTTATGGCGCAGCGCCACGCGGATGCGCGCGACCAGTTCGTTCATGCCGAACGGCTTGGTCACATAGTCGTCGGCGCCAAGCTCGAGCGCCGAGACGATGCCGGCCTCGTCGGTGCGGCTGGACAGGATCACGACCGGAATGTCGAGACCCTCGCCGCGCCATTTGCCGAGCAGCTCCAGGCCGGTCATGCCGGGCAGGCCGAGATCGAGCAGGATCAGGTCCGGCCGTTCGGTCTGCAAGAGCTCGATCGCGGCCTTGGCGTTCGACGCCTCGGAGACCGTATAACCCTGGCTACAAAGGCCGACGCGCAGCAATTTGCGGATCGGCGGCTCGTCGTCGACGACCAATATGGACACGGTCTGATTTGTCATGCCGCATCATCCGTAAGGGGCGCGCCGAGCGCCGGCAAGTCAGCCGGCACCGGCATGCGGATCGTGAAGATCGCGCCGGGACGGTCGGTGCGGTTGGCCGCCGCGATCGTGCCGCCCATCGCCTCGATGAAGCCGCGGCTGATCGACAGGCCGAGGCCCGTGCCGGCGCGCACCTGGTCGCGTTTGCGCACGCGGTAGAAGGTATCGAATATCCGCTCCAGGTCGCCCGGCGGGATGCCCGGTCCCTCATCCATCACCTGCAGGATGACGGCGCCGTTGTCGACCCAGGCCTGCAGCCGGATGATCGAGCCGGGCGAGGCATATTTGGCGGCATTGTCGAGGAGGTTGAACAGCGCCTGCTCGAACAGCACGGGATCGTGCCGCAGCATCGGCAGGTCAGCCGGAATGTCGGTCTCTATTGTATGCTCGGCGGTGATCTTCTGCGCCCGGTTCAGCGCTGAGCCGACGACATCGCCGACATAATGGAGCGCGTAATTCGGCTCCATCGCACCCGACTCGATCCTGGTCATGTCGAGCAGATTGGCGATGAAGCGGTTCAGCCGCTCCGACTCGCTGACAACCGTCGACAGAAGCTCCGCGCGATCCTTTTCCGGCAGCGCCGGCGCGAATTCCTTCAGCGTGCCGGCCGCGCCCATGATCGCGGCGAGCGGCGTCTTCAGGTCGTGCGAGATCGAGGTGAGCAGCGCCGAGCGCAACCGGTCCGCTTCAGCCGCAAGCCGGGCGCGGTCGACATCGGCGACGAGCTGGACCCGCTCAATGGCGACGGCGGCCTGGTCGACCAGGGCGTCGAGCAGACGTTGCTGCTCGGGCGTCAGCAGCGGTCCCTGCTTGTCATTGTCGAGGCCGACCACGCCGATCGCGGTCCGCCCCGTCCGCAAGGGCAGATAGAGGCGTTTTGCGCCGGGCAAGGTGTCGGCGCCGCGGCCGGCGGCGCGGTTGTGCTCCCAGGCCCAGCGCGCGGCCGCGATATCGGCCTCGGCCAAGGTATCGTCCGGCGGATAGCCGGCCTTGACGGTGATGGTGCCGTTTTCCGGCAGAAGCAGCACGACGCGGACTTTCAGCATCGAGGCGATCTGGAAGGCGGTGGCCCACAGCACGTCGTCGAGCGTGCCGGCGCCGGCGAGCTTCTTGGAAAAGGAATAGATATCCTCGGTCGCGCGCGCCCGCGAGCGCGCGGCGACCGCCTGGCGCTGCACGCGCGCCGTCAGATTGCTGGCGATCACGGCGACGACGAGGAAGACGGCGAAGGCAACGATGCTTTCCGGGTCCCGGATCGTCAGCGTGTAGCGCGGCTCGAGGAAGAAGAAATTGAAGGCAAGCGCGGAGAGGAAACAGGCATAGAGCGCCGGCCAGAGCCCGAAGGTGACCGCCGATGTCAGCACCGCCAGCAGCAGGACGCTGGCGAGATTGCGGACGTCGAGGAACTGGTCGAGGATCGAGCTGACAGCCAGCGCGCCGGCGACATAAACGGTCGAGATCAGATAGGGCCAGATCTGGAAAGGCTTCTGCTCGGTCGCGGCCTTGACCCGCGCCGAGGGCGTGTCGGTATCGCGCTCGGCGCCGGAAATGACATGGACGCTGATGTCGCCGGCGTTGCGGATCAGATCATAGGTGAGCGAGCCCTCGATCAGCTCGCGCCAGCGCGAACGGGTAGGCCGGCCGATGACGATATGGGTAAAATTGTTGGCCGTCGCGTGGCGCACGATGTCCTGAGCGACGTTCTGGCCGGGGATGGTGGTGATCTCGGCGCCGAGCTGCTCGGCAAGGCGCAGGTTCCTGGCCAGGCGGTCCTTGTCTTCCTCGGACATGCCGGCCAAACGCGGCGTGTCGATGTGAAGCGCCGTCCAGGGCGCGCGCAGCCGGTCGGCGAGCCGGCGCGCATAGCGGATGCGGGCCGCGCCGCCAGGTTGCGAGTCGACGCAGACGAGCACGCGCTCGCCGGCCGCCCAGGGACCGGGAATGGCGTGCGACTGCATGTGGTTGAGCAGCTGTTCGTCGACGCGCTGGGCGGTGCGGCGCAGCGCCAGCTCGCGCAGCGCCGTCAGATTGCCCGGCGAGAAATAATTCTCGATGGCGCGCTGCGCGGTGTTGGGGAAATAGACCTTGCCGTCATGCAGCCGCTTGATCAGGTCGTTGGGGGTGAGATCGATGACCTCGATGTCGTCGGCCTCGTCGATAATGGAGTCGGGGACCGTCTCGCGCACCCTGACGCGGGTGATCTGGGCGACGACGTCGTTCAGGCTCTCGACATGCTGGATGTTCAGCGTGGTGTAGACGTCGATGCCTTGCGCCAGGATCTCCTGCACATCGAGATAGCGCTTGGGATGCCGGCTGCCTGGCGCGTTGGTGTGGGCAAGCTCGTCGACCAGGACGAGGTCGGGGCGGCGCTTCAGGATGGCGTCGATGTCCATCTCGTCCAAGGTCTGACCGCGATAGTTGACCAGTCGGCGCGGGATCACCTCATAGCCGTCGACCAGCGCCTGGGTTTCCTTGCGGCCGTGGGTCTCGACGATGCCGATGACGACATCGACGCCGTCGGCGCGGCGGGCGCGGCCCGCCATCAGCATCTCGTAGGTCTTGCCGACGCCGGGTGCCGCGCCGAGAAATATGCGCAGCCGGCCGCGGCCCTCGCGCTCGGCATGCTCCAGCAGCGCGTCGGGGGAGGGGCGGTTCTCGGAGTCGGTCCGGTCGTCGGGCATCAGTCCAATCATGGATTGCGCCGGGGACCGTGTCGATCCCCGGCGCGCGTGGATCACTTCAGCTCGTCAAGCGCCAGGTTCAGCGCCAGCACATTGACCACCGGCTCGCCGAGGACGCCAAGCTCGCGCGCTTCGGCATGGCCGTCGACGAGCGCCTTGACCTTGGCCTCGTCAACACCGCGGGCCTTGGCGACGCGCGGCACCTGGAAATAGGCCGCCTCGGGGCTGATGTCGGGATCGAGGCCGCTGCCGGAGGTCGTGACCAGGTCCATCGGCACCGGCGCGTTCGGGTTCTCGGCCTTCAGCTTCTCGGCGTCGCCCTTGATGCGGTCGATCAGTTTCGCGTTTGTCGGACCGAGATTCGAGCCGCTGGAGGACGTCGCATTGTAGCCGTCGCCGGCGGCCGACGGCCGGCCGTGGAAATAGCGGTCGCCGGCAAAGGTCTGGCCGATCAGGCTGGAGCCGATGACCTTGCCGTCCTTCTCGATCAGGCTGCCATTGGCCTGGTTCGGGAACAGCGCCTGGGCAATGCCGGTCATGCCGATCGGATAGATCAGGCCGGTCAGCACCGTGAAGAAGACGATCATGACAAAAGCGGGTCTGAGTTGCTTGAACATCGGGAAATCCTTATGCGAGGCCGAGGGCCGTGACGATCAGGTCGATCGCCTTGATGCCGACAAAGGGCACGACGATGCCGCCGAGGCCGTAGACGAGCAGGTTGCGGGTGAGCAGCGAGCCGGCGCCGATGGCACGATATTTCACGCCCTTTAGCGACAGCGGGATCAGCGCGATGATGATCAGCGCATTGAAGATGATGGCCGACAGGATGGCGCTCTGCGGCGTCGCCAGATGCATGATGTTGAGCGCTTGCAGCGGTCCAGTGGACTGGCCGGGCGCGACGTAGAAGACAGCGAACATCGCCGGGATGATGGCGAAGTACTTGGCCACGTCGTTGGCGATCGAGAAGGTCGTCAGCGAGCCGCGCGTCATCAACAGCGCCTTGCCGATCTCGACGATCTCGATCAGCTTGGTCGGGTCGCTGTCGAGGTCGACCATGTTGCCGGCCTCGCGCGCGGCGACCGTGCCGGTGTTCATGGCGACGCCGACATCGGCTTGGGCGAGCGCCGGCGCGTCATTGGTGCCGTCGCCGCACATGGCAACCAGCTTGCCCTTGGCCTGCTCCTCGCGGATCAGCGACAGCTTGTTCTCCGGCGTCGCCTGGGCGAGGAAGTCGTCAACGCCGGCCTCGGCGGCGATGGCCGCCGCGGTGAGCGGGTTGTCGCCGGTGATCATCACCGTGCGGATGCCCATCTTGCGCAGCTCGGCGAAACGCTCGGCTATGCCGCCCTTGACGATGTCCTTGAGGTGGACGACGCCGAGCAGGCGGCCGTCCCGCTCGACCGCCAGCGGGGTGCCGCCGGCCTTGGCGATCCCGTCGGCAACGGCCTGGAGATCGCGGATGGTGTCGCTTGTCGGGCGCGTGCCGTGGGCTGCGACGGTCGCCTGGTTGACGTGATTGAGCACCGCATCGACGGCGCCCTTGCGCACCGACGAGCCGTCGATGTCGACGCCGCTCATGCGGGTCTGCGCGGTGAAGGGCACGAAGGTCGCGTGCAGGGTCGCCATGTCGCGGGCGCGTATGCCGTATTTCTCCTTGGCCAGCACGACAATCGAACGGCCTTCCGGCGTCTCGTCGGCGAGCGAGGCGAGCTGGGCCGCGTCGGCCAGCTCCTGCTCGGTGACGCCCTTGACCGGACGGAACTCGGTCGCCTGGCGGTTGCCGAGCGTGATGGTGCCGGTCTTGTCGAGCAGCAGCGTGTCGACGTCGCCGGCGGCCTCGACGGCGCGGCCGGACATGGCAAGCACGTTGAAACGCACCAGGCGGTCCATGCCGGCGATGCCGATGGCCGACAGCAGCGCGCCGATCGTGGTCGGGATCAGCGTCACGAACAGCGCGACGAGGATCGTCACCGGGATATAGCCGCCCGAATAGGAGGCGAAGCTCGGGATGGTCGCAGTCGCCAGCACGAAGATCAGCGTCATGCCGACGAGCAGGATGTTGAGCGCGATCTCGTTCGGCGTCTTCTGGCGCTCGGCGCCCTCGACCAGCGAGATCATGCGGTCGAGGAAAGTCTGGCCGGACGCGGCGGAGATGCGCACGCGGATCCAGTCGGAAAGCACCTGGGTGCCGCCGGTGACGGCCGAACGGTCGCCGCCGGATTCGCGGATGACGGGCGCGGATTCGCCGGTGATCGCCGCCTCGTTGACGGAGGCCACGCCTTCGATCACCTCGCCGTCGGACGGGATGATGTCGCCGGCCTCGACCAGCACGACATCGCCGACCTTTAGGCTGGTGCCCGGCACCAGCTTGAATTTCGTGCGGTCGCCGTTGCTGAGCAGCTTGGCCTGGGTCTCGGTGCGCGCCTTGCGCAGCGAATCGGCCTGCGCCTTGCCGCGGCCTTCGGCGACTGCCTCGGCGAAATTGGCGAACAGCACGGTGAACCACAGCCAGATGATGATCTGCAGGGTGAAGCCGAGATCGCCGCCCCCGGCGATGAGATCCTTGACGAACAGAACGGTGGTGAGAGCTGAGACGACGGCGACGACGAACATCACCGGATTGCGGACCAGCGTGCGCGGATCGAGCTTGCGGAAGGCGCCGCCGATGGCGGGCACCAGGATGCGGGCATCCAGAATGCTCGCGGATTTGGACTGGCTCATTTTTGGGCTCCAGTATCGGTTATGTTGGACGGCGCCGGGCGTTCTGTCTTCGGAAACAGGCTCGGAAGACCGGAAGCCAGCAGCCACAGCACGAACAGCACGGCCGCCATGCCGAGAAAGGTTGAAAGCGTCGGGAAAGGACGAGGCTTCTCGTCCCTTCCGTTGTCGGGCGCTCCGTCACCGGTCTGGTGACCGTCGTGCCGACGTATGTCGTTGAGGCGTGGCATGGTCATCTCAGAAGGTCTGTCCATGGATCATCGCCAGATGCTCGACGATCGGACCGACGGCGAGCGACGGGAAGAAGGTGAGGCCTCCGACGATGATGATGACGCCGACCAGCAGGCCGACGAACAGCGTGCCGTCGGTCGGGAAGGTGCCGGCCGAGGCGGGCACGGTCTTCTTCGCCGCCAGCGAGCCGGCAATGGCCAGAGCCGGGATGATGACCAGGAACCGGCCCATCAGCATGCCGATGGCCATGGTCAGGTTGTACCAAGGCGTGTTGCCGGTGAGGCCGCCGAAGGCCGAGCCGTTGTTGGCGGCCGCCGAGGTATAGGCATAGAGCACCTCGGAGAAGCCGTGCGGCCCGCCATTGGCCATCGAGGCCACGGCGCTGGGCAGGACCACGGCGATCGCCGTGAAGATCAGCATGGCCAGCGGCAGGCACAGGATGGCGAGCATTGCCATCTTGACCTCCGTGGCCTCGATCTTCTTGCCGAGATATTCCGGCGTGCGGCCGACCATCAGGCCGGCAACGAAAACCGCGATGACGACGAACATCAGGATGCCGTAGAAACCGGCGCCGACGCCGCCGACGATGACTTCGCCGAGCTGCATGTTGATGAGCGGGATCATGCCGCCGAGCGCGGTGAAACTATCGTGCATGGCGTTGACGGCGCCGCAGGAGGCAGCCGTGGTGATGACCGCGAACAGTGCCGAGGCGGCGATGCCGAAGCGCGTCTCCTTGCCTTCCATGTTGCCGCCGTCGATGCCGAGCGCATGGACCAGCGGGTTGCCGGCGGCCTCGGCCCAATAGCAGACGATGACGCCGATTATGAACAGCACACCCATCGAAGCGAGGATCGCCCAGCCCTGGCGCTGATTGCCGACCATGCGGCCGAAGACGTTGGTGAGGCCGGCGCCGAGCACGAAGATGGTTAGCATCTGGATCATGTTCGAGATCGCGTCCGGATTCTCGAACGGATGCGCGGCATTGGCGTTGAAGAAGCCGCCGCCATTGGTGCCGAGCATCTTGATGGCGACCTGCGAGGCGACCGGACCGAGCGCGATGGTCTGCTTGGCGCCTTCCAGCGTGGTGGCGTCGACATAAGGCCCAAGCGTCTGCGGAATGCCGAGCCAGACATAGACCAGCGTCAGCACGATACACATCGGCAGGAGCACGTAGAGCGTGCAGCGGGTCAGATCGACCCAGAAATTGCCGATCGACTTGCCCGAAGCACGAGCGAAGCCGCGGATCAGCGCGATTGCAATCGCAATGCCGGTGGCGGCCGAAACGAAATTCTGGACGGTGAGGCCCGCCATCTGCACGAGGTAGGACATCGTGCTTTCGCCGCCGTAGTTCTGCCAGTTGGTGTTGGTGATGAAGCTCGCGGCGGTGTTGAAGGCGAGCTGCGGGTCGACCGCGGTCATGCCTGCGGGGTTGTAGGGCAGCACGCCCTGCAGCCGCTGCAGCGCATAGAGAACGAGAAGGCCCACAAGGTTGAAGAGCAGCATAGCCGTCGCATAAACGGCCCAATGCTGTTCTTCCTTCTCGCTTGTCCCGGAGAGACGGTAGAGGCCGCGCTCGAACGGGACGAGCACCGGCGAGAGGAAGGTGCGATCGCCGTTGAAGACGCGATACATATAGAAGCCGACCGGCTTAACGAGCGCGACGAGGATGCCGCAATAGAGAAGGATTTGTATCCAGCCGTAGATTGTCATTGTGATGGCTTTCCGTGCCTGGCGCCGGAACGTTCAGAAACGCTCGGGGCGGATGAGGGCGTAGGTGAGGTAGGCGAGCAGGAACAAGGTCACCGCGCCGCCAAGAATGTAATCGAGAAGCATGATCCGACCCTTCCGCTTAGATTCTGTCGCAGGCTTTGACGTAGGCTAAGGACAGGGCGAAGAACAAAATCCCGATCCCGAGAACTATCAGGTCCATTTCAGGTCTTCCTTGTTTCCACTTTGTGTTTGCGGGCTCGCGTTGGCGGGCTCAAAACTGCACGCGGACGCACGTCACCTTGGCGGCGACGGCGATCAAAGCGTTTCCTTCGGAGGGAGATATGGACCCGATCGCCATAAAGGTTCGAGACGGGGCGGATGGGAAAGATATAGGAATTTTATAGGGGTTTTGGGCGACGCCGTCCGAAGGTCCGGTTGGTTAGTGTGCGTTGGCAGATTCCATGCCTTGGCGACTGGCCGAGACGCCTATCGCATCGTCATCCACGGGCGGAGCAAGGAGCGAAGCGACGCGTGCAGACCGCGGAATGACGAGGTTCAGGAGACCTCAGCTCATTACCGGCGTTTGTGATGACTACCCCAACAGACGTTGATAGCCTTGCCCGACAAGGTGATCGCCTACAGCGCCGGCCGCCGGTCCTTCCACGGTATCTCGCCTTCCAACTGTGTGGATAGCGCCAGCACCGTCGCCTCGTCGCCATAGCGGCCGACGAGTTGGACGCCGATCGGCACGCCGCCCGCCGATTGCCCGAGCGGCAGCGAGATCGCCGGCAGGCCGGAGATGTTGAAGGGGAAGTTGAAGACCGCGTCGCCCCATTTGGCGTTGTAGCGGTCGAGATCGGTCTCCGACATGTCGTAGTAGCCGAGCGGGCGCGGCAATTGCGTCAGCGTCGGGGTGATGAAGACGTCATAGGGGTTTAGGTCGCCCACGATATCGCGGCCGATCAGCCTCAGTTGCTCGACGTCGGAAACATGCTTGATGCCGCTGGTCGCGCGGCCGCGCTCGATGACCGCCCAGGTCACCGGCTCGACATCCTTCGGCGTCACGGGGCGGCCGGCCAGCGTTTCGAGGAAGCCGAAGGTGGCGGCCGTCTGCACGTTGGTCATGTCGGTGTAGGTCTTCCACGCGGCATCGGCGTCGAGCGGCAAGTCGTGCTCCTCGACGTCGTGCCCGAGGCGTTCGAGCAGGGCGACCGCGGAGAGCAGCGCCTGCCTAACTTCAGGATCGATCGCGGCGCCGTTCGGCGGCGTGACGGTAAAGCCGATGCGCAGCTTCTTCGGCGCCCGCGCGGAAAGGTTCAGCCAACTTTCCGCCGGCGCCGGCGGGGTGTAGGCGTCGCCGGGCAGGGCGCCGGCCACGGCGTCGAGATAGGCGGCGGTGTCGCCCACGGTGCGCGAGCAGCAGAGGAAATAGGCGCCGCCATACCAATAGTCGCCGTAGGGCGCGAGGCTGACGCGGCCGCGCGACGGTTTCAGGCCGACAATGCCGCAGCAGGACGCCGGCACGCGGATCGAGCCGGCGCCGTCGCTGGCCTCGGCGATCGGCACCATGCGCGAAGCGATCGCGGCGGCAGCGCCGCCGCTCGATCCGCCCGGGGTGATGCCTTGCTTCCACGGGTTTTTCGTCGCGCCGTAGAGTTTCGGCTCGGTGGTGATCGACCAGCCGTTTTCCGGCGCGTTGGATTTACCGACGAGGACGAGCCCGGCGGCCTTGATGCGGCGCACCACCTCGCTGTCGGAATCGGCGACGAAGTCCTTCAGGTAGAAGCAGGAGTTGGTAAGGGGCGCGCCTTTCCAGGACGAGGCGAGCTCCTTGAGCAGATAGGGCACGCCGGCGAAGGGTGCGTCCTTGCCGACCGTCGCCGCCTGGGCGCGCGCCATGTCGTAGAGGCGGTGGATGACAGCATTGAGCGACGGGTTGAGGCGTTCGATCATCGTGATCGCCACTTCGACGAGCTCAGCGGGGGCGACCTCGCCGCGCTTCACCAGGGCGGCGAGCGCCAGCGCGTCGGAGTTGGTGTAGGTCTCAATCAAGCTCTCCGAAATCGCGGCCATATATTCCTCCCCTTATGATAGCCGACCGCGGGACTCACCCTCACCCAGCCTCCGCTTCGCTCGGCTGACCTCTCCCCGGCGGGGAGAGGAGATTGTCAGCGCCGGCGCTTCCCTCTTCTGCCCTCGGGGAGAAGGTGGCCGCGAAGCGGCCGGATGAGGGGGAGTGGCGCCGCCGCTGAACGGGATATTTCACGCCAGCTCGACGGTCCGCTTCTCCGCGATACTCTGCTCCGCCGCCAGCACGATGCGCAGGCTGTTGACGGCCGCGTCCATCTGCTCGGTCAGATCGAGGTCCTCCCGGATGGCGCGCAGGAAGAAGGCCTGCTCGCGGTCGCAGAGTTCCTGGTGCCCGGGCTCGTCCTCCATGCTGACGATCTCGTCGGGCTTGGCAAAATTCTTGTCGCCGTCGACCTGCGCATAGTGGATCTTCAGCGCGTCGGTCTTGGTATGGCGGTCGATGTCGGCCGAGTCGGACACTTCCTCGGCATCCTTGGCGCTGCTCGCTCCCTGGCCGGCGACGATCGAGACGGCGCCCTTCGGGCCGACCACGTCCTTCACGAAATAGGCCGTCTCGCTCATCATCGGGCCCCAGCCGGCCTCGTACCAGCCGACCGAGCCGTCGTCGAAGGTGACGTGCAAATGGCCGTAATTCTGCTTGTCGGCCTCGGCCCAGAGTTTTGCGCCGATGCCGTGCACGCGCACCGGCTTGGCGCCGGTCAGCTGGCACATGACGTCGACATAATGCACGCCGCAGTCGACGATCGGGATCAGCGAGTCGATCAGGTTCTTGTGCCAATGCCAGGCGCTGCCGCTGCTCTGCTGGTTGAGGTTCAGGCGCATCACCAGCGGCTTGCCGAGCGTCTTGCCGACCTCGATGAACTTGATCCAGGACGGGTGCACCCGCAGGATGTAGCCCAGCAGCAGCTTGCGGTTCTTGGCGCGCGCTGCGGCCACCACCTTCTCGGCATCCTCGATGTTGGTGGCGAGAGGCTTTTCCATGAAGACATGGCAGTTGGCGGCGATCGCCTTCAGCGCGTATTCGGCGTGCGTGTTCGGCCAGCTGTTGATCGAGACCGCGTCCGGCTTCGTCTCCTTCAGCGCCAGGTCGAAATCCTCATAGAGCGGGTAGCCGGCAAGTTCCTTGGGGATCTTCTTGTTGCTCTTGATCGAGCGGCTCATGATGCCGACGATCTCGAATCCTTCGGAGCGGTGATAGGCGCTGGCATGCGATGCGCCCATATTGCCCAGACCAACCACCAGTATTTTCACCTTGTCGGCCATCGAAGCCTCCCCAATGCTCTTTGAACGAATGGCGGGCGGCGCCTCCCGCCGCCCGATGGTCACGGCAGTCGCGTTACTTGACGGCGGAATCGAACAGATGCGCCTTGATCTTGTCGACGTCGAGCGCGGCAAAGCCTTCCGACAGTTTGACGCCGTCGGCATCGGCCTTGACCTTGGCCTTGTCGAAGTCGTTGGCGGCCGGGATCAGGTCATTGGTGCAGACGTCCTCGGCCTTCACCGGCGCGCTGATCTGGCCGATCTTGAGGATCTCGTCGAAGAAGCCCTGCCAGCTCGCCATGTCGTGCGAGCCCCAGCCGCCGCGCTTGTCCATGTCGCCGCGGAAGACGTTGATCTGCTGCAGGATCGAGGTGGTGCCGAGTTCCGGACCGAGGTTCTTGGCTAGCGTCGGGAACTGCTCGAACACGGCTTCGACCGCCGCGCGCGGGTTCTGGTAGCCGAACTCCAGGCCCATCGCCCAGCCGCGCAGGTATTTCTCCAGGAAGGCCTTCTTGTCGGCGTCCTCGAGGTCGGCGGCGCGCACGACGAAGGTGTTGGCCGGCAGCTTGGAATTCTTGACGCCGAGCCAGTACTCGAAATCGAGGCCCTTGGCGATCCATTCGGCGCGCAAGCCTTCCCAGGAAAGCGCGGCGTCGCCCTGGCCGCCGGCGAGCGCGGTGCCCCAGGTCGGCCAGCCGGCCTCGACATATTTCACCTTCTTGATGTCGACACCCTGGGCCGCCAGCAGCGGATCGACGATCGCCTGCCAGGCGGCGGAGCCGAGCAGGATGGTCTTGCCCTCGAGGTCCTTCAGGTTGTTGGTGCCCTGGCCCTTGCGGAAAGCGAGGCTGAAAGTATCGCGCGCGCCCATGTGGAAGACGGACTTAAGCTTCATGCCGTTCTGGATGGCGAAAGAGAAGACGCCGGGCGAGGGGAAGCCCATGTCGGCCTGGCCGACATCGACGAACTTCACAGTTGCGGTGCCATCCGAAGGGCCGGGCTGCATGTCGGTGTTAAGGTCGCCGAAATAGCCGGCCTTCTTCGCTGACCAGTAGGGATAATCGTCCAGCACTTCGAGCGTGCCGCGCGGCGAGATCCAGGTGAATTTCTCATAGGCCGCCGCCCTGGCTTTCAGGCCGGATGCGCCAAGCGCGGTGGCGGTCACGACGCCGGCCGCGGTCACCTGCAGGAAGTAGCGGCGGCTGATGCCGGCCGGGACGCTGGAATGGATCGGATTGTCGTTGGTCATGGCATTCCCCTTTTGTTGATTGCCCTTATTGATCGCTTGCCTTGCCTTCGCCCGCCTCCCGGGCGCGATTTTTTCCTGTCGTCAGGTCTCCCAACTCGCCCATTTCTTGCCGATCAGGAAGAACAGCACGTAGATCAGGATGCCGAGCGTCGAGAGTATCAACACCACGGCGAAGAATTGCGGCATCTGGATCATCGACGAATAGGAGGTGAGCCGGTTGCCGAGGCCGAAACCGCCGCCGACCATCTCGGCGCCGACGGCAGTGAGCAGGCCGAAGATCGCGCCGATCATCAGCCCGACCAGGATCATCGGCAGCGCCATCGGCGCGCGGATCTTCCAGAAGATCTGCAGCGTGCTGGCGCCATAGGAGCGGGCCAAGGCGATCTTGGCGCTGTCGACGCGGCGGAAGCCGGTCGCTGCGTTGATCATCACCATCGGGCCGGCAGCCAGAGCGACCGCGATGATGCGCGGCGTGTAGCCGAAGCCGAAGCGCAGGATGAGCAAAGGCACCAGCGCCAGCATCGGCGTGGTGACCAGGATCAGGATGTAAGGCGCGACGATCTTCTCGGCGAAGGGAAACTGCGTGATCACCGCCGCCATCACCAGGCCGACGATGGCGCCGATGGCGAAGCCTGAGACAAGCTCGACCAGCGTGTAGCCGAGATGCGGCGCGATCAGCGGGAACTCGTCGAACAGCGCGTAAACGATCGAGCTCGGCGGCGGCATGATATATTGCGGCACGTGGAAGAGGCGTAGCGCGAGCTCAATGCCGCCGATGATGACCACCGCCACGGCAAGGATCGCCGCCACCTCGGCTCCGGACTTGATACCGGGACCGCTGGCGAAGGCGGAAAGGTTGGTCAGGCTGACGTCCTGCCCGTCGCCGCCCGACTTCGCCTTCGAGAATTCCGGAATGGCGTCGCCTCCGCTCACGGCCTGATCCTCACGATTTCAGCGCTCTTGTGCTCCGGCTGTTGCTGGGCCTGCGGCCGACGCTCGCCGACAATGTCCATCTTGATGCGGTTGGTGAGGTCGAAGACCTCCTTCGTCGCCATGATCTCCAGAGACCGCTGGCGCGCGAACGGCACCTCATAGATCTTGGCGACGCGGCCGGGCCGCGTGGTCAGCACCACGACGCGATCGGAGAGGAAGATCGCCTCCTCGATGCTGTGGGTGATGAAGACGATGGTGGTCTTGGTGTCGAGCCAGATCTCCTCGACGAGGCGGTTCATCTCCTCGCGGGTAAAGCTGTCGAGCGCGCCGAAGGGCTCGTCCATCAAAAGCACCGAAGGTTTCAGCGCCAGCGCGCGCACGATCGCGGCGCGCTGCTGCATGCCGCCGGACAGCTCGCGCGGGAACTTGCCGCCGAAGCCGTCCAGCCCGACACGGTGCAAGAGATGGGCGATCCAGGCGCGGTCGGGTTTCTCGCCCTTGATCTCGAAGGGGAAGTTGATGTTGGCGTCGAGATTGCGCCAGGGCAGGAGGTTCGCTTCCTGGAAGACAATGCCGATCTCGGGGCGCGGTCCAGTGATCTCCTTGCCGTCGAGCAGGATCGCGCCGCCGGTCAGCCGGTGCAGGCCCGACATGGACCACAACAGCGTGGTCTTGCCGCAGCCGGAGGGGCCGACGATCGAAACGATCTCGTTGGGCTGAACATCCAGGCTGCAGCGATCCAGCGCCAGAAGATCGCCGGAACCTGTCTGATAGACCTTGGTCGCTGCCTGCACGCCGAGCTTCGGCGTTCTTGCGCTTGCCGTACTCATGCTCCCCCTCGGAGACTGCGCGATGAGTTGCCAAGGCCCCATCTGTCCGCAAAATCAGTCTGTAACTATCCTACTTTACTGTCAAGCGCTGACGGATGGTGGAAGCAATCAGGTTCAACCAGATATTAGCTAATATGCTGATCTGAAACAATTTTATCATCCCTTGCGGTGTGTGTTACTTTCCTACATACTCGTCGTGGTTGATTGCCTATGGCCAGCGGGCGGATAATCGCGAAGATGACGGATCCAGAAGCGGGCTGGGGAGGACTGGCGAATGACCGAAGCTGACAGCCAGGCATTGCGAATTGCGGACGAAGACGGCGACCGGCACGACCATGTCAGGCGCTTTCCCGATATCATCTCGCAGGTGAAGGACAGCTATGCGGAGCTGCGGCCGGCCGAGCGCCGCGTCGCCGATGTCGTGCTCGACGACGTCAAATATGCGGTCGATGCGTCCAATGCCGCGCTTGCCCAACGTGCCCGGGTCAGCGAGCCGACGGTGACACGGTTCTGCCGCGCCATCGGCTGCGAGGGCGTGCGCGATTTCAAGCTGAAGCTGGCGCAGAGCCTCGTCGTCGGCGCGCTCTATCTCGCCACCAAGCCGCAATCCGCGAACAGCGACAGCGGCATGCCGTTCTGGAACGCCGTGTTCGGCGAGGCGCGGCGCGCGCTGCAGGAGGCGGAGCGGCAGATCGATCCGGGACAGCTGCAGAAGGCGGCGGAACTGATCGCCAAGGCACGGCAGGTGACGGTGTTCGGCCTCGGCGGCAGCTCGTCGGCGCTGGCGCAGGAGACGCAATACCGCCTGTTCCGCTACGGCATCACCATCAGCGCGCAATGCGATCCCTATTTGATGCGCATGACCGCCTCGACGCTGAAGCCGGGCGATCTGGTGATCGCGATCTCGGCCACAGGGCGCACGCGCGAGGTGATCGAGGCGGTGGAGCTCGCCAAGCATTACCGCGCGAACGCGATCTGCGTGACGGCGCCGGACACCGAGCTGACCCGCGTCTGCGATGTACGGCTGACGGTTGCCGTGCCCGAATATCCCGACACACTGAAGCCGACCGCATCGCGCTACGCATTCCTGGCGGCGATCGATCTGCTGGCGGTGGCGACAGCCTACAAGATCGACGGCCCGGCGCGCGAGACGGTGCGCAGGATCAAATACAATGCGCAGATCCACAGGACAGGCAAGGAGATGGAGCCGCTGGGAGATTGAGGCAGCCGATATTCAGGTGAGGCCGGCCTGCAAATGGCGGTTTCCTGCGCTTCCGGTGCTCACGTACTTTAGTACGCTCCGCTCCGGTTCTCGGAATCCACCATTTTCGACTCGGCCTGACCTGAATCTCGACTGCCTCAAGGCGCACTCTCTGGCATCGTCAGGGAAGCTGGCGGTGCCAGTCGACATTCGAAGGGAAGGACAAAAATGCTCGACATCGCACCATCGCAACAGGCGGCGACTTGGCTCGGCTCGTTCGGCCGGGCGCTGGAGGCCGGCGATATCGAGGCGGCGACGAACCTCTTCGTCGAGGATTGCTACTGGCGCGATCTTTTGACCTTCACATGGAACATCAAGACCATGGAAGGGCAGGCCGCGATCCGCGAGATGCTGAAGGCCACGCTGTCGCAAGCGCAGCCGTCGCACTGGCACCTGACCGGAGAGCCAAGCGTCGACGACGGGATCGTCGAGGCCTGGTTCAGCTTCGAGACGGCGGTGGCGCGGGGCGAGGGGATCCTGCGGCTCAAGGACGGCCGCTGCCGCACGCTGTTCACGGCGATGAGCGAGCTCAAGGGTTTCGAGGAGCAAAAGGGCCCGGCGCGGCCGCTCGGCATCCGCCACAAGCCCGACCCCAAGCGCGAGACCTGGGCCGAAGCGAGAGCGCGTGAGACGCGCGATCTCGGCGTGCACGAGCAGCCCTACTGCCTGGTGATCGGCGGCGGGCAGGGCGGCATCATGCTCGGCGCCCGGCTGCGTCAGCTCGGCGTTCCGACGCTCATCATCGAGAAGAATGCGCGCGCCGGCGATTCCTGGCGCAACCGCTACCGCTCGCTCGTGCTGCACGATCCGGTCTGGTACGACCATCTGCCCTATATTCCTTTCCCGGAAAACTGGCCGGTCTTCACGCCCAAGGACAAGATGGGCGACTGGCTGGAAATGTATACCCGCGTCATGGAGCTAAATTATTGGGTCGCCACCAAATGCATCAGCGCCGCCTATGACGAGACCGAAAAGGTTTGGACCGTGGTGGTCGACCGCGTCGGCCAACGCGTCACGCTGAAGCCGAAACACATCGTCTTCGCCACCGGCGCCTACGGGCCGCCGCGGCAGATCGAGTTGCCGGGAGCCGATAGCTTCAAGGGCGAGCTCCTGCATTCCAGCCAGTATTCCACCGGCGAGAAATTCCGCGGCAAGCGCGTCGCGGTGATTGGTGCCGCAAGCTCCGGCCACGATGTCAGCGTCGATCTCTGGGAAGCCGGCGCCAAGGTCACCATGGTGCAGCGCTCGCCGACGACCGTGGTGAAATCCGACACGCTGATGGATGTCGGCTTCGAGATCTTTTCCGAGAAGGCGCTGGCGCGCGGCATCACCACCGACAAGGCCGACATGATCGTCGCCTCCACGCCCTTCGCTTTGGTGCCCAAGGGGCAGCGCGCGCTCTACGACGTGATCAGGGCGCGAGACGCGGATTTCTACAAGCGTCTCAGCGACAGCGGCTTCGCCATCGATTTCGGCGAGGACGAGACCGGGCTCTTGATGAAGGCCTACCGCACCGGCTCGGGCTATTACATCGATGTAGGCGCCTGCGAGCTGATCCTGAACGGCGAGATCAAGGTGAAGAGCGGCGTCGGCATCAAGTCGCTGACGCCGGCCGGTATCCTGTTCGAGGACGGCAGCGAATTGGAGGTCGACGCGATCGTCTGCTGCACCGGCTACCAGTCGATGAACGAGACGGTTGCCGCAATCGTCTCGCGCGAGGTCGCCGACAAGGTCGGCCCGTGCTGGGGCCTCGGCTCCGGCGTGAAGGGCGACCCCGGTCCCTGGCAGGGCGAGTTGCGCAACATGTGGAAGCCGACGGCGCAGGAGGCGCTGTGGTTCCATGGCGGCAATCTGGCGCTGTCGCGCTTCTATTCGAAATATGTGGCGCTGCAGCTCAAGGCGCGGATGGAGGGGATAGCAACGCCGGTTTATGGCGAGCCGAGTAATGCTGGGCGGTGACGTTCGATCTCCCCCCTCGAGGGGGAGATGCCCGGCAGGGCAGAGGGGGTCGGTACGACTGGGCTCGACTTTTGCGGCAGGTGAGGGTTGGCGCTTCACGCGCGGCAACCCCCTCTGTCGCCTTCAGCGACATCTCCCCCTCAAGGGGGGAGATCACCCGCGCCCAAAATGCCTGGCCGCCATATCCACATGCGTGTGATGCGCATGCGCTTCGAAGCGTTCGGTCTCGTTGTGATCGGGCGTCTCGTTCGGCCACCATTTGCCGGCGATGGCGATGCCGTTGGAGACCAGGCGCTGGTCCGCGACCAATGACGCTCCGACGGCGTCGACGAAGGTGAAGCGGCCGGGCTGGAGCCGCAGCACCGCGACATCGCCGATGCCGCCGACCTTCAGCGCGCCGAGCTCGGGTCGGGCGATCGCCTGCGCGGGGTTCACGGTCGCCGCGCGCAGCACCTCGACCAGCGGCATGCCGAGCACCATGAGCTTCGACATGCAGACCAGCATGTCGAAGGCCGGGCCGTCGACGCAGTAGAGGTGCACGTCGCTGGAGATTACATCCGGCGCTAGGCCCTCGGCGAGCATCGCCTTCGCCACCTCGAAGTCGAAGGAGCCCATGCCGTGGCCGATGTCGAAGATAACGCCGCGTTCGCGCGCCAGCCGCATGTCCGGCCGCACCGCGCCGGACGCGAAGACCGGGGCATTGGGGAATGGCCGGAAGCAGTGGGTGAGGATATCGCCGCGCCGCAGCCTGGGCAGCACTTCAGAACGGCCTGGCGGCGGCTCGTCGATATGCGCCATCAGCGGCAGGCCGACCTTGTCGGCCGCTTCGAGCGCGAGGTCGACCGGCGCAATGCCGCTGGTGCCGCCAGCATGCTTGCCGGAGCGGACTTTCACGCCGACGACGACATCGGCATGCTCGCGCACCGCGGCAACCGTTTCGCGCGGCTCGCAGAGACTGAGGTCGCTGCATTCGCCGACCGACACGGTCTTGGCGAAGCCGAATATGCCGGCAAAGGAGATGTTGACGTAAGCGAGGATGCGGACTTTCGAGCGCTCGATGACATGGCGGCGAAAGCCAAGGAAATTGCCCGCGCCGGCGCTGCCGGCGTCGATGAAGGTGGTGGTGCCGCTCTTGGCGGCCAGCCGGTCGGCGTCGACGCCGAGCGAGGTGCCACCCCAATAGACGTGGCTATGCAGGTCGACGAGGCCGGGCGTAACGATGCAGTCCCTGGCGTCGACCACCTGCGCAGCATGTTCGGCATCGATGGCGGCCTCGATCGCGGCGACGCGGCCATCGGCAATGGCGACATCACGCTGCGCGTCGAGGCCCGATGCGGGGTCGATGACGCGCCCGCCCTTGATCAGGAGATCGAACTGCATCGGCGCCCTCCCTTATGTGAAAGTGATCGCGATCAGACCGGCCGGTAGGCGACGGCCTCGACCTCGATCTTGATGTCGATCATCAGGCGCGATTCGACCGTGGTGCGCGCCGGCGGGTCGTTTGGGAAATGTTTTGCATAGACGGTGTTGAAGGTGCCGAAATCGCGCGCGTCCTCCAGCCAGACGGTGGTCTTCACCACATCGTCCATGCCGCAGCCGGCCAGCGCCAGCGCCGCCTTGACGTTCTGCAGCACCTGCTCGGTCTGCTCGGCGATGCCGCCCTTCACCACCAGCCCGTCGCTGCCCACCGGCACCTGGCCGGAGACATAGACGAAATCGCCGGCGCGCACGGCGGGCGAGAGCGGGACATGCGATTTTCCAAAGCACTGCTTGGGCAAGTGAGCCTCCTCTTGGCGATTGAGCGAACCGGTCGCATAGCCGTCTACGTCTGTCAGCACGATCCTCATAGAGGCAATGTCGGAAAGCAACATTTTTTCGAAATCCATGTTGCTTTATTACAGAAGCCTGAGCATCTTGCGGTCGATACCGCTTTCATCGGCCGCGATATGAGGGGAGATCCAGCATGACCTTCGACAAGAATCCGTTTCCGGAAGGCGATGCCGATCGTCACGACCTGTGGGAAATGCTGGTCCGGCGCGACATCGATGCCTTCCTCGGACAGGACTGGGCGATGGTCGAGGACGATTTCATCGCCGAGAGCTTCTTCGGCATGCACGCGCATTTCCTCGCCAATGCCGATGCCTGGCGGCTGCAGTTCCCGAGGCTGGCGGTCTATCGCGACGAATGGCTGCGCCAGGCCAAGGAGACAGCAGCGACGAAATTCGCCGAGCCGCTGCGCGAGGCGCTGTTTCGCGTCACCAACATGCGCGACATCGATGTCGACGGTGATCGCGCGGTGCTGCACAAGAAGTTCGACGGCTCGGTCGCCAAGGCGGATGGCGGTGTCGACCGGCTGAAATGGCAGACGCTCTATTTCTGCCGCAAGGTCGGCGGCCGCTGGAAGATCGCGGGTTTTGTCGGTTACATGCCGCATCCGCTGGGCTAAGGCGTACCGATGTTCCGGTGAGGCCGGTCTTCCGGTGCTCGCATATACGCAGGCAACGCTTCGGGCCTATGACAGCCGCGGCAACCGCTCGTCAGGCGAGCGGTGGTCGAACACGACCCCCATGGTCTTACCAACGGCGGCCATCACGATCAGCTCGACCAGATGGTCATCGCTGTCTTCGCAGGATGGATCGGCATGGCGTATGGCCTCGAGCATGGCGCGTGTGGACACGGTGTCGCCGGCGCGAAATTTCGAAAGGGCAGACGAAACAAGGTCTTGCACCGTCGGGTCCATGACGGGCACTTCCGCAGCGACGTTCATTGGCCTCCTCCTGCCATGAACCCTCCCTGCAAAGATGATACGCCAATAGCGGGATTGCGCCAGCGAAATGGTGGTCCGACCAGAGCCGATGGCGACAGCCTGCCGCCAGTTGCCCCTAGGGACGAGCTCACGCTCGCCCATAGGGACGAGCCGACGCTCGCCCTTAGATGTGGAACACCGCTCAGCGGTGCGCGGCCATGCTCGACGCGCCCGGCTTCGGTTGATAAGCCCGCTTGCGCGCATGGAGGCGTTCTGAGTCGAAATATGACGGTTGCAATCGAGATGGGGCAGACGAGCGCAGGCGCGCCGGCCGCCCTCGACCTTGAGGAACTGCTGGCGACCCGCCTGCTGGTGCAAGGCAATTCGGGCTCCGGCAAGTCGCATCTGCTGCGCCGGCTGCTCGAACAGAGCGCGCCCTGGGTGCAGCAGACCATCATCGACCCTGAAGGCGACTTCGTGTCGCTAGGCGAACGCTTTGGCCATCTGGTGATCGATGCCGAGGAGCATACCGAGCGCGGCCTGCAGGCGGCGGGCGAGCGCGCGCGCATCCACCGCGTCTCGACGGTGCTCAATCTCGAAGGGCTCGATGCCGAGAACCAGATGCGGCGCGCCGCCGCATTCCTCGGCGGGCTGTTCGAGGTGGCGCGCGACCATTGGTATCCGATGCTGGTGGTGGTCGACGAGGCGCAGCTCTTCGCGCCCGCCGCCGCCGGCGAGGTTTCGGACGAGGCGCGCAAGCTCTCGCTCGGCGCCATGACCAATCTGATGTGCCGCGGCCGCAAGCGCGGGCTGGCCGGCATCATCGCCACGCAGCGGCTGGCGAAGCTCGCCAAGAACGTCGCGGCGGAAGCCTCCAACTTCCTGATGGGCCGCACTTTCCTCGACATCGACATGGCGCGCGCGGCCGACCTGCTCGGCATGGAGCGGCGCCAGGCCGAAGCCTTCCGCGACCTGGAGCGCGGGCATTTCATGGCGCTCGGACCGGCGCTGTCGCGGCGTCCGCTCGGCGTGCGCATCGGCCAGACCGAGACCAGCCCGCGCAACGGCACGCCGCGGCTGATGCCGCTGCCGCAAGCGGCACTGGAGGATGCGCGTTCGGTCATTCTTGCCGCGCCGCCGCCGGAGACGGTGAGGCCGCAGCGCCGGCCATCGCCGGACCTCCTCGACCAGCTGATGGCGGCCAAGGCCGCGCCGCTGGAGATACGCCCTGAGCCGGCGGAGCCGCAGCCCAGCGCCGAGGACCTGGCCGAACGGCGCGAGCGCATGGACCGCATCCTGCGCGCCATTCTGGCCGAGCCCGATGCGGGTTTCCGCGTCATCGGCGTGCTCTATCAGGAGTTCGTGGTCCGCTGCCGCATCGAAGGGCTTGCGTCGGTGGTGCCCGATCTTCCGGAATTCCGCCGCATGCTGACCAGGGCGCGAGCCGGCGTCGGCTCCGACATGGCCGAGGACGATGCCTGGCGGGACGTCTCCGTGCGCGCCTCGCTGCTGCCCGAGGACATGCAGGGCGTGTTCATGATGATCGCCCGCGCCGCCAAGGAAGGCTGGCCTTGCCCGAGCGACGCGGCGATTGCGCGGGCCTACGGCTCGCATTCGCTGCGCCGCGCGCGGCGACTGCTCGACTATATCGAGGAGCAGGGCCTTATCGTCTGTCAGGTCGACGGCACGGGCCGGCGCACCGTGACGCTGGTCGAGCTCGCCTGGGCGACGGCGCCGGGCGACCCGAATGCCTTGGAGCAGGACAGCTCGGCCGCGTGATTACGGCTGCAACTCGATCGTGCGGACATCGCGAAGCGGCGGCGCGCGATGGGTGGAGACGACGACGATCCTATCGCTGAAGCGGACGAGCAGCCGCTCGAGGATACGCTCGCCCTGCGCCTCGTCGAGGTGTTCGGTCGGTTCGTCAAGCAGCGCAACGGGTGGGGATGACAGCCAGGCGCGCGCGAGGTTGATGCGCTGCGCTTCGCCGAGCGAGAACCTGTCCTGCCTGACCCAGCTGTCCAGCCCGCCCGCTTCACGGATACGCCCGTCCATCTCGACGGCTTCGAGCGCCCGCCAGAGTACGGCATCCGGAGCATCGCCGGCAAAGAGATTGGCGCGGACGGTATCCTCCAGCACGACCGCGTCGTGCAGGACGAGGGACACGAGCGCCCGCCGCTCGCCTGCCGACAGGATGCGGTCGTCGGTTGCGAAGGCATCGTCGCCGATCCAGCCGGCGATCTGCTTGAGCAGGCTCGTCTTGCCCGAGCCGCTTGCGCCGACGAGCAGTGTCGGCTGGCCCCGCGCGAGGAGCAGGGAGATGGGCGTTCCGATCGACCGGCCGTCGGGTGCACGGCGTTGCAGGCCGCCATGAAGCAGCAGGGCGGGCTTGATGTCATCCAGGGCGAATTCGCGCCTGCCGGCCGCGGTGCCGCGTGTCCATTGGCCGATCTCGGCGCGAGCCGCGTTGCGGCGAAGCACGGCAACCAGCATGCGCGATGCGCCATTCATGGTTTCGCCCAGCGCCAGCCAGGAGAAGGCGAGCAGCATGGGCGCGAGAAGCTCTGTGCCTTGTCTGCCCGCATACCAGGCAGCCGCCATCACACTGACGCCGGCAACCGGGCCCAACGCCCCGCCGATCATGTCCAGCATGGCCTGCAGCCGGCGAAGGGCAAGCTGCGCGGCGCCGGCGCGAGAGAGCGCGGCGAGGGCCTCAGTGCATTCGCGGTTCCAGGCGCCCTCCGCCTTCAAGGGTACGGCTGACGCCATGGCCGCGCCAAGCCGGCTCGCGCCCCCGCGGCGCAGCGACCTGGTCTCACGCCATGCCATGGCGCCAGCTCTGGCCACCCGGTTCCCCGCGAACAGGATGGCAAGCAGCAAGACTATGATGGGCAGGAGGGACAAAGGCGCCAGCACCGCCGAGCCGGCGATCAGCACCGCGAGGCCGCAGGCGAGCGTCAGAGCCGGCAGGCCGGCGCGCAGCCTGGCGAAGTCGAGGTCCTCGACGTCGTCGAGATAGTCGGCAAGGCGCGAATCGTTGCCGAGCTGCCATCCGGCCCGTCGCACCGCCGGCGCCGCCGCCATCGCGGCGAACAGCTCGACGCGACGCGATACCTGATCGGCGAGTGCCGCCTTGTGGCCGGTCAGGCGCTCGCCATAGCGGGCAGCGGTGCGGCCGACTGCGAACAGCCTGATGAAGGCTGCGGGAGTGTGAAAGTTGAAAGTGAAAGCGGCGGCGGAAAGGCCGGCGATCGCCACGGATCCGAGCAGCCAGGCTGAAACGCCGCCCAGCAATATGGCGCAGGCCAGCGCGGTGAAGGCGAAGCCCGTCGCCAGCCGCCACGACTTCCGGCTCGATGACTGAAACGCGGTGCTCATGCCGCCACCTCGACGGTATCGTCACGGGTGAGATCGACAACCAGGTCGGCGGCGGCGGCAAGGTCCCGGTCATGCGTCGCGACGACGACCAGCCGCGCCCCTGAAATCCCGATCAGCATGCGCCGCACGGCCTCGGCGGTCGCGCGGTCGAGCTTTGCCGTCGGCTCGTCGGCGAGCACGGTTCGTCCGGAAAGCTGCGCGCGGGCGACGGCGATGCGGAGCCGCTGGCCGCCCGAAAGATTGGCGCCGCCCTTGTCCAGCCTTGCATCGAGACCGCCCGGCAGCAGGGCGTCGTCGAGCAGCCCGATCGCGCGCGCGGCATTTTCCAGCCGGCTCCGGTCCAGCGCGCCGCCATTCCACGACATAGCCTCCGCCAGCGTTCCTTCGGGCACGTAGGCGTCCGTCGAAACCCAGGCGATCTCTTCAGCGGCCAGCGGACGGGTTCCCGGCGTCGGCATGGCGCCCGGCTCGAGCCCGGCGAGACGGCGCAGAAGCGTCGATTTGCCCGATCCGCTCGGACCGACGATGGCGACGAGGCCATGTGCAGGCAATGTCAGGCGCAACCGGTCGAGCACCGGCAAGGTGGTCGACGCGATCGGTTCGGCGCCGAGCAGCCGGTTCAGCGCGGCGGCCGCCGCCAACCCTTCCGCCTTGGCATGGTACTGCTCCGAGAAGCGGCGGAATGGCGCGAAATATTCCGGCGCGATCATCAGGATGAACAGGCTCTGCCAGAGCTCGAGATTGGAGAAGCCCGGGATCGTCGCAAGCTTCAGGTGGCCCAGGCCGAGGAGGATGGCGAGGATCGCAATCGAGAGCGAGGCGAAGAAGTCGATGATCCCGGCATTGGCAAAGGCTATGCGGAGCAGACCGATCGTCTCGCCGGCGTAGCCCTCCAGGCGCCGGCCGAGTTTTGCCTCCTCGCTTGCCGTGGCGTGGTTGGCAAGAATCGTGGGCAGCGTGCGGACGCGGTCGGCGAACTGGCCCGCCAGCCGGCCGAAGGCACGCTCCTGGGCGTCGGCGCGCCGGCGGATCGCATTGCCCACCAGCGCGAAGAACAGGATCATGACCGGCGTGAGGCAGATGACCAGCAGCGCGGCCTGCCAGGAGACGAAGCAAAGCGCGATTGCCGCGAGCAATGGCCCAGCCGCCATCATGGCCGTGGCGGCACGATGACCCACCACCAGCGCGGCGATCGATTCCGGATGGCGCTGCATCGAGACGATCAAGGCGCCCGTCGAGAGCGACTGCAGCTGCCGCGCCGGCATCTTGCCCAGTCGCTCGCCTGCGAGCGCCCGCAGTCGCGTCGCCACGACGTTTTCCGCGGAAGCCTGCATACTTTCGGCGGCGAATCCGGCGAGGCATGCGGCCGCGAGCAGCGCGATCATCCCGGCGACGAGCCGTGGCTCGACCGTCTCGCCCATCACGAGCCGGCCGGCGGCCATCGCCGCCGTCGCGGCGAAGCCGAGCCTGAGCACGGTGCGGACCGCCTGCAAGGCGAGAAGACCACGCAATCCGGGCCTTGCCAATCGCTCGGCGGCGGAAAGCGCCTCGAAGGCGGCCGGCCCCGAAGCGCCGGGATCAGGAATCGGTGCTGGAACGACCTGCGTTTTCATGGCCCGCTTCTCGCACAGGCGAGGAGGACATGAGTTGATTCAGGTCAAGTCTCCAGCATTCGTGCCGCGCTATGAGGCGATGTCCAGAAAGGATGCTCCATGTCCGACTTTCTTCCTCGGCGTCGCGACGGTAATCGCCACGGTGGGCTGGCGATGTTCCCGATCCTGTTGCCGTCGAGCAGCAACCCTCCTTGAGCCCGGGCGTGACGGAGGAGCTATCATGACGAGCGCCGAGCCGGAGCCGCTGCATAGCCCGGCAGATATGCGGCGGGCGCATATGCAGAAGCTCGCGCTCTGCCACATGCTCGAGGGCATCGCCGACGACCTGCCCTCGCGCGTCGACCGGCTCCAGTGCCTCGCCGTGGCGGCCGACCTCTTGCCGCTGCTGCGCGAATGCCACCGCTTCGAGGAAGAGATCGTCTTCCCAACCTTCGTGCGGCAGACGGGCGAGGAAGACACCGTCGAGCGACTGAAGCTCGAGCACCTGGAGGATGAAAGCGCGGCGGCGGATCTCAGCGAGGCGCTGCTGGCCTACGGCCACGGTCGGCAGATCGAAAATCCCGAGGCGTTTGGCTACATGCTGCGTGCCTTCTTCGAATCGTTGCGCCGCCACATCGCCTTTGAGCGCGACCACGTGCTGCCAAAGGTTCTCGGCAATCAGTAAGTATTTGTTCTTATGCGGAAGGCTATGGCTAAGTCGCCGAGCCTAACCGCTATGCACTTTTCCTGGAATTGCTCTAAACGAACGTCCCGGGGATCAGTCTCCGGCCCGCGCGGCCAGGCGCCCGATGTCGTCGACGATGACGTGGCGGTTGTTTTCGACGCGGATGACGCCCTCGCCCCGCAGCCGGGTGATCTGCCGGCTCACCGTTTCGACGGTGAGACCCAGGAAATCCGCGATCTCCGCGCGCGACAGAGGCAGATCGAAAGCGGCGCCGCGCCGCTCCGGCCCGGCGGCGGGGTCGATGTTGCGCGCGATCATCAGAAGGAAGCTCGCTATCTTCTCGGAGGCCGTCTTGCGGCCGAGCGCCACCATCCAGTCGCGCGCCTGGTCGAGCTCGCGCAGCTTCTGTTCGAGCAGGCGATGCTCAAGATCGGGCTGCTCCTTTATCATGCGCTCCAGCGCCTGGCGCGGGAACGAGCACAGTTCGACGTCTGTCGCCGCCTCGGCGCTGAGCGTGCTCTCGCTCTGGAACGGCCTGCCGAGGAAATCGGGAGCGAATTGCAGGCCGACAATCTGCTGGCGGCCGTCGGAAAGCGTCTTGGTCAGCTTCACGACGCCTGAGAGTACGTTCGAGAAACGCTCGACGCTCCTGGAATCGCCCACCAGCTCCTTGCCGGCCTCGGCCTTGTGCCGTTTCGTCGATTTGGCAAGATCGACGAGCTGCCCGGCGTTGAGCGCGCCGCATATGCCACGATGCCGCGCCTCGCATGAAACGCAGAGTACCGGGACGCCTGCCGTGTGAATATCTTCGCGCACGATGGAACATCTATAGTGTTCCCGCCCTTCACCGGCAACGCAGGCCGGGACGCGAAAGCGTCGCAGCCCGTGCCTCGACGATCGGATGGAAACCAATCCGTCGATCGCCGCATTGCACAATTGCGGTCTGGCTGCACAATAGGCGCATGTCCACCGGTTCGTTGACCATCCTTGTTATCGACGAGAACCGCATCCGGGCCTCGATCATAGAGGCCGGGTTGCGGGATGCCGGCCATCGGCAAGTCACGGTGATCCATGACGTGGCCGGCATTGCCCGGCGCATCGCCGAGATCGAGCCGGACGTCATCGTCATCGATCTGGAAAATCCCAACCGAGACATGCTGGAGAACATGTTCCAGCTGTCGCGCGCGGTGAAGCGGCCGATCGCCATGTTCGTCGACCGCTCCGACCAGGCCTCGATCGAGGCCGCGGTCGATGCGGGCGTGTCCGCCTATGTCGTCGACGGACTGAAGAAGGAACGCATCAAGCCGATCCTCGACATGGCGATCAGCCGCTTCAACGCCTTCTCGCGCATGGCGCGCGAATTGGAGGAGGCGCGCAGCGAGCTGGAGAATCGCAAGGTCATCGACCGGGCCAAGGGCATATTGATGAAGTCGCGGGGCTTGAGCGAGGAGGCGGCCTACACGCTTCTGCGCAAGACCGCCATGAACCAGAACCGCAAGATCGCCGAGATCGCCCAGAGCCTGGTGACGGCGGCGGGCTTGCTGGGACCGCTGGAGGGCGAATGAGCATGGCGCACGAAATCACCGCCGGCTTCATGCCGCTCTTCGACAGCGCCGTTCTGGTCGTGGCCGGCGAGATGGGCTTTGCCACCCGCGAGGGCATCGAGCTCAAGCTGCAGCGCGAGACGTCCTGGGCCAATATCCGGGACCGCATCGCCATCGGCCATTTCGACGTCGCCCATATGCTGGGGCCGATGCCGCTCGCCTGCAGCCTCGGGCTGACTCCGCTTGCCTCGGAGACCATCGTGCCCTTCTCGCTCGGGCTCGGCGGCAACTGCATCACCGTGTCCAACGCGGTTTGGGACGGCATGGCAGCGCAAGGTGCTGCGCCCGACCTCGATCCGGGGCGCGCCGGGGCAGCGCTTGGCGCGCTGATCCGCGAGCGGGCGCGTGCCGGCCGCGAGCCGCTGCGTTTCGCTGTCGTGCATCCGCATTCCGGGCATAATTACGAGCTGCGCTACTGGCTTGCCGCCTGCGGCATCGATCCCGACTGCGACATCGAGATCGTCATCGTGCCGCCGCCCTTCATGGCCGATGCGCTGGCTGCCGGCCGCATCGACGGCTATTGCGTCGGCGAGCCCTGGAACAGCGCGGCCGTGGCGGCCGGCACCGGCCACATCGTCACCGTCAAAGCGCTTTTGTGGCGCAACAGCCCGGAGAAGGTGATCGGCGCGCGTAAGGTGTGGGCGGAGGAGAATCCAGAGGCGATGGCGGCGCTCTTGAGGGCACTGCATCATTCCGCACGCTGGTGCCAAGACCCGGCGAACCGCGGCGAGCTGGCCGTGCTGATGGCGAGGCCCGCCTTCCTTGGCCAGCCGGAGGCGATCCAGATGCCGGCGCTCACCGGACGCCTTCAGCTTGGCGGCGGCGTCGAGCGGAGCGTCGAGGATTTCTTCCTGCCCTTCGACAAGGCGGCGAACTTCCCCTGGAAGAGCCATGCGCTGTGGTTCTACACGCAAATGGTGCGCTGGGGACAGTTGCCGCACACGCCGCAGAACCTCGCCATCGCCCGCGACTGCTATCGGCCCGATCTCTACCGCTCGGCGCTGAAACCGCTCGGCGTGGCGCTGCCCGGCGCCAATGCCAAGGTCGAAGGGGCGCTGAAGGTTGCGACGCCGGTCGGTTCGGCGGGGGCGAGCCTGGTGCTTGGTCCCGACGGATTTTTCGACGGCCAGATCTTCGATCCGGACCGGATCGACGCCTACATTGCCGGCCAGAAACGCGCCTGATCATTTCCGCATCAGTCTTGTGCGATGCACAAAATTTGTGCGGCACGTCCATGCCATTGATCAATGTTTGACCGCGTTGCAGCTTGGCTCCGCCGCAGGCCCATTGTGTTAGCATGTTGATTTTAAATGAAATTCTGATCTCTCGTTAAACTGGCACGCTTCATGCTTTGAAATAACCGAGCCCTCGTGGGCAACAGAACAGGCGTCCAATGGCGGGCGCCACAGGCAAAGCTGCCGCTCAGGTCAACACGCGATCCCGGATGTACGGACGCGAGGGGGCCTGGACGGCAGCTTTTTTCGTTTTGGCCGACACGCAATCGACGGCGCTGGCCCCAAGCGGCGCTCAACGGGAGACGACGATGGCAACATGGATCGCAACGACATCCCTCAAGGATTTCGCCCGCCGCGATTTCCTGCTGAGCAGCGCGCTGACTGCGGTGCTCTTCGCTGCCGCAATGCTGCTGTTTCCCGCCAATCACGAAACCGAGGCCAAGGTGCTGCAAATGAGCCCACAAGTCTCGGCGCGCTGACGGATGCCACGCCGCTGATCAACACAACACACGGCGCGCCGCCCTGCGCCGCAAACCGGAGCCGACCATGACCGCAAACCTCCCAGCCGCGCCCAGCCAGGACAGTGCTCCCCGGCAGGCGCTCGTCATGTCCACCATCGCCTTCACCGTCTGCTTCGCGGTGTGGACGATCTTTTCCATCATCGGCGTGCGCATCAAGCAAGAGCTCGGCCTCAACGAGACCGAGTTCGGCCTGCTCGTCGGCACGCCGATCCTCACCGGTTCGCTCGTGCGCATGGTGCTCGGCGTCTGGACCGACCGTTATGGCGGACGCCTAGTCTACACTCTGACGATGCTTGCCGCCGCGGTCGCGACTTTCCTGCTCGCCTTCGCGCATACCTATCAGCAGATGCTGGTCGCCGCGCTCGGCGTCGGCCTTGCAGGCGGCTCCTTCGCCGTCGGCGTCGCCTATGTCTCGCGCTTCTTCCCTGCTGGCAGACAAGGCACGGCGCTCGGCATTTTCGGCGTCGGCAATGTCGGCGCGGCGGTCACCAAGTTCCTGGCGCCGCTCGTGCTGCTTGCCTGGGGCTGGCAGTCGGTGGCGCTGATCTGGGCCGCGGCGCTGGTCGTCATGGCGATCGTCTTCTGGTTCACCACCAACGACGATCCGGTCATCCGCGAGCGCCGTGCCGGCAAGGCGGCGCCGGCGAGGAGCTTCTGGCAGGAATTCGCGCCGCTGAAGAACCTGCAGGTCTGGCGCTTCGCCTTCTACTATTTCTTCGCCTTCGGCGCGTTCGTGGCGCTGTCGCTCTGGCTGCCGCGCTACCTGATCGGCGTCTACGGCTTTGGCATCGCCACCGCCGGCATGATCGGCGCCGCCTATTCGATCCCCGCAAGCATCTTCCGCGCCTATGGCGGCGTGCTGTCCGACCGCATCGGTGCCCGCACCGTGCTCTATTGGACCTTCAGCGTCTCTGCCGTCGCGACCCTCGTTCTGTCTCTCCCCTCGGCAGATTACGTGGTGCGCGGCATCAGCGGGCCGATCCCGTTCCACTTCGAGATCGGCCCGCTCGCCTTCATCGCCGTCGCCTCCGTGCTCGGCTTCTTCATGAGCCTCGGCAAGGCCGCCGTCTACAAGCACATCCCTGCCTATTATCCGCAGAGCGTCGGCGCGGTCGGTGGCGTGGTCGGCATGATCGGCGGCCTTGGCGGCTTCATCCTGCCGATCGTTTTCGGCGCGCTGAACGACCTCACCGGCGTCTGGTCGAGCTGCTTCATGCTGCTCTTCGTGATCGTCTTGTCCTGTCTGGTCTGGATGCACTTCAGCATCCGCCGGATGGAGCGCCAGGCCGCCGTCAAGACATCGTCCCTTTCCTACGCCGCCGAATAGACCGGAGAGCGACATGAGCCAAAAACTCGTCATCATCGGCAACGGCATGGCGCCGGGCAGGATGCTGGAGCACCTGCTGGAGGAAGCGCCCGACCGCTACGCCGTCACCATCTTCAACGCCGAGCCGCGCGTGAACTATGACCGCATCATGCTGTCGCCGGTGCTGTCGGGCGAGAAGGCGTTCGAGGAAATCGTCATCCATGGCGACGGCTGGTATATCAAGCATGGCATCACCCTCTACAAGGGCCACCGCATCGTCGCGATCGACCGCGAGGCCAAGACCGTCACCTCGGACCACGGCGTGACCGAGAGCTACGACCGGCTGGTCATCGCCACCGGCTCGGTGCCGTTCATCATTCCGGTGCCGGGCAAGGACTTGCCGGGCGTGCTCAGCTATCGCGATCTCGACGACGTCAACGCCATGCTGCTCGCGGCCCAGTCGCGCGCCAAGGCGGTCGTCATCGGCGGCGGCCTGCTCGGCCTCGAAGCCGCGGCAGGGCTCAAGGAACGCGGCATGGACGTCACAGTGCTCCACGTCATGCCGACGCTGATGGAGCGCCAGCTCGACCCGGCCGCCGGATACCTGCTGCAGAAGGCCGTCGAGGCGCGGGGCATCAAGGTCATGACCAAGGCTAACACCAAGGCGATTGTCGGCAACGGCAAGGTCGAGGGTGTGGAGCTGATGGACGGCACGATCATCCCGGCAACGCTGGTGGTGATGGCGGTCGGCATCCGCCCGAGCACCGCTTTGGCCAAGGATGCCGGGCTTGAGGTCAATCGCGGCATCGTCGTCGACGACCGCATGCTGACCTCCGATCCCGCGATCATGGCGCTCGGCGAATGCGCCGAAGTCGGCGGCCATGTCTACGGACTGGTTGCGCCTCTCTACGAGATGGCGCGCGTCGCGGCCGCCGGGCTGGCGGATGGCGAGGACAGGCGCTTCGTCCATTCCGACACGCCGACCAAGCTCAAGGTCACCGGTATCGACCTCTATTCGCTGGGCGATTTCGCCGATGGCGAGGATCGCGAGGAGATCATCCTGCGCGACGCATCCGCCGGCATCTACAAGCGCCTCGTGCTGCAGGACAACCGCATCATCGGCACGGTGCTGTTCGGCGAGACGGGTGACGGCGCCTGGTTCAACGACCTCAAGAAGAAGGCCACCGATATCTCTCAGATGCGCGATACGCTGATCTTCGGCCAGGCGTTCCAGGGAGGCGTTTCCTCGGACCCTTTGGCGGCCGTTGCGGCACTGGCGGATGATGCGGAAATCTGCGGCTGCAACGGCGTCTGCAAGGGCAAGATCACCGGCGCGATCACGACCAAGGGGCTGACCGGTCTCGACGATGTGCGCGCGCATACGAAGGCCTCGGCCTCATGCGGCTCATGCACGGGTCTGGTCGAACAGCTGCTGAAGCTGACGCTGGGCGAAGCGTACAATCCTGCGGCGGTGCAGCCGATGTGCGGCTGCACCGGCCTCGGCCATGACGACGTGCGGCGCCTGATCAAGGCGAAGGGCCTGAAGACAATTCCGGCCATCATGCAGGAGCTCGAATGGAAGACCTCCTGCGGCTGCGCCAAATGCCGGCCGGCGCTCAACTATTATCTGGTCTGCGACTGGCCCGACCAATATGCCGACGACTATCAGTCGCGCTTCATCAATGAGCGCGTCCACGCCAACATCCAGAAGGACGGCACCTATTCGGTGGTGCCGCGCATGTGGGGCGGAGTGACCAGCGCAAACGAATTGCGCGCCATTGCCGATGTCGTCGACAAGTTCGAGATCCCGATGGTCAAGGTCACCGGCGGCCAGCGCATCGACATGCTGGGTATCCGCAAGGAAGACCTGCCGGCGGTGTGGGCCGATCTCGGCAAGGCCGGCTTCGTCTCGGGCCATGCCTATGCCAAGGGCCTGCGCACGGTGAAGACCTGCGTCGGCACCGACTGGTGCCGTTTCGGCACGCAGGATTCGACCGGGCTCGGCATCCGCATCGAGAAATTCATGTGGGGGTCGTGGACGCCGGCCAAGGTGAAGATGGCGGTGTCGGGCTGCCCGCGCAACTGCGCGGAGGCGACCTGCAAGGACGTCGGCGTGGTCTGCGTCGATTCCGGCTACGAGATCCATTTCGCGGGCGCCGCCGGTCTCGACATCAAGGGCACGGAAGTGCTCGGACTGGTGAAGACCGAGGACGAGGCGCTGGAGGTGATCGTGGCGCTCGTCCAGATGTATCGCGAGCAAGCCCGCTATCTCGAGCGCATCTACAAATGGGCCAAGCGCATCGGCACCGCCGAGATCCAGAAGCAGATCCTCGACGATGCCGAGAAGCGCCGGGCCTATTTCGAGCGCTTCGTCTTCAGCCAGAAATTCGCGCAGGTCGATCCATGGTCGGAGCGCGTCTCCGGCAAGGACAAGCATGAGTTCCGGCCGATGGCGTCGGTCGGGTTCGCGGAGGCGGCGGAGTGAGTCGGCAGGAAAGAGACGGCATGAACTGGATCGCCATCGGCACCATCGCGGATATTCCACCGCGCGGGGCGCGCTGCGTGGCAACGCCGCAGGGCAAGATCGCGATCTTCCGCACGGCGGACGACCAGGTCTTCGCCATCGACGACCATTGCCCGCACAAGGGCGGGCCGCTCAGCCAAGGCATCGTCCATGGCGCGGCGGTGACCTGCCCGCTGCACAATTGGGTGATCTCGCTGGAGACGGGCAAGGCGCTCGGCGCCGACGAGGGCGCGGTACGAACGATCCCGGTCAAGGTCGAGGGCGGACGGCTGTTCATCGCGCTCGAGGCGCTGGCCTCGAAAGCGGCCTGAGGCATGGAGGAAGCGCGCGAGGTGAGGACCACCTGCCCCTATTGCGGGGTGGGCTGCGGCGTGCTGGCCAAGGTCGCCGCGGACGGCACGACAGCCGTCCGCGGCGATCCCGACCATCCGGCCAATTTCGGCCGCCTGTGCTCGAAGGGTTCCGCCCTTGCCGAGACGCTCGGCCTCGAAGGCCGTTTGCTGCGGCCGGAAATTCTCGGCAAGCCAGCGAACTGGGACGAAGCGCTCGACCTCGTGGCCGAAAAATTCTCGCGAGCCATCGCCGAGCATGGACCGGACTCGGTCGCCTTCTACGTCTCCGGCCAGTTGCTCACCGAGGACTATTACGTCGCCAACAAGCTGATGAAGGGTTTTGTCGGCTCGGCCAATATCGACACCAATTCACGGCTCTGCATGGCGTCGTCCGTCGCCGGCCACCGCCGCGCCTTTGGTGAGGACATCGTTCCGGGCATCTATGAGGATTTCGAGTGCGCCGATCTCATCGTGCTCACCGGCTCCAACACCGCATGGTGCCATCCCGTGCTCTACCAGCGCATGCTTGCGGCGCGCCGGGAGCGTGGAACGAAAATCGTCGTCATCGACCCCCGCCGCACCGCGACCGCTGACGAGTGCGACCTGCATCTGGCGCTCGATCCAGGCACGGACGTGCTGTTGTTCAACGGGCTGCTCGCGCATCTCGTCCAGAGCGGAAAGATCGATGCCGATTTCATCCGCGACAGCACCTCGGGCTTCGACGCCGCGGCCGCCCTGGCCGGCGCCGATGCGCCGTCGATCGCGCGTGTCGCGAAAGGCTGCGGATTGTCGGCCGCCGACGTCCAAGCCTTCTATGATCTCTTCGCCGAGACCGACCATACGGTTACCGTCTACAGCCAGGGTGTGAACCAATCGGCGCATGGAACCGACAAGGTCAACGCCATCATCAACTGCCATCTCGCCACCGGCCGCATCGGCAAGCCCGGCACGGGGCCGTTCTCGGTCACCGGGCAGCCGAACGCGATGGGCGGCCGCGAGGTGGGTGGCCTGGCCAACCAGCTTGCCGCGCATATGGACTTTGCGGACGAGGCCAACATCGACCGCGTGTCCCGCTTCTGGAGGGCGCCCGACATCGCGCGGCGCGGCGGCCTGAAAGCCGTGGACCTGTTCCAGGCGGTCGCCGACGGCCGCATCAAGGCGCTGTGGGTGATGGGCACCAATCCCGCGGTCTCCATGCCGGACGCTACGCGCGTGCGAGCCGCTCTGTCCAAATGCGATTTCGTCGTGGTCTCGGATGTCACCCGCACCGACACCACGCGCTATGCCGACGTGCTGCTGCCGGCCGCCGCCTGGGGCGAGAAGGACGGCACGGTCACCAATTCGGAACGGCGTATCTCGCGCCTGCGACCGTTCCTGCCGCCGTCGGGCGAGGCGAGAGCCGACTGGCGCATCGTCTGCGATGTCGCCGCCCGCATGGGCTTGGGCGACGCCTTCGCCTACAAGACACCGGCAGAGATATTCCGCGAGCACGCCGCGCTGTCTGCTTTCGAGAATAGCGGCGCGCGGCTGTTCGATCTTGGCGGGCTGACCGGCCTTAGCGACACGGATTACGATGCCTTCGCACCACGCCACTGGCCCGCTTCGAACCGGCACGAGCGCGAGACGAGATTGTTCGGCGACGGCCGTTTCCCGACGCCCGACGGGCGCGCGCGCTTCGTGGCGGTGCGGCAGGAGGCAACCGCCTTCAACGTCGATGCCGATTATCCGCTTGCCCTGAACACCGGCCGGCTGCGCGACCAGTGGCACACGATGACTCGCACCGGGAATGTGCCGCGTTTGATGGCTAACGTGCCGGAGCCGGCGGTCGATCTCCATCCGGCGGATGCGGCCGCGCGACACCTCAAGGATGGCGACCTCGCTCATCTTTCAACCCGCTTCGGCTTCGTTCGGGCGAGAGTGCGGGTTTCGAACGCGCAGCGGGGCGGCCATGCTTTCCTGCCCATGCATTGGAGCGGGCAGTTTGCGGCCAGGGCCGCCGCCGGTCTGCTGTCCTCGCCGGTCACCGATCCGCATTCCGGCCAACCGGAGCTCAAGCATGTCCCGGTCAGGATCGTGCGGGAAGAGACCGGCTGGGCCGGAGTGCTCATCACACGCCGTGATCTGCGGCCGACGGGTTTCGTTCACTGGAGCCGGCAAGCGGTCGCGGGCGGCTGGGTCTACGAACTGACCGGAACCGAGCCGCCGGATCAGGGCATTCTCCTGGCGAGCAAGCTGCTCGCTGCCCAGCGGCAGGATCAGCTTCTGGAATACACTGATCGCCGCGGGCTCTCTTATCGCGCAGCAGCCATCGACGATGGGGGCGCCATGGCGGAAGCCCTGCTGGTCGCCGGCCCGGACCAGTTGCCGACGCGCGACTGGCTGGTGTCGCTGCTCGCCACGCGCCAGCCGTTGTCGACGGCCGACCGCCGCGCGCTTCTGTCCGGCCGCTCGCCCGTACCTATGCCTGCGATCGGGCGGGTCGTGTGCGCGTGCTTCCATGTCGGCGTCAACCAAATCGCGTCGGCGGTTGCTTCGGGATGCGACAGCCTTGAGGCCATCGGCGCGACGTTGCGCGCGGGCACCAATTGCGGCTCCTGCCGCTCCGAGATCAGGGCGATCATCGACGGCCGGCACGTGCAAGCGGCGGAGTGAGCTGTGCCTGCCGTTCGACCGGTTCTACCGGTCCTCGATAATCCGCAGATAGGCTGCCGTCACGAACAGCACGATGAAGCCGAACAGGATGCGGCGGCCGCCTTCGGGCATCTGCAGGATGGTGAGCAGCGTCGTCAGCACGGTCAGGATGAGCGCGCCGATGATGGTGCCCGTGTAGCCGCCGCGGCCGCCGAAGATCGAGGTGCCGCCGATGACCGCGGCGGCCACCGAAGGCAGCACCAGCGGCTCGGCGAGCGACAGCGAGGGCGCCTTGATCAGGCCGATATAGAGCAGGCCGGTGATGCCGGCGAGCAGGCTTGAGAGGATGTAGAGCGCCGTGATCACCTGCCAGTAGCGGACGCCGGACAGCCTTGCGGCGCGTTCATTGTCGCCTACGGCGTAGAGCAGGCGGCCGAAGCCGGTGCGGTTCAGCATTAAGACAATCAGCACCGCCACCGGCACGAACAGGAGAAGCGCGTTGGGAAAACCGTAGGTGACGCCGGTGCCCAGCCAGTTGAGGAAATCCGGGATCTTGGCGCCGGATGCGATCACTGTGCGCTGGTAGACCTGCAGGAAGCCGGTGCCGATCAGGCTGGTGCCGAGCGTCATGATCAGCGGATGCACCCGGAACACGCCGACGCCGATGCCGTTGACGAGGCCGATCAGCACGGCGGGCAGCATGGCGAGCAGGAAAGCCACCGTCGGATCCTGGTTGACGATCTGGGTGGCCATGATGAAGGCGCTCATCGTCGCCACGGTGCCGACGGAAAGGTCGATGCCGCCGGTCAGCATGGTCATGGTCTGGCAGCCGGCGAGGATCGCCAGCGGAATGGCGAACTTCGCCGTGTTGGCGAGCCAGCGCTCGTTGACGATGCCGGGACGCAGGATCTGCAGGATCACCACGAGAACGATCAAAAGGATGATCAGCGGGATCAGCGGCCGGTCCGCCATGAAGCGCTTCAGGCGGCGGCCGAACGAAACGGGCCGGGGCATGGTCGCGATGTCGGTCATGGCGTTGCTCCTGCCGGGCGGCTCCGCATGGTGATGAAGGCGCCGAACATCACGACCGCGACCATGATTGCGCCTTCGATGATCGCGGTGACATTCGGATCGATGGCCTGAAGCGTCAGGTCCGTGCGCACCAGCCTCAGCACGAAGACGGCGATAATCGGCCCGAGCAGGCCCCCTTTGCCGCCACCGAGCGCGACGCCGCCCAGCACCACGGCGGCGACGCTGGCGAGCAGGTAAGGCCCGGGGATGGGCGCGCCAATGCCGGTGCTGATGGTCAGCGACAGGCCGCCGAGCGCCGCGAACAGGCCGGAGAGCGCGTAGGCGATGATCCTGGTGCGGGCCACCGGCACGCCGCTGCGGAAGGCGGCGAGCTCGTTGCTGCCGATGGCGTAGATGGAGAGGCCGAGGCGTGAGCGCCTGAGCGGAATCCACACGACGCAGAGGCATACGACGAGCAGCACCAGCGCCTTCGGTACCCAGGCATCGGCCCAGTCCGGCAGGCCGGGGACCGGCACCGTGCCGATGACGCTCGCCTTAAGCCATTCGGCGGCTGCGCCTCCGGGAGCGCCGAGCACGAGGAGCGCCGCGCCCTGCAGCACGAACAGCATGGCCAGGGTGACAACGATGTCGGGCACCCGGGTCACGACGATCAGGACACCGTTCAGCGCGCCGAGCACCAGCCCCATGGCCAGCACGAAGGGCACGACGAAGAGCGCATATTCCTCGGTGGCGCCGTTCATCATCGAAGCGGCGGTGACGCTGGTCAGCGCCATCATGGCGGCGACCGACAGGTCGATGCCGCCGGCGATGACGACGACGGTCTGCGCGGCGACCGCGAAGGCGTAAGGCAGGACTGCCCGCGCCAGCGAGCCGAAGTCGCCGCTGCCATAGCCCGGCTGGATCAGCTTGGTGATGACGAAGAGAAAGATCAGCAGGGCGAACAAGCCGGCGACCCAGCCCTGGTTGCGGATGAAGCGGCTCATGACGCGGCCTCCGCATCGGAGGCGGGCCTGACTTCGGCAAGGATGCCGACATCGGCCTTGGCGCCGCGCGGCAGGCCGTAGGCGGCACGCATCAGCGCCGGCTCGTCGGCTTCTTCCACCGGGAAAGTGTCGACGACGCGGCCGCCGAAGATGACGATGACACGGTCGCAGACGCGCTGCACCTCTTCCATTTCGGAGGTGTAGAACAATACCGACTTGCCTTGGCCGGCGAGCTCACGCAACAGCTTGTAGATTTCCTGCTTGGTGCCGACATCGATGCCGCGCGTCGGGTCGAAGCAGAGAATGGTGCGGGCGTTGGCGGCGATCCAGCGGGCGATGGTCACCTTCTGCTGGTTGCCGCCGGAAAGGCGTTGCACCTCGCCCTGGGCGCGGGTATCAATCTGCAATCTGCCGATGGCGCCGGAAACCACCACCTGCTCACGGCGCATGCGGATCGGCCCCCATTTGCGCAGCCCGGCGCTGAAGGGCAGCGCGATGTTCTCACGCACCGAACGCTGCATGGCCAAGGCCTCGGTGCGGTCGCCCGGCACATAGGCGATGCCGGCCTGGATGGCGTCGCTCGGATGCGAGAATTTCACCGGCGCGCCGTCGACGTCGATCGTGCCGCCGGTCGGGCGGATCGAGCCGGCAAGCGCTGCGAAGAGCTCGTCCTGGCCCTGGCCTTCGAGCGCGAAGACGCCGACGACCTCGCCATTGGCGAGATCGAAGGAGACGTCGTTGAGCTTGGTGCCGAGCTGCAGGTTGCGGACGGACAGGCGCGGACGGCCGCCGGCCGCAACCGCCACCTCATTCGGCGCGCGCGCGGCGATGCGTGTCTTCTCGATGCGGGTGCCGAGCATCATCTCGACTATTCTTTCCTCGACGCCCGGCTCGATGTCGACGACGCCGACGGTGGCGCCGTCGCGCAGCACGGTGGCGCGGTCGCAGAGCGCGGAGATCTCGACGAAACGGTGCGAGATGAAGATGACCGAGCGGCCGGCGTCACCCTGGCGGCGCACGACTTCCAGCACTTTTTCGGCGAGGTTCGCCGGCAGCGCCGCGGTCATCTCGTCGAGCAGCAGCACATCGGGCTCGACGGCGAGAGCGCGCGCGAGGTCGAGCACGCGCAGGATGGCCAGAGGGATATGGCGGGCCGTCTCGCGGATGTCGAGGTCGGGAATGCCGAGCTCGCGCACCCAGGCGCGGAAGGGTTCGACCGGCGTGCCGGTGAGCCTGAGATTGGAGAGCACGTCGAGATCGGGGATCAGCGAAGGTTCCTGGTACACCGGCAGCAGGCCGGCGCGGCGGGCGGCGGCGGGGGAGCGGACATCCAACTGCTGGCCGCGGATCAGGATGCGCCCGGCATCCGCCTTGATCGCTCCGGTCAGGATCTTCACCAGCGTCGACTTGCCGGCGCCGTTGGCGCCCATCAGCGCATGCACTTCACCCGGCAGCACGGACAGCGAAGCGTTGCGCAGCGCGGCAACCGCGCCGTAATTCTTAGCCACGCTGGTGGCGTCGAGGAGAGGGCTGGTGGTCAAAGCGTTCTCGATCTGGAGCGTTTCACCGTTTCACGGAAACGGCGAACCGCTCTATCCTTTTGTTTTTACGCAATTCCGGACGGAAAACCGCTCACACTTTTCCTGGAATTGCTCGAAGGCTCAAACTATGCGTGCCAAATCAAATGGCAAGGACGCCAGACCTTGGTCCGGCGCCCTGCGCTTGCGTTCGGATCAGGCCCTTATTCGCCCGGGCCCTTGCAGGCCACGATCTGGTCCTTGGTGTAGGTCGTCCAGTCCGGGATCGAGATCGAGACCGGCCATTCGGGGCTGAGCGAGGGGTCGACGACGCTCTTCAGCTTGGCCTTGCCTTCCTCGGTGGCGTTTTCCCAAAGCTGCGGCTCGACCAGCACGGTCTGCTGCGCCGGCTTCTTGCCGTCGAGGATCTGCAGCGCCAGCGTCACGCCGGCCCCGCCGATCGAGCCGGGATTGGTGACGGCCGCGCCCACCAGGCCCTTGACCGAGCTCAACTGGCCGACGAAGCCGGCATTGTCAGCGCCCACGACCGGCACCATCGGCGCCTGCTGCTCGACCAGCGCGTCGACGATGACGTTGTCGATGCCGGAGGTCCAGATGCCGTTGATCGGCGTGCCGGTGGCGAGGAAGGACAGGATTTGCTGCTTCGCCTGATCCTGCTGCCAGCCGGTAAAGACTTCCTGCGCGACCTTCACGTCGGGGAATTCGGCGAGCGCCTTCTTGAAGCCTTTGTCGCGATCGCTGTCGGCCGAAGCGCCGGCGGCGCCCCGCATATAGAACACCTCGCCCTTGCCGCCCATCTGCTGGAACAGCCACTTGGCCCCCAAATAGGCATACTGCTCCTGGTTGTTGGAGATGATGTAGGCGGACGGTTCGGTCACCGCCTGGTCGACGGCGACGACGACGATGCCGGCCTTGGTGGCTTCCTCGAGGCCTGCCTTGATGCCGGCCGGATCGGCCGGGTTGACGACGATGGCATCGACCTTGGCGCTGATCAGGTTGCGGATGTCTTCGAGCTGGCCGGCGGCGTCGGTGTTCCGGTGGGCGATGTTGAGCTTCGCCACTTCACCGGAAGCGAGCGCCTGCGCCTTCATCGCGCAGATCATTTCCTCGCGCCAGCCATTGCCCTGCACGGTGTTGGAAATGCCGATCGTGTATTTGCCGGCGGCGGCCGAGGCGCCTACCGAGGCGAGCAAGGCGGCGCCGGCAAGTAGCGAGGCCACGGTCAGATGTCTTTTCATGTCAGTACTCCTCCACATTGATCTTTTCAGTTCAGTCGATTGTTCAGTTCAGTTCCAGGGCGCCGACATGGTCGGCGCCGAGCTTTCGTTATTTGATGAAGGGGCGCAGCACGTCGCGGGCAAGCAGGAAGCCGCGCTTGACCTTTTCATCCGTCCCCTCGAAGCGCCGGTCCTCATGCTCGATGATGACCGGCCCGTCATAACCGGCCCGGTAGAGGCCCGAAAAAATCCTGCTCCAATCGATGTCCCCAAGCCCCGGCATGCGCGGCACCTGCCAGCCTATGCCAGCGGAAAGGATTCCGCGCTCGTACAAACCATCATGATCAATCATCAGGTCCTTGGCATGCACATGCAGCATGCTCTTGCCGAACTCGCGGATGAAGCGCTCCTTGTCGATCATCTGCCAGACGAGATGGGAGGGGTCGAAATTCATGCCGACATCGCCGCCCCAGGCTTCGAGGATGCGGCGCCAGACATAGGGCGAGTAGGCGATGTTGTGCCCGCCCGGCCATTCGTCATAGCTGAAGATCATCGGGCAGTTCTCGAAAGCGAGTTTCACACCGTGTTCGCGGGCGTGAGCGATGATCGCCGGCCAGACCTTTTGCGCGTCTTCCCAATTGGCGTCGACAGTCTTCGAGGCGTCGCCGCCGCAGAAGGTGTTGACCAGCGAGACCCCCATGCGGCTCGCCAGCACGATCACCTTCTTCAGGTGATCGATCACCGCTTCGCGATGTGCCCGATCGGGATGGAGCGGGTTGGGGTAGAAGCCGAGGCCGGAGATGGCCAGGCCTTTGCCGGCAAGCCCGGCGGCAATATCCTTGGCTTCAGCGGCGGGGATGTCCACGTCGATATGGCTGGTGCCGGCATAGCGGCGGCTGGCCCCGGAAGTCTTCGGCCAGCAGGCGATTTCCAGCGCCTCGAAACCGGCCGAACGCGCCCAGTCGGCGACCTCGCCGAGAGCAGTATCCGGAAATGGTGCCGTGAGCAGTCCAAGTTTCATGATGCCTCCCAATACCAAACTATGCAGATCGAGCCGGCTGCTTCAACCGCGCATCCGTTGGCCCAGAGCAGACTTGTCTGACAAAGCCCATCGGATCGTTCGAGAGCAAGCCGTCGAGGCCGGCGACGACATGCGCGCGGAAAGTCGCGTTGGCGGCCAAGGACGGGTCGAAGATGGCGTCGATGGCGAGGATCGCGTCGGCGAGCAGTTTGCTGTCGGAACCAACGCGGTCGGCGATTGTCGCAATTCTTTCGGCAAAGGGGTCGGACACCTGCCAGGCGCGGCCGAAGCGCGCGGATGCCTTGATCAGGTAGGCCATCCAGCCTGCCACTGGAACCGAAAGAAGCTCGACACTTAAGCCCTTCACCAGGCGGTCGCGGATCGGGTTGAGCAGGCGCTGCACGATCTTCTGCGAGCCGTCTGTAGCAATCTGGTGGTTGCGATGGCGGATCGCGGTGTTGGTGAGCCGCGACAGGCTCTGCTCGACATAAGCCGCGGGCGCAATGCCGGGGACCGGCATCAGCGTCGGCAGTGTTTCCTCGGTCAGCATGCGGCGGACGAAGCCTGCCAGAAGCGGGTTGGCTATCGCCTCGAAAGTGTGCTCGAAACCGCCCAGAACCCCGAGATAGCTGAGCGTCGTCTGGGCGCCGTTCAGCACCCGCATCTTGAGATGCTCGAACGGCGTGACATCGTCGACGAAGGCCGCGCCGACAAGGTCCCAGCGCGGCACGCGTCCGGCGAAGCGGTTCTCGATCACCCATTGGCGGAAACGCTCGCCGACCACCAAGGCGCTGTCATGGTAGCCATAGCGCTGCTCGACCGTATCGATATCGGCCGCGGTCGTCGCCGGCGCGATGCGGTCGACCATGGCCGAAGGGAAGGCGACATTGGCTTCGATCCAGTCCGCCAGCTTCCCGCCGCGCCGCTCTGCGAATGCACGCACGACATTGCCCAGGATGGTGCCGTTGGTCGGGATGTTGTCGCAGGAGAGCAGCGTCACCGGCCTGCCATGCGAGGCCATGCGCAGTTCCAGCGCCCGTGCCAGGATGCCGGGCACGCTGCGCGGCGTTTCCGGATTGGCGAGATCGTGGACGATATCGGGATGCTCAAGGTCGAGCGCGCCGCTCGACGGGATGTGGCAATAGCCTTTCTCGGTCACCGTCATGGTGACCATCTCGATCTCGGGCGAGGCGAGCACGTCCAGCGCCGGCGCGGCATTGTCCTGGCTGTCGACGACGCGCATGATGCTGCCGATGACGCGCGCCTCGACTTCGTCGTTCTGGTGGATCAGCCGCGTGTAGAGACCGTCCTGCTGCCCCAGCGTGTCGGAAAGAAGAGGCGGGCGGATGTTGATGCCGACCAGTCCCCAGCGATCGAAATCCTTCGCCAAGAGGTCGTCGGTGTATTCGGCCTGGTGGCAGCGGTGGAAGGCGCCGACGCCGATATGGGCGATGCCTGGCTTGAGTGCTGCGCGATTGTAAGCCGGCTTGCGGACTTCGGATGGCAAACGGCCGAGCAGGGCAGGGCTGAGGCTTTCGGGCGATGACGCGCTCACCGGTTGGCTCCGATCACCCATTGCTCCTGGTCGACCAGCGTGCCGGTCATCGGGCCGGCCGCGTCGGAGAGCAGGAAGACGGCAAGATTGGCTATGTCGGTCACGGAGAACAGCCGGCCGAAGGGCTGCGTTGCGTTGGCGGCGTCGAGCCAGCCTGGACCCTGGCCGAGCGTGTCGGCCTGCATGATCCGTTCGGCCGGGGTGTCGGTCCAGCCGACATTGATGCCGTTGACGCGGATGCGGTCGAAGCGGTGGGCGTTGGCGGCGTTCTTGGTCAGCGTCGCCAGCGCGCCCTTGGTGGCGGAATAGACGGCAAGCTCCGGCGTGCCGCAATGCGCGTTGATCGACAGGATGTTGACGATGGCGCCGCCCTGGCCGCGTTTCTTCATGTCGGCGATCGCCGCCTGCATCAGGAAGAAGGGCGCGCGGGCGTTAACCGCAAACAGCGACGCCCAATCGTCGAGGCTGGCGTCGGTGAAGGACGCGCGATCGGTGAGGCCGGCGGCGTTGACGAGACCGTCGATGCGGCCGAAGCGTTCAATGCAGGCTTGCGCCAGCCGCGCAGGAGCTTCGGGATCGCCGAGGTCGGCGGAAGCGAAGGCGGCAGGGGTGCCCATGGCTGCAAGCTCGGCGGCGACAGCATCGCCGCGCTTCTGGTCCCGGCCGGTGATCAGCAGGCCGGCGGCGCCGGAGCGCGCAAGCGTGTCGGCGATCGCCCGGCCGATGCCTTGCGTCGCGCCGGTGACCAGCACCACCTTGCCGTCGAGACGAACCTCCATTCCTCCTCCCGGAACAAAGTTTCCATTTTTTAGAATATGGAACGATAGTTCCTTTTAGTCAACCGCGCCGGTCAGCCTGTCCGGCGCGCGACGACGCCGTGGACCAAGGCCATGCCGACCGCGAGCGAGGCGGCTAGCGAACGGAAGCCGCCAAAATCCTGCTCGACCACTTCCAGCCAGGTGTCGGAGAGTTTTGCCAGCGGCGAAAATGTGCTGTCGGTGATGGCGAGGATGCGCGCCTTGCGCTCATGCGCGACGGCGACGAGGTCGGGCGTGATCGAATTATAGGGACTGAAGGAGACGGCGAGCACCGCGTCGCGCGGCGTGATGCAGCCGACCTGGTCGAGCGCGGTCGAGCCGACATTGTCGACCAGCACATTGCGCACGCCCTGCTGCGACAGCGTCAGCGACAGATAGGTGGTGACGGGAAAGGCGCGCTTGCTGCCGATGACGTAGATCAGATCGGCCGCCGCCAAATGATCGACCATCCCCTCGAAAGCGGCGATATCGAAATTGTTGCCGATGCGGCCGAGCGAGGCCTGGCAGGCGCCGACCATGCCGCTGAGGAAATGCAGGTCGGCATTCGGCTCCTCGGCCCTGTCGGGGCTGCCTTGTGTCTCCGGCCAGGAGCCCTTCATGCGGTCCTTGAACAGGAGCTGGAAATCGGAAAAGCCCGAATAGCCGAAGATCTGCGCGAAGCGCACCAGGGTCGAGGGCTGCACGCCGGCCTGCTCCGCCACCTGCGCGATCGTGCCCAACGCAACTTCGCTCGGATGCTGCCAGAGGAAGATCGCCACCTGGCGAAGCCGTTTCGGGAAATGCACGGTGCCTGACGAAAGCACCGCACGCAGCTCTTCGTAGGTCTGCGGCTTGGTGTAGCCAAGCGCTGCCAGTGATCGGCTCCTCTTCCTCGCTGCCGTCTCCAGGCTATGCGAGGACGGCTCGTCGGCCACCTTGCCGCGGCCGCTCATAGGATATGCCTCATCGTGACCCCAACCATCGGATGCATAATCCGATCCCTGCCCACCGGATGCGGTCCGTCACCTGGACCGAGGGTAAAAAGCTAACGCGGCACAATCGTTTTACAAAACAAAAAATAGAAATATCATTCGAAAATACCGTCGCCCGGTCACAACATCCACACCGACCGGCATATCGAAACTTGGGGAGGATAATCGCAATCATGGTCTATGCAACAGCGGACGGAGCCACGCGCCAACGCCTTCGGGTCGGGATGGTCGGAGGCGGCCGCAATGCCTTTATCGGCGCCGTGCATCGCCTGGCCATGCGGCTCGACGACCAGATCGCGCTGGTCGCCGGCGCGTTGTCCTCGGATCCGGAGAATGCCGCGGCGTCTGCCGCCGAGATCGGCATTGCGCCCGAGCGCAGCTATGCCGACTACCATGGCATGGCCAAGGCCGAAGCGGCACGGCCGGACGGTATCGAGGCGGTGGTCATCGTCACGCCCAACCATCTGCATGCGCCGATCGCAACGGCCTTCCTCGAGGCCGGCATCGACGTCATCTGCGACAAGCCGCTGTCGACGACGCTTGCCGAGGCCGAGGCGCTGGTTGCGTTGACCAAAGCGCGGAAGCGCCGCTTTGTCGTCACGCTCAACAACACCGGCTACGCCATGGTGCGCCAGGCCCGCGAGATGGTGGCGGCGGGCGAGCTCGGCCGCATCGTGTCGGTGCATGGCGCCTATATCCAGGACTGGCTGACCAGGCCGATCGACGCCGAGGGTCAGAAGCAGGCCGAATGGCGCACCGATCCGGCGCGCGCCGGCCAGTCGGCCGTGCTTGCCGATATCGGCGTGCATGCCTTCAACCTGGCAAGCTTCATTTCCGGTTTCGAAGCGGAGGCGGTTTCGGCCGACCTGTTCACCGCCGTGCCCGGGCGTCGCCTCGACGACAACGCGCATGTGCTGATGCGCTGGTCGGGCGGGGCGCGCGGCACGATCCTCGCCAGCCAGACCTCGCCCGGCCATTACAACGACCTCTCGGTGCGCATCTATGGCGAGAAGGCCGGGCTCGAATGGTCTGGATCGCGACCGGAGGAACTGCGCTTCTCGCCCTATGGCGAGGAAACCCGCACGCTGGTGCGCGGCGGCCATGGCTCGACAGCGGAAGCGAGGCGCGTCTCGCGCATGCCGGCGGCGCATCCGGAAGGCTATATCGAGGCCTTCGCCAATTTCTACCGCGACGCCGCCGACATCATTCGCTCGCACCGCAAGGGCGGAACGGTCGATGCGGGCCGCGCGGCGCAGGTGCCCGATGTGGTCGACGGGGCGCGGGGTGTGAAGTTCGTCGCCGCGGCGGTGGAGTCGAATGCGGCGGGAGGGGCTTGGACGACTGCGCGCTTTGGATAAGCGCTGCGTCTCTTGCGACCTCGAGACCAATCAATCGTTGTCGCGACCGGCAGCGGGCCGAGCGGCCTGCCGGCGCTCTTTGGTGATCATCTGTGCCAGCCCGCCGAGCACCAGGCTGCGGAACATGGCGTCGACCTCTGATGGCGACAGTTTCGGCTTCCGCTCGAACCACCAGTTCAGCGCCGTGAGGAAAGCGCCGACGACGAATTGCACGACGAAGTCGCGCGGAATGGTGCCGTCCTGGAGAGTGGAGGACAGTTCCTGCCGCACCATATCCGATAGGATCAGGCGGATCTCGTTCTCCGCCACGGCACCGCCTCGCCCGCCGATCATCGTCCGGAAGTGGTCGGCGTAGCGGGCCGCATGCTCGAACATGGCCGCGCTGAAGCGTAGCGGATCGTCGCGCGACGCTTCGGCTCGGGCGTGCGATGCCGACTGCGCCTCCGTGAGTTCCTCCCGAAGCATGTGGAAGCCGCTGCGCAGCAGGTCCTCCTTGCTGGTGTAGTGCGCGTAGAAGGTCGACCGGCCCACATCGGCCTCGTCGATAATGTCCTGCACCGAAAGGGCCTCGTAGCCCTTGCGCAGCATCAGTTCCAGCAATGCCTGGTGAAGGGCTTTGCGGGTCCGGGCGGACCGCCGGTCGATCTCCCGGGGCATGGGCAGCCTCCTTCGCTCTGCATATGGATGGGCGACTTTTCCGAGACAACGGGCTCGGATCGTCCGCTAACGAACTTTCTATCCGCTTCGTTCGTCGAAAATCCCGAACAAGCTGTCCATTATCATACGATCTGTTTCGAAATTACAGGCCCTAGCGCGGCATTGGCCACTCTCGGGCTACGAGGAAAGAACGGGACATGCACCACATGCGAAGCGAAATACGTGCCGCCGGGGCGGCAATCGGCCCTGAAGCCAACAGAGGTATCGGCTTTCCGCGCCTCTACGATCTGCTGGTCCTCATGTTGACCCGAGGGCGTGACAGATCCTACCGGGAGGCTTTGCTCGATCTGGCCGATCTGGCACCCGGTTTCCAACTGCTGGACGTCGGATGCGGCACCGGCACGCAGGCGATTTCCGCCTGGCGCCGCGTGCAGCCCGGCGGATCGGTGGTTGGCGTCGACGTCTCTGAAAAGATGCTTGCCGCCGCTCGCCGCAAGGCCAGCCGAGCGGGCCTCGAAATTCCTTTTCATCATGCTGATGGGGCCAGTCTGCCGTTCGAGGACGGTCGCTTTGACGTCGTCACTTTCACCACGGTGCTGCACATGGTGCCGGAAGCGCGACGCAGCCTTTGCCTGCACGAGGCCGCTCGTGTTCTTCCCCCGGGCGGACGCCTGTTGCTGATCGACTATGCTGGCCCCATCAGCGAGCGCGGACACATGTCGGCAAAGCACGGTCTGCATGGCCAGTTCGACCTGCATCGCCTCCGAGAACCGCTGGCGGCGGCGGGCTTCGAGCGCATCGAAGGCGGCCCGCTCGGCTGGCTCGGCCTGCATTATCTACGCGGCGTCAGATCTTGAAGATTGCCGTCTGGCCGACGGGTGTGTGCTGATCTCGACTTATCCCTTGATCGCGGATCCCACAATCGAATCGACGAAGAAGCGCTGCAGCAAGACGAAGAGCACCAGCGGCGGCAGCACGGCGAGCGTCGCGCCCGCCATCACCAGGCCGGTGTTGACGGCGCCGCGGTTGTAGCTGAGAAGCCGGCTGAGGCTGATGACGATCGGGTAGGCGTCGGCATTGCCCTGCAGCACGGTCAGCGGCCAAAGGTAACTGTTCCAGTGATAGACAAAGGCGAAGAGCGCCAGCGCTGCGATCGCTGGCGCCACGCTCGGCGCCACGATTTTGAACAGGATGAGCAGCTCTGAGGCGCCGTCCATGCGGGCGGCGTCGATGAGGTCGTCTGGCACGCCGGCGATGAACTGGCGCATCAGGAAGATGCCGAAGGCGTTGGCGAGGTTGGGCACGATGATGCCGGCGAGGCTGGCGCTCAAACCGAGCGACCCGACCATGCGGTAGAGCGGGATCAGCGTCACGATCGGCGGCAGGAACATGGTGGCGATCAGCACCGAGAAGAGCAGCGAGCGGCCGGGAAAGGAGTATTTGGCGAAGGCGTAGCCGGCCATCATGCTGGTGACCAGGATGCCGGCGGTGGTGACCGAGGCGATAATAAGCGAATTCCACATCGAGCGCCCGACATTGATGACGCCGGCGACCTTCTCATAGGCTTCCAAAGTCGGCGTGCGCGGGATCCAGACCGGCGGCACCTGCATTGTCTCGGCCGGCGTCTTCAGGCTGGACAGCACCATCCAGGCGAGCGGGAAAGCAGAGGCAACCGCGACCAGCAGCATGGCCGTTGCAAGCAGCGCCTTGCGGCCGGAAGGACGCTTGCGTGACAGCGATCGGGTAGCCGGGCTCATTCGCTGTCCTTGCGGTTGACGAAGGCAAACAGCGCCGAGACGCAGACGATCAGCGACAGCATCAGCGTCACCGCCATGGCCGAGCCGAGACCGCCCTGTGCGCGCTCGATGCCGACGCGGCGGATATGGTAGGTGAGCACATTGGTGGAGCCCACCGGCCCGCCTTGCGTGATCAGCGCCACCGGCTCGAACACCTGCACGGCGTTGATGATGGCGATGACGGCGCTGAAGAGAAGCGTGCGGCGAAGCAGGGGCAAGGTGATGAAGCGGAATTGCTCGCGGCCGTTGGCGCCGTCGAGCGTCGCGGCCTCATAGAGGCTGCCGGGAATCTGCGTCAGCCCGGCGATGGCGAGCACGGTGAAATAGCCGACCTGCTGCCACACGTTGAGCAGAACGATCGAGACCAGGGCCGAGCGCGGCGAGGAGAGCCAGGGCTGCGGACCGATGCCGATCAGGCCGAGCAACTGGTTGAGCGGGCCCTCGCTCGGCGAATAGAGCTTCGACCAGACCAGCGCCACCGCGATCATCGGCACCATGTAGGTCGAAAACAGCACGGTGCGCAGCGCCGTGCCGCCGGCGACCTCGCGCTGATAGACCAGCAGGCCGAAGACGACCGACAGCGGCAGGATGAGGGCGACCGACAGCGCGGTGTAGATCGCGGTGTTGAGGAGCGCGGTCTTGAAGTCACGGCCCACCGAGGTGGGGCCGAAGATCTCGTTAAAATTGCCGAAGCCGACGAAGCTCGCCTCGGAAAAGGGCGTCTGCGTCGACCAGTCCTGGAAGGACAGCCAGACGGTGAGCAGCATCGGCAACAGCACGAACACGCCGATCAATGTCACGGCGGGCGCAAGCATGATGCCCGCCGAGGCACGAAAAGCTTTGGCCATTCACCTGCTTCCGGTCAGCGACCCGAACTTTACTTGGCGGCGCGCTCCAGGATCGACGTGGCGTCGGCCTGCGCGTTCGCCTGCGCATCCTTGGCCGAGACCTGGCCATACTGCAACGCCTCGAGCGTCTGCTGCAGGGATTCCGAGAACTCCTGACCGCCGAGCACGACGGGGAAGGGCCGTGCGTCTGCCAACACCGAGACATAGCCGGAGAGGAAATCCGAGCCGAGCTTATCCTTATGCGCTTCGATGTCGGAGGTCCGCGACGGCAGGATGCCCATCGACATCAAAATGTCCGACATGGCCGAAGCGCCGTTCTTGCCCGATTTCGGGCTGTTCAGCCAGGCGAGGAATTCCCAGGCCGCCTTCTGCTCGGCGTCGCCGGCCTTGGCGTTGACCACGGTCATCCAGGAATAGGAGATCGAATGCGGCTTGTCGCCGCTCGGGCCGACCGGGATCGGCGCGGTGGCGATGTTTGCGAACTTGTCGCCCATGCCGGTCTTGAGCGCGCTTTCCCACCAATTGGCCATGATGATCATGCCGGTCTTGCCGGAGACGAAATTGTCGAGGAACGGACCGGTTGTGTTGGCGTCCGCCGTCGCCATCGCCGGAATGCTCGCGCCGGACTTTATCAAGTCTTCATAGAGCGCGAAGGTCTCGCCGGCCTGGGGACTGTCCAGCGCCGGCTTGCCATCCTTGACCAGGTTGCCACCATTGGAGACGAGCAGCGAGGCGAAAGGATGGACCACGCCCGCCGCCCATGAGTTGATCATGCCGAAGCCCTGCTGGCCCTTGTCCTTGTCGGTCAGCTTGGCGGCGGCATCCTTGAATTCGACCCAGGTCTTGGGCGGCGCGGCAATGCCTGCCGCCTTGAACAGTTCCTTGTTGTAGTTCAGCGCGTAGACGTCGATCTCGTTCGGGATGCCGTAAAGCGTGCCGCCGACGGAAGCGGCGCTGACGACGCCGGCCGGCCAGGCACTCTTCACCTCGCTGGCAACAGCATCGGGGGCAGGGGCGACGAGCTTGTCCCTGGCCAGTTCCGGCAGCCACAGATCATAGATGCCGCCGATCGTCGGACCATCGGAGGAGCCGCCCTGCGAGCGCAGCGTGGTCAAGAGATCGCCGAAAGGAACCGCGCGCACGGTGACGGCGACATCGGGATTCTGCCTGGAAAAATCCTTGGCCGCCGCCTCGAGCAGCGCCACCGTCTCAGGCGACCAATGCGTCAGATAGGAGATGTTGACCGATTGCGCCCAGCCGGTCGCGGGCAGCGCGACGAGCCCCGCGGCAAGCGTCAGCTTCGAGATCCAGGCAAGCGACATCGGCATCCTCCACACAAGCTGCGACAAGAGCAACGACGTTATGACAAGTTTGAGCAAAGGCGCAAGCCCCTCCGCGTGAATGCTTGGATCCTGTTTGTCGGTCGAAAAGCCTGGACGATACCGGTCTTGTCAAGATAATATATAAAAATCAACAATTTAACATAAATCCCCGTGCCGGGTTTCCGATCGACCAATGGTTGTCGACGTCTTCGCGGCTCTTGCGAAGGGCATCATGTCGTTATAATGACTTTGCGGTAAAGCAGACGAACGCTTCCGGGCTGCTGCGATGCGAGCTTCAAAACAGAGACAAATGGGAGAACTGGCAATGAGCATGCTTTCCATACACCGGCGCGCCGCGCTTGGCCTGATCGGCGGCCTCGCTGCTGCCGGTGTGGGTATCCTTACGACGCTGCCGGCCCGCGCCGACTCGACGGTGACGCTGTGGAGCTGGCGCACCGAAGACGAGGCCGCCATGCACCGCATCTTCGAGGCCTTCGAGAAGAAGAACCCGGATATCAAGGTCGACATCCAGTTCACGCCCGACGCCGACTACCAGAACCGCCTGAGCACGGCATTGCGCGGCGGGCGCGGTCCCGATATCGCGCAGCTCAAGGCCTATGGCGAGTTACAGCCCTTCATCGACGGCGGCTATCTCGACGCGCTCGACGACAGCGTGGCGGAATTGAAGAACATGCCCGATGCGGCGCTCGGTGGTGCACGCGGCCGCGCCGACGGCAAGCTCTACGGCGTGCCCTATTCGGTGCCGATGATGGGCGTCTTCTACAATGAAGACATCTTCTCGGCGCAAGGCATCGAGATCCCGAAGACCTACAAGGATTTCGTCGCCGCCTGCGAAAAGTTGAAGGCGGCGGGCATCACGCCGATCGCCAATGGCGGCGCCAACGGCTCGGCCTGGGAGCTGGAGATCGGCGTTGGCGTCATCGGGCCGACGCTCTACGGTCCCGGCTTCTATGACGAGATGATGAGCGGCAAGGCCACATTCGAAGACCCGCGCTATATCGCGGCGCTGAAGCGCTTCGCCGAGCTGAAGCCTTACTATTCCGACGGCTTCGCCGGCATCGACTATACCACCGCGACGCAGCAATTCATCGGCGGCAAGGCGGCGATGTTCTTCGGCGGCTCGTTCGAGAATGGCAGCTTCAAGTCGCAGAACCCGAAGCTGAAATTCTCGATCTTCCCGTTCCCGGCCGACGACGCCTCGACCAAGCTCTACACCTCGGCCTTCTCGGACGGCTCCTACGGTCTGGTCTCGGAAAGCCAGAACAAGGAAGCGGCGACCAAGGTGCTGAACTACATGGCCTCGGCCGAATTCGCGCAGGCCTTCGCCGACGAGCTCGGCTGGCCACCGGCGCGCACCGACGTCACGGTGAAGGATCCGGTTCTGTCCAAGATGATGGAGATGGCAAAGAACTCGACGCCGTATCTCACGCTGGTCGGTTTCCGCTGGCAGACGCCGACCGCGTCGTCGGTGCTGCAGTCTGAGATCATCGACATGGTCGAAGGCAACGTCGCGCCGGAGAAGCTGGCGGCCGACATGGAGGCCGCGGTCGCCACCTGGTTCAAACCCAAGCAGTAAGGCAGGCTGCCGGTCGCGACGTGGCCGGCAGTCCACTTCCACCGAGCAGCGCATGACCAAGTTCCGCCGCACGACCAGCCTTCAGCGCACGCAGCAGCGCATGGCGGTGCTGTTTATCCTGCCGGCTTTGGCCATCTACGGGCTGTTCGTGCTCTATCCGCTGCTCATGTCGCTGTGGGGCAGCTTCTTCACCTGGAAGGGGCTGCGCATGCAGGAGTTCGCCGGGTTGGCGAACTTCTCGCGGCTGTTCGTGTTCCCGAGCGGCGCGCGGCTATACGGCGCGCTCTGGCACAATGTGGCATGGTTCTTCGGCATCATGCTGCTGCAGAACGGGCTCGGCCTGTTGTTCGCCTGGCTGCTTTTCCTGCGCGGCAGGGGCGCCGCCTTCTTCCAGTCGGTGTTCTTCTTCCCCGCTGTGCTCAGCCCGGTCATCGTCGGCGCGCTGTGGCGGCTGCTGCTCGCGCCCGGCGGCATCGTCGAGTGGGCGCTGAACGGGCTTGGCCTGCATCAGGGCAGCCTGACCGTGCTCGGCAACAGCCATACCGCGCTCGGCATGCTGATCGCCGTCGACGCCTGGAACTGGATGGGCCTGCCGGTGCTGATCTATACGGCGGGCCTAAGGCAGATCTCGCCGCAGGTGTTCGAGGCGGCAAAGCTTGACGGCGCCGGCAATGCGCGCATGCTCTATGCGATAGCGTTGCCCTTGCTGATGCCGGCGCTCGGCACGCTGACGACGCTCTCCTTCATCAACACCTTCAACCAGTTCGACATCGTCTATGTGATGCAGGGCGTGCAAGGCAATCCGAGCTACGCGACCGACACGCTGGTGACCTATTTCTACCGTCTCGCCTTCGGCGCCGAGGGCGCGGTCGGCATCACCGATATCGGGCTGGCGCTGGCGCTCGGCACCATGCTGTTCCTGATCCTCAGCATCGGCACGCTGTTGATGCTGCGCTTCTTCGACAAGCGGACGGTGGAGCTATGAGCGCGGTTGCTATTCCGCACCGTTTGGCGCGGTTGCCCGGCTGGACGATATTGCTGGTGTGGACGGCGGCGGTGCTCTTGCCGCTCTACATCCTCGTCGTCTCCTGCTTCAAGACGACGGCGGAGATCTACGACAACCGGCTCGGCCTGCCGCAGAGCTGGGCCCTCGACAATTTCGTGCGCGCCTGGACGCGCGCCGATCTCGGCCACAATTTCATCAACAGCCTGATCGTCACCGGCGGCGCGGTGATCCTCACGATCGTCGTCTCGGCGATGGCCGCCTATCCGCTCAGCCGCTACAAGCTCGGCTGGAACGGCATCATGCTCGGCCTCTTCCTGTCCGGCATCATGCTGCCGATCAGGCTGGCCTCGGTTGAGCTGTTCACGCTGATGCGCAGCCTCGGGCTGCTCGATTCGCTCACCGGGCTGATTCTCGTCTATTCGGCGATCCGCATTCCCTTCGCCGTCTTCATCTTCGCCAATTTCATGCGCGTTCTGCCCGCCGAGCTCGAAGAGGCGGCGCGCATGGACGGCGCCGGCGAGACGCGCATCCTGTTTCAGATCGTGCTGCCGATGGTGAAGCCGGCGGTTTCGATCGTCGCCATCTTCACGGCGATCGCGGTGTGGAACGATTTCTTCTTCCCGCTGATCTTCATCTTCGACGACCGCTACAAGACAGTGCCGCTGGCCATCAGCGTGTTCGTCGGGCAGTTCCGCACCGATTGGGGCCTGGTGTTCGCGTCGCTGGCGATTTCCATGGCGCCGATCCTGATCATGTATTGTTTGCTGGCGCGCCAGATTCGCGAGGGCGTCGGCGCCGGGGGAGGCATGAAATGATCGAGGACAAGGTCTATGCCGCGCGCTCGATCCTGGTCGTCGGGGCGCATGCCTTCGACGCCGAGGTCATCGCCGGGCCGCTGGCGGCGGCTGCCGTCAAGGGCGGCGCCCAGGTCACCTTCCTGCATCTGTCGATGGGCGAGCAGGGCCATCCCTGCCTGATCCCGGAGCATTATTCGGGACAGAAGGAGGACGAGGCGCAAAAGGCGGCCGCGCGGCTCGGCGTCGCCATGCGCAACATGAAGCTGCGCGACGCCTTCCTGCCCAACGACAACGCGACCGCCCTGCAGGTTTGCGACGTAATCCGCGAGGTGCGGCCCGAGGTCGTCATCACCCACTGGCACGGCAGCTGGCACAAGGACCATCGCGCTGCCGCGCATCTCACCCAGACCGGCATCTTCTTCTCGGCGCTGCCGACGCTGAAGCGAGCCCAACCCGCGCATACGCCGCAGCTCCTGCTCTTCGGCGAGAACTGGGAGGACGATGAAGGCTTTCGCCCCGAGCATCTCGTCGACGTCAGCGCCGGTTTCGACGCCTGGCACGAGGCGGTGATGGAGTATGAGCTGGCGCGAGGTTTAAGCAGCTTTCCTTATGTCGACTATTACAGCGCGCTCTACAGGCTGCGCGGCTGCCTGCGCGGCACGCGCCATGCGCAGGCCTTCGCGGCGGCCTCGCATTCCTGGAATGCCGGCAGCGGGTTGTTCGCGCCGCCCGTCGATCGGAGCCGACAGACATGACACGGGTCCTTGCCATCGATCTCGGCGGCACCAATCTGCGTGCCGCGCTCCACACCGGCGATGTCGTCGCTCTTGCCCCGCAGGTCCGCGAGCCGGCGCCGAGCACTCCTGACGCGTTCGCCGCGCGCGTTCGCGCGCTTGCCGTCGCGGGTGAAGCCAAAGCGCTCGGGCTTGCCGTGCCGGGCCTCACCGAAGGGTCGGTCTGCCGTTGGATCCCGAACCTGCCCTGGCTCGATGGTGTCGACATTCAGGCCTTGTTTCCTGACTTGCGGGTCGCGATCGGCAATGACGCGCAGGTCGCGCTTCTGGCGGAAGCGGCCGAGGGTGCGGCCAAGGGTGTTTCCGACGCGATCCTGCTGGCCATCGGCACAGGCATCGGTTCGGCGGTGCTGGCCAATGGCCGCATCGTCGCCGGCGCGCATGGCGGCGCCTGCTCCTTCGGCTGGGCGTGCGCCGATGCCGAGGATCAGGGCGATGAACGCAGCGGCTGGCTGGAGCGCGTCGCCTCGGGACGCGCGCTCGACGCGCTTGCCAGCGAGGTCGGGCTCGCGAATGGCGGCGAGTTGATTGCCGCCGCCCGCGCCGGGCAACCCGCCGCGCTTGCCGTCGTCGAGGAGACCGCGCGACGGCTGGGCGTCGCGCTTGCTGGCGCGGTGGGGCTGCTCGATCCGGGCGTCATCCTGGTCTCGGGCGGCCTGGCGGATGCGCTGGATGTGATCGCGCCGCCGCTGCTTGGGGCGCTCAGGCGTCAAGTGCCGCCGCATCTGCGCGGCATCGAACTCATGCCTGGAAAATTCGGCTCGCGCGCCGGCCTGGTGGGTGCTGCGCTTGCCGGGCAGGCGGGAAGCGGGTGGAGGCAGATCCGATGAGCGAAACGAGCTTTCAGCAGCCGGACCGCAGGCGGCCGGAGCCGCTCTGGTACCAGGTCGAGGAGGCGATCCGCGCCATCGTCAAGAGCGGCGAGTGGGCGACCGGCGAACAGATCCCGGCCGAGGACCGGCTCTGCGCGCTGTTCGGCGTCAGCCGCATCACCCTGCGCCACGCGTTGCGCAATCTGGAGGAAGGCGGGCTGCTCAGGCGCGAGCACGGACGGGGCACTTTCGTGCGCTCGGCCACGCTGGTTGCAGGCACGCGCGAGCTCACCTCCTTCACCCAGGAGATGGGCAATATCGGCGTGGTCGCCGGCTCGCGCCTGCTCGACTGCAGCCTGACGATTGCCAATGCGGCGGCGGCCGGCGCGCTGGAGATCGAGGAGGGCGATCCCATCGTGCGGATCCGGCGGCTGCGGCTCGGCAACAACGAGCCGATCGGCATCCAGACGGCGCAACTGGCGGCGGCGCGCGTGCCGGGCTTCCTCGATGCCGGCCTGCTCAAGGGCTCGCTCTACGAGGCGCTGGAGCGGCAATACGGCATCGTGCCGGTCGAGGCGCGCGAGAATTACCGCGTCGGCGCGGTCAGCGCGGCCGACGCCGAGCTGCTCGAGCTGCCTGCGGGCAGTCCCGCCTTCGTCGTCGAACGCATCACCATCGACGAGCGCGGACCGTTCGAATTCACCGTCTCGGTCATGCGCGGCGACCGCTACGAGATCCGCTCGACGCTGCGCGCCGGCCGCCTCCCAAACACCAGAAGCTGACACGATCAACAGGAGTACCAAAGTGTCCGATCTCTACATCCCACGCCTCACGGCTCTTCTCGAACAGGCTTCAAAGGCGAATGCCGAAGCCTTCGGCCAGGCTGCGAGCCGTTTCGCCGACACGCTGCAAAATGGCGGGCTGGTGCATCTCTACGGCTCGGGCCATTCGGTGCTGCCGGCGCAGGAGATGTTCCCGCGCTATGGCAGCTTCGTCGGCTTCAACCCGCTGACCGACCCGCGTGTGATGTGGCACAATGTGCTCGGCGCCGGCGGCGTGCGCGAGCTGTTGTGGCTGGAGCGGACCGAAAAATATGCCGAGAAGTTCTTGGACCATCAGCCGCTGAACAAGGGCGATTCCATCATCATCTTCGGTCATAGCGGCCGCAATTCGTCGGGCATCGACACGGCGCTCTACGCCAAGAAGCGCGGCATCTTCGTCGTTGCCGTCACCAGCAAGAACAATCTCGACAAGCCGGCCACGCATTCCTCCGGCAAAAGGCTGGCGGATGCCGCCGACCTCGTCATCGACACCTGCTCGCCGATCGAGGATGCGGTCGTGCCGGTCGAAGGCTGGAGCCGTCCGGTGGCGGGCTCGTCGACGGTGCTGGCGATGATCATGGCGCATGAGCTCTTGGCGCGCACGGCCGAGCAATTGTCGAAGCGCGGCATCGAGCTGCCGGTCTTCGCCTCGCCGACCATCGCGGGCGTCACGCTGCACGACACGGACGTCATCTACGGCGTCTACCGCGAGCGCATGATCGAGGCGCAGAAGAAGCATCTGCCGACCTTCCAGGCGACGATGCGCGGAGAATGACGATGCTCGGGAGGTGCGTTCGGCGCGCCTCCCGCAACGGGGTCAATACTTGCGCCGCCTGGGCGTGGAATGCTTGGGCGGCGCGTCATTCTCATCGGGATTGGGGATCGGCGCCTCATCGGGAAGCCGATCCGGATCCGGCTCGCGCAACGGCTTGGGTTCCGGGATGGGCGGAGGCGTCGGCACCAGCGTTGGAGACGGGTCCGGATTGGGGAGAATGGCCATCGCTTTTTCCTTCCGCTCGGCGCCTTGCCAGGCTCTGCGCGATCCCGACAAGCGGGATGTCCTGCCCGACCTGAAATGATGAAGGCGATCGCCGTATTCAGACGGTTTCGTCAGGAGCGATCGGCGGCGCAAGCTGGCAGAACGGCCGCGCCAGCGGATGGTTCCCACACGATCGCGCCGCGAGAACGATCAAATGATTCCGCGGGTCCCTTTCGGCCCTTGCCGGCGTTGGGCGGCGCCTTAGTTCCCAGTGTGGGCGGGTGATCATCTGTCGATACAGGAGACGGCCGTGAAGCACCAAACCCTTGACCAAATCAACGCCGTTGCTGACGTTCAGGCCGAAGCACCGGCTCTCATCGCCAATCGGGGCCAGCGCCTTGAGCGCTGGGCGCAACTTCTCGAACAAAGCCCCAGCCGCCGCCTCACGGCGTTGGCGGGCACCGAATACGCTCCACCCGACGTGCGTGAAAGAATGCGCACCGACGGATCGGCGATCACCGTCGCATTCGAAGATCCGATCTTCCGTGCGCAGGGCCTGCAGGATGACACGTATGGCGAAGCCAAGCGCTTCTTCGAGATGAGCGACTGGCAACTGCATGAGGTTGTCTGCCATTGCCATGTCGGCGCCAACATGCCGGCACGCTGGGCGGCATCGCGCGTGCGCGCGGCGGTCTCTCCGGGTGCGGGCATCCTTGCGTGGCTGAGAGCTGTGTTCATGCACTAGGCGTGCACCTGCGCACCGGGGCATTGGTTCGAGATCTTGATAGGAGTAACGGAGACCTGGCGAGTTCTCCGCCCTCGTTGCGCTAGCGGTCGATCTCGCCGAAGACGATGTCGAGCGAACCGATGATCGCCGCGACATCCGCCACCATGTGCCCGCGCGACAGGAAATCCATCGCCTGCAGATGGGCGAAGGATGGCGCGCGTATCTTGCAGCGATAGGGAATGTTGCCGCCGTCGGAGACCAGATAGACGCCGAACTCGCCCTTCGGCGCCTCAACCGCGGCATAGACCTCGCCACGCGGCACGCGGTGGCCTTCGGTATAAAGCTTGAAATGATGGATGGTCGCTTCCATGGAGCGCTTCATGGTGGCGCGCGGCGGCGGCGTGATCTTCTGATTGGCCACCGCGACCGGGCCCTGGCCATCGGCTGAGCGCAGCTTCTCCAGGCACTGCCGCATGATGCGCACCGACTGGCGCATCTCCTCCATGCGTACCAGATAGCGGTCGTAGCAGTCGCCGTTCTTGCCGACCGGGATATCGAACTCCATCTCGGGATAGCATTCATAGGGCTGCGCCTTGCGCAGGTCCCAGGCGGCGCCCGAGCCGCGCACCATCGGGCCGGAGAAACCCAGAGCCCAGGCGTCATCGAGCGAAATCGCGCCGATATCGACGTTGCGCTGCTTGAAAATGCGGTTGTCGGTAAGCAGGCCTTCGAGATTGTCGCAGACCTTCAGAAACGGATCGCAGAAATTCCAGATGTCGTCCAGGAGCTGCTCCGGCAGATCCTGGTGCACGCCGCCGACGCGGAAATAATTCGCGTGCATGCGGGCGCCGGATGCGCGTTCATAAAACACCATCAGCTTCTCGCGTTCGGCGAAACCCCAGAGGGGCGGGGTCAGGGCGCCGATATCCATGGCCTGCGTGGTGACGTTGAGAAGATGCGAGAGCAACCGGCCGATCTCGCAAAACAGCACGCGGATGAGTTGCCCGCGCCGGGGAACCGATATTTCCAGCAGCTTTTCGGCGGCAAGGCAGAAGGCATGCTCCTGGTTCATCGGCGCGACATAGTCGAGCCGGTCGAAATAGGGCAGCGCCTGCAGGTAGTTCTTGTACTCGATCAGCTTCTCGGTGCCGCGATGGAGCAGGCCGATATGCGGATCGGCGCGGTCGACGATCTCGCCGTCCAATTCCAGCACCAGCCGCAGCACGCCATGCGCGGACGGGTGCTGCGGCCCGAAATTCAGGGTGAAGTTGCGAACTGCGGCTTCGGTCATGGCGACCTCCGCAAGAGTGAGGATCGAAGGCGACGGCGGCCGTTCGGCCGGGTCATGCCCCCAAAGGTCAGGCCGTCGTCTGGATGATCAGCGTCAGCGTGCCGTCACCGTCGATGTTGGCGGCGACGACCTGCGAGGAATTCAGCCCGTTCGCATGCAGGACCGACGTTGCCTCCGGCGAGGCGTCGACCGAGTTCTGCAGCTTGGCCAACTCCTTTGCCGTCGTCCTGGTGACCACGGCCTCCGCCTGCGCCTTCACTTCCGAAGGCAGGTCCTCGATCGCCACCACCACGATATTGGTGACGTTCTGGGCGGCATCGTCCTGGCCGGGCTGCGGCTGGTGCGGGATAGGCTCCTGAGCAGGAGGCGGGGCTTGCGGCGGCTGCGGATCGGCGCGTTGAGCAGAAACGGGCTGCGCCAATGCAATTGCCGACAGCGCCAGGACCATCGTCAAGGTGCGCATCGTCTTTCCTTTCGATCTCGAAATCTGACGACACAACCCCGGGGCCCGGTGATGGTTCCCCCATCGCAGTCCTCTTACGCCCTCGATGTTTACACAGTGCTATAATAGGGATATTATTTATCCTTAATATGCGGTGATCGGTCGTTCCCGGAAAAGACTATGATTTTGAAAAGCCAGGTTGAATGGGCGCTGCATTGCTGCGCCATTCTCTCCGGTCTGCCTGAGGGGCGCTATCTGTCCACCAAGGCGCTGGCGGAACTCCATGGACTTCCGAAAGAATATCTCTCCAAGGCATTGCAGAGCCTGTCGCAGGCGGGGCTCGTCGATACGACCCTGGGTCCATCGGGCGGATACCGCCTTGCAAAGTCGCCAGGGCAGGTGACTTTCCTGGACATCGTCGAGGCAGTGGAAGGCGAGACGCGCACCTTCGTGTGCAACAATATCCGCACGAACAATCCTTGCCTGCCCGACGACTATTGCTACAGCGGTCCGTGCGCCGTCGCGCGCATCATGTGGGAGGCCGACGAAGCCTGGCGTGAAAAACTGCGCAGCGTCACACTCTCGGATCTCGAGCGCATGCTCGTGCGGGAAACCCCCGCAAAGCTCTGGAAGGACACTTTCGCGTGGGTGTTAGGCCGCGCTGGATGAACGCGCATCGATACCCTGAGCCATCGCGGCCATGTTGAAGACGAGGCTTTCCGCCGGTGCGGCGAACGAAAGGCCTTTTGCCTTGCAGTGGCTGTAGAGGAGGCCGATGATTTCGTTGCGGGCCGTTGCCCAATCGGCGGGGTCTGTGATGCGGAACAGCAAGTCGACTTCGATCGCGACCGCATCGATCGTTTTCAAAACAACAAATGGCGGCGGGTCTTTGACGATCCGCGCGCTGCCATCAAGCACGGACCACATCACCTGTTCGACAAAAGTCGGCGTTGCGAGGGCGATGCGCACGCCCAATGTGATCTGGCGCGTGTCGTCGGGACGGCTGAGATTGGTCACCGCTTGCCTGGCCAGCACGCTGTTCGGCACCACCACGACATTATACTGCGCGGTGAGCAGTTTGGCGGAGCGCCAATTGGTTTCGATGACACGGCCTTCCGCGCCATCCTTCAACTGGATCCAGTCGCCTATCGCATAAGTCCTGCCAAGCGTCAGCGCGATGCCCGAGAAGACATCGCCCAAAGTGTTTTGCAAGGCGAGGCCGAATACGATCGCGACGATGCCCGAGGTTGCGACCAAAGTGCCGACCGGCACGCCGAAAACGAAGCCTATGATGGATAGCGCCACGCCGGGATAGATGACGCCGACGGCCATATCCTGGACGAGATGCGCTTCCCGCGGCCCGCGCTTGAGCATCAGCAAGAAGTGGACGAGGCCAATAGTCGTCCATGCCAGGTGCGTCCACCACAGGATCATGGCCGATTTGGCGAGCAGCGCGACGAAGCCCCGCAGCTCGGTGTCGTCGACATGCTGCGGAGAGATGCCGCCCAGATAGAGCACCGAACTCATCCCGACAAAGAAAAGGATCTGGACGATCAGCCGACCTGTCGGGCGGCTGCTGCCCTGGAGGTGCCAGACGACGATACCCGCGATTCCGAGGATGTTGGTCAGGACAAGCGGCATCGAACCCTCTGCTGAAACTGCTCAAGCTCGAAGCGCGCCGCTCAACACAGAGGGGCTTTACACTTCGGCAATTAAGGATATTATCCATCCTTAAGGATATCTGATATCCTTAATAAAGGAAAGGCTGGTTATGATCGACCGATCAGGCCGCTCGCCCTGACGAACCATCGAACAAGGAGCGTGCCGCAAGAGCGGCGCAAACGGAGTCATCACATGAAAATTGTCATCATCGGGGGAACCGGCCTGATCGGTTCCAAGACCGCAGAACGCCTGCGCAAGCGCGGTCACGAGGTGATTGCGGCCTCGCCCAACACCGGCGTCAACACCATTACCGGCGAGGGACTGGCTGCTGTGTTGACCGGGGCCGAGGTGGTTGTCGACCTCGCAAATTCTCCTTCATTCGAGCACAAGGCCGTGCTCGAATTTTTCCAGACGTCGGAGAGGAACCTGATTGCCGCCGAAAAGGCCGCTGGCGTCAAACATCACGTCGCGCTGTCCATCATCGGGACGGACCGATTGCCCGACAGCGGCTATCTTCGCGCCAAGGTCGGTCAAGAAAAGATCATCCGGGAAGGCGGCATTCCCTATACGATCGTGCGTTCCACTCAGTTCTTCGAGTTTCTAGGCGGCATCGCCAAGGAAGGCACGATCGGCGATACGACGCGCCTGTCGACGGGCTACCTTCAGCCGATCGCTTCCGACGACGTCGCTGACTTCGTGACGGACGCCGCTCTTGCCGCGCCGGTCAACGGCATCGTCGAGATATCTGGTCCGGAGCGCCTGCGGCTGTGCGATTTTGTCGCCCGCTACCTCAAGGCGATCGGCGACACGCGCACCGTCATAGCCGATCCGGAAGCGCGGTACTTCGGAACCAGACTGCAGGACGGCTCGCTCGTTTCCGACGACCATCCCCGCATCGGCCGCGTCGGTTTCGATCAGTGGTTCGCTGCCCAGCCAAAAAAATGACCGCCCGCCGCCCTTCATCCGGCGGCATCCAACCGTGAAAGGACAATCGAAATGATCAAGTCACTCGCTGCCGCCGCAATTCTCGCGGCGTTTCTGCCCGCTTTGGCTTTCGCCAACGACACCCCCGGCGGCGGCAAAGGCGCAAAGGTCACCCTGGTCTACGACCATGAGCTGCCGAATGTGCCCGGCAAGAGCATGAAAGGCGTTCTCGTCGAATATGCTCCCGGCGGCTTCTCCGAGGGCCACACGCATCCCCAGTCCGCCTTCATCTACGCCACCGTGCTGGAAGGCGAGATCCGCAGCCAGGTCAATGACGGTCCCGTTACAGTCTACAAGGCCGGCGAGAGCTTTTCGGAAATGCCCGGCGACCGCCATGGCGTCAGCGAAAATGCCAGCAAAACGAAACCGGCAAAGCTGCTGGCCGTCTTCGTCGTCGACACTTCCCAACAGGAACTGACGTTTCCGATCAAGAAATAAGGGCCGACGCGGTTCATCGCTTCAGTGAAACGGTGAGCCGCTCCATTTCTGTTTTTGGCGCGATAGCGGATCATCTGGACGCCTGGCCCTTCAGCCGACGCGCATTGTCCGGAAGGTCACGGAGTACCGGTGTTGTTCGACGGGCGGGATGGAGTGTTCCCACTCGTTTCGCGCCGGGCCGGCCATGAGATAGACGGACCTTGGCTCGACCTCGATCGTTTCACGGTCCCATGCCGCGCCGCTCTTGCAGCGCAGCCGGAAGCTGCAGGGCGCCAGCAGGGAAACGCCAGCGACCAGCTCGAAATGCGGCTTATCCTTGTGCCAGCCTATGCCAGCGCCTGGGCGATATTCGTTGATCAGCAGCTGCGCGAATTCGCTCGCCGCGACGCCCGCGAATTCGGCGACCTTGGCGCGCAGCGGCAGCATGAAATCCGGAATGGGCGGCGCTTCGAGCACTTGGCGGCGCTCATAGTCGTAGCGCAGGCCGAAGCCGACGACCTGCCTGTTGGCAAGATGGCCGTGAAAATCGAATGGCTTGAAAGGCAGGCCCTCGATGTGGCTGACCAGTTCGTGCTCTTCGTCGCGGGTGATCAGGTCCGGCTTGTAGGAGAAGCCCTCGGGCAGGCTTGCGGGCAGCGCGCGTCCGGGCGCGCCAAAGAGATCGCCCTGGCAGGCGCTCTCCTTGGTCGGGCGTTTGGCTGATGACATGCGGCTCAGATAGGCGATCGGAGCACGTGTGCAAGGCCGCTCCCGGCCCGCGGAACCTGGGGATGCGTGAAGGGTTAGGATGGAAGCAGGATGCCGGCCATGCCTTCCACCGCAATCCAGAACATTCACTACGATCCGTCGCGGCGAGTCCTTTCGGTGTGGTTCGTTCCGAGCGGCGACCGCTACGACTATGAGGATGTGGAACCCGAGCTCTACATGGCCTTCAAGGCAGCTTTCTCTAAAGGCCAATTCTTCAACGAATTCGTGCGCGATCGCTTCAGATACCGCCTCGTTGGACATGGGCGCCGGCATTGAGTGCGAGGGCGCCGCGTCTTGACGTCGCGGCGCCGTCAGCCCGTCTTGGGCGCGACGATGCACATCACATGCTCGGCTATCGCCAGGCTGGCAGTCAGGCCGGGGCTTTCGATGCCGAACAAATTGACGAGGCCGTCGATGCCATGCGTTGCGGCATCCTGGATAACGAAATCGCTGTTGGCGTCGCCTGGGCCGGAGAGCTTCGGCCGGATGCCGCTATAGGCCGCCTGCAGGCTGCCATCGGGCAGATCAGGCCAATATCTGCGGATCGCGGCATAGAAGCGCTCGCCGCGCGCCGGATCGACGCGATAGTCGATCGTGTCCGTCCACTCGACGTCCGGTCCGAAGCGTGCTGCGCCCGCAAGATCGAGCGTAAGATGGACGCCGAGCCCGCCGGGCTCAGGCACGGGATAGATAAGATGTGAAAAGGGGGCGCGCCCGGCAACCGAGAAATAATTGCCCTTGGCGTAGCGAAGCGTTGGCAGGAATTGCCGGCCGAACCCTTCGAGCGAGCCTGCCAGGGCGACGGCGCCCAGGCCGGCAGCATTGACAAGGCGCGGTGCGGCGATCTCGAACTGCTCGCCGCTCGCCGCGTCCATCGTCCGCACCACGATCCTGCTCGGCTCGACGCGGCCCGAGACGATGCGGGTGTTGAGCGACAGCGTCGCGCCGCTGTCCTCGGCGTCGCCGAGCAGCCCGAGCATGAGCGCGTGGCTGTCGATGATGCCAGTGGACGGCGAAAGCAGCGCCATGGTGCAGTGAAGCGCCGGCTCCAGGGCTTGCGCTTCGGCGGCGGAGACGAAGCGTAAATCGTCGACGCCGCAGGCAGCGGCGCCAGCCTGGATCGTGGCAAGCACGGGGTCCTGGGCCTCGTCGGTCGCGACGATCAGCTTGCCTGCGCGGCGATTCGGGATCGCGCGTTCCGCACAGTATCGATAGAGCATGTCGCGGCCAGCGACGCAGAGCCGGGCCTTCAGCGACCCTTGCGGATAATAGATCCCGGCATGGATGACTTCCGAATTGCGCGAGCTCGTCTCGGTGCCGATGGCATCCGCGGCTTCGAGGACAAGCGTGTCGAGACCTTTGGCGGCCAATGCGCGCGCGACCGCCAGACCAATCACGCCTGCGCCGGCGATAATGCAGTCGACTTGTTCCATGTGCTAACCCTGCTGCGCCATCAGTTCCGCGACGGTCGCGGCTTGTTGGCGCTATCGATACCGGCTTCGCGGCTCTTGCGATCAGCCTTCGCGATGACGCATCAGCCGTGACAATGCAACGCGGAACTTTCGGATTTCTCAACGAGGAATCTCGTTCTATTTCCGCTTTGGACCCCCAGACAGGACCCACCATGATGGACCCCCGACCGAATTCCCCCGAAGCCCGCGATATCCGCTACCACATGCATGGCTACACCAACGCCCGCAAGCACCAGGAAACAGGTCCGCTGGTCATCGAAAAGGGCGATGGCGTCTATGTCGAGGACATTGCCGGCAATCGCTACATCGAGGCGATGGCGGGCTTGTGGAGCGTCGCCGTCGGTTTCTCGGAAAAGCGGCTGGTCGAAGCCGCGACAAGACAGATGTCGAAGCTGCCCTTTTATCACGACTTCGGCTCGAAGGCGCATGCGCCGCTGATCGACCTGGCCGAGAAGCTGGTGCAGATGGCGCCGGTGCCGATGAGCAAAGCCTATTTCACCAATTCCGGCTCCGAGGCCAACGATACCGCGATCAAGATGATCTGGTATCGCTCGAATGCGCTCGGACAGCCGGCGCGCAAGAAGATCATCAGCCGCAAGCGCGGCTATCATGGCGTCACCATCGCCTCGGCGAGCCTGACCGGTCTGCCCAACAACCATCTCTCCTTCGATCTGCCGATCGCCAACATCCTGCACACGTCGACGCCGCATCACTGGCGCGACGCGGAGCCCGGCGAAAGCGAGGAACAGCTTTCCGCCCGGCTCGCAGACGAGCTGGAAAAGCTCATCCTTGCCGAGGGGCCTGAAACGATCGCCGCCTTCATCGGCGAGCCGATCATGGGCGCCGGCGGCGTCGTCGTCCCGCCCGCCGACTATTGGGAGAAGATCCAGGCGGTGCTGTCGAAATACGGCATCCTGCTGGTGGCCGACGAGGTGATCTGCGGTTTCGGCCGCACCGGCGAAATGTTCGGCTCGCAGACCTTCGGCATCAGGCCAGACATCATGGTGCTGTCGAAGCAGATTTCCTCCTCCTATCTGCCGATCTCGGCGCTGCTCATCAACGATCATGTGTTCGAGCCGATCGCCGACGAGAGCAACCGCATCGGCACTTTCGGTCACGGCTTCACCGGCGGCGGTCATCCGGTCGCCGCGGCGGTCGCGCTGGAGAACATCAAGCTGATCGAGGAGCGCGACCTCGTCGGCAATGCGCGCAAGGTCGGCGCGCATCTGCAGGCAAGGCTGCGCAAGCTTGCCTCGCATCCGCTGGTGGGCGAGGTGCGCGGCGTCGGCCTCATCGCCGCCGTCGAGCTCGTCGCCGACAAGGCGACGAAGGCGCCCTGGGGCAAGCCGGCGGCGCTCGGCGCGCTGGTCAACGGCTTCCTGCAGCAGAATGGCGTGATCTCGCGCAACATGGGCGATGCGATCGCCTTCTGTCCGCCGCTGATCATCACCGAGACCCAGATCGACACGGTAGTCGATGCGTTCGAGCGATCGCTCGCCGCCGCCCTGCCGCAGGTTCATCCGCAGGGCTGAAGAGAGGATGGCGCCCGAGTCCTGGCGTCCTTTTCCCCTGCTGATCGGCAAGCTGCCTATGCGTGTCTCGCCGTCGGTATCCATAATCTGTTCGATCCATGGAAAAATTGTTCGGGGCCAAGCCCTGCAAGGGTCGACGGTTCCTTCAAAGGCGGGTCGGAGTCTATAAAATTTATAGATATTAGACATTTGGTGTCGACATACCGAGAGAGTGCCGCAGCATGCCCAATCCAACCGTTGTCGGTTTCTCCGGAAATTTCACACGGCCGTCGAAGACGCGCGGCTTCGTCGAGCATGTCGTCAGGGATATCGCGGCTCGCAATAATCTGTCGGCGAGCACCTATGACATCGAGGATGTCGGCGCCTCGCTCGGCAGCGCCAAATGGGCGCGCGATCTCGATCAGCAGGGCCGCGACGTCCTCGACAAGGTCGTCAACGCCGATGTGCTGGTGGTCGGATCACCGACCTACAAGGGCAGCTATACGGGCCTGTTCAAGCACTTCTTCGACCTGCTCGATCCGTCCGCGCTCAGGGGCAAGCCGGTGCTGCTGCTCGCCACCGGCGGCGGCGAACGGCACGCGCTGATCGTCGAGCATCAGCTTCGGCCGCTGTTCGGATTCTTCGAGGCTCTTGCCTTGCCGACAGGGGTTTATGCGACGGACAAGGATTTCGCCGATGGCGTTCTCGTGTCCGAAGCGATCCGCAAACGCGCCGCGCAGGCGGTCGAAGAGGCGGGTTATGCGCTGTTGCGCCGCGCTGGCGGTCAGCGGGTCGCGGCCGAATAGCCGAAAGCGGCTGTTATCCGCGAGGAAATCAAACGCTTACCTACATTAGGAGTTGCTGGTATAAGAGGTCTCGTCAAGGCTGGTTTGTCCACGTCGGAAATTTCAAGCTGAGACATTGTCGACGTTTGACCATTTTGGTGCGCCGAGTTGGCATAACCTGGCTGAGGGTGTGCGATGACAGAAGTCTCGATACGCCGAGCAGACTTCATGATGGTCCTCGCTTATGCCTCGGATCTCGCGACAGGCCATTCCCGCGACTTCGCGCTGAAATCCTGCGTGCTGGCAATGCGGATCGCCGAGCTTGCTGGCGTTTCGGAGCAGGTTCGGCGCAATGCCTATCACCAATCCATGCTGCGTTATGTCGGCTGCAACGCGGACACCGACCTTCTCTCGGGTCTCTTCGGCGACGAAATCGCGCTTCGCCAGGATCTTGTCGGTCTCGACATGGGTAACCGTGCGGAACTGGGCAGGGTCTTCGTGCAGGCCTTCAAGCGGTTCTATTATGATCTCGCACCTGACGCGCAGGCCAAGGCGTTCGAGGCCGCGATGTCGCAGGCGCTCGCCGTGGCGCGCCCGGTTCTGACGGCGCATTGCGAGGTTGCCCAGCGGATCGGCGAGCGGCTCGGCCTGTCCGACGAGATCCGGCGCAATCTCGGACAGATCTACGAGCGCTGGGACGGCAAGGGCCTGCCGCGTGGACTGAGCGGCGAGGAGGTCCTGCCCGCCGTGCGCCTGATCACACTGGCGCAGGATGCGATCGCGCTCAGCGATGCCGTCGGCATCGACGGGATGGCCGACACCATCGCCAGTCGTGCCGACGGCCCATACGAAGCCGATCTGGCCCGGCTCGTCTCGGCCAACGCCGCGACGCTGATGCGGGGTATCGGCGCGACGATCGACCGCGAGACGATTCTAGCGCTGGAGCCGGATCCGCCGGTGACGCTGGACGAAGGGGCTTGCGACGAGGCGTTCCTCGCCATCGCCGACATGATCGACATGCGCATGCCATTCACGCAGGGCCATTCGCGGATGGTGTCGGAGCTGGCCGCGGGCGCTGGAGCAAGGATCGGTCTGCCCGCCGCCGATGTCCGCGCGCTGCGCTGGTCGGGCTGCATCCATGACATCGGAGAGCTCGTAGTGCCTGTGGCGACCTGGATGCGCAACGGCCCGCTGTCGGTGCGCGAGCGCGACGCGGCGCGACTGCATGCCTATTACGGGGAGCGGGCGCTGGCTTCCTTCGGCCATGACGGCGATGCGATGGGCGCGCTCGTGTCGCGTCATCACGAATGCTTGGATGGTTCGGGATATCACCGCAAGGTCGGCGGCTCCGACCTCTCTCCGGCGGCGAGGATCTTGGCCGCTGCCGAAGCCTTCCAAACGTCACGCGAGGAGCGTCCGCACCGCAAGGCGCTGTCCAGCGAGGCGGCGGCGGCACAGCTGCGCGCGGCTGTTCGTGACGGCTGTATCTGCCCCGACGCCGCCGAAGCCGTGTTGTCATTCGCCGGGCAGCAGTCGCGCCGGGCATTGCCGCAGGCGCTGGCCGGCATGACGCCGCGCGAAATCGAGGTGCTGCGCCTGATCGCCGCTGGGCTTACGGCGAAGGAAGTGGCTCGGAAGCTGGATATCTCGCCCAAGACCGCGGACCATCACATCCAGGCACTCTATGCCAAGATCGGCGTGGGCACGCGTGGCGCGGCCGCGCTCTACGCGGTCGAGCATGGCCTTGTACGGCCGGGCGAAATGCCGGCATAGGGAATTCACCCCATGTGCGCCTGCTGCGAGGCGCGCATCGTGCTCCTGTCGACGGACCAATGGTGGCCGCGACCGACAGGAGGGTAATCCGATGCTTCTCGCAACGACCAAGGTGGCGGACGTCGACCACTTCATCCGCATCTTTTCGACCAAGGGCGCCGACAAGCGCCGGCTGCACGGCTCGAACGGCGCAACCGTGTTCCGCGACCCGAGCGAACCGGACCGCGTCTGGGCGATCTTCGATTGGGACGCCGAGGGCTGGAAGAATTTCGTGTCGGATCCGGAGGTGCCGGCGATCCTGCAGGAAGCCGGCCATGTCGGCAAGCCGCAGGCGGCACTGCTGCTCGGCCACTACGAGGCCTGAGGTCCGCGCCGCGCGTCGCCTGCCGTCGGCGGCGGCGCGTCCGGCAAAATCCAGAACACGAAACCGGTAATCGGAGATTTCAAATGGATCCGAACCCCATCAAGGTCGGCCTCATCGCCGAACTGACAGGCCCATTGTCTTTCATGGGCATCGCAAACGCCAACCTCACCACGATGCTCGTCGACGATATCAATGCCACAGGCGGCCTCCTCGGCCGGCCGGTGGAACTCGTCATCGAGGATGGCGAGACTACCGACAGTGTCGCCAAGGCAAAGGCCGCGAAACTGGTCGACATCGACAAGGTCGATGTGGTCGTCGGCGGTATCTACAGTTCGACCCGCCTGGCCATCAAAAGCGAGGCGGTCACGCGGGGCAGGACGCTCTACATCTATACCGAGCAGTATGAGGGACAGGAAAATGATCCCCTGATCTTCTGCACGGGCCCCGTGCCCGCGCAGCAGGTCGACCCGCTGATCCCATGGCTGATGAAGAGCACCGGGGCGAAGCGGTTCTATCTGCCGTCGGCTGACTACATCTGGCCGCATCTGCTCAATAAGGCCGCCAGTCGGGCGGTGCACGCCAATGGCGGCGAGATCGTCGGTGAGGAGTATTTCCCGCTCGACACCGTCGATTTCCGGCGGACGGTGCAGCAGATCATGGCAAGCGGCACCGACGTGGTCTTCAACACCATTGTCCCGCCGGGCCTGACGCCATTCCTCGAAGAACTGCACAAGGCCGGTTTCGGCAAACGCGGCGGCAGAATCGTCTGCACTTACTTCGACGAGAACTTCTTCAATCTGGTGCCGTCCGAGCAGATCGAGGGCCTCTACAGCTGCCTCGACTACTACCAGGAACTCGACGAACCGTTAGGCCGCGCGCTCTTGCGCCGCTATAGCGAGCGGTTCCCAGGCGGCGCCACCTTGACCGCGGGCAGCGGGTGCACCGGCCACTACCGGGCAATCAAGATGTGGGAAGCTGCGGTGAAGGAAGCAGGCAGTGTCGAGCGAGATGCGGTTATACAGGCGCTCGATCACGTGCGGATCGCCGAAGGCCCAGGCGGTCCGGCCGAGATGGTTCCCGGACAACACCATGTTCGCATGAACATGTACATCGCGCAGGCACAGAACAATCGATTCCGGATCGTCAAGAATCTGGGTCCGATCGATCCCAACGAGCAAGTGCTCAGCGGCTTCCAATTCAGGAACGCAGGGTGACTTGAAGCGCCGATTGCTGATCTTTCTGGCGGGGGCAGCCACATGGTGCCCCGCCATCTCCGTCGCACTGACAAGAACGAACGATGGATTCGTTGACCATGGCCTGCGCCTCCGTGTCCTTCAAAAAGGCCAAATCGCAGGCTTGCCGGTCGGACCCCGGGCGGGTCTGCCCCCTACATATCGCGGCCGGCGACCTTATCTTCCGCCGCTCTCTCTCATCCGCGCGATGATCTCGGCCATCAGCGCAAGGTCGCGTCGTGAGTCCGCAAGATCGGTGACCGGCTTGGTGCCCTCCATGATATGGCGGTGGAATGTCTCCAGCTCGTTGGAGAAGGCATCGCCATAGAGCGGTCCGAAGGCCTTCGTCACTGGGCCGAGCGGCCCGGCCTCCGTCACCTCCAGGCGCGTCGGCAGGCTGCGGATATAGGGCGTGTCGTAGATGATCCGTACCCGTTTGGTGTTGGAGCGCACTTCGATCATGGCTTCGAACAGGCCGAGATCGTCGACCACCGCGTCATAGAGGCAGGCGAAGTGGCCATAGTCGAAGGTGACGCTGGTGTTGGCGCCGCCATTGGTGCGGTGCGCCGCCACCACGCGCCGCGGCTCGCCAATCAAGCCGCGCATGGCTGAAATGTGGTGCGAGGAGAGCGCGGTCAGGCCGCGATAGGCGCGCACGAGCTCGGCCGAGGCGTCTTTTCCGACCACCTCGCGGATAAGCGTGTCCCGTTCCTTTGCGCCGCGCTCAAGAATCGCCGGATCGATGTCCCGCGGATAGAGGATATTCTGGCTCTTCTTCAGGAAATGCCGACCCTCGGAGATCAGATCGAAAATGCGCACATGGGTGATGTCTTCGTGCGTCGGCAACTCGTCTCGCGCCGCCAGATAGGCCGGCGCGTAGCGGCGCATGTAGCCGACGAAGATCGTCCTTTCGTAGTCCTTGCTCAGCGCCATCAGCTCGTCGATCTCGCGCACCGTCAGACAGGCGGGCTTTTCGAGCAGGACATGCTTGTTGGCTGCAATCGCGGCGCGGACGAAGCGGCTGTGCGTGTCGTCCGATGAGAGCACGAAGACCGTGTCGATGTCCGGCGAATTGATCAGCGCCTCGGCGCTTTCATAGGCCTTGGCGGTTGGGTATTGCGAGGTGATGAGTTTCACCAGGCTCGGTGATACGTCATGGGCGCCGGCGATGACCCAGCGGTCGCGCTGGTCGACCAGCACCGGCAGATGGATCGATTGCGCGACCTCTCCAAGACCCACGAGCCCGACACGGATCAGCGCCACGGCAAACTCCTTCGCTAGTTTGTTTCAAATTCCATGCGCGGCGCGGCCGTCACGCCGCGCCGGTCACCAGCGCCACGAGCTCGTTGCCGGTGGTTTCGGACGAGCGCACCGTCGCCACCATCTTGCCGGCGCGCATCACCCAGATCTGGTCGGAGAGCCGTCGCACCTGATCGAAATTGTGGCTGATCAGGATGACGCTTACGCCCTGCTCGCGCAGCTTGCGGATAAGGGCCTCGACATTTGCCGTTTCCTGCACGCCAAGCGCCGCCGTCGGCTCGTCCATAACCACCAGCTTGGCGCCGGACCCCGCGGCGCGGCAGATCGAGATCGCCTGCCTCTGACCGCCCGAGAGACGCCGGACGCGCTGGGTCACGGACGGCACGTTGATCGACAGCCGCGACAGCATGGCGCGCGCCTGGTCTTTCATCGCCTTGCGGTCGAGCAGGGCGAACGGGCCGATGCGGCGCACGATCTCACGGTTGAGGAAAAGGTTCTGCGTCACCGTCAATTCGTCGATCAGCGCCAGGTTCTGGTGCACTGTCTCGATGCCCGATTTGCGCGCCTCGTCCGGATTGGAGAACGGGTGCTGGCGGCCGTCGAAATAGATCGTGCCGCCGTCGGGGATATGCACGCCGACCAGACAGCGGATGAGCGTCGACTTGCCGGCGCCGTTGTCGCCGATCACCGCGGTGACCTCACCTCGCCGGGCTTGAAACCCGACATCGGTGAAGGCGCGGATGCCGCCGAAATGCTTGCTCAGTCCCTGGCAGGCGAGGATCGCCTCGGAAGGCGCGATGTGATTGACGGTGCTCATTTCTGATATCGCATGATCAGCGCCGCCAGGACCACGATCACGCCCACGGCAAGTGGTTGATAGAAGGCCGAGACGCTGAGCAGCGTCAGCCCGTTGACGAGGGCCGTCAGCATCAGCGCGCCGATGGCCGGTCCCAGAATGCTGGCGCGGCCGCCAAACAGGCTGACGCCACCCAACACCACGGCCGCCACGGAGTTCAGGAGCAGGCTCGTGTTGATCTGCGGCTCGGCCGAGCCGATGCGCGCCACCAGAAGGATCGACGCGATGCCGGCGCAGAAGCCGGAGATCGTATAGGCGGCGATCTTGACCCGGTTCGTGCGAATGCCGAGCGCGCTGGCGCTCTCGGCCTGGCCGCCGGTGGCAAGCAGATGCACGCCGAACCGCGTGTGGTAGAGCGCAACATGCGCGACAAGGACTGCCGCGATCGCCACCCAGACCGGATAGCCGAACGGCCCGAGATAGCCTGACGCGAGCTTGAGCAGGAACGTCGAGCCCACCATGGTCGGCTCGCCGCCCGACAGGATGAGGCCAAGACCAGTGATGCCGGAGAGCGTGCCGAGCGTCACCACGAAATCGGGAATCCGCCCGGCGGTGATCAGCACGCCGTTCATGAAGCCTATGGCGCTGGTGGCGAGCACCGCGAGCGCGCAGGCGGCGAAGATGCCGAGGCCCGCCGCATGGACCAAGCCGAGGATGACCGCGCCGAGCATGACGGAGGCTGCAAGCGAGAGGTCAATGCCGGACGTGGCGACAACGAAGGTCTGGCCGATCGACAGCACCACCAGGATCGCGGCGGCAAGCAGCATCGCCTGCATGTTGGCAACGCTGAGGAAGACTGGCGAGGTGACGCCAAACAGGATGACGAGACCGACCAGGCCGACGACGGATGCCCAGTCGGCCCAGAAGGAAGGATCGATGAGGAGAGCCGCCAGGGAGGGGCGGCTCTCCTCGCGGACGCCCGCCTGTCGGGAGGCGGGCGCGTTGTCGGCTGGAACGCTCACTTCAGCATCTCACGCAAGGGATCCGGATAGTCGCCGCCTGGACGCGGGAAGTTCTTCAGCGAGGCTTCCGCATTGTCCTTGTTGATGAGGAGCACCGGCGCAGGCACGTTGGCGGGAAGTTCCTTTCCCATGGCGGCAAGCTTGCACGCCTCGACGCCCATCGCGCCAACCACATAGGGGTATTGCGCGACGGTGGCCGTGAGTTCGCCGGCGGCGACCGATTTCAGCGCGTCGACAATGCCGTCGAGGCCGATCACCTTGACGTCCTTGCCGGACGTCTGCACGGCCCGCTCGACGCCGAGCGCCATGATGTCGTTGGCGGCGAAGAAGCCGGCGAGGTCAGGGTGGGCGGCCAGGATATCGGTGGCAGCAGTCAGCGCCTTCTCGCGATCCCAATCGGCGCTCACCATAACCACCACTTCCAGCTTACCCTCGACCGCCTGCTTGAAGCCCTTGGTGCGGGCGTTCGAGCCGACGTCGCCGACGATACCGGCAATCAGCGCCACCTTCGACCCTTTCGGCACCAGCTTCAGCATCTCCTCGCCAGCCAGCGCGCCGGCGGCGACGTTGTCGGTGCCGATATAAGTCGAGACGGCGAAGCCCGCGGCCTTGGCCTGATCGGCGTCGATCGTCGAGTCGATGTTGACGATCGGCTTCTTCTTCTGGGCGACCGGCACAAGCGCCTGCACTAGGTTGGAGACGCTGATCGGATTGACCAGATAGCAATCGTAATCCTGCAGGGCCATGGCTGTCAGCTTGTCGGCCTGCCCCGTCGCATCGCCCATATTGGCGGCGGCCTGCACGGTGACACCAACGCCGTCGGCCTTGGCCTGTTCCTCGATGCCCTTCTGCATGGTCTGGAAGAACGGATTGTCGAGGCCTTTGACGATCGCCGCGACCTTGGCGTCCTCGGCGTGCGCGGGCACGGCAAGCGGCGTGGCAAGCAGCCCAGCGCCGAGCGCCAGGCAATTGAACATGCGCATATATCTTCCTCCTCCGGATTTCTGATTGTCGGCTCGTTGTTCTGCGAACGGCATGGCTGACGAAACACACGCGAGCCCGGCGCTTGCGTTGGAAAGACAAGCTGGTGCGCGCACAAGGCGCCCGGATCGGGTTTCTTTCATGTCAGGCGTTGCTCCTCCCAGAGCGCTGACGATATCTCATCAGCGTTATCGCATGTTTGGAAAAAATTTTACGTACGTCAAGAATTAAAATGGAATGCCGTGCATTTTTATGGCCTGAGATATGGGGAAGGCGCCCTTCGATGATCTTCGCCGATTGATAGATTTGCACGCCCTGCGCAACTCCAGCTTCGGCCGAACTTACCGCCCCCGGGGCGCGCCGGGCTTCTCCGGCGCGCCCCGGTTTAGTCGTTCTGCACCATGGCCAACGCGGTGCCCGGCTCACCTTCCCACAGGATCAGGCTTGCCGCACCCACCAGCCCGGCGCGGTCGCCGAGCTCGGCCGGCACGATCGGTACGTCGCGATAGGCCTGCATGGCGCGCTCCTCGATCGTTGCCCTGATCCCCGGCGCCAGCAGGTCGAAGCCGTTCGCGAGTCCGCCGCCCATGACGATCACCTCGGGCGAATAGAGATGCAGAAGGTTGGTAAAGCCGATGCCGAGCCATTTCGCCTCGGCCTCGACCAGATCGCGCGCTGCCGCGTCCCCTGTCCGCGCGGCTTCGATGACATGCCGGGCCGAGACATCGCGGTCATTGGAAAGACGTCTCAGCACCGATCCGTCGCCAGGCGCGGTGAGCCGCGTCGCCCGGCGCCCGAGAGCGGTGCCCGAAGCGACGGCCTCGAAGCAGCCGATATTGCCGCAGAAGCAGCGATCGCTTTCTCCGGTGATCGTCATGTGGCCGATTTCGGCCGCCAGGCCGCGCCTGCCGTGGTAGATGTGGCCGTCGGCGATCACGCCGCCGCCGATGCCGGTCGACACGGTGACGAAGACCAGCGAGCCGGCGCCGCGTCCGGCGCCGAAGCGCCATTCGCCGAGCGCTGCCGCGTTGGCATCGTTCTCCAGCCGCACCGGCAGGCCGAACTGCCGGCTCAAAATGTCGATCATCGGCACGTTGTGCCAGCCGGAGAGCGTCGGCGGTCCGATGACGATGCCTGCCTTGGGGTCGAGAGGACCAGGCGCGCAGGCGCCGATGCCGATCACTTTGGCCTGCGGGTGGTCGTCCAGCAGTTTTTTGGCGAGCGCGATGATCCGGCCGATGACCGTCTCCGATCCCGCTTCAGCCATCGTCGGTTCCGAAACGCGCGCCACAACCTCGCCGCCGCGCCCGATCAGCGCGCCGCGCAGCTCCGTGCCGCCGAGGTCAAAGGCAAGCGCAAGCGTGCTCATCAGGCGGCGGCCTTCAGTCCGTGCAGCCAGGCCATGCGCCGCGCGAGGTCGGGATCGCCAAAGGCGAGCGAGCCGAGCACCACAGTGTCGGCGCCTGCGGCGCGCAGCAGCGGCACCGTCTCATGGCGAATGCCGCCATCGGCTGCCAAAATGATGTCGGCCTCGCGGCCGGCCTGTCGCATCAGCGCGCGTGCCTCGATCAGTCGCGGGCAGGCTTTTTCGGACAGGCTTTGTCCCTTGACGCCGATCGAGGTGCCGAGCAGCGTCACGAAGGCGACGTCAGGCAGGAACGGCTCGATCGCGCCGACCGGTGTTTCGAGCCTTAGCACCACGCCCGCCTCGGCGCCGAGCTCATGCGCCAGCTTGACCGCGCGCAACCCGGCCTCGCCGTTTTCGGCGTGGATGGTGACGAGGTCGGCGCCGGCCTCGATGAACTGGCGCGTCTGCGCCTCGACAATTTCCGCCTCGACCATCAGGTGCACGTGGATCGGTTTGGCCGTCAGCCTGGCGATGCGCGCCACCAGATCCGGGAAGAACAGGAAGCCGGGCGTGAAGCGGGCGTCCGCCACATCGATGTGGTGCAGGTCGGCATGGGCTTCGATCCGCTTCAGGTCGCGCTCCATGTTGGCGAGATCCGCCGACCACAGCGAGAATTCGCCGATGAGCCGGTTGCGCGGCAATGCGGCTATGGCCGCGGGACCGGAGAGAGGTTTGGCGATCATGACGGAATGAGGCTCCGGGCTTTCGAGTGGGAGTGAAGAAAGAAGCTGATCTGCTCGTGCAGCTCGGCGAAATGCTTCGCGCTGTCGCGCGCCTTGGGCGTTACTTTCGTGAAGGTCGCGCCGGGTATTGCCGCAGCCAGTGCATAGGCAGTCGACAATGGGTGCACGGCATCGATTTCGTTGCCGATGACCAGCGCCGGAATGTCGAGCGCGGCAGCGTCGCGTTCCGAAACGCCGGGTCCATCGCCGGCGATGTCGGCAAGCACCTGCGCGAAGGCTTTGGCGTCGGGCCGGTCGAAATAGCCAAGCAGCGAAGAGAGATTGTCGGGCGCCTCGCGATAGAGCCGTGCAGCAGTGTCCGATCGTAGGAAGATCGTCCTTGCCTCGTCGGCGCCATGTTCGAGGATGAGCTCGGCGACCTCGGCGATCGGCTGCATGTTCTGCGGCGCTGGCGAAAATGTCCATGCCGGCCGCACCAGGATCAGGCCGGCGACGCGCTCCGGATGACGGCAGGCGAGACGAAGCGCAATTCCCGCTCCCATCGAAACGCCGCCGGCAACGAAGCGGTCGAGGCCGGCCCGGTCGGCGGCGGCAAGCACATCGTCGGCGAACATTTCGAACGAGAACGGCCGCCGTTCACCGAGGCCGGAGCCGCCATGGCCGCGGCATTCCAGCGTGATGCGGCGGAAGCCGGTGGGAAAAGTCTGCGCGACCTGCGCCTCACCGCCGCCGAGCCCGTGCTGGAACACCACCGCCGGGCCTTCGCCCGTGTCGGTGCCGAGCAGCGTCGCGCCGTCGCGAAGAAGCGCAATCTGGCCCGCCATCACACCAGCTCCTTGAGGAAACGCGCGACGCCCGGCGCCTCCCCGGCCGATAGCCCATGCGTCACCAGCGGCCCGTCGAAGCCTGTGGCTTTCAGCCGGGCGATGAACTCGGCGAAGTCGACGACGCCCTGTCCGGCCGTGGCGAAGCGACCATCGGCGAAGCGGTCCTTGGCGTGCGCCAGAGAGACATGGCCAGCCGCGCGCTCGACCGCTTGGGCAACGATTAAGCGTGCCTGTTCGGCATTCGCTCGCTCGAACAGATTGGCTGGATCGAGCACGATGCGCAGCCGCTGCGAGCCCATCTCGCCGATCAGCCGCACCGCGTCGTCCGCGGACGTGACGATGTTGGCCTGCTCCGGCTCGATGCCGAGATCGACGCCATGACGGTCGGCGATCAGCAAAGCCTTTTCCATCTCACGCGCCATGTCGGCCCAGGCCGAGGGATCGGCATTGTCGGGATGATGCGCCCACTGGTCCTCGACGTTGCGCGTCCCGGTGCAGAGCGTGACAAGTGGGATCGAGAGTCTGGCTGCTGTTTCGATGACGACCGCCAGCCGTCGCAGTCCATCCTCTCGCATCCGGATGTCCGGGTGCGCCATGTTGTAGGTGCCGGAGAGAGCGACAAGACCGATCCCGGTCGCCCTGGCAGCGGCACCGATGGCGTCGATCGCCGCGTCCGGAACCACGTCCGGCATCAAGGGCAGGCCGGCGCAGGCGAGGTTGAACTGGGCGGCCGCGAAGCCCGCATCACGGACAGCGGCAAGCACGCCGGTCGGCTCGCTGCCCGGGAAAGTCTTGGCGAACACGCCGACCTGCATCAGACCGCTCCCGTCACGCTGGCGAGCGCGACGCGCTCGCCGCTCTCGACCGAGCGGGCGATCGCCACCATGGCGCGGATCGAGGCGAGCCCGTCGTCAACCGTGGCGCCGCGTTGCGGCGCGCCGTTGAGCACCGTGTCGGCCAGGCCTTCCAACTGGCGACGGAAGAAATGGCCGTCGGCGCCGAGCGGTTTTCGCGATGTCGCGTCCTTCTCGTGGAAGATGTCGACCTCGCTGGCGCGGAAATACCAGGGATTGAAAGTCTTCGCGATCACCGAGCCGTTCTGGCCATAGAGCTGGAAGCCTTCGTGCCAGTCCATGCGCACGGCGACGGTGAGGTCGAGATGGCCGAGCGCGCCATTGGCGAATTCGGTCTCGACGAACCAGCAATAGGCGCCGAAGCGCTCGTTGAGGCGGGCACGAACGGCGGTGATCTCGCCACACAGGAAGCGCGCCGTGTCGACGAGATGCGAGCCATGCGCCAGCATGAAATACTGCCGCAGGTCCGCCTTTGGATTGCCGCCCGGCTTCTTCGCCAGCTTGCTTGTGATGGGCAGCGGCTGCACCGCGTCGGTGTTGGTGTAGCGATGGGTGGAATCGCAATACCAAGCCTTGAGCGCCAGGATCTCGCCCATCTCGTCGCGCACGAAATCGCGCGCCGCTTCCAGCGCCGGGTCGAAGCGCTTCATGTGCCCGACCTGCAGCACCTTGCCCGAGCGTTTGACCGCTTCGGCAAGCTTCTCGCCTTCCTCGACCGAGACACCGATCGGCTTTTCGCACAGCACATGCTTGCCCGCTTCCAGCGCCTTGATCGACATCGGCACGTGATAGGCGTCCGATGTGGCGACAATCACCGCCTCGAGCTCCGGATCGGCGAGCATCTCATCATAGTCGCCATACATCTTGCGCGGCTCGTAGGTGGCGCCCATCCGCGCCAGCAGATCGGGCGCCGCATCGCAGATCGCGTAGAGGTCGGCGTTGCTTGCCTTCACGCAGGATTCCAGATGCGCGAACTGCGCGATCGGCCCGCAGCCGAGCACACCGACACGAAGGCGACGGTCTTTCTTGACGATCATCGTCAGGCTCCGTAGCCGCGCATGGTCTGGCGGTTGGTCTTGACCGCGCCGGCTGGATCGGCGGCGGCGGTCTCGGATTCTTCCTCAAGCACCAGCCAGCCGTTGAAGTTGGGGGCAGCACTTGCGATCTCGATCACCTTTGCCGTGTCGCAGACGCCCTTGCCGAGCATCGCCCAAGTGCCGTTCGCATCGACATCTTTCAGATGCATGTAGCGGATGCGGTCGCGATAGGTCGTGAGCGTGTCGGCCATGTCCTTGTGGCCGCGCAAGATGTGCCCCGTGTCCGGCACCCAGCCGACCAGCGAAGCGTCGATCAACCCAAAGATGCTGTCATAGTCGGTACGGTCGAACAGCAGCGTGTTATGGTGCGAGCTCGGATGCACCGCGACCTGGACGCCGGCCTTGCGGCCGAGCTCGCCGGCACGGTTGTAGACTTCCGCGGCAATCGCGAACTTGTCCTTGCGCGGCCCATCCGACACGATGGTCGCCGAGCCCATCGACACCAGCGCGCCCGGAAAGGCGGCGGCGAAGTCGATCCAGCGCTGGGCTGTGTCGAGGTCCTCGCCGATCTTCTCTTTGAGCGTGAAGCCGCTGTTCGAACCAAAGGCGAAGGACACGAGCGTCAGGCCGGACGCCTTCAGCGCGGCGGCGAATTCGGCCGGCTTGCCGGCATAGCGGCCGATCATCGTGTCGGTGATCTCGATGCCGGCATAGCCGCCATCGGCGATCGCCTTGATGAGATCGTCGGGGCCGCCGGTGAACCGGTCTCCCAGCATTTCCCAGGTGAAGGTCTGGCAGCCGACTTTGAGGTCTTTCACGTTCATCCTTTCAATCCTTGGTTCTCCGCGGGACGTGTCTATTTGACCGAGCCCGCGGTCATGCCAGCGAGGAAGAACCTCTGGGCAATGAGGTAGATCAGCAAGAGCGGCAGCGAGCCGAGCACGCTCATCGCCATCATCTGGTTCCATTCGAAAGCGTGCTGCCCCATCAAAAGCTGAATGCCGATCGGGACGGTGCGCATGGACGTCGACTTCGTCAGCGTCAGCGCGAAGAGGAATTCGTTCCAGCACAGAAGGAAGGTGTAGACCGACGTCGCCACGATGCCGGGCAGCGAGATCGGCACGATCACCCGCCAGAGCGCTGTCCAACTGGTGCCGCCGTCGACGGCGACAGCTTCGTCGAGATCGCGGGGCAAGGTGTTCAGATAGCCCGTCATCAAAAGGATCGCGTAGGGCAGGGTGAAGACCAGATAGGTGAGGATCAGCGCGGTATAGGTGTCGAAGATGCGATACGAGACGACGAGCCCGAAGAAGGGGATCAGAAGCGTGATCGGCGGGATGGTCTGCGTGCTGATGATGAGGGTGTTCAGGCTGCCCTTGCCTCGGAAATTGAAGCGGCTGAACCCATAGGCCGCCAGCAGGGCGATCAGCACCGTCAGCACAGTCACCGCGAAGGCCACGAAGTAGCTGTTGAAGAAGAAGCGCAGCTTGACCGGGTCGCCAAGGATCGCCGCATAGGCTTCCAGCGTGAAGGCTTTCGGCAGGATGGTCGGCGGCAGGGCGAAGATCTCGGTGTTCGACTTGAACGAGCTGGTGAGCATCCAGTAGATCGGGAAGGCCGCGAAAAACAGCCCCGCTGCAAGCGCGACATGCAGCGCGACGGTGATCAGCCTGTCCTTCGTCGTGTGCCTTTTCCTCATGGTGATTACCGGGCCTTCTGATAACGGATGTAGAACAGCGTCAGGCCAAGCGAGATCAGCAGGATGACCACGGCGCTCGCCGACGCCTGGGACAGGTTGTAGCTCGAGAACGCCAGCTTGTAGGTGTAGGTGCTGAGCACCTCGGTCGAGTAGATCGGACCGCCGCCCGTCGTGATCCAGATCAACGGGAAGACCTGCATCGTCCAGATGAAGTCGAGCAGCGAGATGCTGATGATAATCGGCATCAGCTGCGGGATGGTGATGAAGATCAGCTTCTGGTAGGCCTTCGCTCCGTCGATATCGGCGGCCTCGTAGAAATCCTTGGGAATGCCCTGCAGGCCTGCGAGCAGGCTGACCATGAAGAGCGGGTAGCCCGCCCAGATATTGGCGAAGGTGACGGCATGCAGCGCGGTCTCGGGCGAGGAAAACCACTCGATCTTGGAACCGATGATGCCCAACTGCATCAGAATGCTGTTGACGACACCGTTGGGCTCGAGCAGCAGGCGCCAGATCACAGCGATGATCACCGCGGTGAAGAGCCAGGGCAGAATGTAGAGCACGCGCAGGATATTGCGCAGCGTCGGATTGATGCGATCGCTGTTCAGCATGAGCGCGAAGATCATGCCGATGGTCATGTGGAAAATGACGCTCATGCAGGTGAAGTAGAGCGTGTGCCATAGCGAGGCCCAGAACACCGGATCGGCAAAGATCGCCTGGTAGTGTTTCAGTCCGGCGAAAGACGGGTCGCGGCGCAGCACCGCGCTGTTCTGGAACGAATACGAAATCACCGCCACCATCGGCAGCAGCATCAGCAGGCCGATAATCACCAGCGAGGGCGACAAATAGAGGTACGGTGCGACCGTTCGTTTAAGTCTGTGACGGGAGCGCTTCTGCCGGGTCATATGCCAACCTTGAATACACCTTCGAGAGAAGGTGAGCTTCGCGAACACTCGCGTTGCCGGTGCGTTGCTGCCGAGAGGCCCGCCCGAAGCCAGGCCTCCCGGTCGAAGATCGTAAACAGGCCGATCAGAATTTCGCCGTCCATCCTTTTTGAGCGTTGGCCGCCGCTTGTTCCGGAGACTGCTCGCCGGCCAGCATCTTCTGGGCTTCGACGTCGAACTGGGTCATCAGGTCTTCCGCCACCGGCAGACCCGTGAACTCGTTGGCGAGGTAACCGGTCTTGAAGATTTCGAAAGCCTTGCCGAAAGCCTTGTCCGAGGTCACGAAATCAGGCTTGGCGTTGACGTTGCCCGGGAAAGCGTTGGCCAGTGATACAAGCTTGGCGTTGACCTTCTCGCTCATCAGATATTGGACGAGCTTCCAGGCCTCCTCCTGATGCTTCGAACCGGCGGAGATGCCGATGCCCCAGGAGGCATAGGGAAGGCCGCGCTTGCCCGTATAGCCCTCCACGACCGGGACCGGGATGATGTCGAAGTTCAGTTTGGGATTGCGTTTGCGGATGAGATTCACATGCGCAAGCGAGTCGACCATCATCCCGACCCGGTCGTTGACGAATTCCTCGACCTTTTCCTGCTCGGTCTTGGTGGCGATGCCGGGCGAGATGGTGCCTGCGTCGTTGAGCGACTTGACGAAGGTAAGCATGTCCACCACCGGCTTGCCGTCGAGGGCGGGCTTGCCGTCAGCCATCATCGACTGACCCGATGCCCAGACCCACGACATCATGTCGTTCTGCACGCCGGACGGCGACTGCAGCGACAGCGGCAGCACCCAGCCATACTGGTTCTTGTCGGCATGGGTCATCTTCTTGGCGGCTTCGAGGAACTCCGCGCGGGTCGATGGCAGCTTGGTCACGCCCGCTTGGGCGGCAAGGTCCAGATTGACGAAGACCGGATAGACGAAGGAAGCGACCGGGAACATCACGGCCTTGCCGTCCACCTTGATAATGTCCGCGACTTGCGCCTTGTCGAACTTGCTGGCGTCCATCATCGGGTTCATGTCGGCGAGCGCGTTCTGCGCATTCAGATTGTTCACCCAGGCGCCATCGAGGCCGACGACGTCGCTCAGCGTTCCGGTCGCCGCGCCGACCGAGATCTGATCCCGCGTGGCGGCATAGGGGCCGCTGACCAGCGTCACCTTGATGCCGGGATTCGCGGCTTCGAAATCATCCATGATCTTGCGCAAGGAACCAGCGGGCAGCTCGGGCTCCCACCATTGCGTGAATTCCAGGGTCGTGTCCGCCATGGCGCTGGTTGCGCCAAGCAACCATGCGGCCGCGGCCACCTTCAGCATTATGGGCTTTATCCGAAACGTCATTTTCTCCTCCTTCTTTGAGATCGGCCGCACAATGCGGAAGATCGTCTGGTCATTCAGCAGTCGTCATTCGCAGGCGCCTCGCTCCCGCCTGCTGGCCTTGCCGCAAATCTTCAGATCGCCACATGCGTCTCGGGATCGAAGAAATGGAGCTTGGTATCATCCAGGGCCAACCGGATTTCCGAGCCGGAGCGGACCGCACTTTCCGGCTCGAATTTCGCCACCGCGTTCGACGCCAGGCCGAAATCCTTCACCGCGTCCGGGTCGCCTGAGTCCACCCGGACCGCGTCGATGTTGAGATGGACGATGTGTTCGGACCCGAGCTCTTCGATCGAGGTCACCTTTGCCGGCAGCGTCTGGTACTTGCGGCCGGAATCGAGGCTGCTGTCATAGAGATGCTCCGGCCGGATCCCGAACACGATCTTGCGCCCCGCATACGACTTCAAGCTCGGCCTTCGCGCGAAGGCTGCGTCCTGCAGCCGGATGGCAAAGGTGCCGGCCGTCAGTTCGTCGCCCGTCAGTGTCGCTTCGAAAAGGTTCATCGAAGGCGAGCCGATAAAGCCGGCCACGAAGGCGTTCACCGGCGATTCATAGAGCCGCTTCGGTGTGTCGACCTGCTGCAGCACGCCGCCTTTCAGCACCGCGACCCTGTCGCCCATGGTCATCGCTTCGGTCTGATCGTGGGTGACGTAAATGGTCGTCACGCCGAGCTGCTTCTGCAGGCTGGTGATCTCGGCGCGCATCTGCACGCGCAGTTTCGCGTCCAGATTGGAGAGCGGCTCGTCCATGAGAAAGGCAGCGGGCTCGCGCACCATGGCGCGGCCCATGGCGACCCGCTGACGCTGTCCGCCGGAAAGGTTGGCGGGCTTGCTGTCCAGCAGCGACGTCAGCTGAAGGGTCTTGGCGATCTCGTCCACGCGCTTCTTGCGCTCGGCCTTCGGCTTGCCCGCCAGCCGCATCGAGAAGGCGATGTTTTCGAACACCGTCATATGCGGGTAGAGCGCGTAGCTCTGGAAGACCATCGCGATGTCGCGGTCCTTGGGCGGCATGTCGACGACGTCGACGCCGCCGATGCGAAGGCTGCCGCTGGTGATGTCCTCCAATCCCGCGATCATCCGCAAGGCGGTGGATTTGCCGCAGCCGGACGGCCCAACCAGGATCAGGAACTCGCCATCCTCGATCGACAGGTTCAATCGGTCGATCGCACGAAAACTGTTCCCGTAGGTTTTGCAGATATTCTCAAGAATGACTTCCGCCATGTTCCTCCCTCCACAAGTCAAAGCCGATGATTTTTGCTTTTTCGCCTTGGCTTTTTTGCTTGTGAAAATTTCCTCGGGTGGTTTTCAGCCTATGTTCCGGTATCGAGCTGCGCATATTTCAGTTCGACCGCCGATGGCGCGCTCGCCGATGCCAGCAATTCCTTGACTTGGTTGTCGGTCGGAAGCGCCTCGCGTCCGCCACGCCCGGTTATCGAAAGCGCCGCCGCCGCGGCAGCGAATGCCACCCGGCCCGCAGTGTCGGCGCCGCGCGTCAACGCAAGGGCATAGGCGCCGTGGAAGCAGTCACCGGCACCGGTCGAATCGACGATCGCAACCCGGTGCGGAGGCAGGTGCCAGAGCGCCGTCTCCTCGCGCCCTCGATAATAGACGCCCCGGCCGCCATCGGTCAGAACCACGGCGAAGCGCGACGGCGACCACAAGGCATCAAGCATCTCGGCGGGCGCTCGGCGACCCGTGGCGGTCCGCGCAAAACCGAGCGGGAGAATGAGGTGGTCGCAGAGCGCCATCAGCCTGTCCGTGGCTGGGCCGGCGCTCCATTCGATATCGCCGAGGACCGCGAGGCCGAGATCGCGAGCCCGTGCCACGACATTCAGCGACCGTACGGCGTAGCTGTCGACGATCAGGACGCTCGCGCGGCTGAGGATCTCGTCCGGAAAGTCCGGCGCGGTGCCCAGCATCGCGTCGTCGTCATAGGCGATGAACCGGTCCCCGTCCGAGCCGACGGTGATGCGCGAGCGCACCGGGCGCGCGTCGGGGTGGCGTGGCGCGAACGCGGTTTCGACGCCGCTGGCGATGAGGTCGCACAAGGCGGCATCGTCATCGGCGCTGCCCAGCCACCCGATGAAGCCGGCGCTTCCGCCGAGCCTCGCGACGGCGGCAAGAGCCGTCGCGACATTGCCGCCGAAAGCGCGCGTGCTTTGCAGAACCTTCCCCTTGCCCGCCGACAACGGCTGATCGACATAGACGATGTCGTCGATCGCAATGGCGCCGAAGCCGAGGATCGAGGGGACGGCGCTCATCGTTCAGGCGCCCGCCTTCGCAAGCGCTTCTTGCGCCGAAAGCCCGTCATGGATGACGCCCCGAAAGGCAAGTGCTGCCTTCTGAGGATCGCCGTGCCCCCAGAGATTGCGGCCCACCACGGCGCCGCGCGCGCCGGCGCGGATGGCGTCCGCCGTCTGCTGGAGCGCGCCGAGGAGCGTATCGGTCTTCGGGCCACCCGCGATGACGACCGGCACCGGGCAGGTTCGCACGGTTTCCCGGAAGGACTCGAAGTCGCCCGTGTAGCCGATCTTGATGACGTCGACGCCGGACTCGTAGCCGATGCGCGCCGCATAGGCGATCTCGTCGGGGGTGAAGACGATCTTTGCGCCGTCGGTGAAATCGCGCGGATAGATATGCGCCACAACCGGCATGCCGTAGCGGGCCGCCGCATTCACCGAATCAGTCAGCCAGCGAATGTATTTGCCTTCGGTCGCGCCGCGCACCGGAATGGCTACGGCCAAGGCATCGGCGCCAGCGCGCACCGCGTCCTCGGGCGTTGCGATCAATTCGCTGATACGGTCGTCCGGCGTGAAGCAGCCGGCCTGGATCACCAGGGCAGCCTTGCCCGCATATTGCGGCCACAGATGGCGCGCGGCGCCGGGCTGGATGCTGACGTAATCGGGCTTGCCCGCCATGACGCGGGCCAGCGCGCCGGGCAGATCGGCAAGGCCGCCTTTGCGCACGTCGCCATAGCCGACGAAGTGGTCGACGGCGCCGCCAAAGAGATTCCCCGATGGATGCGAAAAGAGGCGCGCGAGGCGCACTTTGGTCCCTAGGCTCATAATTCCCTAATCTCTTGATTTACAAAGTCGGCGGCCCGCGATGCGGCCATCGTTTTCACATGCTCTATAAAAATTTTACGCGCGTCAAGATTTAAAATGCGCTATAGCGAGTCACGAAAATTGTCCGTCGCCATCGCGACGGCTTGTCTCGGGTGTCGCCGATTGGGAGGTCGAAAGGGAAATGCAAGCAAATTCAGGAGCGAAGCTCGGTATCGGCGTCATCGGATGCGGTAACATCTCGATGACCTATCTGCGCAACGCGGCGCTTTTTGCCGGCGTGGAACTGCGCGCTTGCGCCGATATCTCCGCCGAGATGGCTGTCTTGCGCGGGAAGGAATATGGCATTCGCGCGCTCGGCGTCGACGCGTTGCTCGCCGACCCGGAGGTCGATCTCGTCCTCAACCTCACCATTCCCGCGGCGCATTTCGACATCTCGTTTTCGGCGCTCTCGGCGGGAAAGCATGTCTTCACCGAAAAGCCGCTCGCCACCTCGGCCAGCGACGGCCGCAAGCTGGTGGCGGAGGCGGCGAAACGGGGATTGCTGCTGGGCTCGGCTCCCGACACCTTCCTCGGCGCCGCCGGGCGCCGCGCGCGCCGGTTGATGGATGAGGGCGCGATCGGCCGCGCCGTCACCGGCACCGCCTTCATGATGGGGCGCGGCATGGAGCACTGGCATCCCAACCCGCAATTCTACTACCAGCCAGGCGGCGGCCCGGTCTTCGACATGGGGCCGTACTATCTGACGATGCTCGTCAACCTGCTCGGTCCAGTGACCCGTGTCATGGCGATGGCCACGCGCGGGCAGGAGGAGCGGCTGATCACCGCCGACGGCCCTTACAAGAATACCAGCTTCAGGGTCGGCACGCCGACCAACATCCTGTCACTGCTCGAATTCCGCTCCGGCGCCACCGTCACTTTCGGTGCCTCCTGGGATGTCTTCAAGCACTCCAACCACCCCATCGAACTGCACGGCACCGAAGGGTCGCTCAGGCTGCCCGACCCCGACACTTTCGGCGGCACGGTCTCGCTTTCCGCGCGTGGTGCCGAGTGGACGGATTTCGCCAGCGAAACCGAGCTCTATGGCGCGCGCAACTGGCCTTATGCGGCGCCGGATCGCGCCAATTACCGCATGCTCGGTGTCGCCGACCTGGCGCGTTCGTTGTCGCAGAAGAGAAAGCCGCGCGCGTCCGGCGAGCTGGCGCTGCATGTGCTGGAGATCATGGAGGCCATCCTCGCCTCGGGCGAGAGCCGCAACTCGGTCACCATCGCCGGCACTGTCGACCAGCCGCCGCTGCTTGGCGAGGACGAGGCTGCGAGCCTGCTGGCCTGAGGCGGTCCCATGCCGACGTCGCCCCTATCGCTCGACCCGCAGGCGCGGAAGGTCCTCGACCTTGGCCGACAGGCGCATGAGCCGCCCTTCGAGACCGGCACACCCGAGCAGGCGCGACGCGCCTACGAGGAAGGCTTTCCGAGCCTGCAAGGCGAGCGCGAGCCGGTCGCTTCGGTGAGCGAACAAACCATTGCCGGGCCCGGTGGCCCTCTCAACCTTCGCGTTTATCGCGGGCAGGGCGCTGCGGCGGCCGACGCGCCGGCGCTGCTCTATCTGCACGGTGGCGGCTGGGTGATCGGCAATCTCGATTCGCATGACGAGATCTGCCGCTGGTACGCCAACATCGCCGCCTGTGTTGTCGTTTCGCCGGACTACCGGCTGGCGCCGGAGCACAAGTTTCCGGCTGCGGTCAAGGATTGCAGTGCCGTTCTCTCCTTCATGCAGGATATGCCCGGTGGGCTTGGCATCAACGCCGGCCGCATCGCCGTCGCCGGCGACAGCGCCGGCGGCAACCTCGCCGCGGTGCTGGCGCTGCTTGCCCGCAATGACACATGCCCTTTGACCGCGCAGCTCTTGTTCTATCCCAACACCGATGCCGCCCAAAAGGCGGACAGCTATCGCCGCTTCGGCGAAGGTTTTGGCCTCACGGCCAGGACCATGGCCTGGTTCCGCGACCACTATGTCCGTGACGCCGCCGACATCAATGACTGGCGCGTCTCGCCGCTCAAGGTCAAGAGCCTTGCCGGGGCCGCTCCCGCCTTTGTCGCCATCGCAGGCCGCGACATTCTCGCCGACGAGGGCGAGGCCTATGCAAGGCGGCTCGAAATGGACGGCGTCCCGATCGTGATCAAACGCTGGCCGGGCCAGATCCACGGCTTCGTCTCGATGGGCCGCCATGGTCCGGCGTCGCGTCAGGCGGTCGAGGCTGCTGTTGCGGCCTGGCGCAATTTCGATCCGGCATTTGAAGGGGTCTAGGCCGATTGGCGCATTACAAGCGTTGCATCGAGGCTGACCTTCGGCGTCACGGCGGCCGCATCCTCGTCGAGCATTGCAAGCAGCGTCTCGACACTGCGGCCGGCCATGGCGGCGAAATCCTGCGCCATGGTGGTGAGCGCTGGGCAGGTATAGCGGCTGAGTGGATGATCATCATGGGCTGCGATGCGCAGGTCGCAACCCGGCTTACGGCCCACCTTCAGCCCTTTCGAGAAAGCCGCCGCCATCACGCCGAAGGCCAGGCGGTCGTTGGCGCACAGGATGGTCTTGCCCGGCAGGCCGCCATTGCCGAGCAGCTTCTCCGTCTGCTCGTAGCCGATGCGCTCGAAGTCCCAAGTATAGTCGTCGGTGTCGCCGAAGACGATCGGCTCGAACCCCAGTCGCTGCATCGAGGCGACATAGCTGCTCAATCGTTCCGCCGAATTGTGATTGACGTGCGGGATATCGAAATAGACCGGGGCATCGCCGGAACGGCAAAGATAATCCACGATCGTCGCGACGCTTTTTGCGTTGTTGTTGCCCACGAAGGGCGTGTCACCTTCCAGGAAAGTGTCGAAATAAACAATCGGGATGGTCTGCGTGAGCCTTTCCAGGGTTCTCTGATCGGATCGTTTGCCCAGCGGCGCGATCAGCGCTCCGGACACCTTCAGCGACAAGATGGTTCGGGTGGCTTCGATCTCGAGTTCGGTCGAGCCATGCGAGGAAATGACGACCGGCCAGTAGCCTTCGTCGCGCAGCCTGAGCTCGATGCGGCTGACCATCTCTGAATAGAAGGGGTCGGTCACCGTCGGCACGACAATGCCGATGCTGCGGGTGCGTTTGCGGTTGAGATTGCGCGCGAAGAGGTTCGGCTGGTAGTCGGACGAGCGCAACGCATCCTCGATACGCTTACGCGTTGCCGGCTTGACGCTGGTCGGATCGTCGAAGAATTTCGACAGTGTCGGTCTGGAGACGCCGCAGGAGCGGGCGAAATCCTCCATAGTCTTGTGCGTCATCGACATTCAAAGCCCTCGCGCCACGGATTTCCTGCCTGGTCCATGCGCCGTCCCGGCGCCTTCCATACGGTGCGCCGACCCGGGACTGCAAGTTCAAAAACTTTACAGGAAGCGCTTCAAGTTTCAATTCGCTGACGAAAATAATTACGTGCGTAAATTTATTGATTGACGTAAAGAATGACGCGACTTATTCCGCTTCAAGGTTACGCCACACGCGGCAACTGCCGGGAGGACGTGATGAAGAAGCTGGTTTCCGCCGGCGAGATCCTCGTCGAGATCATGGCGGATCGGATCGGCCAGAGCTTTCTCGAACCCGGGCCACTGGTGGGGCCGTTCCCATCCGGCGCGCCCGCGATCTTCATCGGCCAAGCGGCAGCGCTTGGCCAGCCAGCGGGGCTCATCGGGGCCGTCGGCAGAGACGATTTCGGCGAACTGAACATAGACCGACTGCGCCGGCTCGGCGCGGACGTTTCGGCGATCGCAATCCATGGAGGCCACGCCACTGGCACCGCTTTCGTCACCTATAGAGCCGACGCCTCCAGGCATTTCGTCTTCAACATCCGCAACAGCGCGGCGGGCCTGCTGGCCATCGATGATGCCGCAAGACACTTGCTTGCCGACGCCGACCACTTTCATGTCATGGGCTCGTCGCTGTTCTCGGACAAGGCGACCGACGTTGTGCTCGCCGCGACCGCGGCCGTGAAGGCCAGGGGCGGCACAGTGTCCTTCGACCCCAACGTCCGCCGCGAGATCCTGCAGGTTTCCGGCATGCGCCCCGCGCTGGACAAGGTGCTGGCGCTGACCGACGTCTTTCTGCCAAGCGGCAACGAGTTGCTCCTGTTCTCTTCAGCGGGCGACGAGCAGGGCGCGATCGCTGAGCTGCTTGGTCGGGGCATAGCCTGCATCGTGCTGAAGAGAGGCGCTGACGGCGCCGTCTATCACGATCGCCAGCGCTCGGTCGCAATGCCCGGATTCGCCGTCGAGGAAGTGGACCCGACTGGCGCCGGCGACTGCTTCGGAGCCGCCTTCGTATCCTTCTGGCTGCGCGGCGCCGTGCCTGCCGAGGCGCTGCGCATCGCCAACGCCTGCGGCGCGCTGGCCGTAACACGGAAGGGACCCATGGAAGGCATTCATCGGCTCGCCGATGCCGAGGCTTTCATCGCCAGGGCCGGTACACGCGCATGAGCTGCGCGACCAAGAGATTCGCGGCCATCGGGGCGCGGCGGGCGGCGGGCGGCAAGGGAGGGATCACCTCGATCTGCTCGGCGCATCCGCTGGTGATCGAGGCAGCGCTTCGCCATGGCGCGCTGCATGGCGCGGATGTCCTC
>NZ_SUGA01000003.1:0-170503 GCF_004963255.1 Mesorhizobium sp. | reverse complement strand
CGGCTACACCGGCATGGCGCCGGCCGCCTTTCGCGGCCTCGTCGAAACGTATGCCGGCAAGGCCGGTCTTCCCCTCGATCGTCTGATCCTCGGCGGCGACCATCTTGGACCCAATCCCTGGAAGCACGACTCCGCTGCCGAGGCGATGCGGAAAGCGGCCGCGATGATCGACGCCTATGCGGCCGCCGGGTTCACCAAGCTGCATCTCGACACCAGCATGGCCTGCGCCGACGATCCGGTGCCGCTCCCCGACGAGACGATTGCCGCCCGCGCGGCCGAGCTTGCCAAGGTCGCCGAGGCGGCGGTCGCGCGCGCCGGCGGTGAGAGACCCGTCTACATCATCGGCACCGAGGTACCGGTGCCCGGCGGCGCGCTCGAACCGCTCGAGCACATGCATGTCACCGAGCCTGCCGACGCGCTCCGCACGGTCGAGGTCCATCGCAAGGCTTTCTCTCGCCTCGGCCTCGATGGCGCCTTTGACCGGGTCGTCGGCGTCGTCGTCCAGCCCGGCGTCGAATTCGGCAATGCCGATATCGTCGCCTATGCGACGGAGAAGGCGACCAAGCTGGTCGCTGTGCTGGAACGCATGCCGCAATTCGTCTTCGAAGCGCACTCGACCGACTACCAGCCGGCGGAAGCGCTGGGCATGCTGGTGCGTGACGGTTTCGCCATCCTCAAAGTCGGCCCATGGCTGACCTTCACGCTGCGCGAGGCGCTCTACGGCCTCAGTCTGATCGCCGATCAGATGGTTCCCGACCCGTCCCGGGAAAACCTGCAGGCGGCGATGGAGCGGGTGATGCTCGCCTCGCCCGAGAACTGGCGAAACTACTATTCCGGCACATCGGACGAGCAACGCCTGCAGCGGCATTTCTCCTTCAGCGACCGCATCCGCTACTACTGGCTGACGCCGGAAGCGCAGCGCGCAACCGCAGCGGTGCTGGCCGCGCTTGGCGACAGGGAGATTCCCCGCCCGCTGATCAGCCAATATATTGGCCAGCTTGATATCGAGGTCGGCGCGGGCCGCATCAGACCGACCGCACATGGGCTTCTGATCGGCAGCGTGACACGCGTGCTCGACATCTATCGCAACGCCACGAACCAGTAAGCCGTCTTTGCCTCCGGACCTCGGATTTGATTTAGCCCGGTTGGATCACTCATGGAGGGGCTCGCGCAAGCCGCGCCTCTGACAGTGGGCAGTAAATCCGTTAGGGTTCCTTCTTGAACAAGTCCTGGAAGATCAGCGCGCCCCAACTGCGGCCGCGTGCGTGCAGCAGCGCGCCACCCTCGTCGAGCTTTCCCAGCTTGACGGGTGCGAACCCGAGTTGCTTGGCCAAGGCCGCGACGTGAGCGGTCGCGTCCTCGTCGTCGCTCGACAGAAAGACGACCCGGTGGCCGCCCTCGACGACCGGATCGGTAGCCAGGGTCGCTGCAACCAGGTGATTGAAGCCTTTCACGAGCTTGGCGCCGGTGAACGCTTTCGCGATGAAGGCGGAGGACGGGAGACCGTCCAGCTCTTCGGGGACTGAAACGCGTTCGTGGCAGCAGGGGCTCGGGATGACGAGGGTGCCGGGTACCAACCTGCACATGTACGGAACGCTCTGGCTTCTCACCCAGGGGGAGGCACGCAAGACCAAGCGCGTGCGGCTCTTCACGGAATTCGTATCCCGCAGGCTTGCCGCTTACTGCGCGAGGCGCTTGGTGCCTGCCGGTCTGTTAGCGTTGCGATGGGGCAAGCAGCCGGACCAGGAGGTCTTCGCGCCCGAAGCCGCCGGATTTCGAGACAATAATCGTCTCATTCCACGCGCCCGCGACCATCCGGCTTATCGCTACGCCAGGCTCATAAAGCCCCTCACATCGCAGATGCGAGGCTCCGCAAATGCGGGCCAGCAATCGAAGCGTCCAGCCGCCTGTCACCAGCACGGCTTGAGGTCGTGGGATCGTAGCCACGAGCCGATCGAGGTAACGCTCGATCATGAACCGGGCCTCCGCGTCGGAGGCAACGCTGGAGGGCGCGACCAACAAGGCCGGCGGCTCGGGCAGCTCTGTGCTGCCGCCGTCCATGACCACGGCCTGTAATGTGCGGATTGCGGCGATCTGGCGCTGTGTCACCGGATGATTCGTCCCGCAGATCGCAAAATCCAGCGCAGGCCGCGGCAACTTGAAAGGTGCTCCTCCGGCGAGCACAGAAGCAAGTCCCGCCGTGCCGACATAGATGTCGTTGCCGCCTCCCTCGAAATTGGCAATCGCCCCCGCAAGCTCGGCATCGGTTCTCGCATCGGCCACGACGAATCCGCTTCGCACGACTGCATCGCCAGTCATCGCCGCCGAAACACCGTGGCTCAACAGCGCGTCGACAAGCGCCGGGCCGACCTGCATCAAGCCTTGAGCGGAGCCGGCCCACTGCCGTCCATTGACCGTAACGCGATCCGCGGCAGGGAACGCAGGTGCAAAAAGGGCGCGTTCGAAGCGCCCTGCGCGAAACGCGGCGACCGCCTCCGCAATCGGATGGCCACGCATGACGCTGTCGATCTTCTTGAACGAGAGCACACCCGAGTCGCGTCCGGCGAAGATATCGGCGACACGCCTGCAAGCCGTTGCCTCATCGAGATCACGCGTGTCGAGGTCGATCGCATTGCCGCCGGAAATGACGGGCGGCCGATCGAGCCAGACTTGGATCGGGTTTTCGGGCGTGGCGAAATAGCCGGCCGTGTCGAGCGCGCCCGTAATGTCGTCCGCGACGATCAGGACATCCTTGCCAGCACAGCGCCGGGTCGGGCCATTGTTCACGCAGCCTTCTCCGCCGTCAGCGACAAGGCGTAGTCGATCGCCTCGATGAGGCTGCTTTCGCGGGCGATGCCGCGGCCGGCGATGTCGAATGCGGTGCCGTGATCGACGGAGGTGCGCACGATCGGCAGGCCGAGCGTGATGTTGACCCCGCTCAGGCCAAGCCATTTCCCCGTCTGTGGATCGATCTGGAAGCCGAGCAGCTTCACCGGAATATGGCCCTGATCGTGATACATGGCCACGACCGCGTCATAGGCGCCGCCGCGCATCTTCACGAAGACGGTGTCGCCCGGGACGGGACCATGGACATCATGGCCGCGCGCCCGGTAGTCGGCGACGATCGGCTCCGTGACGCGGATGTCGTGGGTGCCGAAAATGCCGCCTTCACCGGCATGCGGATTGAGCGCGGCGATCGCGACGCGGGGGGCGGCGATCCCCAGATGCTTCAAGGCTTCGATCGTCAGGTCGAGAACCCTGCGCATGCGGGGCTCCGTCGCTCGCCTCGGCACATCTTCCAGCGCAATATGCGTCGTGACATGGCTGACGCGGAAGGACCCGTGCGCGAGCATCATCGCGCTGTCGCGCGCCCCGGTCAGCGCCGCCAACAGCTCGGTGTGGCCCGGGAATCGATGCCCCGCCAGATGCAGCGATTCCTTGTTGAGCGGCGCAGTGACGATGGCCGAAGCCTCGCCCGCCATTGTGCGCCGAACACCCTCGGCCACGGCCTCATAGGCCTGACTGCCGCCTTGCGCCGACACCTGGCCGATACCGACCGCGCAACCCTCGATTGGCCAGATGCCGAGCTGTTCATCCGCCGTCGCGACGGCGGGCAACGGCAAGGCCAGGGACCGGGCTGTCCGGTCCAGCGCTGCCAGCGATCCGATCAGGCGCAACCGAAAGTCGCCGGCCTCAAGTTGCGGAGCGAAATGCTGGACGGCCTTGAGCGCGATCTCCGGTCCGACGCCCGCCGGATCGCCGACGGTGATGGCAATTGTTGCGGTCATTCAGCTCTCCACCAGGGCCATGCGAACATCCGAGATACAATCACGCCAAAGGTCGCCCGCCGTCGACCGGGATGATAATTCCTGTCGCGAAGCGAAGCTGTGCCGCAGCCGCCAGGACCGCCTCGGCAACATCGTCGGGCGTGCCCAATCGCCCGAGCGGCGTCCGGCTCGCCTGTTCATCGCGCCAGGATTCGTCGCGGCCCTTGATGAAATCGGTGTCGACGACGCCGGGCGAAACGGAGACTACCCTGATCTTCGGCGCCAGAGCGCGCGCCAGCGACTTGGTCAGATTGTCGACCGCGGCCTTGGACGCGCAATAGGCGATGTTGCTGCCCATGGCGGTGACGCCCGCGATCGACGAGATATTGACAACGACGCCGTCGCCGGTGCGGTCGAGCAGCGGCCGCATCGCCCGCGTTGCGGCGATGACACCGCGCACGTTAACGCTGAGGATGTGGTCGATCAGCGCGTCGTCAAGGCTGTCGAGGTCCGGATGCGGCACGAAGCGGGTTATGCCGGCGCAATTGACCAATATATCCAGCCGGCCGAACCTCTCATCGATCTGGCCGGCGAGCCGCGCCAAGCAACCGCTGTCGGTGACGGCTGCCTCAGCGACGAGGTGATCGCCGGGCGCCAGTGTCGGGACCAGCATTTCGGCCGCCTGGCGCGAGCTGTTGTAGCCGATGACGACCGAGACCCCTTCCTGCGCCAGCCTGGCAACGATCTGCGCCCCGATACCGCCGGTTCCTCCGGTCACCAGGGCGACTTTGTTCTGCAGCATTGCCGCCATGGCCCGTCTCCGTGTCAGACGCCGGTGCGTCGCTTGTGCGCGACCAGCGCCATGAGATTGCGGTCGCGCCAGGTGCTGCGCTCGCCAAGCTGGGATGCCGGAAGCTTTTCGCGGCGCTCGGCTTCGGCCTTGTCGATGAGCGCTTCGGACCAGGGCGCCGGGTCGCGCCTAGCCAGAGCGATCGCATGATAGAGCGGCCCCAGGCGCCGGGCATAATCCGCGATGCCGCCCGGCGCGTTGAGGTCGATCGTCTCGAACGGTCCCATGAAGGACCAGCGGTAGCCGAGCCCGTGCGACACGGTCAGGTCGATGTCGGCGGCGCTAGCGACGCCCTCCGCCAACAGGGCCCAGGCCTCGTTGAGCAAAGCCCCCTGCAGCCGGTTGAGGACGAAACCGTCAACCTCCTTGCGCACCACGATGGCCGCCTGGCCCACCTGTTCCATCTGCGTTCGCAGCCAGGGCACGATTTCGGCATCGGTCCAAGGCGCCGGAACCAGTTCGACCAGCGGGATCAAGTGCGGAGGATTGACGGGATGCGCGACGAGGAAGCGGGCCCGGTTGCGGCATTCCTCGGTGAAAGCCGAGGCGGGAATGCCCGAGCTCGAGCTGCCGACGACGGCATCCGGCCGCATCGTCTGGTCGATTTCGAGGCAGACGACCTGCTTGACGTCGCGCCGTTCGAGCACCGACTCCTGGATATAGTCGGCGTCGGCGACCGCGGCCTCCAGCGTGTCGACCACGCGCAACCGCCGCAGGACGGGATCGATGGCGTCGACCAGCCCGGCTTCCTGCATGTCGACGAGACTGGCGCGGATGCCCTCGATCACCGCCGCGCGGATTTCGGCGCTGCCATCATAGATGACCACGTCATGCCCGGCCCGGGCGAACACGATCGCCCAGCCGCGGCCGACAAGCCCCGCCCCGACGATCGCGACCTTGCGGATTGCCTCCATTACTGCACCCGCGATTTCTCGCCGTCCGCGAGGCAGATTTCGGTAATGCGCAGCCCATCCTTGGTGATGCGCGATGGAAAACGATCCTTCAACCGTTCTTCGTGGATTGGAATGACGCGGCGCGCCTCGTAATTCACCTGCCTCATCATCTCCTCGGTCGCCAGCACGAGATTGGTCTGGCTGCCGACCGCAAGCCCCACCGGAACATAAAGCGTCTCGATATCGACGGCCGCTCCAGAGCCTTCGATGTTGTCAAAGACATAGACGAGGTCGCCCGCCAGCACCCAGTTGTCTTCCTTGCCGTTGCGCACAGTGACCCACATCGAGCCATAGGTGTGGCTGTCGAAGGCGGGATTGAGATCGACATTCGGCAGCACGTCCGGCCTGGCGCCGTCGATCGTCACCAGCCGCTTCTGGCGCGCGAGATCGACGCCGCGCACGATATCGCCCGGGTCGACGGCGACGTTCATCCAGCGCATGCGGTCCGGCAGCGACATCGCCCAGACCCATTTCGCGATTTCCTTCTCCTGGATGTAGAAGGTCGCCTTGGGGAAGTCCTCGACATTGCCGAAATGGTCGAAATGGGCGTGGGTGATGAAGACCGTGTCGACGTCCTTCGGCGCCAGGCCGATCTCGCCGAGGACGGCCTCGGGCGAATGCCAGTTCTCGACGCCGAACTTGTCGCCGAGATGCTTGCCGTAATCCTTGTTGTTGTAGCCGACGTCGACCATGGCGACATGGCCATTGCCCTTGATCAGCGCATAGCAATAGGGAAGCTTGACGTAGCCCTGGTTGTGGGCGCCGTAGAGCACGCCGCTCTTGTGGTAGTTGGTGACGTAGCTGTATTCAAGCACCCAGATCGAATATTGGCCCATCGTTTCCTCCCTGATGTCGCCAGCGCTGCGCACAACTGCAGCAGGCATGATTGAAATCGACCGGCGTCATGCCGGCGCGCGGTTCCGACGCCGCCTGCAGCCAGGCATAGGCGCGCTTGATCCTGTCTCCCGCACGGTCGAGATGCTGCTGCCAGTCGCGTTGCAACCGGGTTAGACCGAAATCGTCGAGCACTTCGCCGAGCGTCGCGTGCGCGGCCGCCAGGCGCGCGCGATGGCCCTCCAGGCCGCTCGGCGCCTGCAAGGCGCCCAGGCGCTGCTCGACCTCCGCCCAGCGCTCGCGCGCCGCGGGGATATCCGGCAGGTCGAGCACGTCGCGGCGGCCGCCGGCTTCGGCCAGGACCAGCAGGCCGGCGATCTGGCCGATCAGCCGGCGCAGGCCGTCATAGATGGGGCGGGTGGCGATCACGTAGCGGACGACGGCCTCGTCGGCCGCGGGATCGTTCTCAACGGCCGACCTGCTTTCCCTGCCGTCGGCATCCGATAGCGGCGGCACCGCGATCAGCTCGCAGTCGTAGCGATGGATGGTGACGGCGCGCTCGAAGAAACGCTTGGCGGACATATCAGCCATGATGCCTCCGGCGCGTCGTCGCGCGCTCGATCACGGCGCCCGGCGGGATCATCTGCACGACCGGCTCTCGCCCGGCATTCGTGCCAAGCTCCTTGGCCAGCGAGACCGTCGCCTCCAGCATCTTTTCGATGGGCTGCTGGACTGTCGTCAGCCCATGCGAAGGCCAATGCGCCATCTCGATGTCGTCGAAGCCGACGATCGAGATGTCGTCCGGCACGCCGAGGCCAAGCTCGCGCCGCACACCGTCGAGGAAGCCGATGGCGAGAATGTCGTTGGCGCAGAACACGCCGTCGGGCATGTCCTTGAGATCGCGCAGCTTGCGCGCGGCCTCGTAGCCGGCGTGGTAGCTGAATTGCCCCGCCTCGATGACGACAGGAGCGGCAAGGCCCCGTTCGACCGCGCGCTCGCTGAAGCCGCGGTGACGGGCGACATTGGTCGAGGCATCCGCCAGCGCGGCGATATAGGCCAGGCGCCGGTGGCCGGTGTCGACCAGGTAGTCGGCAATGCTGCGGCCGCCGAGGATGTTGTCGCAGGAGATGCCGAACGCGTGTTCGTCGGCCGACAGCCGGTTGAAGAAGATCACCGGCGTGCCGGCCTTGCGGCATTCCTGCGCGGCTTCGGAGGACAAGGTCGCCGCGAGGATGATGGCGAGGTCGGGTTGGTAGTTGAGGAGGAGGCGCAGCGCCTGGTCGACCTCGCCCGACTGGTCCGCCGCGACCAGCATCACGTTCATGTCGATGGCGCGCAGCTCGGTGGTGAGCCGGGTCAGCACTTCCGGATAGAACGGGTTTGTGATGTCGGCGACGACCACGCCGACGATGCGCGTCTTCTTGGTGATGAGGCTGCGCGCGAAAGGGTTCGGCGAATAGCCGATCTCCCGCGCGCGGTTCAGCACCACGTCCCGCGTCCCCTTGGCGATCACGGCATCGGCGTGAAAAGCCCTGGATACGGTCGAAACAGACATGCCCAGGTCGCGCGCCAGATCCTTCACGGTCACGCGGGGCTTGCTGTTCTTGTTGCGGGTGACGATCGACATGAAAACTCCGTTGGCGCGCTGCCTTAGGCCTCGTTGCGACCTCCGTAGCGGCGGACCCGGATATTGGCCTGCTCGGCATGCCCGTAGAACCCCTCGAGGACACACAGGCGCGAACAGTATTCGCCGATCATGGCGCTCGCTTCGTCGGTCAAGACGCGCTGATAGGTGCAGGTCTTGATGAACTTGCCAACCCACAAACCGCCGGTGTAGCGGGCCGCCTTCTTGGTCGGCAGCGTATGGTTGGTGCCGATGACCTTGTCGCCAAAGGCGACATTGGTGCGCGGCCCCAGGAACAGCGCGCCGTAGTTGCGCATGTTGTTCAGGAAATAGTCGGGATCGCGCGTCATCACCTGCACGTGCTCGGAGGCGATCCGGTCGGCTTCCGCGACCATCTCCTCATAGGAATCGCACACGATCACCTCGCCGTAGTCGGCCCAGGCCTTGGCGGCGATCTCGGCCGTCGGCAGCACCTTCAGCTGGCGCTCGATCTCCGTCATGGTGTCGCGGGCCAACTTTTCCGAATTGGTCAGAAGCACCGCCGGGCTCGTCGGGCCGTGCTCGGCCTGCCCGAGCAGGTCGGTCGCGCAGATCTCGCCATCGACGCTGTCATCAGCGATCACCAGCGTCTCGGTCGGGCCGGCGAACAGGTCGATGCCGATGCGGCCGTAGAGCTGGCGCTTGGCCTCGGCGACGAAGGCATTGCCGGGGCCGACGAGCATGTCGACGCGGCCGATGGTTTCGGTTCCGAGCGCCATGGCGCCGACGGCCTGGATGCCGCCCAGAACGTAGATTTCGTCAGCGCCGCCCATATGCATGGCGGCGACGATGGCCGGATGCGGCCCGCCCTGGAAAGGCGGCGCGCAGGCGATGATCTTCTTCACGCCGGCGACCCTTGCCGTGACCACGCTCATATGCGCGGAGGCGACCATCGGATATTTGCCGCCCGGCACGTAGCAGCCGACCGTCTCGACGGGAATGTTCTTGTGGCCAAGCACGACTCCCGGCAGCGTTTCCACCTCAAGGTCCTGCAGGCAGGCGCGCTGCTTCTCGGCGAAATTGCGGACCTGCGCCTGGGCGAAGCGGATGTCCTCCAAGTCCCTCGCCGAGACCTTGGCGATGGCCTGTTCTATGTCGCTGTCGCTCAGCCGGAAGTTCTGCGGCGACCACTTGTCGAAACGCTCCGACAGTTCCCGCACCGCGGCGTCGCCCCGTTTCTCGATATCGGCGAGGATCGTCTCGACGGTCGTGCGGACGACCGCGTCACCCTGGGCGACAGCTTCGGGATCCCTGCCCCGCTTCAGAAAGGTCGGCATTTTCTCATCCTTGTCTTGGGTGGGATGGACGGCAGGATGCCGTCCATCGGTCGCATTGCTGATCGTCAGGGCTTAACCGTCGGCTCGATCTTGGTGAGCTTGTATTCGTCGGCCGGGGCCTTGCAGGACGAGCAGTTGATGCCGGGCGCGTCAGGCGCCTGCTTCACTTCGGCCGGCAGCGGCTGGATCGTCGCTCCGGGCGTCGGCTTGCCTTCCAGCGCCGACTGCAGCGACAGTTCCGGCAAAAGCTCGGGATTGAACACCTCGGTGACGAAGGAAGACGGCACCTTGTCGGTCGGGAACACGTTGCAGCCATCGGCGAAGGTGTCGCCCTTGCAGGGCTTGACCTGATCGGCCGGCACCCACGGCAGCGGGTACTCGATGTTCATCGGCTTCAGCTCGCGCTTCTTGGTCAGGATCTCCATCATCAGCTTGAAGGCGTAGCCGGAGGTGGCGGGCGGCGAGCCGGCCGAGACGCCCTTGAGGCCCATGCCCTGCATCTTCGGATCGGCCAGACCGAGGCGGAAGCCGTCGGAGTTCTCGCCGGTCATCGGCACCAGCTTGTTGCCCTTGTCCAGCTGCGCCTGGATGGCGCCATATTCGCCGGCCTGGGCCCAGATGCCGTCGACGTCCGGATGCGCGGCGAGCGCCTTGGCCGTCTCCTGCTGCGTGGTGCGGTCATCCCAGTAGGAATAGTATTCGGCGACCACCTTGATGCCGGGATACTGATTGAAGATGTGCATGGCGCCGTCGGTGTGGCGCTTGTCCACCGAGTTGCCCGGAACGCCCCGGCTGAGGAAGATGTTGCCCTTGCCGCCAAGGATGTTGACCAGCGCCTGGGCGGTGTTCTCGCCGAAGCCGGCGGTGATGTAGCTGACATTATAGGCGCAGGGCTCGGTGACCGTCGCGTCATACATGAAGAAGAGCACGCCCTTCTGACAGCCGCGGTGGATGGTGCGGTTCAGCGCCGTCGACGAGATCGGGAAGCTGATGATGCCGTCGGCGCCGTCCTGGATCATGCTTTCATAGGCGGAGATCTGCGCCTGCGGATCGGTGCCGGAGATGACCTCCTTCAGCTCCACGGTCTTGTCGTAGGGCGGCGTCTGCGCCAGCGCCTTGACGATGTTCGCGGCTTCCGATTGCCACGAGTTGCCGCTGTAGCTCAGCGACAGATAGACCTTGAGCTTTTTGTCCTGCGCTTCGGCATGATCGACGACCGTCGCGACGCCCGCGGTCGTGGCAAGCGTCAGCGACGCGGCCAGTCCCAGTCTTTTCAAAAGCTTCATTTCAATCAACCTCCCTTTGGAATTTGGCCCTTTCAGGTGCCGGACCAGAGCTTGTGAGAACGTTCTCACAATTGGACAAAAGCTGTGGCATGCAGGCGCATGGTCATTTTCCTCGCGTCAGCATGCGGTTTCCGACGTGGGTCAGGAACTCGCCGCGCAGCACCAGCAGCGCTCCGACGATGATCGCGCCCTCGATGATGGTGCGCCATCCTTCGCTCAGCCCGATGGCCGAGATCACGGTGCCCAGCGTCGTCAGAAGGATCGCGCCGCCGACCGTGCCGATGAAGGTTCCGCTGCCGCCGAGGATCGAGGAGCCGCCGATCACGACGGCGGCGATCGAGGGCAGCATGTAGCTGTCGCCCATCCTCAGTGTCGCGCCATTCGAATAGCCGACCAGCATCATGCCGACGAAGCCGGCGCAGGCGGCGCTGATCGCGTAGGGCACGAGCTCGAGCCGGTTGACGCCGACACCGGCGATGAGCGCGGCGTTCCTGTTGGTGCCTAGCGCGCGAAGCCGGCGTCCGAGCGCGGTGAAGTTCTGCAGGAGCCAGCCGAACAGGATGAAGGCGAGGGTGAAGTAGATGACCACCGGCACGCCGAGGAACCATGACTTCATCAGCCACAGGAGGGACGATGGCGAACCGCCGCGCGGCGTGCCGCTGGTATAGCCGAGCGCCACCGAGGCGACGACGATCGAGGTCGCCATCGTCATGATGAAAGGCGGCACCTTCAGCCAGACGATGCCGATGCCGCTGACCGCACCGACCATGGCGCAGACAACCAAGATGGCCGGCAGCATGTACCAGACGCCGGCATCGCCGGTGCCGATCCAGGTCGTGGTCAGCACGCCGCCAAGCGTGATGAGGGCGGGGATGGAGAGATCCAGTCCACCGATCAGGATGACGAGACCCTGACCGAAGGACAGGATGATCAGGAACGAAGCGAGGATCAGCACCGTCAGCACCTGGCTCCAGGAGCCGAGCGCCGGGCTGATGAAGCGGGAACACACAATGAGCACGATGCTCAGGCCGAACACGACAAGCGTGTTCACCGTTTCCCGGTCGAGCTTCTGCCTGCCGCGCCGGTCGGAGGAGGCCTCGAATGGCATCGCCATGTCCTTATGCGCGTTCACCGGGCTTCGTCCTTCTTGAGCAGGCGCGCCACCGTGTTGCCGAAGACGATCGCCAGCACCAGCACGACGCCCTGGAAGATACCGGTGTAGAAAGACGACACGCCGCCCGAGAACAGCACCTTCTGCAAAAGCATGAGCGTGCCGGCGCCGAGGATGGAGCCGACGAGGCTGCCGCGGCCACCGCCGAGGGGCGTGCCGCCGAGCGCCACCGCGGCGAAGGTGAGCATCAGGAACGGCGTGCCCGCCGTCGGGTTGCCGGTCGCGGTCTGGGCGCTCAGCATGAAGCCGGCGACGCCATAGAGGATGCCGGCGCCGACGAAGGCGGTGATGCGAACGCCCGAGACGGCCACGCCGGAGAAACGGGCCGACTGCTCGTCGGCGCCGATCGCATAGAGTCCGATGCCGGTATTGGTCCGCCGGAAGGCCAGCCACAGCACGACTGCGGCGACCAGGAACAGGCCGGCGATCGGCACGACGCCGAACAGCGTGTCGGTCAGCGTGTACGTGACGAAGTCGGCGACCATGCCGCCGGGCGCGTCGAGAATGACCAGCGCCAGTCCCTGGCAGATGATCATGGTGCCCAGCGTCGCGGCGATGGTCTGAAGGCCAAGTCTCGCGACCAGAATGCCGTTGATCATGCCAACGAAGGCGCCGATGGCGCAGCACATCAAGAGGCTGGCCAGCGCACCGCCAGGGCCGTCGAGCGGATAGACGGCCATCAGCACGTTGGTCAGCGACACGACGCCGGCGACGGACAGGTCGAAGCCGCGGCTGATGACGACCAGCGTTTCGCCCGCCGCTGCGAGCGCCAGCGGCGTCGAATTGTTGACGAGGTCGGTGAATGTGTAGAGCGAGAGCGCATCGGGTTGCCAGAACGCATAGAGCGCGTAGAGCAGCACATAGATCAGCGCTACGATGCCGGTGTCGCTGATGACGGCGCGCCAGAAGGGCGAGCGGCGGCGCGCCGGATTTGCCGTGACCGCGCTCATGCCGCCACCTCCGTCTTTGCGCCGCGGGCATGGCCGATCAGCGCGCCCACGATCGTCTGCTCGTCGATGGCGTCGCCCTGGTACTCGGCGAAGATACGGCCGCCATAGAGCACGATGCAGCGATGCGCGAGATGAACGAGTTCCGGCAACTCGGACGAATAGAAGAGCACGGAGCCGCCATCGGCGGCGAATTTGCGGATCGCCTCGTAGATCGACTGCTTGGTTCCGACATCGACGCCGCGCGTCGGATCGAAGAGCAGCAGCGTGCGTGCGCCGGTCATGATGACCCGCGCCAGCAGCGCCTTCTGCTGGTTGCCGCCGGACAATTCGTCGATCTTGAAATGCAGATAGCGTTGCTGCAGGTCGACCACGGCGGCTGTTTCGTGCGCGGCGCGACGCTCGCCTGCCGGCCAGACGATGCCGCCGCGCGCAACCCGGGAGATGATCGGCAGCACCATGTTGCTGGCGGTGGTGAGGCCGGCGAGGATGCCTTCCGACTTGCGGTCTTCCGGCAGGTAGGCGAGCCCGTTGCCGAAACGGAGCGCGGCGCCCGGGCTGGCGATCTGGGCGCGCACGCCGTCGATCTCGACGGTTCCGCCGTTGGTCTTGGTAAGCCCGATCAGCGTCCTGAACAGGTCGCGCTGGCCTTGGCCTTCGAGCGCGGCGATGCCGACGATCTCGCCTTGCCTGACATTGAACGACACGTCGTTCAGAATGCCGCCCGAGAGGCCTTTGACGCCGAGGGCGACGGGCGCGACCCCGCCGGCCGACGGCGGCGTGTTGATGATCTCACGCGCGCTGCGGCCGACCATCATCTCAAAGATGTTCGCGTCCGAAGCGCCGGAAAGCTCGACGGTGCCGATGCTGCGGCCGTTGCGCAGAATGGTGGCGCGCGAGCACAAGGTGCGCACTTCGCCGAGGCGATGCGAAATGTAGAGGATGGCGGTCTGCAGGGACTTCTGCCGGCGCACGAGCTCGAACAGCCATTCGACGTCGGCGAGCGCCGCCGTCGGCTCGTCGAGGATCAGCAGTTTCGCGGCATGGGTGAAAGCGCGGACGATTTCGAGCCGCTGACGGTCCGATAGCGAGAGCACGCCAACCGGCGTATCGGGATCGAAATGCGCGAGACCATAATCCATGAGGATCCTGCCGGCGGAGGCCATGGCCGTGCGATGCGACGCGAGCCCGAGCATGCCCCTCGGCATTTTCGGCAGCATCAGATTCTCGGCGATGCTGAGATTGGGCAGCAGGCTTAGTTCCTGGAAAGCCGTTGCCACGCCCTGCGTGCGCGCGTCCACGATGCCGTGGGGCCGATATGGCGAGCCTAAGATCGACATCGATCCGCTGTCCGGCTTCACCACGCCGCTGAGGATCTTTACGAGTGTCGACTTGCCGGCGCCGTTCTCGCCCAGCAGCGCATGGACTTCGCCCGGGCGCAGGTCGATGGAAACCGAATCGAGCGCCACGGTCGGCCCGTAGGACTTCGCAATCTTGGCGATGCGGACGGCTAGCCGGGTCTCGTCGGTGCTCATACCTCCTCCCAAGGTAAGGTCGCAGCTGCGGTGAGAACGTTCTCTGAGAACGTTCTCACCGTTTCACAGACCGATCACCTTTGTCAACCGGGATTCGATTCTGTCCGGTTGTTGATCTCTATCTCAACCGCTCGCGTCCTCCCGCGCAGCGGGTTCGTTCTTCGGCCCCAAACAGGACGCTGACCACCTCGACGTTAGCAATGCCATGGCGGACTAAGCGGCTTCTTGGCAGTTTGTTACGCAGACTAAGGTCGCTTCGATCTTGAAGCACTTCATGAATGATCTGACTGTATGAGATCATTGTTATTAGGAAGCTTATGCGGAGAGAGCGTCTTTCGCATTAGCAATTAATTTATTGAATCTATCCGCATTTTCTTATCGCTTGTTCCCAGTCTGTTACACAGCCGCGGATCACCGCTATGCCTCCCGTCCGCCTATGCGTTCGCAACCCCAAGTCGTGCAGAAAAGATGACATGGCGCGGTCTTTTTTTCCTCCTTGAGATCGAAAGCAAGGAACTTAACCGACCGGGCTCTGTTCGGGCGCTTCACGCGACTCGGAGAAGCCGAATGACCAAAGACCATCCCTACACACTGTCGCGGCGCGAAGTCATGGCTGCAGCAGGGGTCGGAATAGCGGCTGGGATTGCTAGCCCGGCCAACGCTCAGCAGACAAGCACGAAGCCTCTAGAGAATGGACCCGCCATGCAAGATCCCCGCTCCAAATACCCGAAACCACCCTTCGAAGCACAAACCCAACCTTGGCCCGGCCTGGCACGCGACATGAAACCCAAGCCCGACCACGGGGAGGAGAGCTACAAAGGTTCAGGACGTCTCGCGGGGCGCAAGGCCCTGATCACAGGCGGCGATTCCGGCATGGGCCGCGCTGCCGCGATCGCCTATGCCCGCGAGGGGGCGGATGTCGCTATCAATTACTATCCATCCGAAGAACCGGATGCGAGCGAGGTCATCCAGCTCATCCGTGATGCCGGCCGAACCGGCGTTGCTCTACCCGGCGATCTCCGTGAGGAGGCGTTTTGCCAGAAACTTGTGGCCGACGCGGTGCAGCAGCTCGGTGGCCTCGACATTGTCGTCTGCAATGCCGGCAGGCAGCAGGCGAAGCCTTCCATCCTCGACATCACAAGCGAGGAGTTCGATGCCACGATGAAGACCAACATCTACGCGCCGTTCTGGATCATCAAGTCGGCGCTGCCGCATCTGAAGGCCGGGTCATGTATCATCGGCACGACGTCGGAACAGGCCTACGATCCTTCCCCCGAGCTTTACGACTATGCCCAGACCAAGGCCGCGACAATGAACTACGTCAAGTCGCTGGCCAAGCAGCTCGGCTCCAAGGGCATCCGCGTCAACGGTGTGGCGCCTGGCCCGATCTGGACGCCGTTGCAGATCAGCGGCGGAGCGTCCGAGGAGAAGTACAAGAAATTTGGCAGCACCACCGCGCTGGAACGACCGGGCCAGCCGGTGGAGCTGGCCTCGATCTACGTGCAGTTGGCCGCCGATGATGCAAGCTTCGCAACCGGAAACATCTACGGGTCGGGCGGAGGTCAGGGACAACCGTAGGCAGATAAAGGGGCGGCGCCGTCCAGCGTCGCCCAAATCGACGGGCAAGGAGGATCGGGCCATTGCCGGGGGCAGGCATCGCGAGTTTGCACTTCCGATGCATCCGGATCGCGCACCTTTGCCTCCGTCCCCGCCGCACTATCAGGGCGCCTTCGGATCGCAATTTCGCGCCCTGTTCATGAGCGGCATTCTGACCGGTTGGTCGTACGACGACATCCGGCCCGATCGCCATATTCGATTGTAACGAACTTTGGCATCTTGAGGGTTCGACATGAAACGTGGGCGACCGCTGCCAAGCAGGCTATCTGCAACTGCGACAGCGCAAAAGGTTCAGTCGACCTCGACCCAGGCTGGGGCGTGATCGCTTGGCTTTTCCCATCCACGAGTCTCGACATCGACACCGGCGGCCAGAAGGCTTTCCGCAAGTGACGGGCTTACGAGCAGATGGTCCATCCGCAGGCCTGAGCTTCGGTCGTAGCCGCCCCGATAGGAAAAGTTCCAATAGGTGTATATGCCCTTGTCCGGATGGATACGGCGCATCGCATCCACCCAGCCCAAGCTCAGCATGTGCGCATAAGCTTTCCTGCTTTCGGGGAAGAAGACAGCATCGCCCAGCCAACGCCTGGGTACTGCAGCATCTATCTCAGTGGGCACGACGTTGTAGTCACCACAAAGCACCGTGCGCTCGGCCAACAGCGATCGGCTGTAGTCGACGAGACGGTCGAACCAGCGAAGCTTGTAATCGAATTTGGGGCCTGGCGCGGGATTGCCATTGGGCAGATAGATGCAGCCGACGATGAGACCGTCGATCTCTGCCTCCAGATAGCGGCTGTGCGTGTCATCGGGATCGCCAGGCAAGCCACGGCGGCGTTCGACCGGATCCTTTCCGCGCACCAATACCGCCACCCCGTTGTAGGATTTCTGGCCGTGCCAGATCGCGCCGAAGCCGGCGTCCCGTATTGCCTCGATGGGAAAATTCTCGTCGGACGTTTTCAGCTCCTGGAGGCAGACAACGTCATAATCGGTTTCGCGAAGCCACTTCAGGAGCACGGGGAGTCGGCCGTTCACACCATTGACGTTGAAGGTCGCGATCCAGGTCATCCCCTCAGCTCCGACGTGGGCAATCCAATTGCCGGCGCCTCGCTCGCCCGGCAAAAAAAGGCCCCGCCGAGAGTTCGACGGGGCCGCATTTCTTAGAGCGGTGTGGTTCGCCGAACACGATCTCGTTCAGCCTCAATGTCATCATAGGGCTCCGCGGCAGCGTCAAATCCTGTCCATCCCCCGGCCTCGTAAGCGCTACGCCGCTCGTCAAGATTGACGGCACGCTCTCCACGCAGGATCCGTTCAGCCTCGCCGGCAAGCCGATCATCCACTCTGGCAGTAACGAGACTGCCGCCCCGGCGCACGCCCTCGGCATAGACATGCGCATCGCGCTCGGAAACACCGGACTCCGTCAGCGCCCCGACGATGCCGCCGGCGGCTCCGCCCACCACAGCGCCGCCGACCGCGCCGACAGCCGTCGCAGCGAGCCAACCTGCCGCCACGACGGGTCCCACCCCCGGGATGGCCATGATCCCGAGTCCGGTAAGGAGCCCGCCCGCGCCACCGACGAGCGCCCCAAGACCGGCGCCGGCGGCGGCATCTTCACCGGCGTCTGAACTCTCGTCCTGCCGATACCGATTGTCGGAATTGTTGGCCACGATGCTGATGTCGTCTCGCGGCACGCCGATCGCTTCCAGTTCGCTTACAGCGTCGGCGGCGTCCTGATAGTCATCGAAAAGTCCGGTGACAGTCGTCATGTTTCACTCCATTTCTGAATGGTTATTGAGCGTCGGCAACCACGTTGCCTTTGAAATCGAGCGCGACGGCTACCGGCTTTCCGTCCTTCTCGGCGGTGCCGCGCCAGATGCCCTGGTCGTCCTTCGTCAGAGCGCTGACATTGGCGAAACCGGCATCCTGGATCCGCGACTTCGCCTGCGCTTCAGTAAAGCTGTTCGCTCCAGGCACCGGGGCAGATGCATTCTGGTCTGCGTCTGTCGCCGCGGGCGCGGTGCTGGTGGTTGCGGTATTATCGGTCTTGCCTGAGGCGATCCTTTCGATCATCTCCTGGTGCATCTTGAGTGTCGGCAGCGTCTGCTGGGCAAATGCCTTTAGGTCAGCGTTGTCGCCGTCTGCCGCATAATCCTGGAACAGCTTGACCGCGTCGTCGTGCGCGTCCTGCTGCATCTTCACGTAGGACTGGTCGGCCGAACCGTTTGCCGATTTCAGTGCCTCGAGGTCGCTCTTGTGCTTCGCATCAGTTTCGGCGGGAACCTGAAGCTTCTGCTCGCCGGCGATCGACTGCAGTTTGTCGTTGGCCGCGCCGTGATCGGTTATCATCTTCTGGGCAAAGTCATTGACGGCCTGGTCTTTCGCCTTGCCCTGGACGATCTTGCTGGACTCGACCTCGAAGATCCCGCCTTCGGCTGCCTTGTTGACGAAGTCCTGCGCCTTTTCGGCACTGAGAGCGGGATGAGCAAAACTCAGCCCGGCGGCCGTGCACAGCGCGGCCGATAGCAAATGAAATCTCATAGATGATGTCCTCTAACGCAATTGTGCTTGGAGGCAAACAGAGGGGCGAAGCGTTTGTTCCAACGCCAATTCGATTTGGTGCTAAGCCGCTGAGCTTCGCATCTACGTCGCGCCTAAGGGGCTGGGAAGATTTCGGTACGGACGGACTCCTGCGCTCACGGGCGCAGAACGCGCAGCTCAATTTTCCGCGGCGAAGGTTACGGCCTCGACATTGTGCCCGTCCGGGTCGAGCAAGAAAGTCGCAAAGTAATCCGGCGCGTATTGGGTGCGAATGCCAGGCGCGCCGTTATCGCGACCTCCGGAGGCAAGGCCTGCCTCGTAGAACGCGTGTACCATTGCCCGGGAGCCGGCGCGGAACGCCATGTGGATGGGTCCAGGAGGAGGACCGAATGCCCCGATCCAGAGACGACCGGAGTAGCCGCCCAACATGGCCCAGCCCTCGCCAGATTCCAGCACGCCAAGACCGAGAGGTGCGAGCACTGCTTTGTAAAAGGCGAGCGATTTCTCTAAATTCCCGACGTTGAAGCCGATGTGGTCGAACATGCGCCTATCCTCTGATTAGCCCAACTCGGTAACGCTTAGCTTTGGTGATCTGTCACTCGGGCGGCTGACGGTCGGACACCTCTTCGATCTTGTCCAAGACTGCCTCCGGCGCCACATCGCGCTTGAGTTCCTTGATCTCGTGATCCGCGTCGGTATCTATGTTGAGACGCTTGGCAATCTCCTCCACCAGCTTGATGAGCTTGGTGGTTTCGTGCTCGTTAAGCAGGCTGACCTGCAGATCGAGGTCTGCCCTGGAATTATCCTCCGCTGCCATTCGGTTCTGATTGATGAGCACGAAGGTCGAGAGGAAGATGGCCTCGACCGAGGCGAACATGGCCAGGATGACCAGTGACGGGTCCCAAGGTCTTACGGAGCTCAGGATGCCCACATTGAGGGCGATCCAACCGCCGAAGAAGGCGACGTGTAAGTAGACGAAGACCATGCTTCCGGCGAAGCCGCTGATCGCTGCGGCTGCGCGCTCCTCCAGCGTTGCAGCTTTGGCTTCGCGTTTTCGCCTCTCGATCAGCGCCTCAATGTTTCGCGCCAGGGCAGGGGCGAGGCCTTCTGGCGCCGGCTTCGTTGGCGTGAAATATCTGTTCCTTTTCGACGCGGCCATCCGTCCAATCCAGTCTCTTCGGTCTAGCCAGCCTAACTCGCCGATTGACGATTCGCTCCACGGAGCCTTCTCAGATGGCCGAATGTGGCGAGAATGCTCTTGCCTGCGATCACAGGCGCCGCGCCACAGCGGATTGCCTCTCGAACCGGCGTTGTGCTGGGCCCAGCCCGGCCTATTTATCCGATATGCCCGGGCGCCAAAAAACCGAACCGACAGCCAAGTTGATCGCTGAGTGGCCGCTTTCGCCTGCGGCGACGCTGGGATCGTCCATGCGGGCGAGGGGCATTTTCCTCGAGATCCGCGCGCGCCTTCCCGCGCCGCTGAGAAAGCTGCTCCACATCGAATCCCGTGTGCTTACTTTGCGGCTTCCAGAGGGCTCGGATGCCGACCCTGAGGCGGCAAGGGCGATCGTGTCCAAAGCGATGCGCGACATCGAAGACCTTCCGGTCATCCCCCGCGAGGTCGAGGATGTCCTGACGATCTCGTCCGGCGAGCGGCACCGCTGGCTGAAGGACGGCCGGCTGCAGAGCGCCGGAACGAGAACGGTCAAGCTTCGCGGCCGCGCCAGGAAGATCACGTTCCACGTGTTCGATCCGCGCCACATCGAAGATGTGCTCGACCGCGACCTGGTCACCCTCTGGCGCGAGGACGACGCCGCTACCCGTGCCGAGAACCGGCGACGCGCTGCCGCAAAGGCGGCATTGAAGCGCGCGCAGAAGAAGAGCAGCGAAGCCGCAAGTAACACCGACGAGAGCCGGAACGATGCGGCCCGCCTAAGAGGCTGGGAAGAGTTCGATATGGACGGGCTCTTGCGCTGAGGGAAGCGCCCGCCAGCGTGCTTCCAAGCGACGCGTATATTATTGGCCGAGATGGAGCTTCGCTTCTAGCCGAAGCTGGGCCCTATCGGCGGGGATTGTAGCTACCGTCAAAATCACGTCCTATCCGGCGATAGATGAAAGCATCGTCTCCGGCGGTTTTGCTGCGCCGGGTTTCATCGACCAAGGCGGCCATACGGGTGTGTGCTGTCGACTTGATGCAGGCTGGATCTGTTGCAGCGGCATCGCCGACAATCGCCAATGCCTGACACCGGCAGCCGCCCCAGTCGACCTCGCGACGCTCGCAGCTTCGGCACGGCTCCCGCATCCATTCGGTGCCGCGGAAGGCGTTGAAGGCCGGCGAGTCGGTCCAGATTTCGGCGAGGCTGCGGTCTCCGAAGCGCTCGAAGCGCAGCGAGGGAATCGTCTGCGCGGCATGGCACGGCAACACGGTGCCGTCGGGAGCCACCATGAAGGCGTCGCGTGCCCAGCCGCCCATGCATGGCTTGGGGTAGATGGCGAAGTAATCCGGCGTGACAAAATCGATGGTCATGATGCCCGCGAGCTGTTCCTGGGCAGCCGCGACGATGTCGGCCTGCCGGTCGACCGCGGCCCGATCGGGCATCAGCAAACTGCGATTGGCGAGCGCCCAGCCGGCATATTGGACGTTGGCGATCTCGAGCCGCTCAGCACCCAGGGAGAGGGCGAGGTCGATGAATTCCGGCACTTCCTCGATGTTGTGCCGATGGACGGGCGCGTTGATGGTGAGCGAAAGCCCGGCCGCGCGGGCGCGGCGCGCCGTCTCCAGCTTTTTCTCATGGCTGCCCCAGTGGTTGCCGATACGATCGGTGGTCGCTGGGCGGGCGCCCTGGAAACTCAGTTGCAGGTGGTCGAGGCCTGCTTCGGCAAAGGCCTCGATGCGGCCTTCGGCAATGCCGACGCCAGCGGTGATGAGGTTGGTGTAGACGCCGCGCGCCGAAAGGCCGGCGATCAGTTGCTCGAGGTCGCGGCGCAGCGTCGGCTCGCCGCCGGAAAGATGCACCTGCAGGACGCCGAGATCGGCAGCCTGTGAGAAGAGATGGAGCCATGTCCGCGTGTCGAGCTCGAGGTTGGCCTTCAGCAATTCGAGCGGATTGGAGCAATAGGGGCACTGAAGCGGGCAGCGATGCGTGAGTTCCGCCAGCATGCCGATCGGAGGCAGGAGCGCCTTGCTCACAGCTTCACCAAAAGCTTGTCCGACCATTCCTGCAGGAAAGCGATGACATCGTCCGCCACGTCCTGCGGATCCGCGTCATAATCGGCCGCAAGATCGGCGATGATGCGCTCGACGGTTGATTGCCCGTCGCAGCGGCGCAGTATGTCGAGACTGATGTCATTCGGCCAGAACACCTTCTCCGGCGCAAGCACGGCGAAGGCCAGTCGCACGGGGTCGTACTGGATGCGCACATGCCTGGGCAGCGATGGCGCGGAGCGCAACGACACGATGGCTCTTTCGCGCGGCGCCGTCATGAAACCGTCTCCGGGCGGAAGGCGCCGGGCGGTACGTTTCCCGGCGCGCCATAGGCATGCTGGAGCGCATCGAGCATGGCCCAGAGTATGTCGCATTTGAACACCAGCGCATCGATCGCCTGCTGCTGGCGTTCGGGCGTGTCGGCGTGGGCCAGCACATAGGCGAGGGCGAAGTCGGCGTCGCGCTTCGCCTGCTCCGGTCGCTGCGTGAAATAGGCCAGCGTGTCCTCGGTGATGTAATCGTATCTGGCCAGCATCGCTGCCATGCGCTCGCCGATGATGGCCGGCGAGAACATCTCGGTCAGCGAGGACGCGACCGCCTCAAGCAGCGTCCGGTTGGTGCAGAAGGAGAGATAGGCGCCGACGGCGAAGCGGGTCGCTGGCAGCGCCAGCCTTTCGCTCTTGACCGCTTCGGCATCGAGCCCGAGCGAGGTCGCCAGATGCAGCCAGCGCGCGATGCCGCCGCTCCAGCCGTCCTCGCCGTCGTGGTCCTCGATGCGCTTGCGCCAGGCGGCGCGGAACGCCGGATCCTCGGCGCGAGCCAGGATCATGGCATCCTTGCGCGGAATGACGGCCTGGTAGCAATAGCGGTTCAGCGCCCAGGCCTGCATTTCGGCCTTCGACAGGGCGCCGCCGGTCATCCTGTGATGGAAAGGATGGCGGTTGTGGTAGCGCTCGTCGCCGACCCGCCGCAGCACGGCTTCGAGCTCGCGCTTTGACAGGCCGCCTCGGGCCGCATCGTGGAAATCGCTCAAAATTCCATCTCCATGCCGTCGAAGGCGACTTCCCAGCCAGCCGCCTTGATCGCCGCGTGCTCGGCGGAATTCTCGTCCAGAACAGGATTGGTGTTGTTGATATGGATGAAGATCCGGCGAGCGATCTTCACATCGGCCAGGCCGGCGATCGAACCCGCTTCTCCCGACATTGCGACATGCCCCATGCGTGCGCCGGTTTTCGGGCCGACCCCTGCCGTGATCATCTCGTCGTCCGTGTAGACGGTGCCGTCGAACAGAAGGCAGGCGGCATCAGCCAGCTGCGCGCGCAGCTCGGCGTCGATGCGCGCGCAGCCCGGAACGTAGAAAATCGCGCCGCGACCATCGACTCTGCCGATACGGACGCCGATCGTGTCGCCCGTGTCGGAGCTGACATCGGCGCCGGGATCGCCTCCTTGCTCAAGATAGAGCGCGACCTTGCCCGGCACCGGGAAGCTGCCGACGATCACGCCGGTCGGGTGGCCGTCCGCGCCGCAAATCGCCGTCTCCTCCATCGGCGCCAAGAGACGCCGCGGCACGATCTCCGGATCGAGGACATTGAAGATCGAATTGGACTCCAGCGTCGCCAGCACCTGCGCGGTCGCATAGATCGCGAAAGGCTGTCGCTCACGAAGGCTCAGCAAGCCGGCGACATGGTCCACGTCGGCATTGGTCAGCACCACCGCTCGGATAGGTGTCGAGCGCAGCTGTGCGTCCGCCGCGGGCTGCAGCTCGGGCGTTTGCGCAATCTGCTGACGGATGTCGGGCGATGCATTGAAGAGAACCCAACCTGTCCCGTCCGCCGATACGGCGACGGACGATTGAGTTCGGGAGCGCAGACCGGGCACCCCGGCGCGGGCCGCGCGGCTCAGGCGATAATTGCAGTTCCATTGCGGAAAGCCGCCTCCCGCCGCCGATCCGATGATCTTCACGCGCATGGCAATGCTTGCCAGCGGGCTAACTGACCGGCGCCACTTTGCGGCTGCGGTCGATTTGCGTCCGCGTCTTCTGATATCGTAAGGAATTGCATGCCCCGTTGAGCAGGGCATGCAATTCACGGGCTACTTTTTCCGCCGGATTTCAGCAGGCAGATATCGCGAAATTTCGAAGCCCGCCGCCACCTGACACATGGTTGGTTTCTTCCAGGTCTTCTTCATCGAGTTCTCCTTAACCATAAGGTCGACGGCTGCCGTTAGGACCAAGTGGTCCACTTGCTAGGCCGCCTGCAAAGCACGTTGATTGGCGTCGCGCTCACCAAGAGTGTTGAGCGCCTCGTCGGTTGCCGATTCTTCCTTCAACGTTTGTCGGAGCAACGGAAGAGCGTCCTTCAGACCGAGCTGTTCAGCCCATGCGATCAGCGTACCGTAGCGCGCGATTTCATAGTGCTCGACCGCTTGGGCAGCACCCACCAGTCCTGCGTCGAGCGCCGGCTCGTCCTTGTACTCCTCGAGAATTTCCGAGCCCTCCTCGATGATGCCGTCAATGGCCGGGCAGGTCTTGCCCCTGGCCGGCTTGCCGAGCATGTCGAAGACTTGCTCCAGGCGATCCACCTGGTCTTCAGTTTCCTTGAGGTGCTTTTCGAATGCGGCGCTTATCTTTTCGGACTGTGCTGCTTTTGCCAGCTTTGGCAAAGCCTTCAGGATCTTCTTTTCCGCGTAGTAGATGTCTTTCAGTCCGTCCAGGAACAGGCTTTCCAAGCCGTTCGAGGTCGCGGACGAGGCTTTCTTCGGCATGTTAGATCCTCCTTGGGTGTCGGGATGTGCCTGCGGCACTCTTCCTAATCCGCCGGGAGGCCTGAAGTTCCGAGGAGATCGCCATGTTGGAACAGCGCGGTCGGAGTGGGCGCCGCAAACTGCCCCGGCGTTTGTCCCAAGAATACCGGTCATCGCTGGCGCCGTGCTCACAACGACTTAGCTCCGAACGGAGTCCGGTTGAGGTCGAGGCGAGATGTCAACTCCTCCTTTGCCCGCCATCGCGTATTCGCTCAATCTCCTCCGGCTCTTTGTCGTCCATCTCGGCGATCTCGTTGCGAGCCTTGTCGTTCGCTTTGATCAGCTCATCAAGTTTCGCCTGAAGGGCTTGGGTGTCGCGATGCTCAGCCCTTTGGATAAACAGCGTCATGGCCCAGGTGATCAGCGTCGCGGCGCCGTGCCAGTCAAGCGTTTCCCGCTCGAAGAGAAACCAGGAGACAGTGTAACCGCCCAAGATCAGAAAGGCCGCTGGCCGGGACGTCAGTGTGCCGACCTTGGTCAGCGCTTCTCGAAGCTGCAATGTTGCCATGCCTGCGAACGGCTCAGAGCAACCCGGGTTCCCACAAGGTCGGCCTGGTGCGCGAGGTGCTATGCGTAGCGATCGGCATGTCGCCACCCCCACTTTGGCGACTCTCTTAATCCTCCGGCCGCAAGTTGTCCGACAGGAAAGTGCGACCCACGAGTGTGCCATTCTAACGCAGGATCCCGCCTATCATTCCAAGACTGAGCGCCTCGGCGGCGTTGATGTAGCAATTCTCCGTCGCGCGCCGGTAAAGCTCGTCCGCGCTGAGCGAACTGCCTTCGACAAGTTCCCTGAAGCCTTCCATCTCCAGACGTTGCGATGTCTCCAGCAACGCAAGCTGCTCGCGAACGATCTGGATGCAGGATCGAATCGGGCCGTTGAGCCCAATGCTTGTTTCCATGCGCCGCTCATGCACGAGAAGAACGGCATCCTCGGTGAGGAAGCGGTCTTGCGTCGGAAAGGCGGCGAAGATTGTCACTCCCGCCGAATAGACCTTCGTCTTTCCGACGCAAAATGCATCCCTGCCGGAATGCCGGCGAAAGAGCCGGACCTCCAGCGCCATGCGGCGCGCGGCGTCCGCATCGCCGCCGCTCGTGTTCAACTCCATGATCATGTCCTGACCGTTTTTTCGCACGGTCTCCAGGCGACCCAAGAAGAAGCTGACCGTCTCATCATCGATCAGGCCGTTGATGGAGATGTTGGGCTGGAACAGGAGCTTGTCCTCGCCTGGGGCGGAACCGTCGCGCCCGTGTGAAACGCTGTCGTCGTGGAAAGCCATGGAATGCCTCACCGGATTTTCGGACTCCCAACCGCCCGTTGGTTCGTTCGTTCCTCGCGGTTTCGGATTTACGGGAACCTCGGTGCCGTCGTCCGGTTATCTGGCGTCGAGGAGGTGCTCCATGAACGCGACGAAGGAATTCCTGCGCAGCTGGCTGGAGGAGAATGTCGGCAACTTGCCGTCCGACACCGAGATCAGCGTTCCGATGCTGGCGCAGCAATTCGAGCAGGATGCTGATGCCGCCGGCTATGGTCGCGAGGTGCGGGAGCAGGAGGTCGGCAATATTGAAGACGCCATCCAACGCGCGCTGGACAAAACCGGCGAGGAAAACAGAGGGTCGGAATCCAGTCCCGATGAAGAGAATTCGCTGGCGCCTGTGATCGATGCCCTGGAAGCCGTTGAGCCTGAACAGGGTGACGCCGAGGGGTCCGGCAGCCCGGCCGACTCGTCTAGCGGGTCTCCTTGGTAAGCGCCGCGATTACCGCGTCCAGGACCGTCTTTGGGCAGGTCTCTCCTTCGCGTAGCGCTTCGAACAACGAGGTCACCACGCTTTCCAGCGTTTCGCCGTGATCCTTCGACAGTTTCGAAGCTGCTTGCGTGAGCGCTTCGAATTCCAAAAGGCTGAGTGGAGAGTGGCGCGTCATGGTTCCTCCATCGCGAGGCGGACGCAGGAGGCAACCGGACGCTTGCCGCAGTCGTAGAAGGGCAGCGGTTCAGCCTCAACCACATTTGTTGCAGTAAGCAGCCGTTGGTTCTGCCCGGTTGCGGAGCGGTGGCGAGGCCGGTCGCGCCGCGCACGGAACAAAGGGCGGCCACAGAGGTTTGGCCCTGCTTCCAACCTGCCCGGAAGCCAGCAGACGTCCGACCAAGCGGAGAAGGTCCTCGATGACGAAATCGCGCCAAAACGACGATCCTGTGCGATCCCCTCCAAGCAGTGGCAGGACCGGCCGGCAAGCAGGAGCGGACAGGGGCTCGCCGCAAGAAGATCCGGCTGAAGGCTCGCGCAAGGTTGTCGATCGCGAGCTCGCCCGGCAAAAGCCGCCGGCCGGGGCTGATAAGAAGGAGGCCGAGCAGAGCCTGCGCGACCAAGTCCAGGAAGAGACCGATCTGCCTCAGAAAGGGTCGGCCTGATAGCGAGCGGGGCACCACTGTAAAAGTAGCCTACCGCCCCCGCCTTGATTTCCAACCATGACGGCAAAGTCCAGGAAGAACCTGCTTCTGTTGCTTGCGGCCGCAACGGTCGGGCTGGCGCTCTATAACAATCTCCTGGCGAGACGGGCGTTGGCCGCACGTCCGCTCGGGCGCTTCATCCATCTCCGGGGAACGAAGCTGCATTTCCTGGAGGCGGGCCACGGGCAACCGCTTCTGCTGTTGCACGGCAATGGCGCCTCGGCCGAAGACTTCACGACAAGCGGCATCTTCGGCAGGGCCGCCGCCAAATATCGCGTACTTGCCTTCGACAGGCCCGGCTTCGGCATGAGCCCACGCCCGGCCGGCAGGCCTTGGACCGCAGCTGCCCAGGCCGACCTCATCGATGCCGCGGTCGCGAAACTCGGCATCGAGCGCTACATGATTGTCGGCCATTCCTGGGGGGCAACGGTGGCGCTCGAGATGGCGCGCCGGCATCCCCGCTCGGTTGCCGGCGTCGTTGTCGTCGCCGGCTATCATTACCCGTCGCCGAGGCTTGCCCTTGCCATCTCCGCGCTGCCGGCGGTTCCGCTGATCGGGACGGTGCTGCGCCACGCGGTGCTGCCTTCGCTGGTCAGGCTGAACTGGCATTGGGCGATGAAGCAGATCTTTCATCCGGCGACGGTCGCGATGTCTTTCGCGGCGATAACAAGAGGATTGGCGAGCCGGCCTTCGCAGCTGCGCTCCATATCCGCTGAATCCTTCCTGATGCTGGCGTCAGCACTTTTCTCAAATCGCGGATATGCCGACATCGCCGTCCCTGTCGGGATAATTGCCGGCGCGGGCGACCAACTGTTCGATGCCAAGGCCGAGGCGCTGCGGCTGCAAGGCGAGATAAGCCATTCACTTCTGGATATCGTCCCGGGTGCCGGACATATGGTGCATCAAAGCAATCCGAAGGCGATCCTAGCGATGATCGACAAGGTTGCGGCTCTTGCCAATATTGGTGACATGGCGAAGCAACCGACATGATTTAAGTGCGCGGCCCGCGGAATAAAGTAATACGGCCGAGGTTCGGCGGGCTTCCAACGGAGAACCAGCCGCGTTTTTACCGACAAGAAATTGCGGCCAGGGTGGAAAAGCCGAAAGCTGTCTTCGCGCGCGCTGCAGCAGGCAATCGGTGGCGCAAATCCCGAACACGGAGGAACTTTCCCGTGGGTACGGCTTTATCCTCGTGATTTCAAGCGATTGCAACGAGTGGAAGATGTTGCGCACTGTTGCCCGGCCATGCCGGGCCTTCCTGCCTCTGCTGGCGCTGGCGGTTGCCTCCTGTTCCTCGTCTGAAACCGTCGACCAGCAATCGAAGCTTGCAGCCTCGACGGCCCAGGCGGCGGTTCTGGTGAGCGATGCCTGGCTCTCCGGCGCCGCGCCGTCCCGCTATGCATCCTCTGCCCTGCAATCCTTTGCCGAGACACTCGCCGACGCCAGCCGGCAAGTTGGATCCGCAGCTACGGGGGAACCCACAAAGCGAGATACGCTGGCAGCGGCTGTCAGCCGATTGTCGAACGCGGCAAAGCGGGCCAAGGACGCGGTCGAGGCCGGACAGCACGCCGGGGCCAGCCAGGCGCAGCAGGAACTTCGCGCCGCGCAAGGCGACCTCGCCGCCGCCTATCGACAATATTTCTCGCCGGGCCGATGAAGAAGCTGCTGGAGATCTCGCTCGGTGTCGTCACCAGCGTCGGCGGCTTCCTGGAGGTCGGGTCGATGGCGACGGCGGCACAGGCCGGCGCGCTGTTCGGCTTCCAGCTCATCTGGGCGGTCGTGCTCGGCACCATCTGCATCATCTTCCTGGTCGAGATGGCGGGCCGTTTCGCTGCGGTCAGTCATCACACCATTGCTGACGGCATCCGCGAACGGTTCGGCTTCAATGCGTTCATCTGGCCGCTGCTTGCAGTCTTGCTGGTCAACTTCCTGGTGCTTTCCGCGGAGATCGGCGGTGTTGCCATTGCCGCCGAGCTTGCCACGGGGATCAGCTTCCAATGGTGGGCCTTGCCGGTCGCTTTCCTGGCGTGGCTGCTGCTGTGGAAAGGCACGTTCGGGCTCATCGAGAAAGGGGTGTCGATGCTTGGCCTCGTCACGCTGTGCTTCGTCGTCGCGGCGGTGATGCTGCGGCCTGAATGGAAAGAAGTGGCTGTCGGGGCCGCGCCCAGCCTGCCGCACCACGATACGGCAAAATACTGGTTCATGGCCGTCAGCATTCTCGGCGCCTCGATCTCGCCCTACCTTTTCATGTTCTATTCCTCGGGCGCGATCGAGGATCAGTGGGACAAGAGCTATCTCGGCACCAATCGGGCGATTGCCGGTCTCGGTATGAGTTTCGGCGGGACGATTTCCGTGGGCGTTCTCATCGTGGCCGCGCTCGTGCTTGGCGCTCATGGCGTTACCGAAGTGGACGACTATAACCAGCTACCATTGATGCTGATCCCGATATTCGGCTTCTGGGGCTTTGTCCTTTTCGTTGCTTCGCTGGCAATCGCCTGCTTCGGTGCCGCGCTCGAAGTGGCCTTGCAGCAGGCCTATCTCGTCGCACAAGGGTTCGGCTGGAACTGGGGTGAGGATCTCAAGCCGCGCGACGACCCTGGCTTCAGTCTCGTCTACACGCTGACGCTCTTCCTTGCCGCCGTTCCGATAGCGCTCGGTCTCGACCCGTTGAAGCTCACCATCTTCTCAATGGCTCTTACCGCGGCGAGCCTGCCGCTGACGGTCGTGCCCTTCCTTTTCCTGTTGAATGACGACCGCTATGTCGGCGAGCACCGCAATGGCGTCGTTTCGAACGCGGCCGTGATCTTCGTCATCGCGCTCGGCTTCGTGCTGGCGGTGGTGTCCATTCCACTGCAGATATTCGGAGGCACGTGATGCAGTTGCTGCGCGACATGCTGGACAAGCAGGTCGTCGATCGGGAGCAGGTCAAGATCGGCAAGGTGGATAGCATTGTCGCCGAGCTGAAGCCGGGCAAGCCGCCCAGGGTAAGCGCCGTTGAACTCGGCTCGATTGCGCTGGCGCGACGGCTTGGCTCGACGCCCGCAGGATGGACCGCGAAGCTCGCGGCAAGGCTGAGCGGCAAACAGCAGGCACGGCCGCACCGGATCGCGTGGAACAAGGTGCGCGATATCGGCGTCGATATCGAGTTCGACATCGACGTGCGCCGGACCAGGATCTTCGCCTGGCAGGACTGGCTGCGCGAACATGTGGTCGGTCGAATCCCGGGAGCGTGAGCATGGCGTCTGTACACCTCGATCACCTTGCCGGCAGGCGCGTGTTCTCCGAGCAAGGCAGGAGCATCGGCTATATCGAGGAGATCATCGCCGAGCGGGACGGCAGCGACCTTGTCGTTACCGAATTCCATGTCGGGATCTTCGCCGCGTTCGAGCGCTTGTCCGCTTCGACCATCGGCACGGCGTTGCTCGATTTCTTCGCGTTGCGGCGCCGTGAAGGCCTTTACCGCATTCCCTGGAACAAGCTCGATATTTCCGATCCGACGCGCCCCAGGCTGCTCTGCCGCGACGAGGAGCTTGCCGCTTTCAAGGCGCAGCCCGAGGGTAAATGACAATTCGCTAAAAAGCTGTCCGCGCGGGGGAACATAGCAGCCTGCGCGAAGTTGGATTCGCATGGAGGAGGCTGCGCCATGAACAGTGTCATCTATCTCATCGGTCTGATCGTCGTCGTGCTCGCGGTGCTTTCCTTCCTCGGTTTTCACTAGGAGGCACCATGCAGCGCGAGAACGATCGGGGCCGCGAGCCGGCCGACTTTGCTAGGGCAAAGGACGAAGTTTCCGACAGGATCCAGCAAGAAACGCAAAGCGCCGGCGAAGCGCTCCACGATGCCCGCGACGAGGTCGCCCGCAGGGCCAGCGCATATGCGGGCGAAGCCCAGCAGGCCGTCGCCGAAAAAGCCGAGCAGGCGCAGCGCGATATCGGGTCGAGCCTGTCCGCTTTTGGCGGCGCCCTGCGCGCCGCGAGCGATCATCTGGCCGATAGCGACCAGAGCGCGGCCTCGCAATTCATGCAGGAGGCCGCGAGCGGGCTGGAAAGGCTGTCCTCCTCGTTGAAGGAAAAGCCGTTCGGGCAGGTGCTCGAAGACGTCCAGTCTTTTGGCCGCCAAAATCCTGGAACGCTCCTTGCCGGTTCGGTTCTGGCAGGACTGGCGCTTGGCCGATTCATCAAGGCTTCACCGCCCGGAACCCGCCGCCCGACGCAGGGCGCGGCCACGCCTGGATCTCTCAGCCAAACCGGCACGGAAACGAGCGCCGGCCGGGATAAATCTCCGGTCAACTGGGGTTCTGACGGCGGCATACCGGGGAAGGCAGCGGAGCTGAAGAAATGAGCACTCAGGATAATCCAAGTCTCGGCACATTGGTCGCCGATCTGGCGCAACAGGTAAGCAGGCTCGTGCAAACGGAGGCCAGGCTCCTAAGGGCGGAAATCTCGGAGAACGCGACCAAGGCTGGCGCAGGCGCCGTCGAGGTGCTGGGCGGCGCGATATGCCTGCTCGCGGCGCTTTTGGTCTTGTTGCAGGCGTTGGTCATCGCCCTGGCTCGCCTTGGCCTGGGCGCTGGTTGGTCCGCCTTGCTCGTCGGCGTGGTGGTTGCCGTTCTGGGCGTGATCCTGTTGCGAACGGGCATGGCAAGCATGGCGCCCTCCGAGCTCGCGCCGGACCGTACACAAGAACAGCTCAAGCGTGACGTGAACGTGATCAAGGAACAAGCGAGATGAACGAGAAATCCGCAGCCGAGCTCGAACGCGAGGCGGAAGCCACGCGCGCAAGGGTGGCGGCGACCGCCGACTCCATTCGCGACAAGATGACCCCCGGCCAGCTCTTCGACGAGTTCACGGGGCTTTTCAGGAATGGCACAGGCTCCGACATGCTCCACAACCTGAAGGTCCAGGTTCGGGACAATCCGTTACCCCTGACCATGATCGGCGCGGGTGTGGCCTGGCTGATGTTGGGCAGTGGCGCTTCGAGCGTGTCGACTGGCACCGATCGCGTGACGCGGCGCGGTTCCGGGCCCGATCACGGAGCATTCAGTGCGGGCATGGGTTCCAGGGTCTCGGATGCGGCCGACTCGGTTGGCGAAGCGGCCAGTGGAGCGGCCGCAACCGTCTCTGGAATGGCAAGCGAAGCAGCCGGCACAGTGTCGGGCATGGCGAGCAGCGCTGCGGACACGCTTGCGAGCTCGGCGGCAGCGACAGCCGATTTGGCGACGAGCGCCGGCCGGTCCGCGCACAATCTGCTTCAGGACCAGCCTCTCGCTGCGGCCGCCGTCGGCCTCGCCATCGGAGCTGCGATCGGCGCCATGCTGCCCCACACGGAACTCGAGGACGAGCAATTGGGCAGCTATCGCGAGAAGCTTCGGGACACTGCCGAAGAGACTTTGAAAGAAGGCCTCGACGCTGCAAAGCAAGTTGCGGCCGAAGCCTACCAGACGGCGAGCGACGAAGCCGGACGGCTGGCGTCAAACGAGGGGACGCTGGCCGACAAGGTCGGCGGTGTCGTCAAGGCCACTGCCGACAAGGCCGACGAGTCGGTGCGCGAGAAGCTCTCCGATTCCGATCCGTTCTCCTCGCGGGAATCGTAATCGGAACTCACATTCAAGGAACAATGCACGCCGCCGACGGTTCGGGCGGCGGAGGATCGATGGAGACACTAAAATGGCTGAATCGCGCGAATGGCTTGTCCAATGGTTGAGGGACGCTCACGCCATGGAGGAGCAGGCAGAGACAATGCTGTCGGGACAATTGAACCGGATCGAGAGTTACCCTGAGCTTAGCGAGCGAATTCGCGCTCATCTGCAAGAGACGAAAGAGCAGGCGAGGCGGCTGAAGAGCTGCCTGGACGGCCTCGACGAAGGGTCGTCCATGCTGAAGGATGCAGGCGGCAAGCTGACCGCCACGGCGCAGTCGATCAGCGGCGTGTTTGCCGGCGACGAAGTCATGAAGGGCTCGCTGGCGAGCTACACTTTCGAACATATGGAAATCGCCTCCTACACGATTCTCATCGCCGCGGCGAATGCCGCGGGCGAGGCCGAGATCGCCCGCGTGTGCGAACAGAACCTGCGTGAGGAGGAAGCGATGGCCGAATGGCTGAAGAGCAACCTGCCGCAGGTCACAGAACAATTCCTGGCGCGGGCAGACATGGACAGCGACAGCGCGAAACGCTGATTTCGGGAGCAGGAACAATCGGAGGTTCCACAAAGTGGAGCCCAGGTCGGTCCTCCCACCACCGGTCTAGGCTCCAAGCCCGCCCTGCTTTCAGCAGGGCGGGCTCGACTCGGTTTGCCGTCCAGGAACATTCCTTGGCGAAAATCATTAGGTCGCTGCGGTCCTGGAGTTCCCGTGGCGATTTCGCACATACAACTTGGCTTGCTCGACCTGAGCCTGATGCGGCTCGCGCTGGCGTTTGTCGGTCTGCTCGCCGTCGCCGTCCCCGCGCTTGCCGAGCCGCAGACGATGGTGATCGGCTATCTCGGCGAACAGCGCAAACTGCCTCTACCTCTTGGGCCATTGGACGAGGCCGTCACAGATGATGGTCTGCAAGGCGCCAGGCTGGGCATTGCCGACGACGCCGGCACCGGCCGCTTTCTCGGCCAGCAATTCCGTCTGCAAGAAAGGGTTCTCAAGCCGGGCGAAGCACCTGCCGAAGCTGTCAACGCGTTCGCGGCCGCCGGCATCAGCTTCGTCGTTGCCGATCTCGATGCCGCGCAGTTGCTGCAGGCGAGTGCAGCGCCTGGTGCCCAGCGGATGACGCTGTTCAACAGCCGCGACCCTGATGACAGCCTGCGTCAGGAGGACTGCCGAAGAAACATTCTGCACACCATTCCGAGCCGCGCCATGCTGGCCGACGCCCTGGCGCAATACCTGGTCTGGAAAGGCTGGCAGCACTGGTTCCTGCTGACTGGTCCGCATCCCGGCGACCTGGCCATGGCGGCGGCCTTTCGGCGGGCAGCGACGCGTTTCGGGGCGCAGATCACCATCGACAGACCTTGGACGTTCCGGCCCGCCAACGGCCGCGCCGACACCGGACATGTCACGCTCCAGACAGAGATCCCTGCCGCAACGCAGGTCGGCGACTATGATGTTCTGGTCGTCGCCGACGAAGCTGACGAATTCGGCGCTTATCTCGAGGGGCGCACCGCCTTGCCGCGGACGGTGGCCGGGACACAAGGGCTGATCGCCACCGGCTGGAGCGCGGTCGACGAGGAATGGGGCGCCACACAGCTCCAGGACCGCTTTCACAAGCAGTCCGGACGCTGGATGCTGCCCAGCGACTACGCCGCCTGGCTGGCGGTCAGAAGCATCGGCGAGGCGGCAACGCGGCTCCACAGCCTCGATCCGGCCGCGATCGCAAAGTATCTGCGCAGCGACGATTTCCTGCTCGCCGGCTTCAAGGGGCAAGGGCTGAGTTTCCGTCCGTGGGACGGGCAGATGCGCCAGCCCATTTTGATCGCAGGCCCTCGGCTGCTCGTTTCCAGTTCGCCACAACCGGGTTTTCTGCATCAGCGCACCCCGCTCGACACTCTGGGCATCGATCTGGAGGAGAGCGCATGCAAATTCTGATCACGCTCCTGCTGGTGTTGGTCCTTGTCCCTCCCGCGGCGGCCGAGACGATTTACGTCTCCAACGAGCAGGACAACACCGTCGCGGTCGTCGACGGGGCGACCATGACACTGCAGGCGGCGATCGAGGTCGGCTGGCGCCCGCGCGGCATGGCGCTTTCGGTCGACAAGAAGACGCTGTTCGTTGCCGAAGGCGACGACAACCGCATCGACGTGGTCGATCTCGCGAAGCGGCAGGTCGTCGGTCAGCTGCCTTCGGGCGCCGATCCGGAATTCTTTGTCGTGCATCCGGACGGCAAGCGGCTCTTCGTCGCCAATGAGAACGACAACTTGGTCTCGGTGGTGGATATAGCTGGCGCGAAGATCATCGGCACAGTCGATGTCGGCGTCGAGCCGGAGGGGATGGCGGTGAGCGCCGATGGCCGAACCGTCGCCTGCACGTCGGAGACGACCAGCATGGTCCATCTCATCGACGCCACTACGCTCGAACTCATCGACAATCTGCTCGTCGACACGAGGCCGCGCGCCGCTGCGTTCTCGGTGGACGGCAAGCAATTATGGGTGTCGTCCGAAATCCGAGGCACCGTCACGGTCTTCGACACTGCGACACGCGCTCAAACGGGCAAGATCGAGTTCGAGGTGCCGGGCATTCGGCGTGAGGGCGTGCAGGCGGTCGGCATCGAGATGTCACGCGACGGTGCGACTGCCTATGTCGCGCTCGGCCCGGCCAACAGGATTGCCGAGGTCGACACGAAGACATTCACGGTCAGGCGCCTTTATCTCGTCGGCCAGCGGCCTTGGCATGTCGCGCTCTCTGACGACCAGAAGCAACTGATCAGCGCCAACGGCAACTCCGGCGATATCTCCTTCATCGACCTAGAGAACCAGGAGGTCGTGAAGTCGCTGCCGGTGGGGCGCGGTCCATGGGGTGTCGTGATCGGCCCATGAACGCCCTGGCGATCGAGAATCTTAGCCACAGCTTCGGAAGCCGGCAGGTTCTCCAGAATGTCTCGTTCACTGTGGCTGAAGGCAGAATGTGTATCCTGCTTGGCCGTAACGGCGCCGGCAAGACAACGTTGTTCTCGCTGATCACCGGTCTCTACTACGCGCGCACCGGGCTGGTGCGTGTGTTCGATATGGCGATGCAGGCGAACCCGTCCGCCGCGCTTGCGCAAATGGGCGTCGTCTTCCAGTTGCCGACGCTCGATCTCGATCTGACGGCGGGCGAGAACCTGCGCTACCACGCCGCGCTGCACGGACTTCCGACGGACCTGAGCAAGGCGCGCTCACGGGAGGAATTGAGCCGCCTCGAAGTGCTGGACAGGATCGACGATCGGACCCGCGCGCTATCCGGCGGCCAGCGTCGGCGCGTAGAGATTGCGCGGGCGCTGATGCACGGCCCGCGCCTGCTGTTGCTCGACGAGCCGACCACCGGGCTTGACGTGCCGGGACGGCGCGCGCTCGAGCAGCATGTAAGGGACCTTTGCCGGGAACGTGGCATCGCCGTCCTATGGGCGACGCATTTTCTCGAAGAAGTGGCGGCCGACGATGACGTCGTGGTGCTGGATCGGGGCAGGGTTTGCTGGACCGGCCCCGCGGACCGCATCGCGCCCGAACTCGGCGTAGGAAGCGTCGCTGAAGCATTCGCCTTGCTGACGGGTTCGCCATGAAAGTCGATCACGCATTACGCGCACTCGACGGCATCTTGCGGCGGGAAATGCTGCGCTCGCTGCGGCAGCGCGCGCGCCTTTTCTCCGCAATGGTGAGGCCGCTGGTCTGGCTGGCGATTTTCGCGGCCGGCTTCCGCTCCGTTCTCGGCCTGTCGATCACGCCGCCCTACCAGACCTATGTTCTTTACGAGGTCTATGTAGTGCCTGGGCTGGCGGCCATGATGCTGCTGTTTCATGCCATGGCGAGCTCGTTGGCCATGGTCTATGACCGCGAGATGGGCAGCATGCGCCTGTTGCTGACGGCTCCGCTGCCGCGCTGGTACCTGCTTGCCGCGCGCCTGCTTGCCAGCGTGATTGTCGGCCTGCCGCTCGTCTATCTGTTTCTTTTCGTGGCGCGCTTCTGGGACGTGCGGCCGCCGATCCTGGGCTATGTCGCCGTGTTCCCGGCGCTCGTGCTGTCGGGCTTGATGCTCGGCGCGTTCGGTCTGTTGGTCTCCTCGATGTCCACTCAGATGGAAAACTTCGCCGGCGTGATGAATTTCGTCATCTTCCCGATGTTCTTCGCCTCGACGGCCCTCTATCCGATCTGGCGCCTCGCTGAAGCCGGCCCGCTGCTGGCGACGATCGCAGCCTGGAATCCATTCAGCTCGGCGGTCGAGTTGATCCGCTTCGCGCTCTACCTGCGCTTCGACATGGTTTCCATGCTCGTTGTTGTCGCCTGTCTCGTGGCATTCTTCCTGGCGGCGGTGGCCGGCTATGATCCCGGTCGCGGCCTGTGGTCCCGGCGTGGCGGCGAAGGCTGATCATCTGAGGGCATAGAGATAGGCCGCGATGTCGCGCGCCTGCTGCTCTGTGATCCTTGTCGAGGGCATGGCGGTGTGCGGATTGATTTCCCGTGCCGAGCGGATCCAGCGGATCAGGTTCTCCGGATTGTTCGCCAGCACACCGCCGATATAGACGCGCCCGGCGAGGCTGCCGTCGAGCCGGGGCCCGACCTGACCTTGCGCCCCTGGCACGCCGGGAATCGTATGGCAGCCGGAGCAGCCATTCGCGGTCATGATCGGAATGGCGCGCGCGCCCACGCCGCCGGTCGCCACGTCCGACTCGTGTCGGACGCGCTCGCGCCGGTCGAGCCACAAGGTCGTCGCCGCGATTACGACCACCAGAAGCACGATCGCGACGAGGACGCCCCCGAGCAGCCTAACCAGGTCGGAGCGCATGGGCCGCCTCCCTGGTTCCGCTGTTGCTTATCCAAAGGCCGGCGAGCAGCAGGGCGGCTCCGCCGTAGATCAGCCCGGCTGGCACCCACATTACAAGCCCGGCGAGTTGCTGATCCTCGAGCGGGCTCAGGCGCCAGAGCGCGGCGCCGAAGGCATTCTCCGGATACCAGAGTCTTGGCGAGACCAGCAGCAGGACGCCAAGCAAGCCGGTGTGAAGCGAGGTGAAGAAAAGATGCATGACGGAAATGCCATAGGTCCGCTGTCGGCCGGAACGCGGCAGAAGCACCCACCAGAACAGCAGGGCGGTGCCGAGGAAGCTCGCATGCTGCGCATAATGCAGCACACCCTGCTGCAGCGCTGCCTCGAAGAGCACCGGAATATGCCAGATCCAGATCGCTATCCCATGAAGGATCGTCGCGCTGAGCGGGCGAGCGGCGAAGACCCAGAGCGCCTGCAGCACCTTGCCATGGGTGAGCTTTCCCGTCCCTCGGCGCAGTGTGGCGGGCAATGCCCACATCAAGGCAGCGCCGGGGCAGGCGACGACAAGAAGCGGCGCCGCCACGGCCATCAGCAATTCATGCTCGATCATGTGGGCAGAAAACACCCGCTCGCCGAGCGCATGGATCGGGCTGACCAGCGCAACGGCCAGCACGCTCCAGCCGGCCGCGAACAACAGAGCTTGCCGCAGCCGTTCGGGACGGCCTCTGCCGCTGCGGCGCCATAGACGGCCCGCGCCGATCCCATAGATCATAGCGATCGCCAGCAAGGGAAGGGTGATGGGAAGCGCCAACGTCCACCCGGCCTCCGGCGCACCGGCGCCGTAGCAGATCGAGGTCGAGAAGAAGGCGTCGAAGCTCATCGCAGGCACTCGTCGAGGATGAGCGCGGCGCTGCCCTGCATGATGATGACAAGTGCGAACAGCAACGCGGCGAGAATGCCGAGATCGGCGACGAAACGCTCGGTGCCTCGCCTGCGCTCCGGTTTGAAGGCCGCGCCGCCTTGTCGCTTCGCCCGCCATGACAGCGCGCCGCCGAGCAGGGAAAACACCGCGAGCAAAAGCGCCACCGGGAGCACCACCTGCACCTGGCGATTGCACTGCCAATGCACGAGGGCGTAGTTCAGCTGCGTTGAGATTGCCCAGGCCAAAGGGCCCGACAACAAGCCTCCCCAGGACGTGCCCAGCCGCAGCGCGCGCATCTCAGCCTAACCTCGGTAGCCAGTAGATGAGGAGGTAGATCGGAATCCAGGTGAGGACCACGAAATCCCAGTAGAAGACATTGTCGCCGACATCGCCGAAGCGACGGCCGCTGTAGCCATGGTGGGTGAACATCAACACCGTCAGGACAATCGTGTCGCCGACATCGGTGATCAGATGCGTGGTGTGGAGACCAAGCAGCACCCAGATCATCGAGCCGTAGGCGTTCGTATCCCAGTAGATGTTCAGCGCCGGAAACTCGAACCAGCGCACGACAAGAGGCGCGAGGCCGAGCAGCGACATCACCACCATTCCGATCCGCACGGGCCGCATGGCGCATCGCTTGGCATAGGTGTTGAGGATGTGGTTGGGCACCAGGCTGGCGATGAGAAGTAGCGTCACGATCGTTCCCGGCCAATGATTGGGCTGCGGAGCGCTCAGGCGCCAGTTGGGCCATAAGGTAACGAGGTAGAGGTAGGCGCCGGCGGCCAGCGCGAAGCCCATGCCTTCCAGCGCCATGAAGCCAAGCGTGCCCCACCAGGTCGGGCTGCGCGGGCCATGCCCAAAGGTCGGGAGGCCGGAAAGATCGAGGGCGGGACGCTGGTTCATTCCTCGTCCTCCGGATCGCCCTTCGGCCAGAACCAGCCGACCAAGGTGACGGCGATCGGCGCGGCGCCCCAGACGATCGCCCAGGGCGTGAAGATCGAGTAGAGGAAGGTGGCCCCGACGGCGATCGCCGCCAGCAGCGGCCAGATCGACGGCGTCGCCGATTTTTCGCGAATGTCGGGATGGGCTTCCGCCACCGTCGAGATGATGAGTTCGCGCGCGTCGACGCGAAGCCCGGAGGCGACAGGGAGCGCCCCGCGCTCGGCCCAGAGCGGCTCGACATTGGTCACGACCGGAATGCGGGCGAAATTATAGCTGGGCGGTGGCGAGGACGTCGCCCATTCAAGCGTGCCGGCATCCCAGGGATTGTCGCCCGCGGGCGTTCCGCGCAATGCGCCATGAACGAGGTTGAACGCAAACAGCACGAAGCTCAGGAAGAAGAGCACCGCGCCGGCGCTGATGAAGAGATTGATGTTCCCCCAGCCGAGCTCGGCCGGATAGGTGTAGACCCTGCGCGGCATGCCCCACAGGCCGACGATGTGCATGGGGAAGAATGCCGCGTTGAAGCCGATCATCGCCAGCCAGAAATGCCAGCGTCCGAGGCGCTCGCTCATCATGCGGCCGGTGATCTTGGGAAACCATAAATAGGCGGCTCCGAGCAGCGGGAAGACCGAGCCGCCGATCAGCACATAGTGGAAATGGGCGACGACGAAATAGGTGTCGTGCACCTGCAGGTCGAGCGGCACGGAGGCGAGCATGACGCCGGTAAGACCGCCGATGACGAAGGTGAAGAAGAAGCCGAAGACGAACAGCAGCGGCGTGCGGATCACCGGCCTGCCGTCCCACAGAGTGGCCAGCCAGCAGAAGATCTGAACGCCGTTGGGGATGGCGATCAACATGCTGGACGCGGTGAAGAAGCTCGCGCCGAGCTTCGGCAGCCCGGTTGCGAACATGTGGTGGACCCAGAGGCCGAACGACAGGAAGCCGACCGCGATCAGCGACAGGACCAGCCCGAGATGACCGAAGGCCGGGCGGCGGGCGAAAGCGGGAATGATAGCCGAGACCATGCCGGTGGCCGGCAGGAAGATGATGTAGACTTCGGGATGGCCGAAAAACCAGAACAGATGCTGGAACAGCAGTACGTCGCCGCCTTCGGCCGGGTTGAAGATATGCGTGCCGACGAGCCGGTCGAGGATCAGGAAGGTCGAGGTGATCATCACCGCCGGCATGGCGAAAACGACGACGAAGGACGTGACCAGGAGCGCCCAGACATAGAGCGGGATCTTGTCGAGTGACATGCCGGGTGCGCGCTGTTTCAGCACGGTCACGATGGTCGCGACGGCTACGGCCAGTGAGGACACTTCGGTATAGGTGATCATCTGCGCCCAGACGTCGGCGCGCTTGCCCGGACCGAACTCCGGCCCTGACAGCGGCACATAGGCGAACCAGCCGACATCCGGCGCCATCGCGAGGGCGAAGGACACCCAGGCGAAGAGGCCGCCTGAGAGATAGACCCAATAACCGAACGCGTTGAGGCGGGGGAAGGCGATGTTGCGGGTGCCGACCATCAGCGGCACCAGGTAGATGCCAGTTGCCTGTACTATGGGCACGGCGAACAGAAACATCATGGTGACGCCATGCATCGTGAACAGCTGGTTGTAGAGGTCCGGGCCTATCAGGCCACGCTGTGGGCCCGAGAGCTGAATGCGCATGGCCACGGCATTAAGCCCGCCCAGACACAGAAACAGGAACGCGGTGATGAGGTAGCGGCGTGCGATCACCTTATGATCGACGCTCGACAGCGCGCCGATGATGCCGGGGGGCGTGCGCCACGTCCGCGCCAGCCAGCGGTGCAGGCTGACATCGTCCATGCCGGTGTCGCGCGGGCCGTCACGCTCGGGGGCGATATCGCCTTTGGTCGACGCTTCGCGCTCCGGCGGCAGATCGCGTTCGCTGGTGAGATCCGCGCTGCTCATTTCAGCCCCTCGAGATAGGCGACGATGGCGTTGAGTTCGTCGCCACTCAGATCGACCACCGGCATGTGCGAGCCGGGCTTCACGCCCTGTGGGTCGGCGATCCAGGCGGCGAGGTTGCCTCGGCTCATCGTCAATGTCCCGGCCGCGAGCGTCTGCCGGCTGGCGACATGGGTGAGATCCGGCGCAACCGTTCCGCCCGCCGGCGTGCCGCCAATCTTGTGACACATCACGCAAGGGCGTTTCAGGAAGAGGTTCTCGCCGGCCTTGGCCTCGTCGCCCGTTGGAGCGGCGGCCGGCTGCAACTGATCGTTCCACCAGGCATCGAACTTCGCGCGCGGCTCGGCGATGATGAAGGTGCCCATATTCGCGTGCTGCGCGCCGCAGAACTCAGCGCATTGGCCTCGGTAGACGCCTGGCTTGTCGGCCTTGATATCGAGCACATTCATTCGGCCGGGAATGAGGTCTAGCTTGCCGGAAAGGCTCGGCACCCAGAAGGAATGGATAACGTCGGTCGAGGTGAGAAGAAGCCGCACGGGTTCGCCGGCGGGAATATGGATCTCGTTCGCCGTGGTCAGGATGCGGCTCGGCGTGGCGTCTTCGTAGCGCACTTCCCACCACCATTGATGGCCGGTGACGCGAATGGTCAGCGCGGCATCCGAGCCGATCGCGGCAAGCGTCCTGTTGGCGAAGAAGCTGAGCAAGGTTAGCCCGACCAGGATCACGGCGGTCAGCCCGACGGCGACCATCACCACGCGCAGCTTGCGGCTGTCGGCGCCGGCGTCCAGCGCAAGCGGCTCGGCATGTTGCCGCGAGCGCATCATCAACGGCACGGCAAGGGCGGCCATCACCAGCACCCACACCACCGCGCACAGGCCGGTGAAGAACCAGATCAGCCATGCCAGCTCGCTCGCCGCCGGACCTTTCGGGTCGAGCGCCGATTGCCAGCCTGCGCATCCCTGAAGAAACAGGGCGATTGCCGTTGCGAACGCAATCGAGGCGAGGCGTTTCACGGCGACTTCCCCAGCGTGGCGGCATCCGGCATGCGGTTTTCGGACGGATGCGCCATCATGTCGTCATTGCGCGAGGGCGCGGCGGAGGAGGGCGCGTTGCCGCTAAGCGAGCGAACGAAGGCCGCAAGCTCCCAGATCTGGTCGTCCGGGATCTTGTCGCGGAAGCTCGGCATCCCGTTCGGACGGCCGTCGCGGATCGTGGCATGGATGCTTTCCATCGAGCTGCCATAGATCCACTTTTCGTCCATCAGCGCGGGGCCCATGCCGCCGCCGCCATTGGCGTGGCATCCCGAACAGTTGAACCAGCCGAACAGGCGCTTGCCTTCGCTCAGATGAAAGGCATTGGCCTCGAAGCTTGCCGCTTTGTTGTCCGTGGGGGAGGGGCGCTGCCCGCCGGGTTCCAGCGTTGTCACCGGCGTCGGCTGCTCGCCGGAGCCGAACGCGGATTGCGGGCGCGTGTCCCGCTCCTCGCGTTGGCAGGCAGCGAGGGCCAGCGAGGCGAGCAGGAGCGGCAGGACGAACGGCCTCATCGTACCGGGCTCCCTGAGGCATCGAGGCGCGGCACACCATATTGAGCCAGCAAGGCGTCTATTTCCGCCTTGTGCCTTGCCAAAGCGCCGTTCACATCGCCACGCAGCGCATCGTCCTCGCGCCGCACGCCCATGGAGATGTCGTAAATCATAGGCAGCTGCGGCCCGTCTATGCGCGGCGTGACCGGCGCTATACGCAGCGGCACCTTCTGCTTCTGGGCGAAATAGCCGGCGAGCGGACCCCAGACCACGGCGACGTCGATCTCGCCGCTCGCCACCGCGTCGACGATGCGCGCCGGCGGATTGGGAGCGGCGTAGTCGCCATAGACGGGGTAGCCAACGAGATGCCCGACGATGCCACGGCGGCCAAGCGCCTGGACTGGAGGCGAGTTGGCGCCGTCGTCGCCGATGAGCTGAACGCCGATGCGCAGGCCGCGCAGCCGCGGGTCGTTGAAGGAGGTCACATCCGGACTGTCCTGGCGGGTCACGAAGACATAGGACGACCGGTAATAGGGCGTGGTGGTGCGCAGCATTTCGAGATTGGCCGGCGTGCCGGGCACAAGATCGCAAAGCCCGGCCTTCAGCGTGTTGCGCACGAAGCCACGGCGCTGCGCCCACCAGGTGTAGGTCAGCTTGGCGCCGAGATCGGCAGCAATGATTTGCGCGATCCTGTTCTCGAAGCCCTGGCCGGCCGCGTTGGAAAAGGGCAAGTTGTTCGGGTCGGCGCAGACCCTGAGCTCACGAGGGCCAGCCGTCGCCGGCAGGATCAGCAAGGCGAGCGCGGCGATGCCGAGCGCCATGCGCGTGAGCAGCTTCTCGGCCACGCCGTGGATCAAGCCGAATGCATCAGGGCAGACGGAACACATAAAGCGTGCCTCCCGCCGTGGTCGCGTTCTTCAGGTCCTTCATCGCATTGACGAAACCGAGCGCGGCGGTGGCATCGCGCGGGTCGAGGTCGCCCGACACGATGGCGCCCGCCCAGCCGCCGACGCCGGACAGTATGGCGACATACTGGTGCCCGTCCGGGCCGCGATAGGTGATGGGTTGGCCGATGATACCGGACGAGGTCTTGAACTGCCAGAGCAGGTCGCCGGTCTTGGCGCTCACCGCTTTGAACCAGCCTTCCATCGTCCCATAGAAAACCACGTCGCCGGCGGTCACGACCGCACCGCTCCACACCGGGAAATTCTCCTTGAGGCTCCAGGCTGGTTTCTCGGCGGCGATATCCCAGGCGGTGAAGGCGCCGCGATTGCCGCCCGGCCCGGGGATCATGCGCACGTTCATTCCGACATAGGGCGTGCCGGCGATGTAGTTCACCTCGACGCCTTCTTCGTCCATGCACAGATTGTTGTGCGGGATGTAGAGCAGGCCGGTCCTCGGCGAAAAGGCCGAAGGCTGCCAGTCCTTGAGGCCCGACGCGGTCGGACAGATGTCGCGGACGACTTTACCGGTACCCGTCAGCTTGTCCGGGTTTTCCGTCAATCTGCCGGTCTTGAGGTCCACGCCTTTGCTGGAGTTGACGGGGCCATAAGGTTTTGCAGACAGGACCTCGCCGGTGGCGCGGTCAAGGACGTAGAGATAGCCGTTGCGTTCCGGGCGGACCAGAACCTTGCGCGGCTTGCCCTGCCAGTTCATGTCGAGCAGGACCTGCTCATTGATGCCGTCATAGTCGTGGAGGTCGTGCGGGCTCCATTGATAGAACCATTTCGCCGCTCCGGTGTCGGGGTCGCGCGCGAAGATTCCCGACGTCCATTTGTTGTCGCCGGGCCGCAGGTCGGGATTCCACGGGCCGGGATTGCCGGTGCCGTGGAAGATCAGGTTGAGGTCGGGATCGTAGGAAATCCAGCCCCACATGTTGCCGCCGCCGATCTTCCACGCCTCAGGCGGCCATGTCGTGACGCCGAGGTCCTTGCCCTTGTCCATGTCGTAATGCGGCTTGAAGTCGGGTCCGATCAGGACGTCCTTGTCGGGCCCGGTATTGTAAGCCGTCCAGACGACGTGGCCGTCGCCGGCGTCGAGCGCCTTGACCCAGCCGCGCACGCCCATCTCGCCGCCGGAATTGCCGACCAGCACTTTGCCTTTCACCACGAGCGGCGCCATGGTGATGGTCTCGCCGATATTGATGTTGCCGATATGAGCGTTCCAGATTGGCTGGCCGCTGGTTGCATCGAGTGCGATGGTGTGGCCGTCGAGCGTGTTGAAGAAGATGCGCCCGTCCGCGAAGGCCGCGCCACGGTTGACGACGTCGCAGCACGCTACCCCTTGCGCGGCCGGCTCGGGGTTGGGCTCGTATTTCCATTTCATCGGCGCGCCGGGCTTGGAGAGGTCGAGCGCGTAGACGATGTTCGGAAAGGGCGTGACGATATACATCGTGTTGCCGACGACCAGCGGCGCCGCTTCCTGGCCCTTGTTCACTCCGGTCGAGAAGGTGAAGGCGACCTGCAGGTTCTTGACGTTGCCTTCGTTGATTTCCGTGAGCTCGCTAAAGCGCGTCGAGGCGTAGTTCTTGGCCGGCATCGTCCATTGCCCGTTATCGGGCGGCGCGGCCGCGGCAGGCGGAGAGATCGCAGGTGCTGGCGGAGGCTGTGAAGCGGCCATCAGCAACGTAGCGCAGGCCAGCAGCAGGGTCGTAAGGATGCTTGGAGAATATCTTCGGAGTGCCGACGGGTAGCCGGCCAGTGAGGCGTGATCCTTGGATCGTACTGGGTGTGCTTGCTTCATTTGGGCGTCGAACCTCCGACGCCGGAACCGATTTCCGCTGCAATGTCGGCCTCGTGGCCGGCGCAAAGCGGATGCCCCCAGCCGGAGGCGCTTTTCCCGCCGGGATCGAGATCGTAAATGATGGCGTCCTTTCGGTTGGGATTGACGCCCGCCGGGACCTTGTCGAAGCCGAGGGCTGCGCGCACGCGCCAGGCGATATTGTGATCGGCGCAGGAGGAATCGCCGCTGACACCGAGGCCGCCGACAATTGTTTTGCCGTCGTACAGAGCCAGGCCCCCGCCAAACACGACGACGCCTCCGATCGGCTTGCCGATCAGCGGGTCACTGGCGCTGCCAAACGTCTTGGGGTCGCCCGCGTAAGCCGCTGCTTCGTTGACTGGGTTGGTCGCCTGCAGGCCGAACAGCGGCCCGCCGGGCTGCACCCCGGCATAGAGGTTGGCTGTCGAAAGCGCCATGTTCGCCAGGCTAAGCCCATTGGCCGTGTTCGCTTTCTCGGCCGCGATCAGCCGGCTGCCCGGCCACTGCGCATCAACCGTGGGTCCACTGAAGGCGACCGCGCAGACGGTGCCGTCGCGAGCTACGATCGCGGCCCATTCATTGGTCTCGAAGCCGCCATTCGCGGGGCCGCCGCTCGCCTTGACATTGGCCTTCAAGGCCGAGAGCAGCTTGTCGTGATCGGCCGGGCAGGGCGCCTGGGCCCGAGCAGTGCCTTGCTGCATCGAGCCAAACGCCAAGACAAGGAACCCAAGAGCTAGTGACGTAAGCTGACGACGAGCCATGATCAGAAAACGCTTGTTGATGTAGACCGAACTGGCAATCGGCTGCTTTGTTCCTCGAACATGGGGAGGTTTGCAGCTGGTGAGGTTGGCTGGCCTGGGCGGCCAGACCGGGGGGAATCGGATGGAGCCGAGGCCGCAGCAGATCGCTTCGTCCCATCATGGCTGTTTGATACGCACGCCTGTTTGTAACTGTCGCCGGTTGCGATCTTGCCGGCTCCGGGGCTGAGACGAGTGATCGGCGACTCGGAGAGCTTCCGCTTTCCCGCGAGTCCGGTCCAGTGAGAGACTAGTATTTCTGAACGCAAGTCCGATCTGGCCGTTACAGGAGATGCTCGTCGATATCGTGCAATTCGTCGTCGGAACCCTCGTGGTCTGGTTCACGCTTCGCGATGTCTTTGACACCGTCGTTGTGCCCGGCGAGAGCCGGGCGTCCCTGCGTCTTGCAAGCCGGATGGTGTTCGCCGGCTTGTTCGGACTGCGCCATACGCGCAGGCCCGGCGCTGCCATTCCGGCGGCGTTCGCGCCTTTCGTGCTTGTAGCGTCCTTCACCGGCTGGATGCTGCTTCTCATTTTCGGTTTCGGGCTGATGGTGGCTGCGCTGAGCGGTTGGTACCGGCCCGCGGTCCCGACTTTCTCCCAGGCGGTATTCGTCGCGGGAAGCAGCCTGGTCACTGTCGGCCTTAGCGAGACGGACGCCACCGGTCCTTCCCGTTGGGTCAACATCGCGGCGGGATTCTGCGGCCTGTCCGTTATGACGATGGCCGTCACCTACCTGCTTCAGGTGCAGACCAGCATCGGCAGGCGCGACTCCGGCATCCTGAAGATCACCACCGCGTCAGGCGATCCGCCATCCGCGGTCGCGCTGCTGGAACGCTATGCTTCACTCGGTTGCAAGGATGAGCTGGAGCAGGTGCTCGTAAAGGGCAGGGACTGGTGCGCCGAGGTCCTGCAGAGCCATGCATCGCACCCGTTCCTGATCTATTTCCGATCCCTGGAAACGGGTGCGGGGTGGCCTGCCACTCTCGCCGCGTTGTTGGACCTTGCTGCCGTCATCGAGGCGATCGATGAGCCCAGACTGCGCGGCAAGGCTATCCTGCTGCGTGAGGAAGGCACCCACCTTGCAGACGAGCTGAGCAAGTTGCTTCGGCTCGACATCGACCGCCCGACAACCGATAGAGAGGTCCTGCAGCAGGTCCTGGAACGTGCGGCCAGGGCAGGCTACGGAACGCCAAAGCCGCATGGCTTGGGACGACTGGCATCGCTCAGGGAACGCTATGCCCCAACAGTCGAGGCATTGTCGCGTCATCTGGGCAGTCCGCCTGCGCCCCTTCTGCCGAACGACCGCAGCTTGTCACGCAAAGAACTGGCGCAGCTTCCTTGACCTTGGTCACATTTCGCTGTTGCCGATTATCCCGGCTTCGCCTTCGGCGAGATTGGTGACGTGCGGAGCCTTCGAAGCGTGCAATCGAACGACAGGCTTGCCGGAGCTGTCCTGTCCAAAGAACGCGACGCCGGCGGCCTGCAATACCTGGCGCATGGCAAGCAGTTTTTCCGCCGAGGGCATCCGGCCCCCGCGCTCGAATTCGCGAATGCTTGCTTCGCTCAAATCGCATTTTGCCCCAAGCCGTACCCGGGGCCAGTTCAACAAGGCCCTGGCTGCCATTACCTGCTCTGGCGTTAGAGGAGCCACCAAACATCTCCACTGCTTCTTGATCGTATCTCGAACTGAAAGTTCAAGAACATGTTCCCTTGCCCGCAAAAAGCGCAGGCGAAATGCTCCTCGGACCGCTGCCTCTTGGAACAATGATGATCACCTTTCGTTCGGTGGCGATGAAACAGCTTCTTTCAGACTTCGCGGCAATGGCGCAGCCGGGTTATTGGATTGCCCTCGGTCTTCTCTTCATCCCTTATGGAGTGGGCGCTTTTTTCCTCGTGAGGATTTGCCACTGCATGTGACTGCGTGCGTGATGCGACATGAGCCCGGGCCTCACGTTGGTTGGCGGGTTTTCTTGTTGCAACTCGGAACAAGCTGCAGGTTGCCATGTTGGGAAGGTCTGCGACTGTCCCCCTCAAGCGGTCGCAGAATGGTGGAAACACCGGCCCGCGTCCTTGCCGAGGGGCGCGGGTTTCCCTTTTCAGGCACGCCGGAACCAGCCGGGATGGTTGGCGGTTCCTCCCCCTCAAAACCGGAGAACGAGTACATGCTTAGATTTCTGATCGCCCTCGGTGCGGTGTATGCTGCCTTCAGACTTGGCAGGGATGTCGGACGCGGTGAGGCTCGGATGTTGTTCAGTGGCCCGGTGGACTACGAGCGGCGGCTATCAGCACGGAGCCGGGAGGAACTCGGCCTTTAGACAAAGTGAATCGGCATCTTATGGTTGGAGCAAGGCGCCGCCGTATTGTGCCCATAGCCGGTCGCAGTCCCATTTTCTCAGGCTCGGCTTTCCCTGCAATCCGTAGAGGACCATCGCACCGCGAACATCGTAGCCCAGCACTGACGCGTTAGCGACAAACTGGATAGCATGTCCCAAGCTGAGGGTGCTGAACCTGGCTTCGGTTTTGGTGGTGAGATCAATGACACCAAAGATTTCCGCATCCCTCCCTCTGCCGGCCAAAACAGCCGACGAGATCGCATCGTCCACGGCAAGGAGCATAGCAAAGTCCCCGTAAGCGCTTCCTAACTTTGGCGCGTGGAATTGGTTCCGCGTCCGGCACGGAATATCGTTGCAGGGAATGAATTGGCGAGACCCGCGATCGAAGACCGGCACCGGATAGAAAGCGCTACCGTTGGTGTTGCACAAGCAGCGTGGTGCGGAACGCTTAACAAACCTCGCTTCTGCGGGTTCTTTCGGTCAATGGGCTGCCTTCTTTTTGGCTGGCGCCTTGGGCTGCCCCGACTTGCCCTTTGAGGCAGCGTCTTTCGAGTGGGCCGACATCGCCGGAGCGGCACCAGTCTTCTTGGCGGCTGACGATCCAGCAGACGCTCTTTTCGGAGCGTCACTCTTCGGCGCAGCTTTTCTTTTACGCGCCTTTTTCGGTTCTTTCTTCGACGAGAAAATGCCGGTGATGCTCTCAATGATGGACATTGGCTGGCCCTCTGTTGAAACCGACCAACAATTCCGACCGGCCAGGAATTGTTCCATTGTTGATTCAGTTGCACCCAATGGAACAGAAACCACTCGGTGGGTTTTCTTAGATACGCAACCAGCGATAGCGTTCTCAGGTCCCAAACGGGACGCTGACCACCTCGACGTTTCGCAATGCCATGGCGGACTAAAGCGGATTCTTGGCAGTCTGTTACGCAGATTAAGGTCGCTTCGATCTGGAAGCACTTCATGAATGATCTGACTGTATGGGATCATCGATCTATTAGGAAGTTTGCTGGCGGAGAGAGTGGGATTCGAATTCCTGCTTAAACCATTGTAATTATTGGAATTTTGTTATCGCTGGTTACCCGGTTTGTTACACAGCCACGGATGACCGCTTTGCGCCTGCTACTGATGTTAGGCGCAGTCCCTGCAGCCTGAAAGCGGACGTTGTGAGCCACACAGCTAGCAGACTTGCCCAAAGTTCATCCCGACTACGTGGCACTTCCCGTTTCCGGCATTGAGCGGTGCCGGAATGCCGGCTCCGCCATCAAACCAGAAAACCATCAGGCACTAGGTGCCTCGCGCAGGTTGATCAATTCGGCCACGTCGAGGATCCTCAAACTGCTTGCCACGCCAAGCGCGTCGGTGGCGGCGGTGTACATGACCTTGTCCTTGGGACAGGCGACGACGAAGGTCCCGACGCCCAGGCCGAGCGCCTCGCGGATGCGGTTTTCGCTGGGGCGTTCCTTGACGCCGTCGTCGCTCTGCCAGATGCGGCCGCCGCCGGCACCGCAGCAGAAGGAATTCTCGCGGCAGCGCGCCATGTCGTGCAGTGTATAGCCTGCTGCCCTGATCAGGTCGCGGGGCGCATCGAAGCCGCCATTGTAGCGGCCGAGATAGCAGGGATCGTGATAGGTCACTGTGGCCCCGTCGGCCGGGGCGATATCAAGCCTGCCCGCCGCCACCAGTTCGGCAAGCAGCGCCGTGTAGTGAAGCACCTCGAACGCGCCGCCAAAATGGCGGTAGTCGTTCTTCAGCGCGTTGAGGCTGTGCGGATCCGTGGTGACGATGCGGTTGAAGGTGCAGGCGCGGATCGCGTCGATGTTGGATTGGGCAAGCGTTTCGAACAGGCCTTCCTCGCCGGCGCGCCTCACGTCGTTGCCGCTGTTGCGCTCGGCATCGAAGAGAATGCCGAAATCGACACCGGCTGCCGTGAAGAGTTCGGCGACCTTGCGAGTCACGTCCTGGACGCGCGGGTCGTAGGATGCGTAGTCACCCACGAACCACAAGACGTCGACCGGTTCACTGCGCGCGTCCTTGACCGGGAAGCCGAGCTCCTTGGTCCAGCGCGCGCGCATCTTGGACGGTTTGCCCATCGAGTTCCCTAGACGCGTGAGGTTGGTCAGCGCGTCCTGGAGCATGGGGCTGACACGGCCTTCGTCGACAAGATGGCGCCGCATGTCGATGATCTTGGGCAGATGCTCGATCTCGACCGGACAGGCCTCTATGCAGGCGCGGCAGGTCGTGCAGGCCCAGAGCGTCTCTTCGGCGATCACGCCGCCGACCAGAGGAGTTGACGCGTCGTTCGCCAGCGCGTCGCGCATATCGGTGATAAGCATCTTGGGGCTGAGAGGCAGGCCCGAGGCATAGGCCGGGCAGACCGCTTGGCAGCGCCCGCATTCGGTGCAGGACAATAGGTCGAGCTGCTGCTTCCAGTCGAACTGGGCGAGCGAAGCCACGCCCGGAGTCTCGCGTTCGGGAGGCACGGCGGGCGCGGTCCCCACCGGTTCGAGGTTGCGAAAATAGATGTTCGGCGCGGCCAGGAACATGTGCCGGTGCTTCGAGCCCGGAATATAGATCAGGAAGGCGAGGATGGCGCCGATATGGATCCAATAAGCGATCCGCTCTGTCGGACGGGCCGGAACGCTCAAGGCGCGAAGCAGATCGGCGATTAGCGACGCGACCGGTCGCCATGATCCGTCGGCGCCGCCGACGATCCGCGCTCCGGCCTCGACCAGCAGGGATGAGACGATGAGCAGGATGAGCACATAGATGATCGCAGCGTCCGATCCGCTCGATCCCCTGAACCGCGCCGGCTTGAGCACGTAGCGCTGGTAGACGGCCAGCCCGAGGCCCGCCAGCATCAGCACCGCGAACAAATCCTGGAGCAAGGCGATCCAGCTGTCGCCGCCGATCGGCGCCAGAGAAAAGCCGGGGAACAAGCGTGAGCCGAACGCCTCGATCGTCACGGTGAACAGCACAAAGAACGAAACGAAGATCAGCGCGTGCAGGATTCCCGACAGCGGCTTGCGCAGCATCTTGCGATGTAGGCCGATCGCGATGGCGACGCCTTCAAGGCGGCGCCAGGGCTGATCGAAGCGGCTTGCGCCCGGCGCCTGCGCCAGCGCGGCAATGTAGCGGCGGGAGCGCCAAGCCGTCAGCGCGACGGCCGCCAGCGTGACGATCCATAGTACTGGCGTTTCGCTCGTCATCAGCGGCTGGACGCCGCCTGCAGCCGCTCGCTCAGATTGGCAACGAGATCGAACAGGTCGCAGGTCGCGCCGAAATGCGCGACGTTGAAGATCGGCGCCTTGGGGTCGGTGTTCACGGCGATGATGAGATCGGACTTCGACATGCCTTCGAGATGCTCCGGGGCGCCGGAAACGCCGAGCGCCAGATAGAGCTTCGGTTTGACCTTCTGGCCAGACTTGCCGACCTGCCGCGCCTTGGGCAGCCAGCCGCTATCCACCACCGGACGGCTGCCGGCGATCTCCGCGCCAAGGATATCCGCGAGCCCGCGCGCTATGTCGATGCTGGCCTCGTCGCCGATGCCGCGGCCGACGCAGACGATCCGCTCGGCCGTCGTAAGATCGACGCTGTCATAGCTGGGAACATCGACGCCGATGAGGCGGACCTTGCCTTCGGCCACGATGGCCGCGGCGTCGCGATGTTGCACCTTGGATGCATCGACGTCGCGCCGTTCCGCCTCGGCGAAGGCGCCGGGATTGATCATCAAAATGGCCGGCAGGGGCACGCTGCATTCGGCGAGGATCTTGCCGCCATAGACCTGCGCGACAACGGTCAGCCGGTCATCATCGCGGATAATCTCGTTGACATAGGAGACCAGCGGCCAACCGGTGCGCGCCGCGAGATCACCCGCGACGTCGAGCCCATTGGCGGAATAAGGCACCAGCACCAGGCCGGGCTCTTCGGCTGCAACGGCATCTGCCAGCAGCCGCGCGTAGGGATCGGCGGCGATAAGCTGGGAGTTGCCGGCGCTCGCCGCGATGAGCCTATCCGCTACGCCTAGGCTCGCGATCGCGGGCTCCGGATCCTGGCCGGCGAAGAACGCCACAACCTCGTCGCCGGCCGTGCCGGCCGCGCGCGCGGCTGTGATCATTTCCAGCGAAAGGGGCTCGAGCTTGCCGAACGAGCCTTCCGTGCAGGCGACAATCCGCATCGCTCAAACCCCCGCAAAGCCTTTGGCCGCCAGGATATTGGCCAGCCTTTCGGCGACATTTTCGGGATTGTCTCCCAGATTTTCACCGGTGCCGCGCTGTCCAGGCAATCTCAGTGCGACGATCTCGGCCGATCGTTCGAACCCGGCAGGTTCGGACGGCGCCTTGCCTATGGCTGTCTTCGACGCCTCTCGCAGCTTGCTGCCCGAAACATAGCGCGGCGCCTTGGAGGCGGTCTGCACGCCGATCACTGCCGGCAGCGCAATCTCGTAGGTCGCGGCGATGCCGCCGCCGCGCTCCTGCGTCACGCGTAGGGCCGAGCCGTCCGCGCCGAGCCTGCTCGACCCGGAGACATGCGGCCAGCTGAGCAGGGCGCCGGCATAGGGCACGAGCTGGCCGAACAGATCCTCGGTCGACTGGACGCCGCACAGGACGAGATCGGCGGCCTTCGAGCGGGCGAGCGCGACGATCGAACCGGCAATCGCGCGCGAGTCGATCATGCCATCGCCTTCAGCTTCGAGCGCGATCGCCTCGTCCGCGCCGCGGGCAACCGCCATTTGCAGCACGCGGTTGCTGCCCTCGCCGATGGCGACGGCCACGACCGTCGCGCCAGCGGCTTCCTTCAGCAGGATCGCCTCCTCCAGCGCATGGTCGTCGAAATCGTTGAGCTGGAAATCCAGCCATTCGCGGTCGATGCCGCGTCCGTCGCTCGTCAGTTCGAGCTCGCCCGCGGAATCCGGAATCATTCGTAGCACAACGAGAATTTTCAAGCGTCGATCCTCCCCGGGCGTATCTCAGCCTCCCGGTACCTGCGGCCTATTAGATCGCAACCATTGCCGCGCCCAATCGAGAAAATCGTAATAGCAGCTATTACAACTCAGGTGATTGACCTTCGCGGCGATGCGTCCGCTAATTCGAAGCGTTGGGAGGCTTGGGCAATCGGCTGTCGCTGGGCGCTCTGTATTTTTTCGGAATAAGTTGCGAAATATACAATAAATTATCGAGTTTTTACTTGGGGTAGGAACAATCGGCATCCGAAAAGGTGCCTAGGAGGAGGAAAATATGACTATAAAGGGCATCTTGGATCAAAAAATATCTCGAGCGAGCTTCATCCGCAAAGCGCCTGCCGCTTTGGCGGCCGCCGGGGCGGTCTCGACCCTGGGGCTCGGCGCGACGGCCCCCGCCGCGGCAGAGGAAACCAAGCCGGGCTATTACGGCGTGCCGCGGACCTGGATCTGGAATCCGAACGCCAACGCGATGGTCGACACTTCGAAGTGGAAGAAGGAGGGGCCTTATACGATCGGCTTCTCCAACGCCTCGATATCCAATGCCTGGCGCGTGGCCTTCCAGCACGGCGTGTTCTGGGCGGCCGGCCAGCATCGCGACGAGATTGCGCATCTTCTGGCGACCGACGCCAATGACGATCCCTCCAAGCAGATCGCCGACATCCAGGACCTGATCAGCCAGGGCGTCGACGTCTTGCTGATCGCCGCCGCGACGGAAGACGCGTTGGACTCCGTCGTCGGCCGCGCCATGGAGCAGGGCATTCCCGTCATCATGGTCGACCGCAAGGTGAAGACGGCAAGCAACTACATCACCTACATCACCGCCTCGGACTGGGCGCTCGGTCGCCTCGAAGCCCTGTGGCTGTGCGAGACGCTCGGCGGAAAGGGCAACATCGTCATGCTGCCCGGCATCGCCGGCTCGAGCGTCGCCGAAATCCGCATCAAGGCGAATGAGGAGGTGTTCGGGAAGTTCCCCGGCATCAAGGTGCTGGAGAAGCAATATTGCGACTGGAATCCCGCGACCGGCAAATCGGTTATGGCCGCACTCATCCAGAAGCACGGCAAGGAGATCAATGGCGTCCTGGCCGACAGCGCGCTGCAGGGCTCCGGCGCGATCCAGGCTTTCCTCGCGGCCGGCTACAAGGACGGCGAAATTCCGCCGATGACCGGCGGCGACATCGCCTTGATGTATCAGCTGGCCTCGCAGCACAACATCAAGATGGTCGGCATCGACTATCCGACCTCGATGGGCATCACCGGGATCGAGACCGTGCTCGACGTCATGAAGGGCATCCCGGTTCCCGAGAAGGTCGAGGTCAGTTTCAATGTGGTGACCTCGCCCGGAGCCGACACGGTTTCGGTCAAGGGCGACCGGCATCTTCTCGACCATGTCAGCATGAGTGACCCGGGCGACCTGTCGCCGAGCAATGGCTTGCCGGCGGGGTACAACCCGAGCACGTTCAAGCCGGATTATCCGAAGTAAGCCTCCCAGCCTACCAGGGTGTGCGTTCCTTCGGGCGCACACCCTGGTGTAACCGGAATTCGAGCATCGGATAAATGGTCACTCCCGTCATCGAGCTCAATCGCATCGAGAAGGAGTATCCGGGCGTAAAACCCCTGGACAAGGTGGATTTTGCCGTTCGTCCCGGCGAGATCCATGCTCTTCTTGGCGAAAACGGCGCGGGAAAATCCACGCTCATCCGCGTCATGGGCGGCGCCATCAAACCGAATGGCGGCAGCATGACCTATCTGGGCAAGCCGGTTTCCTGGCAGTCGCCCAAGCAGGCGCGCGCGGCTGGCATCCACGTTATCCATCAGGAACTCGCTCTTTTTCCGGAGCTTTCGGTCGCCGAGAACATCCTGATCGACGGGCAGCCGCGCAATGGCCTGGGGCTGATCTCCAGCCGTGCCCGCCATGCGCGGGCAGCCGAGATCCTGTCACAGCTCGGCGTGAAGATCTCTACCCATGCCAAGATCGACGAATTGCCACTTGCCGACCAGCAGATGGTCGAGATCGCCAAGGCGCTGGTCGGCGAGGTGAGGCTCCTCGTGCTCGACGAGCCGACGGCCGTGATCTCCGGCCACGAGGTCGATCTCCTGTTCGACAACATGCGGCGCCTGAAGCGCGAAGGAGTCGGCATCGTCTATGTCTCGCACCGGCTGGAAGAGATCTTCGAGATCGCCGACCGCGTAACGATCCTGAAGGATGGACAAGTGGCGGGTACTGGTCCTGTCGGCGACCTGACACGCGATGAGATGATCACCAAGATGGTCGGACGCCGCCTCGAGCAGATCTATCCGCCGCGCCGCAAGGCGCCGGCCAGCGGGCCGGACATCCTGAAGGTGAGCAACCTTCGCGCCGGCCACCGCGTGCGCGATGTCAGCATCTCAGTCAGGCCGGGCGAGGTCGTCGGCATCGCCGGCATGGTCGGGTCTGGCCGCACCGAAGTGGCGGAGGTCATCTTCGGCACGCGCGACCTCGACGGCGGCACGATCGAGTTCGAGGGCAAGCGCCTCGACCGGCGCATGCCGCGCGAGGCGATCCGCAACGGTCTCGGTTTCCTGACCGAGAACCGCAAGGACGAGGGGCTGTTCCTCGGCCTGCCGATCTCCGCGAACGTCATGGCGCCCGATCTGGCGGGCATCACCAGACGAGGGCTGATCGACCGGCGCGGCGAACGCGACATCGCGCTCGAGCAAATACGCAACTTCGCGGTGGCCGCGCCTTCCCCCGAGGTCAAGGTCGGCAATCTTTCCGGCGGCAATCAGCAGAAGGTGCTTTTCGGCCGCTGGTCGCGCATCGCCCGCAAGCTGCTCATTCTCGACGAGCCGACACGCGGCGTCGACATCGGCGCCAAGGTCGAGATCTACCGTATCGTCCGCAGCCTGGCGGAGCAGGGTGTGGGCATCCTCATGATCAGCTCCGAGCTGCCGGAGATCATCGGTCTGTCGGATCGCATCTTCGTGATGTCGCAGGGCCATGTCGCGGGCGAGATCGATGGCGCGTCCGCCACCGAGGAGGCGATCATGGATCTCGCGGTGCGCTCGGTCGACCGGCGCGAGGGCAAGGCGGCCCGGCTGGAGCAGGTCGCATGAGCGCTGTCGTCGCCGAGTTCCGCCGCAACCGGCTCTCGTTGTCCTATGTCATCGTGGTGGCGTTGCTCATCCTGCTCGTTGTGGCGGGTGGCTTCCTGTCCGATCGGTTCCTCACCTGGCGCAATTTCGGCAACCTATTCCAGCAACTTGTCGTGCTGGGCATGGTCAGCCTCGGCCAGACATTCGTGGTGCTGCTCGGCGGCATCGATCTTGCGGTCGGCTCGCTGGTCAGCGCATCGACCGTCTTCATCGCGCATTTCCTCGAATGGCGGCCGGACTTGCTCTGGCTGGCTCTGCCGCTCGCCCTGATCGCCGCGACGGCGATCGGCGCGCTCAACGGCCTTCTCACCATCGTGCTGCGCGTCCATCCGCTGATCGTGACGCTCGGCATGTCGTCGATCATCTTCGGCGGCACGCTGATGTACAACAAGGAGCCGGGCGGATCCGTCCCGCGTGGCCTCGCCGACTTCTCCTACGCCAAGCTGTGGGGCATCCCGGTGACGGCGATCGTCCTTGTGGCGGTCTTCGCGCTTGCCGGGCTCTGGCTGCAGCGCTCGCGCTCGGGCCGCAGCATCTACTTCGTCGGCGGCGACCGCGAGGCAGCGCGGCTGAACGGCCTGCCGGTGAACCGCATCGTGGTGATGGCCTATGCGCTGTCCGGCCTGTGCGCCGGGCTGGCGGCGATCTTCCTGACCGCCCGCACCGGTGTCGGCGATCCGCGCATCGGCGCCGCCTTGACGCTGCAATCGATCACGCCGGTGGTTGTCGGCGGCACCATTCTCGCCGGCGGGCGCGGCGGCGTCCTGGGCACGCTGCTCGGCGTGCTCCTGGTGACGATGCTCAACAACTTGCTCAACTTCCTCAACGTGTCTTCCTATTACCAGTGGGTGATCCAGGGCCTGATCATCATCATCGCCGTCAGCATCCACACCACGAGGCGGAGGCAGTGATGGCACCGCTGGAGACGCCGCTGCCCCGGTCGCGAGGCATGTCCGTCGCCTCGGTTTTCGAGCGCTATGGATTGATCGTCTTCCTCCTCGCGCTGCTGCTGGTCGCGGCAGCGCTTTCGCCCACTTTCCTGCAGCCAGCCAACCTGGTTAACGTGCTCACCATCGCGGCCCCGCTCGGCATGGTGGTGGTCGGCCAGACCTTCGTCATCCTGGTGCGCGGACTTGACCTGTCGGTCGCCTCGCTGATGGCGACGGTGGCCGTGCTTGCAACCGCCTTCAAGGCGACGACCAATGACGCGATCCCTCTGATCTTCGTGGCGGCGATCGCCTTCTCCGCCGTCGTCGGCCTCGTCAACGGCTGGCTGGTCGCCAAGCGCAACGTCAGTCCGTTCCTTGCCACGCTCGCCATGATGATCATCCTGCAGGGCGTCCGCTTTGCCTATACGGGCGGCGCGCCAATCAGCACGCTGCCGCCGGGCATGGGCTTTCTCGCGTCCGGCCGCATCCTCGGCATCCCGGTCAACCTCATCACCCTGGCGTTGCTGGCCATCGTTTTCGGTGTCGTGCTGCACCGGTCGCGTCTCGGGCGCGAGATATTCATGGTGGGCAGCAATCCCAAGGCGGCGTTCCTCAACGGCGTCGCGCCCGATCGCGTGATCATCTTCTGCTACGTCATCTGCTCGGTCTGCGCCGGCATAGGTGGGCTGTTCCTGCTCGGCTATGTCGGGACGGTCTCCAACTGGGTCGGCCAAGGCTACGAGCTCGACTCGATCGTCGCGGCGGTCATGGGCGGCGTCGCGCTGACAGGCGGACGCGGCAACATCTTTGCCGCGCTGGTCGGTGTCGCGGTCCTGGTCGTCATCAACAATCTGGTGCTTTTGCTGGGCTTTCCGATCGAGATGCAGCTCATCATCAAGGGCATTATCATCATAGGCGCGGCTGCGTTCTACCGCACAAGGCTCGCATGAGCCGGTCGCCAGCCACCGAGGGAGGTAGCAAATGAATGTCGAGAGCCTAAGCGAACGCGGCGCCCGCGCGCGGCGCGACGAGGAAGTGGATGTCGCCATCGTCGGCGCCGGGCCTTCCGGCTCGGTCGCAGCGCTCCATCTCGCGCGTGCCGGTTTCTCCGTGGTCGTGCTGGAGCAGGGCGAATGGCCCGAATACAACGACTACACCGGCGCGCGGCCCGAGCACGAGCTGGTCAGCACCAAGCTTTGGCATCCCAACCCCAATGTGCGCGACAACCCGAATGATTATCCGGTCGACACCTCGACCACGGACATCAACCCGCTGATGTTTGCCGGCGTCGGCGGCAGTGCCACGCTCTACGGCGCGCAATGGATGCATTTCCTGCCCTCCGATTTCCGCGTCCGCTCGCTCGACGGGGTGGCCGAGGACTGGCCGTTTTCCTATGAGGACCTGTTGCCCTACCAGCTCGAGATCGAGCGCGAGGTCGGAGTGTCCGGCCTTGCCGGCGACCCGGCGTTTCCGCCGCGCGGACCATATCCTTTCCCGGCGCTGCCGATCGGTTCGGTGGGCCTGCGCGGCGCGCTCGGCATGGAGCGCATGGGCTGGCACTGGTGGCCGGGCAGCAATGCGATACCGTCCGAAAAATTCGGCGAGTTGAACGCCTGCGTGCGGCGCGGCACCTGTCTCACTGGCTGCCCCGAAGGCGCGAAGTCGACCACCGACCGTTCGCACTGGCCGCTTGCGCTGAAGGCCGGCGCCCGGCTCGTTACCCGCGCTCGCGTCAAGGAGGTCGAGACCAACGAGCAGGGGCTCGCCACCGGCGTCGTCTATGTCGACGCCAATGGCCGCGACCGGCGCCAGCGCGCCAAGGTCGTCATCCTGTGCGCCAATGGCGTCGGCACGCCGCGGCTGCTGTTGATGTCGGGCGGGGCGAAGCACCCGGACGGGCTGGCTAACTCATCCGGCATGGTCGGCAAACGGCTGATGATGCATCCCTTCGCCAGCATCCTTGCCTCGTACACGGATCCGCTTGACTCCTGGCGCGGTCCGTTCGGCCAGCAGGTCTATTCGCTTGAATTCTACGAAACCGACGAGCGGCGCGGCTTCGTGCGCGGATCGAAATGGAACTGCATGCCATCGGGCGGTCCGGTCGGCGTCTCGGGCGCCATCGGCTCCAAGGTCTATGTCGCCGAGGAAGGCCGCTTCCAGGATTTCTGGGGCGCCAACCTGCACGAGAACGTCGCCCGCCGCTTCGGTCACTCACTGATCTGGGGCATTGTCGGCGAGGATCTGCCGGAAGAGGAGAACCAGGTGGTGCTGTCCAAGGACCTCGTCGATTCCGACGGCCTGCCGGCGCCGCAGATCATCTACAAGGTCAACGAGAACTCGAACCGCCTGCTTCAGTTCAACATCGACCGCTGCCTGGAATCGGTGCGCGCCGCCGGCGCCATCGAGACGCTCGTTTCCACGCCGGTGCGCGAGTCGGGCTGGCACCTGATCGGCACGACCGTGATGGGCGACGATCCGAAGCGCTCGGTGGTCGACCAGTGGGGCGCCTGCCATGACGTGCCCAACCTCTACATCATGGACGCCTCGACCTTCCCGACCTCCGGGGCCACGAATCCGACCGCGACGATCATGGCGGTGGCGCTGCGCAACACGCGTCGCATGATCGCGGAACGGCGCAACCAGAAGGTGGCCTGAGATGAGCAAGGACAAGACTTTCCTCGCCCTCGCGGATTTCCTCATTCCGGCCCATGGCGAGATGCCGGCATTCGGTTCGGTCTGCAGCTTCGCCGACGCCGAAAAGGCGCTCGATTTTCGTGTCGATCTGAAGGAAGGATTCCATCGCGGGCTCGACGCCGACCTCGCGTCGAGCGCGGAAGCGCATCTCGAACGGCTCAACAAGGAAGACGGCGCCGCCTTCTCGGCCGTCACGACGATCGCCATCTGCACCTATTACATGAACCCGCGCGTGCGCGAGCTGCTCGGCTATCCGGGCCAGGAAAGCGTGCTGTACGATTCCAAGGCCACCCAGATCTACCTCACCGACGGCTCGCTCGGCCATGTGCTGGCGCGCGGTCGCAAATATCGGCCGACACCCGGCCTCTGATCCCTCCCAAGCAGACCAGAAAGGAATAACCCCATGGGTAAGGACATGTTCGACAAGGGCTTCGAGATCCGCAAGGCGGTGCTCGGCGCCGAATTCGTGGAGAAATCCTTCGCCAGCGCCGACGACTTCAACCGGCCGATGCAGGAGCTGGTGACCGAATATTGCTGGGGCGCCGTATGGGGCCGCGAGACGCTCGACCGCAAGACGCGCAGCATGCTGAACCTTGCCATGCTCGCTTCGCTCAACCGGCCGCACGAATTGAAGATGCACGTCAAGGGCGCGATCCGCAACGGCGTCACCAAGGACGAGATCCGCGAGGTGCTGCTGCAGGTCGCGATCTATGCCGGCGTGCCGGCTGGCGTCGACGCCTTCCGCAATGCCCGCGAGGCCCTGCAGGAAATCGGCGCATGATCCAGCGTCCGCCGCTCGCCGAGGACAAGCTTGCCATGCTGATCGGCGGCCGCTGGGCCGCCGCGGCGTCGGGCGAGTATTTCGAGTCCTTCGATCCGTTCACCGGCAAGGCCTGGGCGCTTGTTCCGCGCGCAGGCATCGCCGATGTCGATGCGGCCGTCGAGGCCGCCTCACAGGCCTTCCGGGGGGAATGGCGGTCGATGACGGCGAGCGCGCGCGGCCAGATCATGGCGCGCTTTGCCGACCTCGTCGCCGAGGAGGCGGAAAACCTCGCCGTCCTCGAGACAAGGGACAACGGCAAGCTGATCAACGAAATGCGGATGCAGTGCAAATACATCCCGCAATGGTTCCGCTTCTTCGGCGGGCTGGCCGACAAGATCGAGGGGCGCGTCATCCCGATCGATAAGCCCGGCGTCTTCAACTACACCAAGCTCGAGCCTCTGGGGGTCGTGACGGCCATCACGCCATGGAACTCGCCGCTGATGCTGGCGACCTGGAAGCTGGCGCCGGCGCTGGCTGCCGGCAACACCGTGGTGTGGAAGCCTTCTGAATTCTCGTCGGTCTCGGCGCTCTTCTTCGGCAGACTGTTCGAGAAGGCTGGCTTCCCGAAAGGCGTCGTCAACATCATCACCGGCTTCGGCCACGAGATCGGCGATCGCATGGTCACGCATCCGGGAGTGGCGAAAGTCGCCTTCACCGGTGGCGACGCCACCGGACGGCGCGTCTACCAGGCCGCGGCAGGCGGCCTGAAGAAGGTGACGCTGGAGCTTGGCGGCAAGTCGGCCAACATCGTCTTCGCCGACGCCAAGCTGGAGGCTGCGATCCCCGGCCTGGTCTCGGGCATTTTCGCGGCGACCGGCCAGACCTGCATCGCCGGCTCGCGCGCGCTGGTGCAGCGCTCCGTCTACGATCAGGTGGTCGAAAAGCTGGTCGCGTTCGCGAAGACCGCGAGGATCGGCGATCCGCTTGACCCGGACACGCAGGTCGGGCCGATCACGACGCTTCCCCAGCGCAAGAAGGTCCTCGACTATATCGGCATCGCCCGGGACGAGGGCGCTTTGCAACTGCTCGGCGGCAAGGTGCCCGAGGACAAGGCGATTGCCGATGGCTGGTTCGTCGAGCCGACCATTTTCGGCAATGTCAGCCAGTCGATGCGCATCGCCCAGGAAGAGGTGTTCGGCCCGGTCCTTTCGATCATCCCGTTCGAGGACGAGGATGAAGCCGTCGCCATCGCCAATGACAGCATCTACGGCCTCGCCGCCGGATTGTGGACACAGGACATAGGCCGCGGCATCCGGCTGCCGGACCGGTTAGAAGCCGGCATCGTCTGGGTCAACATGTACCGCGCGACGAGCTATCTCTCGCCCTTCGGCGGCTACAAGCAGTCGGGCTTCGGCCGCGAGAACGGCCGCACGGCCATCTACGAATATCTTCAGGAAAAGAGTGTGTGGATCGACGCCGGGAACTCCATCCCGGCGCCGTTCGTCCAGCGCTGAAGATTGGCACCGGACGGTCCCGCCGTCCGGTGCACCAAGCCAGACCCTCGCCATCCGCCCATAAGCGAGAACCACCGATGTCCTGCTACGAGATCATCGACCCGCGCTTCGGCGACCTTATCGATCCGGTCGCCTTCCTCGAAACGCTGCACACTGGCAACCGCTGGGCGGAAGGGCCGGTCTATTTCGCCGACCTGCGCACGCTGGTCTGGAGCGACATTCCCAATGACCGCATGCTGCGCTGGGACGAGGAGACCGGCGCGGTTTCGCTGTTCCGCGGCAATGTCGCCAATCCGAACGGCAGCACCCGCGACCGCGAAGGCAGGCTCGTCACCTGCATGCAGGGCGAACGCCGCGTCGTGCGCACCGAATGGGACGGCTCGATCACCGTGCTTGCGGACGCCTTCGAGGGAAGGCGGCTCAACTCGCCGAACGACGTGGTGGTCAAGTCGGACGGCAGCATCTGGTTCACCGATCCGAATTACGGCATCATCTCCGACTATGTCGGGCGCCGGGCCGACCAGGAGCAGCCCGGTTGCCGCGTCTACCGCATCGATCCGCAATCCGGTCGCATCACCGTTGTCGCCGACGATTTCTCGATGCCCAACGGCCTTGCCTTCTCGCCCGACGAGAAGAAGCTCTACATCGCCGATTCCGGCTATCTGACCGACCGCAGCGCGCCGCACCACGTCAGGTCGTTTGACGTTGCCGGAGACAGGCTGGTAAATTCGCGCGTGTTCGCCGAAATATCGCCGGGCATTCCGGACGGGTTCCGGGTCGATATTGCCGGCAACCTCTGGATCAGCGCCTGGGACGGCGTCCAGTGCCACACTCCGGCTGGTGAATTGATCGGCAAGATCCTGGTGCCGGAAATGGTGGCGAACGTCGCATTTGGCGGTGCGCGGCACAATCGGCTCTTCATCACGGCGACGACTTCGGTCTATGCCGTGTTCCTGAACGTGCGCGGCCTGAAATATCCGTTCCGCACGTAGGGTCAAAGGCTTCGGGCAAAGCACCGCCCGGCGGCGGGTTGGGTGGTTTGAGTTGGACACGAAGCAGCTTCAGGTCTTCATCGCGGTCGGCTCGGCGGGCAGCTTCTCGAAAGCCGCCGTCGACCTCAATGTCACCCAGCCGATGATCACGCGCCATATCCGCGGGCTCGAGGAAGAGCTCGGCGTCGAATTGTTCCACCGCAACGGTCGCGGCGTCGTGCTGACCGAAGCCGGAGCGCTCCTGAAATCGCATGCCGACGAGATCGTCGAGCGCATGCGGCTCGCGCAGAATGCCGTGTCCAATCTCAGGGCTTCGCCACGCGGCAGGTTGGTGCTCGGCGTTCCGCCCTCCGTCGGAACGGTGCTGACGGTGCCGCTGGTCAAGAAGATCAAGAACGAGTTCCCGAATGTTGCCCTGCAGGTCATCGAGGGTTTCAGCGGCCATATCCTCGAATGGCTGATCGCCGGCCGCATCGACGCGGCGGTGCTCTACAACTCGCCCAATCACCCCTCGGTGCTGACCGAGCCGCTCGCCGATGACGAGCTTTTCCTGATCGGCCCGGCGCTGGCCCAGCCTCTGCTGCCGCGCGGTCCGGTTGGCCTCGGCGTGCTAGCGGAACTGCCGATGATCCTGCCAAGCCGGCCGCATGGTCTGCGTCGGCTGATCGACAACATCGTCGCCGAGCACGGCATCTACCCGCGCATCGAGATGGAATTGGAGGCGATGCCGTCCACGCTGCTGCTTGTCGAGGAGGGCGGCGGCTACACGGTCCTGCCCTATGCGTCCGTGCACCTGCTTGCCGAAGCCGGCCGTATCGAGGTCTGGCCGTTCGACCCGCAGATCACCCGCAAGCTGATCCTCGCGACCTCGTCGCAGAAACCGATGTCCTCGACATTCCGGCCGCTGTTCCGGGCCGTGCGCACGGAACTGAGGGACATCATCTCCACCCATGTCTGGAAGCCGCCGCAGCACAATCGCTGAGGTCGGGCACGACGGCGTGCGGCCTATGCCTTCGGCCGGGCCAGCGCCATGATTGAACCGACGTCGCTGACGTCGCGAAGCGCCCACAGGCTATCGGCAAGCGCGCCGGCATCGATCGCCGGGCTGCCGTACTCGGCGAGGGCGGCGAACTTATCGCGCAGCGCGGCGTCCGTCATCGGCCGTGCCGGACTGCCCGTGGCAGCCAGCTCGCGCACCTCGAAATGCGCCCCATCGCTGCAGCGGACGGAGACATAGGCCGCCTCGACCGGAATGGCTTCGTCCGTGTCGATCGGACGCACCTTGGCGCGCAATGCCTTCACGTCAGGGTCGTTCACAGCCGCGTCGCTGAAATCGGCCGCACCCGCCGTGCCGCGCAACAGGGCGACGGCGACGGCATGCTGCGCGCTGACCTGCGCTTCCCGGCCTGTGGTGACGTCGGGCCTGTCGGCGCGGGCCTTGAGCAGCGGGCAACCGCGCACGGTGATGTCGTTGACGAGATCGGCGGAGAAATCCGGTTTCCGATGCAGGTCAAGGCATACGTCGATAACCGGGTTGAGCACCACGCCACAGGGATATGGCTTGAACATGTTGCGCAGGTTCTCCCAGTCGCTGCCCAGTCCGCGCTCGATCAGCTCCGGCTGCGGCGCGTCGCACAAGACCTTGAGAAAACCACGCGGGCCTTCGAGCGGCATCGGCGGTCCCTCGACCCCACCCTTCGCCATCAGCGCCGCGAGCAGGCCTCCGCGCGCGGCGGTGCCGACGCCCACGCTCTTCGCCATGAAGCCCAGGGTCTCGACGAGACCCGATGCCTGGGCGGAAGCATTGCCGAAGGCCCAGAGGATTTCCTCCTCGGTCAGATCGAGCAGCTTCGCCGCGGCTACAGCGGCGCCGAAGATTCCGCAGGTCGAGGTGATGTGCCAGCCGCGATCGTAGTGGCTCGGCGAGATCGCGTTGCCGATCCGGCAGGTCACCTCCACGCCGAGCGCGAAGGCATGCAGGAGCTCGGTCCCGCTGACCGGCCGCAATTCGGCCAAGGCAAGGACAACGGGCGCCACGGGCGCGGTCGGATGGATGATCGTGCCTTGATGGGTGTCGTCGAAATCGAACACGTTCATTGACGCGGCGTTGAGAAAGGCAGCGGTCGGCGCATCCCGCTTCGCGCCATGACCGACAACGGTCGCCGCCGACCCCGCCGAGAAGGGCGCGAGGCTCGCCGCAAGGCGCAGGATCGCCTGGTCGGACGACCCGCCAAGCGCGGTCCCGAAGCCGTTGAAGAGGGCGCGCAGCGTATGCTCGCGCACCGGCTCCGGCACGTCGTTCCATTGCGAATTGCGCACAAACGCAGCAAGCCGGCGCGACAGGCCCGGGGCAATCGCCTGGGGGGAATTGACGCTCATCGGATTCGTTCCGGCCGGCGTCAGGCCTGAGCCTTCTTGCCGGCAACAGTCACGCCGGCCCAACCCTCGATCGGCTTGATGATTTCGGTCAGGTCCGCATCGGCGCCGAGGTCGCTCTTCGCCAAGGTCAGCAATTGCCGCACCGCGCCGCCGACGATCATCGGCACACCCAGCGCGTCGCTCTCTTCGAGGCAGAGGCGGATATCCTTGGCCGACAGCCCGATGGCGAAGCCGAAATCGAAGCCGCGGGTAAGCACGAATTTCGGGATCTTCGTCAGCGTCGCGTTGGAACTGCCGCTGCCCGAATTGATGACCTCGAGCATGACGTCCGGATCGAGCCCGGCCTTGGTGCCGAGCACGAGCGCTTCCGAAGCGATCGACAAGGCCGTCACCGACATCAAATTGTTGATCACCTTGATCATCTGGCCCATGCCCGGCTCCAGGCCGACATGCACCGGCTTGCCCAGCGTTTCGAGGACCGGGCGGATCGTTTGCATCGTCGCCTCGTCGCAGGCGGCCATCATTGCCAGCGTGCCTTTTTCAGCGCCGCCCACGCCACCGCTGACCGGACAGTCGGCCAGCGCGATGCCGGCGGCCTTGAGGCCTTGCGCGACAAGGCGCTCCGTCCGCGGACCGGTGGTCGAGAGGTCGATGACGATGCTCGCGCCCTTGGCGGAGGTGAGCCCGTCTTGGCCAAGGCAGACGGCCTGCACGATCTCCGGCGTCGGCAGTGAAAGCAGCACCACGTCGCAGCGCTTCGCCAGCTCCGCGGGAGTCGCGGCCTTGCCGGCGCCCTGCGCGGCCAATGCCTCGACGGCGCCGGCATTCGTGTCATAGACGCTCACGCTATAGCCTGCCGCCATCAGGCGCTTCGCCATCGGCGTTCCCATCCTGCCAGCGCCAGCCAGCCCGAGCTTGAGATTGTTCATTGTCGTCTCCATGCGATTTAGCGACGAACGCCCCAAGGCTTTCGATCATCAGGGGCGCCGATCAAAAAGGCGCTCACGGCGCCCCGGCGATCGGGTCGAGGTCGAGGCGCACGATGTCGTCAACGCCAGCCAGCGCGGCAGGATAGCGAGCGAGGACCAGGGGATCATGACCCGGGATGATGTGGTTCGGCGTGCTGGCGAGTTTCTTCATGGTGGCGTAGCCGTCCAGCATGTCGGTTGCGCTCTCCAGCACCGGGAAAGGCCGGTTCTGCTCGAAATTGGCGTAGAAATGCGATGCGTCGGACCCGAGCACCACCCAGCCGCGCTGCGTCTTCACCCGGATCACCTGCAGCCCCTTTGAGTGGCCGCCGACACGATGAACGGTGAGGTTTGGAGCGACCTCGGAGACGCCGTCATGGAAGGTGACGCGCCCGGCATAGAGCTTGCCGATCATGCTGGCCACGTCCTCATAGTCGAACGGATGCCTGAGATAGCTGTGGCACATGCAGCGTCCCGTGCAGTAGGCCATCTCCACGTCCTGGACGTGGTAGCGAGCCTTCGGGAACAGCTCGTGATTGCCGGCATGGTCGAAATGCATATGCGAGATGATGACGTCCTCGACCTTGTCCGGATCGATGCCGATCATCTTCAATCCATCGCCGACCGGGCGCAGCAGATTGCGCTGGCGCCGGTCCGCGACTTTCGCGTCGAAGCCCGTATCGAACACGAAAGTGCGCGACTTGCTGACGATCGCCCAGACGAAATAGTCGAGCGGCATTGGCCCGTCATGCGGGTCGCCGCCGATGAAATTCGCGGCCGCGTTGCGGTCGTGGTGGCCGTAACGAATGGCGTAGACTTCGTACAATTCGTCCATGGATCGCTCCTCTAGACATTACTCTCGCGTGTGCGATGCCGGTCTGCTTCGGCCCTAGCTCAACTTGCCAGCCAGCCTGCTTCGACCGGCAGTACCGATCCGGTCATGTCCCGGGCGATCGGCCCGCACAGGAAGACGAGCAGGTCCGAGATGCTCCCGGCCGAGACGAAGTTGCCGCCCGGCTGCTTGCCCTCGAGGAAGAGCCGCTCGGCCGCCATCCGGTCGATGCGGCGCTCGGCCATCAGTCTCTCCACCCTTTCTTCTGTGCCTGGCGTCAGCACCGATCCCGGACAGAGGCTGTGACAGGTCACGTCGCGGTCCAGGTTCTCCAACGCCACGGCGCGGGTCAAGCCGAGGATAGCAGACTTCGTCGTAACATAGCCGACGCGATCGGTCGTTCCGCGCATGCCGTAGACGGAGGTAATGTTGAAGATCCGGCCGAAATTCCGGCTGCGCATGCTAGGAAGCAGAAGCCGGATGGCGTGGAACGCGGCGGAGAGGTTGACCGCCAGCGCAAGGTCCCATTGCTCGGCCGGGAAATCCATGACCGGCGCGAAGTGCCGGACGACAGCATTGTTGACGAGGATGTCGATCGGCCCGAGCACCGACATCGCAGCATTGATCAGTCCTTCGACACCCGATAGCGTCGAGAGATCGGCCTTGTGGTAGGCTACGCGAGCGCCCGTCTTGCGGGCGAGATCGTCGCGCTGCGCCTCGACCTGGTCAGCCTCCTCCAGCCCGTGCAGCATGATGCCGCAGCCGGACTCGGCAAGCCTTGCCGCCATGGCCTGCCCAAGGCCGGCGGTGGAGCCCGTGATCAAGGCGGAGCATTCGTTGAGCGGCTTCGCCCGGGTGGAGGGCGCGGCCCCCTCGGCTTCCTTCGACAAGCTCAAATCCTGTTCCGCCATTCTGCGAGCATTGCCAAGCCCCTCATTCCTACGATAGTCCGCCAGGCAGGCGACTGCCGCGCAGTTCTCGACTTTATATTGGTACCGGTAACAAAATGCAATCGCAGAAAAGCGGGGAGCCGTGTTGCGATACCGGTGCTCGGGGCGGGTCAGGTGCTCTCGCGCTGGATGACTTCGAACTTGAGGTCGACGACGCTGCCGCGCAGGTGATCGGCGCCGTCGATGATGCGGCTGAGCAGGATCCGCGCCGTCCGCTCGCCTATGTCGTAGCGCGGCAGGCGCAAGCTGGTGATGGAGGGGCTGACATGCCGCAACAGGTTGACGTCATCGAAACTGGCAAGCGCGATGCGGCGGGGTACTGACCAGCCGCGGCGCTGGCACTCGAACAGCGCGCCGACGGCCAGGACTTCGCCGGCGCAGAAAAGCGCGTCGACCTCCGGCACGCTCTGAATCACCCGCGCGACGACTTCGGCGCCGGCGGCAAGGCCGCGCCCCGTCTCAAGCACCATGCGCGAGTCGGGCTCAAGGCCCAATTGCTTGAGCGCCGCAAGGTATCCCTTGAGGCGGTCCTGGGAACGGTCGTTGTGCACGGAATAAAGGCTGGCGAAGGCGATCTTGCGGTAACCGAGCCTGCCGAGATGCATGGTCATCGCGTAAGAAGCATCGCGATTTGAATAGCTTACGACCATGTCGAGCGGTTCTTTGGGGATGTTGCCGTTCTCGACGACGGGAATGCCCGACTTGCGGATCTTCTCGATCGCCTGGGGCGTATGCTCGGTGCTGTGCAGCACGAGCCCGCCGACCCGGTGGCTGAGGAAGACGGTGATGAGCTCCTCTTCCTCATTGGGATCATAGCCCGATTCCGCGATCATCAGCTGGAACCCGGAGCGCTTCAGCACCTCCGACAGGCCCTTGATCGTCTGCGTGTAGATCGAGTTGTCGATGCTGGGAACGATCAGCCCGATGGTCGTCGAGCGGTTCGAGGACAGGCTGCCCGCGAGGTGGTTCGGCAGATAGCCGATCTCGCGGACCGCCGTCAGCACACGCTCGCGCATCTCCTCGGACACTTTGCCGGGCTCGTTCAGGACCCGCGAGACGGTCATGGTGGAGACACCGGCGCGAACCGCGACGTCGCGCATTCGGGCGCTGCCATTGCGTCTTTCTGTGTTCTGGGATGATCGCCTGGGCATCTTTGTTATCGCTCGGTCCGGCCGGCGCGCATCAAATCATTCCCTTGTCGAACAAACAAGCCGTTGACGCCGGTTGCAGCAATTCTGTTGTTACCGATATCAAAATCGGGTAATGCCCAAACGAGGAGGACGCCGCGATGCCGGCGTGGAGGATTGCAATGGGCGTGTATTCCTGCGTCGGCGTGACGGAGCAGTCGCTGCTGCGCTATGTCGACGCCGCGCGTGACGCGCAGCAATTGATCAGCCAGACCCTGACCCAACTGTCCGGCTACGCGCTGTTCCTGCTGACGTCGCGCCGCCAGGCGGCGCTGGCCGAGGGCGCTTTGGCTGGAGCAAGACAGGCTGTCATGCAAGCGGCAGAAGCGGTTCGCGGCCTGCAGGCGCCAGAGCCGGCAGCGCACCACTACCATCACATGCGCGGTGCGGCCGAGACGCTCATGGAAGCCTGCGCCGCGGCGACGGCCTGCCGCGAGGCGCAGGACAGGTCGGACAAACGGTTCGACACGCTGACACGCGCGCTTCGCGCGACGAGCGATCATCTGCGGGCGACGTCGCGCCTGTTGCCCGGCTTCGAGCTCATCGATTTCGGACAGGCCTGTTGCGCCGTCCACGCGCCGCGCCTGTCCGGGCAAGGCATCTAATCAATCAGGGAGGATTGAATGGCACACTACTCGATCTGGGTGCTCGAATACGCGGCGGTGGAGAAGTTCCCCTTCAGCGTCATGATGTACGGGCCGCAGCACCAGGGCACGCGCAAGCTTCCCTATGCCTACGCGCTGCTGAAGGGCGGTGGCGAAACCATCCTGATCGATACCGGCTACGACCATGTCGCTTACGGCGAGCAACTGGCCACCGCCTATGGCGTCTCGAACTATCACGGTCCGCGCGCGGTTCTTGCCGAATGCGGCGTGAAGCCGGAGGACGTGACCAGCGTCTTCATCACCCATGCCCATTTCGACCATATGGGCGCCATGCATCTGTTCCCCAACGCCAAATTCTACGTCCAGAAGAGCGAGCTGGATAAATGGGTCTGGGCGCTCACGCTCGGGCCGGAATACAGGTTCCTGGTCGGCGGCGGTGATCCGGCCGATATCGTGCGCGCGGTCGAGGCGGCGAAGGAAGGCCGCATGATCTGCATCGATGGCGACCAGGAGGACGTGCTGCCGGGGATCGACGTCCATCTCGCCGCCGACACCCACACTTATGGCAGCATGTATGTGACGGTCCGTAACGACCGCACCAGCGGCGGCGAGGATCGCTGGATCTTCGCCGGCGACCTCATATACACATACGACAATCTGACCGGGCTCGATCCGGCCGCGCCGCAGATCGTGCCCATCGGGCTTGCCGTCGGCAGTCAGCACAATCTGATCTTCTCCAGCGCCGAAATGCTGAAATCGGTCGGCGGCGAGGTGCGCAGGGTGATACCGGTGCATGAGGACCGGCTGCGCACGACATTCCCGTCGCGGCTGACGGACAGGGGTCTCCAGGTGGTGGAGATCGCCCTCGCCAAAGGCGAGAAGAGTTGCGTCGCCTGAATGGGGACGAACAAGGCTGGGGCCTGTGCCCCAGCCTTGAGCGTCAGAGCTTGTCGGCGCCCGCGACGAAGCCGCCGCCGTCGATCACCACGGCCTGCCCGGTGATGAAGGACGCCGCGTCCGACGACAGGAAAAGCACCAACTGCGCGATTTCGGACGGGTCGCTGATCCGGCCCATCGGGATCATCGGCAGCACGGTATCCTTGGCGCTCTGTTCGCTGCCGAACATGCCGCGCAGCAGCGGCGTCATCACCGAGCCAGGCGCGATAGCGTTGACGCGGATGTTCTTGCGGGCGACTTCCAACGCCACCGAGTTGGTGAGGCCGATCACGCCCCACTTGCTGGCGCAATAGACCGCGGTCGTGGCGAAGCCCATGACGCCGAACAGCGACGAGGTGTTGACGATCGCGCCGCCGCCCTTGGCGGTCATGTGCGGGACCTGATGCCTGAGGCCGTTGAAGATGCCGCGCAGATTGACGTCCATCAGCAGGTCGTAATCTTCGTCATCGAGCTCGTGCACGGGTGCGGTCTTGCCCGGGACGCCGGCATTGTTGAAGGCGATGTCGATGCGCCCGAACCGCTCGAAGGCATGCTTGTGCAGGGCCGCCATCGCCTTGCTGTCGCGAACGTCGACTTCCTCGAATTCGATCTCGACGCCAAGCGGCTTGACCTCTGCCTTGAGGCTTTCTCCGGAGTCCGCGCCGATGCCGGAGACGTAGAGATTGGCTCCGGCCTTGGCGAAGGCCAGCGCCGTTGCCCGCCCGATGCCGGTCGTCCCGCCGATCAGGATGACGTTCTTGCCGGAAAAGTCATAGGTCACGTTCATGTCTGCTCCCATCTCGCTCGAGCTGTTACGCGCTCGCGGCGCTCTCCACTTAGACCGCCTCAGCCATAGCCCCAGCCTGATACCGATAACAAGAAAAATCAGCTTGGCAACGCGAACTCGTTCATTTCAAATCACATGGGATGTCGCAACGGCGAATTTCTCGGGCAGAGCGACGGCGGCTATTGCCGGTCTGCTAAAACTGCCATATGGTACCGGTACCAAGATCAAGCGGCAGGCGCCTCTGTCTCATGTTGGCTCGTGAGAGCCGCAGCGGAGGCGTGCATGCAAGCGGCCGGCAGGGGTGCCCGACGGACACGGCAAAGCCGGTGTCCCGGCGCCCCTGGTCGGAGTCCGAGGAGAGGGAACGGTCGGTCCGCCATGGGCCGGCACCAACGGGAGAGGAGGATTTCCCAGATGAAAAGGCTTTTGCTTGCCTTACTGACCGCTGGAACGATGATCGTTTCAACCGCCGTGCAGGCGCAGGACCACAAGACGCTCGGCATCGTCGCGCTGCTCGCCAATGACGCGCTGAACATCGCGGTCATCGGCGGGGCGACGGACGCCGCCAAAGCAGCCGGCTGGGACGTCAAGGTGACCGACACGCAGGCGAGCGCCGATCAGGCCAACGCAGCGATGAACAGCTTCGCGGCCCAGCATGTCGACGCCATCTTCGTGCTGGCCTTCGCCAGCAGTTCGATCGGCTCCGGCCTGGCGGCCGCGCGCGACGCGCATATCCCCGTCGGCACCTGGGGCGGCGAGATCGTCCCCGGCATCGTGGCGACGACCAGCGGCCGGCAGGTTGGCGACGATTCGGTCAAGTACCTCCTGGAGAAGGCCGGCGATAAGGCCAATGTGCTGGCCATGACCTTCCATCCGGGCAAGCTCTGCATCGACCGCGGCATGGCCTTCGACGAAGGCGTCAAGGGCAAGTCGGGCGTCAAGGTGGATTACAGCGAAGTGGTCGCGCCCGGGCAGGTCCAGTTCGGCAACGCCACGGCCGCGGCCTGGCTCACCGCGCATCCGGCCGGCGGCGACACGCCGCTCGCCATCTGGTCGTGCTGGGACGAGCCGATGCAGGGCGCCGTGGCGGCGCTGCGCCAGGCAGGGCGCACCGATGTGACGACAGTGTCGATCAACGGCAGCGCCCAGGCCCTGCAACTGGTCAAGGAAGGCGACATGACGGCCACCGTCTGGCAGCCCGCCTATCAGGAGGGCAAGGAAGTGTTCCAGGCCATTCTCGACTCCATGAAAGCCGGCGATTCCTGGCAGCCGAAGACCATCGAGATCCCCGGCGTGGTGGTGACCAAGGACAATGTCGACAAGTTCATGGCCGAACACCCCAATGGCATGTAAGACATACAGGCTGGGCCGCTCCGCGAAACGGAGCGGCTAGGTGTCGGCGCCCGTCTCGGCCGCCGGCGCATGGATGCGCATCCGCGGCCTGACCAAATCCTTTGCGGGCGAACTCGCGCTCGACCGCGCCGATCTCGATATCGAGCGCGGCCGGGTGCACGGCCTTGTCGGCGCAAACGGCGCCGGCAAGTCGACGCTGATCCGCTGTCTCGCCGGCGTCACCAGTCCGGACCAGGGCAGCGTGACGATCGCGGGCAATGAGCTTCAGCTGGGCTCGCCGAAGGCGTCCGAGCGCGCGGGCCTCGCCTTCATCCATCAGGAACTCAATCTGATCCCGCATTTCAGCGCCCTGCAGAACATGCTGCTCGGCGCGCCGAAGGTGACGCGGTTCGGCATGATCGACTGGAAGCGCTCGGGCGTCGCCGCGCGCGCCGCGGCCGAGCGCGTCGGCATCCGGTTTCCGCTCGACACGAAAGTCTCCGAGCTGTCGGTCGCCCAGCGCTGGCTGGTCATGATCGGCAAGGCGCTTACCCGCGACGCCAGCATGATCGCGATGGACGAGCCGACAGCCTCGCTCTCCGAGCCGGAAAGCGAGCAGCTCTTCGCCATCATCCGCGATCTCGCCGCCCAGGGCGTCGCCATCCTCTACGTGTCGCATCGGCTGGAAGAAGTGCTGCAGCTTTGCGACAGGATCACCGTGCTCCGCGACGGCCGCATCGTCAGCCAGGCCGAGCGCGGCGCGCTTGACAAGAAGGGATTGGTCCGCGCCATCATCGGCCATGCCGTCCGCACGCCGGACGAGCGCGACCGGCTCGCCGCCGACCGCAGTCGGCAGCCCATCTTTTCCGCCCACGCTATTGCCTGGAAGCAGGCGGTGAAGGATGTGAGCCTCCATCTCTACAAGGGGGAGGTTCTGGCGCTGGGCGGGCTGGTTGGCGCCGGCCGCACCGAATTCGCTCATCTCGTCGCCGGGCTTGCCCGCCCCGAGGTCGGTCATTTCGAACTGGACGGCAAGCGGCTCACTGTCGCCAACCCGTCCGAGGCGGTCGAGGCAGGCATCGCCCTGGTGCCTGAGGAGCGCCGCTCGCAAGGGGTGATGCTGCAGCAATCTGTAGCTTTCAATATCAACATCTCAACACTGAAGCTGCTGCGCAGCGTGCCCGGTTTTCCGTTCCTTTCCGACGCCAAGAGCCGGCGGCAGGCGGAAAGCCTCGTCGCCCATCTCGGCATCAAGACACCGGGCGTCACGGCCAGGATCGCCGGCCTTTCAGGCGGCAACCAGCAGAAGGCGTTGATCGCGCGCTGGCTGAATGCCGGAACCAGGCTTTTGATCCTCGACGAGCCGTCGCGGGGCGTCGATATCGGCGCGCGCGAGGAGATCCACGACGCCATCCGCGCCCTTGCCCGCTCCGGCGTCGGCATCCTGGTGATCTCCTCCGACGTCGAGGAACTCACGTTGCTGGCCGACCGCGTCCTGGTGATGCGCGAGGGCCGCATCACCGGCGAACTCACCGGCGCCGACATCACCGAAGCGAGCATTATCGAGCTCAGCTATCACGATGCGCATGACGATCAAGGAGAAGCGGCATGACGGCCGAGACTGTCCCCATGGCAAAGGAAGCGCCGCGGCCCCGCAAATCCTCATGGAAGCGAACCGCGCTGATCGGTCTGTCGCGCTATGGGACGATCATCGGACTGCTCTTGATGGTGCTTTTCTTCTCGGCCAACGCGCCGGGCGTTTTCCTGTCGCGCGCCAACTTCCTCAACATCCTGAGCCAGGCTTCGCTCACCGCGATCATCGCCAGCGGCTTGACTTATACGCTTGTAGTCGGCGAGTTCGATCTCAGCATCGGCTACGTGGCAAGCTTCGTCGGCCTCATCGTCACCGGTCTGATGGCCTATGAAGGCTTTCCGATCTGGCTGAGCATCATCTGCGCGTTGGCCCTCGGCGCGGGCATCGGCATCCTCAACGGCCTGCTCGTGACCAAGGTCCGGATCAATGCCGTGATCTCGACGCTTGGCATCGGCACGATGCTGACCGGCATCGGTTTCACCTACAGCGCCTTTCCGATCGCCACCGGCATCCCGCGCGCCTTCACCGACATCTCGCTCGGCCGCATCGTCTTCGGCCTGCCCAATCCGGTGATCATCATGGTCGTCGTGCTTTTGGCGCTGTGGACGGTGCTCAACAAGACCGACATCGGCCAGAAGATGCAGGCCGTCGGCAGCAACATGGAGGCGGCGAGGCTGTCCGGCATTCGCGTCGACCGCATCAAGATCTTCGCCTTCGCCACCGCCGGCTTCTGCGCGGCGCTCACCGGCACGCTGCTGTCGTCGCTGCTCGGCAGCGGCACACTGGCCGCCGCCGACGGCTATCTGCTCGACGCCTTTGCCGCGGTGTTCCTCGGCTCCGCCACCTTGCGTGAAGGCGAGTTCCACATCACCGGCACGCTGGTCGGCGTGCTGATCCTGGCGGTCGGCTTCAACGGGCTCAGCATCTTCGGCGCGCCCACCCACTTCCAGCCGATCTTCAAGGGCGGGATCCTGGTTCTCGCCGTCGGCATGTCGGCGCTCGCGCGGCGCTACGCCGCCTCGGCGTGAGAGGCGTCACGTCGCTCGAGACGGTTTCAGGCGTCAGCCGAGATATTTGTTGAGGATCGACATGCCGCCGGAGCGGATCGTCTCCGGCTTCATCTCGTCGACGATCTCGCCATGCGTCATGACGTAGAGCCGGTCACAGACCCGGGTCGCGACATCGGTGCGCTGTTCGACCAGAAGCAGCGAGGCGCCGCGCTTGCGCAGCTCCAGCATCGCCTTGACCACGATGTCGACGGCAACCGGAGAAAGCGCCACCGACGGTTCGTCGAGCAGCATGATCTCGGGGTCGCTCATCAGCATGCGGCCGATCGCGACCATCTGCTGCTCGCCGCCGCTCAAGAAAGACGACAGCCGCTGGCGGTAAGCCTTGAGCACCGGGAAGAGTCCGTAGACCGAGGCGAGCAAGGTCTGGATGCGGGCCTTGTCGTGGCGCAGATGCAGGGCTCCCAGGAGCAGATTGTCCTCCACCGACTGGTCGAGGAACAGGCGGCGTCCCTCGGGCGCGATCGCGGCCAATCCGCGGGCGATACGATGGGTGGGCAGCGCCGAGACGTCGGTGCCGCCGATGCGGATCAGGCCGCGCCGCTGCTTGACGAGGCCCATGATGGCGCGCAGTACCGTCGTCTTGCCGGCGCCGTTCGGTCCAAGCAAGGCCACGGCCTCGCCCTTGCCGACGCTGAGCGCCACGTCGCGCACGACGTCGAAGCGGCCGTAGCCGGCGCTTAACGAGTTGATTTCGAGGGTGGGCTGTTCGCTCATTCGCCGAGATACACCTGTCTGACCACCGGGTCGGCGCGCACTTCGTCGGCCGAGCCGGTGAGGATCACTTCGCCGGCGTTGAGCACGGTCACGCGGTCGCAGAGCGGGAACAGGAAGCGCGTCTGGTGCTCGATGATGATCATCGTCACGCCCTGAGTCTTCAGACTGGCCAGGATCGCGGCGAGATGCCTGACCTCCTTGGCGGACAGTCCGGTCGCTGGCTCGTCGAGCACGATGATGTCCGGTCCGGCCACGCAGACCGAGGCGAGCTGCGTCAACTGCTCGATGCCGTGCGGAACGTCCGCCACCTGCCTTGCCGTCCAGTCGCCGGCGCCGACGAGGCTGAGAGCCTCGCTGGCGCGGCGTTGCATGGCCGAGAGGTCGCGCCGGCCGGAGGCAAGCATCGGCCAGAGCGGCGCGCGGCCGACGATGCGCGGCACGCGGTCGAAGAGCCCGACCATGACGTTCTGCGTCGGCGTCAGTTCCTTGACCAACTGCGCGGCCTGGAAGGTGCGCCGCAGTCCCAGCCGCGAGCGGCTGCTCGCCGGCATGCCGTCGACGCGTATGCCCTTGAGCAGGACTTCTCCGGCATGCGGCGTCAGGCGGCCCGATATCACATTGGCCAGCGTGCTCTTTCCCGAGCCGTTCGGGCCGATCAGGCCATGGATATGGCCGCGGCGGACGGCCAGGTCGATATTGCGCAGGACCTTCGGGCCGAGCCCGTAGCCGAATTCGATGCCCCGGCACTCCACGATCACCTCTGAGTCCCTCGGCGAAGTGGGAGAAGCTGCGACGGTGGGCGCGGCAGGCAGGGCTTCGGCCGAGGCCGCATCCGCCACCGGAGCGATGCCGCCGGCGCGCCGGGCAAGCGCGCGCCGCGCAATGCCGACGACACCGTCGGGCAACAGCGTGATCGCCAGGATCGAGAGCGCTCCGTAGACGATCTCCTGCAGCCAGGGATTGATGTTGACGACATTCGGGAACATCGAGACGAACATCGCGCCCACGACCGGCCCGATGCTGGTGTTGATGCCGCCGATCAGCACCATGACCAGCACGTTCAGCGACACCGACCAGTCGAACTGGCTGGGAGAGACGACGCCGAGGAAGGAAAAGAGCCAGCCGGCTCCTCCGGCCATCGCGGCCGAGACACCGAAGACGCCGACCTTGATCGCCGCCGTGCGCGCGCCGGCGGCCTCGGCGAAAGGCTCGGCATCGCGGATCGAAAGCAGGATCGGGTAGAGCGGCGAATGGCGGATGTTCCAGACCAGGCCGAGGCAGGCGAGCAGCGCCAGCATGATGCACCACACAAGCGGCGTACCGAGCCATTCCAGGTCTGCCGGAAAATCCGGAAAGGCCGGGCCGAGCAATCCCTGCAGGCCGCCGGTGACGGTGACCATGTCGGTCGCCAGGACCGTCAGCACCAGCGTGAAGATGAAGGTGGTGATGGCGAAGTAGAGGCCGCTGACCCTAAGCGACATTGCGCCCACGGCCATGCCGATCAAGCCCGTTGCCGCCAGGACCAGCACGAGCAGGCCGAAGACGTTCCAGCCATAGTCGTTGGCAAGGATCGTCGTCGCGTAGGCGCCGAGTCCGAAAAAGCCGCCTTGGCCCAGCGAGTAGAGGCCGAGCATCCCGGCCACGAGGTCTAGGCTGATCGCAAGGATGCCGAAGACAGCGGCCACCAGCACTAGGCTCTGCAGGCCGAGGTCGGTGTGGGCGACATAGGCGGTGGCCGCCAGATAGGCGATCAGGACAGCGGCAAGCCCGGCGGTGCGCCAGCGGCCGATGCGAAGCCTTGGAGCGGCGGCGCCCGAGTGAGTATCGAATGCAGGGGCCATGCTCACCTCAGCCGCGCGTCACGGCCGCTCGGCGCGGGCGAAACAGGGGATTGCTGGTGCTGAACAGGCCTTTGGGCGAGACGATCAGGATCAGCACGAGCACGATGAAGGGAAACCAGTCCGAAGCCTGCGAATTGATCAGCGCGTTGGCGCCTTCCGCGCAGACACCGAGCAGCAGGCCGCCGAACATCGCAGCTATCGGCCGCTCGGTGCCGCCACCGATCATCATGGCAATGAAGCCGTAGGTTCCGAACGTATCGCCGAGATAGGGATTGGCGAAGGTGGAAGGTCCGATGAGCAGGCCCGCGACCCCGGCGTAGACGGCGGAGACCGCGAAGGCGACGATGGCGACGACGGTGGTGTTGGCGCCGATCGCCGATGCCATCTCGGGGTCGGCCGCCGTCGCCATGCCGAGCTTGCCGAACAGCGTGTAGCGCCGCACGATCTCGAAGCCGGCGGCAAGCACCGCGGCAGTGACGATGGCGAGAAGCTGCTGGGCAGTCAGCACCGCGCCGCCGATCGGCAGGCTGATGCCGTTGAGGATCGGCGGAAAAGCCTGCGACGTCGGGCCCCAGATATAGGCGGCCGCGTTCTCCACGATCACAGCGAAGCCAAGCGTCGAGACCAGCCAGCCGAAGCTGAAGCGGTTCGACAAAAGGATCGGCCGCACCGCGATGACATAGGACAGGATGCCGACGATGCACGAGCACGCCAGGCCGGCAAGCGCGGCCAGCCAGATCGGATAGCCGGAGGAGGCGAGCTCGGCGGTGACCATGACGGTCACCATCATCAGCTGGCCCTGCGCGAAATTGATGATGCGGGTGACGTAGAACGAGATCGCGAGCGCCATGCCGATCATACCGTAGATCGATCCTATCGCTACCCCGCTCAACACGAATTGCAGCACTGGTGGCTTTCCCCTCTCCCCTGGCCGGCGTCGGCTCCTCAGCCGTCTTGATCGCCTCGCGGGAGACGCTTCCGTCGGATAGCCGCCCGGATTCAACATGAACCGTCGGGCGGGGGTTCCATGCCGCAATTTGTCCAGCTCTGGCATGCTGCGCCGGTGTCAAAAACCTAGTCGAAAATGACCGTCCGGAAATAGCTGATGCGAGTGACATAACAGCTATGAGCGCAGCGATTGGACGGCGCTTCGGAACGGTGAAACGCGGGGCGCGGCGAGGCGGTCCAAGACGTCTTTCGGCGCGCGGTTTTAGCAAGTTGGTTTGATATAAAAGCAAGTGAGAGCAATAAGTTATCCTAAATGCCGAGCTCCCTTTTGGCGATACCGATGATCGTGCCCGGTCGGCTTCTCCAGTGGCATTTACAGGGTCGCTGAACCGGCTTCGGGGCGCTGGCGCTCGCGTTGACAAGGCCGGGCAACGGGATAGCAAAATCCACCACCGAGAGGGCGCGGGAAGCGCAGGGCAAATTGAGCGATCGGGTTGTCGGTTCCTGCCCACCGATCGCAGGGAGGAAAATCAGACATGAGAAAACGCGCGACGACTTCCGCGATGTTGCTGGCCACGACGGCGTTCTGGGGGCTCAGTGTTCAGGCCGGCGCGGCGGACGAATATCTCATCGGCCTCATCGCGGGAACGACCGGCGCCTATGGTTCGACCGGCGTCGCCACGGTGAACGGCTCGCAGATGGCCGTCGACGAGGTCAACGCCGCCGGAGGTGTCGATGGCCACACCTTTAAGCTCGACCCGCATAACGACAATGCGTCGGCCACGCTGTCCGGCCAGCTCTATGAGAAGCTGATGTCGCAGGGTGCGATCGCTATTGCGGGCTCGCCCGACACCGGCCCGGTCACGGCGCAACTGGCGCAGCGCCATAAGTTCCCGACCATCGGCGTCGTCGACGATGGCGGCCTGACCGTCAATCCCGACGGGCCGACCAGCCCGCCGAACCCGTGGGTCTTCGACTTCGGCCTCAACACCTTTGCCTGGGGCGAGAAGATCGGCCAGCATGCGTTGAAGCACTGCCCCGATGGCCTTGCGGTGCTGCATGATCCATCCACCTACGGACAGGGCGGTCTGTTCGGCATCCAGCTTGCCTATGACAAGGCCGGCAAGAAGATCGCGATGGATCACACCATCACCGAGAACTGGTCGACCGGCGCGACCGCCGGCCTGATGCCGGAGGTCAACGCCATCAAGGCCGCGGGGATCAAATGCGTCGACGTGTGGCTCACCCCGCAGGACCAGGCTGCCTTCGTGCAGGACCTGCATTCGATCGGTTACGAGGCCATGGTCTACGGCAATGACGAGACCAACGCCGACGACACCTACTCGAAACTCGCCGGCGACCTTGCCGACGGGACGATCACCGCGATGCTGACGACCGAGCTGCATCCGGGTCCGGAACTTCTGGCGTTCAAGGACGCCTACAAGAAGAAGTTCAACGTCGATGCCACGCCCTTTTCGGCGGGCGCCTATGACAGCATCAAGATGCTGGCGCAGGTCATCAAGGACGTGAAGTCGACCAAGCCGAAAGACCTGCAGAAAGGCTTCAACGCGGTCCAGGGCTTCAAGGGCATGACCGGCAATATCGGTTTCTCCGAAAAAAGCCACATCACCATCACGGCCGAGCAGGTGACGCTGGTCAAATACGACGCCAAGAGCAAGACCTGGGTCGAAGTGACCGACTGACGCGTGAGCGAAAGACAGAAGGGCCGGTTCTGATCGGACCGGCCCGTATCTGTTTCTGACGTCTGTTCTCAGAGTTGGACCATCCAGGTTTCAGGCACAAGGCGGAAGCCATCTCCGGCTTTCACCAGATGTGCGAAGCCGGGCAGGTGCAGGTGCCCGCCGGTGACGAGCAGCCGCTCGTTGGCGACATGCTCGAAGATCTTGCGGCGGTTTTCATGCGCCAGCGCTTCGTCGACATCGAACTCGCTGGTGACCTGCGGCCGCGGAATCTGGATCTCCGGCACGTGCACCGTGTCGCCCCACATCACCAGCGTCTCGCCCGCCGAGTCGAGCTGATAGCCGCTGTGGCCCGGCGTGTGCCCAGGCAGCGGGAGTTGCCGGATGCCTGGTACCACCTCGCCGCCACTCGTCGGGCGGAAGCGGCCCCGATACGTCGTCAGCAGGGCATCCGCCGAGCCGGTATAGGGCACGGCGGCAGCTGACTTTCCGCGCTTTTCCGGGTCGGACCAGAAGTCGAAATCGTCTTCGTGGACGATGATCTCGGCGCGCGGGAAGAGCGGCTTGCCCGCCGTGTCGATGAGGCCGCTCGAATGGTCGGGATGGATATGGGTGAGCAGGACGGTGTCGAAGTCCGTGGGCTTGAAGCCGGCGGCTTCGAGATTTTGCGGCAGCAGCCCCATGGAATAGACCGTGGTCGACCCGCCTCCGGCGTCTACCAGGACGGTGTTCTTGCCGGTCTCGATCACGAAGGCATTGACGGTGAGACGCGGTTCCGTGTGCCGGAACTGCTCGCGCATCAGGCCTTCCATGTCGCCGCGCTCTGTCCCGCGCAGGATGGCCACGCTGATATCGAGGAAACCGTCATTGATGACGGTGACCATGGCATCGCCCACTCGGCGTCTGTAGACCCCCGGCGTCTGTTTGCGCGGCTCTTCCGTCATCATTTCCTCCCGATGCGACAGGCGCCTTTGGCGCCTCCTCTTGCCGCCCAGCAGTTTTGCGCGATTGGCAAGGCGGAGTGAAGCGATGAGGCCGTGCGGAATCCGGATAACAGCTATGGCGCTTGTCGCATGACAGGTCTTGCCGACGCTGCCGAACGGGTCCGGCCTTCAACCCATCGCACAGCTCGGGCGTCCGATGCCCGGTCCGGCATGAAACATAACTGATATTCCCTGTGCGGATATGTCTTGAGCCAGCCAAAAAGGGGATGGTCGCCGGCAGCAAAAGCAGGTCGCGAAGGGGGTTCGCGACCGGGCCGGCAAGGCCTGGTTCGGGAGGTGGCGCAATGGCCAAGGCGCGGTTGTCGCAGGAGGGCGTGGTGTTCGCGCTCGCCGTCGCGCTGTTCGTGGTTTTCGCCGCCACGCTGAACAATTTTCTCACCGCGGGCAATCTGATCGCGCTGGTGCGCAGCGTCTCCATCCTTGGCATATTGGGCCTTGGCATGGGACTGGTCGTCATCGGCCGCGGCATCGACCTTGCCATGGTGGCGACCATGGTCGTGTCGCTGTCCTGGGTGCTTTCGATGGCGCAAGCCGGCACGCCCTTCGACACGGCCCTGGTCTACGGCGCCCTGTTGGCGCTGGCCATCGGCCTGGCCAGCGGCATCCTGATCGCCTACGCCGACATTCCAGCCATATTCACGACGCTCGCGATGGGCCTTGTGATGTATGGCTCGGGACGAGCCTTCCTGTTCCAGATCGACGTTCAGAATTCGCCTGCCGGCGTTGCGTGGTTCGATGCCCTCGGGCAGGGGGCTTTCCTTGGCCTGCCGATGCCCATCGTCGCCTTTGCCGTGCTGGCCGCTTTGGTCGCGCTCGTGTTGATGCGCACGCGCTTCGGCCGCTTCGTCTACGCGGCCGGCGACAACGCGCTCGCCGCGCGCATCACCGGCCTGCCGCTGCGCCCGCTGATCGTGGCGCAGTATGTGATCAGCGCGCTGATCGCTTTCCTCGCCGGCGTGGTGATGGCCGCGGCCGTCTCGGGGATGAGCACCCGCGTCTACAACTCGACCATGATCTACGACGTGCTGCTGGTCGTCGTGCTTGGCGGCATCAGCCTCAGCGGCGGCCGCGGCAGCGTGCGCAACGTGCTGGTGGGGACGCTGCTGGTCGGCGTTCTGCTCAACGGCATGACCATCCTCGACATCACCTACACCACGCAGAACCTCATCAAGAGCCTGATCCTGCTGCTCGCCATCACGGTCGATAGCTTCATCAACCCGAGGGACGAGCAGACTTCGCAACAGAGCCAGGGCGACATCTGAACAAAGCTTTGCAATACAACGGGAGGAAACCATGAAATTCAGAACTATCCTGGCGGCCGGGCTCATGGCGCTCGGCCTGGCGGGGGCCGCACATGCCGATGACGGCCTCGACAATCCGTCGCGCAATCCGTTCTATGACGGCCTCAAGGGCAAGCGCGTCGTCTTTATTCCGCTGGCCATGGGCTTCGACCTGACGGAAGGCTGGGCGGCGATCATGCGCAAGCAGGCGGCCGACCTCGGCTACACGCTCGAGATCCGCGACCCGAACTGGAGCACGGATGCCGGCACGCGCGCGCTGACGGCGCTCATCGCCGAAAAGCCAGACCTGATCATCGCGCACAATCCTGACGTCCAGTCCTATGCGCGCCTTTTGAAGCGTGCGATGGACGCCGGCATCAAGGTGGTCCAGCTCAACCTGGAATCGGTCGTGCCGACCGACGCCTATGTCGGCGCCGACTGGTCGCGCGTCGGCTATATCGAGGCGGACGCGCTGGTGAAGCAGTGCGGCACGGGATCGGGCAAGTCCGGCAAGATCGCCATCATCCGCGGCCAGCCAACAGCGGCGTCGGACCTCTACGAGCTCTATGCCTACAAGCAGACCTTCGCCAAGGACCCGGCGATCAAGATCGTGTCCGAGCAGGCCGCCCAGTACGATCCGGCCAAGGCGCGCGCCATCATGGAGACGGTGCTGCAGCAGCATCCCGACCTCTGCGGCGTGGTCGGCAATTGGGACAACCAGGATGTCGGCGCGGGCGCTGCCATCCAGGCGGCGGGCAAGGCCAACGACGTCTATGTCGTGACCTCGGGCGGCGGCAACCAGATCGGCTGCGACAACATCCAGAAGGGGCTGCTGGACCTGATCATCAGCTATGACGTGCCGCTGCAGGGCAACGCGATCAACCAGCAGATCGTCCAGACGCTGCTGTCGCCCGCCAAGGCAGGCGAATCGAAGACCTCCTACTACACGCCGCTGACGCTGCTGACCAAGGACAATATCGGCGCGCGCACCTGCTGGTCGCTCGACCAGTTGAAGTGAGCGGGGACAAGTCAATCAGCATCATGTCCAGCGACACCCTAGCGTCACTGCGCTCGCGTTTTCTCCCCGATCATCTGATCGGGGAGATCATGTCCAAGCGATGGATCGACAACGCCATCCCGTTCACCGCGCTGGTGCTCACGGTGCTGGTGATGGGATCGATCATTCCCGATTTCCTGTCGCTCTCCAGCCTGTCGGATCTGGCCCGGCAGTTCGCCGAATTCGGGCTTGTCGTCCTGGCGCTCACGGTCGTGATGATCTCGGGCGGCATCGACCTCTCGGTGGCCTCGGTCTTTTCGCTGGCCGTGCTGTTCTCTCTCATCGGCGTCAATGTCTACGAGCTGCCGGTGCCGGCGGTGCTCGCCGGCATTCTCGGCATGGGAATGGTCTGCGGCGCCATCAACGGCGTGCTGATCGGCTATCTGCGCCTGCGCGCCTTCCTGACGACGCTGGTCAGCCTGATCATCTTCCGCTCGCTCTACGAGATCGTCTTCGTGCGCATGTCCACCTCGATCATGTCGGGGTTCTCGATGTCGGATCTGTGGGTGTTCATCGGCGAAGGCACGGTACTCGGGATTCCGGTGTCGCTGCTGATCACGCTGATCATCGCGCTCGCCTGGCATCTGGTGCTGTCGCGCATGCGGCCCGGCTGGCGGCTGACGGCCGTCGGCGGGGCGCGCCGCTCGGCCTTCAACGCCGGCATCGATGTGCGTTTCATGGTGTTCCTCACCTATGTCGCTTCGAGCACCATGTGCGCGCTCGCCGGCTTCCTGTTCGCGGCCCGGCTGGGCAGCACGGGGTCCGACACCGGCGTCGGCCTGGAGGTTCAGGCGCTGACCGCCGCCGTGCTCGGCGGCACCGCCATCGGCGGCGGCCGCGGCTCCGTGGCCAAGGCCATCATAGGCAGTCTGCTCGTGCTCATGCTGACCAACGGCCTGATCAATCTCGGCATCAGCGGTCCGATCACCTCGACGATCCTCGGCGCGATCCTTCTGCTCGCCGTCTTCGTCGACATGCGCTGGCAGAAGCACCGCCACCGCATCCTGGCCAAGGTCTATGTCTCGCCCGCCTATCTGTCGCTGCCGCCGTCGCCGCAAGTCGATGCGCCCGGCTCGCCCTATGTGCTCAACGATCGCCTGCGCTCGGTTGAGATCATCGGCCTCGGCGAGATCGAAGGGCCGGAGGATGTCATCCTCGACCGCGACGACAATCTCTATTGCGGCACGCGCCATGGCGACATCGTGCGCTTCTTCGGTCCCGATCATAAGCGCTCGGAAGTGTTCGCGCATATTGGCGGCCATCCGCTCGGCATGGCCTTCGACAAATCCGGCAATCTGCTCGTCTGCATCGGCGGCATGGGGCTTTTCCAGGTGGCGCCCGACAAGACGGTCACCAAGCTGACCGACGAGACCAACCGCAGCTGGTTCTCGGTGGTGGACGATTCGCGCCTTCGCCTGGCCGACGACGTCGATGTGGCGCCGGACGGCCGCATCTATTTCAGCGAGGCGACCATCCGCTACGAGCAGGAGGATTGGGCGACCGATGCGCTCGAGAGCCGCGCCAGCGGGCGCATCATCTGCTACGACCCGCGCACCGGCAAGACGCATACGGAAATCCCGAAACTGGTGTTCGCCAACGGCGTCGCCATGTGCCCCGACGGGCAATCCTTCATATTCGCCGAGAGCTGGACCTGCTCGATCAGCCGCTACTATTTCGACGGTCCGAAGAGGGGCAGGACCGAGAAGGTGATCTCCAACCTTCCGGGCTATCCGGACAACATCAACCGGTCTTCCGACGGCAATTACTGGCTGGCGCTGCTCGGCATGCGCGGGCCGGCGCTCGATCTGGCGCTGCGCATGCCCGGCTTCCGCAAGCGCATGGCCCGTCGCGTCGCGCCGGACCAGTGGCTCTATCCCAACATCAACACCGGCTGCGTGGTGAAGTTCAACGAGAAGGGCGAGATCCTCGACAATCTCTGGGACCTTGGCGGCCTCAACCATCCCATGATCACCTCAATGCGCGAGCATCGCGGCTGGCTCTATCTCGGCGGTGTCTCCAACAATCGCATCGGCCGTTACCGCCTGCCTGATGCCGACCCGAACTGGTGCGCGCAGGACGCCTATTGGGGCGCCCGCTCATGATCGCCGCTATCCGGAATGCCTGGGCCAATTTCCGCGGCTTCGATCTCACCGGCAGCACCGTGCCGCCGATGGACGGGCCCTTGCGGCCGAACGCGAAGCTGGACGCGATGCCGGTGCTGATGCAGCTCGACGATGTCGACAATCTCACACCAGCGCATGACGGCATACTCTGCTCCTCCGGCAACGACCTACTGACCCTTTCGACCAGCGGCGATGCCTCGCAATTTGAGCTGAGCGCGCGTTGTCCGATGGATGGACCGGTGACCAGCATCGCCGCCCTGGGCGAAAACCTGGCGATTGCGGTCGAAGGTCGCGGAATTCTTCTGGAAAGCCCCAGCACCGCCTCAAGGCCGCTGAAGGTCGAAGGCATCAATCCTTCTTGCGTGACGGCCATGGTCTTCGCCGATCCGACGAGATTGTTCGTCGCCGTGGGCTCCGATCGACACGCGGCGAGCGAGTGGAAACGCGACCTGATGACCAAGTCGGCGAGCGGCTCGGTGTGGCACATCGACACCGGCAGCGGCCGCGCCGAACGGCTTCTCGGCGGGCTGGAATTCGCGGCCGGCCTGGCGCTTTCGGGAAAGGACATCTTCGTCGCGGAAGCGTGGCGGCATCGCGTCCTTGCGCTGACGGGCGGCGCGCAGCCCCGCGTCGCGCTCGCGGCTCTGCCCGCCTATCCGGGCCGCATGACGCCATCGGCCTCGGGCGGCTTCTGGCTGGCGATGTTCGCGCCCCGCAATCCGCTGGTCGAATTCGTGCTCAAGGAGGACGAATACCGGCGCCGCATGGTCGACACGATCGAGCCGGCCTACTGGATCGCGCCGGCGCTGGCGACCGGAAAGAGCTTTCTCGAGCCGATCCAGGGCGGCGCCCGCAAGAAACTCAATATGCTGAAGCCGTGGTCGCCGACATGGTCGACCGGCCTGGTGGTGCGATGCGACGACCGCATGGCCATGCTGCGCAGCTACCAAAGCCGCGCCGATGGCGACGTCCATGGCGTGACGTCGCTCTGCGAGACAGGCGGCAGGCTGATCGCCGGCGCCAGGGGCTCGGGCAAGATCGTGGCAATCGACGACGAGACGGCGGCATGAATTCACTGGTTCAATTGCGTGGCGTGTCCAAGGACTTTCGCGGCGTGCTCGCGATCTCGGACGTCAACCTCGACGTCCGTCCGGGCGAGATCCATGCCATCCTCGGCGAGAACGGCGCCGGCAAGTCGACGCTGATGAAGGTGCTTGCCGGCGTCTATCAGCCGTCCTCCGGCGAGATGGTCCTGGACGGCAAGCCGACGGTTTTCAACTCACCCTCCGACGCGCTCGCCCATGGCGTCGCCATGGTCTTCCAGGAAACCAACCTGGTTCCGTCGATGTCGGTGGCGCAGAACATCTATCTTGGCGACGAAAAGCTCTTCAACCGCCTGCGCGGCCTCAACATCCAGGCGCAGCGCTATCTCTTGTCGCTCAATTTCTACGTCGATCCCACCTCGCAGGTCTCCACCCTCGGCGCCGGCAAGAAGCAGATGGTCGAGATCGCGCGCGCCGTGCACCACCATGCCCGGCTGATCATCTTCGACGAGCCGACGGCGACGCTGACGCCGGAAGAGAAATTCCACTTCTTCAACCTGGCGCGCCGGCTGAAGGAGCAGGGCATCGCGATCATCTTCATCAGCCACGCGCTGGAGGAGGCGCTTTACCTGTCGGACCGCATCACGGTGATGCGCGACGCCAAGGTCGTCGTCACCGACGACACGCGCAATTTCGACCGCGACCGCATCGTGCAGGCGATGGTCGGGCGAAGCCTGTCTGGCGAGCTCTACGCCGGCGACAAGCGCAAGGCGCGGCCAATGGGCAAGAAGATCCTGAGCGTCGAGAACCTCTCGATGGGCAACACGGTCCGAAACACCTCGTTCTCCGTATTCGCGGGTCAGGTCACCGGCATGTTCGGCCTGGTCGGGGCGGGGCGGACGGAGACGATGAAGATCGTCGCCGGCGTCTTGAAGCGCGACTATTTCCACGGCGGCACCGTACGCTTCGAGGACCGGCCGGTCCGTTACCGCACGCCACGGCCCGCTGTGCGCGACGGCATCGTCTATGTCACCGAGGACCGCAAGATCGAAGGCTTCTTCGAGACGATGACGATCGCCAGCAACGTCCAGCTCGGCGCGCTGGCGACCGGCACCAATCCGCTGACGGCGGTCACGCCGCGCAATGCGCGCGAGCTTGCCACGGCCTGGACCAAGCGGCTGGGCGTCAAGGCGATCGATGCCGACGCGCGCGTGATCGAGCTGTCGGGCGGCAACCAGCAGAAGGTCGTGCTGTCCAAGGCGCTCATCCAGAAGCCGAAGCTGGTCGTGCTGGACGAGCCGACGCGCGGCGTCGACGTCGGCACCATCGTCGAGATCCACAACTTCATCAACGAGCTTGCCGACAGCGGCATGGCGGTGGTGGTGATCTCGTCCTATCTACCCGAGATTCTCGCTCTGTCGGACCGGGTCCTTGTCGCGAGGCAGGGGCGCGTCGTCGAGGAGATGGACATCGCCGAGGCCACCGAAAGCCGCATCATGTACGCGGCCGTGCACTGAACCGGCTCAGCCGGTTCGATGCACGGCCTGAACCGCGACTATAGCCGTAGGTCGGACCCTACCATCTGTTCGTCGGGAGCACGAACATCTGCGCGATCTGGACATGCGGCGGTTGGCTCAGCGCGAACATCACGCAGCGCGCCACGTCCTCGGGATCGAGCGCCATGCCGAAGCGTTCGAAATATTGGCGCGCCGCGTCCTCGTCGCCGCGGTGGCGGGTGGTAACGATGTTGGTGCGCGTCAGGCCGGGCATGATCTCGATGACGCGCAGCGGCGTCTCCGCGAGCTCGCCGCGGATGATGTCGCTCAGCATGTGCACGCCGGCCTTGCTGGCTGAGTAAGGCGCCTGCTCGGGCACGATCCGGAGCGCGCTGATCGAGCTCATGTTGACGATGTCGCCGCGGCCGCGCGCGACCATGCCGGGCAGGATCGCGCGCGTCACCCGCATCAGGCCGATCAGATTGGTCTCGATGATCGCGGACCAATCGTCCGGGGATCCCTGGTCGAAACGGATGCGGCCGCCGATATCGTGGCCGGCATTGTTGACCAGTATGTCGATGTCGCGGAATTCCGCCGGCACCTGTTCCAGGCAAGCGTCGACGGCCGACGTGTCGGTGATGTCCAGCGGGAGCGCAAAGACCTCGCCGCCCAGTTGGCTTGACAATGCCTGAAGCGCCTCGGCCTGCCGGTCGGCAAGCACGATGCGCGTGCCCTCGGCCTGGAGGCTTGTCGCGATGGCTCGGCCGATGCCGCTGGCGGCGCCGGTGACGAAAGCTGTCTTTCGCTGAACTGTCATTCAGCCTCCTCCATGCGCCTTCCCGCTCAAGCCGCTCTTCGCTGCCTGGCCTTTTCCTTGGGGGCGCAGAGCGGCATCAGCCGGCCGGCATCCTTCTTGGACTCCAGCCGGTCGATGAAGTCCTCGATCGACCTTGCGGCCTCGCCGCCCACGATCGGCGCGGCGGCCGACCTGAAGCGCGCGCGGATTTCGGCTTCGGTTGCCGGTATGACATCCTCGAGGCCCATCGACAGTTGCCGCCCGTCACCCAGCACGACATCGATGCTGGCGCCCTGCCGGGCCGGAAACTGCGCCGTCAGTTCCTCGCTCGCCGAGAGGTCGCAGGCATCGATCAGCCGCAGCGTCTCCTTGTCCTTGAGGTCCCTGTAATTGTCTTCCGACAGACGGCCGCTGGCGAACACCGCCGCGACGCCATAGGGAATGCTCATCTTGGCCTGCAGCGAACGCTCGAAGGGTCCGGTGTTGTCGCAACCCGGATAGGCTGCGGCGGCGGCGGGGACGCGGATATGGATGCGCTCAACGGGTGCTGCGCCCGGGCCGATCATCTCGACCAGCTTCAGCGCGGTCTGGCAGGCGGTCTGGGCGAAATTACAGGCGGGCGCGGCCTTGTGGTAGACGGCCAGGATATCGGCCTCGCCGTCGGGGAAGAGCTGCACAGGTCCCGGCATCGGCCGGCGGGCGAAGGCGGCAAAGTAACCGGATTTTCCCTCGAGCGCGTCCGGGCTTCCATAGGCGCCGGCGGCGGCAAGCTGAACAGCCATCCAGGCGTTGCGCGCGGCGAAGCCCGGATGGAAGAACATGTCCGATCCGCCGCTCTGCGGCCACTGGTTGAGGCCTGAAGATGTGTTGGCGGCAAAGGCGATCGCGGCCGCGGTCTGTTCCCTGTCGAGGCCGATGAGCCGCGCCGCGCCGCATCCCGCGCCGATGGGAGCCACCAGTCCGGTCGGCCTGAACAGCGTCGAAAGCTCGCGGTCGATCAGCATCCGGCCCAGCCGTCCGCCGACCTCGTAGGCGACGATTGCCGCCCGCAGCAGATCCGCCCCCGAAACCGTCTTCGCCTCGGCCAGCGCCAGGAGCAGCGGCCAGACGACGACGCCGTGATGGCATACTGATCCGGCGTGCATGTCCTCGCGGACCAGTCCATGACCCTTGACCGCGTTGACGAAGGCCGCGTCCGCCGCTGTGGCCTGCCGGGTTTCGCCGATGATGTGGCCGCCACGTGCCGGCGCCACCGCGGCCAGCGCCTGCTGGCTCGGATCGAGCGCGGATGCCTCGAAGGCGCAGCCGAGGAAATCGAGCAGGCAGAGCTTTGACTTGGCGGTGGCGGCAGGACTGAACACTTCCAACGGCAGGTCGGCCAGCGTGTCGGCCAATTGCTTCGTGAAGCTTGCCATTCCCCAAGTCCTCCGCGGGTCCAGCCCTTCAGAGCAATTCCAGGAAAAGTGTGGAACGGTTTTCCGCCCGGAATTGCGTAAAAACAAAGACTTAGAGCGGTTCAGCGGTTCCGTGAAGCGCTGAACCGCTCTAAGCGCGGATTTCTATCCCCGCCCATTCTTCGACGATGCGTACCATCGAAGTGAAGTCCGAGTCCGGTCCGAAACGCGCATTCGTGGCGGCGAGCATCTGTCTTACCAGCGAGCCCGCGACCATCGGCACGCCCAGATTCTCCGCCTCGTCGACGCACATGCGGACGTCCTTGTAGGAAAGGGCGGTGGCGAAGCCGAAATCGAACGTTCCCGGCAGCACCGCGCGGGGGAACTTGTCCTGGGTGGCGCTGTTGCGGCCGCTCGAGGCATTGATGATGTCGCACATGATGCGCGGGTCCAGCCCGGATTTCACGCCCATCGCCAGCGCCTCGGCGGAGAGCAGGATGACGGCCGCCGCGATCATGTTGTTGCCGAGCTTGGCGACCTGCGCGGTGCCGGCGTTTTCGCCGCAGTAGAAGCGCTTGCCGAAATTGGCCAGCACCGGCTCGATCTCGTCGAACACCGACTTCTTGCACGAAACCATCACCGCGAGCGAGCCGTTGCTGGCTCCGGCGATGCCGCCAGAAACCGGCGCGTCGACCCAGGCGATGCCGCGGCCGGCCAATTCCGCCGCGATGGTCTTGGCCATGCTTGGACCGGTCGTCGACAGGTCGATCACCACCTTGGCCTTCGAGCCCGATGTCAAGCCATCGGCGCCGAGCACGACCTCCTTGACGATCGGCGGCGTCGGCAGGCTGCAGAACACCACCTCGGCCTCGTCGGCGACGGCGGCGGCCGTGGCGGCCACGCTTATCGAGTTGCCCGGCAGGTCAGCGGCGGCATCCGGCCTGCGGTCATGGACGATGACATGGTGGCCCGCTTCCGCAAGCCGTCTTACCATGGGCGCGCCCATGCGGCCGAGCCCAACGAACCCAAGCGTTCGAGTCTGCAAAGTTTTTACTCCGGGAAGGCCGCCTCGTGCAGACGGCCATGGGCTAGCAAATAAGCCAATTCCGGAGCGCAGCATAAGCTTCGCTCGCCGCATAACAGCTTTGCAAGGCGCCGGCTGGGCCTCCCTTGTCAACCGTCGCTCTGTGTCCCAAACTCAGGCGTTTGCCGCGTGCTCCAACAATGCGGTTACCGCATTCGAGCCAGAGGCCGCACTTTAATGTTCGATCTGAAGCAACTGCAGCTGTTCACCGCCGTGGCCGAGTTCGGCAGTTTCTCGCGCGCGGCGGTGGCGCTCTCCATCAGCCAGCCGGTGCTCAGCCGTCAGATCAAGTCGCTCGAGGACAAGGTCGGCGTCGCGCTGCTCTATCGCAATGGCCGCGGCATTGTGCTTACGGAAGCCGGCAAGATCCTGCAAAGCTACGCCGTGGCCCTGCTAGAGCAGGCAGCGCGCGCCGAGACGGAGCTGGCGGCGCTGCGCTCCAACCCGCGCGGCACTATCGTGCTCGGAATGCCGCCCTCGGTCGGCGTCGTGTTGACGGCGCCGCTGGTGCAGAATTTCCGCGCCCAGTTCCCGCAAGTGAGCATGAGGGTGATCGAAGGCTTCAGCGGCCATTTGCTCGAATGGCTGGTGATGGGCAAGATCGACGTCGCGGTCTTGTACAACGCGCCGAGGATGAACAATCTTCTGGCCGAACCCATCCTGCGTGACGAACTGTTCCTGCTCGGCGCCAAAAACGACCCGCACAATCTCGGGCCAGGCCCGGTCGATGCCGACGTGATGTCCCGGCTGCCGATGATACTGCCGGCAAGGCCCCACGGACTGCGGGTGGTGCTGGATCACATCCTTGGATCCGCCGGCATCGAGCCCAACATCGAGGTCGAGGTCGACGCCATGCCCTCGACCTTGCGGCTGGTCGAGGCGGGGATAGGCTACACCATCCTGTCCTATTCGAGCTGCCACAACCTCGTCGCCGAAGGCAGGATCAACTACTGGCGCATCCGCAACCCGCCGATCGAGCGGGAGCTGCTTCTGGCCACGTCCAGCCAGCGGCCGACCACGACGGTCATACGCGCGTTGACGACGCTGATCCGCGATGAAGTCCGTGTCCTGCGCAAGCTCGGAGTCTGGGAGCCGCGTCCGCCGTCTCCTGGCCTTGAACATGCAGACGATCTCGGAAGAGCAGGATAAGGGGCGAGCCATCCCGAGCGCGCTGGAAGGTACGGCGCTCCTCGGCATTGCCGGACGCAGATTCTCCGCTTGGGCTTCAGCGGTTCTCGCCATGAGGGGGGCGTTCTTCCGTGCGAAAGGCGGTCTGCCGCGTCGCATTGGTTACGGTCTAACCCCTGCCCGCGCTCGCACGTTGCCCGCACGCCGTGAGGCCGTGTGATATACAAGATCTTCTTCGGCTTCCGCCCTCGAAAGCCTGCGGCCGCAAGCTGACGTCTGCTTGCGGCCCCGAATAGGATGCTGATCACCTCGACGTTGAGCGACGCTGTGGCGGACTGAGCGGATTCTTGGCGGTTTGTTACGCAGATTAAGGTCGCTTCGATCTTGAAGCACTCCACTAATAATCTAAGCACATGAAAACATTGATGTATTAGTAAAATTTCTGGCGGAGAGAGCGTCTTCGAATTGGCGCGTAAAGCATTGAAATCGTTGAGTTTTTCTTTTCGTTTGTTGCGCAGTTTGTTACACAGCCACCGATGACCGCTTTGCGCCTATTGAAGCCCATGCGCACCGCATCGATATCCGCCGAAAGCGGTCATTCGATCCGCAGGCGGAAATCGACCGTTCTGCACTCCATTTGAGATGTACAACCGGACGATGAATGCGCATCAACCTTCGTTGGTCATGGGAAGGGGGCGCCCTGCGCAATCAATCCGCTGTCTCTGAGGTCGGTCCACAAGCTGGATGGGATGTCCTCGCGCAGATAGGCAAGGTTCTGCTCGAGCTCGTCCGCCGACCGGGCGCCGGGAATGACGCTCGACACCAACGGATGGCCGAGTGGGAACTGCAGCGCCGCCGCCGGCAACGACACCTTATGGCGGGCGCAGATCGCCTCGATCCGACGCACCCGCTCCAGCACCGGTTCGGGCGCCGGCCGGGTGTTGAAGGTCGCGCCCTTGACGGCACCCGTCGCCAGGATGCCCGAATTGTAGGGACCGCCGATGATGATCCTGGTGCCGCGCTGCTCGCAGAGCGGCAGCAAGGTCGCCAGCGGCTCCTGCTCGAGCAGCGTGTAGCGGCCGGCGAGCAGGAAATAGTCGAATTCCCCTGCGACGACGAAATCAGACAGCATCTGCCACTGGTTGATGCCAACGCCGACCGCCTTGATGACGCCCTGCGACCGTAGCTCGTCGAGCGCGGGATAGGCGCCGTCCATGGCCTCGCGAAAACGGCTCCTGGCGTAGGGGTCCTCGCCGGGGCCGAAATGGATTGCCTCGTCCGGATCGTGGATCGAGATCATGTCGATATAGTCGGTGCCGAGCCGCTTCAGTGTGCCTTCGAGCGAACGCATCACGGCATCGCGCGAATAGTCGAACTCGGCGCGGAAGGAGCCCGGCTGGTCCCACAGCGCAGGCTTCAGCTCCTCGGGCGGGATCGGCACAAGGTCGTAGCCGATCTTGGATGAGATGACGATGTCGGCGCGGGGTAGCGATTGGATCGCAAGGCCCAACCGCGTCTCGCTGACGCCGAAACCGTAGACAGGGGCGGTGTCGAAATAACGGATGCCGCTGTCATAGGCTGCGTGCACGGTGTTGACCGCGGCATCTGTATCGACGGCGCGATACATGTTGCCGAGCCCCGTGCCGCCGAGTCCGATCGTCGTCACCTCAAGCCCATTCTTCGCAACAGTCCTGAACTCGATTTCAGCCATCTTTGCTTCCCTTGATCCCTGTTTTGTCCGAGCCGGCCAGCCGGCGGCGATTTCGCCCGAGAGCCCGCCATCAATCCGCGTCGAAAGACCATTGACACCTAACTTGTCATATAACAATGTAACCACATGACATACAAGCGGGTAAGCCCGCAAAAGGGAGGAAGCAGTGAACGACGAAACGAAGAACCACATGGACTTGGCGAACGCCGCGATGAGCCGGCGCGGCGCCTTCGCGCTGGCCGGCAAGCTCGGCCTCGGCGCCGCCGGCCTTGCCGGCGGACTGGCGGGCATCAGCGCGGCAAAAGCAGCTGATTCATCGGCTGGCCTGCCGAAGAAGCCCTACAAATTCCATTTCGTCTGCCATGTGACGCTGGATCAGTTCTTCACGCCGACTGTCTATGGCATCCAGGACGCCTGCGCCGCCTTCGGCTGCAGCTACCAGTGGACGGGTTCGCAGAAGAACGTCGTCTCCGAAATGGTCAGCGCCATGCAGACGGCGATCGCGCAGAAGTCGGACGGCATCGCGGTGTGCCTGGTCGATCCGACGGCTTTCGACGCCGCCACCGAAATGGCGGCTCAGGCCGGCATCCCGGTGGTCGCCTTCAATGCCGACGTGCCCGTCGGCAGTCCGAACAAGCGGCTTTCCTATGTCGGCCAGCCGCTCTATCAGTCGGGCTACAACTCGGCGCTGAAATGGCTGAAGCTGATCCCCAAAGGCGGCCACGTCATGCTGTCGATCGGCGTGCCTGGCTCGCTCAACACGCAGCCGCGCCTCGACGGCTATATCCAGGCGATCAAGGACTCCAACAGCGGCGTCACTTACGACGTCGTCAACACCGGCCCGGATCCGGCAACGGAAATCTCGCGCGTCGAAAGCTATTATCTCAGCCACAAGAACGTGAACGGCATGTTCGGCACCGGCGGTTCCGACACCTATGCCTGCGGCTTCATCTCCAACAAATACGGCCTGGTGAAGGGCGGCGGCGCGGTCGCCGGCTTCGACCTGTTTCCGCAGACGCTGGACTTCATCAAGTCGGGCGACGTCAACTTCACCACCGACCAGCAGGCCTATCTGCAGGGCTTCCTGCCGGTGCAGCAGATGTATCTCTACAAGCTCTCCGGCGGTCTCGTCGGCCCGGCCAACAGCGACACCAGCCAGGCCTATGTGACCAAGGACAATGTCGACGCCTATGTCGGCAAGACGCGCTTCGAGGGCCGCAGCGACGCCGAGCCGACCTGAGCCCTAACAGCTCCCTGCCGATCCCCTCGCCATCTCATCTCGCGATGGGGTGGCGAGGGCATCGGCCGCGGATGCATAGCACGCTACCGATGAACTTGCCTCGCATCGAACCAGGAAGACAAGCTTGCCGCCCACCGCAATACAGCCAACGAAGAAGAACGCCGTTGGCGTCAAGGTCCCCCGGACAATGCGGGAGCAACTGCTCATCCTGTTGTCGCGCTACCGCGAGGCCAGCATCGCCGTCGTCGCCATCGTGCTGGTGATCTATTTCCAGCTCGGCAGCGACGGAGGTTTCCTGTCGCCCTCGTTCATGAGCGTGGTGCTGCGCGACACCGGCCGGCTGGGCTTGATCGCCACGGCCGAAGTCATGCTGATGATCACCGGCGAGATCGACCTGTCGCTCAGCGCCATCTTCTCCATCGCGCCCTACATCATGGCGCTGCTGTCGGTGACCTACGGGGTGCCTTTGGCCGTCGGTGCGGTGATCGGTGTGCTGATCGGCATCCTCGTCGGCGCCATCAACGGCATCGTGACCGTGCGCTTCAAGGTACCGTCCCTGATCACCACGGTCGGAACACTGTTCTTCCTGCAAGGCATCGTGGTGTCGATCTACAACAGCCAGCCGATCGTGGCGCCGGTCGAGCAGCCTTTCAACGCGATCTTCGGCCAGAGCCTCTACCAGCCGACGGATGCGCTTTTGTCCTGGCATGGCGTCACCGCTTTCACACCCTTCCTGTGGGCGCTGCTGGTCGTGCTGGTGCTGGCCCTGGTGCTCAACCGCACCACCTTCGGCCTGCACACGATTGCGACCGGAAGCAACATCATCGGCGCGCGCGAGATCGGCGTGCGCACCGACCGGATGAAGATCTACAATTTCATGATCGCCGGCGGCTGCGCCGCCTTTGCCGGCATCATCAACACGGCGCAATTCACCTCGGCCGACCCGCAGGCGGGCAGTCCCTTCCTGACGTTGCAGGCGATCGCGGCGGCGGTCATCGGCGGCACCTCGCTGCTGGGCGGCTCGGGCACCGTGATCGGCGCGCTGATCGGCGCCTTCGTTGTCGCCTCGCTCAACAACGGGCTGGTCATGATCGGCGCCCAGGCGACCGTCTCCGACATTTATCTCGGCGCGGCGATCATCGCCGCCATGATCCTCTCTATCCAGGTCGACCGCCTGCGCACGCGGAGGCGCGTATGAACACGCAAACTATTCCGCCGCTGGCGCCCGATGCGCCTGTCGTGCTGGAGATGACCAACATCTCCAAGAGCTTTGGCGCCGTGACAGCCCTGGTCGACGTCTCGATCAGGCTGCGCCAGGGCGAAGTGCTGGCCCTGGTCGGCGACAACGGCGCCGGCAAGTCGACCCTGATCAAGATCCTGTCCGGCTTCCACCAGCCCGATACCGGCACGATCGTCTCACAAGGCAAGGAGGTGCGGTTCGCCTCGCCGCGCGACGCCCGCGCGCATGGCATCGAGACCGTCTACCAGGACCTGGCGCTGATCGGTGACCTCAGCGTCTTCCACAACATGTTCCTGGGACGCGAGTACCACAAGCGCGTGCTCGGACTGAACCTGCTCGACAACAGGAAGATGCGCGAGCAGGCGCAGCTCTATCTCGACACGCTGGGCATCTCGATCCCCTCCGTCAACAGCACCGTCGACCTTCTGTCCGGCGGCCAGCGCCAGTGCATCGCGGTGGCCCGCTCGATCTATTCGTCGCCGAAAATCCTGGTGCTCGACGAGCCGCTGGCCGCGCTCGGCGTGCGCGAGAGCGCGCATGTGCTGGGTCTCATCCAGAACCTGCGCCAGCAGCGCCAGGTCTCGGTGATCCTGATCGTGCACAACTACAACCAGATTTTCGAGGTCTGCGACCGCATCAACTTCCTGCATTCGGGCGAGATCGCGCTCGACGCCTCGACAGCCGATACCAGCGAGGAGGAGTTGATCCGCATCGTCAAGTCGGGCCTCGGCCGCAAGGCGATCGACGCCGCCGCGGCGCAAGTGCGGCCCGGCCCCGCATGAAGCCGCGATAGTCACCGCCAGAACAATCCCAGCCGGGTAGACACCCATCCGCCGGCCCTTGCATGGAGCACACCCTTTGACCTTCTCTCCGACCGAACTGATGAAATCCCTTGGCCGCGGACTGCTGTCCTTTCCGCTGACTTTCTTCGACCGGAACGGCGCCTTCAACGAAGACGGCTATCGCGCCCATGTCGCCGCTCAGGGCGCCGCCGGAGCGAGCGGGCTTTTTGCCGCCGGCGGCACCGGCGAGTTCTTTTCGCTGACGCTCGAGGAGTACAAACGCGTCGTGCGCTCGGCCTCGCACGAAGTGCCCAAGACCCTGCCGCTGCTCGCCGGCGTCGGCTATGGCACGCATATGGCGGTGGAGTTCGCCAAGGCGGCCGAGGCCAATGGCGCCGATGGCCTGCTGGTGCTGCCGCCCTATCTGGTCAAGTCCGAGCAGGAGGGCCTGCGCCGCCATCTCACCACCATCTGCCGCGCGATCGGCATCGGCGTGATCGCCTACAACCGCGACAATGCCATTCTGACGCCCGAGACGCTCGAGCGCGTGGCGCAGGATTGCCCTAACTTGATCGGCTTCAAGGACGGCGTCGGCGACATCGAGCTGCTCACCGCCACGCGCTATCGCATGGGCGACCGGCTGGTCTTCATCGGAGGCATGCCGACGGCCGAGGTCCATGCCAGCGCCGCGGCGGCGATCGGCATGACGACCTATTCGTCGGCCATCTACAATTTCGCGCCCGAGGTCGCGCTGCGTTTCTTCAACGCCTTGCGGGCAGGCCGCAAGGCCGAGGTCGACGATCTCATCCGCTCGTTCTTTCTGCCCTATCTCGCCATCCGCAACCGGCGCGCCGGTTATGCAGTGTCGATCGTCAAGGCGGGCGCGCGCATTGCCGGCATCGACTGCGGACCGGTCCGCTCGCCGCTGCTCGACCTGACAGCGGATGAGGAACGCCAGCTCGCCGCCCTTATGCAGGTCTGCAAGATGCCGGTGGCCGAGATGGCTTAGGTCTGATGGATCCTGTGTTACCGGCTTGCCGGACCGTCGACCATGCGGCGATAGCGCTCGCGGCCCGCTTCCAGATGCTCGCGCAAGGTGAAGCGGGCGGCTTCTACATTCTGCCGCTCGATGGCCTGGTAGATGCGGCGGTGCTCCGTCTGGACCTGCTCCAGATACAGCCGCCGCTGCTCCGGCGTTTCGTCGCGCGGGCGCATCAGCTGGCGCGGAATGATGACGGGTCCGAGGAAATGCATGAAGCGTTCGAAATAGGGGTTGCCGGTGGCGGACGCGATCGCACGGTGGAAGGCGAAATCCGGCTCGATGGCGCTCTCGCCCGCCGCGATCGAGGCGTCGATGGCATCGAGGCAGTCGCGCATGCGGGCAAGATCGTCGTCGCTGCGCTTCTCGGCGGCGATGCCGGCGGCTTCCTGTTCCACCGCCAGCCGAAGCTGCAGCACGTTCTGCACTTCGGTCAGCGAGGTGAGCTCGTCGGAGATGATGCGGAAGGTGGTGGCGGCCTGATGATCGGCGACGAACACGCCCGCCCCCTGGCGGCTGACAACAAGCCCTTCCGAGCGCAGCGAGGCCATGGCTTCGCGGATCACCGTGCGGCTCACGCCGAATTGCGCAATCAGCTCCTGCTCGGTCGGCAGTTTTTCGCCGCTCGTCAAGTGACCGGCTCGTATTTCGCGCGCAAACCAGTCCGCAACCTGCGCAGTGCGGCTGATCTGCGGGGGAAGGCCAAAGGAACGTTTCATCGTCGCCAAGCAATAAACGAACCGCATTTGCTGGCAAGTCATAATTTGTCTGGTGATATGATGAGATTTTCAACGGCCGTGCCGAAGGCAATCTGTGCGGTCCTTCGCGGGTGCGCGCAAGTATCGGCGTAGGGACCGGGAAAGGGCAGGCCATGATGGCTTCCACAAAACCTGTGTTGTTGACCGGGGCATCCGGCACGATCGGAAGGCTGCTCTCGGCCAGGCTGGCTTCACTGGGCTGGACGTTGCGGCTCACCGATGTCGCGCCCTTGCCGATCCCGTTGCCGGACAGGGCAAGCTTCACCCTGGCCGATCTCGAGGACCAGAAGGCGGTGGATGAACTAGCCGAGGGCTGCGGCCTGATCCTGCATTTCGGCGGCATCTCCACCGAGCAACCCTTCGAGACCGTGCTCGGCCCAAACATCCGCGGCGCCTACCACATCTACGAGGCGGCGCGCCGGGAGAAAGCGCGCGTCGTGTTCCCGTCCTCGGTGCATGCGGTCGGCCTCTACGAGCGGACCGAGATTCTTGACCAGGATTGCCTGCTCAGGCCGGACGGCTATTACGGCCTGTCGAAGGCCTATGGCGAGATGCTGGCGCGGCTCTATTTCGACAAGCATGCGGTGGAGAGCGTACTGATCCGCATCGGTTCCGTGCTGCCGGAAGTGCCCGACGAGCGCATTCTCTCGACCTGGATATCGCACGACGATTTCGTGCGGCTGATCGCACGTTGCGCTGAAGCGGAGCGCGTCGATTGTTCCGTGATCTGGGGCCAGTCCAACAACAGCCGCGGCTTCTGGCGAAAGGATGCCCGCAAGAAGCTCGGCTGGACGCCGCAGGACAGTTCCGACGGCCAGGCCGAGCGTGTGCGCGGCAAGGTGACCGACAACCCGGTGGTCGAGCGCTACCAGGGCGGCAAGTTCATCGTCGTCGACTACAGCCGCGCGGATTTTCCGCCACGCGAGATGTTCGAGAACGAGTGAGCTATGCCGCCGGTGTCTTGCCGATGATCATATCCGCCGCCTTCTCGGCGATCATGATCACCGCTGCGTTGGTGTTCGACGACACGATCCGCGGCATGACCGAGCTGTCGCAGACGCGCAAGCCTTGCAGCCCGCGCACACGCAGCTCCGGATCGACGACGCTGCCCGCATCGCCGCCCATGCGGCAGGTGCCGACCGGATGGTAGGCGCTGCGGCCATGCTCACGGGCAAAGGCTTCGAGCGCCGCGCGGCCTTGGCATCCCGCACCCGGCAGGTGTTCGCGGCTGATGTATTTGGCAAAGGCCGGCTGCGAGAGGATCTCGCGGCTGATCTCGATGCCGTCGATGGCGCGCTCGAGGTCGTAGCGCTCGGCAAAGGGATTGGGATCGATGACCGGCGCATCGCGCAAATCCGCCGAGCGCAGTGCCACGCTGCCGCGCGAGCGCGGCCGAACATGGTAGGAGTTCAGCGTGCAGCCGTTGCCGCCGGGAACCGAGCCGATGCCTTCCTCGACGCCGGCGCCGGGCAGGAAGTGGAACTGGATGTCGGGCGTCTTCTCGGCGCGGTCGCCCCACCAGAAACCGCCGGCCTCGACGATGTTGGAGGCAACCGGTCCTTTGCCGAACAGCGCGTATTCGAGACCGGCAACGGCCTGCCAGCGCTTCTTCTTATAGCGGTCGATGCCGTGCGGCCCATTGAGTTCGGCGACAACGTCGACGTCCATATGGTCGTGCAGGTTCTGGCCGACGTTTTCCAGATCGTGAACCACCTTGATGCCGTGCTGGCCGAGATGCGCGGCCGGGCCGATGCCGGACAGCATCAGGAGTTTCGGCGAGCCGATGGCGCCCGCGGTCACGATCACCTCGCGTTCGGCGCGCATGAGCTCGGTGCGGCCGTTGGCGATGATCTCGACGCCAATGGCGCGGCCGTTCTCGACAACGACGCGGCTGGCCGTGGCGTCGGTGCGCAGTGTCAGATTCCCGCGGCCGAGCGCGGGTTTCAGATAGGCGACCGCCGTGCTCGAGCGCCTGCCGTTGCGCGTCGTGGTCTGGTAAAAGCCGGCGCCTTCCTGCTCGCCGGCATTGAAGTCGGCGCGGAAGGGCAGGCCGGCCTGCTGCGCCGCCTTGACGAAGATCCGAGTCAGCGGGTGCGGTGCGCCGCTGGAAACGCCGAGCGGACCGTCGATGCCGTGCTCACGGCCGGCGAAGGTGTCGTTGCCCTCGGACCGGACGAAATAGGGCAGCACATCGGCATAGCCCCATCCGGTACAGCCGAAGTCGGCCGCCCAGCCGTCATAGTCCTGCGGGCAGCCTCGCGTGAACACCTGGGCATTAATGGACGAGCCGCCGCCCAGCACCCGTGCCTGCGGGTAGACCATGACGCGGCCGTCGATCTCCTTGCCGGGCGCGGCGTCATAGCCCCAGATCAGCGGTCCCGACGTCATCTTGAAGAAGCCGACGGGCATATGGATGTAGCGGTCCGTGTCGGGCGGACCGGCCTCGAGCAGGACGACCGACAGGCCTGGATCCTCGCTCAGCCTGGCGGCAAGAACGCAGCCGGCCGAGCCGCCGCCAACGATGATATAATCCGCCATTCTCGCTCCCTTGCCGAGGCGAAGTCAGTGCCTCGCTCTTCATGCGCGCGACGATCTCAAGTCGCTTGTGCCGCGTCAAGAGAAAGAGTATGGTTGCAGTGTTGAAGGGTTGTCATACAAGTAGAGGAGATTGACGACCCTCGCTGGAGGACCCGGCCGCGCGCCCTGCGCAAGCGCCGGGCGGCAAATAAATTCAATCGGGAGGTTCGAAATGAAGGACAGCAATGGTCTTGTTTTTTCCGGCAGGGTCAGCCGCCGGACGCTGATGCTGGGCGCCGCCGCCGGCGCGGTGACGCTGGCGATGCCGAACATATTGCGCGCGGCCGACAAGCCGACGCTGGTGACGTCGATCCGCTCGTTGTCCAATCCCTATCACGCGGTGTGGAAGACCGGCGCCGAGGCCTATGCCAAATGGGCCGGGCTGGAGCATGTCACGCTGGTTTCGGAAGGAAACAGCGAGAAGGGCATCGCCGACATCAAGGCGATGCTGGCCAAGACCAACGGCAACATGGTGCTCAATTCCGACCCCAACGACACGCCCGACGCGCGCCCGATCGTCGAAGCCTGCGCCAAGGCCGGCGCCTATGTGGTGACGCAGTGGAACAAGCCGGCGGACCTGCACCCAAAGGACTTCAACCCGAACTATGTCTCGCATATCGAGTTCGACGGCATCGCCAGCGGCAAGACCATCGCCGAGATCCTGTTCAAGACGATGGGCGGCAAGGGCGGCATCGTCGCGCTCGGCGGCCTGATCTCGACCACGGCCGCGATCGAGCGGAAGAAGGGCCTCGATGCGGCGCTTGCCGCCAATCCCGACATCAAGCTGCTCGACTTCCAGGTCGCAAACTGGAAATCCACCGAGGCCTTCGACCTGATGGGCAATCTGCTGACCCGCTTCGGCGACGACATCAAGGGCATCTGGGCCGCCAATGACGACATGGGCTCCGGCGCGCTCGAAGCGCTGCGCGCCGAGAACCTCGCCGGCAAGGTGCCGATCGTCGGTGTCGACGGCATCAAGACGGCAGTCGACGCGGTGCGCACAGGCGAGTTCGCCTGCACGGTCACCTCGGATCCGTTCTGGCAGGGCGGCATGGGGCTTGCGATCGGCTACAACGCCAAGATCGGCAAGTTCGACCCGGCCAAGGAGCCGCCGGAGCACCGCGAATTCTACGGCAAGGCGGTGCTGATCTCGCACGACAATGTCGAGGAATATTACAAGACCAATGTCGAGTCGAAGCCCGAGATTGACTGGAACGATCTGTGGGGCCGGGTGACCGGAGCGATCCGCGCCTGACCCGTTGGGGCGGGCCGGCTTCTCCCTGGCGGCCGCCCGCTCTTTCTTGCCGGCGTCTTGCGCCCGTGGCCACGACGCCTGTCACCAGCAGACGGGAAGCGGTTTCTTGACAATCCAGACAGAACCCCTGAAGTCCGTTTCGGACATCGAGCGGACGACGCTTATGACATTCCTCTCCGGCCGCATCGCCAGCATGCTCGGCGGCAGGCGCTGGCGCAGGCTCGCGCCGCTGGCGGTGCTGGTCGTGCTGTGCATTCTGATCACCATCGCCAATCCCAATTTCATCGAGCTGCGCAATCTGGTGCGGCTCGCGAACTCCGCCGCGGTCCCGCTGACACTGGCGATGGGGCTGACCTTCATCATCCTGATGGGCAGTATCGATCTTTCGGTCGAGGGCACGCTGTCCGTGGCGGCGATGGTGGTGGTGCTGCTGGCCGCCAATGACAGCAACGGCAACGACTATGGCTGGTGGGCGGTGCTGGCGGCGGTCGCCGCGGGCACGATCATGGGGCTGATCAGCGGCCTCGTGCAGACGATGCTGCGCATCCCATCCTTCATGGCGACGCTCGGCATGTGGTTCATCGGGCTCGGCCTGTCGGTCTACATGCTGGGCGGCTCGGCCATCCGCCTCAATGACGCTTCGATCCGCGACCTCGCCTTGCATCGTTTCCTCGGACTGCCGCTGGCGGTTTGGGTCGCGGTCGGGGCCTTCGTGCTCGCCGCGATCATCCAGTATCACACCCGGCTCGGCCGCCACATATTGGCCATCGGCGGCGACGAGGACGTGACCAAGCTCTCTGGCGTCAACGTCACGCGCGTGCGCATCGCGGCCTTCGCGCTGGCGGGTTTCTTCTTCGGCATTGCAGGCGTGCTCGCCGCGGCCCAGCTCGGCCAGTCGCATGCCGTCATCGGCGACGGCAGGCTGTTTGCGGCGGTCACGGCCGTGGTCGTCGGCGGCACGGCGCTGACCGGCGGCGAGGGAGGTGTCGTCAATACGCTGATCGGCGTGCTGATTGTCACCGTCCTCGCCAACGGCATGATCCTGCTGGGCATCTCGCCTTATATCCAGCAGACTGTGCAGGGCCTGATGATCATCGCCGCGGTGGCGCTGTCGCTCGACCGCGTTCGCCTCAAGATCGTGAAGTGACCGCCATGCTGCAGGCGTCGAACATCATCAAGAATTTCCCCGGCGTCCAGGCGTTGCGCGACGTCTCCATAGAGGTGCGGCCAAACGAAGTGGTGGGGCTGATCGGCGAGAACGGCGCCGGCAAGTCCACGCTGATGCGGCTGCTAGCCGGCGGCTACCGGCCGGATGGCGGCACGATTACCCTTGACGGCGAACAGCTCAAGCTGCGCAACGCCCGCGACGCGGCCAGGCACGGCATCGGCATGGTGTTCCAGGAGCAGTCGCTGGTTCTCAACCTGACCGTCGCCGAAAACATCTACCTGGGCGAGGAAGACCGCTTCACCCGCTTCGGTCTCGTCAATTGGCGTGCCATGAACGCCGCAGCGCGACGGCAGCTCGCCAAGATCGGCGTCGACATCGACGTCACCGCGCGCACCTCCGAGCTGACCTTCGCAGCGCGCCAGATGGTCGAGCTCGCCAAGGCGCTGACGCTGGAGGAGATGGTCGAGCGTCCATTGCTTATCCTGCTCGACGAGCCGACCTCGGTGCTCAACGCCGCCGATATCGAGGTTCTGTTCGCGCGGGTGCGCTCGCTGAAGTCCCGCGCCAGCTTCGTCTTTGTTTCGCACCGCCTCGACGAAGTGCTGGCGATCTCCGACCGCGTCTACACGATGAAGGACGGCGCGGTCGTGGCTGAGCACCGCGCCACGCAAGTCACCGCGCCGGAGCTGCACGAGATCATGGTCGGGCGCGGGCTGCAGGCCGAATATTACCGCGAGGCGCGCCAACAGCCGCCGGGCGACAAGATCATGGTCGAGGCCAAGGGCCTGGGCGCTAACGGCTTCTATCACGGGGTCGATCTTTCGATCCGCGCCGGCGAGATCGTGGGCATCGCCGGCGTCGTCGGCTCCGGCCGCGAAGAGGTGACCCGCACCATCGGCGGATTCCTGCCGCATGACGCCGGCGAGATGAAGATCGCCGGCGAGCCGGTGCGCTTCGGCTCGCCGGAACCGGCGGTGCGCAGGGGTATCGGCTATGTGCCACGCGAGCGCAGGCTGGAAGGGCTGGTGATGTTCCTGTCGATCGCCGAGAACATTTCGCTGGCGGACCTCTCGAGCGTCATGCGCAACGGCGCCATCGACTACGCGAAGGAGCGGCGGCTTGCCGCCGACTGGATCAAGCGGCTCAGCATCAAGGCGCCCGGACCGGACGCCGCCTGCCGCAAGCTCAGCGGCGGCAACCAGCAGAAGGTGGTGCTGGCGCGCTGGATGACGGCCGGCTCGCGCATCCTGGTGCTTGATCATCCGACGCGCGGCCTCGATGTCGGCGCCAAGGAGGAAGTCTACGAGCTGGTGCGCGATCTCTCCGAGCAGGGCGTGGCGATCCTTCTGATCTCCGACACGCTGGAAGAGACGATCGGCCTGTCGCACCAGGTGCTGGTGATGCGCGACGGCGAGATCACCGCGCGCTTCAATGCGAGCCCCGGCAACAAACCCAAGCAGGTAGACCTCTTGCGAGCGATGGTGTGAGCCGATGAACGAGGTTTTTTCCATCAGGCAGGTCTTCGAAGGCAAGTGGACGCAAGGCGCCATACCGCTGGTCCTGCTCGTCGCCTTGCTGCTGATCATCGAGATCGCCGCGCCCGGCTTCCTGACCGGCGAGACGCTGGCGCTGCTCTTCGCCAACACCGCCGTGCTGTTCATTCTGGCCACCGGCGTCACCTTCGCCATCCTGCTCGGCGGCATCGACCTGTCGATCCAGGCGGTGGCATCGCTGGCGAGCGTGATGCTGGCGCAATTGCTGCCCTCGCTCGGCTTCGCCGCCTTTCCGGTGGCGATCCTGTCCGGCCTCGCCTTTGGGCTGCTGAGCGGCATCGTGCATGTCAAGCTACGCGTGCCGTCCTTCGTCGCGACCTTGGCCACCGGCGGCGTGGTCACCGGGCTGGCGCTCTGGGTTTCCAACGGCCGCGCCATCACCATCGAGGAAGCAGGCCGCGAAAAGACCGCCTGGATCAACGCCACGATTTTCGGCCTGCCGATGGTGGTGCTGATTTCAGCGCTGATCGGCATCGCGAGTTTCCTGGTGCTGCGCTATACGCGCTTCGGCCGCCAGGCGATCGCGGTCGGTGCCGGCGAACCGGCGGCCTGGGCCGCGGGCATCAATGTCGACCGCACCAAGATCATCGCCTTCGCGGCGTCGGGGATGCTGGCGGCCGTCGCCGGCGTCGTGCTGGCGGCCAGGCTGTCTAGCGGCTCTCCGGTGCTCGCCAACCAGCTGCTGCTGCCGGCCATCGCCGCCGTCATTGTCGGCGGCACTGCGATCACCGGCGGGCTGGGTGGCGTCGCGCGCACCGCGGTCGGCGCGCTGATCATCTCGATCGTGCGCATCGGCATGACCTTCGTCGGCGTCAATATCTTCCTGGAGAACATGGTGTTCGGCGCGGTCCTGATCGCCGCCGTCGCCATCACTATCGACCGCAGCAAGATCGCGGTCATCAAGTGACGTACCGATCCGCACCGCCTCCCAAGCAAGCGCGGACGGAAAGGGACCGCATCGGCGCGAGGCCGGTGCGGTCCGGGCTGAATTTACTGCATTGTGTCCAGGCCGATCAGCTCGATCTTGTAGCCGTCCGGATCCTCGACGAAGGCGATGTGGGTGGTGCCGTGCTGCATCGGCCCGGGCTTGCGCGGGATCTTGGCGCCGCGTTTTTCCAGCTCGGCGCAAACGGCGTAGATGTCGTTGACGCCGAGCGCCAGATGGCCGAAGCCGGTGCCGATCTCATAGGGTTCCTCGCGGCCCCAGTTCAGCGTCAGCTCGACGACCGCTTCCTTGTCCTCCGGCCCGTAGCCGACAAAGGCATTGGTGAACTTGCCGCCGGGATAATCCTCGCGGCGCAGCAAGGTCATGCCGAGCACTTCGGTGTAGAAGGCGATCGACTTGTCGAGGTCGAGCACCCTGATCATGGTGTGCATATAGCGAAAGCCGGGGGCGTCGCTCATTGGGAAAGTCCTCCGAATTCAGTGATTTGCCGGTCTGACCATCTACATCAAACGGCTTCGGGAAGCACGGCGTCGCTTGATGTTCTAAATCAGGGTTGTATGATAACACGACAAGATTGGTGGTTGTCCAGTCGTTTTCCGGAAGGGTCCAGGTTCAGTTCATGAATGCCGTGCAGCCCAATTCCGCATCGCTGATCGCCGCCCTCACCGGCGTGCTGTCGGATGGCGGGCTACTGACCGAGGCAGAGGACCTTGTCCGCTACAGCCGCGACTGGTCGGGCGACCATTTCGGCCGCCCGCTGGCGGTGGCGCGGCCCAGCTCGGTGGAAGAGACGTCGGCGCTGATGAGGCACTGCCATGCCGAGCGCATCCCCGTCGTGCCGCAGGGCGGGCTGACCGGCCTTGTCGGAGCGGCGGTGGCGGCTGATGGCAACGAGGTCGTCGTCTCGTTGGAGCGCATGAACAGGATCCGCTCGATCAGCCCGATCGACTTCGCCATGGTGGTCGAGGCCGGCTGCATCCTCGAGGATGCCAAGCGCGCTGCCGAGGAGAGCGACTGCATCCTGCCGATCACCTTCGGGGCGCAGGGCAGCTGCCGCGTCGGCGGCAATGTCGCCACCAATGCCGGCGGCTTCAACGTGCTGCGTTACGGCATGACGCGCGACCTTGTGCTCGGCCTCGAAGTTGTGCTGGCCGACGGCCGGATCTGGAACGGACTGAAGGTGCTGCGCAAGGACAATCGCGGCTATGATCTGAAGCAGGTCTTCATCGGTTCGGAAGGCACGCTCGGCATCGTCACCGCCGCTGCGCTGAAGCTCTTCCCCAGGCCGACGCAGATCGAAACGGCGCTCGTCGGCTTGCGGTCGGTCGAGGACGCGATGGCGCTCTATGCGCGAGCGCGGCGCGGCTGCAGCGACCTGCTCACCGCCTTCGAGCTGATCCTGCGCGGCGGCATCGAGATCACCATGCGCGAGGGCAAGGATTTCCACGAGCCGCTCGGCAAGCCTTACCCCGCCTATGTGCTGATCGAGGTTTCGTCCGGAGGACTGATCGACCTCAAGGATATGCTGCTGAGTTTTCTCGCGGGCGTCGAGGATCTCGTCGAGGACGGCATCGTGGCATCGACCCGGGCGCAGGGCGAGCGCCTGTGGCTCTACCGCGAGATCATGGTCGAGCGGCAGGGGCGGGGCGGCCGCTATCTGCGCACCGACGTCTCCGTGCCGATCTCGAAGCTTGCCGATTTCGTAACCGATGCACTGTTCGAATTGGGGCGGGCGAGACCCGACGCGCTGCCCGTCACCTACGGCCATGTCGGCGACGGCAACATCCATCTCAACGTCGTGCCGCCGGAGGGCATGGGGGCCGAGGCGATCGAGCATCTGTTCGAGGAGGGGGAAGCGGAGATTTTCGCCGTGGTCGACCGCTATGGCGGCTCGATCAGCGCCGAGCACGGCATCGGCCGGGTCAAGCAGCGGGCCTTTCTCGACCGCATCGATCCAGTGACGCTCGATCTCGCGGCAGGCATCAAGGACGCGATCGATCCGCGCCATATATTGAGCAACGGCCGCATTCTGGCGTCCGCATCCGCGCTCGACTATAGGTGAGCGATGACGCTGAAGCTCGACAAAGTCAATCGCGGTCCGCATCTCTCCACCCTGGTGGCGAGTTCCATCTCGCGCGAGATCGCGCAGGGGCGGCTGAAGCCCGGCGATCAGCTTCCGACCGAACAGGCGCTGGCGACCACATTCGGGGTCAGCCGCAACGTGGTGCGCGAAGCGATCGCGAGGCTGCGCTCGGAAGGCCGCATCTGGTCGCAGCAGGGCAGGGGCGCCTTCGTCGCCGACGCCACCAACGCCACGGTGCTGACGATCGACTATGAGACGTTGCAGCGCGCGGATTCCTTCCGCAATCTTTTCGAGCTGCGCGGCATGCTGGAAGTGCAGATCGCCGCGCTGGCCGCGACCCGCCGCTCCGATGCGGATATCGCGGCGATGGAGCAGGCGCTCGATGGGATGCGCACGGCTCCCTATGGCAGCGTCGCCTGGCTGAAGAACGATCTCGGTTTCCACCGCGCCGTCGCAGAAGCGACCCAGAACCCCTATATGGGCCAGTTTCTCGTCTTCGTCTCGGAGCGGGTGCGCGAAAGCATCCTGGCCGCCGGAAACCAGCAGAAGTCGGACGACATGGCGCGCACGACACTGGGCGAGCACGAACGCATCCTGGCGGCGATCAAGGCCGGCGACGCAAAGGGCGCGAGCGCTGCCATGACGCGGCATCTCGCGGGCGCCGCCTCACGCGTTGGACTGCCGGGAGGCGAGGCCTCGGCGAAGCCAGCGTCGCCGGCGCGGCATTCGCGGCTGCGGAAGGCAGTGCGCGGGCAGGCGGCCGGGTAGGCAGCGGCTCAGCCCGCCCGGTCAGCGCCAGCCAAAACGGAGAGAAGCGCCCTGTGCGATTTCACTCAGCCGCCGGCTCAACCAGCGACACCCCGTTCAACCCGGCGACGATATCCGACAGCGCCGGCACGAATTTTTCCCCGTGCCCCGTGGCCACCGCCGTGGCAAAACCGTTGCGGACTACGGCGCCGACCGGGTTGGCGATGCCGGCGGCCTGGGCGAAGGAGGCGAGGTAGGTCATGTCCTTCAGCGCATTGGCGATGGCAAAGCGCTGGGCGTTTTCGTTGCGGTTCAGCACGAAGTCGAAGAAGGCCTGGTAGAAGCCGCAGTCCATGCGACTGCCGGAGATGACGCTGTTGAAGACCTGCGGCGTCAACCCGGCCTTGGCGCCGAGCGTCAGCGCCTCGGAATAGATCGCGGAATAGCCCATCGAGACGAAATTGTTGAGCAGCTTCATGGTGTGGCCGCTGCCCGTCGGGCCGGTGTGGACGATGCGCGCGGCGAAGGCTTCGAGCACTGGCCGCGCGCGGGCGACCGCTTCCGCCGCCCCGCCGACCATGACGTCGAGCTTGCCCTCGGCGGCTTCCTTGGGCGTGCGCGCAAGCGGCGCGTCGATCAGCGTCACGCCTTGAGCTGCAAGTTCGGCGGCGAGAGCGATCGTCGAGGACGGGTTGGAGGTAGAGCAGTCGATGATGAGCAGCGGTTTGTCGGCAGCCGTAAGCCCCTCCGGACCCTTTACGACCGCTTCCACCTGCGGCGAGCCGGTGACGCAGAGGACAACGATGTCGCAGCCTTCGGCGAGCGCGCGCGGCGTCGCCGACTGGCGGGCGCCAGCGCTGACAAGCTTCAGCGCCGCCTCCTGGTTGCGGTGCGCCCACACCGTCAGCGGCCAGCCCTTGGCCAGAAGGTTGGCCGCCATGCCCGAACCCATCGCGCCCAGTCCGATAAAGCCGATTTGCTGCTTCATGTTGGTCCTTCCTTGCTGTTGGGCTCAAACAAACGAAAGATTGCCGTTGCAACCAAGCGGTGCGATCCTTGGCGTAAGAATCGATTTAACGGGCCGGTTTTCCGATGACGGATCGCGAGCAAGCAATGTTCGGCGCCATTCGCCAGTCCCCCAACCTCAGGGGCGAGCTGGTCGACAAGTTTGCCGCGCAGATCGAGGCTGGCGATCTTGCGCCGGGACAGCGGCTGCCCACCGAGCAGGAGATCGTCAACGCCACAGGCGTGAGCCGGACCGTGGTTCGCGAGGCGTTGGCTTCGCTGCGCGCGCGCGGGCTGATCACGACGCGGCAGGGCCTCGGCGCCTTCGTGGCCCAGGAGCCGCCGCCGAAAACCTTTTCGATCGTGCCGACGGATGTCGAATCGATCGACGAGATCCTGGCGGTGCTTGAGCTGCGCATGGGCGTCGAGGGAGAGGCGGCGGCGCTGGCAGCCACGCGCCGGACCGCCAAGGACCTTGCGCTCATGGCCAGGCAGCTCGACGCCATCGACCGCGCGATCGCCGAAACCGGTCTCGCCGCGACCGAGGATGCGGCTTTCCATCGGGCGATTTCGCTCGCCTCGCACAACGCCTATTTCAGCCGGCTTTTCGACACGTTCGGCACCGCGATGATCCCGCGCCAATGGACGCAGTTCGATCGCCTGGAGCCCGACGAGCGCGAGCGGCATTTCGAGCGCACGCGGCGCGAGCATCGGGCGATCCACGACGCCATAGCGGCCCGCGACGCCAAGGCGGCGCAGCGCGCGATGCGGCTGCATCTTTCCCGTTCCTACAAGCGCTTCGAGCAGCTGCGCGACAGCGCTGGGAAGTAAATCGGGCAAGGCCGCTCGACCGGTTCGTGGCTTGTATCGATCGGCGGCGGCGGCGGCTTGACGGTCCAAGTCGGGTTGACATCGATCGCCGACGCGCGCCGATGCCAGGAATATCCTGTTGCCCTCCAGCCTGCCGGTAGATTCAAGACCGCCGCTTTTCGTCATCACCTTTGCATGCTTACAGGGTTGTCATACAACTATCCGGTCTGATATTCCTGCGGGCACGACCCGTCAAGACGACGTTGGCTTTGAGGAGTAAGTTTCTATGCATCAAAGGCGATTTGGCCGCACCGGCTGGCAAGTGTCGGAAATCGGCTTCGGCAGTTGGGCGATCGGTGCCGACTGGGGCGACGTCGAGGAGAAGGACGCTATCGCGGCGCTCAACGCCGCGCTCGATTCAGGCGTGACGATGATCGACACGGCCGATGTCTATGGCGACGGCCGGGCGGAAAAACTGATCGCGAAGACGCTGAAGAGGCGGGGCGGCGCGAGGCCGATGGTCGCCACCAAAGCCGGCAAGCGGCTAAACCCGCATGTCGCTTCCGGCTACAATCGCCAGAACCTGACCAGCTTCGTCGAGCGCAGCCTGCGCTATCTCGAGGTCGACGTGCTCGACCTGGTCCAGCTCCACTGTCCGATGACGGAGGTCTTCTACCAGCCCGAGACGTTCGAGGCGCTGGACAGGCTGGTCGAGGAGGGCAAGATCCGTCACTACGGCGTCAGCGTCGAGAAGGTCGAGGAAGGCATCAAGGCACTGCAATATCCCGGTGTCGTCAGCGTCCAGATCATCTACAACATGTTCCGGCAGCGACCCGCGGAGCTGTTCTTCGACATGGCGCGCCAGAAGGATGTCGCCATCATCGTCAGGGTGCCACTGGCCAGCGGGCTCTTGTCCGGCAAGTTCAAGAGCGATTCCAGTTTCAGTGCCAAGGACCACCGCAACTACAACCGGCAGGGCGAGGCCTTCGACGTCGGCGAGACATTCTCCGGCGTGGACTATCAGGAAGGCCTGCAGGCGGTCGAGGAATTGCGGCCGCTGCTGCCGCCAGGCGCGACAATGGCGCAATGGGCGCTGCGCTGGATCCTGATGAACCCGGCGGTGACGGTGACCATTCCGGGCGCCAAGTCCGTCCGGCAGGCGCAGGAAAATGCCGCCGCGTCCGACCTGCCGGCGCTGTCGCCGCAAGTGATGGAGCGCATCGCCGACATCTATGAGCGGCGCATCAAGGCCTCTGTCCACCAGCGCTGGTGAGCGCCATGGGCACCGGCAATCCCCTGGTGATCGACGGCCATCAGCATTTCTGGGACCCGGCGGACGGATCCTGCGGCTGGATGACGGAAGACTATGCCGCCATCCGCCGGGTGTTCTCGCCCGACGACCTCAGGCCGGCGCTTGCCGCGGCCGGCGTGGACCGGACCATCCTGGTCCAGGCATGGCATTCGCTCGACGAGACACGCGCATTCCTGGAGACGGCCAGCCGGACCGACTTCGTCGCCGGCGTCGTCGGATGGGTCGACCTCACCGACCCCGAGGTGGCGGCCACCTTGTCCGAGCTGAAGGCGCGGCCGGATGGCCGCTATCTGGTCGGCATCCGTCACCTCGTCCATAACGAGGCGAATCCGAACTGGCTGCTGCGCGCGGACGTCCAGCGCGGGCTGGCTGCGGTCGCCGAGGCCGGGCTGGCCTATGACCTGCTGTTGAAGGAGCCGCAGATTCCCGCGGCCCTGGAGGCGGTCGGGCGGCATCCGAATCTGCGTTTCATCGTCGACCACATCGCAAAGCCGCGCATTGCGCAGCATGCGATGGAGCCATGGGCCGGATTGATGCAAGGTTTCAAGGCGCATCGCGACCACGTCTGGTGCAAGCTGTCCGGGATGGTCACGGAGGCCGACTGGCGGCACTGGAAAAGCCAGGACCTGCAGCCCTATGTCGACGCGGTGCTTTCGATCTTCGGGCCGTCGCGATGCCTGTTCGGCTCGGACTGGCCGGTCTGCCTGGTCGCCGCCGACTATCAATCGGTCAAGCGCGCCCTCGACGATTGCCTCTCCGGGCTGACGGGCGAGGAATGGTCGCAGATTTTTGGCGCTTCCGCCATCGAGGCGTACCGCTTGCCGCTGTGACTGTGGCAAGGCTCTGAGCCTCCGCCTTGGCGTTTGCAGGGCCACTTTTCATCATCACAATGACCGCGGCGCATGTCTCTGCGTTGGGCATCCTTGTCCGGCGCCTCGCACCGACTGCGATGAACTTCCCAACCCAAGCTTAGATGGTAGTGTGCTGAGAGTTCTGCAAATTCGCTGAGAGAGGGCGGTCATGGCAGGCTGGTGATGTTCAACGTCACCGATTCCCTCGCGAGGAACGCCACCATGACCAAGAGTGAAGGTAAGACCGCCAGCGCCGCCGTCAAAGACATTCTTCTTTCGAATCCCGACGAGCTGGGTGAAGTGATCCGCACCGTGCTGCAGGAAGTTCTCGAGGCCGAGATGGACGAGGCGCTGGGTGCTTCGAAGAGCGAGCGCACCCCGGAGCGTCTCGGTTACCGCTCAGGCCACTACGGCCGCACGCTTATCACCCGTGTCGGCAAGCTCGAACTGCGGGTTCCGCAGGACCGGGCTGGTCGCTTCTCCACCGAGCTGTTCGAGCGCTACCAGCGTTCCGAGCGCGCCTTGGTTGCGACGCTGGCGGAGATGTACGTGCAAGGCGTATCGACCCGCAAGGTCAAGGCGATCACCGAGGAGCTGTGCGGCCATGCCTTCTCGGCCTCCTCGATCTCGGCCATCAACAAGCGGCTGGACGAGAGCCTGCAGGCCTTTGCTGAGCGGCCGCTTCAAGAGCCGTTTGCCTATCTCATCCTCGACGCCCGCTACGAGAAGGTGCGCGAGGCCGGCGTCGTCATGAGCCAGGCGGTGCTGATCGCGGTCGGCATCGACTGGGATGGGCGGCGCCAGATCCTGGCTGTGGAGATGGCCAATCGCGAGAGCCGTTCGGCCTGGAAGGACTTCCTCGTGGCGCTGAAGGCGCGCGGCCTCAGGGGCGTCGAGCTGGTCGTGTCCGACGATCATGCCGGTCTCGTCGCGGCGATCGGCGAAGTGATCCCCGAAGCTGCCTGGCAGCGCTGCTATGTCCACTTCCTCAGGAATGCGCTCGACCATCTGCCGCGCAAGCACGGCGACGACTGTCTGCAGGAGCTCAGATGGCTTTATGACCGGCGCGACCTCGCCGAGGCCAAAGCCGATCTCGCCGCGTGGCTGGCCAAATGGTCGGCGCGCTATCCGCGGCTGACCGCCTGGGTGGAAGAGAGCATCGACAACACGCTCACTTTCTTCCGCCTGCCGCGCCAGCACCATAAGCACTTGAAGAGCACCAACATGCTGGAGCGCCTCAACGAGGAGATCAGGCGCCGCACCTATGTCGTACGCATCTTCCCCAACGCCGAAAGCTGCCTGCGCCTGGTCAGGGCGCTCGCTGTCGAGACCCACGAAAACTGGATGGAGGCCAATCGCTACATCAACATGGACGACCTGCGCGAGCACAAGAAGCTCGCTCTACGCCAAGCCGCATGACCAGCAATATGGCCGCCCCCTTTTTGCAGAACTTGACGCACACAACCAAAGATTTAGCTGACTGTAGCTGGAAAGGCTGGCGGGACAGCGCCCCCTCTGCCCTGCCGGGCATCTCCCTCACAAGGGGGGAGATTGGCTGCCACCGGCGCCCTGCTACCTCCCGTAAGTATACGTCACCGTCGCCTCGCCCAGGGCCGAGCTTTTCGCCGCCACCGAGACCATATCCGGCAGGGGATTGTCCGGCATGCGCAGCGTCTTGTCACCAAGCGCGTAGAGCGTGAAGACATAGTGATGCTGTCCGCTGCCGGGCGGCGGACATGGGCCAAAATAGCCGGCGCGGCCGACGCCGCCCTTGCCCAGCACCGAGCCTTTGGGCATGTGCTTGCCGCCCTCGGCGCCGGCGCCCTCACCCAGGCCCTTGGCGCTGGCCGGGATGTTCCAGGCCAGCCAGTGCCAGAAACCTTTGCCGCCATTGGCGTCGGTGTCGAACATGGTCAGCGCATAGCTTTTGGTACCGGCCGGCGGGTCCTTCCAGGCGAGCGCGATCGAGACGCTCTTGCCGCCGCAGCCGGCCTTGTCGCCGAGATATTTCGCATTCCATTTGCCGTCGGCGACCGACGGGCTGGAGATCTCGAACGCCTGCGCCTGGCCGGCTAAGGCGACAAGGGCAAGCATGGTCAAGCCGAGACGCAAGGTCATCTGATCCTCCCTATGGAGCGTTTCACCGTTTCACGGAAACGGCGAACCGCTCTATCCCTTTGTTCTGACGCAATTCCGGACGGAAACCGCTGACACTTTTCCTGGAATTGCTCCAGCGTAGCGCAAAAGCGGCCCGAAAAAGGGCAAGCCGGCACGCTGACCGCCGCGGCAACGAAAAAAGCCCCGCCGGTGGAGGCCGTCGGGGCTCTTTCGTACAGACCTTGGAGGTGGGACCCCAGGGTCGGGTCGATCCAGGGGGTGTTGGATCGGCCGCGACCCTAGCCGAGGAATGGGCCGCGCGGACAATCACGCCTGCGCACTACCAATCACGCCTGCGCGAGGCGACGGTGATTGGAAGGCCTAACCCCGCAGCAGCTTCGCCAGCCGCGGCACGCCGTCGTTCACCGCGCGGTCATCGGCAAGCGTGAACGACATGCGCAGCGTGTTGCGGCCGGTGCCGTCAGCGTAGAAGGCGTTGCCCGGCACGAAGGCGACGCGCGCCTCCTTGACCGAACGCGCCAGAAGCTCGGTGGCGTCGGCGCCTTCCGGCAGCGTCAGCCAGACGAACATGCCGCCTTCCGGCCGGCTCCAGGAAATGCCGTCGGGCATGTTGGCCTGAAGCGCGCCGAGCAGCGCGTCGCGCCGCTTGCGGTAGGCGCCGATCAGCTTTTCCACCTGGGCGTCGAAGATGGTGTCGGCGACGCGGTGCATGACCATCTGGTTGATCGAGGGGCTGTGCAGGTCGGAGGCCTGCTTCATCAGCACCAGCTTCTCAACGACATGGCGCGGCGCGCAGACCCAGCCGACGCGCATGCCGGGCGACAGGATCTTCGAGAAGGACCCGCAATAAAGCGTGCGCGCCTGATCGATGCCGCCGGAACGGGCGCAGTCGAGCGCCAGGATCGGCGGCACGCCCACGCCGTCGTAGCGCAGCGCGCGATAGGCGGCGTCCTCGATGACGGCGATGTCGAGCTCGCCGGCGAGGTCGAGCACCGCCTCGCGCTGCCTGACATCCAGCGTGTTGCCGGTCGGGTTGGCGAAATCCGGCACCAGATAGGCGAACTTCACCTTACCGCCCCCTTTTGAAAAAGTGCTGGGCACCGCCGCGGCGGCGCGGTAGGCCTCGGGCGTCATGTTGCCGCCGGCGGTGTTCAGCCGGTCATAGCGCGGCTCGTAGGCGTTGAAGGCCTGCAACGCGCCGAGATAGGTCGGCCAGGTGACCAGGGCCGTGTCCCCTGGCGACAGGAACAGCTTGCCGAGATAGTCGAGCGCCTGCTGCGAGCCGGAGGTGATGAAGATGTTGCCCTCGTCGCATTGAACGCCGAGCTTGCCCATATAGGTGGCCAGCCATTTGCGCAGCGGCAGATAGCCCTCGCTGACCTGGTATTGCAGCGCGGTCCCCGCCTCCTTGCCGCCCAGCACCGCCTGGTAGGCGTCGCCGATGGCCTGCGCGGGAAACAGCGACGGGTCCGGGATGCCGCCGGCGAAGGAGATGATGTCGGGCTGGTCGAGCAGCTTCAGCAGCTCGCGGATTTCCGAGGCTTTCATGCGCGACGAGCGCGAGGCCAGAAGGTTCATCAGGGTCAAGGCGCACCTCCCGCAGTGCTTCTATTTAGGTCAGCTTGGTTGACCTATTATCAGGCCATATCGCCCGCGTGAATACACAAAACGGTCATGGCGCATCGTCGAGGCGACATTTGGCCCACGGATTTCCGCAAATGCTAATGGAAAATTGGGTCATCGGCTTCCGGCAGATGGCCGATGGCAGATTGCCGTTATATTAGAAAAGGCGCATATTACGCCAAGCCGGAGCCTCGCTGCGGTTGAGCCGCCGCCGGCCGTGTTGCCCAAGCGGTCCACAGACCAGTCAAATGTAAGGAGAAACAGGCACGTCCGTGCTGCCCTCATCATTGGGTGGCCGAGGCAGTGATATCTGGAGGAGGATCCCATGAAGGTTACCATACTGGCGACTTACGAACCCCATGCCGCCAAGGGGCTGATGCAAGGATCGAACCGGGAAGTCGCAATCGCGGCGCTGTTTGAAAGCGTGGGCGGCAGGATGAACAGCCTGATGTTCACGCGCGGCCTCTATGACGTCATCGTCAATGGCGAGGTGCCGGACCAGATCGCCGGAATGGGGATGACGCTTGCCGTGCGCGCGAGCGGCTCGGTGAGCGATCTCGTCGTTCTGGAAGAGCTCGACATGAAGGCGGTGATCGCGGCCGCCAACAAAGCCGCCGGCGCCTACAAGCCGGCCGGCTGATATCTCATCGAACGGAGGACGCAGTGACCGCCTACAACGTAGTCCGCTTTCGAACCAAGCCAGGCTTGGAGAAGGCCTTCGTCGAAGCACATGAAAAGGTCTCGCTGAACACCAAGGGCTTTCGCAAGGGCGCCTTGATCAAGACCGGCGAGCGCACCTTCTGCATGGTCGGCGAATGGAACGACATGGACAGCCTCGCCGCGGCGCGCCCGATGATGATCGGCATTCTCGACACGTTCCGCGATATGCTCGAAGACCTGGGCGGCGATCTCGGCGTGACGGATCCGGTGTCCGGCACGGTCGTTGCGGAGATATAGGGTCAAGGCGCCACCGTTTGGCACCGGCCGGACCGCCCTCGCGCGGCCAGCCGGCGCCGTCGGCACCAAGCGCCGCGAGATGCCGGCGCACTGCGTGGCGCCTTGGCATTCGTCTCAGAACGGCAACCGAATCTCGTCGTCCTGCGCGGCCTGCGGCCAGCCGATATCCTTGCGGATCTCCGGCGGCAGCTCGTTCAGCTCGCGCATCGTGCGGCGGCGCTTGCTGGCCTGCGCGAAGGCGGCACGGATCCGGTTGAGACTTTTGAACATGGACAGCTCCCATAAATAGGCGGCGCAAAACCGGCGCCTCCTCTTCACCCGGCGCCGCTTTTGCAATGCGTCTGTAACCAGCCGATTGCGCGCGAACGGTGAAATGCCTCACGAAGCCGGAGCGGCTTGAAACATTTGTGTGCAAACTGATTTTCGGGATCGGCCATGCGGCCTGTGTGACAGGCAGGAGGCTTTTATCGGCTGCAACGTCAGGCACCTAAAGCGCGTCGCTACAGGGGTCACCAGGAATCGCGGATCGCCGGGCTACTTTCTCGCGCAAAAGGAAGAAGGAAAGAGCCGCCATATACCGTTTTCGCGGAAGTTTCAGCGAGCGGCAAATGTGCCATGGTGAAGTCTGCGGTATGAGGCCGCCGTGGTCGACGCGGACGCCCAAGCACATCCCCAACAATGCGCCCCCAACGGCCGCGTCGACCATGATAGGAAATGCCGACGGCGACCAGCCCAGGGTCGCCGTTTGCTTTTGGCCAGACTCCCTTCCGATCAGCCTTTGGTGCCGGCGTATTCGGCGACCAGCCCCTCATATTCCTCGAAGGCGGGCAGCGCTTCGTAGCTGTGCACGGCCGGTGTCGCCGCCCAGGGCAGTTTCTCGGCGGTCCAGGTCTCGATGAAGGGCGCGAACCAGGCATGGTCGTCGAGCATGGTCGGGCGCAGATTGACGAACCAGTCGATCCCTTCTGGCCGCGTGAACATCCAGCTCATGCAGTAGCCGCAGAAATAATGCTTGGAGGCCCCATGCAGGCCGCCGATCACCGGCTCACCCTTCGTCACCTCGAAACCTTCCGACGGGATCGCCGCGCTCAGGGAATAGGCGCTGGACGACATACGCTGGCAGCCGATGCAGTGGCAGGCCATGGTGAGCAGCGGTTTTGCCGAGATCTTCAGGCGCACGCGGCCGCAGCGGCAGCCTCCTTCGGCGGGAAGAGCAAGGGTGGGCAAGATAGGCTCCTTGGGTTGGGGTTTCCCCTTCTCCCGCTCTGGAGAAGGTTTCGTTGAAGGTGTGGGCGCTCCAGGGAAAGCCGGCGTCTCACTTCGCTGGAACACCCCTCATCCGTCTCGGCGCTATCGCGCCGATCCACCTTCTCCCACAGGGGGAGAAGGAGAAGGAGCGCTCAGCCTTCCGTCAACTCCGCCGTCGTCGTCATGCGCGCGCCCTGGCCGGCAAAGGCCTCATTGTGGCGGGCGATGATGGCGGGCGCCTTCTCCTCGATCGAATCCAGCGTCGAATGCGCGTCGGAGACCACGGTGACGCCCAGGCCCTCGGCCAAGGCGCCCTTGACGGTTGCGGCGACGCAGAAATCGGTCTGGGCGCCGATGAGCACGACGTCCTTCGCGCCCTGCCCCGCCACCCATTCGGCGAGCTCGGGATTGGAGAAAGCGTTGCCGACGCTCTTGCAGAAGGTCGGCTCGTCGGCCGCTTGGCCGAGCAGCGGCCAGACCGGCCAGCCGGAGGCGCCTGGCGCCAGCGGATCGCCTTCCGGCCCGTCATGGCGGATGAACGCCACCTTGCGGCCGGACCTGCGCGCCCAGTCGATCAGCGCGCGCGAGCGCTCGGCGATGGCATCGGCGTCATGGATCGGCGGGTCGAAACGACCGTCGAACATGCCGGTCTGCAGGTCGATGACGATGAGCGGCGCGGCGGCGGAGGGAGCGGTGTCTGGCATGGCGGCGAAGATAACGTGGGCGGGAGATGGGTCAAGGACGAGGCAGGAGCGAGCAAGCAGCAACTCGCGCCAACTCAGATGCAATTTTCGGTTGCATTTATAAACCGTTGCAACTAACGTGACCAAAGGATCGGGGGATGACAATGGATGAACAATACACCGTGTTCCTAATCGGAGGAGACACGGGAGGTAACGAGCAGGCGGTGTTCACGCCGCAGAATGTGGGGACTCGGTGCAGGCTCACTTGCAGCTATCGCGACAAGGTCATCGTTGCCGAGGAAGACGATTATTTCGAAGCCCTGTGCCAAATCCGCAAGCAGCTGGAATTGGACGGGATACTGCCCTTTTGTTATGGCGCGAGTGCGAATGTTTTCCCTGAAGGCACCGTGACAGGGATGAGTCGTGGATTGGTGGTCTGCAAGGTGAAAACGGGGGAGCGTCCCAAGGAGAGCGACTTAGTCAATATATTTGACGATGGTTATGATGTGATGCCCGTATTCGTCTCCATGCAGCAGCAGTTTTGGGATTCGTGGCTCGCCTCCCTGCCCCGATCGCAAGACCCGGAAATAGCGAACTCGACGGACGGTGTAGCCCGCTCCCTCTGGCAATCTCTAACGCTTGGGTTTGCCAAAGTACTGAAAGCGCTTTTCTAGGATCAGGGGGAAGATAAGGCGCCTGGCTTTTACGACATCAGCGGCATCGGGCCCTTCAGCGCCTCGGCCAGCGCGTCGCGGAAGACCGCGATCGGGCGTGCCAGCCTGCCGGCCGGCGGGCGGTGCAGGAGCCAGCAGCGCACCTGCGGCTTGAAGCCGGGGCAGTCGACCACCTCGACCGCGTCGCGCCATTGGCTGCTCGCCAGCGCGCCGAGCGTGACGACGCCGATGCCGTGGCCGCGTGCCACCAGCGACATCCTTAGATCCGCGCCCTGCGCCTCGACGCCGACATGGAAAGGCAGCCGCGCCACCTCGAAGCGGTGGCGGATGAAGGCGCGAAAGCCGCAGCCGGTTTCGTTGAGCACCCAGGGGTAGCGCGCAAGATCGTTGAGCTCGGCCGGCTTCGGCACGCCGAGGCTTGGCGAGGCCACCAGAAGCACCGCCTGCACGCCGAGATCCTCGCCGACGAGTTCGGGCGGCGGCGCGACGCCCTCGGCGAGGCAGACGGCCACCGCGTCGATTTCGCTGTGCAGCACCTGCTCCACCAGGCGCGGCGAGAGGCTTGATGTAATCCTCAGGGTCAGTTGCGGGAAGGCCGCCCGAAGACTGTCGAGCGGCTCGGACAGCGCGCTGGTCGAGAGATAAGGCATGATGCCGAGGCGGAACTCGCCTTTCACCTCGCCCGCCGGCGAGACGCCCGCCTTGAGATCCTCCAGCGAGCGCAGCACGCGGCGGCCATGCTCATAGGCCTCGCGGCCGGATGCGGTTGGTTTGAGCGGCTTCGACTGGCGGTCGAGCAAGGGCGTCGCCAGCTGCTCCTCGAGATTCTGGACCCGACGCGTCACGCCGGGCTGCGTGAGGTTGAGCCTGGCGGAAGCACCGACGATGGAGCCGGTCTCGACGACGGCGACGAAGGCTTCGAGGTCGTGAATGTTCATGCGTATCTCGCATAATCATTATTAGATCATTTGAATTGTAGCATTATGCTTCCATGGAATAAAGTCCCCTCATGATATGCGCACAATGAGGACTCGCAATGGACGGATCAGACTGCACGCAAGCCACCACGGCGTTCGCCGCGCCGTCCACCGGCGCTCAAACCATCACCAGGGCGCAGACGCTGCTATTCGCCGGCTCGGTCGGCATCATCGTCACCAACATCTTCGCGCCGCAGACGCTGGTCGGGCTGATCGGACCGTCGCTGGGGGCAGCGGCATGGGAAGGCGGCCTCGTCTCCATGGCCACCCTGCTTGGCTATGCCGCCGGGCTGTTCTTCCTGGTGCCGCTCGCCGACCTCGTCGAGAATCGCGTGCTGGTGCTGCGCATGCTGGGCACTGGCGTGCTCGCTGCGGCGATCGCCTCCGTCGCGCCGTCCGCGGCTTCGCTGCTGCTGGTGCTGTTTGCACTCGGCGCGGCGTCCTCCTGCATCCAGGTGCTGGTGCCGGTCGCGGCCTCGATGGCGCCGCCGGGAGCGGACGGCCGCGTCATCGGCGATGTCATGACCGGGTTGATGATCGGCATCCTGTTGTCGCGCCCGCTGGCCAGCCTCGTCGCCGACGCCTTCGGCTGGCGCGCCTTTTATGGCATCGTCGCCGCGACGCTGGCGCTGCTCGCCATCTTGCTCGGCTTCGCCATGCCGAAGCGCCGGCCGCTGGCGCATGCGAGCTATGCGGGGCTCATCGCCTCGCTGCTCGCGCTTCTGCGCCAGGAACCGGTGCTGCGGCGGCGCGCCTTCACCGCCAGCCTGGCGATGGCCGGCTTCAGCGTGTTCTGGACGGCGGTGGCGCTGAGGCTTGCAGCACCGCCCTTTGATCTCGGCCAGAAGGGCATCGCGCTGTTCGCGCTGGTCGGCGCCGGGGGTGCGGCGGTGACGCCGCTGTTCGGCCGCGCCGGCGACCGCGGCTGGACGCGGCCGGCGACGGTCGCCTGCCATTTGGTGCTCATCGCCGCGCTCGCGCTCGCCGCCTTCGCCGGCGCCGCCAGAGCCGGCGGCGCATGGCTGCCGCTCATCCTGATGGGCGCCAGCGCGGTGCTGCTCGATATCGGCGTCATCGGCGACCAGACGCTCGGCCGCCGCGCGGTGAATCTCCTACAGCCCAAAGCGCGCGGCCGCATCAACGGGCTGTTCGTCGGCATCTTCTTCATCGGCGGTGCGATCGGCTCGCTGCTGGCCGGCCTTGCCTGGGCCTGGGGCGGCTGGAACGCGGTGTGCGCGGTTGGTGCGGTGTTCGGGGTGGCGGCGCTGGTGGTGGACTGGGTGGCGTAGCGCAATCTCCTCCTTCTCCCCTTGCGGGAGAAGGTGGCCGCGAAGCGGCCGGATGAGGGGTGTTCCAGGGAACACCCACCCCTCACTCCGCTGGAACACCCCTCATCCGTCTCGGCGCTATCGCGCCGATCCACCTTCTCCCACAAGGGGAGAAGGAGGAGGCACTACTCAATCCCGCCCGTCACGGCATATGCCCCAGCAGCGCGCCCGTCCGGCGACTTCACAACGGCCGTGACGATCGAGCCATATGAACCCCGCCACACACTGTGGAAACCTTGATGCGTCGCGGCGGGCACCACGATCCGGCCGGTGTGGCGGTTCCCGCCGGCCTGCATGATCACCGGCTCGCCGTTGACGTCGACTTTAACGTCTACTTCCGGCTCCGCCGGCTCGATCTCCAGCGCGATCGTGATCTCGTCAGTATCACCAGCGTGGGCCGTTTCGGCAGTCAGCTTCAGGGTAAACGGCGCATCGCCAACGCCCCTCCTCACACCGCTGCCCGCCGCGAACACATCGTCGGCCAGCGCCGGCGTGCGCGGCGGGGCGGTGCGGCGGCGCGTGGCGCGCTCATAGTCGCCGGCGATCATCAGCAGCGCCGTGTCGTCATAGGCCTTGCCGGCGAAGGTCAGGCCCACCGGCATGCCGATATCGGCCATGGCGCCCATCGGCACCGTCACCGTCGGGATGCCCAGATGCCGCCAGACGAGATTGCCATTGGCGACCCAGGTGCCGTTGCGCCAGGCGAGCCGGGCGGAAGCCTCGTTCACGTCGGCATCGGCCGGCCCGACATCGGCCACCGCCGGCAGCACCACGGCATCGAGGCGGTTGGCATCGAGCCAGTCCTCGAAGTCGACGCGGCGCGTTGCCTCGAGGCCTTTCAGGCCTTCCCCGATTGTTGGGATATCTTCCAGTCGCGCCACGCCCCGCTTCGCCCGCTCGACATACTGCGCCAGATCGAGATCGGCCTCGCCGTATCGGTCGCGCAACGCGCCCGGCGGCTGCGGGAAGATCTTTGCGCCGTCGACCGAAGCAAGATCGGGGATGGCCGGGTCGGCATTGGCGCGCAGGAAATCGTCCCACGACCAGATCGACAGATCCCAGATCTCGCGTTCGGCGAATTCCGGCGGCACCAGCCCGCGCTCGACCATGGAGCGCGCGCCGGGACGATCGCGCTCGTAATTGGAGACGACGGGGAAATCGACCTCGACCACTTCCGCGCCGAGTCTTTGCAGATCGACCGCCGCCCGACGCCAGAGCTCCAGCACCGAAGCGCGGGTCTCGATCGGCCTGTCGGCGCCCTCGTCCTTGCCGATATACATTTTGGGCACGCCGAGCCGCTTGCCCTTGAGCGCGCCTTGCAGCGGGAGGGCGGTGTAGCTCGCCGGCCGCAGCGCCGAGGCTTTCGGGATATCCACCCAGGGCTGCACACGCCAGAAATCGCCGCGCGCCTCGGCATCGTCGGCGACGATCACGTCGAGCAGTTCCAGCATGTCGGCGACGCTGCGCGTATGCGGCACCACCACATCCATGGTCGGCACCAGGGGCCAGTTGCCGCGCACCGAGATCACGCCGCGCGAGGGCGTGTAGGCGGTGAGCGCGTTGTTGGACGCCGGCGCGCGCCCGGACGACCAGGTTTCCTCGCCAAGCCCGAAAGCGGCGAAGGACGCGGCGGTCGCGGTGCCTGAGCCGTTGGACGAACCGGAGGCGAAGGCAGCGGTGAGGAAATCCTTGTTATACGGGCTTTCGGCGCGGCCATAGACGCCGCGCTGCATGCCGCCATTGGCCATCGGCGGCATGTTGGTGAGGCCGATCAGCACCGCGCCGGCGGCGCGCAGCCGCGCGATGGTGAAGGCGTCCTCCGTGGCGACGAGATGCTCGAAGGCGGGCGAACCCGCGGCGACCGTCAGGCCCTTCACCTTGTAACTATCCTTGGCGGTGTAGGGGATGCCGTCGAGCGGTCCGAGCGTCTTGCCCGCGCGGCGGCGCCGGTCGGACGCTTCCGCCTCCTCGAACATCTTGGGATTGAGGACGGGCACGGCGTTGAGCGTGACGCCGTGACGGTCGTAATGGGCGATGCGCCTGAGAAAGGCCGCAACCAGCTCGACGCTGGTGACAGTGCCGTCCTCCAGCGCGCCGCGCAGGTCGGCGATCGAGGCTTCGACGAGATGGAGGGTGGGCATGGCGCGTACCTTGGACTTGGCGGCCGGAACCGATCGAGGGCCGCGTTCCTTCACACCCCCCTCTGCCCTGCCGGGCATCTCCCACGCAAGGGGAGATTGATGTCACGATCGCTTTCGCCAATTTCCGGGCCGGGATGTAAGCCGGCGCATGCTGCTGACCCCCTGCGGGGGAGACGGCCGAGCTTTGCCAAGATTAAGTGCGGGACATCATCGAGGCGAAGATGTGGCTCGATGGAGGACCTTTCGGACCCTGCCAGCCCACGACTGTGCGCGGAAAGCCACATTTCCCAAGAATAGCTGGACCGGTTGGAAGGCGCATTGGTTGACAGCACAGGATGTTATGGGATCATCCGGCAGGGATTTCGCAGGAGAGCTTGGCATGAAGAAAGTCTACGAGAAGCCCACTTTGGTTCTTAGAGGCAGGCTTGGGGCGATCACCGCCGCGAATGCGCCGGTGGTGTTGTCCAACCCGCCGCAATAATGCAAGGCATCCGCCGAAGCAGGAGCAATCATTCCTAGGCGTGATGGAATTCCAGAACGGCGTGCGGCCGCTTCCGGCCCCATTGCCGGGACAAAATGCCGATGGCAGTCCGCCGAACCTGCCAAAAAGTGTCCACGCCGCTCAGCGCGCCAGCACCAGATCGTCCAGCACGAGCTGCCAGTAGTGCCTGGTGGAGACGCGCACGCGCGTCACAGCCTTCAGCATGGGCGCGTAGTGAACCGGCGCCAATGCCGATAGCACCACCTCATCGCTGGCGACGAGTTCGTCGCCCAGCCAGCTTTCAATCAGCGCCACCTCGCCTTCCGATCTCAGCCAGGCGGCGGTCAACATGACCGAATGAAAGCCGAAGGGTGTGCTGCCGCCGAACTCGGCTGGGTGGCCGCTGCTGGTATAGGCTGCGTGGTTGCCGCTGATGCTGCCGTTGAGATAGCCTTCGCTCTCCTTGACGTAGTTTCTAGCGATGGCGTTGATGTTGCGCCACTCCAGGCCGGCATGGCCGGAAGGCACTTTCTTGAAGTCGAGCGATGTGACGTCGTCAAACCCGATCCGCGACAGCACGGCCTCGTCGGCGATTGCGTCCGGCCTCAGTTCGCCGAGGTCGGTCGGATAGGGAGACAGCGCCAGGCGCCGCCCGATATCCGGGCCCGAAATCTCCAGTGTGTCAGCCACGTCCGGGAGGTCGAATTGGAAGCTGCCTGCCGCAAGCGGCATGGTCTGCAGCAGTTCGCCCTTGCCCATCAACTTCAATGTCGCCTGCGCCGATGCCGGGACCCTACCGCGCAGGCTCCGCCCCGGGATCAACCCGACAAGTCCAGGCAGATCCTCTCCCACCAGGCCGGCGGGAGAACCCGGCAGTTCGACCAGCCGCAACATCTGGCTCTCGTTGCCCGTGCTGACGCGCCAGCCCTTGGGGACGGACACCGAAAACCGGTAGAGTCCAGGCGCGCGGAGGCTTGCCCACCGCTTTCTGGTCGACATGAGGAAGTTGGCGAAGCCGGAGCTGTTGCTGGTGGCCGAGGTGATGAACGCGCCCTTGTCGTCGAACACCCGCACGACAATGCCGCCCATCGGCCGGTCGACGTCGCCGAACCTGCCGTCGCCGTCGACATCCATGAAGACGAAGGACGAGTAGTTCAACGCGTGGTCGCTTGCCGACCAATTGGCGCGAGCCCGATAATCGTGCGCGGGATCGGCGCTGCGGCGCAGCTTGCGCCGCTTGCGGCGCCGGCGTAGTGCGAGCGCAATGAGCGCGATGGCCCCCGCAACCACGAGAGCCGAGACGAAAAGGACAAGAGCGTCAGCAGCCACAGGCGCCGCGCCCTTGGCCGCGCAACCGATTGGCGGCGCCGCTGTCCCGCAGCTTGCCGAAACAGGTAACGCCGGCGATCAGTGTCGCCAGCGCCGGCAGCCTGTCAGTCGGTCTCTTCATCTGGCTCCCCCGCGCCTCTCGCCGTCCGATGGCGGCAGGCGGCCAACATCCTAGCCGAGCCTTCCGCCGTGGCTAGTTGCCGGACATCACAGAGAGGCGATAAATGTGCCTCGATAGATCCTCCCGGCGATATATCCCGAACTCGGCTCCAGCCGCCGCGACCATCACACTATTGGGCGGCGGTTGCTTCAGTAGAACGCTGTCCCCAGAAACAGAACGGCCCGTCCTGGCCGCTTACTTGACAGGAACTCGTCGTATGAGATTATCGGACGGGATTTTCGAGGAGAGCAATCGCATGAAGAAGACTTACGAGAAGCCTGTTTTGGTTCGCAAGGGCAAGCTTTCAGCGGTTGTGGCGGGTTCGCCGCCCGTCTTGCCGGGTTGATGCTGAAATCCTCGGTGCTTCTGCAGCATAAACTGACGAGGAATGCATAATGAAGAAGACCTACGGAAAGCCGATTGTCGTCCGCAAGGGCAAGCTTTCTGCGATGGTGGCGGGTTCGCCGCCGCCTACGCCCGTATAAGCGAGCCACCAGAACCTGATTCTTAACAATCCCCGCCATGGCGGGGATTTCTGTTTTCTCACCCCAGTTCCACCCAGACCGGCGCATGGTCGCTGGGGTTTTCCCCGCCCCGCACCTCGCGGTCGATGCCCGCCGCTTTCAGCTTTCGCGCCAGCTTCTTCGACAGCAAGATGTGGTCGAGCCTGAGTCCCGCGTCGCGCGGCCAGCGGTTCCGGCGGTAGTCCCAGAAGGTGTAGAGTCTCTCTTCCCTTGGAAAGACCTTGCGAAGCGCGTCGGTCCAGCCCTGGTCGATCAGCGCGGCGAAGGCGGCGCGGCTTTCAGGCTGCACCAGCGCGTTGTCGTCATAGGAGCGGGTCTCATAGATGTCGCGCGATTCGGGCACGATGTTGAAATCGCCGGCGAGCGCCACCGGCAGGCCGGTGTCAAGGAGATCGGCCGCGTGCGCCGCGAAGCGCTCATGCCAGGCGAGCTTGTAGTCGAATTTCGGGCCCGGCCGCGGATTGCCGTTCGGCGCATAGAGGCAGGCGATGACGACGCCGTCGACCGCGGCCTCGATGTAGCGAGCCTGGCGGTCGGCGTCGTCGCCGGGCAGCGCGTCGCGCGTCAGCACCGGCTCGGCGCCGCGCGCGAGGATCGCCACGCCGTTCCAGGTCGGCTCGCCTCTCCACACCGCGCCATAGCCGGCGTGCGCAAGCCTCGTCAGCGGGAACTGCGTGTCGCGGGATTTCAGCTCCTGCAGGCAGACGACATCGGGTTTTGCGCGCGCCAGCCAGGCGAGCAGGTTTTCAAGACGATTGTTGATGTTATTGATGTTGAAGGTGGCAAGTTTCATCAAGTCTGCCGATATTCAGGTGATGCCGGCCTGCAAATGGCGGCTTCCTGCGCTTCCGGTGCTCACGTACTTTAAGTACGCTCCGCTCCGGTTCTCGAAAACCACCCTTTTCGGCTCGGCCTGACCTGAATCTCGGCAGACTTGGCGGCGCAGTCAGCCCGCCATTCGGATTTTGATCGTCTCTGCCACGGTCTTCAGATGATCCCCGGTCGAAAAACCCGAGATCGCCTTGCGTGGCTTGAGGTCGTGGTCGCCGTCCTCCAGCCAGACCACCTCAATTGCGTCGGAGAGTCCGTAAGTCGCGACTTCGTCCTTGGTGCCGAACTCGTCGCGCGTGCCCTGGAAAATCAGCGTGGGCGTCTTCAGGTCAAGGAGATGCTTTGTCCGCAACTGCTCCGGCTTGCCTGGCGGATGGAACGGGTAGCCGAGGCAGACGAGACCAGCGATCTCGCCTTTTTCAAACATCTCGTCGGCGACCATCGAGGCGACGCGGCCGCCCATCGACTTGCCGCCGATGATGAGCTTGCCGGTCACGCCTTTGGCGCGAAGATCGGCGATTGCCTTCACATATTCCGGGTTGACCGTCTCGGCGCGCGGCGGCGGCTTGCGGTGGCCGTAGCGGCGCGCCGCCATATAGTGGAACTCGAAGCGCGCGACCTGGAAGCCGGCCGTGCTGAGCGCCTTGGCGGTGGCGGTCATCGAAGGCGAGTCCATCGACGCGCCGGCGCCATGTGCGAGCAGGATAGTGACGGGAGCGGTGTCGAAGCCATCGAAGAGGAAGGTGGTCATGTGTGCGCCAACCTCTCCTTCTCCCCTTGTGGGAGAAGGTGGCCGAGCGAAGCTCGGACGGATGAGGGGTGCTCCAGCTTGGCGGGCACGCCCGTCAATATCCTTACTTGCGACAAGATCACCAGCGCCTCATTTCTTCCAACACCCCTCATCCGTCTCGGCGCTGGCGCGCCGATCCACCTTCTCCCACAAGGGGAGAAGGAGAGGCGCTCACCCCGCCGTGCGCGCCATGTGCAAATCCACGAACTGGATTCCTTTTTGCGCAGTCCGCGCCCATTCGGACTCCGCGTCCAGTTCCAGGTACCGCGCCCACAGCCGGCGGGCCTCGGCCAGATTGCCCGCATCGAATTCCAGCCGCGCCAGGTTGAACACCGGGTCGGCATAGGTCTTATCCAGCACGATCGCCTTCTGCAGATGGCGCCTTGCCGACGCCACCTTGCCCTCGTCGCTCATCAGACCGGCGAGGTTGAACCAGGCTTCCACAAAGCCCGGATCGAGCTTTATCGCGCGGGCATAATCGTGCGCTGCTTCGGCGATCCGGCCGGCGCCGCGCAAGCAGTTGGCGCGGTTGAAGGCGGCGATGGCGTCCTTCGGATCGATCGCCAGGCAGCGCTGGTAGAGGGCTGCCGCATCGTCGTGCCGCCCCTCCTCTTCCGCCATCTCCGCCTCGGCGAACAGCTCTTCCAGCGTGTCGTCTTCCGGCGAGCCGAGGTCGAACAGCAACTGGCCGTCGAGTTCGCTCGTCCCATCGTCTAGATAGATCGCGTCCGGCCGGCCGTGCTGCGAGCCGAGATTGAGCGATTTGGCGGTGAGCGAGGCGATCGGGCCGGAGCGATGGACCGAGCGCGCGATCGCGCCCCAGCTGGCGCCGCTGGCGATCAGCCCGGCATATTTCTTGGCCAGGATCAGGTCGCGGAAGGAATAGGGCTCGCCGTCATGCTCGAAAGCATCGAACAGCGAGAGCATGTCGAGATCGTCGCCGGCTAGCCGCGACTGGTCGATCAGCGATTGCCTGGAGAGCGACGAGACGTCGGGCGCCTTCATCAGCCCGAGCAGACGCAGGAAGCCGTTCTCGCTGGAGAGCGGGCGGCCGGCTTCGCGTTCGGCCTTGGCGCGGCGCTCGATCTCGGCATCGCCGGATTTCGCCTTGCCGAGAAGCGCTCGGCCGAACACGACATGGCTGGTGCGGCGGGTTACGCCGCGCCTCAGCTCCGCATGGCGGCGCTCGACCTCGCGCGCGGCGAGCCGCAACGGAAAGGCGGCCAGCGCGCCGACGACGCCGAAGACGGCGCCGGGAACGATCACCGGCCCTCCCGTCACTTCTTGCTCTTGCCGACGGCCTTCAACAGGTTCGCCTTCAGCGGGTTCTCAGCCGCCCCGCCGGCAGCCGTCTTCCTGGCGGGCTTTGCGGGCGCTTCCTCGGCCTTGCTCTTCGACTTGGCCGGCGGCTTGGCCTGCTGCGACAGGCTGGCCTTCAGCGCATCCATCAGGTTGATGACGTTGCCGCGCTCGGGCGCCGCCGCGATGATCGGCTTGTGGCCCTTCAGCTTCTCGCGGATCATCGCCATCAGCGCCACTTCATAGCGATCCTCGTAGTTCTTCGGGTCGAAGTGGGTTTGCTTCTGCTTGATCAGCGCCATGGCAAGCTCCAGCATTTCCGGATCGGGCTTGCCGGCCGGGATGTTGCCGAAATATTCAGCCGTGCCGCGCACTTCGTTGGGGTTCCTCAAGGTGCAGACGAACATGCCGTTCTCGCGCGCGCCGATCGTCACCACGCGCTCGCGGCTGGAGAGCACCAGCCGCGCAATCGCCAGCTTGCCGGATTTGCGCATGGCTTCGCGCAGCACCGCGAAAGTCTCCTCCGCCATGGCGCCGTCGGGCGCGAGATAATAGGGGGAGTCCTGATAGATGACATCGACCTCGCCCTCGTCGACGAAGGCTTCGATGTTCATCGTGTGATTGGATTCGATCCTCACCGCGTCGAGATCGGCATCATCGATGATGATGTACTGCTTGTCCTCATATTCGTAGCCGCGCACAAGGTCCGAGCGCTCGACCAGGCCGAGCTCGGGATCGACCGGCTTCATGTTGATGCGGTTGTGCGTCTTCTTGTGCAGCTGATTGAACGAGATGCGCTCGCTCGCGCTGGTGGCCGGGTAAAGCCGGACCGGACAGCTGACGAGGCTGAGCTTGAGGTAACCTTTCCAACTTGCCCTGGGCGCCATGATGAACTCCTACGCGGCCATGCACTGACACTATGTTGGAGCATGGTCTTGTCGCGATCATGCTCTTGCAGCGCTTCGTCCGTAGGACGATTGGCGCTCTGGAAATCCTACACCGACCCCTCACCCTACAGCCGAATTCCTAGCGAAGTGTTTTTCGGGCCTGCCGCGAGGTTGGGACCAGAATAGTTTAAATTGTAGGAAGCGTCGATGGAGGTAGGCTACGGCGAAGTCGCCGAGCCTAACCGTTCACATTTTTCGTGGCATTGCGCTTATAGCGAGATCGGCCAAAAGATCGGCCAATTTCCATATTCAGTTTAAAAAAACCTCTTATGATTATACGGTTATAGGATTTCCAGATCGGCCAGAATTAGGAACCGAGTCGATGGAAGAAAGCGTACAACGAATAGAGCCGGCCCGTTTGGTGGACGTGCCCGAGACGATTTCGGACGCCGTGGCAGAGCTTTCGGCGGCATCCGCGACTTTGGGCAATAGCCTCCATCCTCTCACGGCCGCGAACCTTGCCGATCTCGTACGCCTTATGAACACCTATTACAGCAATCTCATAGAGGGTCACGACACGCGCCCTCGCGACATAGAGCGCGCGCTGGCTGGCAATTTTGAAAAGAATGAGGAGCGGCGCAATCTGCAAATCGAAGCCGCCGCCCATGTCAGGTTGCAGGCCGAGATAGACCGGCTAGCCGCGAGAAGTGAATTGCCCGAGCCGGCGTCTTGCGACTTCATCTTGTGGCTGCACCAGGAATTCTATCGCGACGCGGAGGAACCGGCGCTGCGCATCAAGGGTATGGGGCGTGAGTTTCTGATGACGCCGGGAGAGTGGCGATCATCACCCGAGCATGATGTTGCCGTCGGCAGGCACCAGCCACCGTCGAGCACCCGCGTCGGCGATTTCATGCGCCACTTCGAAACGCGCTATCGCTTTGCTAGGCTTGGCAAGGCGGGCAGGATACTGGCCATTCCAGCCGCCCACCATCGTTTCAACTTCATCCATCCCTTTCCAGACGGAAACGGCAGGGTAAGCCGCCTGATGAGTCATGCAATGGCTCATGAAGCCGGCATTGCCGCGCATGGATTGTGGTCGATCTCGCGCGGACTGGCGCGCGGATTGGAGAGCCGAAACGACTACAAGGCCATGATGGATCATGCCGACATGCCGCGCCAAGGCGATCTCGACGGCAGAGGAAATCTGTCGCAGCGAGCACTGGAGGAATTCACACTGTGGTTCCTGCGAATATGCATCGACCAGGTAAGCTTCATGTCCGGGCTTTTGGATCTCACCACGCTGGCAAAACGTCTTCGTGCCTATGTTGGAAGGCAGGAGATCAAACCAGAGGCCGGACGTCTGCTGGAGGAGGCGCTGATGCGCGGCGAATTCGAGCGAGGCGAAATATCCCGCATCACCGGACTGCCGGAGCGAACCGCCCGGCGAGTGTTCAACGATGTGTCGTCGCTTGGTCTGCTGGCGTCTCAAACGCCGAAGGGGCCCGTGTCCCTGCGCTTCCCTGTGGACGCACTAGACATGCTCTTTCCAAGACTTTTCCCGGAAACCTGAAGCTATCCCACTACCGGCAGATCCCTGGCCGCCTCATCGATCTCCGCCCAGGGATCGCCCGAGGTCTCCAGCAGGCCCGGCAGCGAGGCGTAGTTCAGGTCCTCCGGCGCGTCGATCGTCTCGAGGTCGGTCCAGTTCACCGGCGTCGAGGCCGGCAGGTTGGTGCGGGCGCGCAGCGAATAGGGAGCGGCGGAGGTGTGGCCGCGGGCGTTGCGGTGGAAGTCGATGAAGATGCGCTTCTTGCGGTTCTCCTTGCCCATGGTGGTGGTGAAGGTGTCGGGCGCGCTTGCCGCGAGCAAGGTGGAAATGGCGCTGCTCGCCTGGTGCAGTTTCTTCCAGTTCTGCTTTCTGGTCACCGGCACGGTGATGTGGATGCCCTTGCCGCCGGAGGTCTTGACGAAGGGCACCAGGCCGAGGCTTTCCAGCCCGCCCTTGATGTGGACCGCCGCCTCCACGACCTCGCGCCACGAGATCCCCTCGCCCGGGTCGAGGTCGAAGACGATCTGGTCCGGCCTGTCGAGCCTCTGACGGTGCGTGCCCCAGGTGTGGAACTCGACGACCCCGAATTGCGCCAGCGCCAGATAGCCCTTGGCATCCTCGACCGAGAGATAGGTTTTCGTCTCGCCTTCGGAATTGACGCTCTCGAACACCGCCACCGAAGGCGGCATGCCGGTGAAGGCGTGGCGCTGGAAGAAGCAGTCCTGCGGCTTGCCAGTCGGACAGCGCACCAGCGACACCGGGCGGCCGATGATGTGCGGCAGCATGAAATCGCCGACCAGCGCGTAATAGACGGCGATGTCGAGTTTTGTCGGGCCGGTCTTGCCGAACAGCCGCCGCTCCGGATTGGTGACCCAGATGGTGGCAAGGTCGGATTCGGCGATCAGCCGCTTGCGCTTGACCGGCGCCGGCGTGGTGAGCCCGCCGACATCACGCAAGCCGCGAAAGACGCCGTGGCGGATCGCATTGTCGGCGGTGCGGTTCGAATAGCGCACGCGTGCCGACAGCAGCGGCTTCACCCAATGCATCTCGCGCATGATCTCGCGCGGCACGCCTTCGGGCGGCGTGGCGCCAGCGGTCAGCCGCTCCAGCCGGGCGAGCAGATCCCGCGCCATGTCGCTATCGAAGCCGGTGCCGACCTTGCCGCGATAGTGCAGTTCGCCATCGACGAATTCTGCCATGCCCAGCGCCGCCAGCCCTTCGGCCCGATCGGACACGGTATAGCCGGCGATGACGAATTCGTCCGTCTTTTGCGCCTTCACCTTGGTCCAGCTCTTGGTGCGGCCGCTCATGTAGATGGCGTCGGCGCGCTTGGAGACGACGCCTTCGAGCCCCAGCTCCGAGGCCTGATCGTAAAGACCCTGCCCGTCGCCCTCGACATGGTCGCTGTACTGGATGGCGGCATTGGCGGCCTGGCCGGCGAGCAGCTCGGCAAGCAGCGCCTTGCGCTCTATGAGCGGCGCCTTGCGCAGATCCCAGCCGTCGAGATGCAAAAGGTCGAAGGCATAGAAATGCAGCTTTGAACCTGCGCCTTCGGCGAGCGCGTCCTGCAGCAGCGCGAAGCGAGAGATGCCCTTGTCATCGAGCACCATGATCTCGCCGTCGATGATCGCCTGGGCGACCGGCAGGCGCGAAAAGGCCTGCGGGAGATCGCCATAGCGCTTGGTCCAGTCGATGCCGCCGCGGGTGATCAGCCGCACCTCGCCATCCACCACATGCGCCATGGTGCGGTAACCGTCGAATTTGATCTCGTGCAGCCACAGCTCGCCGGTCTTCTCCGCCGGCCCCTCGCCGCCCGGCGGCTTCGGCACCTGGGTGGCAAGCTGCGGCTCGATGCGGCTCGGCGGCGCGGCCTTGACCGCGCCGGGCAGCGCGCCCGGTTTCAGCGAACCCGGCTTCGGAGGCAGACGTTCCCGCTTCCTCGGCGGCGCCGCCAGTTCCTCGATCCGGCGGCCGGACTTCACGCTTTCGGGCCGCTCGCTCAGGATGTCGCGTTTCGCATCGGCAGCGAGGTCGCGCTCCTTGAACAGCAGCCAGTTCTTCTTGTTCTCGTCCTCGCCGGGCCTGGGCTTCAGGCGCGTCAGCATCCAGCCGCCATTCAGCTTCTCGCCGGCCAGCCGGAACTTGAAGGCGCCGCTGCCCAGGCTTTTGTCGACGTCCTCCATCGGCGCCCAGGTGCCGGTGTCCCAGACGATCATCGGCCCGCCGCCATATTCGCCCTCGGGGATGACGCCCTCGAAGTCGATATATTCGATCGGGTGGTCCTCGGTCTCGACGGCAAGCCGCTTGTCGGCCGGGTTGAGCGACGGCCCGCGCGGGACAGCCCAGCTCTTCAACACGCCGCCGATTTCGAGGCGCAGGTCGTAATGGTCGGCGGTGGCGTGGTGCTTGTGAACGACGAAGCGGTTGGAGCCCTCGGTGGGAAGGCTGCCGGCGGGCTCGGGGGTGCGAGAGAATTCGCGCTTGGCGCGATAGGGTTTGAGGTTGGCGGGCGGCATGGGTTAGCGCATGGTGGCCAAAGACAAACGCCTCGTTCCTTCGCGCCCCCCTCTGTCCTGTCGGACATCTTCCCCACTTGGGGGGAGATCAGACGTCGCGACGGCTTTCGCCAATTTTCGACGCTGCAAGAGAAGTGCGATCGGCGGAACTGCCAATCTCCCCCCTTGTGGGGGAGATGGCCGGCAGGCCAGAGGGGGGCGCTGTCCCGCCAGCCTCTCAGTCATCATCCCCGAATGCTCAATCGTCAACCGCCGGCGTCAGTTCCAGCTCCGCCGGGGTCAGCCCCTGCTTCAGCTGGCTCAGCCGGAACTCGTCGACCCAATAGGCCTCGCCGTCGACCAGCACGCGGGCGCTGTAGGTGCCTCCGGAAAAGCGCTGCGCGGTGACATAGACCTTGTGGCGCTCGAGCGCGGATTTCACCGCGGCGCGGCGGGACTTTTCTCTGGCGACGGGACTGGCCATGGCCTCACTCGAACACGCTGCCGCCGAAGAATGCGGCTGCCATAAGCATGGCGGAGAGCGGAATGTGAGTCAATTTGGCCAGCGCAGGCCGCCCACTCACCGCCCCGCCCGCAGCCGCCGCCAGCGCTGCATGAAGTCCTGCGCGAGCTTGAACAGCCGCGGGTTGTCACGCACGAGGGCAACGCCCCGGCCGCGGTAGTTGATGGCGCCGCTCGCGGCCAGGCCTTTCAGCGTGATGCCGTAGCAAAGTTCGGACAGAACCGACTTCACCGCGCCCATATGCTCCTTGTAGCTCTGGTTGCCGACCGACAGGTCGAAATAGTCGAAGCCCTGCCCGCGGCCCCAGCGGATCAACTCGCCCATGATGCACAGCCCGGGCGAAACGTTGGGCACCGCGGCCTGGTCGATCGCGACCAGCAGCGCATGCAGTGTGCCGAGATGGACCGCAAGGTACTGGACCGCGACCATGACGTCGCCGGCGCGCAGGCCGAAGACGCGTACCGAACCGTCCTTCAGACCGCGCTGCGCCGCGCTTCGGTAGAAATCGACGACCGGCGGCCGCGCCAGGAGATCGAACCGGCCCAGTTCGCGAAAACGGCTGAGCCGCATTTCGACCAGCTTGCCGAAAATCGAGTCCACCAACGCCGGCGTGTCGGCTTCCACCAACGCCAGGCCACCATTGCGGTCCAGCCGGCGCAGGTCCTTGTTGAGGGCCTTGACGAAGGACGGACGGCAGATGCGCTTGACGACGGTCTCGGCGTCGCCATCCATGGCGATGCCGTAGCGGGAATGGATGGAATCGCGCGCCGGCGAAAGCAGCGCCAGGGGATTGGCGACGCCGCCGATCTCCTTCGGGATACCGGTGATGTGGATGCGGTCCGCCCGCGGCAGCACCGAAAGCACCGCCGCCCAGGCGGCCTCGGCGGACTGCGTTGTCCAGGGCGCGGCGTCGGCGAGCAAGGGTGCCGCGTAGTCGCAGACCCCGCAGCTCAGCCATTCGATCACCCAATGGCCGAACGCGCGGCGCCGCATGAGCGGCACAAGCATGACCGGTTCGCCCGTCGCGGCGTTCCGCAATTCGACGATGGCAAGTTCGGCTTTTGGGGGCATGAGCCGCTCCACGATCCCCTCTGCCCAGGCGAAATGCTGATGGCCGGTGCACACGCCGGTCGTCTCGAGACGCAGCCAGAGCGGCTTGGCCGTTTCGAGGCTGGTGTGCAACTGCGCCACGTAAGCGGTGCCAGTGGCGCCGGCGGCGTGCGGCGCGGCCTCGCCGTCGGCCAGGCCGGTCGTCATCGCGGCCATCGGCATTGCCTGGCTTGCCACATCATTCTCCTATCGTCTCTGCACGGCGAGCGTCGCCGCGCGGCGCCAGGCGCCGACCATGGTGGGGCGCTGCTCGTTGGGGTGCTTGAGGTTCCACATGCGGTTGGCCGTGAAATACCATGAGGCCACCAGCACGAAGGTCTCCGACACCGCGGCGCCGGCCAGCGCCCAGGTCGACGGCGCGACGGCCAGCAGGATGCCGATCGTCGCCAGCCCGACGATCGCGCCGGCCATGGTGATGAAGGCGACGATGCGGAAATCGCCCAGAATCTCAAGGACCACGCGCGGCATCACATAGGCCATGATCGGTACGAAGTTGGCGATGGCGAAAACTCCGATCAGGCCGACCGAGGCATGCTGCAGAGCCTGCGACTTGATCATCGGCAGGATGAACAGGACGCCGCAGCCATAGGCCAGGCTGCCGCAACCCATGACGAGCGCCCAGATCTTGGCCTGCGTCCAGACGCGGTCGAACTCCTTGTTGCGCACCAGCTTCGCAAGTTCCGGCTGCAGCATGTTCGAGAAGGCAAGGCTGGAGATGCGCAGCGGCGCGAACAGCACCAGCACCGCCGCCAGTGGGGCGTAGGCGGCAGGCCCGGCGATACCCGCGACCAGCAGCGCCAGGGATTGCCCCTGGATGTTGGTGGTGGTGGCGCTGAATCCCGACCAGCAGAGCTGCGGCCAGAGCTTTGCATAGCGCCGCCAGGTCGGCGCGCGAAACGAGACGCGCAGCCTGCGGCGCGCCAGTCTCACCAGCACCGCGATGCCGACGATATTGGCCGCGGCAAGCGCATAGAAGGTGGTCTGAAGCGCGTTCGCAATGAACCAGACCGCCGCTGCCGCCAGCACGATGCCCGCGATCGTGAATGCGGCGTCGCTGATGGAGACGACGAGTTGCATGCGGCGCGCGAAGAATGCCGTGCGCATATGGCTGCGCAGCGACCAGGCGCAGACGAAGCAGGCGGCGCCGATGCCGCTCGGGTCGCCGAGGAGGCGCATCAGCAGCCCCGTGCCCAGCCCCATCAGCAGCGCCACCACAAGCGCGGCCGATCCGAAGGTCATGTCATAGGCGTCGACGCCGGCGCTGTTGGTGCTCTTGCCCATCCATATGGCGGCCGGAACGGCGGTGAGCGAGCGGATATAGGACAGACCGACGCCGCCCATCACCATGGCCATCGCGAAGAGGCCGTAACCTTCGGCCGACAGAAGATGCAGCAACGCGATGTTGAGGGCGAAATGGAAGCCGCTCTGCATCGCCTCGCCGCCGATCATCAGCATGAGGCGCCGCACCAGATGGGCCGGGAAGGTGAACTTCACGGGCTCGTCTCCGCCTCGCGGGCGACGCCCGCCCGCCCCCGTCGCGGCGCGGCCTTCAGCTTGTCGGCCACGATCGCCACGATCGCGGCGGCGGCGATATGCTCGCTGAAGAGCGTCTCGTAGCGCGCCCGGCCGGCGGCGGCGAAGCCGCGCCAGAGCTCCGGCCGCTGGATGATCTCACTGAGCTTGCCGGCAAGGGCCTTGGCATCCCCCGGCGGCACATGCCAGCCGGTCTCGCCGTCGGCCACCACTTCCACCAGTCCGCCGATCGCCGACACCAGCGGCGGCCTGCCCCAGCCCATCGCCTCGATGGCGACGCGGCCGAGCGATTCCGGGCGGCGCGACGGCACCGCCACGATGTCGGTCCAGCGATAGTGGTTGGTGGGGTCGGAGACGAAGGGCAGCACCTCGACATGTCCGGTCAGCCCCATGCGACCGACCAGTTCGGCGAGCGCCTGCTCGCGCTCGACGCTTTCGAAGGCGCCGCCGACGAGGCGGACCTCGACGCGATTGCGCAACCCAGCGGGAAGCGAGGCGACCGCTTCGAGCAGCACCTCCTGCCCCTTGATGCGGTTGACCCGGCCAAGCAGCAGGACCCTGAGCGGGCGGCTGCCGTCATAGGTCACCGGCAGGGCGGCCCGCGGTCCGGCGACGCCGTTATAGACGACATGCGTGCGCCGCCCCCTGGCATCGAGGGCCGGCGGATCGCCGAACGTGGCGCGGGTGGCGCGCGAGTTGAAGATGAGGTCCGCACGGCTCCAGCGCATCAGGGCGACAAGCACCTTGCGCAATATGCCCTCGGGGATCTCGTGGATGTGCAGCAGCGCCTTGCGCGGCAAAAGCCGCGCGGCCAGCGCATAGTCGGCGATGATCGAGGTGTTGATATAGGTCAGGTCGCTGCCCCGCATGCGGCGCCAGGCGCGCCAGAGCGCCGCGGGCAGCCGCGCCATCTCGACGGTGGCGAGCCTGAGCATCGCCTGCCGCCTGAGCACCCAGAGCGGCTCGAACACGATGCGGCTGGCATGCGGCGCGAGGATCTCGACGATAGGCCCCTTGCGCGGCAGCACGACCTCGATCTCGGCGGCCGGAAACGCGGCGCGCAGCGCAGCCACGCTCTCGGCGAAGCTGCGGTCCGAACCATAGAGCTCGTAGCCCTGATGAACGCAGGCAATGCGCATCACTCTCTTTCCACCTGCACCTCGAGTCCGCTCGGCACCGGGCCCTTCAAGCGCGGAAGAAACTTCATGCCAAATCCGCACGCCGCTCCACCCAGCGGTGGCCACTGCAGGCCCGGGAGCAAGGATCGTGCCGGCTTCCTGATTGCCCTGCTGCGACCCTGGTACCTGAGCGTGCCCCGTATCGACACAGATACGTCGCGAAGGTTGACCGATAATGAAGCAAGCCCCGCGTTCTGAAGAGAAATTTTACACCTTCATGCGAGTATCCACCCTGGGGGTACCCCTGGCACGGAAGTTGCTGGGCGGTCATTGACATAGCAACAACCATGACCGGACCCCGGGGGAATCCTTTTATTTTGAAACCGGAACGATCTTCCAACCCGATCGAGAAGCCTTCGATCCTGATCCTGGGGACACGCGGCATTCCGGCTTCCCACGGCGGCTTCGAGACTTTCGCCGAGCGGCTGGCGCTTTTCCTGGCCGGACGCGGCTGGAGGGTCGGCGTCTATTGCCAGAAGGAAGTCGAGCACGTCCGCCAAAGGGTGATGAGCGAGACCTGGCGCGGCATCGAGCTCATCACCATCGAGGTCGCCTCGAGGGGTCCGCGGGCGACGCTGGAATTCGACTGGCAATGCGTGCTCGACGCCGCCAGGCGCCCGGGCGTGTGCCTGGTGCTCGGCTATAATGGCGCGGTGTTCCTGACCTGGCTCAGGCTCATGCGGCGCAGGGTCATCACCAACATGGACGGCATCGAGTGGCGGCGGCCGAAATGGGGGCCGGCGGCGCGCGCCTGGTTCTGGCTCAACGAATGGATCGGCGCCTGGCTCTCGCACCGTCTCATCGCCGACCACCCGGCGATCGCCGACCACCTGGCGACCCGGCGGCCGCGCAGCGCCATCGCCACCATCGCCTACGGGGCCGACCCGGTGACCTCGGCGCCGGAGGAACCCGTTCGCGCGCTCGGGCTCGAGCCCGGCAAATACCTGGTCTCTATCGCGCGTATCGAGCCCGACAACAACATCCTGCCGATCATCGAAGCCTTCCGCCGCCGCGATCGCGGCGACATGAAGCTGGTGGTGCTGGGCACGCTCAACGACGAGATCCCCTATCACCGCGCGGTGCGCGAGGCGGCGGGCTCCGTGGTGATCATGCCGGGCGCGATCTACGACCAGGCGACCGTGAAGGCGCTGCGCTACCATGCGCGCGCCTATATGCACGGCCACACTGTGGGCGGCACCAACCCCTCGCTGGTCGAGGCGCTGGGCGCCGGCAACATGGTGATCGCGCATGACAACCGCTACAATCGCTGGGTCGCCGGCGAGGCGGCGATCTATTTCAACGACACCGACAGCCTGAGCGCACGGATCGACGCGGCGCTGGCCGACGACGCGCTGGTGGTGCGCTGCAGCAAGGCGGCGCGGGCACGCGCCCGCGAGGCCTTCCGCTGGGAAGACGTGCTCACCGCCTATGAGAAGGAAGCGCTGCGGCAGCTCGGCGGCGCCACCGCCGCGCCGGCGCAAGCCGACCGGGCCAAGCACGCATGACTGGGGCACGCATGACTGGGCACGCATGACCGGCTGGTCTCGCCGCCGTCTGCTCGGCGCGGCGCTGGTCGCGGCCACGGTGCCGCTGGCGGTCCCGCCGCTCGTATCTAAAGCGCGCGCCGCCGGCGAATGGCCTTTCAAGCGCGGCGTCAACGCCTGGCCGTGGTTTGCGCTGACACGCGAATTCCCCGCGCCCCGCACCGACTATGACTGGCCGCCCTTCCAGTCGCAGCGGCCCGTGCCGACGCCGGCTGACCTCGCCCGGCTGCGCGCCAGCGGGCTCGACTTCATCCGCCTGCCTGTCGATCCGGGCCCGTTCCTGGCCGCCGATGCGGGCCGGCGCGCCGACCTCATGGCGATGCTCAGCGCGGCGGTCGAAGCGGCTCTAGCCGCCGATCTCGGCGTCATCGTCAACGTGCAGGCCAATGGCGCCACCCATTACTGGAATCCCGAGCGCATGGTTTCCAGCACCGGCGCGCCGGAATTCGCCCGCTACCGGGCCTTCGTCGCCGACGTGGCGAGCATGCTCAAGGACATGGCGCCCGGCAGGGTCGCGCTGGAACCGGTCAATGAGCCGCCCCAGGACTGTTCCTCCGAGGTGTGGCCCAAGGTGCAGGCGGCGCTGCTGACCGCCGCGCGGGGCTCGGCGAAAGACCTGCCGATCGTCGTCACCGGCGGCTGCGGCTCGATGGTGCGGGGCCTCACCGCGCTCGATCCGGCGCCGCTAGGGGAATTCGAGCCGATCCTGTTCACCTTCCACTTCTACGAGCCCTATCTGTTCAGCCATCAGGGCGCGCCATGGATGCGCGAGCCGGTCTACCGCGCGCTGAACAACGTGCCGTGGCCGGCCTCGGCCGGCACATTGGAACAGACGCTGGCCTCGGTCAGGGCAAGGATGGCTGAGGATACGGAGAGGTCCGACGAAGCCAAGAAGGCCGCCTATGCCGAGACCGAGAAGGTGCTGAAGGTCTATTTCGACGCGCAGCCCGATCGCGGCTACATCGACGGCTATCTCGCGCAGGTGAGCGACTGGGCGGACGGCCACGGCATCGCGCCCGCCCGCATCATCATGGGCGAGTTCGGCGCGCTGCGCACCGACGCCCGCTACACCGCCGCGCCCAATCCCGACCGCGCCCGCTACATCGCCGATGTTCGGCAGAGCGCCGAAGCCGCCGGTTTTCCCTGGGCGTTCTGGGACCTGTTCGACGGCATGGGCATGATGGACGACATAACCCGCGCGCTCGATCCCGCCATGGTCGAGGCGCTGGGGCTGAGGATGCCGCCAACTTGATTTGTTGAGTCATCAAACCGCGCTAAGGCTTTGGTTTTACGCAACAGCATGCCGAAAGCCGGTGTTTCGTCAGGACATTTTGCTTTCGGCCCGCGCCGGCCTGTACAGCGCCAGGGCGATCACCACGAATTTGGTCATCAGCGTCGTCTTGGAGGCGATGCTTTCGGAGGTGTTGAGCAGGATGAGCCAGCCCAGCATCGGCAGCCAGATGCCCGGATGGCAGCGGCGCGCGACCTCGTGCATGAACAGCGCGAAACCGAAGAAGATCAGAAGCGTGAAGAACGCGCCCTGATAGAGGGTCAGGCGCAGGATCGGATTCTCGATGCCCTGCTCCAGGCCGGTGATGCGGCGCATGCTTTCGAGCAGGTCGACATCGGGGCCGACGATCAGGTCGCGCAGCTCCAGATGCCTGAAGAGATCGAACATCTCGACGCGGGCATTGGCGCTGCCGCTGTCCGAGACGAAACGTTGGAGCAGCGCGTCGAAGAAGCCGTAATAGCCGGCGAGCGCGATCGCCAGCGGCAGCAGCGCGGCAAGCATGATCACCAGCGCGGCGCCCAGAAGGTTGACGCGCCCGGTCCTGAGCTGCGCCAGGCCCTGGATAAGCATGTAGGCGCCGCCGAGCAGGATCGTCAGCACCATGCCCGAGCGGCCGCCGAAGGCGACCAGCGCGCAGAACTGCAGCCCGACAAGCGCCAGCCCGAGCGGCGTCGACAGGGAGCGCGAACCCGACAGCAGCGACAGCACATAGATCGAGGTGACCGTGGCATTGGAGAGCGGATGCCCCTGCAGCGCGGTGGAGCGCAGATCATTGACGAACACGGCGCCGTCGAACCTGTAGGGGAACACCAGATGCTTGGTGCCGAACTCGAACAGCGCCATCAGCGCGTTCACCGTCATCACGGCATGGATGACGATCCGCAGCTGGGCAAAGGTCTTCTCGTCGTCCTCGCTCAGCAGCAGCACGACCAGCGCCGGGGCGACGAACGTGTCGATCATGCCGGCCATGCCGGGGCGCTGCCTGAGGATGACGACGAAGAGAAGCACCGTCGAGATCACCGCCATCAGCATCGTTGCCGGCCGCTTGTTGGTGACATGGACAACATAGCCGACCGGATTGCCGAAGGTGCAGGCGCGCCAGACGAAGACGAGCACGAAGAGATAGGTGGACGGGTGGATCTTGCTCAGCGGGCTGCCCTGCAGGCCATCGTAATTGTAGCCGGCCAGCCACAGCATGCCGCCCGAGATGGAAAACAGAAGCAGCACCGCCACGGTGATGCCAAGACGGGTCAGCGTGTCGACCGGAACAGTGCGCGGGCCCGCCATGCCGTAGCCCGGCACCGGGACAGGTCGGGCGGAACCAGCCAGGATCGAGGCCATGTCAGGCCGCCTCGTCGACCAGCATGGCGCCGGTCGGCAACCGTCCCATGACCGAGACTGCTTCCGAGGTCGAGGCGACATCGCGCATCGGCGTCGCGTTCAGCCTGGCGACGAGCAGGATCTCGTCGGCCATGGCGACCAGCGGCAGGACGTTGAGGTCGTCCGCCAGCGCGCCGCCGTCGATCACGACGAGCTCGAAACTGTGGTTGGCCTCCGCCAGCATGCGGTGGGCGAAATAGAGCGCCTGCGCTTCCTGGAACACCGCTGCCGGCCTGCCCCTGCCGATCAGCGCCACCGACGAGCCGGGCGCATAGCGGCTGACCGCTTCGAGAGGATATTCGCCGCGCAGCACGTCGAGCACGCCAGGCTGCGGGTCCTTCTGGCCCTTGCCGGCATTGATGTCGATGAACAGCACGCGCCGCCCCCTGGCCGCCGCCGCATTGGCGAGCTGCCAAGCAACCCTCGAGCGCTGCGCCTTGTCCTCGGGCGGCGACGCCACCAGGATCGAAGGCACAAGCGGCCAGTCGGTCGGACGCCTCGTGGCGGCGGCGATGCGTTGCAGCGCGAGCCCGGCCACGGCGTCGGTCTTCTGCGCCACGCCGCCCGCGCGGCCGAAGCGGCGGCGTCCCCTGCCCGGCAGCACGCCCAGCACCGGCGCCTCGATGGCAGACTGCATCTGGTTGGCGGAAAGCACGGTTGGCGAAAGATATTCGGCGATCAGCGCCATGCCGACGCCCAACGCCAGCCCGCCGAACACGGCGCCAAACACAAGCAGCCCCTTCGGCGGCCAGCTCTTCTTCAGCGCCGGCATGGCTTCGGAGATGATGCGGGCGTTGGTGCTGTCGACATTGGTCTGCTCGCGCGTTTCCTGGGCGCGCTGCAGGTAGTTGGCATAGACGGTGCGCACGGCGTCGAGGTCGCGCTGCAATTCGCGCAGACGCACCGAAGCCTGGTCGGTATTGAGCGATTTCGACTTGAGCGCCGCGACCTTGGCCTGCAGCGCCTGCTGGTTGGCCAGGGAGCGCTCATAGTCGGTCTCCGCCGCGGTGACGATGCGGCCGAGCTCGCGCTGGATCAGCACGCGCAGGTCGCGCAGCTGCTGCTGGGCGGCGATCATCGAGGGGTGGCGCGGCCCGAGCCCGGTGCCGAGCTGCGCGATCTGGTCGACCAGCGCCGCTTCCTGCGCCCTGAGGCTCGAGATCGTCGAGGAGCGCGTGGCTTCCGAGGTCGCGTCCGGCGCGCCGCCCTGCCTGCGCAACTGATCGACCTGCGCCTTCAGCTGCTGGGTGCGCGCCTGCGCGGCGGTCAGCTCGGCATTGAGCCCGGTCAGTTCCTGGTCGCTCACCAGATTGCCCTGGGCCATCACCATGTTGTGCTGCGAGCGGTAGGCCTCGACCGCGTTCTCGGCCTGCTCGACGCGCTTGCGTTGTTCGTCGAGCCGCGCGGTGATCGCCTCGGAGGCCTTGGCCGCCTTCTCCTTGCGCGCGTCGGCCTGGTCGGCAAGGTAGGCGTTGGCGATGGCGTTGGCGATGTCCGACGCCTTCTGCGGGCTCTTGGCGGTGATGATGATGTTGAGCACCAGCACCTTGTCGTCGCGCTTCACAGCGAGGACACGGCGCAGCGAATCCAGCGTGGTCGCCGTCCTGTCGCTGCCGCTGTCGCCGAAGAGCATGCCCATCCAGCGGCCGAGACCGCCCTGCCCGTTGAATTCCGGATCCTCGGTGAGGTTGGTGGCCTTGATCGCGCGCAGCAGCACGCCGTTCGACTGCGCGACGCTGACCTGGCTCTCGACCTGGGTGATGCCGCCATCGGGCGAAATGCGGCTCGGATTGACGTCGTTGGTGACGACCTGGAGGTCCTCGGGATCGACGATGATCTGCGCCGTCGAGGAGTAGAGCGCCGGCGTCAGCATGGTGTAGACGAGCGTCACCGCGGTGAGCAGCGCGGTGACGGCGAGGATCAGGAAGCGGCGCCGCAACAGGATGCGGCGGAGATCGCCAAGCTCGACCGTGGCGGAAGCTGGCGCCGGTGCGGGCGCGTAATAGGCCGGCGCCGGCGCGACAGCCTCCGGAGCGTTCTGCTGAGGCACCATGAGCAGGGGTGGTTGCAAAGGTCGCTCCGACAACGCTCCATCGGCCGGCAAGACGAGAAATGCGGCGTTGGCCTAGCTATTCCCGGCAACGATTAAAACACTGTTAATTATGTTCATAAATTGGGACTGCCCTGGCACGAAGTTTGCACCAACAGGATCGAAATTAGGTGCAGCTGAAATTGGAGACATCGTGCGCATGCGGCGGGAACTAGAACCGGCGGGCCTGCCTGCCGGCTCCGGAGGCGAGTCGCCTGGGGACGGGCCATGCGGCTGAGCCTGCGCATCAACGGCGACTGCGTGCGCGCTTTCCATGTAGCGCTGGCCGAAAGGCTGTCGCAGTTGCCTGGCGTCGAGCTTTGCGTCGACGCGCGTCCGGCGGCGGGCGGTGTGCCGCAGGCGGCCGAGGCGCTGTTCCAGCTTGAGACGCTTATCCACCGCCTGCCCGCCAATGGGACGGCCAGGCGTGTGCCGATTTCGACGCTCGCCGGCCATGCGAGGGCGTCCCAGCTAGCCGATCTCACGATCGACCTCGTCGGCGACGTCGAGCCGCAAGGCGGACAGGTCTGGCGGCTCGCCTATGACGGCGTCTGCGGCGAGGAAGCGCTGCTGGCGCTCATCCTTGCCGGGCGCACGCCGCTCGCCCGCCTGGAGCAGAACGGCGCGGTTGTCGCCGAAGGGCGGCTCGGCACCGAATATCACGGCATCGCGCTGGCATCCTTCCAGGACATGCTGGCGCGCACGGCCAGCCTGATCGTGGCGGCGGTCAACGGCGCCGCGCGCTCGCCCCTGCCCGTGCTGCCCGAACCGCCATCCGGGGCGTCGCCCCCGCCCATGCCATCCGCCACGAAGCTTGGCGTGCGGGCTGCCAAGGCCACGGCGCGGCGCATCGTCCAGCAGATCTATCATCTGTGCTACAACGCCCCGCACTGGCGGGTCGGCTGGCGCGAGACCGGAGGCAGCGACCTCTACGAACTGCGCGCCCATCCGCAATCGGGCTGGCGGGAGCTCGCCGACGACGGCAGCCGCTTCTACGCCGATCCGTTCCCGGTGCTTTACCGCGGCCAGGTGACGCTGTTCGTGGAGGACTACATCCACCGCACCGGCAAGGCGATCCTGTCGGCGGTGGCTTTCGGGCCGAACGGACCGGCAGGCACCCCGAAGCCGGTGCTGGAACTGCCCTACCACCTCTCCTACCCCTTCGTGTTCGAGCGCGACGGCGAGATGTGGATGGTGCCGGAAAGCGGCGCCAACCGAACCGTCGATCTCTACCGCGCCACCGCGTTCCCGGGCGGCTGGGTCAAGGAAGCGACGCTGTTGTCCGACATCGTCGCCAGCGACGCCACGCTCACCGAGCATGGCGGGCGCTGGTGGATGTTCGCCACCGTGCGCGACGGCGGCGGCGCCTTCTCGGACCAGCTGCATCTGTGGTCGGCGCCGGATTTCCGCGGGCCGTGGACGCCGCATCCGAAGAACCCCGTTATGATCGACATTGCCTCCGCGCGCCCGGCGGGCCGCATGGTGAAACGCGGCGGCCAGCTTCTGCGTCCCGTGCAGGACTGCCGCAGGAGCTATGGCGCCGCGCTCGGCATTGCGCGGGTCACGCGCCTCGACGAGGGCGGCTTCGAACAGGTCGTCGAGACGATCCTCAATCCAGGCGCCGGCTGGGCCGGCCGCAAGCTGCATACGCTCAACGAAGCGGGCGGACTGGAATTCATAGATGGTTCGGCATTGGCGCCGCGCTGGAAGCAGACCCAGCGGCGGGAGAGCATGCCCACGGGCCTTGGAGACAAGCAATGAGCAACACCGAGAACCGCGAAACGCCCGCAGCCCCGCCCGGCAGGACCGAGGCGGAAGTGGCGATCGTCGGCGCCGGGCTGGCCGGAACCGTTCTGGCGATAACGCTCGCCAAAGCTGGCCGCAGGGTGGCGCTGATCGATCCGCACCGTGTCCACCATGACGAATTCCGGGCCGAGAAGACCCGCGACGAACAGATGGGGCTGTTCGAGAAGCTTGGCCTCGGGCAGGTGTTCAGATCGCTCTCCACGCCGATGACCGATCTCCATGTCTTCCGCTTCGGCCAGTTGTTCGAGCGCAAGCAGACCTTTGAATACGCCTTCTCCTACGCGCCGCTGGTCAATGGCATGCGCGCGGCGCTGCCTCCGGAAGTGCCGCTGACGGTGGGCAAGGTCGCCGAGGTGTCGACCGGGCCGGACCGGCAGCGCCTAATGCTCACCGACGGCTCCGTCATCGATGCGCGGCTTCTGGTGGTCGCCACCGGCTACAGCGAGGCGGTGCGGCGCGCCATCGGCGTCGAGCGCATCGAGGAATCGAAGGCGCATTCGCTGTCGATGGGCTTCGATCTGGCGATCACGCCGCAGGAATTCGGCCTGCAGTCCCTCACCTTCTACGCGAGGCGGGTCGCCGATCGCATTGCCTTTCTTACCATCTTCCGGATCGGCGAGCGGCTGCGAGCGAACATGTTCGTCTATCGGACAGTCGCCGATCCATGGGTGCGGGCGTTTCGCGAGAATCCGCAGAAGATGCTCATGGACCTGATGCCGGAGATTGCCCACCGATGCGGCAACTTCGCCGTCGCCAGCGAGGTCGAGGTGCGGCAGGTCAGCCTGACGACGACACGGGGCCATCGCCGCGACGGCGTGGTCTTCATCGGCGATGCGTTCGCCACGACCTGCCCGGCGCAAGGCGACGGGATAAACCGCGTGCTAACCGATGTCGATTGCCTCAGTTCCACGCATATCCCCGCCTGGCTCGAAACGCCCGGCATGGCGGCCGACAAGATCTGCGCCTTCTATGATGATCCGATCAAGGTCGCGGCCGACACCAGGGCGCTGCGCGCCAGCATCTATGCCAAGCGCATCACCACCGACAACGGGCTGGAATGGCGCCTGCGCCGCCTGCGCAACAACACCGCGCGGCAGTTGATGGTCTTTGGCCGACGGGTCCGCGAAGGTGGAAAACCGGCCGAGCCGCGTGCGGCGTGAGAGGGGCGCTGCGCCGCCGGGCGTGGCCGGGAACGTCATCGTGAGTGAGCTTACGAATCCGTAAGTCGCGTCCCTGGCGATGCCGGCTTAAACCTAGGGTGAGCAGTGTCTCCTGCTCGGCGGGACAGCACTCCCGTCGCATCAATGGCCCGCTGCCGCCTCCATCGGTCCGGCAGCGGGCTATCCGGCGGCATGCAGGACGTTTCCGCTGCCCGTGATAGCCGCTTGAACGCCCCGAAAGAGCGCCGACCGGATCCGCGCCTTCAGCGCGCCCGAGGGGTTGGCCGCGCAGCGCGCTTCGCCCTATCTTCGGATCGAAACAAGGACAACGACCATGACCCGCATCCGGGCGATGACGAGGAACGACCTTGCCGATGTGTCGCGGCTGCTCGGCCAATCCTGGCAGCGGACCTACGCGCCGATCATGGGCGACGAGACCGTGGCCAGGCTTTCCGACGAAAGGCACGCGCCGGACAAGCTCTCGGAAGAACTGGAGGACGAGGATAAGATGTCCTTCGTCGCCGAACGCGCCGACGGCTCGATCGCCGGCTATGCGATGGCGGCGATGGACGCCAAAGGCGACGTCACGCTGGAGCGGCTGCATATCGAGCCGCAGGCATTCGGCAGCGGGCTTGCGGTCGACCTTCTGCATGCCGTGCTTGCCGCGCATGCCGGCATCCCCTCGATCGCGCTCGAGGTGATCGAAGGCAACGACCGCGCGATCGCCTTCTACCGCAAGCACGGCTTTGAAGTGGTCGAGCGCCGCGAAGCCGCGCATGGCGTCGGCGGCCACGCCTCGCTGATCATGCGCCGCATGCTGCCGATGGCCTAGATCGACATCAGGCAGCGGCTCGCATGCGCAGCGCTTGCATGACGCTTGCCTCGAAGGCGCCTGGCGCCCTGCCTGCCTCCACCAGTTGCGCCGCATCCCAGCTTCGGTTCAGGCTGCCATCGGCCATCAGGACGGCGCGGCTGCAGAGCGCCGGTACGGCTTCCACCACATGGGTCGACACGATCACGGCGTGGCGGCCGCTCGCGCAAAGCGCGGTGATCACGCGCTTCACTTCCCAGGCGGCAACCGGATCGAGGCCGTTCAGCGTCTCGTCAAAAATCAGCAGCGGCGGCCGGCCGAGAAGTGCCGCGAGGATCGCGACCTTGGCTCGCGTGCCGAGTGAATATTCGGCGATCGGGCGGTCGATCCAGCGGCCGAGTTCGAGCCGCTCCAGAAGGTCGGCGCCCGGCAGATCGGCGCTTGGCAGATCGTTTGGCGCGCAGCCGCGGATCGAGGCGACGAGTTCGATATATTGGCGTCCCGACAGCGGCGCCGGCAAGTCGTGCGGCTCGATGGCGAGGCCGAAGCCGGCCTTGGCGCGCTCCGGCGCGGCGGCGAGGTCGACGCCATCAACCATCACGCTGCCGCCGAGCAACGGGATTTGGCCGGTGATCGCCCTGATCAGCGTCGACTTGCCCGAACCATTGGCGCCGAGCAGGCCGATTATGTCGCCCCGGCGGAGCGAAAGATCGATGCCGCGCACCACGGCGCGCCCGCGATAGCCGGCGCTGAGCCCGCTGACGGCAAGCACTTCATCCATTGCGATACCTCTGTCGGGTTCTGTGCCATAGGAAAACCACCAATGCCGCCAGGCCGATCAGCACGGTGCGTCCATATTCGAGCGTTTCATAGCTGGCATAGGCGAGCGCGCTGGCGAAGCTCAGCATGGCGACGAAGGGCGTGTTGAGGAAATAGGCGCCGAACACCGCATAGGCGCCGTTCAGCACCAGCAGCCAGAGCCCGCCCGCCACCGGCACGGCCCATGCCGACGGCTCGGCCGCGAGCGCCGCGCCCGCCGGCAGCAGGAAGAAGGCGAGCGACAATTGCAGCGGCAGTTGCACCAGCCGCAGCCACACGCGCGTGAAGCCTATGGGCGCCGTGCGCAGCACCGGCGAGCCGAGCGGCTGGCAGCGCAGGCTGAGCATGAAGATGAGAATGCCGCCCGCCAGGCCCGCGACCGCCGCCGGCCCGGCCGTGCGGCCGGCAAGGCTTGCCCATGCGCCTAGGATGGCCGAGGCTGCGAGCAGCAGGCCGGCCGCGGCGAGCTTCCATGATGGTCGCAAATGGCCACCTGGCAGTTTCCAGGCCCAGCTCGAAAGCCAGCGCGGACGCGCCCGGTCGAGGCGGCCGAGCCGCGGCCTTCCAACCGGCGCCGTCTCGCTCGCCGCCTCATCGAGGAGAAGACGTGGCTGCCGCAGGCGCCAAATGGCTGCCGTGCCGAAGCCCAGGGCAAACAGGATCGCCGCGCCCACGCCCCAGGCCGCCGGCAACGGCTTTCCAATGATGGCGCAGGCGAAGCCGACCAAAACGGCAACCAGAACGCCCAGCGGCGCGAAGATCGCCAGCGTCGCCCTGCCAGCCATTTGGCGGCGCTGTCTGGAGCCAAGCGGCAGCGCCTTGAGGAAAGGCGCGAAAGCCCGTTCAAGGCAGAGCCTGGCGACCGCGTTGCCTGTGAGCGCCCCGAGCACTGCCAGGGTGAGCGGCAGGCCAAGGGTCCACAGGAGCTGGTCGTGGCGCAACCTTGGGGCCGCGGCCTGCAAGGCAAGCACGATATCGGCAATCGCATAGGCCAGCAGCGCGCCGCCGCCGAGCCCGATCCAGGCGAGATCGCGGCGCCGCATCGCCCGCAGGCCGGCGATGAGCTCGCGCCGGAGCAGTATCAGGACAAGCCGGTCGTGCCGCATTGGTTCGTCATCATGGTTCCGACACGCGAATAGGTCACGGCAATTGTGCCGCGAGTAGGGCGATGGCTCACCCGCCCCCCGCCGGCTTCGCGGCGACGTTCTTCATAGCGGCAACCAGGTAGTCCTGCACCGTTGCCTGAAGGTTGGTCGTGGCGGCGCGAACCGCCGCCATCGCCTGCCTGACCGCCGCCTCGTCGAAAGGTCGCGCCTGCTCGGCCGCAGCCAGGTCGGCGCGCGCCGCGCGCAGCTGCCGCAGCGCCTCGAACGTGCGGGCGCGGTTGTCGCGCATGACCGAGCGGAATTCCTTGCGCACCTCGGGCGAGTAGGCGCCCGCGACCTCGGCCAGCAGCCCGCGTGCGGCGACCGCCTGGCGCAGGCCATGCGCGGCATAGCCGATGAAGAAGAAGTTGAGCGCGAGGGACAGCGCAAGCACGACCAGCACCGCAGCCCATGTCCATGAACGACCGGTCATAGCGCGTCCCCCTCGCCCGCATCACCCGCGATCGCCGGTCCGCCGTCATCGGGAAGCCTGGCGCCGGCGGCGAGCGCCAGAAGCTCGGAATCCTGCGGCTGGTCCTGGAGGCGCGCCACTTGGTAACCGGCGATTGTCGCGGTGACCAGCAAGGCCGCGGCGCAAGCGGCGATGCCGGCCGGTGCGACGAGCAAGCGCGGCACCAGCGAAGGACGCGCCGCGCCGCGATCGATGCGGGCCAGCACCTTGCGCGCCAAAGCGCGATCGTCGCCCTCGACCAGGGCGGCCTGAAGCACCAGCCTGTCGAGCGCGTCGTCGGCGCCGGCATCGCCGTCAAGCGCCATGAATGCCAGGGCCGGTCCTCTCAAGGCCTCTGGCCAGGCATCGATGTCGTCGCCGAAGCGGCGGCGGTTGTTCTCGAATTCCTCGCGTGTCATGAGGACTTCCTTTCGCGGCCCCCGGCCGCATCTGCCAAATGATCCCTGAGCGCGCGGCGCCCGCGCACGAGCAACTGTTCGACCGAGCCCGCGCTGGCGCCCATCACCTCGGCGATCGCACCGATGTCAAGCTCGCCCACAGCCCGCAAAAGCAGCGCCATCCGCTGGCGCTCCGGCAGACGCGACAGGCCATCGCGCACGATTGCCAGTTCCTGCCTCGCCGCTGTCGCGGTCTCGGCATTCGCTTCCGGCGCGGCGGGCTCCTCCGCAATGTCGTCCAGCCCGAAGAAATTGCGCAGCGCGCGACGCCGGCGCTGATCGATGCAGCGGTTGGCGGTGATCCGGTAGAGCCATGTCGAGGCGCGCGCCCGGCCGGGATCGAAGCGCGCGGCCTGTTTCCAGACGGTCACGAACACCTCCTGCACCACGTCCTCGGCATCGGCGGCATGGCCGAGATAGCGCGCGGCGAATGTCCGCAGCCCACGGCCGTGGCGGGCCATGAGCGCGGACAAAGCCGCCTGGCTGCCCGCGGCGATGCGGGCCAGAAGCTCCTCATCGCCACCGACAGCTTCATCCCGCACGGCAGCGAGCACCGGTCGAGGAGCCTCCGGCGGCGAGGCAGAAATCCGCGACGATCCGGCTCGGGAGAAGAACGAATTCCGACGTCAAGTCCACCACCAGATGTCAGCGGCGCCAACGGCGGAAGCCGTGAACCGTGTTGCCGTTCGGGCCCGTGAAGCTGCCGACAGAACGGCCGCGAAACGGTCCGGCCGCGCTGTAGCGCTGACCCGAAACGGTCTTGCCGTTCGGCCCGGTGGCAGAATAGCTCCTGGAGCAGCGGTCAACAACGCCGGCCTTGCAGGTTGAGTTCGACGTGTAGGTGCCGCCATTCGGTCCGGTCCGCGTGGTCGAGCCGGTGTAGGTATTGCCGTCCCGGTCGACGCTGCGGCTCAGTTCGCCGCCATGCACGGTCTTGCGCGTCCATTCCTCGGCCGAGGCCGGGGAAGTGGCCGACCAGACGACCATTGCGCCGAGGCAGAACAGCGAGAGTTTGAATCTTGAAATCATGTCATTTCCTTTCTGGAAGGCAGGTTGGTCAATTGGCGTGAGCGGCCACGATCTTGCGGATGGCCGCGATCTCATCGGCGGAGAGCCTGCCGTCGCCATTGCGGTCGGCGAGATCGAAGAGCGGCGTGCTGGCCTGGAACTCGTCCTCGGTGACCTTGCCGTCGCCATTCCTGTCCATGCGCCGCCAGCGATTGCCGAGGCGGGCCTCGGTTGCCTGGGCACGGTCTTCGATGGCTTGGCGGGCGGTTTCGATCTCCTTCTCGTCGATGACGCCGTCGCCATTGCGGTCGAGCCTCTTGAAGAGACGTTCGCGGGCGGCGAGCATCTCGTCCTTCGAGATCGCGCCGTCGCCATTGGTGTCGAGGCGTTGCAGGATGCGCTGGCCGGGCATGTCCTGCGTCGCGGCGGCGCAGACCGGAGCGAGCCCGAGAAGCAGGGCTGCAACGATTGCTGAGCGTTTCATGGTTGGTCCTTTCGAAATGTCACGTCGCGAGATGGCGACTGTCGGCCAATACGCAGCCCGGCCCGTGCTCCTACGCCAGCGTCCGGATTTTTTTGCCGGCCGCCGTGGCGCGGCGCCCCCGCGTGTCGAACTTCCGAAAAATTCGCGGCCGCCGCGTAGGAGCCGTCGAACTCGCGCGTAGGAGACGCTGCAAGGACGATCCGCGACGGGTCGTCGAATTCAGCGGAGACCCAGATGACCAAGATCGTGATCGCCCTTACCGGGCTGCTTTTGTGCGGCTGCAGCGCCTTCGCCGCCGACACGGGCGCCCGGGAGGCGTTCCGGCGCATCGACACCAATGGCGACAGAAGGCTCGAATTCAGCGAGATCCAGGCAGCGCGGGCGCGGATGTTCGACCGGCTGGACGCCAACCACAACGGCGTGCTCGACCCCGAGGAGGTGCAGGCGGCCGTGGCGCAGGTCAAGGCGAAGCGCGACATCCAGGCCGCGCGCTTCGCCGGCCTGCAGGCCGAGGCGGGCCGCATGGACCGCAATGGCGACGGTAAAATCTCGCGCGACGAATTCACGGCCGCCATTCCCGACCGGCTGCTGCAGGCGGACACCGATGGCGACGGCGCGCTTTCGATTTCCGAACTGCGAGCGGTGAAGCGCCAGTGATCCCGCCGTGATCCCAGGTGACACAAGACAAAGGAGAGAGACGATGAAATGGATATCGACGGCCTTATGCGGCCTGGTGCTCGGCGCATCGATGCTGGCCTCGCCGGCAGAGGCAGTTCCGATCATGCCCGCTCCGGGCCAGGCATCCGTGACCAGCCAGGCGACGCCGGTCTGGTACCGGCGCGGCTTCTACGTCGTCGGCGGCGCCTACTACTACAACGGATTCAGGGGCTATTGGCGCATGCGGCCCGGCTACCGCTACTACAATGGCTACTGGTTCCCGGCCGCCGCCTTCGCGGCCGGCGTGGCGGCCGCCACGGTCGCGCCGCCCCCGCCCCCCGCGGCGCGCCTGGCGGCCGCCCATCTGCGCTGGTGCTTTGACCGCTACCGCTCCTACCGCGCCTGGGACAACAGCTACCAGCCCTATGGCGGTCCTCGCCAGCAGTGCCTGTCGCCTTATAGTTGAGCCCGGCGCGGTGTGGGCTGTGGATGCATGAAAAAGCGCGTCGCACCGAAAACGAGTTCGGGCGACGCGTTACAGGCTTTTTGTCCAAACGTCGGTGTGGGTGGTTCCGTCGGGTCCCCGAGGGAGTGGAGTCGGCCGGAACCACCCGCCCGCCTTGTGTCCTTCCCAAGACGGGCCGACTATACGGCGCCGTCCTGCGGTTTCCTTGACCTGAATCAAGCGCTGTCGGCTCGTGCTGGACGTGCCCTGTCCCCGCCCTATACTTTCGCGAGCGCTGATTTTTCGCGGGAGACAAGGACATATGAGCCTCGGCAAACACAAACTCGGAAGCCAGGGGCTCGAAGTGTCGGCCATCGGCCTCGGCTGCATGGGCATGAGCCAGGCCTATGGACCGGCCGACGAGGCGGAGTCGATCGCGACGATCCACCGGGCAATCGAGCTCGGCTGCACCTTCCTCGATACGGCCGAGGTCTATGGACCTTTCGTCAACGAGGAGCTGCTTGGGCGCGCGCTGCAAGGCCGGCGGGACAAGGTGACGATCGCGACCAAGTTCGGCTTCCGCATCGTCGACGGCAAGCAGTCCGGCACCGACAGCCGGCCCGAACACATCCGCGAGGTGGTCGACGCTTCGCTCAAGCGGCTCGCCACCGACCACATCGACTTGCTCTATCAGCATCGCGTCGATCCAGCGGTGCCGATGGAGGATGTCGCCGGCGCGGTCGGCGAGCTGGTGGCCGAGGGGAAGGTGCGCTTCTTCGGCCTGTCGGAAGCGGGCATTGCCAACATCCGCCGCGCGCATGCCGCGCATCCGGTCTCGGCGCTGCAAAGCGAGTACTCGCTGTGGGAGCGCAACCTCGAGCCGGAGATCATCCCGGCGCTGAGGGAGCTCGGCATCGGCCTGGTGCCGTTCGCGCCGCTCGGCCGCGGCTTCCTGGCCGGCGACGTCAAGCGCGCGGAAGACTATCCGCAAGGCGATTTCCGCCGCGGCGATCCGCGCTACCAAGGCGAGAACTTCGACTCGAATGTCGCGGCTGCCGCCGCTGTGCGCGACATTGCAGCGGCAAAGGGCGTGAAGCCCGGCCAGATCGCGATCGCCTGGCTGCTCGCCAAGGGGCCGGACTTCGGCATCGACATCGTGCCGATCCCCGGCACCAAGCGGCGGACCTATCTGGAGGAAAATGTCGCGGCGGCGGATATCACGCTCGATGCGACCGAGATGCTGGGGCTCGACATGGCGCTGACGCCCGACAAGGTGTCCGGGCCAAGGTATAACGAGCGCACGATGTCGCTCGTGGACAGGTAGGCACGGTCCTCAACGCCCTACTTGCTTTTGCAATCCGCCCTCGCCTCCATCGCTTTCCTCGCCTCGCCCTCGCTGGCGTATGTCTTCTTGTCGAGATCCACGACAAGCGTGCCATCCGGCTTCTTCGGCACGATCTCGCACTGCTTGGAGACCGCGTCCCTGGCGACCCAATATTTTTCGGCCGCCATGGCGGGCAGGCTCATGATGCCGGTGGCGAGGATTGCGATGGCAAGGGTGCGGGCCATTGCGGGCCTCCATGGCTCTGGTTGAAGCCATTGGGAAACGCCCTGCCCGCCGCCATGTTCCGGCGGCTCACCCGCCCGAATGCGGATCGATGCTGTAGGGATGCACCGGATAGCCAGGTCCGATCGCCTCGCCCACTCTTTCCACCCAGGCTTCGACGGCCGGATAGTCGGCGAGCGAGAAGCCGCAATCCTCAGCGCGGTGGCTGTAGGCATAGACGGCGATGTCGGCGATGGTGAGCGTATCGCCGACCAGGAAAGGCGTGTCGGCCAGGCTGCGCTCCAGCGCGCCAAGCGCGCGGACGCCCGCCTCGCGCTTGCCGGCGACCAGGGCCTGGTTGCGCTCCAGGCGGCCGGTCAGCGTCCAGAAGCGCAGCGAACCGATGACCGGCTCGACATAATACTGCTCGAAGAACAGCCACTGCATGACCTTGGCGCGGGCAAGCCGGTCCGCCGGCAAAAACGGCGTGCCCTCGGCGACGAGGATGAGGATTGCGTTGGACTCGGCGATCGCCTGGCCATTGTCCACGGCGAGCACCGGAACGGCGCCGGCGGGGTTGAGCTTCAGGAAGGCCTCCGTGCGGCTCTCGCCCTCGAAGATCGAGACCATGCGGGTTTCGTAAGCGATGCCGAGCAGGCCGAGCAGGACGCGGATCTTCCAGGCGTTTTGCGACGGGAGATAATCGTAGAGCATGAGCATGGCCGATCCCTCATTGGCAGCAATGGCTTCGCATGAGGTGGTCCGATGCGCCACCCGATTCAGGTGGGCGGGGCTCAAAACACAGAAAGGTCTGCGCGAGGCCCCCCTCTCTGCCCTACCGGGCATCTCCCCCTCAATGGGGGAGATTATATGTCATGTATGCTTTCGCCAATCACCAGCGCTGCAGGGAGACGGCCGTCGCCGAAGCTGCCAATCTCCCCCCTCGAGGGGAGATGTCCGGCAGGACAGAGAGGGGGGCGAAGGAACCCGGCCTATCATACTGACCGCAAATAACCCTCACCTCCCCGCAATATCCTTCGCCACTGCCTGCGCCTCGATGCCGATCTCGCGCAGCAGGCCGGTGACGGGGTTGTGGAAGCCGACGAGATAGACGCCCAATTCGCTCGCCCGCGCGTTGACGCCGCTCTTGTCCGGCCTGAGCTCCGCCGACAGGAAGGCGTCATAGGCAGGACGATAGCCGGTGGCGAAAATGGCCGCGTCGAATTTCTTCTCCACGCCATCGACGAATGTCGCGCCGTCTCCGGCGAAGCTTGCGATGTCCGGCGCAATGCCGATCCGACCCTGCTTGATCGCCGCAACGGTGCCGATATCGATCACCGGAATGCGGCCGGCCTCGATGCCTTGCAGGATGCCTTGCTTCGGCCGCACGATGCCATATCGCTCCAGCCGGCCCAGCGCCAGGTCGAGGATCTTGGGGAACATCCAGTCGTTCAGCGCCTGTGGCATGGTCCGGCTGGCGATGCCCACCATCTGGATCGGCACACCGAACAGCTGGCGCGGCACGATGTGGACGCCCTTGCGCACCGAGATGGTGGGGTGAGCGCCGCTTTCGGCCAGGTCGAGCGCGATCTCCGCGCCCGTATTGCCCATGCCGACGATCAGCACGTTCTTGCCGACATAGGGTGCCGCCTCCGTGTAGGCGGCGCTGTGCAGCACCTTGCCCTTGAAGGCCTCGATGCCCGGGAAATCCGGCACGATCGGCTGGGCGTTGTTGCCAGTGGCGACGACAGCTTTGCGTGCGCTGAAGCGTCCGGCATCGGTCTGGACCAGCAGGCGGTCGCCCTCGCGGCGGATGGACTTAACCGTGACGCCGAAGCGCGGCTCAAGGCCGAAGCGCTCGGCATAGGCATCGAGATAGGCCACGACCTTTTCGCGCGGAACGTAACGGGGATGGTTTTTCGGGAACGGCACGAAAGGCAGCGAGGAGAAGGATTTCACCGTGTGCAGATGCAGTCGCCGGTAATGCCGCCGCCAGGACGGCGCAACCTCATTGGCCTTCTCGAGGATCACGAAATCGACGCCCGCCTGTTTGAGGCAGGCCGCAACGGCGAGCCCGGCAGGGCCGGCGCCGACAATGGCGACATTGGTCTCCAAACGCTTTTCTCCCGCCAAAGCGGCAAAAACTATGACGGGAAGGGTTGGAGGGGCAAGTAGGGAGAAGCACCCATGCTTCCTGCGTAGGCGCCGGCGCCCTATCCCCCTCCAGCGGTTCGACCGAACGCGCCCCATCGCGGAAATGTCGGGCCGCTCAGGGGAACCGTTTCCAGCCCTCAGGAGTTTTGTCTGCCGGCGGATCGCGGGTAACTCATAACTTGAGGATGGTCATGCAACAGATCGGCGAGTCCAACAGCCCAGTTCAGCCCCTCGATGAGATGGAGCAGCAAACCATTATGCGCATTGAGGAAGCTGAGGAGCTCATTGAGGAGAACCGCCGACTCATAGAGCGGTCCCGAGAAATCCTTGCGAGCGCACCCGAGCTGCCTGCTGCGTCTGGCAAGGCAAAGCGACGGACTTGAAAGCTGCTCGTGCCAAGGCTTTTACGGACAAGCCGTCTTCAGCCGCTCCGGCGTCAATGGAACTCGCGTAAAGGGCTGTAGCTTGGCGGCAACAGCTTGCGCGATGAGGCGCGCCGGTCTGCGATCTTGCCGTGACACTCGATCGCAGACCGGTGTCCACTCCCGGGTAGAAATGGGACGGTCCGATACTGACGCATCGCCACCACGGCCGCGATGTCAAATGTTGAATCCTGTCAGCCGCGCCGCCATCTGCTTCGTTGTAAAAATCGGCCCCACCCGGAACATTTTAGCGAGATTGAATGTTCCAAACTTATGGACAGTCGACATGAACTCTCGGCGGAACAGGTCAGACTCGCCCGCGCCCTCTTGAAATGGTCGCGGGTGCGACTTGCTTCCAAGGCCGACCTCAGTGAAGCAACGATCAGCGGAATCGAACACGGGCTAAAGAACACCCGGCCTAGCAGTGTGCGTGCTGTGCGGCTGGCTTTGGAGGCTGGGGGAATTGTCTTTGCGCCGGATGGGCGCGCTTCGATAGTAGATCCGAAAGGCCAGATCACCGTCGACAACAGAACGTGGCGCCGGCGGATGGCGGACCGCTCCTTGACTCGCGACCGATCTGAGGTGCGATCTCAAATGAGAGCCGTCGCTCGAAAGAAAAACCCGCCGACCTAAGCCGACGGGTCATCTTCCCTCAAACTGCTGCGCGCCCCTTTCCCCGGATGGTCCGCCCGAAACCCAGGAAACCCCGCACAAGCCTTTTCTAATGGAATCTCATGTAAAGGGCTGTAGCTTGGCAGCAACAGCTAGCCCGACTAATGAGGCAACGACCGTGCTGCCGCTTAGGACATGTGTGAGCGACCCAGAGGCAGCCGTGACAGCAAAACAAGCTCTTCCTCATCTTGGATGCCGGCCATGAAGTTTGCGAGGATTCGGGACGCCAGAGCCTCACGTTCATCAGCAGTCTGCTCCTGATATTTCAGGCGGTCGAACACCCTCGCCAAGAACTCCAATTCAGCAGGCTCGAAAATTCCCGCGTCCTGCGCCTTCTGGCGAACTGGCATCGCAGTAACTCCACCCTACTTTTCGCGAAAGTCCTTGAGCGAGGCATGACGCAACGTCTCCTCGCCCTTGAGGAATTTCACCCGTCCGACCAGGCCCGGCTTCAGCCATTCCGCCTTCTGCTTTGCCATTTCCTTTGGAGGCGGAGCACCAACCTTGCCCTGCACGCGATCCCAGAGAGCCTGTCGTTTGTCGGCTTTGAAAGTGACAAACGCACCGCCCATATAGCGGCCCTTGTCGGCCATCAGCACCATGGGAGGCTTCCCCGCCTCACGCTGCACGCCAATGATGTCCATTTCGGCTTCGACGTAGCACTTGATTTTCCGCCAGTTCATGGTCGCGCCGGAGCGATAGACACTGTCGAGGCGCTTCGAAACGATGCCTTCCAGGTTGGCCTCGCACGCGAGGTGGTAAACGGCGTCGCCAGTGCCCGGCAGAGCCTCCGAGAACTGGATATGCCCACCTGCCGGGATAAGCGCTTGTAGCACCTCCCTGCGATCTTTCAGGGCCATGTCGCGCAAGTCATGGCGATTCAGATGCAGGAGGTCGAACGCGACGAAATAGAGAGCCTGAGGCCGCCGTGTGATAGCCGAGCGCAGCGCATGGAAGTCGGACAGGCCTTTTTCGTTGAGCACAATCATCTCGCCTTCGATAATGAAGCTCTCTGCCTCCAGGGTCTCGGCTTCCTTGGCGATCGACTTGTACTTCGCAGTCCAATCGATACCCGACTTTGTGAACACTCGGACGCCTTCATCGTCCTTGAGGATCTGCGATCTGTAGCCGTCGAATTTCACCTCATGGCTCCAGCCGTCTCCCTTTGGTGGTTGCTCGACAAGCTCAGGCTCCATCGGGCGAATGAAGGACAGCCGGACCGGCTTACGCATGAGAGCCCCAACGCATCACTCAAGTTTGATTCAATAGCGCAGGGTCGTTTCAGTTCCGTTAGCTGCAGCTAATGGGAACATTCGGTGCGGAACTCTGTTCTCTCTCACCAGGAGGAACAGCTATGGCAGACGACAAAACCAAGCGCGATTTCAGGGACCGCGACCGTGTTTCGGCGGATGAGGATTACGAAGTCCGCTACTTCGCTAAACAGCATCGCATCACGCCCGAGCAGGTGCGTGAACTGATCGGCGAGCACGGCAACGACAGAAAGACGTTGGAGCGCGAGGCAAGGAAGCTTCGAGGATGACGAGGCTTTCCGAGCTCGGTCCGCCGAAAGGGGTGACAGTGCACCGCCCGCCGGGCTCCATTCGGAATTCGGATTTCTATCGCTGCGAGACGTGCAGCCAGGTCGTCGACTGCCAAGACATCAGACAGGTCATGTGGCACGAGTTCCAGGACGATCATGAGTCGCTGGAGTTAGACGCCTGACGCGGATAATATTCCTGCCCGCGACCTAGGATGGTCCTCCAAGGCGGCGAAACCTGGCCTGCGCTACTGTCAAGCCGCAACCACCGCGAAACAAAGTCGTGAGGCGAGAGTTATTCCACTGTTCAACAAGGCCAGCGGAATGCCCACTTTTCATTTCCACGTCGACAACGGCGAATTCAACCCCGATGATGAGGGCGTCGATCTCCCCGATCTGGATGCCGCGCGCCAGGAAGCAGTGCGCGCCGCCGGCGAGATGATAAACGACAGCAAGCGATCGTTCTGGGAGCATATGACCCCTTGGATCATGAATGTGACGGATGACAGAAATCGGCTTCTGTTCACGCTCCAGTTCGCAGCAAAGGTGCCATCAGGAGAGGCTCTTTACATTCCGCGAGAGCGCGAAACAAAAAACCCGCCAGCCGAAGCCAGCGGGTGAAAGGTGGTTGGGCTCGGACCCGCCAGGACCGAGCGACCAATCATGTGCACACGACAGGATGAAGCCGCGCCCACAAATGTTAAAGGGGTCATTGCGTAAGCCTGCCTGATATGGACGCTTAGTCCGGAACGCGGCGATACGGGAAATGATTTCGAATGTGGTCGTTGAAAAAGCGGCCCTTGACGAATGCCGATCGGAAAGCTGCGTAGGTCTCAGGCGGCACCCCCTCAAAATCGTAGCGCTTGCCGCTAGCCACGAACCACACAGAGAGGATCCTGCTGGCCTGATCGTACTCAGTCTTCTTGATCGAGGTGGATGGCAATGACGCACCTTGCGAGTTTGCATTCGCAAACGCCGGGGACGCGGCTTTTGTTTCAGGGATGTGAACCTATAACGCCCCTCCATGAAGACGACAGCGACCTACGATTCGGCGACGGACACATTCACGCTTGAGAAGGGCATATGGCGAGGGGCGTTCCCGATTGGCGATTTGCAGAAGTGGCTGACTTTCTATCGCCAACAGATGGAGCGCTACCCTGCGCAAGCGCGGTCCTACGCAGAAGACGTGAAGGCTCTTGAAGCGCTCGCCAAACAGATCGGCGCGAAATTGCACTGATCCATCCTGCCCGGAACATTTTAGCCCTTCTGCATGTTTCTATGAATGACCAAGAACGATCCTGACTGCCGCGCCGCGCTCCAACTTATCCGGGCCACGATCGAGGAGCATTGCCCGCCTGGCGTGCTACCGAGCGAAGATTTCACCTATGGCCGCGATGGTCCTTCCCTGCTGTCCGAAGCTGAGGCGCTATCAGCCGCGATTGTGGCCACGGTCAAGCGGCTGAGCTTCGAGCCGCGCGAGATGCCGCCAGTGCCAAGCATCAAAGCTTAGCTGGAGACGTCTCTCGATCACCGTATCAAGCACCGCGAATTCTTCCAGTGCTGCTACTTCCAGCGGGTCCGCTGCTTGTGCCGCCGCCAAAGCGGCAAAAGCTATGAGGGATGGGGGTAGAGGGGCAGGTAGGGAGAAGCACCTGTGCTTCACCCATGTCAGGGCGCCCTCGCCCTAGTCCGCCGCGCGCGGCGCCTCGGGCTCGTCCTCCGGCGGTTCGAGTATCTCGATCAGTCTCGCCACGCGGGCGCCGGGCATGGCATGGCCTTCATTCACCAGCGCCTCGTCGGCGCCGATCCAGGCGAAGGCCTCGCGCAGCTCCTCGAGGCTTGCTCCAGTGAGCGCGATGTCGGCGATGACGGCCTCGTCGACCGGTCCAAGCACGGAAATGATCTCGCTGCGGGTCATCTTGTCCTCCCCCATCGGTTGGGATGATTGGCCAAGGAAACGGATGACGGGCGGAGCGGGTTCCGGCACGGCGGCCTGTAGTCTCCTTCCTCAAAGGACGGATTGCCCGCGCGCTTTGATCTTGCGCGAGACAACCGCTATGCACCCAACGGACGGAATCCCATTGAGTCCCTCATGAAATTCGCCATCCTGCTTTGCGCCTTGCTGCTTGCCTCCCCTGCACGGGCGGACTGGAAGCCCATCGAGAGGATCGAGACTTATGCCGTCTCCGGGCAAAGCGCGGAGCAGCTTTATCTCTCGATCGGCGAGAAGGGCCCGCTGGTCGGCGAGGCGGGCGGCGGGCGTCGCGTCATCGCGCACACTTTCTTCAAGCTGACGTGGCAGCGCAACTACCAGCCGCAAGGCAGCGCCTGCGTGCTGAAGTCGGCGCGGCCGAAGCTGATCATCACCTATACGCTGCCGAAGCCGGCCGGAAAGCTGGACCCCGCCCTGCAGGCGCGCTGGGACCGGTTCGCGGCCGGCCTGATCGCGCATGAGAAGGTGCATGGCGCCGGCATCATCGCCATGGTCGACAAGATCGTCGCCTTCAGCACCGGCCTCACCGCCGAAAACGATCCCGGCTGCAAGAAGGTCAGGGCGGAACTGACGGCCTATCTCGACCAGCTCTCCAGGGCGCAGCGCCAGGGCAGCCGCGACTTCGACACGAAGGAGTTCGGGCAGGACGGCAACATGCTGAAGCTGATCGCGGCGTTTCTGGCCGGCGGCTAGCGGATCGCCACCAGCTTCGCCGCGTCGCGGATAGCGCGCACGGCGTCCGGATTGGTGACGGGATAGCCCGCAATGAAACCGTCCACCGAGAAGCCTGAAAATTCCGTGCGCAACCTGCCCGCGATGGCGGCTGCCTCGGCCCCCTCGCCCTCCCTCGCATGGGCGAGCATCAGAAATATCAGCACGTGCGGAGAATCCGGCGTGCTCCGTCGCAGCGCGGCTATGGCTTCCCGGTACTTGCCGGCCGTGAACAGGACCCGCCCCTGCATGCCGAAATACCATGGCGGGGCAAGCGGGTTGAGGCGCATGGCGCGCTCGATGAGCGGGATCGCTTCGGCCGGATCGCCCGCGACCAGCGCCTTGCTGCCAGCAAGCAGCGCCAGTGTGTCGGCATGATTGGAACCGCATTCGAAGGCGCGCCGGTGCGCTCTTTCAGCTGCCTCCAGATCGCCGAGGCAGCCCATGAGATCGCCGAAGCAGTTGTGCGCGGTGCTGTCGCTCGGGTCGAGCCGCAGGGCATTCTCGGCCGCCCAGCGCCATTTGGCGATCGAGGCGTTCAGATCGTCGCCGAAGCCGTTGCATGCCTCAATCGAATAGGCGTAGGCAAGTTCGGTCCAGGCCTTGACAAGGGTCGGGTCAAGCTCGAGGGCGCGTGAAAATAGCCTGATGGCTTCCCTGTTGCCGCTGCGGCTGAAGGTGTTGTGCTGCTCGACACCCAACAGATAGTAGTCGTAGGCGCGCAGGCTAGCGGGTGGCTTGCGGCGGATCGCATTGCGGCCGACCGTGGCGATCGTTCCGAAACAGCCGGCGAGCACGTTGATGACGCTTTCGGTCAAGCTGTCCTGCAGCGCGAAGATGTCCTCCACGGGCCGGTCGAAGCGCTCGCTCCACAGGCTGACGCCGGTCCCTGCGTCAGCGAGTTCCATCGTAAGCCGTACCCGTTGGCCGACCGCTCGCAATTGACCAGACAGGATATAGGCAGCGCCCAACACCTTGCCGTCGGCGGCGAAATCGGCCGGCCTGCTGCCAAGAGCCTTCATGGTGTGAAAGGCAACGACCGGGAAGTCCGCGTAGCGCGCAAGATCGACGGTAATGTCCGACGAAAGGCCGTCGGCAAAACGGCGCCATTGCTCGTCGGCACTCAGGCATTCGATTGGGAACATCGCGAGCACCGGCGAAGCTTCGGGCCCGTTCGGCGACATGGCCGGCGCGGCTGCGATGGCGTTGATATGCATGGCGAGCGCGACCTTGCTGCGCACGCCTAGCTTTTCATAAATCGCGGCGAGATGGGTGCGCACGGTGGACGGCGCGATGAACAGCGCCTCGCCGATCTCGCGATAGGTCATGCCGGCGGCGAACCTCTCCGCCACCGCGCGCTCGCGGTCCGACAACACCTCCGAGGTCGTCACGATGCGGTTCATGGCTTGTCCTGCCAGCGGGCATAGATGCGATCAACCGTAGAACCATCAAAATACTACAAATGCAGGACCCAAAACACTGCATGCGGCCGATGGTTCGGCGCATGGCGAAGGTTCAGGCTCCCCGCATGCCTTTCCAAAGGGCAGCGTTTCAAAGGAGGGAGCCGACCATGAAAACGATGCTGGACACGATATCCGGGTTCTATGGCGCCGTGCGGCTCGATCTCAGCGAGCCGCCGACGGGCGTCGATCTGGCCGAGCGCCGGCCCGGCCTGTTCGGCCTGCTGTCGGCATGGGGAGAGCGGGCGCGGTTTCGTGAGGAGCTTGCGACCAAGGCGCGCGACACGCCGCATCTCATAGGCGATATCGGCCTGACGATGGACCAGGTGCGCGATGAGCTCGCCAAGCCCTTGTGGCGCCGCTAGGCCGGACGGATTCAGCGAAAAATCAGGATTGTTTCAGGACAAACGGACGCCCTCGGGACGATGATGGCCTTCATGGGCGGCACATGGCGCCGACGCCAGCCACGGAGGTCGATCATGCATGCGAGGACTGACACATCATTTGCACCGACGTCGCTGTCGCGGGGCGAAGCGCTGAGCATGCTTTCTGCGAGCATCGCGGGACCCTGCTGCGGCGAGGCCAACGAGATGCTGGCCTGGCTTTCCCTGCTGCCGTCCAATGAGACCGCGCCAGGCAAGACAGGCGTCGAGCCGAACGCCGCGCGGCGCCGTTCATGGCTTGGCCTGCTCGGCATGTTTCGGGCTTGACCTTGCCGGCATTTGCCCTCCCAATGAACCCTGCGCAATCAGGCGTGTCGATGGGGCAAGGGCTTGGCGCTACGGATCGGCGGCGCTGTTCTCGATCTTGACCGGGGTACGCTCCGGCGGGACGGCGAGATTGTGCCCATCCGGCCAAAAACCCTGGAGCTGCTCGCCTTCCTGACGCGCAATCCGGGACGGGTGCTGAGCAAGGACGAGCTGATGCAGGCAGTCTGGCCGGGCATCATCGTCACCGAGGACTCGCTCACCCAGTCGATCCGCGACGCGCGCAAATCGATCGGCGACGAGGCGCAGGCGCTGATCCGCACGGTGCCGCGCCGGGGCTACCTCTTCCAGCTTCCCGAGACCGAGGCCACGCCGCCGCCGCCGTCGGCGGCGGCCGCGGCGCGGGCGGAGCCTACGGTGGCGGTGCTGCCGTTTGATGTGGATCCCGCCAACGCCACCGCCAGGGCGTTGTTCGACGGCGCCGTGGAGGAAATCACCAACGCGCTTTCATATTTCAAGACCGTCGCCGTGCTGGCGCGGCATTCGGCCTTCGCTCTGGCCGAGCATTCGAGCGAGGACATCCGGGCGACGGCGGAGCGGCTCGGCGCGGACTATATCGCCGAAGGCCGCGTCGAAACCGCGGGGACGGAATACGGCGCGCGCGTGGTTCTGACCGAGACGGCATCCGGCCGGCGCGTCTGGTCGCAGAGCTTCACTTTTGCCCCGGCCGATATCTTCGCTTTCCAGACGATGGTGGCGCAGCGGATCGTGACGGCGCTGGTCGCCAATATCGAAAGCGCGGTGATGCGGCGCGGCCTCCCCGCGGCTGCGGCCAATGTCGAAGCCTATCTGCATTTCCTGCGCGGCAAGGAGCTGCTGCGCAGCTATGGCGAACGGGTCAACCAGGATGCGCGCGAGCATTTCCTCAAGGCGATCGAGCTCGATCCGCAATCAGGGCTGGCGCATGCCTATCTGGCTCTCGCCGAAGTGATTATCGGCGGCTACAACGACGCGCCGCGCGCCGTGCTCGACCAGGCGCGCGACCGGGCGCTGCACGCGATCGCGCTCAGCCCGGACGAGGCGCGCTGCCACCGCATGCTGGCGCTGACGCTTCTCTATCGCGGCCGTGACGAATACGACGCAGTCGAGAAGCACTTCGCCCGCGCGCTGGATCTCAATCCCTACGACGCGGACACGCTCGCCCAAACTGGCTTCTTCCGGGCGCTGCGTGGCGACGGCGAGGCCGGGCTGGCCCTGCTCGACAAGGCCATCCAGCTCAATCCGATGCATCCGACCTGGTACTATTACGACCGGGGCGAAGCCTTGCTGATCCTCGGCCGCTACCGCGAAGCGGCCGCGTCCTTCTCATGCCTGCCTCGCAAGAGCGCCTGGCAATGGGCGAGACTGGCAACGTGCCACGCCCTGGCCGGCGACGCCGAGAAGGCGCTGGCCTGCGTGCGTGAAGGACGCGCCCTGGAGCCCGGCCTCACCATCGCGCAAATCATCGAGGAAACGCGCATCGAGCGATCAGAGGACCGCGAAAGAATACGCGAGGGCCTCGAGCTGGCGGGCTGGGACAGCAACGGCCCTTTGCTCTCTAAAAGCTGATCTCCACCGCCGCGGCGCTTCGCCGGGCCTCGCCATGGAACACCGCCTCGATGTTGTTGCCGTCGGGGTCGAGCAGGAAGCAGGCATAGTAGCCGGGATGGTAACGGCGCTCGCCCGGCGCACCATTGTCCTTGCCGCCGGCAGCGAGCCCGGCCTGGTAAAAGGCATCGACTATGGCGCGGTCCTTCGCCTGGAAAGCGAGATGATGGCGGCCGGTCAGCACGCCGAGCGCGGCGCGGCTGTCGGCGCTGGAGACGAACAACTCGTCGGCCCAGAAATAATCCTGCGCCTCGCCGCCGATCGGAATGCCCAGCACCTCGAACAGGCCGCCGTAAAAACGCCGGCTGGCCGCAAGGTCGCGCACCACGAGCTGGATGTGGTCGATGAGCCGGCCGCGATAGAGTTCCATGGTGTGCTCCTGATTGAGGGAACCAATTTAGATGGGAGTGGGGCGCGGTCAACGTGGGGCGCTGCACTATGCTGACATGCTGAAAGCCTGACGGGGCAGCGCCCGCTCCGTCCTGCCGGACATCTCCCACTTGGGAGGATCACAAGCTGCGGCGCCTGGCCATTTAGCTGTAATGGCGCGGCGCCTATCTCCCCCCTTGTGGGGGAGAAAGCATTTTCCTGCATTTGCGAGTGGGCTTGTCCCCGAGCAAGTGCTTGGAAAATGCCAGAGAGGGGATTTCGTAGGGCGCATACGCCGCTTCTCGTAGAGCGCTACCTTACCTCGTCGGCGCTTTTCCCCTCTCTTGCGATTTCTAACACTTAGCTTCGCTAAGATGTTGAAATCGCTTTCTCCCCCACAAGGAGGGTTTTGCACGGGAGCCGATATTTAGCGCACGAGGCAGATGGGC
>NZ_SUGA01000039.1 GCF_004963255.1 Mesorhizobium sp. | reverse complement strand
CAAGGAGATAGAGCGGTTCGCCGTTTCCGTGAAACGGTGAAACGCTCTAGCGGCCGATCTTCAAGCGCATGCCGAGCCACCCGGGCAAGCCTGACGCCTGAATCTTGCGAGCGGTTTCTTCATGATCGTAAGGAACGCGCACCATCGTCACCTCGCGCCGTTCCGTGTCGAGAAGCGCGAAGCAGGCGGCCGGGTTGCCATCACGCGGCTGGCCGACCGCCCCGACGACGACAAGATGCCGCCTAAGCTCGGACAAGGGCGCCCCCACATTGTCCAGCGGCCGAAAATGAACCGGCCGGCTGCCGGGCAAAGCGTAGTAGATGGCTGGAATGTGGGTATGGCCACAGAAGATGAAGCGGGCATCGCTTGACGACAGGCAGCGTTCTGCCGCGTCGATGTCGCGTATGTACAACCATTTTTCCGGCCGTTCCGCGCTGGCGTGAACATAGAGCCGGTCGCCGGATCGTGAAGAGAGCGGCAGCTGCGCAAGAAAATCGAGCTGTGCCCGGGCGAGCCGTTCGCGGGTCCACTCGATGGCGATGCGCGCGTTCTCCGTCATGTCGGTCCGGCCCAACGCCGCCGCTTCATCGTGGTTGCCCTTGATGCAGAACGCGCCGCCCTCCACCAGACCGGCGGCCTTCTCGACCACATAGACAGGATCGGGCCCGTAGCCGACCAGATCGCCAAGCAGAACCAGCTGGTCCGGCGCCTGCTTCCGAACGACCTCGAGGACTGCGTCGAACGCCTCACGGTTGGCATGGATGTCAGACAGGATCGCGACGCGCATTCAACCTTGTCCCGGGAAGCGCGCAACATAGCAAGGCGACGGCTGCAAGGAATTTGATCCGGCTCAATAACCGTGCGTGGTCTTACGGCGGAGCTCCCCCCGCCAACGCGACCACCTTGTCGACGTCCACGACATTGCCTGCAGATCGGCTGTGCCACCTCTCACACACGCTGAAACGAAGCTGCACGCTCAGGCGCGAACGGCACCCGCGGGTCAGCCCGCGCACGTCACGCGAACGCGCGGCATGCCGTCGCTAAGGCGGCCTTCGGGGCCATCCACGGCCAAAAGCCTTTGCAACGCCATTATGGCTGTCGGTAGCTAATCAAGTTGTTCGGTTTGGTAGCACATCATTTGTCCGCTTCTGTTTTGCGTCGAAGCGGTTCACGCAGCTTGCCCGGTGGGGCAGGTTTGCTGGATTGTGGCGCCTTGTGAGCTTATGTCGCAATGCGTCTGGGCCCGTGGAAGATTGCGAGCGTACCATCCGGGTATTGCCTGACCTTGACCGTGGCTTTGACGAAGTGGTCGGATCGGACTTTGCGGCAGCTGCAATCTGAGCCGCGCGAAGGCGACGGTATTGTCGCGGGCAACGACGCGCTCTTCCTGGATGCACAGGATCTCGGCCAGAACCGCCGGATCGGCAGCGACGAAGGCGCTGTCCTGGACCGCGGCCGGCCTAGCGAAGCGGGCGTTGTGAGCCGGCAGATAGGTCTGTGCGATGAAGCGGTTGGCGGCCTCGATATCGACAATGCCGGCCAGCGCCAGCTCCTTTGGCAGCCGATCCTGCAAGGTGGAGAACATCCGCTCCGAGCGGCCCCTAGCTTCAGGCGAATAAGCCGGGATATGCTCGATTCCCAGTTGCCGCAGCGCCCGCCCGACCTGCGTCAGCCTTGTCGACCGCCTCGCCGGCCTTGAGCGTCACGAAGTAATGGCTGCCGCGATCGGTGTAGAGGCTCGATGGCAGGCCTCGGACGGTAAAGGTCTCCATAAGCCCCTGAAAGCTCGACGCCGTGCCTTCCTCGGCAACCAGGAAGGCCGAATAGAGCTTGCTCGTGGCATCGTCCATCGTCACGATCAGGTCCAACTCCGGCTGACCCGCCAGCCAGGCATGCCGGCTGCCGTCCTGGTGCAGCATCATCCCTTCGCATGGCTTCCTTTCCCGCTTGCGCCGATGCGCCCCGCGTCGCTTGGCCCGCTTGACCAGCCCGGCCGCATGAAGCTGCGTCTTGATAAAGGTATAACCCCAGCTGAAGTCGTGATCGCGTATCAGGTGCTCGTGAAAATGCTTCACGTTCCAACCGAGGTAACGGTTCCGGTAAAGCTCCAGCATCTCCTCGATCGCCTCCGCAGGCACCCGGCGCGTCGAAAGCTTGCCCAAACGCCGGTCCCTTAAGCCTTCCTCCCCAGCCTCTTCATAGCGGTCCCGGTACCGGCGGAACTGACGTTCCGACATCCCTAGCAGCTCACCCGCCTCCATCATCGAAAGATCGCCGCCATCCCAGCGGCTCAAAACGTCCCGAAACTTCTGCATTCTCCGGTCCTGTAGCCATGCTGTCCGTCCCATCCCCAGCCTCCATTCGCTGGCGATAAAACCGGACAACTCGTGTGCTACCTAACCCGGACAACTCATGTGCTTACGACAGCAACGCCATTATGGCTTGGCATTCGCTTTCGGATCGACTAGATGAGCCCCGCGCCTGTTTGCCTAGACGGCTAGCGGGTGCGGGGAAGGGTTGCCCGCCGGTTGAAGGCACACCACATATCCGTCAAGGACTTCCCATGGGAGCATCTCCCCAACCCGCGCGGCAAAACCGGCCGGCGCGAGATGTCAAGGACGGAGAGGTGGCCGAGTGGTTGAAGGCGCACGCCTGGAAAGTGTGTTTACGGGAAACCGTAACGCGGGTTCGAATCCCGCTCTCTCCGCCAGCTATCTTCCATAAAAACCGTTTGTTTTCAGAAACTTCGTTCCGGGCCTTGATCGCCAGAAACTGAAGGATGATAGCGCTCCCCGATCCCGAGGTCATATCGCGGATCGCCAAACGATCCTGTCGGTACGCCCAGACTGTAATCCACCCGCAAAGTCGCGGCATAACTAAGGTCACCGATTCTCGCAACGTGCAGCGATTCTCTCCGTTTGGCGAAGACACCCTTCGGCTGTCGCGGCCCCCAGTTTCTATTCACTTCGAGTTCGTTTGCAGCGCGGGTTGTGCCCTGCTGGCCGAAGGAAGCGATGGGCGCTGGCGAGGAGCCTTGGCCATAGTGCAGCGCAAGAGAACGTTGCAGAGGCGAGGGGCACAAATTTCGAAAGCTTCAAGAACCTGGGGAGACTAGATAACCTCTAACAGGCTGCGGAAAAACCGAAGCCGTGGGGCCGTTTTGCGTTTGGTTGATGTGAGATCGGCTTATGCGAGGGTCATTTTAGCGGCTCTTTCGGCCGGTTTTGCCGCGATCGGCCGGTTTGAGGTGGATTGCGGGCGCATTTAGGCCGTGGCCATCAGCTTTGGCAGCCGGACCAGGTTGTAGGCGGCGACGGTCAGGGCGAACGCCAATCCACCTTCTCGGTCCCTCGATGGCGTGTTTTGCGAAGGCTTGCGATGGTCTTGATCCAGCCGAAGACCTCTTCGATCCGCTTACGAATGCGCAGGCTGACGGCATAGCCGGGATGCCTCGTCGTGCGCGCATCGAGAGCGCTTCGACGCAGGATGCCGTTCTTGTCGACATGCTCATGCTTGGCGATGTGCGGGGTGACCTTGCGCTTGCGCAGGCGGCGACAAACTCGCGCGCGTCGTAGGCCTTGTCCGCGCCGAGCGTGATCCGCCGCTTGGCGCCCAATCGATCCACCAACGCCAGTGCCGCTTCCCGCTCGGCTGTCCCGGTCGCCGGCGTCAGCGTCGCGCCGATCACCAAACCGTTGCGGTTCTCCATCAGGACATGACCCATGAAAGCGATGCGCGAGGGTTGGCCGGTGGCCTTGCGGTACAGCTTGGCATCGGGATCGGTCGTGGAAGCATGTGTCTTGTTGGAACGCTTCTCGCCGTGAAAGTCGCGCTCCCCATTGCGACCCGGGCTAGGTGGTTCGCCACTACCGTCCTTGGGACGGAAGCTCTTGATCGAAGCCCACGCCTCGATCAGTGTCCCATCCACTGAGAAGTGCTCATCCGACAGCAGATTACGCCTGCGCGCCTGCGCCACCACCGCGGCCAGGAACTTGCTTGCCACATCGCCCGATAGAAGCCTCTCCCGGTTCTTGGTGAAAACCGTGGCGTCCCAGATCTCGGCATCCATCGACAGGCCGACGAACCAGCGCAACAGCAGGTTATAGCCTAACTGCTCCATCAACTGCCGTTCCGACCGGATCGAGTAAAATGCCTGCAGCAGCAAAGCCCGAAGCAGCTTCTCCGGCGCGATCGAGGGACGACCAACCTTCGAATAAAGTCCCTCAAAATCCGACGACAACACTTCAAGCGCCTCGTCGGCTATTGCCCGGATGGCTCGAAGCGGATGATCCGATGGAACCCGAGCCTCGCAGCTCACATAGGAAAAAAGCCCTTCCGTCCCATCATCTCCACCGCGCATCTCATCCTCCAATCTCTCCGGCGGAATCGAATCACGGACTGGCCCCAGACGAAAGAGTTTTTCCGCAGCCTGCTAAAGCTCCATAGTGGCAAGGAGGCGACCGTGAGCAGCAAAAGCTACCTCAACACACTGGCCGCGATACACAGGGTTTGCGCCCATGTGCAAGGTCGCGCGGATGAGGCGGCAGTCAACGAAATCCAGGTTCTGGCGGGCGATTTGCAGGGTGCGATCGAGGCGCCGCCACGGATCGTGTCCCTGGTCTCGGAGCGCGCACTGGCTGCTCCAAATCCGCGGTTCGCCTTGATCGGCTCAGGGCCTGACGCCGCGACCGCGCTTACTGGCGCACTGATTCTCAAGGAAGCCTCCAAGGTCGCCGCCGAAGGGTATATCGGCGGCGCCTTCCGACACGGGCCGCTGGAACTGGCGGGCCCCGGGCTCACCGCATTCCTCTTCGGATCGGGCACGGAAGAGGACCTGACCCTTCGTCAACTCGCGCAGGATCTATCCAGGACCGGCAGCACGGTCGTCGCGATCGCACCGCGCCGCTACGACGGAGCGGAACAGATCGCCGTGCCGCCACATCCGGTCTGCAGCCGTATGGCGCATGCCATGATCGCCGTGCAGCATCTCAGCGTCAGTCTGGCCCGGCAAGCCGGCTTCGTGCCGGGGGAATTCCGTTACGGCCAGAAGATCACGGCGCTGCTGTGAGAGACGTTTTCGTAGGTGTCGACCTTGGCGGAACAGGGAGTCGGTTCGTCGCCAGGGGGCCACAGGGCGTCATTAGGACGAGCGTTCTGAAGACCGCAGAACTCGGTGCGGGAAGCCGCGAGACGAGGCTGGAGCGATTGGTCGGCACGATCCATCGTCTCGTGCCTCTTGGGGACACCTTGGCCGGTATTGGAATCGGCGCGACCGGACCCGTCGACCGCGGCGCCGGAGTGATCCATAACTTCGACACCCTGCCCAAATTCTCGGAGATCAGGCTGGTCGCTGAAGTGGAGACCCGACTCAAAGTCCCGGTAATCATCGAAAATGATGCTGTGGTTGCCGCCATTGGGGAGCATCGGCTCGGGGCTGGCGAAGGCGCTTCGCGCATGCTCATGGTGACGCTGGGCACCGGCATCGGCGCGGCGTTTCTCGTCAACGGCGAACCATTCCGTGGGCCGAACGGAATGCATCCCGAAACAGGACATATCCCCATCGTGAGCGGCATCGGCCGATGCTATTGCGGCGCCGAAGGTTGCTGGGAGCAGGTAGCATCCCGCTCGGCACTCCAGGCCATGCTCCGACAGCATCTACCATCCGACGTGCCGGCCAAAGAAGTGATCCCTCTTGCAGCCGCATCGGTGGGCCGGAATCCCTTCATACGGGAAGCATTCGATACTTACGGAAGCCTCGTGGGGCGAGGTCTGTCGATTCTCCACACGCATTATTTGCCGAGCGTCACCGTGCTTGGCGGCAGCGCTGCCGCTTATCTTCACCTCTTCGAGGAGAAGCTGCACAGGGCCATTGAGAGAACTCCAGCGTTCGCTGTGGCGTCGGCAATACATGTTGCACGCCTTGGCGATGAAGCCGGCGCAATAGGCGCCGCTTTAGTGGCACAAGACCAATTCGCAAAGCGCTAAACTATCACGTCGCTGGATCAAGATCCCTGGGCAGTTGGAGGGGTCTTCTGGCGTCACACGGTTTTGGGGCTGCTTTTCATATCAGAGCGCTAAACGTCGGTCGAAACGCAAGCATGGCAGCAGCACCGAACCGGAACCTCTCAGAAGTCAACGTCGGCCAGAGTGACGCCACACCGAAGGCGCAATGTCCGCAAGGGAGCCGTTTCCGGATAGTCGGCTTTCGGTCAGGATATGTAGCAAGCCGACGTTCAGCTACCGACCCCGTCATCGCCGTCCAACAATTGGGCCAAAATCATATAGATTTCAGCGGCAGAGCGACTTTCGAACCCTGATCACGCTTGCTTGCGGATCAATTGGCCACACTGCGATGTGGTCGCCTAACACAAAATTGATCTCCATCTTGGATTGACTTCAAGTAGGCGCAGCAAATTCCTTCTAACCACGAGAGATGGAGGAAGGAATGGCTGATGAGGTCAATCCAAATAACCCTGCTCCTGGGGCTGTAGCCGAAGTTGCGATGACCGATGGTACAGCGGAGGGGCCCATTACTATCGATCAGTTTTGGGATCGAAACCCGTTAATTATTCCCTGGATGGAACCATATCTCCCGATAAACCGTATGTGGAAAGCTGCCATGTTTATAGCATGTAACTGCTTTTTGTCCGTAATTATAATTTGCATATTCTCAAATATATTGCTATTATCAGAAAAACTTCTTTTTGCTCCGGCTATTATTTTGATCGGCTTCGATTCCTATCTTTTAGCCACGTTTAATACCCGAATGGCCCGTGCACAGAGGAAATTCATCAGAGCCAAGCTGAATGAGAGACCCTTTGCCGAAAGGGTTCGGATCGGAGTGCAGGGAATCAAAGAATGGTTGAATCCTTAGATCGGAGGCTACCATGCGAAGGTTATCAAAGTTGCTTTGTTTCGTTTCTGGCGTTCTAGCGGCCGGGGTCGTCCATGCCGGGCAGGCGGAAGAGGCCTATAAAAGAGGGGACTACGCAACGGCCGTGGAGTTGTGGAGCGTCATGGCTAACACCGGTGATGCCGAGGCAGAGGACAACCTTGGGACCGCCTACGCCGAAGGCCACGGTGTCACACAGGATTACGGTCAAGCTGCCGCTTGGTACCGCAAAGCGGCGGACCAAGGTGATGCCCAGGCAGAGCACAATCTCGGCTCTATTTATGACCGTGGGTTAGGCGTGAAGCAGGACTTTGCCGAAGCTGCAATTTGGTTTCGCAAAGCCGCCGATCAAGGACTAGCGGTCGCTCAAACCAATCTCGGGTTGCTGTACAGAGATGGAAGAGGCGTCCCGCAGGACTACATACAATCTGCCGCATGGCTCCGTAAGGCCGCAGATCAAGGAACGGCCATTGCCCAATATTTTCTAGGTTTGGCTTATGCCAAGGGGCAAGGTGTCACCCAGGACTATCTTGAGGCAATCGCATGGTATCGCAAAGCCGCAGAGCAAGGGAATGTCTTCGCCGAGCATGATCTTGGTGTGGCCTATGCGGAGGGGCTTGGCGTTACGCTCGACTACGCCCAAGCCGTCTCTTGGTTCCAGAAGGCGGCGGACCAGGGGAATGCAGGTGCTGAGTACGACCTTGGGGTTTCGTATTACAAGGGGCTAGGGGTTCCTTTAGACTATGTGCAGGCCGTAGCCTGGCTGCGGAAGTCTGCCGATCAAGGGTACGCTAAAGCGGAGAATAGCCTGGGAGTAGCATACCTCGATGGCCATGGCGTGAAGCAGGATACTGCCCAAGGTTTCACCCTGATCCGCAAGGCTGCCGATCAAGGGGACCCTACTGCCAAGGCGAATCTAATCAAGTTGGAGCCACCGCCAAAAAAGGCTTAACACCCATCATTTCTTTGATGGGTTGAGGGAGGGTTTGATGCTGAGGCGTACAGCGGCTGTCGCTTTCGCGGCGGCTATCGGGGGCTGGGCCCTCATCTATTCCCTCGGTCAGGTGGTAACCATCAATCGGGTCTGCTCGCAGGGCAGGCTCGTAGTCATCCGTGAAATGTTCGCAGACCGAAGCACGCCACGTGAAACGCTCAGCATTTGCGATACCGAATCCCCGCAAACGGCCCGCGCTAGCCTGCCATACGAACTTTCGAAAAGCTTCCCCGGTTGCTTGGTGTGGCGTGGAACGGAAAGCGGCGGACACGCTATGATTCGAAAGAGCAATGCCGTTTGCGCGGTCCCGGGTAGCACAGACTTCATATGCGACGACGCTAAGGCACGCCACTTCACAGAAAGCTATTCAATCGCAGACTCGGTTTACGCAGTGAAACCATGTTCGAACGACACCCTGCGAAAATTTGGCCTTGGTTCCTGAGCCGCGACAAACGTGTTTGGGGAACAGCTAGGGCACGTCCGCTCTTTGCACGCCATCACGATCCACTTAACGACCTATATGGGGCGCAAACCGGTCATTCGCGGCTGTGTAACAAACTGCGTAACAAGTGACAAAAAAAAATTCAACGAATTCAATGGTTTATGGCCCAATTCGAAAGACGCTCGGTCCGCCAAACCATTCACTGCGGCAATCTAATCCCGCTACCAGGCTGATTCCTACGCGCCCGGGGATATTAGTCTGCACGATTCTCTCCTCTGACCAACACCACCGACTAGCATCGTCTCCTTAGCCGCCATCACTAATGGCTGGATGAGGGGCCGAGAACCTACAGTCCGCCGCCTTTGGGTTAACGGTTGGGGGAAAGTGCTTCACCGTCCGCTTGACCAAGGTTCGAGCGGCAAGGCAGCGTTTGATGCTTGGCTCCCGGATTCCGAACTTCAAGGTTCCTGTCCTGCCAGAGCTCCGCCAGCCGCAGCACCTGGGCGCTAATGTGCGTTAGCGTTTGACATTGCGGGTAGGAACATTTGTGTCTGCCGCAGTCCATGACAAACCAGCTAAATAGCGGGTCCTACAAAAAGCGCTAGCCATATGAGCTTGGCAAGTGCACCGAACATCAGAACTGACGCGGCGATCGCCTGGATGCCGAAGCCCAGATACCTCTTCTGCGGACTGAGTGAATATCCCACGAAATAAGCGACACGCCCCGCGATCCAGACGGCGCCGATCGCCACTGCCAAGGCGGCACTGCAGTAGAGGGCGAATAGCCAAAGTGATGGCAAGAAAATCGGCATCCATTCGACCGTATTGAGGTGCGCCCTGATCTTGCGTTCGGTTGCCGGGTCGCCTGCCATCGTTGGAGCTCCCAACCCTGACCTGATCCTCGCGCGTGAAACGACGCCAGCCATCATGAAGCACATCATGGCTGACAACAGTGTCACGATCCCAACGCCGGCATAGATGTTCATCGTTCCTCGATATGCTCAAACGCCCGGAGCGACCTGGGCCCGAACGAGCTGGCTGTTGTGTCGGGTAGCACGATAACAGACCTACGGTCTATTAAAAAGACCATCAGTCTCGAATGCCCTTCGGCAGCTTGAACCTGCGCCTGTCGATGCTCCTAAGGCCTGAGCGACTATTGGACCGTGCTACTCCCAATTCGCATGTGGCCGCACGCGACTGTCAGATCAAGCAGGCTTCGGTAGTTGAAAATTCTTCGCGTGAAGGACCAGTGCTGTTCGTAGTGCTGCGGACCCCCAGCCAGCAAACAGCACACGACAGCGGCGCAGCCAATCCTCCTGGGCCACGCCTACTTCAACGGATTGAGCGCCCTCACAAGTTTTTTTGCGAAGTCGGGCTGTCCAATCGAAAACGTATCGTCAGGCAAGCCCAGCATGCGACCTATCGTTAGGGCGTGAAACCTGAGCCGCTTCTCAAGCACGGCGGCAGCCGCATCTCTGCGGCGCCTCGTTTGAGCCGCCATGGCTTCATCCAGGATGTATTTGGTAGCTGCCCCCATTTGCAGGATGAGGTCGCCTACGCCTTCGGCATCGAAGGTATCGAAGGTGCCTTCGTTCACTCCCTCGGCGATTATCACGGCCAGCACCGGACGCATGCGATCGGCCCAAGCATCGATAATGCCTTGATATAGCATTTTGCTCTCGGGGCGAAGCAAGGCGCCGAAAACGGAACGCGTGACGTCTACGTTGCTAAGGCGGATCTCAGCGCCCTTATCGAGAATTTTCTGAAGTCGCGATTTTTGGTCGATACCCGCCTCGTTGAGAATGGGCTCGAGCGCCTGGTAAGTCTGCTCCGTCACTGTTTCAAAAAGAGCTAGCAGCAACGCTTCCTTGGACTGGAAGTGATGATAGAACATGCCTTTTGACAGACCGGCCAGTTCAATCACCTCATTGAGGCTGGTGTTGTCATAGCCACGCTCAAGGAAAATTTTGAACGCAGCGTCGAGAATCTCGGCTCGACGCAGTTCCGGGTGTCTGATTACCCGGGGCATTGACACCTCCGGCAGTGGCAATTTGTGACCATGACCTGCTCCCCTTTCCGCCAATGTAAGCCGACCGACCGAAACGCAATCGCTATCTTTCGGTGCATTTGGATTTGGACAGATATGCGGTTGATCCGTAATGAGCAATGTCGCCGTAAAAGTTTGTCCCAACCGATTCCGACGGGCCTCGCCTGCTTGGCCAAAAACTCGAACGCGCCAACACCTGGGGCTTGCGGTTCGTCGCTGCTACCGCCGATTCCAAAAATTGCGGAACGAAAAGACCGTCAGTCTGTTTATCAAACTCATGGTCTGAACGACACTCGGAGCTTGATATGGCACTTCCATCAGAAGATAGAGTTACACGCTTGGATCCGGTTTTCGGCGCCATGGGCATCGAGGCAGGCCGCGCAATATGGTCCGACTCTAAGCTGAATCCGCGAGAGAAGGCGACTTTGCTGATCGCCGCCGACGTGCGCGTCCCCGAACTCGGGTTGCCATTTGAACTTCATATCTCAATGGCGCTCAAGGGCGCCGATATGTCAGTAGAACATCTCAGGGAGGTTCTTCGGCAGATCGCGCCATATGCGGGGCTTAATATCACTTCGATGGCATTCGAACGAATGATCGAAGTCGCTCAGAAGGCTGGCTACGATACTGACAGTAGTGCCCGAAGGCGACCAGGTCCAATCGGCGAAGTTCCCTACAGCGAACCAGAACTGGCCCGTCTGCGCTCAGCAAATGCTCGCCTCGCAAATTCGCTCTCGCGCATATCGGCCGAGCTGTGGCATCGCGAAAACCTGAGCCATCGCGAGAGAGCCTTGGCGATGCTCGCCATCGACATTGTCGGCGGGACCCTGGGCTCACCATTTGACCGGCACGTCGCGATCGCGAGAAGAGTGGGGTTGGCCAAGGAGGAATTGAGCGAGATGATCGAAATCCTCTCAGAATTCTCCTTCCCACGCGCATGGCAAGCAGCTGAAGCCCTTCAGCGCATTTAAGCCAACCCAATCCAACTCCGGTTTATAAGGATTCCCCAATGTCACAGCCTAAGAGCGCCGACCATAAGACCATTCAGAGTGTTGTCGAGGTGGTCAAATATAATCGCAACGTGATCGATCAAAAGGCTGACAGCGAGCTGTCGGTTGTGGAGACGTTGCTTGAGGAACGCTTCACGGGTGGGCTCGAGGCGATCGGGACTGCTAAACACGTGCGATTGGAGCGAATGGACGGCTCCGGCACCTTGATCTGCTACGAACGGATCGATGGAACCTTGGACGGTCGCAAGGGGTCCTTCCTGCTTGATGCCTCGGGCTTCATGGATGCACGGGCCTATATACACGGCCGATGGGAGATCATTCCTGACACTGGAACGGGAGTGCTTGAGCGCGTGCGAGGATATGCGAGCTTTATGGCAAAACGAGATGAACAAGCAAAGAGCGGCTGGACGGCCCAGACCACGCTTGCATACTGGTTTGAATAGATGCGCCGCGGTGACGGCGCTCTTCGGCATATCGTGAACCGACATCATTGATCCATCGAGAACCGTTTCAGGCGCCGCGCCGGGGCTAAGCGACAGGCTCATCCTGGAACTCCTGTTGCAGGCCGCTGGTCTTTTATGTGGATCATTGGACTGAAATTAAATGCGCTCTCCTGGGAGGTGGCAATGAGACCCGGATACCGCCTCTATGAGCCGCTGTTCGTTCTGAAGCCGATCGCGCCGGATGTCTGGGTGGCGGATGGCGGTGAGATTCGCATGCATCTGGGCATTCTACGCCTGCCGTTTCCGACTAGGATGATCGTCGTGAGGCTCCCAGATGGAGGGCTCTGGGTCCATTCACCAATCGCCGCGGCGCCGCGATTGATTGCCCAGGTCAGGGAACTTGGCGCCGTCACGCATCTGGTGGCGCCAAACAACCTCCATTACACGTGGATTTCAGCTTGGTCGCATGAGTTCGGCCAGGCTCGCGTATGGGCCGCTCCAGGAATGAGTGCAAATTCATCGACAAGGCTGCCCAAGCATGAGCTTTTGTCAGACACAGAACCACCGCCGGAGTGGCAAGGATCATTCAAACAGCAGCGAATTTCGGGTGGTCCCCTCACGGAGGTGGACTTCTTTCACAGGAAAAGCCGCACTTTGATACTCACCGATGCGATAGAGAATCTCGATCTGAAACGGTTTAGGTCAGTCATCTATCGCTTCGTGACATGGGCGGCGGGCTCGAATGAGCCTGATGGCATGTTACCCTGGGAGCTACGCAAACACTTCCAGACAAACCGATGCTACAACCGGGCGGCTATCGACCGAATGATCCAGTGGCAGCCCGAACGTATCCTGCTCGCTCACGGCCGTTGTTACTATCAGGACGGAGCCGAGGAGCTAAAGCGAGCTTTTCGCTGGCTTTAATCGGCTCAGACACCGCCCGGCTGATCGGCTGTTGTCATTCCAGTCCGAGTGCCCCCCGCTCTGCACCTTGGCGCCTGTAGCTCGACCAGAAAACCAGCCTCTAGACGTTGAACAAGACCAACGGTCTCCTATATAGACCATCGGTTTGAAATTCGTATGCCGTGAAGCATATGAGGGATGGCTCGCGGGCGGAATGGCCGCGGCTTTGCCCTAAGCTCAGGAGGCAGTATGCGAATCGCAGTCACTGGAGCGACGGGAGTGATCGGCCGACGCACGGTTCCCCTTCTGCTCGCGACAGGACACCAAGTCACTGCTGTAGTTAGATCGCATTCTAGGCGACGACAGCTATTGCCTGCCGAAGTCCAGGCAATCAATGCGAGCCTGTTCGACATCGACCAGCTCACGACCACTTTCGGAGGACATGACGTCGTCATTAATCTCGCCACGCACATTCCATCTTCCATGTTTTCAATGATGTTTCGCTCTGGATGGAAACAGAATGACCGCATTCGAAGTGTCGGCTCTCGCACTGTCGCGGATGCCGCTGCCGCTGCCGGTGTCAACGTGCTGATCCAGGAATCGGTCGCACTTGCATATCCATCATCAGGTGCCAGTTGGATAGACGAATCGGTTCCGTTACAGCCACCAGCTAATGCCAGAAGTGTGCTCGATGCCGAGGCGTCCGTCGCGAACTTCGCAGCCGGAGCCGGTCGAGGCGTTGCTTTGCGTTTTGCTGCGTTCTACGGCCCGGATGCCGACCAGACGAAGATGATGGCACGTTCAGTCCGCGCGGGATGGGCGCCGCTGCCTGGTGCTCGCGACAGCTATATCTCGTCGATTTCACATGATGATGCCGCCCGTGCAGTCGTTGCCTCCCTGGAAGCACCGTCGGGCGCATACAATGTGTCAGATGACCACCCCGTCACGCGGGACGAGTTTTTCGCGGTAGTCGCGAAAACATTGCGGGTGAAGCCCCCGCGCATGCTTCCTGCATGGACAGCTCGATTGATGGGTATTGTTGGCGAAGCCCTGATCCGATCAACAAGAGTCAGCAATGGCAAGCTCAAGGCTGCCACTGGTTGGATACCGGCTACCCCCAGCGTAGCCGAAGGACTCCCTGCTGCGGTCGAGGCTGCCCTGAAAGGCTAGGAGAACGAGCGCGCTGCCGTGGTCTCCGCGCAGTAGGGACCTTCAGCTAGGCACCTCAAGCGGGAATATACCAGACCGCCTTTAGATCGGAGTTCGGCGATGAACGAGACCGCAGCAGAAGTAATCATCCTGACCGTCAACGCCCTAAGCGCCGGTGCGCTGGTTTTCATCGCTCGCGTCGTTCGGCCGCTGATGAACCAGATGAGCGCCCCCGAGTTCAAAATCTGGCTTACGCGCCTGATCCGAAGCGCGATTACGGAGCCGCTCTTGGTGACTGTTGGCACCCTGCCGATTGTTGGAGCGGTGCTGTACTTCTATCTCTTTGGCATCAACCACGGCTGGTTCGCCGCAGGACTAATCGCATGGCTTGTCGGTTCGGCGGCCTCCAAAATAATCAATCAGCCGATTTACAACTGGGTAGGCGACCCGAGGAACACGGATCCTGGAGAACTTCTGAAGCGACGAGCGTGTCTGGGCATAGGCAACAACTTGCGTGCGCTGATCAATATGATTTCCGTGTTGCTGATGGTCGCCCAGTTTGGCCCGGTCGAGACAGCCATCGCGACACTCGCAAGCGCCATTTTCTCGGTCCCTTTGATTTGGTTTGCCGGCCGCTACATTGCTCATGGGGGCTGACAATGTCCCACTTCCAGCGGTTGGCCGAGCCTCCGTTATAGGGTGAATTTTTCGGGATTGGCACGCTTCACTGATTATGAGTGCGCACAGTTGATTGCAACGCCTCTTCTCCAGACAGTGATCAGGTCGCGATCCAGCACATCACCGATGTGGCGGGGTCGGTGCGGCACAGATCCCGGCGCTCTGTAGCGCGGGCCCGCCAATGAATGAGCGCAGCCGTGCGATCGACTGCGCGAGGAGAGTCTGCTGGTGACGGCGGCAAACAGTTGATAGTTGTAGAGACTGAAATGGCGAACGCGGATGATCGAGCGCTGGCATTCGACAACGGCTTCGGCCTAGCGTGGCCCATCAAGGATGGTGGCTTTTGATCGCGCAGGCTCCACAATTTGAAGTAGCAGCAGTCGCAATTGCGCAATTCGCAGGGCAGTTCGATGTAAATTATGAACTTATCTTCTCGGCGGCGCTATTTATCTCGGTAGTCCCGATGGTCATTCTGAGCCTGCTCCAACGCTTCTACACGGCGTCAGTTGGGCTTCCGGCAGCAAAGAGCGAAGGAATCCCGGCATTCATTCCACCAGGGCCTGCGACCGTTGATCTCGGTCGCGAGGCGACACGCAAAAATGTGCCACCAGTGTGAGTCACTTCGTTCAGTGACGAAATGGGCCGAGACCGGCTGTTCACAATAGGCCTGAAGCTCAGCGAGCGCATCGGCAATTCCGTCGAAGCTTGTCTCCAGGGGAGCGGCAAGCGCAGCACCGGCGTCGCTTGGCGTGATGGACCGGCTTGTGCGGTTCAACAGTCGCACGCCCAGTTGTGCTTCAAGCTTGCGAAGCCGATGGCTGAGAGCCGAGGTGGTGAGGCCAAGTTCGATTGCCGCCTGGCTCATATTTCGCCGCCGAACGATCATCCTGAATACGTTGAGATCCGCCAAAACGTTGCGATCAAAGACGCTTAGTCCGCCAGGGCATTGCTAAATGATGAGGTGGTCGGCGTCCTGTTTGGAGCTGCAAAAGTGGTCATCGGCTGAATGATCGGGCTGAATGTCTGAAATGGGGCCGAAAACAGTTGGTCCGCTTCGGGTGGACGGCTGGGGAGAGCGACGCCGCATGTGGTGATCGGGTCGGCACGAGCCATTTGTTACTCGGACTGCAGCACTGGGCCGGGTTGATCCTGCCCGATGATCGCGATGCGCCTTAGCTCACCTCGAGCAAGCTCGTAGGGAGAGGCCGTGGTGCACGAGTTTCGCATCCAGCGGCCCAGCGGCAAGGTCTTTCGTTGGGTCAGGAACATCGACTTCCCGTCCGAATCGGGTCCCGAATGTCTCGGCGACTGAGACCAACATGCGACTAGCTAGTGGGATGCTTGGACTAGTCGTTGGATCGCTGTCAGGACTTGGTAAGCCGAATAGCGTTGAGCCACCAAAACAGGTTCCCGCCGCTATCCAGAAAGGTCCGTAACACCGGACTACATCATCTGCCTGGAAGACGGGAAGAAATTCAAATCGCTGAAACGTCATCTCGGGCTACACTACGGGCTCACGCCAAACGAACACCGCGAAAAGTGGAGATGAAGCCAGATTAACCAATGGTTGCGCCGAACTACACGGCGCAGAGATCCACCCTCGCGAAGGCGGCGGGGCTCGGACGCAAAACACAACTTGCGCCTACCCTTAAGGCGCCTGCCAAACGAAGCCCAGGGCTTCATGAAGGCGGCTGTCGATGGGTTAAAATTCGAGCACGCCGTGAGGTCAGTTAACCAAGCGAGACTGCGGGCCAAACGACACTAATTGCGAGCGATCTTCGGCGACCTTTACACTCTACGCTGAGCGTCGCCGATACCAGAAAAGTGCGTCCTCGATAGTGGGGCTCGCGATGTGGCGGTCTACCGCTACCATCGTTCCCCACATTCGTTTTTGACGCCATTGGGAGTCGGCCCCTCGGCAAGGTGGCCTTTGGGGTCAAAAGGTAGATCATCGCGCAGCCTCTTTTCAATTTTTCACCCGCGATCCAATTGGCGCATTTCTGCGACATCGATACCGTGCGTGTCGAACCACCATTCCGGACTCTTGTCGGCATACCGGTCGCGAAGCCGCACGTATTTGGCGCGCAGCCGCTTCTGGCGTTCGACCTCTTCCTCAAAGAAAGGGTGATCCAGGATGCCGCCCATTACGCAAATGCGGCGAAGCAGCTTTCGCAGAACGTATCCCTGCTCCTTGTTGCCAGGTCGATATCCGCTTTCAATCACTTTCATAGCTGTATCGCGCAACGTGGTGAGTGCGTTGTCTGCCGGGATGCCGTTGACGATCACGTCGAGGCGCTCAAGGCCGAAGCCGGCGTCGATGCAGGTCCCGAGCGGATTAACGATGTTTCCGATCTCGACCGCACCCTTGTGGAACTCCGTGCAGTATCCACTGATACTGCCATCGCTCCACGTGCATTCCGAATCCGGGATAATCGGCACGCGCCCGCGATAGAGCGGGCTCCATTCGGTTAGTCGGTCCGGATGAATGGTCACGTGATCTGGAACCAGCCCGAGCGTTTCCAGAAACTCGAGCCAGAAATCTATTGCTTCGCCGACGGTCATCTCCCTGAAGGAGAAAAGGCCGAGCATGGTGAAATGGAGAAAGTGGGTTCCGTCTCCGATCTCGTCGAGGTCGCCCATGCGCAAGCAAGCCTGGCTGTTGGCGACGGTTCCAATATAGGAGGGATCCGAGAAGAACGATTTGTACTGCTGCATTCCAGCGCTGCAGAAAAGCGTGGTTTCGTCGTGCGGCTGTACGGATTCAAAACGTGTGAAATTGATGCCCTTTGAAAGGCAGAAGTCTTGATATCGCCGGATCAGGCGTCCCGCGGTGACATAGGCAACCTCCTTAGCTGTTCGTGCGCCTTCTCGAAAAATAGCAACGCCTATCTCGATAGGCAAGCCGAGGACAGCGTCCCCTTGCCTAATCCTCGGATAAGCTGGGCGGCCGTTCTGACATCGCCCTGATCTTCAAATCAATCCTGCTGCAACGGGCTGCCAGATCCGCCAAGGTCAACCTTTGGGCTGAAGCCCCGATATGGCCGCAACGGTGCGATCGCCACCGCTTCGTGCATCCCTGCCGCAAATAGAGGCAGCCGCTGAAGGCTGCGGTCACGTCTACGCTCGAGGGGGCTTCCGTGAGAAGACATGCGCCGCAGATGACACCGCAATGCCAGATCTGACGGACCAAGCCGTCCATGTATAGCCGGCGCACTGCTTCCGCCTCCGCCTCAGCCCGCTTCGCGTGTATTCGCTCTCGTGGAAAGCCTCGGTTCGGCGGCGGGTCAGGATTATGAATTGCATTCTTATCTCCCTCCTTTCTTCTTCGCTATTTGCTGGCACAGCAGGTTGGAGAAACAACAGCGCCGCTCTCGCAGCGCTGGTGCCGATTACCTCCATGGAGCGAACGCTTAAGGGCGAAGCGCTTGCGGTTCATCCGCATCATCGACGGCGCCATTGAGTATGTCCTTCACGTGGACCAGCGCATTTCGAACCGCGGCCCCTCCGGCGTAGAAAGTAAGTTGCAGGATCGCTTCGACGATCTCCTCGCGCGTTGCGCCCGCCCTGAGCGCGGCTTGAGTATGCGCCCGCAATTGCGTGACGGTGTGCCCCAGTGTGACGCACGAAGCGATCACCACGAGTTCACGGGTGACGTAATCGAGACCGGGGCGGGTGGTGATGCCGCCAATGGCCCATTCTATAGACATGTCCGTGAAGTCCGGACAAAGGTCTTCCATGTCGCGCACAAGAGCCTCGCGGGCTCCGGCTCCGAACAGCCGCTCGAAATAAGCCAGCCCGCGCTGGCGTAGTTCGGGGTTGGAAATCATGGCTGGTCTCCTTTTTCATTCGAAGAGAAAGTTGGGCAATGATCGCTCATTCGGTCCATGCCGATCTTCATGTACGACTTGACGCGGGCTGTTTTCGCCGTCGCTGCGCGTATCTCACATCGACAGGGACGATCGTGGCGCTGCATGTGCAACCCGTTGAGCGGCCGTCGGAACACGCCTCCCCGGCTGCATGGAGAACCGATCGGAAGCCGATGGAGAGACGATCCCAGAGATTGGTCGTGCCGACGAGCAAGGTCAGCTTGGCGAGTTCGTCGCGATCGAATTGTTCCCGAGCTTGCTGGTGGATGGCATCGGTCACGTGCGTCGTGGACAGCACGGTCAGAGCCTCCGTCCAGGCGAGCGCGGCGCGTTCGCGCGCGCTGAATGGCATTGCCGGATCACGCCAGGCGTGGAGCACGCGAAGCCGCTCTTCCGTTTGGCCATGAAAGCGGGCGTTGCGTATGTGCGAATGGATGCGCCAGGCACAGCCGTTGATCTGGGAGGCACGCATCTTCACCAGCACGATCAGGCTCTGTTCGAAGCCGCAATTCTTGACCGCCTCTTCCAGGGCCCGGACCGCATTCACAGCATCGAAAGCGCTCTCCGCCGTCTGGAAGTCAAATCCTTGTTGCATGATTCTCATCCTCCTCCGGTCGCCGGGTCGTCGGCACTCAACCCGTTTTCGACATCTCAGTGACCGCCGCCAGCCTCGATCTTGCCCGGTTTCCGAAGCATCAGGCTGGCGCCGAGTGCTGCCACCAGGGCTGCCCCAAGCAGGTAGAACGTGTCGCTGAACGCCATGATATAGGCCTGCTTCTGCACAACTCTTGCGATGGCGACGATGGCCTGGTGGGTCGCGGCGGCGCGATCGCTGATGCCATGGACTAGGAAATATCCAGTCAAACGGTCGATGCGCGCGCGGGTGCTTTGCTCGAACAGCGACACCGACTGAACCAGCACGTTCGAGTGGAATTGCTCGCGTTTCGTCAGAAACGTCTGGAGCATGGCTATGCCGGCGGCGCCGCCGAGATTTCGGATCATGTTGAAGAGCGCTGAGGCGGAGCCTGCATTCTCCTGCTCGATCCCGGCGGTAGCGATAGCAGAAAGCGGCACCATGACGAGGGCCTGACCAAAGGCCCTCACGATGTTCGGCCAGAAAAGCTGGTCGGACGCGTAGGTCGCCGTCATCTCGATGTTCATGAAGTTGCTCGCCGCAAACAGCGCAAAGCCGATGGCGACGATCATGCGCAGGTCAAAACGCTGCATCAGCCGGGGCACCAGAGGGATCAGCACCAATTGGGGTAAACCCGTCCAGGCCAGCACCATGCCGATCTGCTCGGCATTATAGCCCTGGATACGGGCAAGGTAGACGGGGAGGATGAACACCGCGCCGTAAAGCGCTATTCCCAGCAGGAAGCTGGCCAGAACGGCGAAACCGAAATTCCAACGCGCGAGCAGCTTGAGGTTGAGCAAGGGCCTTTTGCTTCTCAGCTCGATCCACAGAAAGAGCGAAAGACTGACGGCGGCGATCAGCGACAGCCGCACGATGAAAGGTGAGCCGAACCAGTCGTCCTTGTTTCCTTCCTCAAGCACGGTCTGCAACGCCCCGAGCCCAATCGCCATTGTGGTGATCCCCGCCCAGTCACCCTGACGCAGCAGCGAGAGTTGCATTGGCGTCCTTTCGAGGGCCCCCCACAGCATGGCGACCATAAGCGCGCCGGGAACGAGATTGACGTAGAAGATGTACTGCCAACCCCAGTTCTCGGTGAGATAGCCCCCGATCGTCGGTCCGATCGCCGGAGCAAAGGTCGCCGACAACGCAAACAGCGCGAACCCGATTGGCTGCTTCGCCTTGGGCAGGAGAGTTATGGTGATGGTGAAAGCAACCGGGATCAGGACGCCCCCGCAAAAGCCCTGAAAGGCTCGCAGGACGATCATTTCCTGCAGGTTTTGCGCGAAGGCACAGGCGACGGAAAAAGCAAGAAACAAGATCGCGTTGGCCAGCAGGTAGATACGGATCGAGCAGACTCGTGACAGCCATCCGGTGAGCGGAATGACGACAATTTCCGCGACGAGATAGGCGGTCGATATCCAGCCTCCATCGTCGATACCGGCGCCTATGGCGCCTTGAATGTCGGCGAGCGAAGCATTGACAATCTGGATATTGAGTACCGCCATGAAGGCTCCAAGCGTCGAGCCGATGACCGCGACCCAAGATTTAAGAGATGCCGACTGGCCCTCAAGCTGGACTCGACTCGGGGTCTTTTCGCGTGCGGAGTGGGTGGTTAGAGTTGCAGGCACGGTCGGACTCCTTGATGCTGGGGAACCAACAGGCGAATATGTTGGACGGCGGCCGGCGAGCGGACGGGAGGGGGATCCGCTTAGCAATGCCGATCATCGGCTGACTATGATCGGCGGCCGCCGTCCAATTCGCGCTGTGCGGCGCGAAAGGCAGATTTCGTGTCGATAGTCGGTTCGACCGACATGCCGGCCCGTAGGAATCCGGCGAGCCCGCCGCCCTCGATCGCGATCTTCACCGGAATACGTTGGACTATCTTGGTGAAGTTGCCGGTGGCGTTATCGGGGGGCAGCAGGGCGAATTCCAGCCCGCTTGCCGGCGACAGGCTGTCGACTTTCCCCCTGAGCGCCACACCGGGGAAGCCGTCGACTGCGAGTTCGACCGGCTGTCCGCTGCGCACATGGGCGAGTTGTGTCTCTTTGAAATTCGCCACGACATAGACCGCATCCAGTGGAACCACAGCCATGAGTTGGGTTCCGGCCTGCACGTACTGGCCCACGCGAAGCGAGCGAGCCCCGACTGTGCCGTCGACCGGCGCGGTGATCACGGTGTAGGAGAGGTTGAGCTGCGCCTGGCGCAGCGCTGCGCGGCTGCGGTCCGCTTGTGCGTGGGCCTTACCACGTTCGCTCGCGAGCACGTCGATCGTCTTGCCTGCCGCAGCCAGCGCGGCGCGGTCGCGCTGCAACTGGGCTTCGTTCTCGCCCAGTGCAGCCACAGCCTCCTGTGCCCTCTGGCTGGTGCCATACCCGCTGCTCAGCAAGGTCTTGTACCGATCGTTCTCCTGTCGCGCGAAAGTGAGCTTCGCTTGCGTCGCGGCGACATTCGCCCTTTGCTGTTCTATCACCGAATTCTGCAGGGCGATTTGAGCGTCCAGATTGCGCAGCGCTGCCTCCGCTGCTTCGACGTTGGCTTGCGCCTGGTCTAGCAAGGCCCTGGCATCGCGATCGTCGATGCGGGCGAGGACCTGCCCTGCCCTGACGCGCGTGTTGTCCTCCACGAGCACCTCGGCGATATAGCCAGAGGTCTTCGGCGCCACAATCGTATAGTCGGCCTTGAGATAAGCATCGTCGGTCGATTCGAGGTACTGGCCAACCGTCCAGTAGTCATAGCCATAGGATACCGCGGCGGTGAGGCCAGCCACCAGGCCCATCCCTATTGTAATTCGCTTGATGATCTGCAGCCGTGATCGCGGCACTTCCCCTGCCTCGATCGGATGCTCCAGGATGGCTGGATTGACGGTGACGTTCATCGCGATCTCCTTTTGGCGGGAGCATGGCCGGTTCACCAGAGGAGTATGCGCTAACACGATAGATGTGATAATCGGCGGCCGAATGGAAGGATCATCCATTGACAAGGGACAATCGGTGCGATGGACAGACTCACAAGCTTGATTGTGTTTGGCCGTGTTGTGGAATGCGGCGGATTTTCCGCGGCGGCCCGACGCCTCAACATGTCGACGACGATGGTCAGCAACCACGTCCAGGCGCTGGAAGACAGGCTAGACGTTCGACTTCTCAATCGCACGACCCGCAAGGTAAGTCTGACCGAGATCGGCCAAGCTTACTACCAGCGTTCCTCGCAGATCCTCGCCGACCTCGACGAGGCGGACCGCATCGCCAGGGCGCTCCAGGCAACGCCACAAGGCAAGCTTCGCCTTCACTCGAGCATGAGCGTGGTCCGTTTCCTGGCCCCGGTTATTTCAGAGTTCGTGGATCTTTATCCGACCGTTTCGGTCGATCTGACCGTCAGCGAAAGGATGGTCGACATGGTGGAGGAAGGGTTCGACCTAGCCATGCGTTCGTTGCCACTTCCTGATTCAAGCCTGATCGTGCGGCGACTGACATCGTGGCGCAACATCGTCTGCGGCTCGCCTGCCTATTTCGAACGTCATGGGACGCCGCTTCGTCCCTGTGACCTTGTGCGTTACAACTGCATGCGCCATGCCTCGTACCCTTTCGGTGACGAGTGGCGTTTCGAAGGTCCGGACGGCGAGCCTGCGTCTGTCCGGATCAGTGGCAACCTGATCACCAACAGCCAGGAAACGCTCAGGCGTCTCGCCATCGACGGTCGCGGTCTGTTCATACCGCCACCTTTTATCGTGGCCGACGACCTTGGTTCAGGGCGCCTCATCCGAGTGCTGGAGAACTATTCAGGGGTCGAGTTCGCGATCAACGCGATCTATCCGCATCGTCACCATGTGTCGGCCAAGGTCAGAAGCTTCATCGACCTCCTGGCCGAGCGCTTTGCGGATCACCGCAGATGGATGGAGATGAAGTACTGAGGCGTGTGCGATTGACAGGAATTTCATAGGAAGGGTCTCGCCAGCATTTCCGTGCCGAGGAGAAAGAGAAGGATCAGGAACCAGCGCCGGAAGATTTGGGCGCTGATGCGTTTTCTGATCATCTGACCGACCCACATGCCGGCTAGCGCCGGAATGATGGCAAGCCCAGATGCAACAAATTCGTCGATCCGGAGGGCACCCCGCCATGCAAGGCCGGCCGCTAGGGCAATAGTGGAAATGGTGAAGGAAAGGCCAAGCGCCTGCACGAGATCGTCCTTATCGAGATCGAGCGCGTGAAGGTAGGGCACCGCGGGGATGACCAGGACACCGGTGCCTCCGGTAACCACGCCGGTCGCGACGCCGATGACAGGCGAAAGCCAGGGTTCCAGCCTCGCCGGCACGCGAAGCTGACGAGAGACGAGGGTGTAACCGGTGTAGAGCACAAGGGCTGCCCCCAGCGCGCTCGTCGTGACGGCGGCGCTGCCGCCGGCTAGCAATGATGATCCAGCAATCGTTCCTGCGACCACCGCCAGCATCATCGGCCAGAGCCTGCGTGAAAGGACACCGATGCTTCGGCCCGCCAGAAGCTGCCAGACATTGGTCACGAACGAAGGAGCGATCAGCAGGTTGGCCGCACTCAGCGGCGACGTTAGCGAACCGAGCACCGCCATGGAAACCGTAGGTAGTCCCATGCCGGTGACACCCTTTACGATGCCGGCGAGGAAGAAGGTCGCGGTTGCCGCGACAATGAGCAACGTGGAGTGGTCCATGGCGTTGGCGTAAAGCATTTGGCGACAGACACAATGCGGATGATCCGCTGTCAGGCTTCGGCTGGTCCGAAGGCTGGCTATCGGATACCTTCCCACCCGTGCGTTTCGATCTGACAGACCTTCGCCTGTTCCTGGCCGTCGTGGACGCGGCCAACATTACTCAAGGCGCAGCGGACGTCGGGCTCTCGCTGTCCGCGGCCAGCGAGCGTCTGCGTGACATGGAAGCCGGCGGCGGGGTCAAGCTGCTTGAGCGCGGACGCCGCGGCGTGTTGCTGACGCCAGCCGGTGAAGTGCTGGCACATCACGCCCGCCTTATTCAGCGTCAGATGGCGCAGATGCGCGGCGAACTCGGCAAGCACGCTAGCGCCTTGCGTTCGACCATCCGGCTTTGCGTGAACACCGCCACCTTCACCGAATTTCTGCCGGAACGGCTGGCATCATGGATGGCCGCGCACCCATCAATCGATATCGAACTTAAGGAACGACAGAGCTTCGAGATCGTGAGGCCGTCGCGGCTGGGCTGGTCGAGATCGGCATCCTTTCGTCCGCGGTCGACACCGCCAACCTGCAACTGCGTCCCTTCGCCATTGACCGCCTGGTAGTAGTGCTCTGGCGCGATCACACTTTGGCAGCGCAGACGCGCGTCGCCTTCGCCGATATCGTCGATCAGCACTTTGTTGGCTTGGCGGGTGGTGCGCTGCAGGATCACATCCATGCCCAAGCGGCAAGGATAGGCGTTAGGCTGAAGACGCGGGTGCGCATGCGCACCTTCGAAGGCATCTGCCAGATGGCGGCGGCTGGCGTTGGTCTCGGCATCGTGCCCGAAACAGCAGCGCCGCTGCGCTAAGCCGGCAGGCATCGCGTTCGTTCCCCTTTCCGACGAATGGGCTAGACGGCGTCTGTCAGTCTGTGTGCGCAATGAAGAGGAATTGACGGCGCCTGCGCGGGATCTCCTAGAGCATCTGACAAAGCCGGTCGGCACCAAGAGACGTCGCCTCGGGCAATAGCATCCTGGACCGATTTTGAATCAGCGCGACTGTCCGTAAGCACATTATCCGCTCACGGCGGATGATGTTTCCCAATCTTGGACGGTTATCACGAGCCATCCGAAGATCCATTCTTCCTGGCGAACGGGCGAGAACCTGTTCGTGAGGCAAGACCAGAAACTCAATGTTAGGAGCCTTCCATGAAAAAGATCGCTGTTTACACCGCCGCGCTTTTAGCCGTCAGCAGCAGCGCATTCGCCGAAAACCCGAATGTCGGCCGTTCTGATATCAACGCGATCGCCGAGCGGCAGGTCGATAACGCCCATACCTCCTCGATACGTCACAGCGTGGGCTACGAACTGCTCAATTCAGGCGATAGCCCAGCCACCGGCCAGGACCAAGCGGCCGAGCGGCGTCGGGATCTTTTCGGCAACCACTGACCGCCAGTGTTGGGTTTCGAAACTTCAAAGCGGCGGGATCGTCCGTCGTTTTTGACATCATTGGCTCGTGGCGGAAAGGAGAAATGTCATGGATGCAAGCGCCAACGTAGTCGCCTTCAGGCCCGCACGAACGAGCAACCCACTGCGGCGAACCGAAACGAAGGCAGGAGAAGCTCGGCCAATCCGGGATGTCGTGCCGAGTGCAAACACTTCCCCGCGATGTAAAGTCCAATCTCTGCGAATGTGGCTAACGCGCCTTGCGGCAATCGTCAGCTGGCTCAAGGAGATACTGGAAAGACGGCGCAGCCATCGCGCGCTGATGGAACTTACGGACACCCAGCTTCAAGATATCGGCCTTTCGCGCGTAGCCATTGTCGACCGCCCTGGAGGACAAGTTCACCTGCGCCTCGTCCCGGCCGATGACAGATAGAAGCGCCAGCATGGCGGCTCTCGTTCAACCGTCGGCAGATCCAAAGGTAGGCGCACCGTCAACTGTCTTTTGCACGGATCGTGAGACGTATTCCGCAGGTGAAGAGAAAGATGGCAATGCTGAAACATTCGAGCCCTTGCAACGAATCAAGAAGGGCTCCACCCCAACAGGAGACGACATTCATGCAATACATGGTCTTGACACGCCGGCGAACAGAACACTTCGGCGACGCGCATTACACGCCAGAGAGACTGGAAGCCGAAGCTGAAGGCGTTCGGCAGCTGTACATAGCAGGCGCCGTGCGACAAATCTGGAATCGCGCCGATATGGGAGGTGCCTGCCTTCTCATGGAGGCAGAGACCATGGAAGACGTTCGCTCGGTGCTCAATGCCCTTCCGTTGTTCCAAAGCGGGATGCAGGAAACAGTATCCATCGTGCCTCTACGACCGTATAGAGGTTTTGGGCCGCGCCAATAAATGACATCGCAAGGCACGGGTAGACCGTGATATGGCGCGCGCTATCGGATCGCAACGGCTCCACTCGAATCGGGACTCTGCTGCCACCTTTCGTACGCAATGGACTGGCGGGACAGACGGCCGACTTGGGGCCGCAAGCAGACCGACAGTTTTCAGGGCCGACATGGTGAAAGCGGACGTCAAGCTGGCTGCACTTTGCCGAAAGCGCTGTATTGCGCTAGCTTACGAACAGGCGCCATCGCTGATAAACCATTTCGCTGAGGGGGCGAAGTTCCATGGAGATGCAGCAGGTCCGCTATTTTTTGGCCCTGTCTAACACGTTGAATTTCACCAGGGCGGCCGAGGAGTGCAACGTCACTCAGCCGGCCCTTACGCGCGCGATCAAGACGCTTGAAGAGGAGTTAGGGGGAGAGCTTCTTCGGCGCGAGCGTCAGCATTCGCATCTTACGGAACTCGGGCGCCGCATGCTGCCGTTGCTGCAACAGTGCTATGATGCGGCCACTTCCGCCAAGTCACTGGCCAAGGCTGTGCAAAGCAGTGACGTGGCACCCCTCAACGTCACGATATCCAACAGCATCAACATAGCGTTGCTGGTTTCGCCCTTCACGGAGCTTTTCCGAGCCTACCCGGGTGCGCATCTCAAGATTCACCGTGGCTCGCCGGCTGCAGTGATTGAGGCGCTGAAGGGCGGTGAAGTGGAGCTTGCGATTGCCGGTCCGCTCGGACAGGCCTGGGATCGCCTGGATACATGGCCGCTGTTTCAGGAAGGCATCGAGCTCGCCGTCAATTCGGATCATCCGCTCGCCCGGCGAAACGAGGCAGATGTCGCGCTAGCGCAGCTTGCTGCCGAACCTGTGCTCAGTCGGATCGATTGGGAGACGAGCGAGGAACTCGCGCGCTGCCTTTCCGCCAAGGGGTATACCCCCCGGACCGCGCATGAAGTCGAGACGGACCAGGATCTGCTCGCACTGCTCGAGGCCAATGCCGGAGTGGGCTTTGTCACGCTTACGGCACCGCGATCCCCGACCACCCGCCGGCTCAAACTTCGCGATCTGGACGTCTCGCGGATCGTTTCGGTTTATGCGGTTGCCGGCAGGCATCGCTCGCCTGTCGCGACAACCCTGCTCAACCTTTTGAGGGCCGCCGACTGGTCGTCCTTCGGCGTCAGCGAGCCCGCCTGAGCGCCGCGATCAGGTCGTCAATATCCATGCGACGGCGGTAGTCCGGATCGACAAAGCGATCCCTGATGATCCCGTCCGTTCCGACGATGAAGGTGGCTGGGATGGGCATAAACCAGCTGCTGTTGCCCTGATAGTTGGGGATGTCGAGCCCCAGGCCCATGAGCCTTTCCATTTCGGCGCCAACCCAGATCGCGAGGTTGAGCGACAGCGCGTATCCATTGTCCATGTCGATCAGGAATGGGAACTGTGCGCCGACCAGAGCCTTCATGGCCTTTGCGAATTTGCGACGCTCCGGCATGATCGCAACCACCTGCCCTCCCAGCTCCGCGATCTCGCGGTGCACCTCGACAATCCCGATGGCATTCAAGCGGCAATAAGGACACCAGTGACCGCGCTGGAAGGTGATGACGGCTGGCCCGTTGGCCAGGGTTTCGGCGAGGCTGACGAGCCTGCCCTGATCATCAGGCAACAGGAAACCAGGCATGGCTTCGCCGGGAGCCGGCGCCATCGTGCCGGCGCCCTGCTTCTCAAGGCGGGCCACCAGTCGCTCGACCGCGTCGGCGAATTCCGAGTTTAGGCGGCGAACCGCCGCGGCAACTACTGCCAGCCGTTCATTGAGGGGCGCATCAAGTTCGATGGCTGCCTGGACGGACTGCTCGAATGTCATTGCCTGGTCGTCGGCGGCCATGTCTGCACTTTCACACGTCCCGCATAGCCTACCACCGCAACCCCTCGGCAATCGCCATGTTTTTCTTGCATGGTTTTGATGCCCTGCGTGCATCGACACATGCCAAGCCTCCGCTCTACTTCGCTGGCCCGGGCCGACGCGTTACACCATGTTCCTGATATCCGCTGCAAAAGTCGGGAAAGCGCAGACCATTTCGGACAGCTCTCGCGCCGCGATGCCATGCTTCATCGCGAGCGCAAAGATGTGGATCAGTTCTTCGCCGGCATGGCCGACTAGGTGGGCTCCGAGGATCCTGCCTGTCGTTTCCTCGACTATGATCTTCGACCATGCGACCGGCTCCGCGAAAGTCTTGGCGGAAAGCCAGCCATGCATATCGTTCAGGTGGACGTTGACGACGAAGCCGCGCTCTCTCGCCTGGGCCTCGGTCAAACCGACGGTGGCCACGGCCGGAATGCTGTAGAGAGACGTGGGTATGTGACTGTAGTCGGGCCGATGCTTCGCGCCGTCGACGATGTTGCGGCCGACGATCCCGCCTTCATAGGTCGCCACCGGCGAAAGCTGCGGAGAGTTCCACACGGCATCGCCGCAGACATAGACGTCTGGATTGGAACGCGAGCGTAGATGCTCGTCGATCTCGATGCGGCCTTCGCGATGCACGATGACACCCGCCCCAAGATCGAGCCCCCCGACATTGGCCACGCGCCCCGCGCAATTGACGGCCCGATCCGCGTTGACCGAGCATTCGGCGCCATCTTTCGCGAAGCTCACCCGCAGCCGCCCGTCGGTCTTTTCGATCTTCTTGACCCAGGCCTTGGTATGGATCCTAAGGCCAAGCCGCTCGCTCTCGGCACGGATTTGGGCAACGGCATCCTCGTCCAAGCCTCCGAGGAGCTGCGGCAGCGCCTCGAGGATGGTGACCTCGACGCCGGCGCGCGCATAGACGTGACCCAGCTCGAAGGCAATAACGCCGCCGCCAATGAACACAACGGCGCGAGGCAACGCAGGATCGCTCAGCACATCGTCGGATGTGGTCAGAAATTCTGCCCCCGGGATCGACAGCGGGCGCGGCTTCGAGCCGGTGGCGATGACGATGTTTCTGGCCTCGATCTCTCGGATGCCGACGCGGACGGCATTGCTAGAAATGAATGCGGCCTCTCCTTGGATGACATCGACACCCCGCTTGGCCATCAATCCGGATAGGCGGGATGGAATTTCCCTGATGATATTTTTCTCCCGCTCGATCAAGGCTCGCCAATCGAGCCTCGGCGGTTCGATTTCGATTGCATGATTGCCGGCTCTTCCGATCTCGTCGAGCGCGTGGGCCGCCGCAACCAGCACCTTCTTCGGCGTGCATCCGCGATTGGGACAGGTGCCGCCGAGATCGCGAGCCTCTACCATGGCGACGGAGAGTCCGGCGGCGCGCGTCGCTACCGTGACGCCCATGCCGGCATTGCCGCCGCCCAGGATCACGACATCATACTTTTCCATCGCACCGCCTCCGCCAGCCTCAGTGAAGCTTGATCCGCGGTCTGGCGCGCCTGACGATCATCTCGCCGATCGAAGCAAGCGTTGTCTTGGCGAGGCCGTGAACCGCCTTGAGATGCATCTTGTGCAGCGAGCGATAGACGAGCCTCGCAACAAGACCTTCGATCTTCAGTCCGCCGATCAAGCTGCCGAACGCACCGTAGTCGGCGAGTGAAACCAGCGAGCCGTAGTCGCGGTAGCGATACGCTGGCGCGGCTTGCCCTGCGAGACGCGCCGCGATCACCTTGGCCATGTGGTCTGCCTGCTGATGGGCCGTCTGGGCTCGCGGCGGCAGGGCGTTCTCTTCGCCCGGCAGCAGGCAGTTCGCGCAGTCGCCGATCGCGAACACATTCTCGTCTCCGGCCGTGCGCAAGGTTTCGTCGACGATCAGGCGGTTGATGCGGTCGGTTTCGAGACCATCGAGACTTCTCAGGAATTCCGGCGCCTTGATGCCGGCTGCCCAGACGACCAATTCGGCCGGCACGAAAAGCTTGTCGCCCAGCCGGATGCCGTCTTCGGTCACTTCGGTGACCCTGATCCCGCATCGTATCTGGACGCCCAACTTGATCAGCAAGCGTGCCGTTGCGCTTGCCATCTGCTCCGGCAGCGCTGGCAGGATCCGGGGTCCTGCTTCGACGATGGTGATGCGGATCAGCCTTTCGAAATCGATGTTGTCGAGATTATGCGAGGCAATCTCGCGCATCGACTTGTGCAGTTCCGCCGCCAGTTCGACACCAGTTGCGCCGGCGCCCACGATGACGCAATGGAGTTGGCCCGGCGACAGCTGCTCATATTGCGCGTTGGCGCGCAGGCATGCGTCGATCATCCGCTTGTTGAACCGGGCGGCCTGCTCGGCGGTGTCAAGCGAGATGGCGTGGCGCGCGGCGCCTGGTGTGCCGAAATCATTGCTGACGCTGCCTACGGCCATGACCAGCGTGTCGTAACCCAGGACACGTGGCGGGATGATCTGGCGGCCATCATCGTCGAAACTGGGGGCGACGAAGACCTGGCGCTTGGCACGATCGATGCCGACGACCTCGCCAATGCGGTATCGGTAGCGATGGCGGCTGGCATGGGCGATGTATTCAACCGCGTCGTGCGACGCACTCAAGGCTCCGGATGCCACCTCATGCAAAAGCGGTTTCCAGATATGGGTGCGGTTTCGGTCGACAAGCGTAACGGAAAGCCGCCGGTTGCCGAACTTGCGGCCGAGGCGTGTCGCCAGTTCCAAGCCGCCCGCGCCGCCGCCCACAATGACCACGCGATGCAGCGACTTGTCAGCGTGCGAGGGAGTCTCCGGGATCGTGCGGAAGAGCGCAGCATTGTTGGCGAGCACGGCTTCCGGAATCAACCGCATGCCGGGGGTGATGATCTGCATCGGTGGTCTCCGTGTCTTCCTCGGCGCGTCGCATTTCACTCTTGGGATTCGTGGATCACGATGCCCTGAAGCATGTCGATCTCGCATTCCCAGGGCTTGTCGGTGAGGACGCGCTGCCCATGCTCGTATCCGGCCTGCCAGCGGGTGCGAATGCCCGAGCGGGTGAAGTCGATGTCCTTGGTGTGGTCCTCGCCGTCCAGTCGCGGCGAAAGCAGGCGGACGAGGTGCATGACCGAAGGGCAGCCATAGGAGGCGAATTCCTTGAACATCGGATCCTCGCGACGCTCCTCGGGAACCAGCTTTCCCATTTCGCGCACCACATGCCGCAACCGATGCAGTTGCTCCTGCCGTGCAACGTGGCTCCGGCCGCGGCTGGCGTATTGAAGATCCTTTTGCCGGCCCATGACCTGCCAGATCGATTTCGGCTCGGTTGCGCGGGGCTGCCACATGTTGACCGCGAAGATCAGCGCGTCTCGCCTGGGTCGCGCATCGAGCACCACCTCGATCGGCGTGTTTGAATAGATGCCGCCGTCCCAATAGGGCTCGCCGTCGATGCAGACCGCCGGAAACGCCGGTGGCAAGGCGCCGGACGCCATGATGTGCGCCGCCGACAGGATCATCTCGCGCGTATCGAAGTATTTGAGTTCGCTGGTATTGACGTTGACCGCCCCGACCGTCAGCCGCGTGTGGCGACCGTTGAGGTAGTCGAAGTCGACCAGGTTGTTCAGGGTCCTTTTGAGCGGATCCGTCGTGTAGTAGGAGGCATTCTCGACACCGACCTCGCGGTTCACTCCAAACATGGCGCTTGGGTTCGGTTCGAAGAATCCCGGGATGCCGCGCATCACCGTGCCCATATTGGCAAAGATGTTGCTCGGGACCATCATCCGGAAAAATTCGTCGAATGGACTGCTGCGGCTGACGCTGTCCCAGAATTCCTGAAGCCTGGGCAGGCGATCGCCGGGCTTGTTCCCGGCAATCAGCGCGGCGTTGATGGCGCCGATGGACGTGCCTATGACCCAGTCCGGTTCGATGCCGCCCTCGACCAGCGCCTGATAGACTCCGGCCTGATAGGCGCCGAGCGCGCCGCCGCCCTGAAGGACAAGGACGGTCTGACGTTTGACATCGCCCTGATGTCCAGTCGCCGGTTCTGCCTGCGTGGCGGATAGGTTTTGCGTGATCTTGTTCATGGCCTTCGCTCCTCGTGCAGGTCTAGTGAGCGGTCCAACCGCCTTCGATCGGCATCACGGCGCCGGTGATCGAGGCCGCCTCGTCCGACGCCAGGAACAGACACAGCGCGGCAACCTGCTCGACGGTGACGAACTGCTTGGTGGGCTGTGCGGCCAATAGGACATCGTTGATCACCTGCTGCTCGGTGATCCCGCGGGCCTTCGCCGTGTCGGGTATCTGCTTCTCGACAAGCGGGGTGAGCACGTATCCGGGGCAAACGGCGTTGACCGTGATGCCTTGTTCGGCAACCTCCAGCGCGACGGTCTTGGTCAGGCCGGCGACGCCGTGCTTGGCCGCGACATAGGCTGACTTGTAGGGAGAAGCGACGAGCGCGTGCGCGGAGGCCACGTTGATGATGCGACCCCATTTGCGCGCCTTCATCGCCTGCAGCGCGCGCCGGATCGTATAGAACGAAGACATGAGATCGATCGCCACGACCGCTTCCCATTTCTCGATCGGGAAGTCGTCGATCGGCGCGACATGCTGGATGCCGGCATTGTTGACCAATATGTCAATGGCGCCGAACTCGGCGATGGCCTTGTCCATCATTGAGGTGATCGCGTCGCCCTTGCTCATGTCGGCATTGTCGTATCGGACGGCGACCCGATGATCGGCGGCGAGCTTTGCCCGAAGGCGTTCGATCTCGGCGGCGTCGCCAAAGCCGTTCAGAACGATGTTGCAGCCTTTCGCCGCGAAGGCTTCGGCAATACCTTGCCCGATGCCGCTGGTCGAACCGGTGATGAGCGCTGTCTTGCCTTTGAACATCGTCTTGTCCTTCTGATTGCGCCGCTACCGAGCGATGGCGCGCGGGCTGCTCTGGATCTGACGATGAGTATGGTGAACCGCCGCAAGCTGCGGAAATGCCGTTGAGACATGGATTCGATAGCTGACGGTCAGATCGTTGGCTTCAAGCCCTGGATGTCGATCGACCCGGTCGGGTTGTTTGACGTAAGGGCAGCTAGTAAGATTGCGTGGCAACGCGGGCGATGCCGTATGCGCGTCCAGTGAGGGGAGCGTGCAGTGGAGATCAGCCAGGTCCGATACTTCTTGGCCGTCGCCAAGGAGTTGAATTTCACCAGAGCGGCCGAGCAGTGCAACGTCACGCAGCCGGCGCTGTCGCGCGCCATCAAGCTTTTGGAGGATGAATTCGGCGGGCCGCTTTTCCACCGCGAGCGCCGTTTCACTCACCTTACCGAGCTCGGCCGCATGGTGGAGACCTATCTCGAAGGCGTCTTCGAGAACTCGCGCCAGGCAAAGCAGATTGCCGAGCAATATGTGACGCTGAAGAAGATGCCGCTCAAGGTCGGCATCATGAGCACGATCGCTCCGGACGAGATCATCGAACTCATCGCGGCTGTGCGCGCGCACCACCCTGGCGTCGAGTTGCATCTTTGCGATGCGGACGCGGTGAGCCTCAGGCGAAGGCTGCTCGAGGGCGAGCTGGAGGCTGCCATCTATGCCTTGCCTTCAGATGTTGCCGACGAAGAAGTGCATTCCCTGCCGCTGTTCCAGGAGCAGATGGTGATGGCTGTGCATGTTGCCCATCGCCTTGCCAACCAACGCGTTGTGCGGGTGAAGGATATGAGCAACGAAAGCTACATCCACCGCAACAATTGCGAGTTCGCGGGTTACGCGGATGCCATCCTTGCCGAGCAAGGCGTCACGGTCAGCCCGGTTTACTGGAGCGATCGCGACGACTGGACATTGGCGATGATCGCTGCCGGGCTCGGTTTCGGGTTCATGCCCGAACATACCGCGAAGCATCCCGGCGTGGTGCCTCTGCCGATCACCGAGCCGGAGTTCTGGCGCGAGGTCAATCTCGTCACGGTGCGCGGCCGCAGGCATTCGCCCGCGGTCGGCGCATTGGTGCGGGAAGCCACGCAGAAGAAATGGTTCGGCGAGCGGGTTAAGGCGTTGTCCGCCGCCGAATGAGTTCGCAGGCCGCATGCGTCGCCGTTCGAGCGAGGCATCTGCGGCTAGAAGCCTCCCTCAGTTCTTCTTGACGGTTGAGGTGACCGACTGGATGACTTCGGTCGCCATCTTGAACTGCGCGGGGCGATCCGTGATGCCGTGCCGCTTGGCGATCCAGTCGAAATCGCTGTAAGCGGCGTAAACCGAACCGTCGGCGGTCTGGTAGACCAGCACGCGGACGGGCCAGTCGAGCCCGGCCTCGGGGTTGGATGTGATGAAGGTCGTGCCGAGCGCTGGATTGCCGAACATGACGAGCCGCGAAGGCCTTACGTCGTTGCCCGCATTCTTGCCAAGCTGAGCCTGGTCGATGACGCCGAAGAACTTGATGCCTTTCTTGAGCACATCCTTCTTGATGCGGGCGACGGTTTCGGCGACGGAATAGTCGCTCTTCACGGTGACGACGCCGTCCGAAGCGGCGGCCGGCAGGGCAACGGCCATCAGCATGGCGGCGCCTGCAAGCAGAGTCTTGAGTTGCTTGGTCATGTCGGTCTCCTTGGTTGGATAACTAGGTTTCGATTTCAGGTCTCAGCCCTTGGGCGTTCGCAGCACGCGCGCGATCGCGATCGCACCGGCGAGAACCGCGGCCAGCACGGCGACGCATGCAGTCCAGCCGACACGGTCGTAGATCTGTCCGATGAGGAAGCTGCCGGCGAGCCCGCCGCCGTAGTATGACGCCAAGTAGATGCCGCTCGCGGCGGCGCGATCGCGCGACGCGGTCCGGCTGACATGTCCCGTGGCTATCGCCTGAGCCAGGAAGGTGCCGACGGCAATGAGCGCCATCCCTACCAGGACGATCGGAAGGCTGGGTGCGAGCAGCAGAAGCAAACCGATGATTGCCAGCGCAAGCGTCGCTCCGATCCCTCCCCTGGGGCCAAGGCTCGCTGCGACTCGGCCGGCGAGCGGAGTCGTCAGCATCGATGGCAGGAAGACGAAATAGACAGCGCCCAGGGCCATCGGCGTGAGCGAAAGCGGCACCGCGACGAGCTGGAAATTCACGTAGGTGAACGTGCCGATAAAGACGAACAGGATCAGGAAGCCGATCGCGAAACAAGCGCGCAGCTCCACATTCCGCAACGGGGCCTTCCAGGCGGCGCGGGCAGGCTCGCCGTCCAGGTCGGCGCGCATCATTGCCGAGGTCTTCTGCAACGTGAACCAGACAAGAGCGGCGCCGAGCAGATTAAGCGCGGCGAAGGTCAGGAAGTTGGTGGAGATGCCGAACGTGTCGGCCACCGCCGCCGACATCAACCGGCCGAAAAAGTTGCTGGCCACGTTGCCTGTCACATAGGCTGCAAGCGCGCTCGTCGTCTGCCGCGCTGAAAAATGCTCGGCCAGATAGGCCATCGTCAGCGTGAAGGCTGTCGACATGCAGAGGCCCTGCGCCACGCGCAGCAAGGCGAAAACAACGATATTGTCCGTCTGCGACAGCAGCGTCGTCGGGATCGCCAGGATGGCCAGGCTGATCCAGATGCCGTTGCGGCGATCAATGCCGCGCCCAAAAAGCGCGACGGCGATCCCGGCCACCGCCATGCCGAACGTGCTGGCATTCACGGCGAAGCCCATGGTGGCGCGGCTGACGCCGAATTTCACCACCAGCGAAGGCAGGATGGCCTGGGTGGCGAACAGGTCAACGAGCGTCAGGAACGCGATCAGCGCGATCAGGCCGAAGCGCCAGCTGTCTGCCGCAAAAGTGCGAACCTTTGTCGGTTCCGTCCGTTCACTCGTCGTCATGACAGGCTCCGTCGCCATGTCCTCGGGCAATCGCCCGAGGATGGACCTTTGGCTTCCGATGTCGGGATCACTTCACCGCTGCGGGCGGCTCACATCATGTGATCGTCGTGCATCGCAGGCGGCAGCACGTCGGCCGAATAGAGCACGGCCGGAACCTTGCCGTTGTTCTTCCACCAGTGGGCGAGCTGGCCGAACTCGGCCGTCACGTCGCCGGCCGGATGTTCGATGCCGACCTTGCAGGTGCTGGCGTATTCAGTGATGGAGCCTTCGACGACGATAATGTTGGCGGGGCGGACATTGTGCTCATGCCACGGCACGACGCCGCCGGGCTGAACGACGAGCTTGCGAAGGCGCAGCATGTTGCCTTTCCAAGCCTCACCCTTGCTGCTCAAATCGATTGCGGAAAGCACCGTGTCGGTGACGCCGACCGGCTTGCTGGGATGTTCCTGGATGTCGGTGGTGGCGGCCTGCCCGGCAGGGCACTCGCCTGCAAAAGCCGGAGCCGCCGAAAATGCAGCGGTCGCGGCCAGCATGCCCAGAGCGAACGCAAGATTGAGTTTCTTGGTAGCCATCTCGTATTTCTCCTTTGTCGGTGCCCAATCGCGGGAGGCGGGGCATGACGAGGAGAGTGACCGGAGCCTCGTCGAAAGAGAAATGCTGACTGGCTCTTAAATCGATACCTGAAAACTATCGTGGATCATCATACCGGCGCGAGAGTGCGTGCCACAACATAAGGCGTGGCCTCGGCTCTTTTCTTCGGTTTGCTATGCAGCCGTTTTCCTTACAGACAGATCGATCCCGCTTTCCGGCCAGCTATGCGCCTTGACGCTGTTGACGAAAGTTGATGTGGCCGGCGAGAACCGGCGCCCGGCCACAACGACAAGCGATACCTCCCGCCAAACTTCCGGATCGATAACGGGCCTGACCTGCAAGCCGGGGATGACGGCGCTGAATTCGGGGATGAAGCAGATGCCCAGCCCACCGGAGACCATGTTCTGAATCCAGTCTTCGCGTTCGCTGGCGTAGGAGATCCTGAGCTTCACACCGCGTTCATTGCAAAGGCCCGCAAGATAGTCTCGATATTCGCAGTTCAGGCGTCTGAGATAGTTCTCGCCGTCGAGCTCCGAGATGGCGACATTGTCGTTACGAGCCAGCCGATGGCCATTGGGGAATGCCAGGACGAACCGCTCGCGATAGAGCGGCGTGACATCGAACCTCTCGGGAAAACTGTTGCTGGACGCCATGATGGCGACATCGATCTCGCCCGCTTCCAGCAGCTGCGACAGGGATGCCGGCACGCCCTCGACAAGCTGCAGTTGGATGCCTTGCTGGCGCCTGTTGAAATCCGCCAACAGGCCGGTAAATCGGCGCGGACCGATCGTGCACATCACACCAACCTTGAGATTCGCGTTCTCCAGGCACAGAAACCGCGACGCCTCCTGGCGAACGCCGGTCACCTCGTCGAGGATCTGCTGAAATCTGGGGCGGAGCAAAGCGCCCAGATCCGTGAGGTGCGTCAGGTTCCGCTCGCGGCGAAACAACAGGCCGCCGACCTCGTCCTCGAGCTGCTGGATGGCGCGCGACAGCGCCGGCTGAGTGACGTTGCATCTCTCGCCGGCGCGCGTGAAATTCCGGGTCTCGCAGACGGCCAGGAAGTAGCGGATGTGATGGATGTCCATGCGTATCGTCCCTCAGCTGCATAGATGCATTTGCATGCTCGAAGACTGCCGCAATGGGCCGGATCATGCCAATGCGCGGGGGCTATAAAGTCGATAGCGTTTCGTCATACGACGATGGCGGGCCAAGGCCCGCCATCCAACTGTCCGGTTATAGCTTGACGCAGCAGGATATCAGCTATGATGACCCAGGGCAAAGAGCTGGGCGCAGAACTGCGCGTGCGGCTTGCTCATGGCGGCGTCATTGCATTCCTTCATCATGGCGTCCTGCGTGTTCTTCGGTGTCGCTTTCCACGCGGTCTCGAAGTCGGCGCTCGACTTCATCGTCTTCATGCCGGCATCGGTGAAGAAGGGCTGCATGTTGGAGGGTTCGTCGAGGGCGCCGGCGACGGCCACGCCACCAAGAACGGAACGGGCAAAAGCGCCGAGGCAGATAGCTTTAAGGTTCATGTTCAAGTCCTTCTCTGGTTAGGTAGTCGTCCACTCGACAACCGTTAGATTGGCTTGACAGCAATTCAGAATTACTGACTTCCTCCTTGCTGGTATGAACCTTGCCGCAATCACCTGCCAACTCACCAATGTCATCTGCGTATGAAGACTATGCCGGTTCTGCATCCACAGATGCTATCCGGCACAGTCACTGGTTGGTTCCGCCCAAAGCGAGGACATTCGCGCAGAATTGTGCATGGGGCCTGCGCATCGCCGGGTCGCTGCATGCCTTCGTCATCTTTGCCCGGTCATGATTCGACAGGGCGAGCCAGGCTTTCTTGAATCCAGCCATCGGTTTCATCGTCTTCATCGTGGCGTCCGTGTAGAACGTCGGCAGTGCAGCGAGGTCGGTGAACGGGTTGGCGGACGCCGGGTTCGCGCCAAAGGCGACGGCAAACACAGCCACGCAGGCAAGTTGTATTCTCACCGTTGATCTCCTTCGCACTCCAGGCGCGGCTTGGGTGAACGGCGCCAGCCTGATCGGGAAAGAGTGCGGCGTGTGAGGACGGGCAGCCAATGCAATCTGCCTATGGACTTCATGCCACCTTAGCATTTCGGCTGAACAAGAAGATGCGGCAGTCTCTTTCCAATCGCCCTCGCCGGCGACCTTGGGGATGGAGACCAGATCATGCTTGCTCAGTCCGTAGTGAGAACAGTTGCAGCAGCCGCGCCAGCGGCGCATCTCGGTGTCGAAGACCAGACGATCGACATCGTGCTGGCAAACGACGCGCATGCTGCTTTCGTCTGGGGTGTGCTCGACCGGCTGCTGGACCAGCCGAACTGCAACGTGAGCGGCGTTACTGCGTCGGGCTTCGCGGCGATGCAAGCGGCGGTCTTTGCCTATGGGCTGAGCGTCGGCGGCAGGCGCGGCGCGCGCACGGCACTTGCCAACTTCTGGCGGCGCGTCAGCCATGCCTCGATGTTCGCCATCGATAGAACGAGCCTGCTGCGATCGATGCTGGAACAGTCGATCGACCTCGAGCAGATCAGTAACGAAGACTGCCCGGTGAAACTGAGCGTCCTGGCCGTCAATGCCCGCACCGATGCTGTGAAGATATTTTCCGGTGAGCAGCTGTCGATTGACGCGATCGTGGCAGCAGCGACAGTCCCGTTCCTCTCCCAGCCGATCGAGATCGACGGCGATACTTATTGGGGGGACGGGGACATCTCGCAATTGCCGTCTGCTCGATCACCGAAAACGAGCCACCGCCTGATCATCGCAGGCAGGCCTTCGCTGTTCACGACGCTATGTCCGGATCGCAGCTTTTCCTCCACCCATTGCGCGACCAAATGCGCGCCGGTTCACACCATCTTCGACAGTCAATACCGAGCAGGGGCTGAACTCTTCGTCAGACCCTGGATCGACTGGGGCGAACTGACAGACATGCGTGACAGAGGTCGACAATGTGCCGAAGGCTGGCTTGCGACTGATCTTTTCAGCACCGACGAACGCCGGGCCATCGGCTGTCGAACCCAATACATCTAGGCGTCTCCCTCCCGCCTAGCCGCGCCTGCATCGCATACTCCCGAACGCAGGTGCCAAGCCCTCCGGTGCCCCCGCCGGAGGGCTTTTTCGCGCCGAGCTCCTGAACATAGTGGCCGCGTATCAATTCCATGCCGAGACAGCATTTCAGCTCGGCGCCACGATCGGAGAGACTGATCTGCAGACGGGCCTAAGGCCGGTCTTTCCCTCGAAACGCCAACCAGGAGACAAGCCTGTGATCAACACCAAGACCCTTATCGGATCGGCCCTCGCGGCTGCCACCACGCTCGCCGCGACGGCGGCATACAGCGGCCCGGCCGCCAAGCCCGGCTTCGCCTTCGAGAAATGCTACGGCGTGGTCAAGGCCGGCCAGAACGACTGCCAGACCGCGACGCATTCCTGCGCCGGCACCGCGACCGCCGACAACCAGCCGGATTCCTGGCTCTACGTGCCCGCCGGCAGCTGCGCCAAGATCGCGGGCGGCAGCGACAAGCCGAAAGCCTAGCAACTTCCACCTCGAGCCAACCAGACCAGAATGGAGGAGACCGATGTCCAGCATGTTTTCACCTCTTGCAATCCCCGCTTCGGCGGGCATTGGTCTTCGCTCGCCTCACATCTCCGAGATGCTGACGCGGCGCCCTTCAGCTGGCTGGCTCGAGGTCCACGCCGAGAACTACATGGGTGACGGCGCTGGCGTCGAAGCGCTGGAAAGGCTGCGCCAGATCTACCCGCTGTCCGTGCACGGCGTCGGCTTGTCGCTGGGCAGCGCGCAAGGTCTGGATCGCGATCATCTGGAGCGACTGCGCAAGGTCTGCGACCGCTTCGAGCCCGATCTGGTTTCCGAGCATCTCGCCTGGAGTGTCGCCGACGGCGCCTATCTCAACGATCTCTTGCCGCTGCGCTACGACGAAGAAGCGCTGGCGATCGTCGCGCGCAACGTCGAGACCGTCCAGGAAACGTTGAATCGGCAGGTGCTGATCGAGAATCTGTCTGCTTACGTCGCCTTTGCGGACTCCTCGATGAGCGAGGCCGAGTTTCTGGCCGAGCTCGTGATTCGGACCGGCTGCGGTTTGTTGCTCGACGTAAACAACGTTCAGGTCTCGGCACACAATCTGCAATATGACGCCAAGGCCTTCATCGATGCGCTGCCGGCAGAGGCGATCGGCGAGATCCACCTTGCCGGCCATGCGACCAACCACGTCGGCGCCGACACCGTGCTCATCGACGACCATGGCTCGCGCGTGCCTCCCGTCGTCTGGGCGCTCTATCAGCATGCCATAGACCGGCTTGGCCCGCGGCCAACCTTGATCGAGTGGGACACCGACGTTCCCATCCTCGACGTGCTGCTGGGCGAAGCGATGTGGGCGGACATGCTGACCGCGTCGATCATGTTCAACCGCAAGCAAGCTGCTCGGCGCGAGCAAACGACCAAGACGCGAGCGACGCCGATCCACCTTTCTGTCCAGAGCGAAACGACGACCAGCATGCCCGTCCTGGCGGCGTTCGCCGCTGCCAGATGCGCCAGGCCGTGCATGTCCGTGGCGCTTGTCTCAATCGAGGAGGAATACCATGCTGCCGCTTGAACACTTGCAGACCACCATGGCGCGGTCGGTGCTGGCCATGGAGCCGGTGGTCGCCGCAAATATGCTGACCGCCGGCAAGGCAGATCCGTTGGCGCGCCTGCGGATTTACCAGAACAACACGCGCAGTTCCCTCACCGCGGCGCTGATGGCGGTGTTTCCCGTGACCGTCCGCCTCGTCGACGAACGCTTCTTCCGCTTTGCGGCGAGCGAATTCATTCGGCGGCATCCGCCAGTGGAGTCGCGACTGGCACGTTATGGCGCCGGCTTTCCACGCTTCTTGAAAACGATCGACACGCTGTCCGACATGCCGATCGTCGCGGAAACGGCGCGTCTCGAATGGGCCATAGCGGAGGCGCTCGACACGGCGTCGCTGCCGCCTCGCAACCTGGCAGAATATGACCACACCGATCTTGGGCTGTCGCCGGATATCCAGCTCCAGCCCTCGCTGCGGTTGATTGTCTCGCATTGGTCGATCCTGTCGGTATGGATGGCGCATCAACAGGAGACGACGGTCGATGAAAACATCACCTGGACAAGGCGACCCGAACGCGTAGCGTTGTGGCGAGCGGGGAATTATGTGCGGCTTTTTCTGCTCGACCGCGCGAGCTTCGCCTTCTGGCATTCGCTGAAGCACGGTTTCGGCCTCGAGCATGCCACTGGCCGCGCCTTGGCGCTCGATCCAGCCTTCGACCTGGTTTCGGCCCTTGTGCGTCTGTTCCGCGACAGGCTCGTCACCGACGCGCGGGTCGCCTCGAATTCCCCCTCAAACTGACGGAGACGGTCATGACCGCAATATCGGAGCAATCCTCGTCCAACCTGGCCGGCCTTGTCGGCCTCTACAGGCGCATCATCAAGCTGCCCGAACACATTCCATTCTCGCTGGTCCAACTCGCCGCGCGCGTGGCGGTGGCACATGTCTTCTGGCAATCGGCCCAGAGCAAGCTGGCGTCCTGGCCAGTGACGCTGCAGCTCTTCGCCAACGAATACAATCTGCCGTTCATCGACCCTTCGATCGCGGCGCCGCTTGCGACGACCGCGGAACTGACCGGCTCGGTGCTGGTCTTCTTCGGGCTGTTCTCGCGCCTCGCCGCGCTGATGCTGCTCGGCGTCGTCTCCGTCATTCAGATCTTCGTCTATCCGGAAAACTGGGCGGAGCACCTGCTGTGGGCCTCGTTGCTGCTTCTCATTCTGACGCGCGGCGCCGGCGTCTTCTCGCTCGACCAGGTCGCCGAGCGAACCCTTTCGGCACCCAGAAAATAGACATTCCGGCCAGGTGGAAACGCACGGTGCGCATCTTCATCGTTCACGCTCACCCTGAGCCCAACAGCTTCAACGGCGCCCTGACCCGCGCGGCCGAGCAAGCGCTGATTGCGGCCGGGCACGAGGTCGTCATCTCCGACCTTTATGCGATGGGCTTCAATCCGGTGTCGGATCGCCGCAACTTCACGACTGTGCGCGATGCTAACTACTATCGCCAGCAGGCCGAAGAGGCGAATGCTGCCGTTTACGACGGATTTGCCCCCGACATTCAGGCGGAGATGGACAAGCTTTTCTGGTGCGACGCCTTGATCCTGCAATTCCCGCTCTGGTGGTTCGGGCTGCCGGCGATTCTCAAGGGCTGGGTTGACCGCGTGTTCGCATCGGGGGGCCGCATCTATGGCGGCGGCAAATGGTATGATCGCGGCGTCTTCGCCGGAAAGCGCGCGATGTGTTCCGTCACAATCGGCGGGCCGCCGCCGATCTATTCAGACAGGGGACTGAACGGCCCGATAGATTCGATCCTATTTCCGATCAACCACGGGATGCTTTATTTTGTCGGCTTCACCGTGATCGAGCCTTTCCTCGTGCATGCACCAGCGCGCATCGGCGATGGTGAACGCCAGATTTTCCTCGAGCGTTACCGTGAACGGCTCCTGGGTCTCCCGCATGCCCCGACTATCGCTTATCCAAAGCTCACGGACTTCGACGATAACCATGTCTTGAAAACTGCATGAAGGAGCCCGGTTTGCGGTGGCCGGCACTGTCGGACTGCCGGCCGCGCCTGCTTACCTTGGTCCCCCGGTAGCCCACCATAAGCCAACAAAATCAAAGCCGATACGATTGCCGCACCAAGGAGAAGGCTGCCGCCGTCGGGCGATTTCAGGCCACACAAATCACGCCATTTGGTACCCAAGCAGATAGCGCCGGATGATCCGATCGATGGTGGCGGCCACGCTCGTCAGGATGCATTCCCCTCAGGACCTTCAGGGGACACCGCCCGACCGGGTGACCTGTTCCAGACATCGTTCTTCAGTCCTATCGGTAAAGCTCGATGTGCGGGCCCGAATAGCACCTCGTGTCTAACCCTTGGGTCGCAGACGATCGAAATCCCAGAAGGCGCTTCCTGGACAAACAGACCTTCCCCGGGGGACTCGCGAACGGCATTCAGAACCAAACACTTCAGGATGCCAGTTCCAACGACCAGCGTACTTACAACTTGAGAAACGGATAGAGATGACGCAGTTGACAGCTCGGCAATCGTCATAGAGGCGAGCCAGGCTGACGGCCACCTCGATATGGAGGGTTACGCATCGCCCTCACGGAAGTGGTTGACACCATGACGCTTAGACTCAAAACCTCAGTCCAAACGGAGTTTCTTCGATGGCTCGTGATAAGTCACAAGAAAATCATGCATCGCCACCCAATGATCGGGCGATCATCCGGGGCACGAAGCGCAATGCACAAGACGTCATTGGGCTTATTGTCGACCAGCAGTCACAGTTCTCCAAAACAAACCGCCGGATCGCGCACGCGATTTTGAGCGAGCCGCATAGCTTTGTCGAAAAGCCCATCGAGGAACTTACCACTTGGCTCGACGTATCGGCGCCAACCATCACACGGTTTTCGCGCATGTTGGGATGTGACGGTCTCAAGGATCTCAAGCTCAAGATCATGGGGTCGGTGCGCATCGGCATCCGTTATCTCGAACCGCAGACGCCGCCCGGGTCCATCGCCGAAGTCGCGGAGCGCGTCAGCAAACGAGCACAGAAAACCATCGCGGACATGCATCATAACGTCGATCTCGAGCGCGCCCAGGCGGTCGTCGAAAAAATCAGCGTCTGCCACACGCTCTACGCATTCGGGAGTGGCGGTGTCTCCTCATGGCTTATCGAGGAGATCCAGAACCGCTTTTTCCGGTTGGGTATACGTGTCGTTCCCTGTCAGGATCACCAGATGCAGTTCATGCTGGCAACAGCCGTGGACCGTACGGACGTTGTTATCTGCTGTTCGCTCACGGGGGCCAATGTCGAGCTTGAGAAGGCAGTAGCCGTCGCGCGCGAGTACGGAGCGACAACGATCGCCCTGACCCCGAGCGGGACGCCTCTCGCTGCCGCCGTTGATGAGCTTTTGCCGATCAACTCTCCCCCTGATGAGGACATTTTGAGCCCGGCATCAATCCGCTACGCCTACATGATCGCGATCGATATCATTTCTTACGGCGTAGCTATCGCGCGCAAGGACGCGGGTCGGGAAAAACTGCGCCGGCTCAAGCAGCAACTGGCAGTCGCTCGCGATGCAGCCCAGACCCAGCCATTGTGTGACTAACTCCAAAAAAATGACTAATTTTTGTTTTTTTGATCAAAAAATAGCCGACAAAATGATCATCTGGTTAGAAATGCTGGAAAATGATCCGGAAATGAAAATTTTTGTTGGACAGCTAAAAACTTTTCGGCATAGTTCCCCTGCGGCAAGAGCTTAACCGACCTTACAAGTCGCCTCCCAGGTTGGAGGGATCAAAGTTATCTGCCCGGCATAGCCGGTTGGTCGAAATCAAAAAGCTATAACGATTGGGGAACTGGCATGATTTCTTCGCTGGAACGACATCTGCTGTCCAGAAGACAGATATTGCAAGGCGCTGCGGGATTATCCGCCGCGGCCATGATGAAGTCTCGCGCCTTCGCGGCACCAGCCACGCCGATCAGCTTCGTCGGCTGGCAATACCAACCGCAGATCGTTGACGACAACGTCAAGACGTTCATGAAACTCTACGACGAGAACGTGAACTACGAACTGGTATCGGGTGACTATCACCCCCTGGCGGAAACGAAGCTCACCGGCGGCCAGCATATCGACATGCTGTATTCGGAGGAGAATTACATCGCCCGCTGGCACGCCGCCAATTGGATCCGCGACATCGAGAGCCTGCCCGGCGTCGCCGACATCAAAGCCGGCATCTTCCCAGTCAGCATAGAGTCGCTTTCCCTGCCGAACGGTGGCCCCCTGTGCGGGCTGCCCTATTACGCCGGCTACAACACCTTCCTTTACAATGAGGAGCATCTCAAGAAGGCAGGGGTTCAGGTCCCGGAAACCTGGGATGCCGTCCTTGATGTCTGCCGCAAGCTCAAGAAGGATGGCATATCCGACGCGCCATTTCATGCGATGTGGCAGCAGCAATGGCCGAACATGTCTTGGTATATGTTCGCCGCATGGTACTCCGAGGGTGCCAAGGTCTTCGGCGCCGAAGGCAACTTCGTCGACCAACCGGCCTTGCGCAAGATCCTCGAAATCAACCAGACCTTCTACAAGGAAAAGCTAGTCGTCGAGGACATCATGACCTTGCCCGGCGAAGGTGTGCCCAGCTACGCCTCCGGCCGACACACGTTCATGGTCGTCCATGACTACAACCACAAGGTCGCCAACGATCCCGCCGTTTCCAAGATCGCAGGCAAGGTGCGCAACGCGATCATGCCGGGCGCGACCCGCTCCACCATGGCCTGGACGGCGGCCTATCTTATGGGTGCGCAGCCCGTCGATGAGGAGCGCGTGTGGAACCTGCTCCAGTTCTTCGGCGGCAAAGCCAAGGATGGCCAGTATCATGTGATCAAGCGCTGGGCGCTCGAGTTCGGCCTCGGCTCGGGCTACAAGGAGGTCATGCAGGATCCCGAGATCGTCGCCAGTTTCTCGAAATGGCGCGACCTCGATATTTCGGCCAAACAGCTCGGCACGGCGACGTCACGCGCGATCGGCAAGGCCATCTGGTTCCCGGAATGGGATATGTTCATGATGCAGCAGGTCCAGGAATACATCCGTTCGGGCAGCTCGACCGACCAGCTGGTGGCATCACTTGCGGCCAAGGCTTCCGAGCTGAAGGCCCAGTACCAGTAGGCATTCGGGGCAGCGGGTCATCGGGACCGGCTGCCCCGTCCGTATCAACCTCCAAAACATCGCCGGACGCCGCATTGCCGGCACTCAGGCCCAGATGATGTGCGAGGACGTATGACAACGACGCTGGTGCCGTCGCAAAGAATAGAGCCACTGACGCATCAGCGCCGCCGTAGGATCAACCTTCCGGCCTTTGCTTATGTTTCCGTCGTGCCGACATTGATCCTGATGGTCCTGATCGTCGGCCTGCCACTCCTCTACAGTCTCTATTTGTCCTTCAACATCACCAATCCGATCACCAAGCGGTGGATTTTCGTTGGCTTCGCCAATTATACGAAGGTCTTCCAGAACCAGGATTTCTGGTATGCACTCGGGCGCACGCTCTATTTCTCCGCGATTGCGGTCGCCGGAACGACCGTCCTCGGAACGCTGATCGCACTCGTTTTGAACCAGCGATTTGTCGGCCGCGGCTTCCTGCGCAGTGTGGTCCTCGTTCCCTGGGCCATGGCGCCGGTGTCGATTGGGGTTCTGTGGTCCTTCATCTATGCCGGCAATTTCGGCCTGCTTAACGGCTTTCTCAACGACGTGGGCCTTGGTTCATGGGGACGGGCATGGTTCGGAGAGGGCTTCCGCGCCCTCAACCTCGTGGCATTGACCCAAGTCTGGAACCAGACGCCGCTGACGACGCTGATGCTCCTTTCCAGCCTGCAATCCATGCCGGGCAACCTGCATCGCGCAGCCATTCTCGACGGCGCGGGACCGGTCAAACGCTTCTTCTCGATCACGCTGCCCTGGCTCAAGCCGACGCTGCTTTTCTCCACCATCATCTCCACCATCAATGCGTTTCTGGCCTTCGACATCATCTGGATCATGACGCGAGGCGGTCCGGGCTCGGCGACCACCACATTGTCCTGGCTCGGCTATATGCAATCGTTCCAGTTCCTGAAGTTCGGCGAAGGAGCCGCCCTTCTTTACGTGCTGACGTTTCTCAGCCTTGCATTCGCGATCGCCTATTTCGTCTTCCTCAGCCCCAAGAAAGCCAGAACGACGGTGCCGGCGGTGGCTGCTCCAGGACTGCAGACGGCCAGCCGTCCGCGGCCCCCCATGGTCGTCTTGCCGGAGTGGAAGCCGAAAAGGCTGATGGGCCCGATTGCCACGCGCAACACAGGCAAATTTCTGTTCGCGCTCGCCGTTGCCGCCATTTTTGTCTGGTCTTTCCTGCCCGTCGCCGCACTGATCCTGATCAGCCTGTCGCCAGCCACCGACCTGATCCGAACGCCCCCCTCCGTCGTACCCTCGACGCTCACCTTCGAGAACTATCGGTCCGTGCTCATGGCCCAGGGCACAACCAGCGTGCAGGCCGCGCGCGTGCCATTGTCCCTGCTCAATAGTTTCGGCATCGGCATCGTCGTCTCCGTCGTCAATGTCGCACTCGGCACCTTGGCTGGCTACGGTTTTGCCCGCTACGCCGGACATCGCTTCTTTGCCGTAAGCCTCTGGGCGCTTCTTCTGACGCGTATGGTTCCTGCGCTGACGTTGGTTCTCCCGTTCTTCGTTATTTTCCGGACGCTCGGGCTCATCGACACCCATCTCGGTCTGGTGATCGCATATTCGACGATCCTGATGCCGCTTGCCGCCTGGATGATGAAGACCAGTTTCGAGACCGTGCCTCTCAGCCTGGAGCGCGCGGCACAGATCGATGGCTGCAGCCGCTGGACGATGTTCCGCAAGGTCCTGGTGCCTGTGGTGCGGCCGGCTATCGTCGCGGCGCTGATCTTCTGCTTCCTGGTGTCCTGGAACGAGTTTCTCTTTGCCATGATCCTGACCTCGACCCCCAAGACGCAGACAATTCCTGTGGTCATCGCAGGCTTTCTCAACCAGGCACGGTTCTATGAGTATGGGCCGCTTTTTGCGGCCAGCGTGCTTGCCATTCTGCCGCCCGTGGCGGTCGCCTTCTTCTTCCAACGTTACCTGGTCCAGGGTGCGCTTTCCGGCGCGGTCAAGGGCTGAAAGGAGCTTTGAGCATGGCATCGATCGAAATTGCCGGCCTCAACAAGCGGTTCGGGACCATGGCTGTTTTGAAAGGGCTCGATCTTTCGATCAGCGACGGCGAGTTCATCTCCTTCCTCGGACCGTCGGGATGCGGGAAATCGACGTTACTGTTTTGCATCGCCGGCCTGGAGGATATCGACGAGGGATCCATCCGCTTCGACGACAAGGAGATTTCGGATCTGGGACCGCGCGAACGCAACATCGCCCTGGTCTTCCAGGATTACGCGCTCTATCCGCATATGACGGTGCGCGAGAATATCGCCTTTCCGTTGCGCCAGCAGAAACTGGACCAGGCGACCGTGGACAAGCAGGTTGCCTGGGCCGCCGATGTTCTCGGCATCGAAAACCTTCTCGACCGACCGCCGGCGGCGCTTTCCGGTGGCCAGCGCCAGCGTGTCGCCGTTGGCCGCGCGATCGTCAGAAATCCCTCGGTACTTCTGATGGACGAGCCCCTTTCCAATCTCGATGCCTCGCTGCGCGTGCGCATGCGCACCGAGATCCGGCGCCTCCAAAAGGCGCTCGGCATTACCGTTATCTTCGTTACGCACGATCAGGAGGAGGCCATGGTGCTGTCCGACCGGATCGCCGTGATGAAGGACGGCGTCGTGCAGCAGTTCGCGCCGCCGATGGAGGTTTATTCCGAGCCAGCCAACCAATTCGTCGCCGGGTTCATCGGCAGCCCGCAAATGAACTTCTTGCCCGCCAAGCTGTGTGGCGGCAGTTCCGATCAGATCCTCGGCGTGCGTCCACACGACCTGAAGCCGGCGGCTCGCGGCAATGGCGGCCTGACGCTGTCTGGAGAGCTTTTGCTCATCGAGCCGGCCGGGCCTTTCCAGTTCCTCGACGTTTCAATCGCCGGGCACGTCGTGCGGGCAACCTGTAGTGACGCGTCCGGCCTATCTGCCGGCCAAAGCCTCATCCTTAGCGCGCGAGCGGACGCAGTTCGTTATTTCGCAGCGGACGGTGGCACCCGTATCAACCAGCAATTCTTGGAAACCGAAAGCCGAATTCATGCCATATGAGCTCGTTTTAAAAAATGGCCGTGTGATCGATCCTTCCCAGGGCATCGACCGCATCACCGACGTCGCCTTCGCCGGCGGAAAGGTCGCCGCGCTTGGGGACGGCCTTTCCGGCATGCAAGAACGAAACGTCTCCGGCTTGATCGTGACGCCCGGCCTGATCGATCTGCATACGCATGTCTACTGGGGCGGGACGTCGCTCGGCGTGGATCCCGACGCGTTTGCCCGAAAGAGCGCGGTTTCGACCTGCGTCGATACAGGAAGTGCGGGACCGGGAAATTTTCCGGGATTTCGCAAGCATGTGATCGAGCGCAGCACCGCCCGCATCCTCGTCTATCTGCATATCTCTTTCGCCGGCATCTATGGGTTCGCAAAGAATTTCATGATCGGCGAAAGCCATGACATGCGGCTTCTTGCCGGCCGTGAAGCGGTCGAGATCATCAACGCCAACCGCGACGTTATCATCGGCGTAAAAGTGCGCATCGGGCGCCATGCTTCCGGCCCTGCCGGCATCCAGCCTCTCGATGTCGCCCTGCAGGTCGCCGATGAGACCGGCCTGCCGCTGATGGCCCATATCGATGAGCCGCCGCCATCTTACGAGGCCGTTGTTTCGCGGCTGCGCGCCGGCGACGTGCTGACCCATTGTTTCCGACCCTTTCCCAATGCACCCGTCGACGGCAAGGGCAAGATCAAGCCGGAAATCCTCGAGGCAAGGCAACGTGGCGTTCTTTTCGATATCGGCCACGGGATGGGCTCCTTCTCCTGGAAGTCCGCACGCGCGATGATGGCGCAAGGTTTCCAGCCGGACACCATTTCCTCCGATGTCCATGCGCTCTGCATCGAAGGCCCGGCCTACGACCAGGTCACGACGCTTTCGAAATTCCTGGCGCTCGGCATGTCGATCAACGACATCATCGCCGCCTCGACTGTCAATGCGGCAAAGGCATTGCTGCGCCCCGAGCTTGGGACATTCAAGATCGGCTCGGCCGGGGATGCGAGCATCCTCGAATTGCGCAGCGGCGCGTTTTCCCTTGAAGACACCCGTGGCGAGATCGTCGTCGCGCCTGAACGTATCTTCGCCGCCGGTCTGGTCATTGCCGGTCAGGATATCGGTACCGACGATCAAGCGCTCGCGGCAGCGGCTGAATAGGGAGATCTGAAAATGGACAGTGGCTACACAATGAAGGACACGCCGGCCAATTTCATAGGCGGCGAATGGCAGGCGGAGCCGGAGACCATGGCGGCGGTCAATCCGGCAACCGGAGAGACCATTGCCCAGCTCCCGCGATCGAGCCGAGAAACGGCACAACGGGCTGTCGCCGCGGCAAAGACCGCAGCGCCGTCATGGGCCGACACGCCGGTTTTCAAGCGCGCCGCGATCTGCATTGCCATCGCCTCGGCAATCGACGCCGCTCAGGAAAAGATCGCGCGCATCCTCTCGGCCGAGCAAGGCAAGGTTCTCGCCGAGGCCATGGGTGAGGTCGGCAAGGCCGCCGATGGCTTCCGGCTGGCATCCGAGCTCGTCAAGCAAATGGGCGGCCAGACCTTGCCCGCCGAGGATCCGACGAAGCTCGTTATGACCATCCGCCAGCCGCGTGGCGTTTATGGCGTCATCACCCCGTGGAATTTTCCGGTCAACATCCCCGTGGAATATCTGGCTCCGGGCATTGCAAGCGGCAACACCATTGTCTGGGTCCCCGCTCCTTCCACCTCGCTGGTCGCCTGTGCCTTGATGGAGGCGATCGACAGCGCCGGTCTTCCCGCCGGCGTCATCAACCTGGTCATCGGCGAGGGCGCTACCGTGGGCGACGCCGTCGTGGTTCATCCCGATGTGGCGGCCATCGGCTTCACCGGGAGCGCGGCCACCGGCAGGAAAATCGCCGAGCGCGGCGCGGGCAAGCCGCTGCTCCTGGAATTGGGCGGCAATGGCCCCGTGATCGTTTTCGAGGATGCCGATCTTGATGCGGCCGCCGCTGCCGCGGCCGGCGGCGCATTCTTCAATGCCGGTCAGGTCTGCGCCGCGACGGGGCGTGTTCTCGCGCATCGGTCGATTGCCGAAAGCCTGTGCGAGAAACTTGTCGCCCATGCCCATAAACATGTGCTCGGCGATCCCTTCCATCAGGGGACCACCATGGGGCCGCTGAACAACGCCAAGGTCGCAGCCAAGGTCAAGGAGCATGTCGATGACGCGGTCGCTCAAGGCGCCAGGGTGCTTCATGGCGGCAAGCCGCGTCCCGACCTCGGCAGCGGACTGTTTTTCGAACCGACGATCATCGCCGGTGTCACGCGCGAGATGAAGATCAACCGCGAGGAAACCTTCGGACCTGTCGTGCCCGTTCTCGCCTTCAAGGACGAAGCCGAGGCGCTCGATCTGGCCCTCGACAGCGACTATGGCCTGTCGGTCGGCGTCTTCACGGCGGATGTGGCGCGAGGGGTTGCGATTGCCAAGGCGATCCCCGCCGGGATCGTCAACGTCAACGCCGGCAGCACCTGGTGGGAAATCCACCTGCCCTTCGGAGGCGGGACCGGCACCAGGAGCGGTATCGGCCGGCTCGGCGGCGTGCACACTATGGAAGCCATGACTGAACTGAAGATGATCACGGTCACGATCGACCGAAAGGCAGGTGCGGCGTGAACCCCCAACCGCTTGCCTTTGCCGGCGAACGCAATTCGCCGCTTTCTCCGCTCGAGAGAACACGATTGATCCGCGCTCTTGTCGATGAACTGATCCCCGGCGACGAGGGATGGCCCTCGGCATCCGAGGCGGGTGTGCACGGCATCGTCGCGATGCGCCTCTTCGGGGATTGGAGCGATGAGCGGATTACGGCGCTGGCCAATCTGCTCGGCTGGGAAGAGGACGGCCTTTCGAGCGCCGATGGCGAAACCCGCATCGCCGCCGTCAAGGCCTTCGAAGAAGCTGACACGGAGCTTTTCGACAAGATCTATACGGCGGTGACACTCGCGTATTACGAGACGCCCTTCGTCATTGAAGCCATTCGAAACACGGGGCGTCCGTACTCATACCGGCCGCATGTGACCGGCTATGACATGGCGCCCTTCGATTTCAACCGGGATCGGCCTGCCCATCGGCGCGGCCATTACCTAGAAACTGAAAACGTCAGGCCCGTCGATACGTCGTCGCTCGGGCTGGATACGGTAAAGACAGATCGCTGGGGAGTGAAAAGATGAGGACAGAGCGCATCTGTGATGTGTTGATCGTGGGTGCCGGTGCAACAGGATCCCTGGCGGCGCTGACATTGGCGGAAGCCGGTCTCGATGTCGTCTGCCTGGAACAGGGTTCCTGGGTGGAAGCGCAAGATCATCCGCATCTCCATGCCGACTGGTCTTGGCAACGCCGGACCAACTGGAGCCCGGACGTCAACAAGCGCAGCCATCCGGACGATTTCCCCGTCAATTCAGATTCCTCCCAAATCCTGATGTGGAACGCCGTCGGCGGGTCGACCAACGTCTATGGCGCAATCTGGCCACGCTACCGTCCTTCCGATTTCCGCAAGGGCACGGAGCATGGTCTTCAGCCGGACTGGCCGCTCACCTATGAGGAAATCGCGCCCTTTTACGAGCAGGCCGACAAGCTTGTCGGTGTGTCGGGACTTGCTGGCGATCCGGCCATGCCCCCGCGAGACCGCTGCCCGACCCCGCCAATGCCTGTGTCCAAGGTAGCGAAGCGCCTTGCTGCCGGTTTCGATGCGCTTGACTGGCACTGGTGGCCCGTCGAGGCCGCGGCGATCTCGGAGAACTATGACGGCCGACCGGCCTGTAATAATTGCGGCACTTGCAACGGCTGTCCGCGCGGATCGATGAGCAAATATTCGCTGTCCATCTGGCCGAAGGCATTGAATGCCGGCTGCGAACTGCGCATCAACGCCCGCGTGCTCAGGATCGAGAAAGGCCTAGACGGTCGCGCCAGCGGCGCTCTCTATGTCGACCGCAACACCGGGAAGCAGCATTTCCAGAAAGCGAAACTGGTTATCGTGGCCGCGAACGGCATCGGCACGCCACGGCTCCTTCTTGCGTCAGACAATCTTGCAAACGCCAACGATCAGGTCGGACGCCATCTCCTGCACCACACGCTGGTTGCCTGTGAAATGTGGGTCGACGAGCCGGTCGATGGTCATATCGGCTACGTCGCATCGCTACTGTCGCGGCAGTTCGCCGAAACGGACGTGTCGCGCGGTTTCGTCAACGGTTTCAATTTCAACTGCATCACCTCAACGCCCTCGGCGGGAGAGCTTGCGGCCGGCTGGTTCACGCCGGCGCGCGCGCCATGGGGCCGCGACCATCACTCATGGTTCGAGCGCCACTTCGGCCATTCCATCGGCGTTTTCGCCATTGGCGACGATCTGCCGAATCCGGAAAATCGCGTGACGCTGGATCCTGTGCTGAAGGATTCCGACGGCGTGCCAGCGGCAAAGACCCACTATGCGCCAGGTGAAAACGACAAGCGCATGATGAACTACATGCTGGATCGCCTCGAGGAGCTTGCAAAGGCGTGCGGCGCTTTCGAATATCGGCTGCACGACTATCGCGACAAGGATGGCGTTTATCGCACACCCGCCTGGCATATGATCGGCACCTGCCGCATGGGCAGCGACCCGGCGACATCCGTCGTCAACCGGTGGAATCAGACCTGGGAGGTTCCCAATCTGTTCATCGTAGACGGAAGCGTGCTGGCGACCGGCGGTGTCGTCAATCCCACGGCGACCATCTCGGCGCTCGCTTTGCGGGCCGCGGCCTATATCCGCGACAATTTCGAAACCCTGTCGCAGCACACGCGGTCGTCGATAGCCGCATGACGCCGACAACGCGGACCCTCCGTCAATCGTCTCGCATATCAAGCAAAGACGATCAGCTGCCCGCGTGATCATGATTGGCATCATCGCGATCAGAGAAAGACAAAATGCTTCAACGCCCCCCTGCCGAGCCCGGAATGAGCGAAGCCGATATCGATACGCCTGCCCTCATCATCGATCTCGATGCAATGGAAGGCAATCTCGATCGCATGGCCGCATTCTGCCGCAACGCAGGGGTGCGGTTGCGCGCTCACGCGAAAACCCACAAGTCCCCCGTGATTGCCCACTGGCAGATAGCCAGAGGGGCCATCGGCCAGTGCGCGCAAAAACCAGCGGAAGCCGAAGTTCTTGCCTGGGGCGGGGTCAGCGACATCCTTGTTTCCAACGAGGTCGTTTCCTCCCGCAAGCTGGCGCGTCTTGCCGCGTTGAACAGGATGTCGAAGATTTCGCTTTGTGCCGATAGCGCGATCGTGGTCGACCAGATCGAAGCAGTTGCGGAATCCTTTGCCACGCGGTTGACCGTGCTGGTCGAGATCGACGTCAGCGGCGGCCGCTGCGGTGTGGAGCCCGGCGAACCGGCCACGGCGCTGGCGGTACGCATAGCGAGAAGCCGCCATCTGGTGTTCGGCGGCCTGCAATCCTACCAAGGGCGCGCCCAGCACCTGCGCACCGAACAGGAGCGACGCGACGCAATCGGCCTGGCTGTGGCGCGAACGGCGGATACTGTCGCCGCGATCAGGCGGCAAAAGCTGGAATGCGCTATCGTGGGCGGCGCAGGCACGGGTACCTTTGCCCACGAGGCAGCCAGCGGCGTCTACAACGAGTTGCAGGCTGGGTCCTATGTGTTCATGGATGCCGACTATGCGCGAAATCGCCCCGCTCCCGATTTCGAACAATCGCTGTTCGTGTTGAGCACCGTCATGAGTGCTGCCCGTCCCGGCATCGCGGTTCTGGATTGCGGCCACAAGGGAATCGCCATCGACAGCGGGCTTCCTCTCGTTCACGCCAGAAAGGATATCGACTATGCCGGCGCATCGGATGAGCACGGTTCGCTCATCCTGCGTTCGGATCCCGGAAACCTTGCCATCGGAGAAACGCTACGCCTCGTTCCCGGCCATTGCGATCCAACGGTCGACCGCCATGACTGGTATGTCGGTATGCGCGGCAAACGGGTCGAATGCGTCTTTCCTGTAGCGGCACGCGGAATGATGCAATGACGCTCGCGGTCCTTCCAGAGGCCGAACCCCGTCCCGGCAACTGAGGCGGTAGTGTGCTGAGAGTTCTGCAAATTCGCTGAGAGAGGGCGGTCATGGCAGGC
>NZ_SUGA01000038.1 GCF_004963255.1 Mesorhizobium sp. | reverse complement strand
AAAAAACGCCCATCTGCCTCGTGCGCTAAATATCGGCTCCCGTGCAAAACCCTCCAAAGGGCTGACGCAGGCGCAGGTGGCTGAGATGCTTGGCCGTCCGCAATCTTTCGTGGCGAAATATGAGGGTGGAGAGCGGCGTCTCGATATCATTGAGTTTCTCGACGTAACTGCGGCCCTCGACGCTGATCCGTGTGAGATTCTGTTGAGCCTGCGGACGTAGTGGGCGCCCGCGCCCATCACCGCGCGTGCCGGGTGCCGGTGGGTCGATCCCTGCTTTTCTTGGCTCAGGGCGTCTCGACCATTCCGCTGCGCCTCCTCCTAGCGCGTCGTTAGACTCTCGCAATTCTCTCTGTTGTGCCCTTCCCAGCAGGTGGCGCCGCATCCTTCTAGGCCCGCCGCGGCGTCCCGCAACCCTTAGCTAGGTGTGAGCTTTCAGTAGGTTGTCCATCCGGTCCTTCGGATGCGGTGCGGCTCAGACGGCGGGCCCGTTCCTGTCATGACTCGCCGCCGCACCGCTTCCTGGGAAGCAGCCATTGGCGAGCGGAGGACAAAACGATGAGACAGCGAAGGGCTGGGCCATCCGCGCCGACTGGAAGTCCTCGCGATCATCTTCGAGCGCATTCGCGCTGTGGTGATGCGTCGATGCATGGTGGTTATGCGACTTCGTTGCTTCAAGCGAAGCGACCGCACCGCCCATTTCGTCAACTGGCGAACAAATCCTTGTAGCCGCTCGTCACCACCCAGTTTGCACGGTCGAGATGACTGCGAAGGACGTTCCGTGCGCGCTCCGGTTCGCGTGCCGGATCAATGCCGAGGATCACATGGGCCATTTCCTCTTCAGTGGCGTTGTCGGCTGAGGCGTCCAGGAGCCTCATATAGGTTGTAAAGTGGTCCTTGTCGTAGGCTGTAATGCGGTCCGACCAGGGGACCTCGTCGGCAAACGGCGTGTTCGATTTGGGCTGTAACATCGCTAATTCTATCTCCGGAGAATGGACCGGCGAAGCCCTCTGGCTGCTAAATGTGGATTACATATTATAGTTGATAAACTCAAGCCGCCTGATCCGCTGGCTTGCGTGCATGGATATGCGCAAGTTGGTCGGACGGAATGTGCAGAGGATCAGGCAAAGGAAGCGTCTGACGCAGGAGCAGCTTGCGGAGATTTCCGGGTTCAGTCAGCAGTACATCAGCGGCTTGGAGAAAGGCCGAAGAAATCCGACAATTATCACGATCTATGAACTGGCATTGGCCCTCGGCGTCAGCCACATGGATCTGGTTCGGCCCGACAAACAGGCCTGATACACCCGCCCTCCAAGTAGCTGGCGGCCTGATGGCGCGCGCCGGGTGCTCGTGAACCCACGCTTTTCTTAGGGCCCCCCGGCAGCCCCTGCCATTTGGCTCGCCCTGGCGCGGCGCACCCTATTGGACAGTCGACCGCTGCGGTTTTTGTCAGCCTTTCCTGGGGCGGTCGGCATTGCCTTTTAGGCCCGCCGCGGCCTCCCGCAACCTTCGCTCTCGCTTCAGGTCCTTCTCTTGGTTACGGTCCTTCGGATGCGGTTCGCCTCTTTCAGCGGGCCTAATCGCTTTCTGCCGCCCACCCCACGGGGACAGGCACGCGAGACTAGTATGGAGCGTTGCGGTTAGCGCACGAACAGCAAAGGAACTGAAAAAAACAGGCAACTGTCGCAGCATGGCTGAACCAGCCATCTTGTCGGCATCTAGGAGCCGCGTGTTCGCCTTGAGGCCCTGCCGGTAGGATCCCTGCAGTTGAAGTCATTGTCGGCATTCTGACAACGATGGACATGAACCGCCGAACTAAGGCGACCAGGTTGTTGTCTAGCAATGGTTTTCCGAATCGGCACGGCACTTGCGTTACCAAAAACAAGTACGCCGCGGCACGGATCGCCCAAGAGGCTGAACGACCTGATCTGTTTGACCCTCGCAGCAGGGTGGATGGCTAACACAAAGGAAACTTTGAAGGTGGACGTTTTCGAAAGTTCTCCAATACCTGTCAGGAAAACACGGACGCCATCTTTCTCGGTGGATCTAGCCTTGCTGGGAGTCGCATTCGTTTGGGGGGCGAGCTATCCGGTCGGGAAAGGCGCACTGTTCTACGCGCCGGTTTCGATACTTGTTCTTTATCGCTTCCTGATTACTACGATCATTATGGCAGTGGCTGCAAGACATGAGATCGCATTGGTCTCCTGGGGCGATTTCATCCGCGGCTTCGCATTGGGAACAATACTTTTTTGCATCTTTATTGCTGAAACTTACGGCGTTGCATCGACAAGCTCAATGAACACGGCCTTGATCATATCGCTTTGTGTGATTTTCACGCCGATCATCGACTATGGGCTATCACGGCGACTTCCACCTACGGGCATTTTGGCAAGTGCTGCCATAGCGTGCATCGGTGTCGGCATTCTCACTGGCGGGATCAGCAGGTTCAGCCCGGGTGACGCGCTTGTCTTGGGGGCCGCGATTCTGCGAGCGGTTATGGTCGTTTCCACCAAACGCCTTCTGGCCGGCCGGCAGATTTCATCTGCAGCCCTGACGGCCATCCAGGGATCGACGGTGGCAACACTTACTTTCGTTTTGGCCGTCGCTCAGTTCCGAATTTCAGGCCTTGTTGTGAGGGCCACCCTTCAGTTTTGGGGCGCTGTTGCCTTCCTTGCACTCTTCTGCACCCTCGCTGCATTCTACATTCAAAATGCCGCAGTGAGAAAATCCACACCGACACGGGTTGGCTTCTTGATGGGAACAGAACCTTTTTTTGGTTTCGTTCTAGCGCACCTTCTTCTGAATGAGCCTTTGACAGTACCGAGCTTGATAGGCGCAGGCCTCGTCCTCGCTGGGACGTTTGCTGGCATCTGGTTTGAGAGCAGGACATCCAAATGAACCCCATCTTGGCTTCCACCAAACCCGCCATCGGCGGCATTTCGAGTTTTGAAGATCTGGAGGCTTTTCCGGACCGAACCGCACCAGTTGCAACCATGTTCAGCGGCGGTCTCGACAGCACCTATCTTCTCTACAAGCTGCAAAGCCTTGGCTTTGCGAACATTGAAGCTGTCGCAGCGGATGTCGGAACGCGCATCGATCAGCCTTTGTTGGAACGGACGGCAGCCATGTTCGGCGCGCGCTTTGTCTGCCTCGAAGGGCGGGATGCCTTTGTCGAACAAGGCGTGAAATCAGCCATTCGAGCCCACGCCAAGTACCTTGGCATCTATCCGTTGAGCAGTTCGTTGAGCCGTCCCATAATCGCATCTTTGGTTGTTAATCATGCAAGGTCAATCGGCTCACGGCTGGTTCTTCATACAGCAAACCTTTCTCAAAACAGTCTTCCGCGCCTTAACAATAGCATTAAGCGCTCAGGATTTTCCGGCAACTTCGGCAGTCCGTATGAATGCTCTGTGATATCCCGACAACAGAAGACCTCCGACCTGTCCAAGTGTGGAGCGACTTTTGTGGCGGACCGTACGTGGAGCGCGGACGAAAACCTCTGGTGTCGGGAATTCGAGTCGGGGCCTTTGGAAGATCCCGAGAACTTTTCCATCCCCGAGGAGGCATTTGCTTGGACGCGCAACATTCCCGCAGAGCAGCCGGTAGAGATCAAACTCGGGTTTGCAGACGGAAGTCTCGTGTCAATTGATGACCGTGATGTTGCATTGGTCGACGCAATCCCGTTCCTGAATAACACGGTCGGCAAATTCGGGCACGGCCGCTTTGTCGGGCTTGAACACATCACAACCGGCCAAAAGGTTCTCGAAGTCCGCGAGGCCCCTGCGGCGGCCATTATCTTCGACGCGCTGCGTCACCTCGAAACCGCTTCTCTTGACGTGGCATCAATCGTTTTGAAGCAAGGGCTTGAGCAAGCCTGGTCCCAAGAGGCGGTTTCAGGTGCATGGGGCAGTACTATTCACCAGATGTGCGAACGGGCCATTGCATCCGCCCTCGAGGGCGTTAGCGGGAGCGTCAGCTACATAGTCGATCACACACGCTTTTTACCTCGGTCGATCCGAGCCAGGACGCCGAGATACATTAGGGACCGCCACCTTTGGGAATACCAAGCCGCAACCCACATAGCGTCGTCCAAAGCGTTCCGTCCTCGCCAAGTCGCCAAAAGGGAGACACCCGTGGAAAACAACGCACCCCAGGCGCCGGCCAACCTCAGTCAACAATGCACTGACGGTCTGGTGACAAATGGATGGTGGTTTTCAAAAGGCGAGCGCGCCGAAGCCTGCTTTGGCATCGAAATTGATGCAGCCTGGAAGAACTTTGCTGACCATTGGAATCGACTTCTTCTCGATGAATACATGCGTGACGGCGGAACATATCGTTACCGGCGCTATAGCGCTTTTGAATATGACGCCACTGACGGAATCTTTAGGCTCCTACCCCACGCCCCCTACGAACAATCAAAAAGTGTCAATCATCTGAATGGCGGCTTCAAGCGCCACTTCGAGCCCCTTGAAAACTCCTTTATAGACCATCCCGTCTTAGAAAAGATTCTGACAGGTTTCTGCAGAATTCTATGTGAAGCCGCCCGACATGATCGTTGGAATATCAAGATCCATCCCTACCGGATTGTCGCGCGCGATGGTGTAAACGGCAAACCGGCACCCGAGGGCCTTCACCAGGACGGGGTGGACTTCATTGCTTGCTATATGATTGGGCGGGTCAACGTCACCGGCGGCATGAGCATGATCACCGACGCCTCAAAGGAGTTCCTCGGCGAGGTCGAAATGAACTCCCCGAATGATTTTGTGATCTGCAACGACCGCGAAACCTTTCACGATGTATCGTCGATTGTGGCCGAAAACCTGAAAATGCCGTACGCTTATCGCGACGTCCTTGTGATCGCCTTCGAGAAATTATAACGCCCAGCGCGCCGAGAGCATTTTCAACAAGGTTCAATACGGCTTGGTATCCTCTCGGGTGTTCCTGGTGCGGGAACAATGCAGGATTAATTTCTTGCATCTAAACACCTAGATAGCAGTTTCGCCTCCTCTGGTATGATGGTTTTTGGCCTATCTCGCGTAATACGAATGACCGTGGTCACCCCCGATCTTCGCAAGAAAGTGAGAAATTATCCTCATGCTGTCCGACGAGGTGGTCTGCGGCTTCGGAGGCACCGGGAACTGGTTTGGTAGCCAGACATTTGGCATGGAACCGGACATGCTCTCGATCGCCAAGGGGCTTTCATCCGGTCACCTGCCCATTGGCGGCGTCATTATCTCCGACAAGATTTATCAATGCGTCGCTGACGAGGCCCACAAGGTCGGCGTGTTCGGTCACGGTTTCACCTACTCCGGTCATCCGGTGATAGCGGCCGTCGCCGCCGAGGCGATCAGGATCTACCGCGAGATCGATTTCGTGACCCAGGCGCGTCGTCTCGGCGATCACTTGCATGGAGCCCTCGCGGACGCGCTCGGCGACCATCCGCTTGTCGGTGAAGCCCGCGGCCGCGGCTTCATCGCGGGGGTTCAGATCGTCGAGGATCGTGCGCCCGTCGCGTCTTCGCGCCCGAGCTGAGGATCGGCGATGTCGAGCGGCGGTGCCGCGAGCACGGCGTCATGATCCGCAATATGGGAGACGTGCTTGCAATCTGTCCGCCCTATGTAATCACCGAAAGCGAGATCGACGCCTTGGTTGACGGCATTCGTTCTGCACTCGACGGCGCCGCTGCTGCGAATTCCCGGGTCGGCGGGTGGCATGAGTTCCAGCATTAAGACCGACTGCTTCACTTCAGTGGATATTATCGAGCAAACGCTCACCCGAGGGGTGCACTTCATCCGTGTCCGGTACAAAACGTCACCCATGTCTCAGGTCGGGCACGCCGCTCGCCAACGACACCGAGTTCGGCCTCGCGGCCTACTTCTACACCGGCGATCTCGGTCGCGCCTTCCGCGTGATGGAAGGACTGAAGTACCGGCGTCAATGAAGGCCTGATCACCACGCCGGAGGTGCCGTTCCGCGGCGTCAAGGAATCGGGCCTCGGCAAGGAAGGCGGCCTCCAGGGCATCGTGGATTATCTCGACACCAAATATGTCTGCATCGGCGGTCTCGGCCTCTAGTGGTTCCCGCCTGACATAGGAGTCCAATCAGAGATTCCCTTTCTGGCCTGCGCGTGCGAGTCTGGCGCATGCGCACAGGAAGATCGTTCACCGTTTCGTCGGCCGATCGCGTCTGTCTGACGGCGCTGATCAGGGATCGCAACGCCCCGCAAAAGCATGTCTGGCGCGCCGAGATCGTGCTTTTGCCCGCCGACGGCGTCGGCACCGGCGAGGTCATGCGCCGCATCGGCAAGTCGAAGACCGACGTCTGGCGCTGGCAGGAGCGCTTTGCCGCGGAAGGCTGTGACGGGCCGCTGCGCGACAAGACGCGACAGTCGCGCATTCCGCCGCTCGGTCCCGATGTCGGCGAGCGCGTCGTGGCACTGACGCTTGCCGATCCGCCGGGCGAGAGGACCCACTGGACCGCCGACATGATGGCGCAAGCCGCCGCAATCAGCGCCAGCGCCGTCAGGCGCATCTGGAAGGCGCATGGTCTCGCACCCCACCGCTGGCGCCAGTTCAAGCTCTCCAATGATCCGAAGTTCGTCGACAAGTTGCGCGACGTCGTCGGCCTCTATCTCGATGCGCCGGCCCATGCCATCGTTCTGTCGGTCGATGAAAAGAGCCAGATCCAGGCGCTCGACCGCACCCAACCCGGCCTGCCGATGAAGAAGGGGCGGCTCGGTACGATGAGGCACGACTACAAGCGCAACGGCACCACCACCCTGTCCGCCGCCCTTAACGTCCACTATTGTCCCGTTGACGAGAATATCATCTTAGTTGCTTGTAACAATTTGTTCTCCACTTCTGTCTCCATCGTATCTCAGTCAACGCGATGGAGCAGGAAATAACTACAGACATTGTGAAAGTGGAAGAAGGCAGGGCAACCGGCTCTAATCGTGACGTGCCGCTGTCAGATTATGAGGCGGAAGCCCTAAGGCATCTTGCGGTGGCGCTGGGTGGCATTTCGACGACCATTCGGTCCGCCGCCTACAAACACGCGCTAAACTCTAGTCACGCGATGAAGCCCCTAAAGGAGACGGAGGACGCGCTTACCGACTACGACGCCTTGGCGAGGGCGGCGGGCCGAAAGCAGCCGAAAGCGGCGGAGGAGGACGACAGGAAGGGGGACGCCCTAGCGAGAGAGGCCGCCGCACAGGTCAGCAGGATCGTTCAGACCCGATCTTTCCCGCTGGAGCAGACCGCGAAGGGTACCGGTGGCGTCAACGGACTACGTTCGGCAGGTGGTCATGGCAGATAGTCAGCTTGGAGCAGTGTCGGCACTGGGACACGCGCGGCGAGTGGCTCCAGAACGCTTCCTTGCTTCTGTTCCCAGTGTAGATAATAATCCGGATGCTCCGCTTCTGACCTCTTTTTCGGACTATCTGAGCAGGGTGTGCGGACTGGAGTCAAAGTCCCGCGAAGGCGTTCTCCTAGGCAGCCGCCGCTTTCTGGATTGGTTCCATCACCACCATTCCCGGCCAAGACCTCGGCGCGTTGACGGCTGAGCATGTCCTTGCCGCTGTCGAACATCGGCTGTCACTATCGGCGACCTCCGGTACCCGCACCGCAGCAACTTCTCACATCCGGACATTTCTTCGGTTTTTGTATTGGGCTGGCCACCACGACCAGAATCTCGCGCGCGTCGTCCCCAGGACGCCCCACTGGCGTTTGGCTCATCTGACCCTCGAACTCGGCTACGGCCCGTCGACGGTCTTCTTCACATGGGTCGGATTCGACGAAATGGACGAGGTCACAGGCGACGGCCATGCTGAACTGCTCGACGACGGCTCCATCGAGATCACCTTCGTTATCACAATGGCGACGAGGCAATCCTCAAGGCCAAACGGGACACTTCTTCAACGGCCTGCTAGGAGATCCGTGTTCGCCTTGCGCTGACAAAGAAGCTCACACATGACGTCCGGGAGACGATGCTGGCAAATGGTCTGGCTGAAGCATTCCACCCATAATACCAAAGCCCGTCCCGATCCAAAGCGCTTCTAAGCACTCCATCTCAGGCGCAAGGCCGGTTGGCCAGTGCACCTTCTTGGTCCGCCAGAAGAGAACCCCGCCCGAGAATAGCTTCATGAGGTCTTGCCCTGCAGTGTCGACCGTAAAAAGGGCGCGCGAGGCGCCCTTCACTTTAAACCGGCAGTCGGGAAGCAGACTTCACTCTGATATTCAAAAGCGGTAGGTGACACCTGCGCCTATCAGCCAGGGATCGAGCTCCGCCTTCCCCGTCAGCTTCGCGCCGGCCACCGTGACGTCGAAGTCCGGCTTCAGGAAAAGCTTCTTCACGTCGAAGTTGACGCCCCAGTGCTCATCCACCATGTAGTCGAAACCGACCTGCAGCGCCGTGCCGAACGTATTCTTCACCTTGAGAGCGTCGGCGCTGCCGGTGTCCTGGTTATAGAAAACCGTGTAGTTCACGCCGGCGCCGACATAGGGCTTGAACGCGCCGAAATCGGTAAAATGGTACCGCAACGTGAGCGTCGGCGGCAGCAGCCAAACTTTGCCGATGCTGCCCAACCCACCGATCGTCCCTTGGCCCGCGATGTTGGCATAGGTGGTACCGAGTATGAGTTCGGCGGCGATGTTGTCGGTGAAGAAATACGAGATATCGAGTTCCGGCGTCACCGTGTTCGAATAGGAAAGACCGGAGCCGGGAAGCGTATCAACGTAGCCCAGATCTTTCGTAACGACGCCCAACCCCCGCAGGCGGACCTGCCAAGGGCTTGGCGCTTCGGTGACCGAGGCTCCCGTCTCCGCCAGGACGGTCTCTGCTTGCGCAGGCTCCGCGGCGACGGCCTGCTGTCCCACGATGATCAGGGCCACCGCCGCTGCTATTGCCCGCGCTACGCCCATTCGCGTTCTCGCCATGATATTCACTCCTTGATGTTCAGAAAGGATGCACTGCACTATTTCGTCTCCTGCTCGAATGAATTGTTGATGGACCTCAAATGCCCCTCTTGCGTTGCAACGCGTTCCGCCGTCTCCGGAGGGTGATCGTTGAAGCCGATTGCGCTGCGGAGAAAATTGGTGCCTAGACTGATGAATGCGGCTTGCTCCCGATTGTCCTCGCCGCAGCCGTGCCCGCCTGCGCTGGCCTCGTAGAAGTAAGCGGGATAGCCAAGAGCCTGCAGTTTTGCGGCCATCTTGCGCGCATGGCCCGGATGGACGCGGTCGTCGCGTTTCGTGGTGGCGATCAGGATAGGCGGATAGGGCTGTCCCGGCGCTGCGGCGTGATAGGCGGAGATTTCCTTCAGGAAAGCCCAATCGTGAACCTTGTCCGGATCGCCATATTCGTCGATCCAGCTCGCGCCCGCCAAGAGCTTGGTGTAGCGACGCATGTCGATAAGCGGTGCTGTGCAGAACAGAGCCCCGAAATGCTCAGGATAGCGGGTCAGCATGTTTGCGATCAGCAGGCCGCCATTTGAGCCACCCTCGGCGGCAATCCGCCTCGGCAGGGTGATGCCCCTTCGCACGAGGTCGGAGGCAACGGCGGCGAAATCGTCGTGGGCGAGACGCTTGCCCTCCCTGCGCCCGGCTTCGTGCCAGCGGGTGCCGAACTCGCCGCCGCCGCGGATGTTCGCCTCGACACACGTGCCGCCGCGCTCGAGCCACAGCTTGCCCAGCGGGGAGTTGTAGTAGGGCAGGAATGATACGCCGAACCCGCCATAAGCGGAAAGGTGAATCGGAGCATCTCCGTTCCCGTTCGCCGGACCAACCTGCGTATAGGGGATCAGCTCATGATCGATAGAGACTGCCTCGTGGCGCGTGACCACCAGTCCGGATGCATCGAAATTCTCCGGGCTGCGCTTCAGGATTGCTGAAGCGCTGAGAGACGGCGCGGCATTCAGATCGAACAGCAAGAGCTGCGGCGGCGTGATCGGATCCTGAGCACAGATCAGGACCTCTCCATTGGTCTCGTGAACTGCCGCATCGAATGACCAGACGTCGACAGTACCTTCGGCGGGCAGGGTGTTCAGGACTCGGCGCGTCCATTCCTGGTGGCCGGGAGTGAACATCTCGAAACGCGGTGCGAGATTGACGAGGTAAGAGATAATGAGCTTCCCGTCATTCCAGAAGAATGACTGCATGGAGCGCCTTTCCCCTGGTTGAAACAGGGTCTCAAAACGGCGTCCGCCGGCGAGGAAAGTGGAAAGCGAGATGACGATCAGCGCGTCGGCGGGATGGGTGGTGCCTCCCACCGTCCAGGGCTTGCGCGGCCTTACCGCCAGCCAGTCGCCGAAGACCCGCCACGACGCGTCGCGAGGAAGATCGATCTGCCTCCTCGGCCCGCTCCTATCGCCGATCCAGCTGATCTTCTCGAAGAAGGCCGGCTGCTCGATGAACCAAAGGCGCTCGCTGCGGCCGGTGCGGTCCGAATGACCAGACACTTGGAAGCTTTCGAACCCGGCCTCGAAGATTGCCGGCGTGGTGAGGGGATCCGCGTCACGCTTCCACAGTCGAACTGTGCGCGCATAGCCGGAGTGGGTGGCCATGCCATTACCAAGCGCACTGGAAAGCAGAAGCGTGTCAGGGTCCAGCCAATTAACGTAGCCTTTGGCCTCGGGGAGGTTGAAGCCGTCGGCGACAAAGCTCAGAGAAATCAGGTCGAATTCGCGATGCACGACCGCGTCGCTGCCGCCGCGCGACAGGCGCAGAACGGCTCTTTCCCGTCTCTCCGGCTCGATGGACGCGCCGTCCCAGATCCAGTCCTCTCCGTCGCTAGCCGCGAGAGCATCCAGATCGAGCAGTAGCTCCCATTGGGGATCCGCCTTCATGTAGGCGGCAAGGGTGGTCCGGCGCCACAGTCCGCGTGGATTACCGTCATCTCGCCAGTAATTGTAGAGGTACTGACTACGGCGCGCGATCAGGGGAAGATTGTCGCGATTGTCGAAAATGGCTGTCAGAGCCGCGCGGTCGCGCTCGAACTGCGTTCCACCGAAGTGCTTCAGAGTCCTTGCCGATTGGCCGGCGGCCCAGGCAAGTGCCCGCTCGCCCTCTACATCTTCAAGCCAGACATAGGGATCGTCGTCGGGAGCATCAAGCGTTGGACGGACATCAAATGCGTTCATGTCCGGACAGCCTTCAGAAAGAAGGGATAGAGGCTTCCGTCGGCTCGGGAACGCTCAGTGTCGGTAGCGGCGCCCACATGTTCGAAAAGCGTGATCATTGATGAGTTCTTCCAGTCGGTGCGGCATCGCAGTGCTTTTGCGCATAGGGCCGCAACCTTCGTGCCAACTGGGAAAATCGTTTCGGAACAATGCGATCGCTCTGGAAGCGTTGTGTCACATGTCCGACATCGTCGAGAATCCGACAACGAGTGCTCCTCCTAATCACCGGATCAACCTCCGGCGCCAGTCGTGGACACTGTGCAGAACTCGAGAAGTGAAGCTCATTGGAGTGAACCTGGTTGACGCCCAACATCTTCGCTCTGGAGCGCTTCACGCACACGGATTCATGGCAGACACCATGATGCGATCGATGCTGTTAGAGACCAAGCTGGCTGCGCCTGTGAGTTTCAGCCGCCAGCTGGAAGCAGCGGAGTTCTGAGGAGAAGGGTGGGGGGCCCAAGCCCTGCCGCAATCTTGGCCTGCACCGTCCCCTTGATTGTTGTGGGTCAACGTCTGCCTGCCCGCTGAATTTGGCACGCCTTACACCTACGTCACGACCAAGACCTTCCTGTTGCACTTCGGCCTCGACACACTGCGGGATTTGCCCGATTTCGAGGCGATTGAGGTTGCCGCGCTGCTCAGCAAGGAGAAGCTGCTGGCGGGCGATACTCCCATCGGGCTGGTGAGTGGTGGAGGAGGTGAGGAGCGACACTCCAAGGCCAGGACGGGCTAGCGCAGCAGATACATGGAAGTAATCGCTTGATATGAGCGGTTGAGAGTCGAATCAGGGAACTATGCGATCACTATCGATAAGAGGTGGCAATATCGATCGTGATTGTATCGGGCCACTCTACGGCGAAGGAGGCGGCAACTTGTGTCTCCGACCCGAAACGATTACCTTGCGGCCATTATGAGCAAGCATTTGGCATCCGTCTTGACGACGTGAACGCGCCCTGCAGCGTACAGCTGGACGACGCGGCGCTGGCCGATTGCTTTGCGGATCTCGATTTGGCCAAGCAGCATCCCGCTCATGTCAGCGCCTTTCTCGGCGAGGTCCCTCTCGCCCAGCAAGTCGAGTTCGCAACCGCGCACCACATTCGCGGTCGACGAGATGAAGGCTTTTGCCGCCAAGTTCTCTGCCTGGTCCGGCGAAAGCTATCCGCTCGCCGCATAATGGCTGGACATGATAGCCGACGCCCGTCCCGAATGGCGGCGGCTTTTTCGTATTATATCGACCTGATCGACAAGATGCGGCGGAACAGGGGTCCACGTGCGATGCGGCCAAAGCGGATCCAGCTCTCGAGCGCGACTACGGGGTAGGTGTGGTCGCTGGAGCCGCGGCCGACCTCGACCTCGCGCCAGCCGGTCTTGCCGCGCAGGGTGACCAGCAGCCCTTGCCGTCAAAAATCTCGATCCAGCTGGCGCCATCGCTGTTGTCGTCGCGCATGACGTCGAGACCGACGATCTCGGAGCGCCGCAGGCCGCCGCCACAGCCCAGGAGCAAAATAGCGCGGTCGCGCAGGCCCTGAGGTCGTGGCCGAGCGTGGCGATCATCGCCAGCAGATCGTCGCCAGGACCGCCTCTTTCTGCCGCGGTGGCTTTGCGTGCTTGCGGCGAATGCCGGCAAGAACCTTATAGATATGCCGCTCCGCGCGGTCCAACGGCCGGCCGCGCTGGGTAAAGTTCCAGGCGAGGCCGGAAAGCCGCCGCTCGATGGTCGCAAACTAAAGGGCAGGGGCGCCACGCTTCGGATCGCCGGCGGCGGTGCCCGAGGCACAGGCGCTGATATTGAGCCTGATCACCTTCGAGCCCGGAGGCAGGGGATCGAAGCCAGCGCGCCGGCACCAGGAGGAAAAATGCCGCCAATCCTTGGGGTAGGCGTCGCGCGTGTTCTCCGAGGTGGCGTTGTAGCCCCTCGCGGTCTCGACCAGTTCCTGGACATGCGCCGGGACTCTTTGAGCCGGGTCTCCATCTCCTTGTAGAGCTTGTCAAGCTCGCCATCGACTGGCTTCAGGTCGTCGATTGAACATTGCGTCATCATAGGCTTTGTGCCTTGTTGTAGCAGGCATCGTCCGTTCGCGCGGCGGACACAGACATCACCGTCGCTGAGCCGAGAACGACGGTAAAAGAAAATGCACTCACTGACTTCATAACCAATCTCTTTTGCGGGTGATTTAGAAACGGACGCCGAGCTTGGCGCTGAACCCGTGTGTCTGGGCATCCGAGGCGATCTGTCCCTGATAGGCGATGCCGAACGTCGCGTTCTCGGTGATGTTTACGTCAAGCCCAGCTTCGAGCAGAGCTGCGTTCTTTGCGATCGGCACGCCCTTGATGGCGAAGGAGGAACCGCCAGCAAAGGCAAGAGCGGTATCCGGCCTGACGTCGCCGAAGGCGTGGCGCCAGCCAAGACCGCCGCGCGCGGTAGCAGTCACGGTGCCGAGGGTCAGTACCGTCGACGCACGCAGACCTAGCGTGGTAAACGCCGTGTCGCTCGAGCGATCCCCGCTCGACAAGGCGGCTGCGCCGCCATTCTCGGTGAAGCCATCGGCGTCAAAATTCACATAAGCGAGATTAGCGTAGGGCTCGAAGGAAGCCGAAGCCGTATTGATACGGTAGCCGAGCTCGCCAAAGGCCTGGAACGTGCCGGCGTCGTAATCGGCCGAAAGGCTGTCGGCGAAGCCTGGAAAGACCACGGACCTGCCGGTCTCGATGCTGTGCCAGGTATAGGCAAGGCCGGAACGAAAACCGAGATTGCCGTTCTGCGTGCCGGCAAAAAGACCGAGATGGTAATTCTCGCTCGAGCCCGACGACGCGCGATCGTCCGCCTCCAAGGAGGTATGGCTGTAGCCGCTGATGAGGCCGAGCCGCCAGCTTTCGCCGACAGCCGCGTCACCGCCAGCCAGAAAGCCGCCTGTCGAGTGATCGAGACCGGCGGCATTGCCGTCGCTGTCGAGATGACCCCAGGCGCCGAAGCCACGGCCCCATACGGCGAAATTCTCACTCGTTGCCGGGGCCAGTTCCAGACCACCCAGCCCATAAGTCATCACCGGAACGCTGGAGGCACCGACGCCGTCGAACGCCGCACGGATCCGTTCGCTCGCGGCATCGCGTACAGAATGACTGTCCTCGATGAGGCCGCTATGAATGGAAGCATGAACCTCGCCTGATAGCATATCGAAAGCGTTGCGGGCTTCCGGCGCCGTCAGGAACAGGATGTTGTCCTGGATCGGATTACCGCTTCCAAGCGCCTGAGCCGCTGCGGCGACCGAGCGTTGATTGAAGGTGCTGGCTACATCGGCAAACGCCGTCGATGTGCGGCTGATATCGAGATAGACATTGTTGGCATCGTAGACGAGCTGGAAATCGACGAAGGGCGTCGCGTCTGTCGCCAGAGCCCCCGTCAGCCCGCCATAGGTGCCGCTTACGCCGCCTGCTGCGGAGAGCAGAGTATATCGGGCATCGACCGATAGCGTTCCCTGCCGCAGCAGCTCGATCTGCGCGCCGCTGTCGATCGCCGCTGCTCCGCCAACATCGATGAGATCGGACGACCTTGCGAGGTCGACCTGATAGATCGATCCGGACTGCTGCGCGAAATCGCCCGTGACAGTCAGTGTGGTGACGATCCTGCTCGGATCGGTCGCACTGCCAGGAGCGACCGTGCCGCCCTCGGAAATGGTGACCGCACCGTAGGTGCCGCCGCCTGCGACGACACCGCCGCTGTTTGCGATAGCCGTGCCCCCGATCTGCCCGTCATTCCCGAGAAAGCCGGACGTGGTCGCATCATGGGAAAGCACACCTGTATCGGCAAGCAGCAATCCCGCGCCGGAACCGACCGTCGTCATGCCGGAAAAATTGTTCTTTCCGCTCAGCGTTTGCACGCCACCGGCAACGAATAGTTTGCCGCCCATATTATTGTTATCAACGTCGAGGTCGTTGATGCTGCCGGCGAACGTGTCGTTCGAATCCGTTAGCACCAGGGTACGCTTGCCCAGTTCGACCGTTCCGCTGCCACTCAGGCTACGAATACGGGCATCGTTGTAGGCGTCGGAGATTCCCCAATAGTCGCTGCCATTTCCATGTTCGGAGATATCGAACGTGCCGTCTGCAACGACTTTCGCTGACCGTTGGATGTTGCCGAGCCCCGCAAGCGAGAGATAGGCATCCTGAGCAATATTCGTCTCGCCGGTGTAGGTGTTGACATTCGTCATCCGGACCACCGTCTTTGTATCAAGCGTCAGCGATCCGGAGCCGGAGACGACACCCGCTATGCCGAACCCGCCCTCATTCCCCATGCTCGTCGTGATCCTGCTCAGACCGGTCCCTTCGGGTGCGGATGAATCGGTAGAGAAGTTGCTGGCAGTGACGAAATGTGACGTATAAGCGGTATACTTCTTCTCCAGATCGAAAATGACCGATCTGTTTTTGAAGAAGTCAAGACCGGCAACAAAACTGGTCTGGTCATTGGGTTGTTCCGTCGTGCCGCTGGTGTAGGTGAAGTCGATATTGTCCAGCCTTACCGGATCGCCATCCGTTCCTGCGATTGTAACGCTCGGGATGTTGCCCGATGCGCTTACGATCTCGCGTTGCTCATTTCTCCGAACATTTTTAAGTTTGACGCCCGCATCCTGAAATTGCTTCAGCATCGCATCACTGATCTCCAGACTGCCACCGCCCGGTGTGCCGGTGTCGAGCAATACCGCGGTCTTGTTGGGGTCGGTGATTGGTGGGGCTCCATCCTTAACCGTGTACTGCAGATTGTAGCTGCCTTCGTATTCGGTCGAGGCATTGGCGCCAGAGCCAGGAAAATTCTGATAAGAATCCTGATCTTTTTCCTCGGGTTCTCCCCATGGCATGGCATTAGTATATTGGGCCCGGAGGCTTGGATTGAGGTTGACAATCGTGCAGGGGGAACAGCCAGGCGTTTGGTCGCTCTCGGAATCCGGATTCACATTGGCGGAGACCACGTAGCCAGACCTGGTGACACTGCCCATCATGCCCCAGACACTTGTCTTGCCAAGAAAATCGCCGGCCCCGAATGTACCTGCGAAATCGCCGCCTTCGTCTGCCATCTTGCCAGCGGTCATTTTCGCCCGCTGCTCCTTATCGGCGTGATAAGGTTCTTGGAGATCCTGACCATACATATCTTTAAGTCCATCCGTCACGGATCCCGGCGTGCACTTAAGATTGTTGTCCTTGCAATACGCATGGGTATAGACAAAATCGAGAATGCGAGCAGCCCGGTATTTCTTATCGCTTACAGACGGCCCGTCGATTGTTATCTTTTGATCTGGATCGACATATGTAAATTTATCAATTTCCACGTTCTGAAGCTTATTACCATACGTTCCGTCCCCGTACGTATATACGTAAGGCGTGTCGGCAATCGGGCGGACCCCGGTCACCTCTGACCCGATCTGCGTGTTGAGCTGGTCCGAGCCCGTGTCGAATACGTATCGCTGCGCGTTGCCATTGTTGATCTTGGCCCAGATGCCCAGGCGGTCATGGCCTTCCCCGACATACTCCAGCGGGATCGAAATCGGGTCGTCGGCCAACGCTTCTCCAGTTGGAAATGCTACCAGACCCACCCCGAGAGACACAGCCGGCAGGAATACCGTCGTCATCGCGGTGGTTGCCGCCAGAAAGTTCTTTGTCCTGAAACAAGCCTGCATACCTGGTCCTCGAAAAAGTCTCGCAAACTGATTGTTCATTGGAACGGCCTCCTGAATTGTTTAACGAGACCCTTTATGGCGGCCCTGGCTGACAACAGCCTGAAAGCTGCAAGCGGCCTGCGAGAATGGGGCGATCCTGAATGACGACAGGTGCTGTCAACAATGGATGAGTGCTCGGCCTGAAAGCTGAGCACGCTTTATGCTCAGGCTGCTGACAAGGCCAAAGCAGCGTAAGTGCGGAGTGAAATCCAAGGTCCACATGGGTCGTCGCGCTTCCCGTGCGCCTGGGAAGGCGCCGGCCCGGCCAAGCTTTCCCAGATCGTCCGGATGGCGCACAAGATACCGGTTCAGGTCGATCGAGATGGAGGCCGAGGCGTATGCCAAGGCGGTCGACTGCCTGACGAAAGATCAGAATGCGTCGCTGGCGCTCTACGATTTCCGCCGGCAGCGAGCTCAGCTCCTGCCGGGCATCCGTGTTTACTGGCGACGAGACACAAGATGTGCCCAAATTGCCACCAGACCGTCACCTGCGATGAGTTTCGGCAACTGATTTTGTCCTTTCAATCGTCGCCACTTCCTGGCCGCGGCCAACATGGGCCACTCGAAGGCAGCAGACTGGCGGCTATATGGACGGGCTGTGAGCCCGCACCGGAGACATTGGCGAAATCTACGATCTCTATAGCAACGTCAAGGAGAAGCGCGAGGTGTTGCAGATGTGGTCAAATCACATCGAATGGCTGATCAAGCAGGCTGCGGATGACGCTCTGGCGGCGTAGCTGCTGGCATGGGCGGAAGATGCGGCGCAACAATCGTCAGAGCCTCATCGAATTGGAGATCATGCTTGACCAGCAAATGCGCGGCCAATGCTTCGATGGCTGACCAGTGATCGAGTACTAGCCGGGCCGTGCGATCTTCGATCCGCCTCCAACGGGGGCGGCGCGGCATCAGGAACCGCAACTCACCATAGATTCGCTTGGCATCCGCGTAGTCGCTGCTCCCCTCATTCCCATCGGACGCATTCATCGCCATATCGCGCGGGTCCAGATAGCCTTCGAATGCGGATTCTGCAAAAGGACCTGCCAGACACGCAACTATCTCTTGGATCGCTTCATCGCGTTGGAAATGTCGATCCATATCGTTCTCGAAAATCGGCTTTAGCTCCGAGGTGAATCCTTGCGCTGAATAGAAAACCGTGCCTTCGACAAAACCACCGCACTCTCCGTCACCGGCGTCGGGGTAAATACTAACACTTGAGAAAGCAGGGAGTTCACGGTCGTCGTCGAACATCTGACGGTGCAAAACGATGGCGGCCACCGCGTGCCCGGCTTCGTGATGCGCCACAGACGGGAGAAGATATTGGGAGGCTACATTCATGCGGTGCGGCTCTCAGATCTAGTTTCCATCCAAGCCCTGATATCGGATTCAAGCCATGCGACTCGGCCGGGGGAGATGCGACGCCGCTTAGGGAACAGGCCTGCCTTCAGAGTCGCGCGGTCGCGCTCGAACTGCGTTCCACTGAAGTGCTTCAGGGTCTTTGCCGACTGGCCGGCGGCCCAGGCAAGTGCCCGCTCGCCTTCCACATCTTCAAGCCAAAGATAGAGATCGTCGTCGGGAGCATCCAGCGTTGGACGGACATCAAATGCGTTCATGTCCGGACAGCCTTCAGAAAGAAGGGATAGAGGCTTCCGTTTGATCGGGAACGCTTAGTGTTGGTAGCGGCGCCCACATGTTCGAAAAGCGTGATCATTGATGAGTTCTTCCAGTCGGTGCGGCATCGCAGTGCTTTTGCGCATAGGACCGCAATTGTCGTGCCAACTGGGAAAATCGTTTCGGAACAACGTGATCGCTCTGGCAGCGTTGTGTCAGATGTCCGACATCGTCGAGAATCCGACAACGAGTGCTCCTCCTAATCACCGGATCAACCTCCGGCGCCAGTCGGTGACACCGCATTCCTCTGTCTTTCCAGGAGACGGCGTGGACATCAATGCCGTTCCTCACCGAACCCGCCTCCTAGCCCTTCGCCCATACGTCACGGCCGCCCCCCGGTTTGGCTTCAACCTGAAGGATTACGGCGTCCTCTTCGCAGAGAAGATCGGGTTGTTCGTGGCGCGCGCAGCGGAGCCCAAGGAGCTTTTCTGGGTTGCGGATACTGGCATGTCGATATTACGACCGTGTGTCCTTCGACAAGCTTGGTGGCTTCTTCAACCAGAATCTCGCCGCGGAGATCGAATCGTTATCTGCGCCGCAAAGTGCGGCCGGTGAGCGGCGTGGCCCTGCGTTCCAGTTGGCCACGGTCCTCGCTGGGACGAGCAAGTAAATGGCTTGCGCAGCAACGGTGCGATCACACCTGGAGCACGGCGTCATCAGGAAAGCGCCATCCTTGTGCGCCCACGACACCCTGGTCGCCATCGGCCGCATCGCGGGGGGGGCACTGTGGGCGATAACCATTCATTGATCTGGGCGATTGAGGGTTCTGCCGGGGCGCTATTGCTGCTCGGTAGGGCTGCGGGCTGGCGAGTCTACCAAGGCGAGCAACGACAGGCGAGACGGCAGACATTACGTGACGGAACTTGATATTGCAGTGCAGCAAGCGTAGAGCACCGCGCGCTTATCGGAGTGTCGTCCATGGCCCTTACCAATGCTGGTAACGAGGCAGAACCTGTCGAACAATCGAGCCATTCTGAGGTCGAGCAGCACAGCACCAAGGCGCTGATGTTGGGCGCACTAGGTGTCGTTTATGGCGATATAGGCACCAGCCCGATCTATGCATTTCGCGAGGCGTTGCATGCATCAGCGGGTGGCAACGTCGCCAGCCGTGGCGACATCCTCGGCGTACTCTCGCTGATCATCTGGTCCCTGACGATCACCGTGACGATCAAATACATCATGTTCGTGCTCCGCGCCGACAATCGAGGCGAGGGCGGAGTGCTGTCGCTTATGGCGCTGGCGCGCAACAGTTTCCCGACCTGCTCTGCGGTGATCCTCGGCATCGGCATCGGCATCGGCATCGTCGGCGCGGCGCTTTTTTTTGGCGACGCCGTCATTACGCCGGCAATCTCGGTACTGTCGGCGGTCGAAGGTATGAATGTCGTCACGCCGACGTTCCAGCCCTATGTGGTGCCGCTGACACTGGCCATCCTGGCGATCGTGTTTGCGGTACAGCGGTTTGGCACCGGCGGCGTAGGATTGGTGTTCGGACCCGTTACCGCGCTGTGGTTCCTGGCCATCGGCCTTTCCGGGCTCAACCACATCATGGACGACCCGGAAATCCTGCTGGCAATCAGCCCGCATTACATCGTGTCGTTCCTGGTCAACTCGCCTGACGTCGCCTTCGTTACGGTTGGTGCAGTCTTCCTCGCCGTCACCGGAGCCGAGGCGCTCTACGCCGACCTCGGCCATTTCGGCCGCAAGCCGATCGTGCTCGCCTGGCTGGCGATCGTGTTCCCTTGTCTGTTGCTCAATTATGTCGGGCAAGGCGCCTTCGTGCTGGCAAATGGCGGCGTTGTCGGTCATCCGTTCTTCGAGATGAACCAGGGCTGGACGCTTATTCCGATGGTCGTGCTTGCCACGGCGGCGACCGTGATCGCCTGCCAGGCGGTGATCTCCGGCGCCTTTTCGCTGACCAGGCAAGCGGTACAGCTCAACATGCTGCCGCGTTTCGTCATCCAGCACACGTCGGAAAAACAGTCGGGCCAGATCTATCTGCCGCGCATCAACCTGATGCTGGCGCTGGTGGTGATGCTGCTGGTGGTCGGCTTCGGCGAATCCAGCCGGCTGGCCTCGGCCTACGGTATTTCGGTGACCGGCAATATGCTGGTGACGAACATACTGCTTTTTGTTGTGATGACGCGCATCTGGAAATGGCCGCTCGGCGTCGCGATAGCCTTAATGGCGGTGTTCGTCTTCATCGATACCGGCTTCTTTGCAGCTAACATCGTCAAGGTATTCGAAGGCGGCTGGGCCTCGCTTGCCATTGCCGCAGTGATCGTGATGACCATGTGGACTTGGATAAGAGGCAGCAGGTATCTATTTGACAAGACGCGCAGGAACCAGATTCCGCTCGATTTCCTTGCGGGCAATCTGTTGAAGAAGAAACCGCAGCTGGTGTCCGGTACGGCCGTGTTCCTGACCAGCGATCCCGCCAGTGCGCCGACCGCGTTGATGCACAGCCTGAAGCACTACAAGGCGCTGCACGAACAGAACGTCATCCTCTCTGTGGTGACGGCGCAGCAGCCCGTGGTGCCCGACAGCGAGCGGATCAAGATGGAAACGATCAATGAGCTGTTCATGCGGGTGACACTGACCTTCGGCTACATGGAACAGCCTAACATCCCGCGTGCGCTGGCGATCTGCCGCAAGCAGGGTTGGAAGTTCGACATCATGACGACGTCCTTCTTCCTGTCGCGTCGCTCGCTCAAGGCGTCACCCAACTCCGGCATGCCGGTGTGGCAGGACAAGCTGTTCATCGGCTTGGCGCGCACGGCCGCCGACGCGACGGAGTATTTCCAGATCCCGACCGGACGTGTGGTCGAGATCGGAACGCAAGTGGCCGTTTAGGTATGCCCGGTTAAGCAGAATCAATTGGCATTTCGCGAGCCGGTGAATGCCTGACCGGGCGGAGGCCACGATGCTTGCGCCAAACTGGGGTCCGGTTCCAGGCCTGAAGCTTCCGGCCCCGAAAGCCGTCCTTTACGCCTGCGATCATTTCCGTTCCGCATTGTCTTGCCGACCCACCAGTCGAGATGCGCTGAAACGACCTCGCCGGGCAGCAACTTATCATTTGAACCTAATCGATGTGCCGCAAGTCCGACCTTCATTCTTCAGTTCACAGGCTAGCGTTGCCAAAATCGGCGTGCCGCCTAACCGGCGCCGCACCGTGACCTGTCAGGATGCTATGCAGGCGCGAGGCAGAAGCTGGCTCGAGGCCGCCGGCCTGGTGCTGGTCCGGCAGCGGCCGGGCTCGGCCAAAGGCTTCATGTTCCTCTGGAGGATGAGACGGGTGCGGCAAACGTCGTCGTCTGGGTCAAGATCTCTCGAGAAATTCCGGCGCGTGCTTCTTGCTTCGGCCATGCTCGGCGTCCGCGGACGCATCCGACGGAAGAGGAGGTGGTGCACCTCGTCGCCCACGAGCTGACCGATCTGTCGGCCGGGCTGGCCAGCGTGGGAAACCGCAAGACGCCGTTTCCGTTGCCGCACGGCCGAGGGACGAGGCTCATCACGGCGGATCGGGCATCGATCCGCGCGGCATGCCGAAGGGGCGCGACATCGTCGATGCAGTATGACCATATCGACCCTATCAAGTTCAAGACGCGTAACTTCCGGTAGCGCTTCCGGAGGCCACTTCAGCAGCATGTTGTGCACACTTTTGTCGGACCCTGTTAACTGCCGATTGGCAGCAGGTCACCCCGTGCCGGATCCCAAATGTCGTCGCTCTCAAGCGCAACGACTGCCCGCACCCTTTTTAAGTCAGCGAGCACCTCCACCGCCGGACGCCGCCCCGTTTCCTGAGCCGCGGCGTAACGGGTGTATTTGTGACTGTCCGGCTCAAACCACTTCAACGATTCCAAAGTAGCCATGGCATCGCCCTTGCGGCTGCGCGTGATGCGAATGATCGTGATCCCATCCTAAGCGCTCGCGTCGAATGGAGACACGCTGCCAACGCTTCATCTGCTCTACCCCATCTTTGTTCCAAGGCGGTCGGATCATCTCAATGAGCCCTGCCTCGGGGTGGCCAAAGCATGCATATTTATCGTTCGGCCCCGCATCGAATTATCATCTGCGATGTGGGACTCGATCTTGGGTTGGCGACGGCTTCGCTCCGGGAGTAGACGTCGGACCACTGATAAGTGCCGGACCTTCTCCACAATTTCTCGGCGGACTCATCGTGAACGCTCGATTGGACGTAAATGCGGTTCGCGGAAACGCAGGTCTGGCCGGCATTGCGGAACTTCGCCTGGACCGCACCGTCAACAGCACCGTCAATGTCGGCATCATCGAAGATGATGAAAGGTGCATTGCCGCCGGTTTCAAGGCTGACCTTCTTGATCTGGTCAGAGCACTGACGCATCAGCAGCCGTCCGACCTCGTTCGAACCGGTAAAGCTGATCTTTGGAATTGGTGCAGAGTTCACGGCCCACGCGATCACCTTCGGACGCATAGATCAGGTTGACCACGCCATCGGGAAAGCCGGCCTGATGGCGAGAGCAAACATTGCACCTAGCCACGCCACGATAAGATCGAGCGCGGCTTCGTTGCGTGCGGGTCTGTGGTCAGTGGAGGGCGGAGGAAAAGCGCTCGGCGTGCTCGCCCTCGCGATACCACTGGTTCGCGCCGGCAAGCGCCAGTTTCTGAGGCAAATCGCCGAACAGCTGGTAGAGCCTTACTCTCAGGGCTTGGCATCTATGTCGCCTACGACCGCCACATGCAGCCCGTCGCGTGCGAAAGCGGCTTTGTGGAAGGCGCTTAGATCGGAGGGCGTTACGCTAGTCAGCCTCCCTTGGGCGGTCTCGAATACGGATGCGTGCGTAGATTCCGCGCCGCCAGGCCAGCTCGGCGATCGCATGAGGTTCGCGCTCATTGGCAATGATTTCGGAGAGAAGCTGGGCGCGTATGCGGTCGAAAAGTGCTGGTGTAGCCGGATGCGGGTCCCGCCGCCGAGAATGTCGGCCAGCAGTCGAGCGCCGCGGCCCCGCACCAGGGACCGCCCATGAATGACTCATGCGAGGCGTCTCAAGGCTGTCCGCGATCCAGCGCCAGATCTCCGCCTCGCCCGAGACGCGCAGAGCTGGCCGGTTGTGCAGGAGCCGTCGGCAATATCCGCCTTCCTCGTTCGGATGGGTAACGCTTGCGATACGGAGTCTTGACTTTGGCAGTCGCTCTGTGACATTACCTATATAAAGTTCGAAAGAAGGCGATATGGATCATGCATAGGTCACAGAGACCCGAATGAAGGCAACGTATAAACGCACCTATTCGCGCTACGCGATGGAAGCGCTTGGCCTTTTCGGTAAGACCATCCGGCTTGGCCGGATGCAGCACCGGTTAACCGCACAGGAGTTAGCCGAGAGAATCGGTGTTTCACGCAGCACCCTGCAGCGCATCGAGAAGGGCGATCCCAAAGTCGAAATCGGACTGATGTTCGAAGCTGCTGCCATTGTCGGTGTGAAGCTGTTCGATGCCGACGGCAATGGCATCACAGCCCTCACAGGCCGCATGGACGATCGCATCGCGCTGCTGCCGAAGCACGTCTACAAGGCCGGCAAGCAGATCGTCGATGAGTTCTAAGGTCCCCAAGTACGACGAAGCCTATGTCTGGGTCTGGCTGCCGGGCGAGACCGCGCCGGTTGTCGCCGGGCGGCTATATGCCCATGACGGACTCGTCAGCTTCAACTATGGCAGGAGCTTTCGTGAACTGGGAAGCGCGATCCCGCTTTATCTCCCGGAACTGCCCCTGAAGGCAGGCGAATTGCCTTTGCTTCCTGGCCTAACCATGCCGGGATGCATCCGCGATGCTGCCCCTGATGCCTGGGGACGACGGGTTATCCTAAACCGCAAATTCGGTGTGAAGGGCGATGAAATCGCGCGGCTCGATATTTCAGAACTGACGTTCTTGCTGGAATCAGGCTCGGACCGCATCGGCGCGCTCGATTTTCAGTTTTCGCCAATGCATTACGAGCCGCGCGCACTGGCCAATGCCACTCTCGAAGAGCTTGTCCAATCGGCGGAGCGGGTAGAGAAAGGTATTCCGCTCACCCCCGAATTAGATCAGGCGCTGCATCACGGCAGCTCGATCGGCGGCGCAAGGCCAAAGGCGCTGATCGAGGGTGACGCCGTCAAGCATGTCGCGAAATTTTCCTCGTCTGCCGACCTTTACAGCGTCGTCAAAGGAGAATTCATAGCCATGCGGCTTGCCGCCTTGTGCGGCATCAGAGCGGCATCCGTCTCGCTCGTTCGCGCCGCAGGCAACGACGTGTTGCTCGTCGAGCGATTCGACCGGATCAAGGTCACGGGCGGCTGGCAACGCAAATCCATGGTCTCAGCGCTGACGATGCTCGCGCTCGATGAGATGATGGCGCGTTACGCCAGCTACCAGGATTTGGCGGAGATCATTCGCCACCGATTCACCGCGCCGTCGGAAACTCTGCGCGAGTTGTTCAGCCGCATTGTCTTCAACATACTTTGCGGCAACACCGACGATCATGCCCGCAACCATGCGGCATTCTGGGACGGCGCTAAGCTCACCCTCACGCCTGCGTACGATATTTGTCCGCAGGCCCGCAGTGGCCAGGAGGCCAGCCAGGCCATGCTCATCAGCGGCAATAACCGCATGAGCCGGATAGCGTCCTGCCTTGAAGCGGCGCATCACTTCCTGCTCAGCGCGCCGGAAGCTCTTGCGATTGTTGAAGGCCAGCTCCGATGCATTGCGGAGAATTGGCCGCGTGTCAGCGAGGAAGCTACGCTATCCGGCACAGATCGCAATCTGTTCTGGGGCCGACAGTTCCTCAATCCCTACGCTTTTACGGCGCTGGAAGGAAGCGCCGACGTTCTCCGCGCTCTGGCTGACGAACTACGCAACAGTGTTCACGCCTGATCCGGCGCTGGATTTCGGACAAGCTCGGCAAGCGCAAGACGCCCACAATATCGACAACCCTTGCCGTGCCAGGACGAAGATTGAACAAACGGCTCTTCAACAGTGACAACGTGCACTGCGGAGAGATGTGGAGCTGACACCGCAAAAGCCCAAGACGCGCGACTTCCCGCGATACAACTCCACATAACTGAGCGTCTACAAGCGGTGCAGCCAGCCAAACATCCAGCCATCAAAGCGATGATCGTCTGATCTTTTGCCGATGACATCACGTCGGGGAAGCCTTGTTCGAGCGCTTGCCGCTTCATATCGATACCGGCCTGGGCGTAGCGCATCGTTAGTTCAGCCCGAGTGGCCTGGCCATCGACTGATGGTGGCGATGTCAACACCCGCCTTGACGAGGTGGATGGCCGTCGTGTCCCGCAAAGGGCGATGATGGATGCTTTTTTCCGCCATGGTGGTTCCTTCGCCCGCAGCCATGTGTGCGCAGCAAGTATGGAACACCGAACCGGGTGAGCAGTGTGGGGCGGTCGTTGCTTTGCTCGGCGGGACAGGGCGATACCAGACGAAGGTCACAATCGAAGATTCAGGATCCCTGAACTCGTGCATCCGTATTGAACATCAGCGAAAACAGAGCGTAATCCCGCTGTCCAGAAGGCGTGCGGCGGACGATACGCGCCAGGACGCTCTTGATTTCCGGGCTCATCGAGATATTCGACAGGTGCCACCCACGCGCCCTCTTGAAGGGAAGTGTCACCACCAGTTGCAGCGTATCCTAATATTCGGGGTGCTCCGAAATCAGGAACCGCGCAAAGGCATGCATCGCCGCCAGCCTTGCATTGCGGGTCGCAACTGCCACGCTCGACCTCAAGTGATGTGAGAAAGCTGCCCATCCTGTCGGTATTGATGTCGGAGACCGCTTCTTCTTTCAAGAATATCTTCCCGCTCTCCCGCGGCATGAGCCCGTGGCATGCTTCGGCCCAATGCTGTGGATTGATGTTTCTTCATGCCACAACCTCGCTGACGAGACCGCCGAAAGCCCCTTCAAAGCGGTCGGTGGCGATCTCTCGCAGCTTTGGAAGGTAGTGCATTGATTTTTCGTGGAATGGGGACCCTGTTTAAAGGGTGATTTTCGTCCAAACGGGACCCCTTAACGATGGGGTCATCAAGATGCCTCCGGCTTGATCGGAGGCATTTGTGTTTTGGATGTTGGTTTTAGAGACGATTGCAAAGATACGTCGGCTGTCGCTGGTCCAGGGGAAGTCGATCAAAGCGATCTGCCGTGAGCTGAAGATCTCGCGCAAGGTGGTGCGCAAGGTCCTGCGTTCTGAGGAGACGCAGTTCCGCTACGAGCGCAAGCACCAGCCCTATCCCCGCATGGGAGCTCGGCGTGAGACGCGGGACCGGCTGCTGTCGGCGAATGCGGCCAAGCCGCAGCGGGAGCGGCTGCCGGTCGCTTCGACGGCTTCCATTGCATTCCCCCGTCGGTGTCGAAGACCTGCACGGTGCGCTTCGACAACAACAAATACTCGGTGCTGTCGAGTGCCGTCGGTCGGCCCATCGAGATCCATGCTTATGTCGATCGGATCGCATCCGCCAGAGGATGGCGTGGTCGTGGGAGAACACGTTCGCTCCTTTGGCCGCAACGAGGTCGCCTACGATCCCTGGCACACGGCGCGCGCCGTTCCTTGGCTGGGTCGTGCGGTCGGCAATGGAGAAGGTGCGGCGCAGCTCAAGGCGGTTGATGACGTCGACCGGCAGATGGTGTTGATCCTCACCTGGGTGCTGACCGACGGATTGAGCGCGGTCGAGGCCGCCTGTCAGGAAGCCATCGAGCACGGTGCATCGTCGGCGCCGGTGATCCTCAACATCCTGGCCCGCAGCCGCGATCCGGCGCCGGGCACGATCCTTTCCATTCCCCAAGCGCTGAAGCTAGCTCACGAGCGGTCGCCGACTGCACCCGCTATGACAGTCTCAGGAGGACAAACAGCCATGGAACGCACCGAGGTACTGGAACTGATGGGAGCGCTGAAGCTCTACGGAATGCGCAGAGCCTATGACGAGATCATGGGCGCGTCGCCATCAAGCGACGGCACGAGCCGCCCAGGATTGTCGGTGATCTCTTGCAGGCCGAGATATCGGAGAAGCAGGCCCGCTCCATCAAATACCAGTTCGCTGTCGCCAAGTTGCCGCTGGCCAAGGACATCGACGACTTCGACTTCGCCGACACGCCGGTCACCCCCTGATGCGCGATCTCGCCCGGCCGCGCCTTCGTCGCCGATCAGCGCAACATCGTCCTGGTCGGCCGCCTTCACGGGTCACCCAACTCGCGCGGAAGGTCGACCGCATTGCGACGGGCGCGTGTCGACTTCCCAACAATGTCAGACAGGAGACGCAACGCTATCGGAGCGATCGCATTGCCCGAAACGATTTTCCCAGTTGGCACGACAATTGCGGTCCTATGCGCAAAAGCAAACTAGACCTGAGAGCCGCACCGCATGAATGTAGCCTCCCAATATCTGCCGCTTGTGGCGCATCACGAAGCCGGGCACGCGGTGGCCGCCATCGTTTTGCACCGTCAGACGTTCGACGACGACCGTGAACTCCCTGCTTTCTCAAGTGTTAGTATTTACCCCGACGTCGGTGACGGAGAGTGCGGTGGTGTTGTCGAAGGCGCGGGTTTTTATTCAGCGCAAGGATTCACCTCGAAGCGAAAGCCGATTTTCGAGGACGATATGGATCGATGTTTGGAACGCGATGATGCGATCCGGGAGATAGTTGCGTGTCTGGCAGGTCCTTTTGCAGAATCCGCATTCGAAGGCTATCTGGACCCGCGCGATATGGCGATGAATGCGTCCGATGGGAATGAGGGGAGCAGCGACTACGCGGATGCCAAGCGAATCTATGGTGAGTTGCGGTTCCTGATGCCGCGCCGCCCCGATTGGGGGCGGATCGAAGATTGCACGGCCCGGCTAGTACTCGATCACTGGTCGGCCATCGAAGCATTGGCCGCGCATTTGCTGGTCAAGCATGATCTCCAATTCGATGAGGCTCTGACGATTGTTGCGCCGCATCTTCCGCCCATGCCAGCAGCTACGCCGCCAGAGCGTCATCCGCAGCCTGCTTGATCAGCCATTCGATGTGATTTGACCACATCTGCAACACCTCGCGCTTCTCCTTGACGTTGCTATAGAGATTGTAGATTTCGCCAATGTCTGTCAAGGACGCCGCCTTGTGATTCAGTATGTGCTCGATGACGTGTGGCAATACCTGCCGCCTGCCGAGATTTGTCGCGAGCGTCCTGCGCAGATCGTGAAGGGTCCAGTTCTCCAAAGCCACCCCGTCAGTATTGACCTTGCCGTCTAGAGCCTTCTTGCCCTTCGCGTAGCCTGAGAAGTGGCTTCTTTCGTTGCCCCTCGCAGGGAAAAAAACGTGTCATTGGTCTTCGGTACCGTCTGGGGGACCGACACCGCCAGTGTGGACAGCGGAATAAGCGTAGGCTCTTCGTTCTTCGTGCGGTCACCCGATAGTTCCATGTTCCGGCTTCAAGGTTGAGGACCAACGCATCGCGGCAACTTCCGTACGCCTCTGTCCGGTCAGAATGAGCAGCTTGACGATGGAGCCGAACGAATAGCCGATATCGCCCGGTTCGGGCTCACAGCCCGTTCATATAGCCGCCAGTTCGGCATCGTTCACCACTCGCTTGCGCTTGACGATCGGGGCCGGATCCGGATTTTCCAATCCCTCGCGGGGAAACCGCGGATGAGCCGTTGCGGCGGTTTGCGACACCAGTTGAAAAATGCCCGCATACACCAGAAGGCCGTGTTAGCCGCTTGCGGGTGACCCCCGGCGACGATCTTCTTGGTGATGTTAGCAATGTCGGTGTCGATCACATGGTGGATAGAGCGACTCCCGAGGGCAGGCACAAGATACCGGTTCAGGCTGGCCTCGACCAGTGCGGTGTTTTGAGGGTCGTTACTCGGCGGCCTGGAGGTGACCGCCATCGCCGTCCTCGGTATCGTCAGCGCTGATATGCGCCTGATCGGCAAGGAAGGCTGGCAGTTCCGATGGAGCTATGCTGGAATTTGGGTGACGAGGCTGATCAAGCGGCGCTCTGCGGCTTCGTTTCGATGACCTGGATTCCGTCCAGGAACCTGGCACCTGCGATGAGTTTCGGCAACTGATTTTGTCCTTTCAATCGTCGCCACTTCCTGGCCGCGGCCAACAGCTTGAAGACCATCAGCTGGGCGGTTTTCGAGGATAGCGAGCCCTTGGTACGCACCGTGCGATAGCGAACGGTTGCAAAGACGCTTTCGATGGGATTGGACGTTCGCAGATGATCCCAGTGTTGGGCGGGGAAATCGTAGAGCGCCAGCGACGCAATATGATCTTTCGTCAGGCAGTCGACCGCCTTGGCATACGCCTCGGCCTCCATCTCGATCGCATGCGCAAGCAATTTGCGCGCGCCGCTGCGAAGTACATCCGTCAGGGTATCATCGATTTCGTCGGGCTGACGAAGGCGAACAATGTGTTGATAGTCTCGTTCATGGCGTATCACTCTCCTTGAGAGGTACTGGCAGGCTTCATCACCCGCCTCGATACGCCGCTCTCCTCAAGCCGCCATCATCCAGTTTCCGCCATGGCTCCCCCTGATTGATCCGCTTCACCTGTGCAACTGCACAGGCTGCCCTAGCGGGGAGATTGGCCTCCAATGGCGAAAGCTTGCCGCAGGAGACCCTCCGATGACCGTGCCTATGGCGCCGCCGCTACGACAACTTGCCGACAAGCAGCGTGCGATCCACTGCCGCGCTACTGCGCCTTCAAGGGACGTCTGGATCGCGACGCAGGAGCCGATGACCGTTACGGGATCAATTCCAGGTCGCGCTGGCCGTCGCTGTGCCAGTTCGACGGTCTGGTGGCAATTTGGGCACATCTTCTGTCGCCGACAGTGGCGATGGCTGACGCTTCAACGAAACGGGGTCTTCGACGTCTGCTGCCTTCGCCGATGCTTTGCGAAGTGGCATAATGTTTCGACGCACGCAGGCGCGGGCAGGGGATGTCAGTCATGAATCTCCTGACTGGCGCGGATCAGGCCGATTGGCGGGATGAAAGATCATACGACTACACCGCTGGCCTGACGCTGCGGGAGTGGGCTTGGGAGTTCTTACGCCGCAATCCAGCGTTCCAGCGCGATCTGACCGCTGCGCGCCAGCATTGCAAGACTTGGTCTCTCCAATCCTTTCTCGATATGGTCGCGTCGGCCGGCGACCTGTCACGCTGGGGTGTTCTGTTTCGCGGAGTCTTGTGGCCGCGCTTCGGTCGTATTCTGGTGTCCGCTCTGGTGCGTCCATGTGCTGCCGGTCATTGCGGAACGGTTGCCTGCCTCGTCGCCGACACCGCCGTTCGAACTCTCGGCATTGCCCTGTCGTGCAATCGTCCTGCTGGCGCCCGACAAGAGCCAGCATGTTCTTCTTCGCAATGCGGACCACGCGCTGCAGCTCGCCGTCTCGGGCGCGAATATCCTCCACCCTGTTTGCCTGCATACGCAAGCCATCTGGCCCGCGGTGCTTTTAAAGCATCGACTGAGGGGACTGGAGTGCCTCAATGCTCTCAGTCTAGGGCAACAGTTGCCCCCCCGCTTGTTTGCGCCGGAAAAGCGCGGCGTTCGTTTGTCCTTCGTTCTTCGTGCGCTCGACGGTTCGCTCGCCGGAGCACCTCATCGCGAGCTCGCCGAAGTTCTCATCGGTCAACGGCGCGTCCATGCCGACTGGGCGGATCCTCGCGATCATCTGCGCGACCGCATCCGTCGGGCCGTCTCGCGTGGCCGCGCGCTCATGAATGGTGGCTACAGAGATTTCCTAATTTGAAAAGCGACAGTCCGCGCTGTGCGTCGGTGGATGAACGTTCGCTCGCAGCTGTACCCGTCACCAACAGTTCGCCCGCCGACAGGACTGCATGGCGCCTTGCAAGTGCGCTCTGGTCTAGCTTGTCGATGCCGAAATGAGATGGGCGAGGGTGCCAAGGCGGTGGTTCATTAGGGCCGGCCTCGACCTGGACGCACATCATTGGTCGGAAAGCGGCGTGCACCGCAATGTCGCCATAGCAGCCAAGATCCTTTGAGGCCGGACCTGCAGTCCTGTTGGACCGGCGGGTGCAACAATATGGAGGGATCTGAGGCCTCACACCGTTCCCTGGTCGACAGCTCGGTCAACATAGCACCCACCGCTTGATTATGGAAATGGTGTGCCTGGAGTGCAGCGAGTAGCGGCTTGCTGCGCACTGTCCTAAGAATAGCAGTCATGACCCGTCTGGGGTTCTGCAACACGACGATTCAACCGCTTGGGCATTGTCGCATATCCCACAATGTAGAATGCGCAACAGGGCAAAAGCTGATCCATCGGCGGTTTATCAATGCTTTTTGGCTTGGCACGGCACATGCAACGCAATCGGCAAAAGGCGCACGAACTGAGTGGCCCATCGGCCCTAGGAGCGCTGACTTATGCCCTCCCAAGGCATGTCCGGCCCGACAGCGAGCTCAGTCTCCTGCCGGGCATCCGTGTTTCAGGTCAACGGCGTTTGGAACTTCCAATTAGGTGGCGGCATTGACCGCAGGCCGCCCCCCGGTGGGGCGGAGAGACAGTGCAGCAGGTTTCAAATCCCGCCCATGCAAAGATATTTCATTTCCAGATAGTCCTCGAGGCCATGACGGGAACCCTCCCGCCCGATGCCGGATTGTTTGATCCCGCCAAACGGTGCCGCCTCCGAGGACATGCGTCCCGTGTTGATGCCAACCATGCCATATTCCAGAGCCTCTGCCACACGCCAGACCCGCTTCAGGTTTGAGGCATAGAAGTATGCGGCGAGGCCGTATATCGTGTCATTGGCCTCGCGCACGACCTGATCCGCATCGTTGAAGCGAATGATCGGCGCGAGCGGCCCGAATGTCTCCTCTTGCGCGACTGCCATGACGCTGGAAATCTCGGTGAGGACCGTGGGTTCGAAAAACGTGCCATTCTTGCCGATACGCTGGCCCCCGCATCGTATTGTGCCGCCTTTCGCAATGGCATCTGCGACGTGAGACTCGATCTTGGCCAGAGCATGCTTGTCGATGAGCGGTCCGATGTCCACTCCGGCATAGAATCCGTCGCCAACCGACAAGTGCCGGATTCTTTCCACGAATTTCTTGACGAACTCATCGTGAACGCTCGATTGGACGTAAATGCGGTTCGCGGAAACGCAGGTCTGGCCGGCATTGCGGAACTTCGCCTGGACCGCACCGTCAACAGCACCGTCAATGTCGGCATCATCGAAGATGATGAAAGGTGCATTGCCGCCGAGTTCAAGGCTGACCTTCTTGATCTGGTCAGAGCACTGACGCATCAGCAGCCGTCCGACCTCGGTCGAACCGGTGAAGCTGATCTTTCGAATCTTGGAATTGGTGCAGAGTTCACGGCCCACGCGATCACCTTCGGACGCATAGATCAGGTTGACCACGCCATCGGGAAAGCCGGCCTGATGGGCGAGGGCGAACATTGCGCCAGCCACGAGCGGCGTCTGTTCAGCGGGCTTGAGCACGATTGTGCAGCCCGCAGCCAAGGCCGGCGAGATTTTGCGCGCCACCATGGAGGCCGGGAAATTCCATGGCGTGATCGTGCCAACAACGCCGATGGGCTGCTTGATCACTAGCATTCGGCGGTCTGTCGAGGGTGCCGAGATCGTCTCGCCATAGACGCGATTGGCCTCCTCGGCATACCATTGCAGATACGCCGCCGCATGCGATACCTCTGAAATGGCTTCGGCAAGCGGCTTGCCCATTTCCGCAGTCAGAATCGCGGCGAGATCGCCTGCATGGTCGATGATCAGCTGATGCCATCGCCAAAGAACGTCGCTACGTTCTCGGGCCGTCAACGCGGCCCATCCCGACTGCGCAACATAGGCCTTGTCTACCGCAGCACGTGTCTCCTCCACGCCCATATCGGGAAGCTCTGCCAAAACTTCGCCGGTCGACGGATTGACGACCTCGAACGTCTTATTGCCAACTGGTCTGCCGAGTGCCGGCAGGCGGTCGATGGCTCCAAACAGGTGCGGGGATTTCAGACGGCGGATCATCGGCAGGCACAGGGGCAATACCGGATTCCTCCTCAACGCAGCGAACATCCAGGTCGACAGGCCGTCAGTGTGTATTCTGCACCAGTGGGTTCGTCGTAGGGCCTCGGCAAAGCAGCTGGTAGACCACGCTAGCCCGATGAAAAGACAGCAGTTTCGTTAGTTTGAGTGCCCGCGGTTCATCAATTGATGGATTAAGCAGTCGGATGTTTGCTTCATCCACCATGCCTGCTGGTGGCATGCGACTGAATTCTGCAAAAAGGCGGCATACATGCTGAGGAGCGCCATTTCGGCGAGAGGCCGCCGGACCGCCAATGCCGCGCAAGGTCGGCGAAAACGACTCCGCGCGTCTGCATGATCTGCTTGGCCCACGGGCCTCCACATTCGCTCTTCCCACGAGAAGCCCCGATGAAGAAGGAAGGTGAGATGAGTTTCTTTACTCATCCTTGCCGCCCAGCGGCGGGCCGACCACCAAAATGGCGGGCTCGGCCGAAAGCAGCTTTTTGGCCGCCGCCTTGACCTGTTTGAGCGTCACCCGACCGATGCTGCGGGCGCGACGCTGGTTGTAGTCGACGTCGGCCTTGTGAATCTGCAAATCCAGGAGCCGGTCTGCAATCGAGCGGGTCGAGCCCAGTTGGTCGATGGCATAGGCGCCGATCAGGTGCTTCTTCGACGCCTTGAGCTCGGCCCCGGTCGGTCCTTGCTGCGCCATCTGCTTTACCACATCTCGCACGATGCTCAGTGTTTGGGCAGCGCAGTCCGAGCGTGTCTCTGTCGTAACCAGAAGCGAGTCAAGGGTTAGTTCAGAGCTGACGTGATAGGCAAGGCCGCGTTTTTGACGTACCTCCTCGTAAAGGCGGGAAGTCAAGTATGAGCCGCCAAGGATGTCGTTCAGCAGCACGGCCGCGTAGAAATCCGGCGCGCTAGGCTTCACGCCAGGCCAGGCCAACGTCAGCGAAGTCTGCGGCAGGTCGTAGTTCTCCTCCACCAGTTGACCGAGTTTCGGCGCGACATCGTAGACGGGGACGAGGGTTTGTTGCTCAGGCAAATCACCAAACAGCTGGTCAAGCCTTTCCCTCAACGTGTTCGCGTCAATGTCACCCACCACGGCAATATGGAGCCCGTCGCGAGCGAAAATGGCCTGGTGGAAGGCGCGGAGGTCGGACGGCGTGATGCCGGGCAGGCTCTCTTTTGTGCCTTCTCCCAGCCTTGAACAAGGATGCGCGCCATAGATCGCGCGCAGCCATTTGCGCTGAGCGATGGCGTTAGGGTCTCGCTCGCTGCCGACGATGCGGGAGACAATCTCGGCGCGGACGCGATCGATCGGCCCCTGCTCGAAGCGCGGCGCGTTCAGCGCGAGCCGAAGCAGGCCGAACGCCGCGTCCTGCTTTTTGGAAAGCATGCACATCGATCCGTAGATGTCGTCGCTTTGCGCGTCCAAACTCATTTCGGCGCCGGCATGGTCGAGCTTCACCTGGAAGGCACCGCTGTCGTAATGGCCAGCGCCTTCGATGAACAGGCCGGCCATCAGTTTGGCCATCCCCTCCTTCCCGACCGGGTCCTGCTTGGTGCCGCCCTTGAAGGCAAAGCCGATGTTGACGATTTCCACTGTGTGGTCCTCCACCAGCCAGGCGATGATGCCCTTTTCGGACTTCACCTCCTGGATGTTCATCGCAGCATGGGGCCGAGCGCCGAGCGTCATCTCTTGATTCTCCGTCTTGGGCAAGAGATAGCCCGTGGTCGAACGGTCGAACGCGAGATAGCGGGCGGCAACTGCTTTGATTTGCTCGGGGGTAACCTTGCGGATGCGATTCGGCCGTTCCTCGACATCCTTCACGGTACCGCCGGTGGCCAGCGTCGAGCCGTAGATGCTGGCGAGCCAGTCCAGGTTGTCTTCCGCAAAGATCATATTGAGCAAATAGTGGTCCTTGGCCTTGCCTAGTTCCTCGTTGCTGACACCATCCTCGGCAATGCGGGCAACTTCGGCAGCGGCCGCCGCTTCGAGATCAGCCAGCTTGGCATCGCCGCGCGGTGCGCCATAGATGGCGAACTTGGTGTCGTCGAGCATAGTGCCCTGGAAATAGACGCGGGCGCTGGAAGCGATACCTTGCTGGACAGCGAGCGCCTGGTAGAGCCGGCCGCGGTTACCGCCGCCGAGAATTTCGGCCAGCAGGTCGAGCGCTTCGGCCTCGCCCGGCTTGGCGGTGTGGTAGGACGGCACCACCCACTGCGTCGAAAAACTGGGCACGCTGACGCGGGCGTCTGAGAGCGTGACGGTGCGCCTGGTGTTCTGCTCGGGCTCAACCGGCCGGATGCGCGGCGGCAGGTCAGGTCCGCGCGCCACCTTGCCATAGGTCTTTTCGGCCAGCGCCCGCACCGTGTCCGGTTCGACATCGCCGGCCACGATCAGCACGGAGTTGTTGGGCCAGTAGTACTTTTCATAGAAGACGGTGGCGTCGACGCGGTTCAGCTGCTCGATCTCCTGCATCCAGCCGATGATCGGGATGCGATAGGGGTGGTTCTGCCACAGCGTCGCGTCGATCTCCTCATGGAGAACGTCCTGCGGGTTGGTGTCGGTGCTTGAGCGGCGCTCCTCGATGACCACATCGCGCTCGGTCTTGACGACATCGTCGGTCAGGATGAGGTTTCGCATTCGGTCGGCCTCGAAGCTCATCATCAGCTCGAGCGCCGACGGCGCCACTGTCTGATAGAAGGCGGTGTAGTCGGAGGAGGTGAAGGCGTTGTTGGAGCCGCCGATCTCGAACACTGCGCGGTCGAATTCGCCGCCCGCATGGTTGGTCGTCGCCTTGAACATCAGATGCTCGAAGAAATGGGCGATGCCGGATTTGCCCGGCGGCTCGTCGGCGCTGCCGATCTTGTACCACACCATGTGGGTGACGATCGGCGCCCGGTGGTTGGGAATGACGACCACCTCCATGCCGTTGTCGAGCACGAAATCCCTCGCCTTGCCGTCCTCCCATGCGACGGGGATCGGAGCCGGCCCCGCGCCGACCAACTCGGACGCAACGGACGTCCTGCGAAGCCCATGAGTGCGGGGCTTGCTTGGTAGTTCTGGTAGGGAGAGTGGGGTTATGGGCTGCGTTCCTGGCAAAGTGATCTGTTCCTCATTTTGAAGGATCTATGTCTCCCGAACGCCTATTGGGAGAAAGTGGATCGGCACGCGACGCCGAGCCACATGAGCCGTCAGCGTGTTGCTGGGCCTGACGCGAGCCTCATCTTTGGATGCGTCCGGGAAACTTTCGGCATGGTGAGGCCATGGGAAGTCTGCTCGTTATCCATTGGGTGTTTGCGGATACCTGAGCATGCCCCGTGCCAAGTAAGAAAGCCCCGATTCGCAAGGTTTGATCCAACCTTGATACTTGCGATATCCGACATTGTCGGGCATCCGACAGAAAGCGCCTTTCGCCGGCGCGCCGGCTATGACGCTCGCCTCCTCCGGCGTGACGACGATCCTTTGGCGGGCGCCGCGCACACCGATCTGCCCGCCTATCAGCACCGCGACATCGAAGGACAGCGCGATCGTGACTGGATGGGTCTTACGCAAACATGCAGCAGTGCCACCGCGATCAGGACTTCATCCGCCCCACAAAGACCCGAGCGCGAGGGACGACGTGTAAGGCAACATGTCATCCTCGATAATGATGCCGCGCATAAAGAGGTAAGGTCCCTCGTCGTACCGGCGAGCCCCTTCGCTGGGTCTCGCGAGGGTCTGGTTTGCGAACGTCGACCGACAGCATCACGGCATGGGCGGCCCCATCGGTAGGCAAGCATTGACCGTGCCATCAGCGTTGAGGCAGCGCAGAGCCCAATTTCCCGGTGCCAGCCGGTACGTTGGAGCTTCAACTGTGGCCAGCCAAGCGGGCCGAGGCCGTGAAACTCCTGATACCCTGGACCGTCCGGATTGCAACGCACGACGCCTTGGTCTCGCGCCAACGTCCATTGACGCTCAGCGAAGCATCATGCGGACGAGCTGGGAAAGCTTGGCCGGGCCGGCGCCTTCCCAGGCGCATGGGACGCGCGACGACCCATGTGGACCTTGGATTTCACTACGCACTTACGCTGCTTTGGCCTTGTCAGCAGCCTGAGCATAAAGCGTGCTCAGCTTTCAGGGCGAGCCTCTTTCATGTTGATAGCATCTGTCGTCATTCAGGATCGCCCCATTTTCGCATGCCGCTTGCAGCTTTCAGACTGTTGTCAGCCAGGGCCGCCATAAAGGGTCTCGTTTAACGCATTCGGGAGGCTTCATCACTCGACCACATTAATTTCGGGCCGTTCGCCGGCGCTCCGAATGGCACTTAACACCAGATCCTCTCCAAACCCGTGATGATCCAAGAGGAAAACGAAAAATCCCTAAATCATAAAAAAGCACCGATACGGTCGGCTCCAGGCTGATGAAATTGCGGTCTCACTGGCCACGCACGATACTTGCGATGGCGATGGCCATTGCAAAGGCCGGTCAAGCACCCAAGACGCTGACAAGCACGCCTCCGACCAAAGCTCGATCGTTGGCAGCCTTTCTAGCCGTATACTTGGGGCATTTTGGGACGGCGATCCGGACGCCGATTAAAACCTGCCGGTCGTCTAAATGGAATGGTTGGTCCGGGTCCTTACTGGACCTGCGCCAACCCGATCGGGCCGGCGCACAGGGGCACCCAGACAATTGGACACGTCGCCTTTGCGCGGCGGCTTGCACTTTCTCGGATGGCCTTTTTTCTCCCCGGGCGAAATCGAGCGAGCGGTGAGGCGGAGCCTTCGATTTTGCCGATCATGTCGTGTCGCTTCGATCGAACTGCTCAGACGATGATAGCGGCATTGATTGCCGCGGCCGAAATGCGTTGTGTGAAGTACGATTTCTACGCCGTATACATACTGCCGTACAGTTCGCCCTGTCAGCAGCCTTGCCAGCAATCCGCCCTGTGTCCAACTGTCGTCGAATTCACCGGTGTCATTGAGGAATTCGTATGATCGCCTCGAAACCATCATTGCGACCGCGGGCGGGCGACGCAAGCTCTAGACTGCCACCGATCCGCTGGATAACCATGTTAGCGATATGTAGACCAAGGCCTGAGCCCGCAGCAGGAGTAGCACCACGACTAAATCGCTTTGTAAGCCCTTCGAGGTCGGGGAGGGGCACCACCGGTCCGGCGTTTGCAATAGCGATGGTTCCATCAGTTTGGACGGAAACTGTTGTCGGAACAGTGGGCAGTCCATGTATCAGCGCATTCTCGATCAGGTTACGAAGGAGGATCCCAAACGCATCGACATCCACTTTGCGCATCAAAGTGGGGCAGCCGTCGACGTTAAGATGCAGGCGTCCGGCATATTGCGGCTTTTTCCTCAGGTCATCGATTTCCAGCCGAACCGATCGGACAAGATCGATCGCGTGATCCGCCATGCCAACCCCCGATTCGGCTTGAGCGAGCTGAAGCACTTTTTCGACAAGGCGGCCAAGGCTCGACAGCGCTTGCTCGATGCCGCGCGCACGCATTTTGGCCGACCCATTGGGAAGCTCGGCCACTAATCTCTGCATCTGAGCGATTGAACCTGCGATCGGCGTGCGCAGTTCATGCGCACTGTTTGCGGCGAACTCGCGTTCGGCCTCGAGAGCCGCCCGCAGACGATCGAGAAGCCGATTGACGGATGCCGCGATTGGAGCCAACTCTGCCGGGAAATCGCCCAAGTCCATTGGTGACAGATTGCCGCCGTCGCGCGATCCGATCTGCTGTCGCAGTACCTCGATTGGCCGCAGCGAGCGCCGGATCACGATCCACCAAACAGCTAAGCTAAAGGGCAGGAGCACGAGTGTCGGAAGGAAGACAAAAAGTGCGCCCTTCGCGATTGTGGTACGGCGGCCATCAAGCGGTTCGGCCAACTGATGATACACGCCGTCTTGGATCTCCTCTGTGTAGACGCGGTAATCAGCGTTTCGCCAAAAGCCGTTACTCAGGGGAGCATCAGGGAAGGGCTGCTGACCCTCTTCCGGTTCAGAAATAAGCACTACCCCGTACTTATTAATAACCTGCTCACGATAGGTCCAGTGCTTTTCATAAGTTGGCAAGTGGTTATTGTATTGATCAACGTGTTTTCCATTCAAGACCTTGATCAGCTCTGGTTCTCTGTACTCTGCGCTCCCCTGGAGCAAGTCATCCGAACTTTCGTTTACATTATTGCAAAAAATGAACGCAGCAATGGTTGGGGCGGCGATCCAAACCGGGAGCGTTGCCCCGCCTAACCACGATATCAGCTTTCTCGTCATGCTGTTCGAGTTCGTCATGTGACCACGAGCCTGTATCCGGAGCCACGCACGGTTGCTATTCTATCCCCGCCGATCTTCTTGCGGAGCCGGCTGACATAAACCTCCACTGTGTTGCTCTCGAACTCCGAATTGAATGAATAAAGCGCGTGCTCGATCCTCCCCTTTGAAACGACCGAACCGGGCCGGCGTAGAAGGCAGTCGAGCACCGCCCATTCGCGTCCAGACAGGTGGACCTCCTGCCCGTCGCGGAAGAGGCGTCGCTCGGCTGCCTGTATGGAAAGCGTCCCAACCGAAAATTGCGGCTCCGGAAAATGCCCTTGGCGACGTGCCACTGCACGGATGCGTGCCGAGAGTTCCCCCAGATCGAACGGCTTGACCAAATAGTCGTCGGCGCCAGCGTTGAGCCCCTCGATGCGATGCGAAATCCGATCGCGGGCTGTCAGAATGATGACCGGCGTTGTATCAAGCCCCTTGATCAGCTCCCGCAGATAGTCGATGCCATTGCCGTCCGGCAGGTGAACGTCGAGCAAAATAACGTCGTAGCCGGCCACAGCTGCATGACCGCGCGCTCCGGACAGGCCCTCGGCCCAGTCGACCGCGTGGCCACCAGCCACCAAATGATCGTGCACAGCACTTCTAAGGTCGTCGTCGTCTTCAATGAGCAGTATTCGCATCAGGCTGCCGAGCTCCGGTATGAGGGCAAGGCTCCTGCCTTATTGATCGAAGCTGACAGTAGGCTGAACCGGCGCCAGCGAATATCTGGGGGCTTTCAGGCTGCTGTCAGCTACAATTGCAAGAAAGGGGTCGTTAACAAAGCCAAACGAAGAGGCCTTATGAAACCCCTCCTGATCTCGGCACTTTTGCTCAATGTGACCACCGGCGGCTGTACACTGGTTGGCGGGCAATTCGACGTGGCGGTCAACGAATGGCAGCCGCGCCACGCGTCAATGTCCAGGCTTGAAACTGACAGGTGTCTTAAATACGAGGGCACCGTAGCGGGTGCCTCCAGTTATCGAACAGTGCCTAGCAGGTCAGAAGTGCACTTTGACCATAGGGGTCGTCCGTATTTTCGGCGCTCGCGAACAGAGTCGACGGTCAATCGATGCGCCACTGCCAGAGTCTGGAACGGTCAAGTGTTTGTTATCCCCCGTCCGGGCCATATTCTCTGCCGAGGACCAAGAAGGCCCTATTTTCGGTGCCCACGAACAGAGCCAACGGTCAATCGATGCGCCACTGCCAGGGTCTGGAACGGTCAAGTGTTTGTGATCCCCTGTCCCGGCCGTGTTCTCTGCCGAACTCGCCCTTGTAGTCGGCACACCAAAGATCGTTAGGGCGACAGCCGTTTGAAAGTGGTGTCCCCGTCGCCCTGTTGCGCCTGCGCTTGCGGCGCTCGACCATGCCGTGGCGGTCGAGCACGGCATGCACGGCCGAGATCGCGGGCCGGTGCACATCCGGATACAGCCGGGCCAGCCGCTCGCGTATCTTCGGCGCACCCCATGTCGGCTTGTCTTGCTTGAGGCGCACAATCAGCTTCTCGATTTGAAACGGAAGCTGATTGGCGTGGCGATAGGGCCGCCGCGATCGGTCCGTCAGCCCTCCAGGCCGCTGTCGTTGTAGCGCGTGAGGATCTTGTAGCCGGTCTTGCGCGAGATATCGAACTCCCGGCAAAGCACCGCCATCTTCTCGCGTCCAGCAGCCGGGCGACGAACTTCAGCCGCTCTTCCATGACGTTACACTCCTTCCAAGGCACCTTGCTCTCCTTGCAAAGGGCCGAAAGTGTAACCCATCTATCCGGAATGAACTGTCACCCATCTCTCGGGAAGGAAAGTCATGGCCAAGGCAACTGGAAGCCGAATTTTCTTTTAGAGTATGAATCAGCGCCGTCTGCCGAAAAGCGCGTCCACGATCTTCCCTTTTGAAACGACCGTGCAGGGCTGGGGCAGACGGTAGTCGAGCACCGCCCATCCGCGTCAAGTCAGGTAGACCTCCTGCCCGTCGCGGAAGAGGCGTCGCTCGGCTGCCTGTATGGAAAGCGTCCCAACCGAAAATTGCGGCTCCGGAAAATGCCCATGGCGACGTGCCACTGCATGGATACGCGCTGAGAGTTCCCCCAGATCGAACGGCTTGACCAAATAGTCGTCGGCTCCAGCGTTGAAGCCCTCGATGCGATGCGAAATCCGATCGCAGGCTGTCAGAATGATGACCGGTGCCGATTCAAGTTCCTTGATCAGCTCCCGCAGATAGTCGATCCCATTGCCGTCCGGCAGGTGAACGTCGAGCAAAATAAGGTCGTAGCCGACCACAGCTGCATAATCGCGCGCTTCGGACAGGTTCTTGGCCCAGTCGACCGCGTGGCCACCAGCCACCAAATGATCGTGCATAGCACTTCCAAGGTCCTTATCGTCTTCAGTGAGCAGTATTCGCATCATGCTGCCGAGCTCCGGTATGAGGGCAAGGCTCCCATCTTATTGGTCGAAGCTGACAATAGGCTGAACCGGCGGCAGCGAATTATTTGGGGAGCTTTCAGGCTGCTGTCAGCTACAACTTGCAAGAAAGGGGTCGTTAACAAAGCCAAACGAAGAGCCCCTATGAAACCCGTCCTGAACTCGGCACTTTTGCTCAATGTGACCCCCGGCGGCTGCATCAGCAAATTGATTTGGGAAACAGGCGCGCCGGTTCTAATGACCGACGCAGGCCGAGGTCTGGAGCTGGACCAGCGAACGGCGTCTTCGGTTTTTCAGGCAACAGCCACATGGAAGAATATGATTGGCTCGACCATGCGCCGAGCTTTGTCGAACGGATTGGTCGCGGGCGCACTACCACAGATTATGGCAGGTTTACGCCCTGGCCTTGACACCCGGGGTGATCGTCACCGGCGGAGCCGCGGCGTACTGATCGGATATCTAACGTCGCTGAGTCTCTCGTCGGTGCAGTGGATCTCTCGGCTTAGCCATCATGCAAAAAACGACGGTTCCGCGACACCACTTTTCAGGTCCGTGACACAGGCTTTGTGAGCCGATCTGTTGTTCTTACCCCAGGCTAATGGCTGAACAGCTCTGTCGCCGGCTCGATGCGCCAGATGGCGCGATGTTTTGAACCCTTTCACGAGGCGACGGCAGCAGCCGACCGGCTCTCCTATCGCGGCTCCCGCGATCCACACACCCAACAAGGGAATCTACCATGGTAATGAAGGCACCGGTTGCCGACGCTAGGAATGGGTCGGTAGTAGATCGGCTGGTCGGCATCGACCTCGCTCGGGGCCTGGCTGTCTTCGGGATGTATGCCGCCCATCTCGGTCCCGACCCCGGCGAAGGAGGACTAGTCGGGTTTCTGATGGAACTAACCCATGGGCGGCCGTCGGCCCTGTTTGCCGTATTGGCCGTTTTTCAATCCTCCTGATTACAGGTCGCAAGGCGCCGAAGTCGGGGATAGCCGGTAGACAGGCCATCGCCAGAGTCGCAATTCGTGCCCTTGTTTTGCTCGCGCTTGGCTCAATCCTGGGCTGCCTCGGTACCCAGGTCGAAGTCATCCTAGAATACTACGGAATTTGCTTCTTGTTGGTATTGCCGCTCCATCGGCTCAGCGCATATCAGCTGGGCTTGATCGCTGCCGCTACGGCATTAGTTCTCCCGCAAGTCCGTTCCTCCCTTCTGTCGGTTGCCCCCAACCTCCTCGACCCGGTCTTCAACCTCATGGTCAACGGCTACTATCCCGCGGTGACCTGGGTTCCTTTCCTCATCGCTGGCATGGCCATCGCGCGCCTTAATCTTAATACGCTAGCAGCGCATTGGCGCCTTGGTCTGGCGGGGGTCGCGCTGGCCGTGTTGGGCCATGGGGGATCCTTGCTCGCGCTGAGTTCCCGCGCTTTGACTGAAACCTCCTTGTGGTGGTCTGACGTTGACGGCGCTTTTGAGCCTTCCAAGTCGTCATTTATAGTCAAGTCGTCATGGATAGCCGCACCTCATAGCGAAACGACGCTTTCGATCGTGGGCAGCACCGGTTGCGCAATGATCATCTTGGCGGCTTGCATGCTCGCTGTGGATGCGCTCCCGCGTCTGCGAAAGCTGGTCTGGCCAATAATCGCAGTCGGCTCGATGTCTTTGACGGCCTATGTGCTGCACATTGCGGGAATAGCCTATCTTATGAAGATAAACATTTTCAAAGACGAGAGCCTGTCCACGCTCTTTGGCTTCGTTGTGGTTATCAGCACTTTTGCGGTGCTTTGGCTGCGCATCTTCCAGCGAGGACCGATGGAAGTGCTGATGGGTAGGGTCGCAGATCTCGCGCGTCACATCCGCTGAGCACCGCCGCGCCCCGGCCTCCCGATCACATTACGGACAAGGTGGGGCTTTGTCCAAAGCTTGTTCGCGGCAGGGGAGGGTACTTCCTCCCAGCCTGCCGCCTTGTTGATGGAAGCTAAAACGGTCGCGCAGGCGCTAGAGTTGCATCGGCATAATCAGCTTAAACTCGCGAAGTTAAACCCGCGGTTGGTCTATCTCGGCCCGCCTCACCTGAAAGGCTAAGGTATCCGTTTCGGTCAAGGGTTTTAGGGGCCATTTTCGCTGCGCCTTGAGGAGAGCGTTTGCTAGGATGAGGAGCTTTCGCAACAAGATGATGACCTTTGCGGGTTTGCCTGCCGCCTTTAGCGCCTGGTATTTTGCCTTGAGGTCGGGGTTGAAGCGCAGGGCGAAGGGCCGGGCATGTAGAGGGCCTGGCGAACATTGGCCCGGCCGCCCCGGATGAAGGCGCGGCCGCTCCATTTTGCCGAGGCCGGCGAGGCTTGCGGCCTTTGGTTCCGAGTTCCGGCATGTCGATGGTGAGTGTGCAGGCGGTGGCATCCGATGCGCCATATGCTGGTCAGGATTTCGCGGCGCTGGACAGCGTCGGGATCGGCTTTCATGAGGGTAAGCATCGTCTGATCGATATCGCTGAGTTCACGTGGATCTGCTTCCAGCCACTCGTTGTTGTGGCGCCTGAGCAAGGCAAGCGGTCAAGGTCTGGCTCTGGTGCTGGCTGCGGTGCGATCCCCGCACGGGCCAGGTGCCGATCGTGTCGACGATCCACCTCGCCGCGACCAGAGAGCTGCTACTCTCTTCCGCTGTTCATTCTGGCCTCTTCGCAATGAATGTCATAAAATCACCTGTCGCAATTAATGGTTTTTGATTTGGCTCCTACAGCTGGCAGATATCGCCGAGAGTTCCGCAGAGAGCGTCGAAAGTTTTGGCCGCCTTCTTCCGCAGCCGCGCCTTGAGTTTTGAGCAGACCTGTCTTGATCGGGTTGAGATCGGGCGAGCATGGCGGCAGGATCAGGAGCCAGTGCCCCTTTGGCCAACCAGTGGGCGGCGCGTACCTTGCCGACAATCTGGGGTTCCGAACCCGACAGTTGGTTTTCAACCCGACAGTGGCCCGCCTCAGAGCAGGCTACCGCCCTTCGGAGCAGGCAGAAGCTAATCGAGGTTCGCGGGTTCCGGTTTGAATGTGCAGGTCGCTGCGCGCCTGATCTTTCGGTCTGGCGGCACATGACAAAAACTCTCATTTTGGCCGACGATACCCGGTCAGGAGCGGGTATCGCAGTCGAGAAGCGACCCGAGCACGTCCACAAGATGTGCCGAGTTTGCAAGGTGTGTCATTGTTTCTGTCAACGTTCGAGCGACAGCGCACGACGAAACGTCTGGCATACGCCTCGTCTGGCACGCGCCTCGCATATGTTGCAGTTGCTGCTGGAGATCAGGCGATCGAGTGGGCCTTGCAATTTTCCGATTTTGATGCGCCTAAAGTCTCGTGTACAAATCAGGCTGGCGTGAATGGCCTGCCTAAGTTGCGACTTATTACAAAGGAATGGATATGGCGACTGGAACGGTGAAGTGGTTCAACAGCACGAAGGGTTTTGGTTTTATTCAGCCTGACAACGGCGGTCAGGATGTCTTTGTCCACATTTCCGCTGTTGAACGAGCGGGCCTGTCGACCCTTAATGAGGGCCAGAAGATCAACTACGAGGTGGAACAGGATCGCCGCACGGGAAAGTCCTCTGCAGGCAGCCTCAGCAAGGCTGGCTAACGGTCCGGGAAAGCCTTGGCAAGGTTCGTCATCGCCGGAACGCATTGACGGCTCGAAACCCGGGCCGGAGCATGCAAGTTAATGCCGCGGCAGGGATTGCTGGAGCCATCATGAATTACTCTGGAAATGAGGCTCTTGGACGGGAAAGGCGGGGCTCATCCCCGCCCTTTGATTCCGCGCAGATTGGGCCAACGGCTGCTGCGCGTCCGAACGACTGTTGATACGGATTTAGGCTGCGACCTTCTTGCGGGTCCGTTTCGCCGGCGCCGTGGCTGGGGCTTCCGGCTCTTTCGGTTTGCGGCCGAGTCCCATGGTCTTGGCCAAGGCGGAGCGCGCAGCGGCGTAATTCGGCGCCACCATGGGATAATCCGACGGCAGACCCCATTTGGCGCGATATTCGTCTGGGGTCAGACCATAGTGCGTCGCCAGATGGCGCTTTAGCGATTTGAATTTCTTGCCGTCTTCAAGGCTAATGATGTAGTCCGGTTCGATCGACTTTTTGATCGGGACAGCAGGTTTTTTTACAGGCACAGGCTCTTCTGCCGGTATGAGTCCAGCCGTGCCGTTTAGAGCCCCGTGCACTTGGGCGATCAGGGCAGGAAGCTCCCCCGCCGGGACGGGGTTGTTGGAGACGTAGGCTGATACAACATCGGCAGTGAGCTCGATGAGGATGTCGGTCTTGTGGGGTTCTTCTGTCATAAACTTCTCCGGGCAGCTTGAAACACAGTTGGGCGAAGTGTCGCTTCATAGTGGCGGTTGCCGCTGAAAGCAAATGGATCGACGGGTGCGCTGCTCCTCCACCATTGAAGTCTCGGCGACGCATCCCGTCATCGTCCATCGCTAAAGGCAGCGTATTGAATTATGGGAGCGGTCGCGCCCGCCCCACCATAGCGATACAGCAAGACAATCAAAAAAGCCGGTCTTTGCTTGGCCCCAAATCTTTTCTCCTTTCGTGAACGCTGAGCTGCCAAGCTGCTACAGTTCACCTCGCGGGGCAACCGTGCACAACACAGGAGTTGCCCGAGCGATACATTCTTCACTTGCCGCTTATCAGCGCTGGTGATTGCACTTTGCAGCCTGCCTCCGGACCCGCAGCGCTCACGCTGTTGGTTTTGCGCCTGCAGGCGTCGGAAGTCGGATCGCCGCAGCTAATTTCCTCAGGCGGACGAATTCAACAAATCGATTGTTTGGATCGAAGGCATCCACACCATCGATGCCTCTAGAATATGATCCAGCTACAATCACCGTGCTGTAATGGCAGGGACGGCCAGCACAAGCGCGACACGATCCGGCGGGTCCATCGCTGCGTTACGTATTCATGGCTACTGCATCGGGCGCTCGGTCGACCGCCTTAAGCCAGGTCGCCGCATTGCGAGACGGTGACCGGCGAGGGAGAGGGCGCTCTGGCAACGAAGCGAGGCGGGTGGCCTTGCGGGTGGCCGCGTGATGTCATCCGGCTCTCCTGCCGATCTCTGCCGGCCAGATCTGGAGCAACTGTTTTGCATAGATATGGCTCTCTTCAGGGGGCCATCTATGATGGGAGCCGAGCGCGTGTTCGAGCCGGGGAACAGGCTGCGCATGCACTGTGCCCACCTATTGCGATCGTGCTAACCTTGGTTGTTCGGACTTGCCGTTAAAGGCAAGCGACAGATTGAAGTTATGCTGCACCATCTGATTGCCTGGCTCGTTTTCGAGAGCTCGCCGATACAGGGCCTGTGCCGCGTCATGCCGCCCCTCAATGTCCAAAATCACGCCCTTCGCATTCAATGCACGTACGTTTCCTGGGGCTGCAACCAAGACGCTGTCGAGCACCTCAACCGCTTCGTGCGGGCGCTTCTGGCCCACCAAGGCATTTGTAAGTCGTATCGCCGCATCAACATTGTCCGGGTGCTGCTTCACCTCATCCCGCAAAGCCCGCTCTTGAACATCCTGACCAACTTCGCGCAAAATGCGTTCGCGCATAGCCGGATCGATTTGATCGGCGCTGAGCAACTCGGGGGAAGATGTCTCCTGCACGGAAAGAGCCGGCTTTTGCCAGCTGGCGCAACCGCCCAAAGGCAGAATGGCGAGTACGGCAAAAAGAAGTGAGTTCCGGCGCAGAAACATAGGCGATGGAGAAACTGTATTACTATTCATGTTATCTCTCAGTTATCGGGGAGGCGCGTGGCGTTCAGTTAGGAAAGGTGGGACTACTCTAACAATCCGCTGTTCGATCCGTGCGGGAGTGTGACGGATCCTGCGGGGCGAATTGTAAAGTCGGAGGCGAGGTCTTGATAAGACAGCACGGCGAGATCAACCCCGTTTCGCGTCAGAAAGCCGCGGACGAAACGTCGGACATCCATCGACGTCAACAGAATAGGGCGGGTTTGACCCGGTTCTGCGTTCGAAAGGACCTGACGTATCTGTGATAGCATCGCTTCGCTTTGCCGATCCTCCAGTGCGAGATAGGGGCCTGCATCCGAATCTCGAACCGCGCCACGCATCACATCCTCGCTCTCGCGCTCGACGACCAGGGCGGACACGATGCCCTCCGTGTTGGCATGGCGGTGGCAGATCTGTCGCTTCAAACCAGAACGGACATATTCCGTCAGCAGGGCAACGTTCTGCTCACGCTCGCTCCATTCGGCCAATGCCTCCAACACGAGACGGGTGTGGCGGATTGGGATACCTTCCTCCAGGAGGCGGCGCAGAACATCGGCAATCCGAGGAATCGGCGTCGTGCGTAGCACCTCTTTCACAAGCTCAGAATATTCCTGCTCCATTCGGCCCAGGAAATGTCGGGTCTCTTGGATGCCCACCAATCGCGGTGCGTAGCGGGTCAACGCTGCATGGACGCGCAAGGCGAGGAGTTCGCCGGGAGCCCTATGCTCCGTGCCGGCGCCCGTAAGGGCCTTTGCAGGGGTATGTTCAACCGGGAGTCTGTCCGTTTTCGGCTCACGTCTAAGGGGGACACCGCTCGAGTCGACGTGCGCTACATCGGCTCGGAGCGCCATCTGGTTTGGATCTAAGGCGTCCTGTTCGACTGGCACGCCCTCGACATCAATTCGGAATTGCGATTCAGGCAGCTGCTCGTCAACCAAGACAGGGATGCGAGGAACGATAATGCCCAGATCGGCTGTGACCAGGAGCGAAACGCGCCCAATATGTTTTTGCAATTCGGCTTGATCGACCGCCTGCATAAGATCTGGCGCTAGAAAAAATGCGATCGGGAATTCCTTCGCAGGCGCGGCTTGCTTAGGCTCCGCTGCAGTTCCACCTTTCGCATCGGCAGTGCCGGCGCCCAGCACATCAGCCTTGACAATGCTTACCGCAGCGAACACTGCGGCCAGCATCAGAAAGACGGGGAGGGGAAACCCAGGAACGAACCCCATTACAACCAGGACGCCGGCCGCCAGTCGCAAGGCTCGAGTGCTGGCCGTGAGCTGACTGACCATTTCTGTACCGAGGTTGATCCTCGCCGTCCCAGTCACACGGGTGACGATGGTCGCCGCAGTAATGGAGAGCAGAAGGGCCGGAATCTGCGATATCAATGCATCGCCTATCGTCAGCAGAGTGTAGTGATGCAGTACCTCGCCGAAGGACATGCCCTTGGAGAGCAGGCCGATCGAAATTCCACCCAGCATGTTGATGCAGATAACCACCAGCCCGGCGATGGAATCGCCCTTCACAAATTTCATCGCGCCGTCCATCGCGCCATAGAGTTGGCTTTCCTTCTCCAATTCGGCGCGCCGCCGGCGGGATTCGTTGGCATCGATGTGGCCGTTGCGTAGCTCTGCGTCGACCGCCATTTGCTTGCCCGGCAGAGCATCCAGCGTGAAACGCGCCGCCACTTCTGCCACCCGTTCGGCACCCTTCGCGAGGACCATGAATTGCACCATGGTGACGACCAGAAATATGACGAAACCCACCACGATATTGCCTGAAATGACGAAATCGCCAAAAGTATGAATAATGCTGCCGGCCTCCCCCTCGGCCAGGATCAGTCGCGTCGTTGCGACCGTGAGCGCGAGACGGAATACAGTGGAAATCAAAATAACGCCGGGCAAAGAGGAAAAATCAAGTGGAGTACTGACATACAGGGCAACCATCATCAGCAGTATGGCCAACCCCATATTGAATCCTATCAGGGCGTCGACCACCACGACCGGGATAGGCATGACCATCATCGCGACAGCCAGAAGCAGCATCAACGCAACCATTAAATCCGGGCTGGCCGGCGCACGCTTGATGAAGTCACGCAGGACGTTGGCCATCGAGACACCTTTGCAATCGGTTGAGACTTACTCTGCTGTTACGCCATGAAACGTGGCTTTCGAACTCCGAAGGCGCCTCAGCCTTGGCCAGCGCGTGACCCTGCATGAGAGCCACAAGCAGGCGCGAAATGGCTGGGCAGCAAATGTTTCCAACGCAGCCAGCTTGTCAGCACCGAGCGCGACAGGATGTTTGGCTGGCCATAGAGTGCTGCTTGATGGGGCCTGCGAGCTTTCAATATTGGAGAGCAGCAATGCGGCCATTCCTGCTCAGCAGCACACGGCTGTCCTCAATACGTTCGACCACCCATCCATCAGCCAAAATGGCGCCGACAAAATACTTCTCGCTGTCGATGACAATATATGGTTGGACCCCATGCCACACAGCTTCGACCGCGATTGCGGATGGCGCCTTCTCCTCTTTGATGAGCACTCCGTTCACCAGTGTTAGAGTACCCTTGGTGCGACGATCGAACGATTGCTGAAGCTTCTGCCAACTGATGACCGATTCAGACGTGACGGTGCCTTCGGCGGTCACAACACCCTTTGCCGACCCAATCTTGACGTCGAGAAGACCCGCTCGATCGACTTCCTCCTGCAGCTCTTGGGCCGCTGCCTCCGTAAGTTCATTGTCAGCGCGGTGACTGATCGTTCTGGACGCGACTTCAGCCCGAAGTGAATTGGGGCTCGATCCACTTGCATTGCCAAGATAGGAGATCGTGCCTGAAAGCGCGCCGATCCCGAGTGAGCTGATTATGACCATGGCGAGCACACCGATCGGTAGGCGCGGTATGCCGGTCGAACCAGGCGGCTCTGCATCCTGCACGGACAAAGCAATGGACATCTCGCCTACGAGCAGGACGACAGGAAGGGGCACAACAACGGACTGGCCTGCGGCGATATTCCGGTTGCCCTCGATACTGAGTCCGGGTGCAAGCGCCTCCAGTTCGATCGACTTGCCAAGAAGAGTTACACGAAGGTGATGCGGTGCCAGTCCCTGCTCGACAAAGACCAAATCGGCATCGAAGCCGCTGCCGATTAAACACTTTTGAAGATCCGTCTTGCCGGTCAGACCGCAATAGTGCCCCGAACGCACTTCGAAACGGAGGGAAACGGCGTCATCCACAGAGCATCTCTCAAACAGGATAGAAGCCGCATGGCAATTGCCATGCGGCTCATTTCGGGACTACGTCGCGTCAATAAGGAGACGCGCTAGGGGGCAGTCTAAAACCCGCTTCCGACATTACGAAACGCGTTCGTCGGCGGCCTTCTTGATGGTCTGGAGATTGGTCGTTAGAGTGCGCAACTGGACACTCCTTTTCGTCGCCTCCAAGCTAACATTGGTTAGTTCCTGCACTTGCGCCTGAAAAGCAGTAGCATCAGCTCCGCTTGTATTGCCGGGAGTGCCACTGTTAGTTTTATCGGTATTGCCGGCGCTACTGGTATTGGTATTGCCTGATTTTTTATTATTATCAACTGCAGCCATGATCATTCCTTTTTCTGTTGGAGTTGTGCCGTCAATAACGGCCTGTATGACCTCACGCCGGATTTCCCGCGTCAGGCATCTTCTGTGTCATCCAAAGCTTCATCGGCCTCAGCCATCGCATCGTTCGCGAATTGGAACGCGAACGATCGCAGGATACTTTGGAAGGCTTCACTTTGTGCTGCAGACTGTGAGTTGTCTTGAAGTTGATCATTTGAAACGGTCCGGTTATCCGCCCGATCGTTCCCGCCAGCTGCCTTGCCATCATTCCCACCAGCTGGCTTGCCATCATTGCCATCAGCCGGCTTGCCATCACCAGAATGCTCGGATTTCGAATCCCCATGGCCCTTTCGGATCAAGGAAGTCCCGAGGTTGCCAACTCCACTCCCAATTGCTGCTATCATCAGGTACTCCGGCATTTGCCATTGGCGGCGACGTGTTAAAGGTTAGCCTCGATCAAGCTAAGGGCGGGAGCTTTCGAGAACCTGACGGCTTTTGACAAAAACCGGCCAGCGCAAAAACGTATGCTCTGCAGGATGTTGCTCTCGCATCGAACAGTCGACCACGATCTCGGCTGTTCGGCCAATCCCGCCGTCCACGCATGCCGCGACCGAATGGCAGCCGCAGCAGCTCGTTTGCATCCTCGATGCTGTGGTGTCGAACAGGAGACACGGTCCACGTGCTGCATGACCGCAATGACCGTATTCTTGCTGGCTCCACGGGCGCACGCAACGAGCAGGAACTCGGTCTTTGCATCACCATTCTCTCGCCTGCACATCACGGCCCGGCGCGGTGAGCTCATTGGCTTCGAGAAGGTCGGCGACCGTACGAACATGGGATGGTCTGCCGGCTTTGGGAGGCCGGTGCGGATCCTCTTCTCACCATATCGAAAGCTTGAAGCGGTCGGATTTTCTTGCCCTGTTCGTGAGAACTCCCATCGTCAGCTAATCGTCAGCCAAGCGGTCTATCTAGGCCGGCCGTGCCTGACCTTCGGATCCAAAGGTCCCGTCTCGACACTTTTTGTAACTATAGATCGAAATGGTCCGCGTGATACGCAACGCACACGCTTCTCTGAAGCAAATGTGTGACTTTGTCGGTGGCGAACGAGAGGAGTGACGCATCAATAAAATCGTCAGGCACGTGTCTAGGAAGGGGAGCTAGCCGAGTTGGTCTGATTTCATTCGCTGTTCCTGGAAATCGGCGGACTGAAGCGCTGATAATCTCAGGACATCGATGGCAACGTTGCGAAAGTCCTGTGAGCTCGGGCCAATCTTGGCCTGCTACTGAGAAGCACTTTGGCGGGAACATTACGCCGTCGCGGGTCTGGCTGACCGTGACGTTAACCGAAAGATGCCGCTGGTCTCGTCAGCCGCCAGCACAATAGCAGCACATTCTCGCCTACTACGGAGACGCAATATGAAGGGCATTGGCCGACCACGGAAATCGCAGGCTGAAACTGGAGCCAGCCGCGCGGGGCGGGCGAGCAGTTCCCTTTCGCAATCAAGTCTTGCTGCGGGAGAAGGTGGACAGTCATTCGATTCCGTTGTGGAGCAGATGCGCTCTGGGGACGCCGATAGGAGGCCCTCCTCCCTTCCAGTTGCGCGCGGTCCAGGCGATGCCCGCGAAAGTCTGCCAGGCGCCTCGATTGGCGAAGATCAAATCCTGAACACACCGCCACGTGGAGCCGCTGCGCCACCACGCGGAACCGTAGCGCCACGTGGCGCAGCCGCAAGGCGGCGCGGTTCTCCCTCCATGTCTGAGGGCGAAGCCATGGCGCCGGTCGGTAGCCAACTATCAACCGCGCAGGTGGAAGGCACCAGCTCATCGTCAAATGAAGATATCAGTCCGACACAGCTCAGAATGAACAGTCTTGTTCAACAACTGACTGATTGCGAGGCTGCGGCCAGGAAAACCGACGTCCCCGAGGAGGCGGTGGAGCTGATCAGTGGGGTCGTCGATGCAGCCTCAGCAATTCTGGAGTACCGCGCTAGCCTGCCTGCGGCTGAGGCGCAGACAATTATGCCAGACGACAAGGTGCGTAGATGTTGCCAGATCGTGTGCGACGCCGCGAATGAAGTAGACAAACTTGGCCTGTCGACGATCACGAAATTGGACAAAAAGACCAAGAAAGCGGCAGGTATGGTCGATAAACTCTACTCCTACTCCCAGGCGGACCGGCAGGAGCTGTTGATTTTAAATGTGGAGAACCACCATACGGCGGCAATTAAGTGGTGGGAAAAAAAGGCATGGCGCTCCGAACGGCAGCGATCCGCCTGCGCTGCCACCGCTAGCCTATCCAGTGGAACGCCCGTGATGCGGGAAGCCGAGCGGTGCGCACTGCGGCTGCGTGCCGGCTCGGTACTGAGTGTCAGGATCTGGCTGGTCCGTGAGCGGATCGGTCTTGCGCGGGCCAAGATTGAACTGCGGGCGAGCAGGTTCGAGCCAGATTTGAAGGAACTCCTCGTCGGTCGAAATGGAGTGGTGCAGCTGATGGCAAGCGCCGCTCAAGAAGCTCTTCGCGCCCTCTCTTTGGCGAAGGGCATAATGGATGATGGCAAAACACTCAACGCTCATGATTGCGCGGTTGTAGAAAAAATCATGGAGCGGCTTTCGGATTTTGGATTGGCGTTGCACGAGGTGCATACCAAGCTAAGCCATACCTACCCAGATGCCGGCCTCCCATTGAAACTGTTCGAACGGATCGTGGACGATGCATGGATCACTGCGCACGATGCCATGCACTTGTTGAACCTGCAGTCTCCGCCCTGGCGCCACAGGCCCAGGCGGGCGCTGCGATGCCGGCCAGGGCAGGCGCTGCGATACCGGCTGACACTGCTGGTACGGCTGCAGTGTCAGAAGGCACTACAGCGCGAAGGAAAGGGAAGTCAAAGCATAAGTCGGCAGCTCGCGCCGGGACTTTCTGCCGCCGGGCAGCCATCAACACCAGTCGCTGCGAACGCCGGCACAGTGCCAGCAGCCAAGGTTCTCGCGCGCTCGGATCAAGTTGCGAGTACACAGGTGAGAGCGCAAGAGGTGGCTGCGAGTTCGTCGGGGGCAGGCTCGACAATCGGGGGCGCCGCGTTGTCAATGGAGGTATTGACGGAGCGGCTCAAACGATTGGACGAACTTTTGCAGTTCGATCTGGCCGGTCAGCAAAGCGTCGTCTCCCAAGTGCGCCAGATGAAGCCTGAGGAGGCCGGTAAGGTCGTGGACGATGTGGCCCAGTACCTGCGAGCCCAGGCCATTGAGATGCAAACCTGTCTCGCCGGGTTGCAGGGGCGTAATGTACGCCTGCTACTCACCTCCACCCAGCTACCCAAAGTGCACGAACGCACAGACCAGCTCAAAGGGTTGCTGAACATGGTGCTGGGACAGGCCAACGCATTGAATGAAGGAAAAGCCGGCATTACGACTGATTGCATGAAGACCTACGCATTTCCGGCGCAAAAATACCTGGAACATTTGTGCAATGCCGACGAATTGATGCCGCCGGAGGCACCGGTCGCGCTGCGTGGCGAGCCAGGAAAGCTGTTTGAGATGAAGCTGCAGCCCAAGATGCTGGTCAATGGTGCGATGCCGAGCCCGATGTGGGTGCACATCCACACGAGTCGCCCCGTCATGGCCAGAAACTTGGAAGGGCTGGCTGATTCCGAATTCACCGCTTGCCACGTTAAATCCAACGAACAGCGCGGCTACAATCGAGAGCGAGAGGAAGCCGATGCTAGGTCCGGTCGCGAGAAGGTCATAATTCATCGCGGCAAACTCACCCCCGCTTTCTGTAAGTCCTTGTTGACCTCAGGGCTTGGCCGCCAACCACGCCATTCGCGTGCCGAGCTCCCGTCGGCGCAGGCTGCATGACAGGGCACTCAGAATGCGGCCGGCCACGCTGTGAGTCAGCGAGCATTTCTCCTGGCCAAACCGCGAATGCCGCTGCGCGAGTTGCGGTCCGGCGATTGGAGTCGATCGGCTACCGTCAGGGCCGATTTGCGATGTCGCGTTACCGGCTGTTGACGTGGCGGCGTATCTTGCCTCCCATCCAACTTATCGCCGAGATCGCGCCGCCAAGATCGAGGCGGAAGGTCTTCCTGCGAGCGCGGAGCAGGCATAGCCGATCCGATCGGGATCGGCGCATCGCAACGACCCAACGGTGTGGTGGAGAAAATTGGATTCGGGAGAGCTCGGTTCCAAGAGGCGGAGTTCCGGCCCGAATACAATCCGCTCGCAAGCACCCACGATGCGCATCCGCAGTTTATTGTCTGGGAGATGGGCTGGATTGCTCGGCGGCGCTGGCGCTAAGGCGGGGCTGTCGCCGGACAATTAGCATTCACTGCCAACAGCCTTGCAACCGTCACCAGTTGCAAGGCTCGGCGGCGGGTCGACAAATCACATGAAATCGTCGTCGGACCCGCTATCGCTGCTGTCGCTATCCTCGGTTTTGTGGAGATAGAGTGGAGGTTTGCCTGCACGCTGCCACTCACCGGCACTGTTCTTCGTCCATTTGTCGGGATGCTGCGTAGGGTCAAGCACCAGGTCGCCATGATCCACTTCAACAAACCCCATCGTCTGCGCGCGCGCTTGTGCTTCCGGATTAGCCGCACGCCAATTCAGCAACGGTCGGTCGCCGTCTATCCGAAGTTGATGCTCCAGCAGAATATCGCCCGCATTTTCGACGAGCGGATGGGCGACTTGAAGATCCACTATGGAAGTGACCTCAGTTCGACCAGGAAATTGTTCCCGCCAACTTTCCGATTCGAACTCGTTCATGCTGAATCCGCCTTCCATTCTCAGCAGTCCGGCACTCCGGTCTCCCAATTGGTAACTGAAATATCGCGCGTGCTCCGTATCTCGACGGATGCCATATTGCTGAGCAACGTCCGCGGTGCGCCTGGCTCGTGACGATACGAACTCCGAATACTCTTGAGGATTGTCGGCGATGTGCGTGATTTCATCACCATGAAATTGCCTCACCTGTCTCCTGAAGGAAGTCCTGTTGATCTCCACCACAGGAGGTCGGGAATTGAGGGAGTATGCTTGGGGAGCCGCCGATGATGAGGCGCCGCTACCTTCCGATCCGGATAAGTGCATTCGGGCAAATGTGTCCGCGAACCCTTCGCTTCCTGCATCCGATTGCTCGCCGGCATTATGCGCGCGGTAACTATCGGATGAGCCACCAATTCGACCATACATGACGATTCGTACTCCTATGTTTCGCAACCGAGCTCAAGTTAGCACGGCTGTTCCACATAGGGCGCTTAGTTGACGACTAGCTGACGAGGGCATTCCAACGGCTGCACCAATCAAATCCGCACTGCCGGCCTCAAAACCTCGGACTGCGCCACGCACCGGCCAGCAGAGGCTGCAAGGTCATGCCCGGAGGACTTGCCGTAGTTGCTGGGTGGCAGATCCGAGGGGAGTGATTGTAAGCGGTGTTCTCAGGCCACGGCCTTGAGCTCGAGCTTGTTGATGTAGACCCA
>NZ_SUGA01000037.1 GCF_004963255.1 Mesorhizobium sp. | reverse complement strand
CATTCCGGACCTACCGAATCACCAACTCAGTTCCGTGCAAAGCCCTCACAAGGGGGGAGATTGGCAGCTTCGGCCTCGCGCCCACCTTGAACGCCCACCCGCTTCCATGCTTGCCTGATGTCATCCAAGTCGGAGTGGTGAGCATGGCAAAGCCCTCAACCAATGTCGCGCCCGATCCGATGGTCGAGCGCCTGCGCGCCGCCCTCGGTCGCCGTGGCTTCACCGAGCAGAAGATGTTCGGCGGCACCTGCTTCATGATCAACGGCAACATGCTGATCGGCACCTCGAAGCGCGGGCTGTTGGTCCGCGTCGGCAAGGACGCGCATGCTGCGGCGGCTGCTCGTCCCCATGCGCGTCCGATGGAAATGGGCGGGCGCTCGATGGAAGGCTATCTCCACGTCGGGCCGGAAGGCACGGCGAGCGAGGCCGATCTCGCCTTCTGGCTCGATCTTGCTCTGGCCTTTGTCCAGTCCCTGCCGCCGAAGGATAAATCCGCCAAGGTCGCAAAGAAGCGCGCGTAAGCCGCTGACTCGCCACTTTCCGGACGGCGATGTGTCACTATCGGCTGCGCCGGTGATGACGAACGCATGGCCAAGGGGGAAGCGATGGCACTCAGCGGGCATTGCATGTGCGTAGCGGTCACCTGGACATATTCCGGCGACATCATCCGCAATCTAGTCTGTCACTGCGCCGATTGCCAGCGTGCCACCTCGTCTCCCTTCACCGCCTTCCTGGGGCTGAGGGCCGATGAGCTGAACTGGGCCGGCGACATCAGGCACTATGAAAGCAGCACGGACACGTTTCGCGGCTTCTGTCCGTCCTGTGGCACCAGGCTCTATTTCCGCTCGACAAGATGGCCGTCGGAGATCCACGTTCACGCCGCCACCTTGACCGATCCGGGCGAATACCGGCCGGACGCCCAGGTCTTCATGCAGTCGCGCTTGAAATGGCTGGACCGGCTGCATTCGATCCCGACCCACGATGGTTTCCAGAGGCAGCCGGCGCGTCGGTCGGGCGCCTGACGCTTTTCGGCCGGGCCAACAAAAAAAGCCGGGCGCAAGGCCCGGCTTTTTCGTGTCGTGGCTTTTACGACTTAGAACTTCATACCGACGCCGAACGTGACGCGGTTGTCCTTCGACTTGACGTTGCCGAGGGCGCCGAAGTCCTTGTCGCCGTAGTCGGTGTAGCGGTACTCGACACGGCCGAACACATTGTCGGTGATCTTGATGTCGGAACCGACGCCAGCCGTCCAGCCGAGCATTCCCTTGCTCTCGTCGGTGGCGGTGACGCTATCCGTGATCTTCTGGTTCTTGGCGGCAAGACCGCCGGTGCCATAGAGCAGGATTTCCGGGGTCACGGCATAGCCGAGGCGAGCGCGCAGCGAGCCTTCGAGGCCGCCCTTGGCGCTGATGCCGGCGCTGTCGCCCTTGACGCCGTTGTAGCCGAGATCGGCTTCAGCGCCGTAGACGAAGTTCTCCTGCTGCCACTGGTAGCCGCCGAAGACGCCGCCGATGAAGCCCTTGGTCTTCACGTTGACGCCTGCATCGCGGGCATCGGCATGGCCGCTGAAGCCGTAGCCGAGGTTGATACCGGCATAGGGGCCGGCCCAGGAAGCAACCGGAAGCTCGGCAACCGGGGCGGGAGCCGGCGGCTCCTCGGAAACGACGTCGGCCGCAAAAGCGGTACCAGCAAAGGCGAACAGCCCGAGCGCGGCAGCAAGCGGCGCGAATTTGAGATTGGTCTTCATTGTTATACTCCTTAAGCCACAAGACACTTAGGCTTGGTTGTTCATGAAACGCCCCGGCCCGTCCGGGGGGATAAACGAGCCTGGCGTTTAACGGTTCCGAATGTCGTGCTGAAATGCGGCTGAAGCGAACCTGAACTTGGGTCATTCCCCGGCGCGAATGAGGCCGAAACATGACGTTGCATCTTCGCAACAGCGAATGTCAGCAGGCTAATCATGTTGCGCTGCACATCGCTTGGTTCAAGGGGTGCAGCGACATATATTGCCGGCAATGGCGCCCCGAATCCGGCGGGGCGGAAGCGCGTCCGGGCCGCTTCGCCACATTCCTGCCCCAGGTGGAAATGGCATTTAACGCTTGGCCCGTCATATTGTGCCGGCTTCCCGGAATCGTGAAGCCGATTGAGGATTGACACCATGAAACAAGCCACGGCCGTCGCGCTGGTGACGGGTGGAGCAAGACGGATCGGCAAGGCGATCGTCGAGGATCTGGCCGCCAATGGCTTCGCCGTCGCCATCCATGCCAACCGTTCAGGCGCCGAGGCCGAGGCGCTGGCGGGGAAGATCGCGGGCGAGGGCGGCCGCGCCGCCGTCGTCGCCGCCGACCTCACCGACATGGATGCGGTGGGTTGTCTCATCGGTCGCGCGCAAGCCGCGCTCGGGCCTGTGACGCTGCTGGTCAACAACGCGTCCCTGTTCGTCGACGACAGCGTCGAGGATTTCGACTGGCAGGCCTGGGACCGCCATTTCGCCGTCCACGTGAAGGCGCCCGCGCTTTTGGCGCAGAATTTCGCTCGCGCGCTGCCGCAAGGCGAGGAGGGGCTGATCGTCAACATGATCGACCAGCGCGTCTGGCGGCCGACGCCGCGCTATTTCTCCTATGCGCTATCGAAATCGGCGCTGTGGACGCAAACTGAGATGCTGGCGCAGGCGCTCGGGCCGCGCATTCGCGTCAACGCCATAGGTCCCGGGCCGACACTGAAGAACAAGCGCCAGGACGACGACGATTTCGGCAAACAGGTCGAGGGCCTGATCCTGAAGCGCGGTCCGCAATTGCCCGAATTCGGCGCCACCATTCGCTATCTCTGGCAGGCGCGCTCGGTGACCGGCCAGATGATCGCGCTCGATGGCGGCCAGCATCTTGCGTGGCAGACGCCCGATGTGACAGGCATGGTGGAATGAGTCCCGCAGTCCAAAAACACAGACGCAACGGCGCCGCCGACGACCTGCCCCCCGATGTCGATCTCGACGCCGAGGACGAGGCGGCTGAGGAGATCGTCGAACCCGAGGCTTTGCCGACCGGCCCCGATGTCGCCTTCACGGCCATCGACTGGACGCCGCATGCCGGCGATGCCGACGGCATGGTCGGCGCCGAGGTGATCCAGACCTTCGTCAAGCGGCTGCCCAACCAGCCCGGCGTCTACCGCATGATGAACGCCGCCGGCGACGTGCTCTATGTCGGCAAGGCGCGCAGCCTGAAGAAGCGCGTCACCAACTATGCGCAGGGGCGGTTCCACACCGCCCGCATCGGCCGCATGGTGCGCGAGACGGCGACGATGGAATTCGTCGTCACCCGCACCGAAATCGAGGCGCTGCTGCTCGAGGCGAATCTCATCAAGCGGCTCAGGCCTCGCTTCAACGTGCTGATGCGGGACGACAAGTCGTTTCCCTATATCCTGCTCACCGGCGACCATGTCTCGCCCGGCATCTACAAGCATCGCGGCGCGCGCTCTCGCAAGGGCGACTATTTCGGTCCCTTCGCCTCGGCCGGCGCGGTCGGCCGCACCATCAATTCGCTGCAGCGCGCCTTCCTGCTTCGAAGCTGCACCAATTCCTTCTACGAGAACCGCACGCGGCCTTGCCTGCTCTACCAGATCAAGCGCTGCGCCGGGCCCTGCACCGGCGAGATCTCGCATGAGGGCTATGCCGAGTTGGTCGCGGAGGCCAAGGATTTCCTCTCCGGCCGCAGCCAGAAGGTGAAGACGGAGATTTCGGCCGCTATGCAGCAGGCTTCGGCAGAGCTCGATTTCGAGCGCGCCGCCATCTACCGCGATCGTCTTGCCGCGCTCTCCCATGTGCAGGCGCATCAGGGCATCAACCCGCAGACGGTGGAGGAGGCCGACGTCTTCGCCATCCATCAGGAGGGCGGCCAGACCTGCATCCAGGTGTTCTTCTTCCGCACCGGCCAGAACTGGGGCAACCGCGCCTATTTCCCCAAGGCCGATCCGGCGCTGGAGCCGGCCGAGGTGCTGGGCTCGTTCCTGGCGCAGTTCTATGACGACAAGCTGCCGGCGCGCATGCTGCTTCTGTCGCAGACCGCGCAGGAGCAGGAACTGCTGGCGGAAGCGCTTTCCACCCATGCCGGCCGCAAGATAACGATCTCCGTGCCGCAGCGCGGCGAGAAGAAGGACCTGACCGATCATGCGCTGCAGAACGCCCGCGAGGCCCTCGGCCGCAGGCTGGCCGAAACCTCGACCCAGGCGCGGCTGCTGCAGGGATTCGCCGAGACCTTCGGCCTGGCAAAGCCGCCGGTGCGCATCGAGGTCTACGACAACTCGCACATCATGGGCACCAATGCGGTCGGCGCCATGGTCGTCGCCGGGCCGGAAGGTTTCGTGAAGAACCAGTACCGAAAATTCAACATCCGCTCGACCGAGATCACGCCGGGCGACGATTTCGGCATGATGCGCGAGGTGATGCAGCGGCGTTTCTCGCGGCTGCTCAAGGAGCATGGCGACGAGCAATCAGGATCGGCCGCCGAGGACGATGCGGGCGAGGAGGATCTGGTCGCCGGCAATGGCGGTTTTCCGGCCTGGCCCGACGTCATCCTGATCGACGGCGGCCAGGGCCAGATGACGGCGGTGCGCCAGATCCTTGCCGATCTCGGCGTCGAGGATCGGGTTGTCGCCATCGGCATCGCCAAGGGGCCGGACCGCGATGCCGGCCGCGAGCGCTTCTTCGTCAAGGGCAGGGAAAGCTTCATGTTGCCGGTGCGCGACCCGGTGCTCTATTTTGTCCAGCGCCTGCGCGACGAGGTGCACCGCTTCGCCATCGGTTCGCACCGCGCGCGGCGCAAGAAGGAGATGGTGAAAAGCCCGCTCGACGAGATCGCCGGCATCGGCCCCGGCCGCAAGCGCGCCCTGCTGCTCGCCTTCGGCACCGCCAAGGCGGTCAGCCGCGCCGCGGTCGAGGACCTAGTCAAGGTCGACGGCATTTCCGAGCATGTGGCGAAGCTGGTCTACAATCATTTTCACGAGAGCTGAGGCGGTTGCGGGCAGGACGAAAGTTTGACGAAGGTGTCCGCATGTCGAGGGATGCCGTACCTTGGCGATTGGCACAGACGCCCGTCCCATCGTCATCCTCGGGTCTGCGCGTCCGCTTCGCTCCCGCTCCGCCCGTGGATGACGAGGTTCGGGCGTTTTCGGCCAATCCCCAACGTCGCCAGAAAGCCGACATCGAAGCTGCCGATCCTTCGCCTCTGAGGGGGGAAATCCGGGAGCCGAGGGAGGTGCCTTTCATCGGCGCCTCACGCCATTTTTCCCTGTCCAATCGAATCTCGGCTGTTGACCCCCTACATTGGCTTCTGATTTGAGTACCTGTGGCGGCGGAGATTTCCCGAGACGATATGGCACAACGCGCGTTCAACCTGCCGAACATCCTCACCTACGCCCGCATCGTCGCGGTGCCGCTGGTCGTGCTGTGCTTTTTTCTTGAAGGCCATCTGAAGTCGTCCGACTTCGCCCGCTGGTCGGCGCTGGTCATCTTCCTGCTCGCCTCGATCACCGATTACTTTGACGGCTATTTCGCGCGCGCCTGGCAGCAGACTTCCAACATCGGCAAGATGCTCGACCCGATAGCCGACAAGTTGCTGGTCGCCACCTGCCTGCTCCTGCTTGCGGCCGACACCGACCGCCACGCCGGCATCGCCGGCTGGTCGCTCTGGGCGGCGATCATCATCCTGTGCCGCGAGATCCTGGTTTCGGGCCTGCGCGAATATCTGGCCGCCTTGAAAGTGTCGGTGCCGGTCACCCAGCTCGCCAAATGGAAGACCACCATCCAGATGGTCGCCATCGCCTTCCTGCTGGTCGGCCCGGCCGGCGACAAGATCTTTCCGCTGACCACCCAGATCGGCCTGGTGCTGTTGTGGGTCGCGGCGCTCGTCACGCTCTACACAGGCTACGACTATTTCCGCGCCGGCCTCAAGCACATCATGGACGAGTGAGATGTCGACCAAGCTCATCTATTTCGCCTGGGTGCGCGAGCGGATCGGCAAGCCGGAAGAGGACGTCGACTTGCCGCCGGGCATCGAGACGGTGGGCGACCTGCTGCGCTGGCTGAAGTCGCGCGGCGAGGAATATGAGAATGCGCTGCAATACCCCGACGTGATCCGCGTCGCCATCAACCAGGAACATGTCGGCCACCGCGAGAAGATCGCCGGTGCGCGCGAGATCGCGCTGTTTCCGCCGATGACCGGAGGCTGACATGGCCGGCGCCGTCGTGCCCGCCATCCGCATCCAACGCGAGGATTTCGACGTCGCCGCCGAGATCGCCGGCCTGACCGAGGGCCGGACCGATATCGGCGCCGTGGTGACTTTCTCCGGCCTATGCCGCGACGAGCAGGGCGCACTGTCGGCGCTCGAGCTCGAGCACTATCCCGGCATGGCGGAGGCCGAGATCGGCCGCATCGCGGCTGAGGCCGGCGAACGCTGGCCGCTGCAGGGGCTGACCGTCATCCATCGCCACGGCAAGATTGCGCCGGGCGAGAACATCGTGCTGGTGGTCGCGGCCTCATCGCACCGGCAGGCGGCCTTCGAGGCGGCGAATTTCCTGATGGACTATCTGAAGTCGCGCGCGCCCTTCTGGAAGAAGGAACATCTTGCCGACGGCTCAGAGGGCGGATGGGTCGAGGCCAAGGAAGCCGACGACCACGCGGCGGACCGCTGGAAGAAGTCGCGTGAATAACCACGGCCGGGAACATGGTTTCATGTCACGTGCCAGTGTTGTGGTTCGCTCGCCGTAAGTGAGCCGGGCAACTATGAAATCTGCCAAAAATGCGGGTGGGAAGACGACCCGGTGCAGGCCGCCGACCCCGATTATGCAGGCGGGGCAAACGAACTCAGTCTAAATCAATACCGCGATCGAATTTCAAACGAGGCCACCGGTTGCGGCCATTGAACGACCGCAATCCTTCCCGACCTTGCCAATCGGTCTGATTTGCTTGGGCGTGCAATCTCATGCTGGATCGCATCGCGGAATTCTTCCTCTTCGGGCTGGTGCCGCTGGTCGTGGGCGTGCTGGCTGTGCCGGAAGTGATCAAGGCCGGGGAAACGACGATTGCCGGCGAGGTGACCTGCCGCGAGCGCATCACCCTGCCGCCGAATGCCGTGCTGGTGGTCGAGCTTGCCGATGTCTCGCTGGCCGATGCGCCGGCAATCGTGATCGCCAAGCGCAGGGTAGCGCCCACCGGACAGGTGCCGATCAAGTTCGATATCGGTTTCGACCCCAAGGCGATCCAGAAGGGCCGGACCTATGCGCTGCAGGCGCGCATCACGGTCGGCGAGCGGCTGATGTTCATCACCGACACAAACCACCAGATCGATCCGCTGGCCGGCACGCCCCAGACGGTGTTGGTGAAGATGCCGCGCTGACGTCGGGCGCCGACTGGACGGCAGCGATTTTTCAGCCAGGAAACCGTGCTCGCCGGAATAAACCGGCGGCGCCAGGCGTTGACCTATGCAGATGGCGGGCAGGCAAAGGGACAAACGTCCCTTCACTCAAACCGCCAGACCGAATGCGCGGGATCGATCTGGCACTCAATGGAGACCAGATATGAAAAAGCACGCGCTCATTCTCGCAGTCACAAGCGTATCGCTGATCGCCTTCGCCGGTTTTGCGCGCGCGGACGACCATCTGTTCAACGCCACGCAGCATGGCCTCAGCCCCGACGGTCAGCCCTTCCAGACCAACAAGGCCGGCCATAGCGGCGACCTTGCGCCTGGACAGGGCAGCCCGTTCAGCGGCGAGGAGACGAAGACGCCGGCCACGGACACAGAGGCGGCGAACGCCCATGCCAATGTGAAAGACCGTCAAGCCAAGTGATTCCTTTGCCCGCCGGGAGGGGCGGCGGGTTTGTCACAATTGACCCCGCCGCCATAGCCGCATAGGCTCGTCCGAAAATGGGGATGGGGTTCCCCCGAAACCGCCCTTGGGCTGATGACTCCTGCCAGGCGTGCTCTTGCGCGGCAGGATTTGTTTTTCCCGCTCGCATCATGCCTGATTTCGTGAAGTGATTCCCGTGCGGGGATCGCATTGGAAAGGCATTGAGACGATGACCCTTGCGGCCTGCGCCCTGGTCCTGATCGGCGGTTTCCTCGGCGGCGTCTCCCGCTTCTTCCTGTCCGGCGTGATTGGTCGCGGCGTTGGGGAGACCTTTCCCTGGGGCACGCTGGCGGTCAACGTCTCCGGCGCCCTTGCCATCGGCGCCTTCGCCGGCGCCGCGCGGACGGTGGGCGGCGCCTTCGCCAGCGATCTCGTGCGCGACCTGATCGTCGTCGGCCTGTTCGGCGGCTATACCACGGTATCGTCCTTCTGCCTGCAGACGCTGAACCTGGCGCTCGAGGGGGAGGGGCGGCTCGCCGCCTTCAACGTCGTCGCTTCGTCGGTGCTGTGCGTGCTGTTCGTCGCCCTCGGCTTCTGGGCGATCGTCTGGGTGGCTGAGTCAGCCACCTGGCTGGCTGATCCAGCAACGGGGATGGCGGGCTGAGCGATGACGGATAGACAGGCGGCAATGCGGCTTTATCTGGCGGTCGGCTGCGGCGCGGCGATCGGCTCCCTGACCCGGTTCCTGTCGGGCTACGTCATCGTCTCGCTGCTCGGCCTGAACGCTCTATGGTCGACCGCTTTCGTCAACATCGTCGGCTGCTGGATCATTATGGCCTTTGCCACGCTGACCGGACCGGATGGGCGCATGATGGCCGGACCGGTCAGCCGCAATTTCGTCATGGCAGGCTTTTGCGGCGGCCTCACCACGTTTTCGGCGATGAGCCTCGACACATTCATCCTGCTGTTCGAGGGCGACTTGCCGCTGGCCGCGACCTATCTCATCAGTGTGGTCGGGCTGTCGCTCGTCGCCGCGTGGCTGGGTTATCTCATGGCATCCAGGCTCAACCGCTTGCCGAAAGGCAGTCAGGCAACAGGTAGCTAGAACAATTCCAGGAAAAGTGTGAGCGGTTTTCCGTCCGGAATTGCGTCAAAACAAAGAGATAGAGCGGTTCGCCGTTTCTGTGAAACGGTGAACGCTCTAGGGAGGAGAATATGGAACTTCCCGCGCAATGCGCGCTGCTCAGGATCTTCTTCGGCGAGGACGACAGGGCGGCCGACGGCAAGCCGCTGCACGAGGCGATCGTCATCAAGGCGCGCGAAACCGGCATGGCCGGCGCCACGGTGCTGCGCGGGCCGCTGGGCTTCGGCCGCTCCAGCGTGCTCCACACCGCCAAGATCCTGCGCCTGTCGCAGGATCTGCCCATCGTCGTCGAGATCGTCGATGCGCCGGAGAAAATCGATGCGCTGATCCCTGTGATCAAGGCGCTGACGAGTGAGAAGAGCTGCCTGATCACCAGGGAGAAGGTCGAGGTCGTCCGCTACGGCGACGCGGACTGATCCTGGGACCCTCGATTAGCCGCCGCGCAGACGTCTTCCGATCGTTCCTTCGTCGAAGATACCGGCGGAAAAGAGGTTCATGGCCTCGATCGCCAGGTCCGATGCCTCCGAACTGCCGCGGGCAATACCGCGCTCCTCGCAGACCTGATCGTAAATGCGCTTCAGCAGGACAAGATCGTCCGGATAGGCAACGCCGCTCTTGGAAATATGGGGACCAATCATCGCGTCCTCCGTTGTGGTACGGAAGCGCGACAGAGGTTCGCGGGGGCGGGTGAACCCTCTATCGCTAGAGCTGGCTACCATAGGTTGATCTGCCCACGGCGCATTTACCCATGTTAAAAGGGCAGCCCAAAGGGCCGCCTTTGTTTTCGGCAGATTTCAGAGCGATTCCACGAAGCGGTTTTCCGTTCGGGATCGTGTCAGATAGATCAGCCGACGATCTCGGTGTCCGAGAACCAGTACTTGATCTCCTGCGCGGCGGTTTCCGGCGCGTCCGAGCCATGCACCGAATTCTCGCCGATCGACAGCGCATGCACCTTGCGAATGGTGCCCTCGGCGGCGTTGGCCGGGTTGGTTGCGCCCATCACTTCGCGATTCCGGGCGATGGCGTTCTCGCCTTCCAGCACCTGCACGATGGTGGGCGCCGACGACATGAATTCCACCAGCTCGCCGAAGAACGGGCGATCCTTGTGGACGGCGTAGAAACCTTCGGCCTCGCGGCGGCTCATCCACACGCGGCGCGATGCGACGACGCGAAGGCCAGCGTCTTCCAGCATTTTGGTGATGGCGCCCGTCAGGTTGCGCCTAGTCGCGTCCGGCTTGATCATGGAGAAGGTGCGTTCGATCGCCATAGGGTCGTCCTTGTTCTTGGGAATGGAAATTGGAGTGGCGGGCTCTATACAAGCCGCCCGGCGGCTTGCCAAGGGGAGGCGGCTTCTGGTCAAGGCGGCCGCTTTGCGGGATAATTAGACGGCTGCGAACATGCTTCGCACGGAAATCCGGGGCGTTGCGGCGGCGGAGCCGGACGCGATGAACTGGCCTTATCTCAACTGGCCTTATCTCAGACGCGGCGCCATTGTGGGTATCGTCTTCATGGCGCTCATATGCGCCGTGATCGCCTTCTTCCTGCTGGCTCTGCCGGCGCCGGATCACAATTTCGGCTTCGGCCCGGAATGGCAATGTACGCGCATGGGTGAAGGCGATCCGATCTGTGTCAAGCTGATCGACAAGGACGCGCTCAAGCGGAATTAAAGCGCGATCTCAATGGACACGATCGGCGCGTCGCCGGCCTTCAGCCTCTCAGCCTGCCGCACCGATGCCTTGACCGGCAACAGCAGGCTGCCGGTCGTCTTGTCGGGGAAAAGCGACGTGGTCCATTTTGTTTTGCCGATGACAGCCGTCACGCCAAGCGAGCCCCAGGGGCGCGCCAGCCCCGCCATGGCTGCCCTGATCCGCGCCGCGACATCCGTTGGCAGCGTGATGAAATGCCAGCCGCCCTTGCCGGGGTAGACCCAGATCTCGCCCTGCATCTCATAACGCAGCATGGCAATTCCGATGGCCGTCACGCCGCCGCCGCGACCTGCCGTCCGATCCCGCCATGCAGGTCGAGGCAGCGCTCGAACCAGCGGGCGATGCTGTCGCCGTCGTCGAGCAACTGGAAAGGCGAGGCAATGCGCCCCCATTGCAGCGCCCCGAACACGATGTAATCGGCAAACAGCGGCGCCTCGCCGCCGATGAAGGGCTGGTAGGTGAGCATCGAGCGCAGCGGCTCCAGCGCGGCGCGGAAGGCCGCGAGCCCGGCATCGCGTTTCGCCACGACCTCTTCCAGGCGCTTGCCGTAGCGCTGCTCGCGGCTTTCGCGGAAATAGGCGGCGTTGGGCTCGTCCTGCATGTCATGCAGATCGGTCAGCGCCACCGTCGCGACGTAGGGATGGATGGTGAATTGCGACCAGCGCTCGATGAAGCGCGCCAGCGCCTTGCCGCCTTCGCCGGCAAACAGGGTAGGCCGATCCGGGTAGGCTTCGTCGAGATAGAGCGCGATGGCGAAGGAATCGGCCACCACGCGCTCGCCGTCGCGGATCACGGGCACCGTCTTCGACAAGCCGCCTTCCACCTTGGGCACTTCGAGGAAGCGCGTCGGCACCTGGGTCGCGGTCAGTCCCTTGTGGGCCAGCGCCATCTTCGTCTTCCAGCAATGCGGGCTGAACGGGCGTTCGGCGTCGTGGCCGACGAGGTCATAGAGAAGAATGGTCATTGGCGCGTCCGTTGCTGCGGGTTACGTAGAGCCAGGATTCGTTGCGAACCGGTGGATGATGAAACAGCATTTCATGATGTTTGCGGCCTATAATCAATGGGCCAACCAGCGTCTCTACGATGCCGCGGCCCATCTCAGCGACGAGGAATTCAACCGCGACACCGGCGCCTTCTTCGGCTCGATGATGAGAACGCTCAACCATATCCTGACCGCTGATCGAATCTGGATGAAGCGTTTCACCGGTGAGGGACAGGCGCCGTCTTCCCTTGACGCCATTCTTTACAAGGCGCTGCCACCCTTGCACAGCGCGCGCGAGGCGGAGGACAAGCGGATCATCGACTGGGTCGGCGGCATGAGCGAAAAGGCGCTCGCCGGCCGCTTCTCCTATATGACCCTCTCCGACATGCGAACTGTCTCGCAACGCGTGGCGCCCGCGCTCAGCCATTTCTTCAACCACCAGACCCATCATCGCGGTCAGGCGCACATGGTGCTTACAGTGCTAGGTCGCCCCGCGGTGCCGCTCGATCTGGCGCTGTTCCAGCGCTCCGAGGAAGGCCGCGCCTACGCTTGAGGCTTGTTGGATACAAGAACTTTGATCCGGCAATTCCGTCAAACATCTAGTCGGCGGCACTGTCCACGCGCGGCCGATTTCACCGCTCGTTTAATGAGATCTTATAAGTTTAAGAAAAATCTAATACATTTTGGCAGGCGGAAGAAAGAAATAGAAAACTACAATATATTCATGCAAAGGCGCCTGCGAAACCACACGAAACTTCGCGCGTAACTCATCCGTGTATTCTGCACTGCATGCAGGCGATGCTTGTATGCGTAAGTGCTGATGTGCTGTCTGTGAAAAGGAGAGTGTCATGCGCAATATCGTTAAACAAGCCGCCGCGGCTCTGACTCTTGGCACGATGGTCGCCGTTCTGGCCATGCCTGCGAATGCTGCAAGCCTTGGCGTTGGAGCATCGATCGGCGGGTCCGGAGGCGTCAACGCTGGTGCCGGCGCCTCTGTCGGCGATGGCAGCGGTGTCAATGCCGGGCTTGGCGCTTCGGTTGGCGGCACGAACGGCGTGAACGCCGGCGCGGGCGCATCTGTTGGCGGTTCGGGCGGCATCGACGCAGGGGCCACGGCTTCGGTCGGTGGCTCGCAGGGCATCAATGCCGGCGTCGGCGCCAATGTCGGCAACGGCGTCAACGCTAATATCGATGCCAGCGTCGGCAATAGCGCCAATGTCGGCGTAGGGGTTGGCCTCGGCGCGGCGCCCTCCGCTACGGGAACTCCCGGCGCCCTCGGACCGGAGCCTTCGGCCGCTGTTGCGCAGATGTCGGGCACCCAACTTGCGCGCATGAAGAAGCGCTGCGCCGACGTGCTTTCGAGCCAAAACACCTATGACAGCGATCTCAGGGCGCTCTGCCTGATGATCGCACGCCGTTGACGCGTTCGAGTGGTAGCCGCAACGCCGGACCGGCCGTGAGGCTCTGCGGCATCTCCCAACCGACCGCCGCCATGGCTGGCGGTGCGTTGACGAGAACCTCCGGCCAGTCGGAAAGCCTGCTGCCTTTGGCGGCGGGCTTTCTGCTTGCCTGCCGCCACGGGAGGTCCCGACGGCCTGTTAACCACACTTGCATTGAAGCTAATATGTTAGGACTTCCTTTGCGCTCGCGCTCCACAATAGGCCGGTAGCAGTGGGAGCAACGGCATGCGCATCGATTTGTCCCCGACAAGCTGGGGCAGGGTCGTGGTGGTCACCGCCGCCGGCACGGCCTTTTTCATTGCCGTCGCCTTCTTCGTCGATTCCTTCAATTTTCCCTCGCTGTCGCCGCAGGCGCTGCTGTGGGCGCAGCTCACGGACCTTTTCTTGCCGCTTGTCCTCGGCGGCTCCTTTCTGTTTTTCCTGATGTGGAAGATGCGCCAGCTGGCGATCACGCAAAAGGAGCTCAGCGTCATCGCCGCGACCGACAGCCTGACAGCGGTATTCAACCGCGGCGCCTTCTCGATGCTCGTCGAGGCCTATCTCGACCAGGCGCGCGACCAGACGGTGGCCGACGCCGGCGCGCTGCTGATCGTCGATGCCGACCATTTCAAGTCGATCAATGACCGGCTGGGCCATGACTGCGGCGACCAGGCCCTGAGGTTGATCGCCGCGACGATCAAGGGCCAGCTGCACGGCGCCGACATCGTCGGACGCATCGGCGGCGAGGAGTTCGCGGTCTTCCTGCCCGGCGCCGATGCCACACGCTCCTTCCTGGTCGCCGAATCCATCAGGCGCCGCATCCGCGAGGCCGAGTTTGCCCCCGACGGGCGGCCCTGGCCGCTTTCCGTGAGCATCGGCGGCATCGCCTTCAGCGGCCCCACCACCTACCACGACATGTTCCAGGTCGCCGACCGTCATCTTTACAAGGCGAAGTCCAATGGCCGCGACCAGGTGAGCTTCGAGAGCCAGCGCAGCGGGACGGCTGGCAATGCCGGCGGCACCATGCACTAAAGCATGTCTCCCGAAAGTGGGAACCGGTATCGGGATAAAGACATGCGTAAAATCAAAAACCTAAAGCGCATGGAGCGAATCTGAAAGATCGCGACGCGCTTTAGGCGTCCCTTGGCGCCATCAACGGTCCGTTTATCCTTTGGCGGCTAGTGTCGGCGGCTGACCTCTGCCGATCCGCGAGCGACCGTGTTCGATCTTATCGACTTCAAGGCGGTGCTGATCATCGCCCTCATCTTCATCCCGCTGGAGCAGCTCCTGCCGCTGCATGGCGAGCAGTCGGCGACGCGCCGGCATTGGCTGAACGATGTTTTCTACCTGCTCTTCAACGGCATCGTCATCAAGGCCGGCATAGTATTGGTGGTTGGCGCGGCGATGCTGCTGGCGCAGCGTTTCGTTCCCGAGGTGCTCACCGCCGCCGTCCAGTCGCAACCTGTATGGCTGCAGGCGATCGAGGCTCTGATCATCGCCGACATCGGCTTCTATCTTGCCCATCGCGCCTTCCACGCGGTGCCGTTCCTGTGGCGCTTCCACGCCATCCACCACTCGATCGAGGAGATGGACTGGCTGGCCGCGCACCGCGTGCACCCGGTGGACCAGATCCTGACCAAGTCGGCTTCCTTCCTGCCGCTGTTCGCGTTAGGTTTTTCCGCCGAAGCTATTCTCATCTATGTGCTGATCTACCAGTGGCAGTCGGTGTTCATCCACTCCAACACGCGCATCAAATTCGGGCCGCTGAAATGGCTGATTGCCTCGCCGCAGTTCCATCACTGGCACCATGCCAACGAACGCGAGGCCTATGACAAGAACTTCGCCGGCCAATTGCCCTTTCTCGACCTGATCGGCGGCACTTTGTTCATGCCGCCGCGGATGCCGAAAAAATACGGTGTCGACGAGCCTGTGCCGCAGCTCTACCACCGGCAGCTCGTCTATCCTTTCGTCGCAGCGGCCGAACCGGCCGCGCCGATCGCCGAAGCCTCGGCCGCCGGCAAGCCGGAATAACGGTAAGGAAAGGCCTCTCGGTGAACTGACTCGGGGGCAGTTCATAGGCGGCGGGCCTGAGAAGATAGTCTTGCCGTAAGTTCAGGCGGCAAAACCGCCATAGCCGCGCGCGACCGGCTTCACCGAGACGATCGGCTGGTCCGACGGCCACAGAATGCCGGCCGTCACCGCGAAGGTGATCAGCGCGTCGCGCGCCGCCTCGGCGGAGATTTCTCCGGCCCGCGCCGCCTCGCATGCCTTTACCGCGGCGCCGTGGCTCAGCCGCCGCCGCGATGGCGGAAACTCGGTCAGGAATTCATGCATGTCGAACAGCGAGGCTATCATGCGCCGGTGGCCGGCGCCGACGCTAAGGGCAACCGGGGTGAAGAACATCCTGTCGTGCATTGAGACCTCGTCTGTTGGCTGCGGAGGCGGCGGCCTCCGGTCTGGGGAGGGACGCCACACAACGCGGATTGCGGCGTGAGGTTCCGCGCACGCCGATTTTTCCGTCTTGGACCTGATCCGTCGCGTGAATCGGCAGGAGGGGGCAGGCGGCCTATTTCCACATGCCGCGCATGCGGGCGCCAAGGTCGACCTTGACGCCTGGCCGCTGGCGCGGGTCGTCCTTGAGCGCCGCACTCGCCCAGGACGACTGTTCGAAGGCCGGAAGCATCGAGGCCGGGATGAAACGGGTGCGCGAGGCATAGACATGGCGGTCGCCGCGCGCCGCCTGGTTGTGCGGGTAAAAGCGCTGCGGCACCACCAGATGCAAACTGTCCTTGGCCCTGGTCATCGCGACATAGAGCAGCCGGCGTTCCTCCTCGACGTCCTCCTTGGTGCCGACTCCCAGATCGGCTGGAATGCAGCCATCGACCGTGTTCAGCACGAAGACGTTCTTCCACTCCTGGCCCTTGGCAGAGTGGATGGTCGACAGGATGAGGTAATCCTCGTCGCGATGCGGCGGCCCGGCCTGGTCGCTGGTGGCGTCGGGCGGATCGAGCGTCAGCTCGGTCAGGAAGCGTTCGCGCGACGGATAGGTCGATGCGATCTGCTCGAGCTGCAGGAGATCAGCGCGTCGCGTGATCGTGTCCTCGTGGATGCGTTCCATATGCGGTTCGTACCAGAGCCTGATCCGTTCCAGATCGGCCGGCCATTTGGCGCCGGCGCGTAAGCCGCTATAGATGTCGAGGAACACCGGCCAATCCTGCGCGGCGCGCTGCGGCGGCCGGAAGCGGGCAAGGCCGAGCGTCTCGTCGAGCGATGTCGCCATGGCATCCACGATCTGCGAGGCGGCGGACGGGCCGATGCCCGGCATCAGCTGCAGCACGCGGAAACCGGAGACGCGGTCGCGCGGGTTCTCGGCGAAGCGCAGCATCGCCAGCATGTCCTTGACATGCGCGGCGTCGAGGAATTTCAGTCCGCCGAACTTGACGAAGGGGATGTTGCGGCGCGTCAGCTCCACCTCCAGCGGCCCGCTGTGGCTCGAGGTGCGAAACAGCACCGCCTGCGCCTTCAGCGCTGTGCCGGCCTCGCGTTCGGCCAGGATCGCCTGGCAGACATAATTCGCCTGCTCGGCCTCGTCGCGCACGCTGACCAGCTGCGGCCTGTGCGAGGACCGGCGCTCGGTCCACAGATTCTTGGTGAAGCGCTCGTTGGCCTCGCCGATCACCCTGTTGGCGGCTGCCAGGATCGTCTCGGTCGAGCGGTAATTGCGCTCCAGCATGACGACCGCCGCTGCTTGCGCGAACTGCTTTGGGAAGTCGAGGATGTTGCGCACTTCGGCGGCACGGAAGGAATAGATCGACTGCGCGTCGTCGCCCACCACCGTCAGGCCGGCGCCGTCCGGCTTCAGCGCCAGAAGGATCGAGGCCTGCAGGCGGTTGGTGTCCTGGTACTCGTCGACCAGCACGTGGTCGAAGCGGGAACCGAGATGAGCGGCGATTTCCGGCTCGGCCGCTATCTGCGCCCAGTAGAGCAGCAGGTCGTCGTAATCGAGCACGTTCTGCGCTTGCTTGGCCTCGACATAGGCCGCGAACAGCTCCTTCAGCTGGTCCGCCCATGCCGCGCACCAGGGAAAGGCGGAGCCGAGCACCTCGTCCAGTGGCGCCTGCGCGTTCACCGCCCGCGAATAGATCTGCAGACAGGTGCCTTTGGTCGGAAAACGGCTTTCGGTTTTCGAGAATCCCAGCTCATGCCGTGCAAGGTTCATCAGGTCGGCCGAATCCTCGCGGTCATGGATGGTGAAGGCAGGATCGAGCCCGATCTGCTCGGCATAGTCGCGCAAGAGCCTTGCGCCGATGCCGTGGAAAGTGCCGGCCCAGGCGAGCGCGTCGGCGATGATCGCCGCGTCGCGCCCCAGCACCTCGCCGGCAATGCGCTCGACCCGCTTTGCCATCTCCGCCGCGGCACGACGGGAGAAGGTCATCAGCAGGATGCGGCGCGGATCGGCGCCCTTGACGATGAGATGGGCGACGCGATGCGCCAGCGTGTTGGTCTTGCCGGAGCCGGCGCCGGCGATCACCAGCAGCGGCGCCGCCACCTTGCCGTCGCCATGCACCACCGCCAGCCGCTGCTCATCATTCAGCCGGGCAAGATAAGCGGGCGTCTCGAAGGACGAATCACGGGCGGCGATGTTCATCGCCCATCAAGCATCGTTTCCGCTTTGTTCGCAATAATTTCCTCGCGTTGCGAGAGAGCCGGGAGGGGACCGCAGCGGCCGGAGAGGAGGCTGAGCCGGTGTGGGCGCATGCATTGTCTATGGAGCGCTGGTCGACCCCCACTCCGTCTCGGCTTCGCCGAGCCACCTCTCTCCCGATCGACGGGGTAGAGGAAAGGCGCCGAGCTCCAGCAACGCTCCCTTCCTTTCCCTCCGGAGAGGGGAAAGGTGGCGCTGCGAAGCAGCGACGGATTGGGGGGAACCACGTGGCAATCAAACCTCGGGTCGATCAGTCGCGCCGTCACAGACGATGTGTGCATGGCGTAGACGAAGGTGGGGCGAGCAAGGGCGCTACCGCTTCGGCTCCACCCCCATTGCCGCCGACTGGCGCCGCAACTTGCGCCTCTCATCGCCCGGCATGTCCAGCGGCGCGACATCGCCGGGCACCTCGTCGATGATCCTCACGGCGACGCGGTAGGCGGTGTAGGCGAAAAGGCCGGTAAGCAGCAGGCGGATCATCATCATCTCCTCATGCGGTTTGATTGGCTTTCAACCGGACGCGGGCCGGTTGGTTCCCCCTCACGCGCAACCAAACCGCCACCGCCTCGTTTGCCCTTTATGAAAGGGGCGAACGAGAGGAGGTAGTCATGATGAAGCTTCCTGTGCTGCTGGCTCTTGCGGCAGGGCTCGTGCTCGCCGCCTGCGACAACAGCGTGCAACCCACCAAGGCGCCGGGCGACGAAGTCAACCAGAACCCGCAGGTCGACAAGAACCCGGTGCCGAAATCGACCACCGGCGGCGACCAGCCGGGCACGCCTCCAAAGCAATAGGGCAGGGCGAGTCGGGTTATCGTCGGCCCTAAAGGTCAAGCTGTCGTCGGGCTGAAACGAAGAAGGCCGGCGCTGCTTGGGAGGAAGCTGGATAGCGCCGGCCAAGCGGGAAAATCAGGCCCGCCGCGCAATCCAACATAGCTGAGTCTCGACGTTGCGTCATGGTGCGATCGCGCTAGCCGGCTACACTCAGTGGAAACACCCGGAAAGTCAGTACGCTGCGCGAGCGGCGCTGCTTAGGCCACCGCCGCCCGTCCCGGCTGTCCGCCGGCGATCTCGATGTCGAGCTGGCGTTGCGTCAGCGCCGCTTCGGCCAGGATCCACTGCTTGAACAGTTCCACCTTGCGGGCGCCGAGCGCCTTGACGGGGCTGACGAAGTACCAGCCCGCCGTGTTGGGATGGTGGACCGCGAAGGGAGCCACCAGCCTTTCGGCGCGGATATCGCTTGCCATATAGGCGCGGTTGGCGACGGCAAAGCCCATGCCGGCATTGGCGGCTTCGTAGGACATCATGCAGCTATCGAAATAGACGCTCCTGGTCTCGCCAAGCACGAAGCTCGCGCCGGCAAAGCCCAGCCACGATTGCCAGTTCTGGGTGCAGGTGTCGGAATGCAGCAGCGTGAAGAAGCGCAGGTCCTCCGGCACCACCTTCGACAGCGGCTTGTCGCCCAGCACATCGTGAAACAGCTTGCGGCTGCACACCGGCGTCAGGTCTTCCTTGAACAGCAGTTCCGAGGTGAGGCCGGGGAAATTGCCGTCGCCGTAGCGGATCTCGAGATCGTATTCCGAGGTCGAGAATTCATGTGTGGCGTAGGATGTCGACACCCGCATCTCGATGTCGGGATATTGCTGCTGGAAGGTCATCAGCCTGGGAAACAGCCAGCGGGCCGCGAAGGTCGGCAGCACGCAGATACGCAGCACATGCGCCTGCGACTGGCCGGTAGCCTCCATGCTGGCCGCCACGATCCGTTCCAGCGCCTCGCGCACGCGCGCCACATAGGTCTCGCCCTCCGGCGTCAGCGACACCGCGTTGCCGCCGCGCTCGAAGATCTTGAAGCGAAGCTGATCTTCAAGGCTTTTCACCCGCTGGCTGACGGCGGAAGCGGTGATAAACTGCTCTTCGCCGGCGCGCGTGAAATTCCTGTGCCTCGCGGCGCTCTCCACGATTTTCAGCGAGTTGAGGTTGACCTGACTGAGCAGACGCACGGGGTTTCGACCTTAAGCTGGCCTTACGCTACCACCAGCTTTCCTAAATTTACAGGGGTGGGCGTTTAAATGACTGTTAACCAAGTGTTGCCCCCATCTTGGAGAAAGTACAATGAACGCCCATACAATTCCCGAACTGCGTTGTGCAATGAGCCGCGAGGCCATCATTGGTCATGAGACCGCCTGGAAAGTCTCGACCTTCGGCGTCGCCCAGTATCCTCACGGTTACGACCCGGCTCTGCTTGCCGCGATCGAGGAAGCCGCTCTGAAGCTGAAGGCCAGCCATGCCGTTCACAAACATCTCGACCTCACCTTTATCACCGGCGCCGACCGCTATATTCCCGAGATCAAAGAGCTTTTGCACGACAAGCTGCGCCTGGAAAGGCTGTCCGACATGATGGGCGCCAAGCTCGAACCCTATCCGCTGTCGATCGTCGGTTCGACCGTCACCTTCATGAACCCCAGGGATGGTGCCGTCGAATGGCATTGCGACGGCGTCCCGGTGACAGAACTCATCCCGCTCTCGATCAGCGAACCTCTCATCGGCGGTCATCTTGAGATCTATTGCGACGATTCCGAGACCGGCCGCTCGATCCTGGAATCCGGCCGCGACCTGCCGCGCAACAAGATCATGCGCATCGACCACAAGATGAACTACGCCACGCTCGGCCAGTTCCTGGGCGTGCTCCACCGCACCGCGCCGATCCAGCTCGGCGAGCGCGTCACGCTGGTGCTCAATCAGCGCTCGGCGATCAAGCCCTATGTCGACGACAACCGCATGTTCTACCTCGCCGCCGACAACGACCATGATCGTGCCTGGGTGAACGAGCTGGCCGAGGATGTCTGGACCAACCAGCTGCCCGCCTATCGCCGCCATGCCGAGGAGCATCCCATGCTGCAGCCCGCCGCGGAGCCGGTTTCCGGCGGAGCAAGGGAGTCGTGGTAGTGACCAACGATCCGGTCGAGCGCCAGCCGCGTTCAGCGTCGCTGAGCCTCGGCCCGGCCGTGCCGGACTGTCGAGACCGTCCCAGCGCCGCCCCGGCGGCGGCGCTGGCCTTCGCCCTCGGCGCCGTGGCGCTGTGGGCGACCAACGCCCTGGTCGGCAAGACGCTGCTTGCCCTCTATCCGGTATCGCAAGTGCAGTTCCTCCAATTTTGCGGGGCGGCCGTCGTGTTTGCGCTGATCCGGCTTTTCCCTTCTCCCCTTGTGGGAGAAGGTGGTCTCGCGAAGCGAGGTCGGATGAGGGGTGCTGGACGGATCGCCGAGGCTGGCGTTTCTTCCAACACCCCTCATCCGTCTCGGCGCTCCGCGCCGATCCACCTTCTCCCACAAGGGGAGAAGGAAAGAGTCTCGCTTGCCGCCTATGCCGTCGGCTTCCTGGGGCTGGTCGGCACCATGGTGTTGCAATATATCGGCTTCGCCTCGATGCCGGTCATCGAGGCGAACCTCGTCGCCTATACTTGGCCGCTGATGACCGCCGCGGCGGTTATCGTGCTGGGCCGGCCGCGCCGGCCGCTGCTGCTCGGGCTGGCCGCCGCTGTCGGCTTCGCCGGCGTGGCGCTGGTCATTTCCGGAGGGCGCGCCCATTCTTGGTTCAACAGGGCCTGGTTCGAAGGCGGCAGCGTCGTCGGCTATCTCGCCGCTTTCGGCTCGGCGCTCTGCATGGCCTTCTACTCGCTTACTGTCGGCCGCCTTGGCGTGCCGCCGGAACGTCTGCTTTTGCCCTCGGCGCTGATCGGCGTCGCGCTCACCTTGGCCTGGTGCCTGCATGACGGCGCTGGACGCCTGACCGGTGCGCATCTCCTGCTCGGCCTCTATCTCGGCGCCGGCCCGATGGGGCTCGGCTACTATTTCTGGTCGCGCGCGGCAAAGCTCGATCACGGCGGCAGGATAGCGGTCGTCGCCTATCTGACGCCGATCGCTTCCACGTTTCTGCTGGCCCTGTCGGGCGAAAGCCTGTCGATGACGGCTGTTGCCGGTGCCGTCCTCGTCATTGGCAGCTGTCTCGCGGTCGGCATCGAAGGTACGGAGACCAGACACAATGTCCAGAATGCCCGTTGACGAGGACGAACGCCGCGCCAGACAGGAGGCGCACTGGCTGGTCAGGGAATTTGGCGCGGAAGCGCCGCTCTATGCGGCCATGAAGGCGGAAAAGGCCATTGAGCAAAAAGACTTTGGCCGCTGCGCGCGTTGGAAACGCGTGCTGGAAATCCTGTCGGACAGCCCTTCGGTGGATATCAGGCGCGGCGTCGCCGTCAAATGAGCGATTTGCCCTGGCGCCGCCCAATTGCGAATGGCCGACATCCAACGGGCGGATTATCGTTGTCGTGGCCGGACTTGACCTGAACTTCGATTTTTCAGCAACTTCCTTGGCCGAGCGAGTGCTACAGTAGGTTCTACCTATCCATCCGGACCGCCGGTTCTATAAAGCATCTGTTATAGCTATTAGAAATCCTAACTTGCGCGTTTGCAGCCCGCGTAGAAACATCACCTCGTATTGAGTCGCGTAGCTTTACTGACTCTGGACGGTCCGTTGGGGGGCTTGTCCAATTCGATACACCGACAAAAGTCTTAAAAAAGAGCTGGCGATTTGAGGGCCGGCAGAAGGTGAAAAAATTGTCCAACATCGACGATAAAACAGCAATCGAACTGACCGCCGACATTGTCTCCGCCTATGTCGGCAACAATCCGCTCCCTGCTTCCGGCCTGCCTGATCTGATCGCCAGCGTCAGCGCGTCGGTGCGCAAGCTCGCCGGTGGCAGTGTCGTCAAGGAGGCGGTGGCGCTGACGCCCGCTGTTAACCCGAAGCGTTCCGTCTTCCCGGATCACATCATTTGCCTGGAGGACGGAAAGAAGTTCAAGTCGTTGAAACGCCACCTTGCGACCGATCACAACCTGACGCCGGACGAATACCGCGCCAAATGGGGCCTGCCTGCGGATTATCCGATGGTGGCGCCCAGCTATTCGGCGACCCGCTCGGCGCTGGCCAAATCTTCCGGCCTCGGACGCAAGCCGGCCGGCGGTGACGCGGGCAAAGGCAAGCGCAAGGGCAAGGCCTGAGGCCGGACCTAAAGCATGTCTCCCGAAAGTGGGAACCGGTTTCGGGATAAAGACATGCGACGCGCCTTAGCTGCTGCCTAAGGCAATGAATGACGCCGCGCCATCGTCATGGCGCGGCCGTCGGACCGCTCTCTGCATGTAGCGTCGCCGCGTGACTGGTTTCCGCAAACGCGCCGGACACGCGGCATCAGTTACGGGGCGGCTTGCTCCCGTCGTGGCGGTCGCGGTCCTGCTCGGCAGCGAGGCTGTCCGCTTCGACGGCGGTCATTTCAAGAAGATAGACGAGCATCTGGTAGCGCGTGCGCGAGAGCATCTTCGCCAGCCTGCGCGCGATCTCGGCCACATATCTCAGCGTTCGCAGATCGTTGACCGCTTTGCCCATCGTGAGCTCCTGACATTCCGTGGGCCAAGTTGCTTGGACCAACTTATCGTTGGCGCCCACTCACGACTCGCGGCGCGTCTGCAAGTTCGCAGGTTCGCGACAAAACTGAAATCAATTTTGATAAGCATCATGCTTGGCCGGGAAGATTTTGCCGCTCTTTTTTCAAGGGTATCGTCACTCGCTGCATAAATATTAAACACAAGGCAAACTTGCGGTTGTCTTGTTGCGCCGGATTGATCTTCCGCTCGGGAATGTTGATTCCCTCGGGCTTGCGGCTGGGCGGGCGCGCGGCTCAGCCCTTATAGGCGGAACAGAAGGCCGGCGGATTGTCATTGCCGATCATTGCGCAGCCGCGCTTGATCTCGTCGATCATCATGCTGCATGCGTTCTGGCCATTGCAGGGCGCGTTGGTCGCCGGCGAAACCTGGACGCATTGCGAGACATATTGGTCAGACTTCGCCTTGCCGGCGGACTGCACGCATGGCCGCGTGTCATTCTGGCCAGCCTGGGCAGGGGCGGGTTTCGCAGGCGCGGCTTTGGCCGTCGCAGGCGCGGCCTTCGCGGGCGCGGCATTGCCGCCGCTTTGCGGCACGCAGGAGAGATCGCCTTCCGGGCATTGCAACTGGTGCTGCAACTGCGCCAACCGCGCCTTGGTCAACTCCGCCTTGCAAACTCCGACCAGGCTCGAATAGATCGAGCCATCGGCATAGGGCTGGGTGCGGAAGGCGCATTCCTTGTCGCGAAATGGGATCCAGGCGCGCTGCGCGTCACGCAGGCGCTTCAGGTCGGCGGGAGCGAGACGTGCCGCCAGCGCCTTGTAGACAGCGTTGAGCCCAGCGTCGGCCGAAGCGGCATTCGCGGTCGTGCAGGTGGCAAGGTCGGCCTGCGTCTTCGCCGCCGCGCAGTCGACGGCTGCTGCGCGGGCGGCGGGCGTGGTGAGAAACAGGCCGGCCGCGACCGCGAAAATCGTGACCGCCAGCGAGGCCGAAAGGAGCGAGGTCTTGCCCGACATATCGTCTGCCCTCTGTTTGAAACGGCCCCGGCGCCTGTGCCAGCATAGGTTGAGACAATGGCGGCGATCAACGCCAAATCCATGACGTGGCAAGCAAAGTATGACCGGCGGGCGAAAGCCGGGAGTGAACGATCTCACTGCTTGTGTGGAGATGCCCGGCGGGGCGGTGGGAGCGCTGCCCAGCCAGCCTCTTAGTCATTCATGGGCCGGGCCGGAGTTGTTTACCGCTGTCGATCTGGATCAGCAGGTGTTCCGTCGCGCGCCTCACCACGGGGGAGATTGGCTGTGTTGGTGCCCCGCTTGTCGATTCAACTGGAAGCGCAATTGGAGCGGTCTCGCTCTCGAACAGAACCACCTGCGTCGCCAGCGCGGTTGTCGTGGCGACCTGGAAGAAGATGAAGGCGAGGGCGAGATAGCGGATCACGGGCCTCCAAACGCTGGGGCCGGCAACTGGTTCCAGCCCGGTCGCGTTTTTTTGCTGAACGCCACGGACGGCGTGCGGTGGGCCTCGTCCGGGCGCTGGCTCTTGCGAAGCGCCGATCTCCCGTGCAAAAGCCCGCTATGCTTATCATCAACGACCTTACGCTGCGCATGGCGGGGCGGCTGCTTCTCGATCATGCCTCATTGACCCTGCCGGCCGGCACCAAGGCCGGCCTCGTCGGCCGCAACGGCACCGGCAAGACCACGCTGTTCAAGGCGATCACCGGCGATTTCCCGTCCGAGACCGGCTCGATCAGCCTACCCAAGAACACGCGCATCGGCCAGGTGGCGCAGGAAGCGCCCGGAACCGAGGAGCCGCTGATCGAGATCGTGCTGAAAGCCGATGTCGAGCGCCAGGCTTTGCTCGAGGAAGAGAAGACCGCAACAGATCCGCACCGCATCGCCGAGATCCACACCCGGCTGGCCGACATCGACGCGCATTCGGCCGAATCCCGCGCCGCCACGATCCTGGCCGGCCTCGGCTTCGACGATGCCGCCCAGCGGCGGCCGGCTTCGTCCTTCTCCGGCGGCTGGCGCATGCGCGTGGCGCTTGCCGCCGTGCTCTTCTCCGAGCCCGACCTTCTGCTGCTCGACGAGCCGACCAATTATCTCGACCTCGAAGGCACGCTGTGGCTGGAAAACTACGTCTCCAAATATCCGCACACGGTGTTGCTGATCTCGCATGATCGCGACCTGCTCAACCGCGCCGTCAACTCGATCGTCCACCTCGATCAGAAGAAGCTCACCTTCTGGCGCGGCGGTTACGACCAGTTCGAGCGCCAGCTGACCGAGCAGCGCGAATTGCAGGAGAAGAGCCGCGTCAAGCAGGAAGCGCAGCGCAAGCACATGGAATCCTTCGTCGAGCGTTTTCGCGCCAAGGCTTCCAAGGCGAGGCAGGCGCAGTCTCGTCTGAAGGCGCTGGAGAAGCTGAAGCCGATCGCCGCGGTGGTGAATGACACGGTGCGGCCGTTCTCCTTCCCCGAGCCGGTGAAGACGGTGGCCTCGCCGATCGTGGCACTGAACGGCGTCAATGTCGGTTACACCGAGGGCAATCCGATCCTGAAGAAGATGACGCTGCGCATCGATGCCGACGACCGCATCGCGCTGCTCGGCGCCAACGGCAATGGCAAGTCGACCTTCGCCAAACTGCTCGCCGGCCGGCTGAAGGCCGAGACGGGTTCAATGACCATCGCGCCGGGCCTGAAGGTGGCGATCTTCGCCCAGCACCAGCTCGATGATCTGCGTCCCGAGGAGAGCGCCTACGAGCATGTGCGCCGGCTGATGCCAGATGCGCCGGAAGCCAAGGTGCGCGCCCGAGTCGCCCAGTTCGGCCTGTCGACCGAGAAGATGAACACGGCCGCCAAGGATTTGTCCGGCGGCGAGAAGGCGCGGCTCTTGATGGGGCTATCGGCCTTCGAGGGACCGAACCTCTTCATCCTCGACGAGCCGACCAACCATCTCGACATCGACAGCCGTGAATCGCTGATCCATGCGCTGAACGATTTTCCGGGCGCGGTCATCCTGATCTCGCACGATCGGCATCTTCTAGAGGCGACAGCCGACCGGCTCTGGCTGGTCAAGGACGGCGCGGTCAATCCCTATGACGGCGACCTGGAGGATTACAAGACGCTCGTCACCGGCGTCTCCTCCAACCGGCGCGAGCAGAAGGAAGCCGACAAGGCCTCCAAGGCCGATCGCCGCCGCGAGGCGGCCCAGCGTCGTGCGGCGTTCGAGCCTCTGGCCAAGGAGATCCGAGCCACCGAGGCGCTGATGGACCGCATCCGCAAGCGCATCGACCTGATCGAGGACGAACTCGCCAATCCGGCGATCTACGAAAAGGATCCGTCCACCGCGACGCGGCTCGCCAAGGAACGTTCGCAACTGGCGCACACGCTGGCGCTCAACGAGGACAAGTGGCTGACGATGTCGGCGGAATATGAGGAAGGGATCGCGGAGTAGCGCGGCTTCCCTTCTCCCGCAAGGGGAGAAGGGAAGAAGTCTGTGGCCCTACACCTCTCTCCGAAAACCCGCTACACAGCCCGCATGAACCAGCACGCCAAGCTCCGGATCGGCCATTCGGCCTGTCCCCACGATTGCCCTTCCACCTGCGCGCTCGAAGTCGAGCTGCTCGACAACAACCGCATCGGCCGCGTGCATGGCGCCAAGGCGAACAGCTATACGGCCGGCGTCGTCTGCGCCAAGGTCGCGCGCTATGCCGACCGCGTCCACCATCCCGATCGGCTGCTGAAGCCGCTGGTGCGCGCCGGCGCCAAGGGCGAGGGCGCCTGGAAGGAAGCGAGCTGGGAAGCGGCGCTCGATCTCGTGGCGGAAAAATTCATCGCGGCGGAGGAGAAATACGGCTCGGAGACCGTCTGGCCGTATTTTTATGCCGGCACGATGGGTCTGGTGCAGCGCGACGGCATCGAGCGGCTGCGCCACGCCAAGAAATATTCAGGCTTCTTCGGCTCGATCTGCACCAATCTCGCCTGGACCGGCTGGATGATGGGGGCGGGCGCCTTGCGCGGTCCCGATCCGCGCGAGATGGCCAAGGCCGATTGCGTGGTGATCTGGGGCACCAATGCCGTGGTCACCCAAGTCAACGTCATGACCCATGCGACTAGGGCGAGGAAAGAACGCGGCGCGAAAATCGTCGTCATCGACATCTACGACAACGCCACGATGAAGCAGGCCGATCTCGGCCTGGTCTTGAAACCTGGCACCGACGGCGCGCTCGCCTGCGCGGTCATGCACGTCTTGTTCCGCGACGGCATGGCCGACCGCGCCTATCTCGAAAAATACACCGACGATCCGCGCGGACTGGAAGAGCATTTGCGCACCCGCACGCCCGAATGGGCCGCCGCCATCACCGGCTTGAGCGTCGGCGAGATCGAGGCTTTCGCAAAGCTCGTCGGCACCACCAAGAAGACCTATTTCCGCCTTGGCTATGGTTTTGCGCGCCAGCGCAACGGCTCGATCAACATGCACGCCGCCTCCTCGATCGCCGCCGTTACCGGCGCCTGGCAATATGAGGGCGGCGGCGCCTTCCATTCCAATTCCGGCATCTTCAAGCTGAACCAGGACGTGCTCGAAGGCACCGCGATGCGCGATCCGAACATCCGCTATCTCGACCATTCGCGCATCGGCCCGGTGCTGACCGGAGCCGAAGACGCGCTCTATGGCGGTCCGCCGGTGACGGCGATGCTGATCCAGAACACCAATCCGGCCAATGTCGCGCCGGAGCAGCGGCTGGTGAGAAAGGGTTTCCTGCGCGAGGACCTGTTCACCTGCGTGCACGAGCAGTTCATGACCGATACGGCCAAGCTCGCCGACGTCGTGCTGCCGGCGACGATGTTTCTGGAGCATGACGACCTCTACAAGGGCGGCGGCAACCAGCACATCACGCTCGGCCCCAAGCTGATCGAGCCGCCGGAAGGCCCGCGCACCAACCACTATGTCAATGAGGAACTCGGCAAGCGGCTGGGTGTCGGCGATCGTCCAGGCTTCGGCCTGACCGAGCGCGAGCATATCGACATCATCCTCGGCAAGCGCGGGCTCGGCAGCTTCGACAGTTTGAAGGCTGAGAAGTGGGTCGACCTGCAGCCCGACTTCGACGACGCGCATTTCATCAACGGTTTTGGCCATGCCGACAAGAAGTTCCACTTCCGGCCCAACTGGACAGGGCAGTCGGCGCCCAACCGGCCGCCGAAAAGCATGGGCCTGTTCGGCCCGGTCAAACGGCTGCCGGAATTCCCCGACCATGTCGAGCTGATCGAAGTGGCGGACGAGGAGCATCCGTTCCGGCTGGCGACCTCGCCGGCGCGCAACTTCCTCAATTCCAGCTTTGCCGAGACGCCGGTGTCGAAGGCCAAGGAAGGCAGACCCGAACTGCTCATCCACCGCGAAGATGCCGCCGCGCTCGGCATCGAGGATGGCGGCCGCGTCGAGGTCGGCAACCGGCGCGGCGACCTTGTGCTGCACGCCAGATTCTTCGACGGCGTGAAGCGCGGCGTGGTCATCGCCGAAGGCATCTGGCCGAACAGCGCGCATGAGCGCGGCGAGGGCATCAACGTGCTGACCGGCGCCGACGCGCCCGCACCCTATGGCGGCGCCGCCGTCCACGACAACAAGGTGTGGCTCAGGGCGGTCTGACGAACCCGGCTACTTCGCCGCCTGCGCGTCGAGCGCCTTGATCTCTTCCGCGGCCGCCTTGCGCGCCGCCGCATCGACACCGGACGCGCCCTTGCCCTTGGCGAAGGCGATGAGGGCCGTGCGCGTACCCTCGTCGCATCCCTCCGGGCCCACGCCGGCGATGCCGGCTTTCCTGGCCGCGGCGAGCACGGAGTCGCAGGCGTCCGGCGCAAAGGCGAACTGACCCATGATGGCGCCGAGCGTCAGCGGGTCCTGCAGGCGCGGATCGTCGCGGATCGCCTGCAGAGTGGCGCCGCCGACCGCCTTCGATTTCCGGTCCTGCGCGATCTGCGTCAGGTCGAAGATGAACTCGAATTCCGGCTTCTCGACGCCCTCGGGCTTCGACACCAATATGTCCAGCGCGTAGCGGGTGATCTCGTCCGGCGTGACGACCGAGCGAATGGCCCTTGCCTGATGGTAGTTGCGCACCAGCACCCAGCGCGAGGGCAGGTCGCCGTAGCGGGCGAGAATGCCGAGCTGCTTGATGGCGGCAAGTTTCTGCTTGTCGGTCTTGGCGGCCTGCGCCTGGGCGAAGACCTTGTCGCGGATGCGGTTGACGACGTCCGCGTCGAGACCGCCGGGAGCTGGCGCGGCCTGCTGCTCCGCCGTGGTTTGCGGGCTGCGAGGGTCGCCAAGCGGACCCTTCGCATCGACCCAGGCGGCGAGCGCCTTGCGCGCGTCTGGGCCGAAATAGCCCTTCGGCTCGCCCGTATAGAAACCTTCGCTCTTCAGCCTCGTCTCGATGGCGACGCGGATCTCGTCGGGCAGCGCCTTGCCGATGCCGACCAGATTGTCGTCGTCGAGGCCGGCCGGCGCCTCGCGAAACGCATCCATCACCGCGGCCGCGATCGCCGCGTTTCCGGCGCTGGAGGCCGGTCCGGAAAAGAGGCCGCTCAGCTCAATGTCGGCGTCGTTGGCGCCGAACACACCGACGCCCATCCTGCCGATGCCGTCATTGTAAAGGGCGATGCGACCGGTGATGCCTTCGCGCAGCGTCATCAGATGGTCGAAACTGTCGAAGGTGAAGGCGTTGGCGAGCTTTCTCTTGGCCTTGAGCGAACCGAGCCGCGCCGCCTCGCGCCAGGCATGCAGCCGCTCGCGCGGGTTCTTGTCGACGCCGAGACCATCGTCATAGGCATCGCCCAGCAGCACGATCGCCTCGACGCTGCCGAGATTGGCGGCGTTGATCAGCATCGCGGTCGCCTTCTGGTCGTCTTGCGGATAGACCACGCCCTTGCGCAGAAGCTTCGCGTGCAGGAGATAGGCCTGCTGTTCCTTCTTGGCCTCGCCTTCGTCGATCAGTGTTTTCAGTTGATCGTCGCTTAGCCCGTCTTCGCGGCGCGACGGGCGATAGCTGGTCGAATCGAGATTGGCATATTGCGTCGAGGCGTAGAGCCAGAGCGCGTCGCGGTCGCCCGCATCCGCCAGCGGCTTCAGCATGGCGCGCGCCACAGCCTCGTTCTTGAACCGCTGATCGTCCGACAGTTGCAGCCGCGCCAGCGCCAGCGCAGCGCCTGGCTCGCCGGCCGCGGCGGCGTCGCTCAGGCGCTCGATCAGCTGGTCCGGATTGTCGATCTGAAAGCCGTCATAGTCGGGGAGCAGCTTCGCCAGCCTGATGCTGGCGTCGAGGTCCCACGGGGCATTGAGCAACCGGATCGCCTCGCGCGGCTGGCGGCCGACGAATTTGCCGTCGAGCAGCAGGCCGGCGAGCATCGGCCCGGCGCCGGCGACATTTTTGGAGGCGGCACGCAGCATGGCGATAGCGCGCTTGCCGTCGGCCGGCCCGCCTTCGCCCTTGGCCAGCATGTCGGCCAGCATCGGCACGGCGTACTGGTCGCTGCCGACGCGCGTTTCCAGCAATTGCCTGGCCTTCGCCGCGTCCTGCTGTGTGCCTCGGCCGAGCCGCAGCGCTTTGATATAAGCGAGCACCGACTGTTCAGGCCCGCCAGTGCCGGCCTTGGTATCCGCAGCCACGGCCTGAAAAGCCTTGTGCTGCTCCTCGTCGGCAAAGCCGTCGTTCTCCAGCGTCGTCCGCGCAATCAGCAGCGGCATGGCGGCACGGAACTGGCTGTCCCATTCGCCGGGCGATTGGCCTTGGGCCGGCGCGTCGATGACGCGTTGCGCGGTCTCGACCACCTTGTGCGCATCGCGGCGCAGCAGCGGCCCATCGATATACTGACGCAGCAGTATCTCGAGCGCCGTGAGATGGCCGGCAGCGCCTGCCTTCTGCAAGGCATCGAGCGCCATGCCGCGCGAGACGGGTAGCGGACCGGCATCGGCGGTGTCGTGCCGGTGCACCGAGTAGACCTCGTAGAGCAGATAATTCGCCTCGGGACTGCCGCCGTCGGCGATGAGCTGGATCTGCGGCAGGAGAAAGGCAAGTCCCGGCTGGTTGAGCGCGACCTGGACCCGCAGCCATTCAAGCGCCAGCCGCTTTTCCTGCGGCGCGCCGAGCATCGCCGCCTGGCATCTGTCGGCCAGGACTTTGAGCTTGGTGAGATCGAAGTCTTGCGGAAAGAGCGCGCCATATTGGACAGGCGGCGCCTTGGCTTCAGGATCGAGCGGCACGGAAGCGCCCCGGTCGCAGACGCCGAGCGCCTCGGCAAGCGCGGCCTTTTTCGCCGTATCGTCCGCAGCCTTTTTGGCCGCATCGTCGGACTTCTCGGAAGACGCCTGCGCTCCCAGGGCCGCTCCGGCAAGGGGCGTCAAGGCAAGGCAGGAAAGAACCAGGGCATGCACTGGCCGCAGCATGAGCGTCCCCCCTTGGACTTGGATCCGGCGTACCCGGACACAGGCGCTAAATTAGCATGCCACGTCAGTGATCTTGAGTGTGGCGCTTCACAGTCGCGTATAGTTCGCCCTCGTATCGCCCGCATGTCGCGGCCCGCAGTCGTTTGAATCAATTCGCCAAGGCGGCGTGCTAGAGGATTGTCACGACTCGGATTTGCAACAGGGACCGCCATGCCGCAGCCGCTCAGGATAGCCATCGCCGGCGCGCTCGGCCGCATGGGCCGGCAGATGGCGGAGACCGTCGCGGCCGACCCGCGGCTGCAGTTCGTCGGGCGCTTCCATCGGCCGGGCAGCACGGGCGAGGGATTGGTCGAGCGCGACGAAGCGCTGGCGCTTGCCGACGTGGTGATTGACTTCACCACGCCCGCGGCGTCCGCCGCGCTGGCCAAAGCCTGCGCCGCGCGCGGCGGCCCGCCGCTGGTGATCGGATCAACCGGTTTCACCGCCTCGGAGCTGACCGCAATCGCCGAAGCGGCAAAGACAATCGCCGTGGTGCGCTCCGGCAGCTATTCGATCGGCCTCAACATGCTGACCGGCCTGGTCGAGCAGGCCGCGAGGGCGCTTGGGCATGATGACTGCGACATCGAAATCCTCGAAGCGCATCATCGCATGAAGGTCGACGCGCCGTCGGGCACGGCGCTGATGCTCGGCGAAGCGGCTGCGCGCGGACGTGGCATTGAACTGGACGATGTGGCCAAGCGCGCCCGCGACGGCCTCGTTGGTCCGCGCGGTGCCGGGGAGATCGGCTTTGCCGTGCTGCGCGGCGGCGGCGTCGTCGGCGAGCACAGCGTGAGCTTCCTTGCCGAAGGCGAGACGCTCACGCTCTCGCATGCCGCGGGCGATCGCTCGATGTTCGCCCGCGGCGCCATCGCGGCGGCGCTCTGGGTCGTCCGGCGGCCGCCCGGCGAATACGATATGCGCGATGTGCTCGGCTTTGGCGCCGTTTGACCCGCTTGTATTGCAGGATTTCGTTTCAGCAGCCGTCAAAACGGCTGAAAGCCAGCTGAAAGCTTGGCCATGCCATGACAGTTTTGTGGCGTTCGCCACATGAGCGGCTGGGAGTGGCCGCGAGGAGGAAATGCGGCGCGCTGCGTCGCCCAGTGGAGGAAATTACGTGACCAGTCTCATCTCTAAACGCGTCCTGCGTTCGGCGCTGCTGACGCTTGCCATGGTTGGCGCTGGCGCATCGGCGGCCTCGGCTGCCGACAAGATCACCATCATCGTCGGCGGCATGGAAAAGCAGATCTATCTGCCGGCCGTGCTTACCCAGCAGCTCGGCTACTTCAAGGATGAGGGGCTGGACGTGGAGTTGGTGAACTCCCGTGCCGGCGTCGAGGCCGAGAACGAACTGCTGGCCGGCGCGGTGCAGGGCGTCGTCGGCTTCTACGACCACACCGTCGACCTGCAGTCGAAGGGCAAATACATCCAGTCGATCGTGCAGTTCAGCCAGGCGCCGGGCGAGGTCGAGCTGGTCTCGGCAAAACACCCGGAGATCAAGTCGCCGGCCGACTTCAAGGGCGCGACGCTTGGCGTCACCGGCCTCGGCTCCTCGACCGATTTCCTCACCCAGTATCTCGCCGTTCGCAACGGCCTGAAGCCGGGCGACTACACGCTGCTTCCGGTCGGCGCCGGCAACACCTTCATCGCCGCCGTCAAGCAGGACCAGATCCAGGCCGGCATGACCACCGAGCCGACCATCGCCAAGCTGCTCCAGACCGGCGAGGCCAAGGTGTTGGTCGACATGCGCACGCCTGAGAAGACCAAGGAAGCGCTGGGCGGCGACTATCCGGCGGCCTCCTTCTATGTGCAGTCGAGCTGGCTTGAGGGTCACAAGGACGAGGCGCAGAAGCTCGCCAACGCCTTCGTCAAGACGATGAAGTTCATCGCCAGCCATTCGGCCGAGGAGATCGCCGACAAGATGCCGAAGGACTATTACGCCGGCAACAAGGACCTTTACGTGCAGGGCCTCGCCGGCGGCAAGGCGCAGTTCACGCCGGACGGCCGCATGCCGGCCGATGGTCCTCAGACGGTGCTCAAGGTTCTGTCGACCTTCTCCAAGAGCCTGCAGGGCAAGCAGATCGACCTTTCCAAGACCTACACGACCGAGTTCGTCGACGCGGCGAAGTAGCAGCCGGCAGGCGAGGGCGGACGGACCTGTCCGCCCTGAAAAACAAGGGCTTGCGCCGGCTGCCTGAATCAATCCGGCAGCTGCGCCTTGAGATGCCGGCGAGCGGGCCGCCGGCCCCGAGCCGCCATCCCCGCATCACCACCACAGGAGTGTGCCATGCAGTCGCAGACCATGGCGGCAGAGAAATTGTCTCCCGCCGCGCCGCCGGCCGATGCCGCTATAGCCATCGACGATGTGACGCTGCGCTTCGTCACGCCGGACGGACACATGATGACGGCGATCCGCGATTTCACCATGACGGTGGCGCGCGGCGAGTTCGCCTGCGTCGTCGGCCCGACCGGCTGCGGCAAGTCGACTACGCTCAACCTCGTCACCGGGCTCTTGCGTCCGACGACCGGCGGCGTCCGCGTCATGGGCAATCCGGTCACCGACATCAGCCGCGACATCGGCTTCGTCTTCCAGGCCGATGCGCTGTTTCCCTGGCGCAGCGTCATCGACAATGTCGCTGCCGGCCCGCTCTTCCGCGGCACGCCGAAGGCGCAAGCCTATGAGAAGGCGCGCGACTGGATCGGCCGCGTCGGCCTTTCACGCTTTGAGAAGCATTACCCGCACCAGCTCTCGGGCGGCATGCGCAAGCGCGTGGCGCTGGCCCAGACCTTCATCAACCAGCCCAAGATCCTGCTGATGGACGAGCCGTTCAGCGCGCTCGACATGCAGACCCGCACCGCCATGCAGGACGAGTTGCTGGGCCTGTGGTCGGGACTCAAATCCTCCGTCGTCTTCGTCACGCATGATCTCGAGGAAGCGGTGGCGCTGGCCGACAAGGTCTATGTGCTGACCGCCGGTCCCGGCACGGTGAAAAGCGTCTACCGCATCGACCTGCCGCGCCCGCGCGTCATGGCCGACATCCGCTACGACCCGAAATTCATCGAGATCGCCAAGGTGATCTGGAACGATCTGCGCGAGGAAGTGCAGCTCGGCCAGAGCCGTGGGCTTCAGACCGGCCATTGAAAGGGGAAACAGCATGACTGCCATCTCTCCTACCGAACAGGCTGCCACCCGCGCGACGTCGATCGTCGCCGCCGAAGCGCAGGCGAGGGCGCGGCTGCGCAAGCGCCATGCCTTGGTTATCGGCCTGCGGCTTGCGATCCTCGTCGTCTTCCTCGGCCTTTGGGAACTTTGCGCCGATTACAACATCATCGACCCGTTCTTCTTCTCCAGCCCGTCGGGAATATGGGAACAGATCTGGTCCTGGGTCACCGAGGGCACCTCGCAGGGCCCGCTCTGGCTGCAGATCTATGTGACGCTCGAGGAGACCTTCCTCGGCTTTGCCATCGGCGCCGTCGGCGGCATCGTGGCAGGCATCATCCTCGGCCGCAACAAGCTGCTGGCGGATGTGTTTTCGATCTACATCAAGATCGCCAACTCGGTGCCGCGCGTGGTGCTGGGCTCGGTCTTCATCATCGCGCTTGGCCTCGGCATGGCGTCCAAGGTGGCGCTGGCCGTCGTCATGGTGTTCTTCGTCGTCTTCGCCAACGCCTTCCAGGGCGTGCGCGAGGCCGACAGGGCGATGATCGCCAACGCCCAGATCCTCGGCGCCTCGCCGATGCAGATCACGAGATCGGTCATCATTCCTTCGGCGATGAGCTGGATCCTCGCCAGCCTGCATGTCTCGTTCGGCTTCGCCCTTGTCGGCGCCGTGGTCGGCGAATTCCTCGGCGCCAAGCAGGGCATGGGCCTCCTGATCTCCACCGCGCAGGGCGCCTTCAACGCCAACGGCGTCTTCGCGGCCATGATCATCCTGGCGGTGATGGCGCTGGTGGTGGAGTTCCTGATCACCCGCTTCGAGAACTATGTGGTGAAGTGGCGCCCCGCGCCGTTCAACGAACAGGGGACGTGATCAGGCTGATCGCTGTTCGGGTGCGGCGAGTGGCAGCCGCACCTCGACCTTGAGCCCGCCGCCGGCGGCGTCGCCAAGCGTGACGCTGCCGCCGGCATTCTCGACCACCTCGCGCACAATCGCGAGCCCGAGGCCGCTGCCTTCCTCGACCGAGCCGGGGAGGCGGTAGAAGCGCTCGAAGACATGCTCCCGCTCTTCCGGTGGGATTCCTGGACCGGCATCGCTGACTGTGAGTTCCGCCTCGCCATCCGAGGCGGAGAGCCTCACGGTGACGCTGCCGCCCGGCCTGGAATAGCGCAGCGCATTGTCGACCAGGTTGACGATCATCTCGCGCAGCATCGTGCCGTCACCGATCACCCGCACCGGTCCGTTCTCATCGAGGCCAAGGTCGATATTCCGCTTGATCGCCGCCGGCGCTTGCGCTTCCAGCACCTGGCGGGCGGCTTCGGTGAGGTCGATCCGGTCGGCGCGCGGCCGCCGGCTGCCGGGTTCCGCTCTCGACAAGGTAAGCAGCTGTTCGGCCAACCGCGCCAATTTGCCGGAACTCGTCTGCAGCGCCACCAGCGCCTCCTGGCGACGGTCGGCCTTGGTCTCCCGCAACGCATAGCTTGCCTGTGTCGACAGGAGCGCCAGCGGCGTGCGCAGCTGATGCGCGGCATTGGCGATGAAGCGCCGCTGCGCCGCCATCTGCGCCCGCACGCGTTGCATATAGGCGTTGAGCGCCTCGATCAGCGGCCGGATCTCGCTCTGCGCGCCTGGAACCTCGACCGGCTCGAGATCGCTGCGGCTGCGCGAACGCACCGCGTCGCGCAGCCGGATCAGCGGCGCCAGCCCGCGGCGCAGGCCGAGCAGCACGAACACGCCGGCAATCGCCACCAGGGCAAGCTGCTGCGCGAAGGCGCTGAGCCACAGCCGCTTCACCATCGCGTCATGGCCGGCGAGCGTGACGCCGACCGTGACCTTGATTGGCGAATCTTCCCCGGCGCCGATCACCGCATGGCTTAGCGTCGCCAGGCGCAGCGGATGATCGCGATAGGAGGCTTCGATGCTGTTCCGCCCCGACGCCACGGGCAGGTCGGGATAGCCGGTCAGCAACCGTCCGCCGGCGGTCTCGACGCGATAATAGACGCTGTCGCGGTCGCCTGTGTCGAACATCTCGATCGCCGCCGGCGGCACGGTTGCGTCGAGCACGCCGTCGGCCATCGCCACCTGCTCGGCGATGGCGCGCGCCGAGCCGACCAGCATGCGGTCGGTGACGAGGTCCGCCGTCGCCAGCGCGTTGCGCTGGCTGGTCCACAGATTGATGGCGGCCAAACCGGCCAGCGGCAGCACCACCCAAGCCAGCAATTGCAGGCGAAGGCTGCCGATCCGAAGACTGCCGATTCTCATGGCGCCGGATCGTCTTGGCGCAGGAGGTAGCCGAGGCCGCGCAAGGTGGCGATCTGGACGCGCGATCCCTCGAGCTTCTTGCGCAGCCGGTGCACATAGATCTCGATGGCGCTTGGGTCGGCGTCGGTATCGAAGTCATAGATCGCCGCCGAGAGCGCCGCCTTGCTCACCGTGCGTCCGGCCTTGACGACGAGCTGTTCCAGCACCGCGTGCTCGCGCGGCGTCAGCGACAGCGTCGCGCCGGCAAGCGAGAACAGGCGGGTGTTGGTGTCGAAGACGAGGTCGCCGCAGGAAATGACTGGCGCGGTGCGGTCGTTGGCGCGGCGCAGCTGCACGCGGATGCGCGCCTCCAGCTCCTCGATCTGGAAGGGTTTCGCCAGATAGTCGTCGGCGCCTTCGTTGAGGCCCTTGACCCGGCCGTCGAGGCTGGCATTGGCTGTGAGCACGATCACAGGCACCGGGTTGCCGCGCGCACGCAGCCTTTTCAGCACTTCCATGCCGCCCATGCGGGGCAGGGCAAGGTCGAGGATGATCAAGGCATGGTCGCCGGCGGCCAAGGCATGCTCGACATCCTCGCCGTCATGCACGACGTCGACGACATAGCTCGCCTGGCGCAGCGTCTTGCTCAGCCAATCGGCCAGTTCGCGATTGTCCTCGACAAGCAGCAGCCGCATCGTTCGTCGCTGTTTCCTCCCAACGGCGTCGACCTTCGCCGGGACAGGCGGGCGGCGTCCGAATTGGTTCCCTGAGGCAACCGATAGTATCGATCCGCCCGCAAGGCAAATGTGGTTTGCCGGCGGCCACCAACCCGATCACGGCGCCCGCCGGGCCACTTCCCCGGCCATGCAAGTGATGAAACCGAACCGTTCGGTTCAAATAATGTTGACGGTTCGTGTAGCCACGGTGAACGCCGGCAGGTCTGGCCAGTGTGGCACCTCGACAATCGCTCGCCGTAACCGATTGACATCAAACGATAAGAGTTCGGCCGCTTAGCCTTTCACGGGATTTCAAGATCGAACCGAACGGTTCAGTTCACAACTTTTCGTGATTGGAATCGGCAGCAGGGCAGACCCATTTCGGGGTGGTCCGAGCGACGCGAATTTCCATCAAGGCACGCCACCAGACGGACATGACTTTGAAAATCCGGAGTACTTAAAATGACCAAGATTGCTCTTACTGCCGCTGCCCTCCTCGTCGCTACCAGCGGCGCTTTTGCCAGCAGCGACCATTACGGTTCCGACAACGTCAATCAGCCGGCCGTGACCGCTCCCGCGGGCAAGGTCGACAACAGCATCACCGGCTCGATCCGCAAGCTCGACAAGTTCGAGCAGCGCGACCTCCACATCAAGCCTGATCAGAACCAGCCGCAGTCGGGCCAGGGCATCTGGGGCCGCTAAGCGGCTCGGATCCCAATCGACCGCACCCTCAATTCTCAAATTTGGAGCAACTCAAATGACCAAGATCGCTCTTACCGCCGCCGCCCTTCTCGTTGCCACCGGCGCCGCTTTCGCCGGCTCGGACAATTACGGTTCGGCCAATGCCAACCAGCCGGCCGCTTCGGTCGACACCTCGTTCACCGCTTCGGTCAAGAAGTCGGACGCGGATGTCCAGAAGCCGGTCGTCACGGGCGCCAACCACGACCTTTTCGGCAACCGCTAAACGGATCTGTCCTCGACAGACCTCAAAGCGGCGGGCTTGTCCCGCCGCTCTGTTTTTATGCAGCCGGCTACCGGCAGCATGAATCACTTCACAAGTATTTGCATCACAAGCACTTGTAATCGTTTGTCTTTTTCTGAGCGAAATCCGGGTTGACGCTTCTGCCGTCGCTGAAACGCGGCCACGCCGGGAATAAATCCCGGACTCCACGGGTCTTGTCGGCAGCGGGGCCATCCTCCCAAGGCCACCGCCGATGAAACCAAGGAACGAGGAAATTGACATGATCAGGATCGCTCTCGCCTCTGCTGCAATGCTTCTCGCCGTGGGTTCCGCCTTTGCCGGCAGCGACCATTACGGCGACGCCAATGCCAACCAGTCGACCGTGGGTGTCGACAGCGCCTACACGGCGTCGGTCCGCAAGCACGAGGTTGCCAAGCCGGCCCCCAAGGTCGATAGCACGATCAAGACGGGAGCGAGCGCCGCCACGGATTGGCCGGGCCCGCCCGCGGACAATTGGGGCAATTGATCCGCTTCTTCGAAATACCAAAGGCGGCGGGCAAAACCCGCCGCCTTTGCTTATCGGACCGGCAAGCTTCGGGCCCTAGGCCAAATCCTTCGGCCGCAGGCAATGCGTCAGCCTGGCGCTTCCGAACGCAAGATCCGCCCAGTCGCCGTGCAGCGTGAAACGGGCAAGCGCCGCCGTCGGAAACTTCGCTTCGATCTTCTTGAACACGCTGTCATCCGATCCGGCGCCGGCCAGCCGCAACACAAACTGCTGCAGGCCGGGATTGTGGCCGATCACCAGCAGATTCGTCGCCTTGGCCTGCCGCACCTGCGCCAGGATGGTGGCAGGCGCCGCCTCGTAGAGCTCTTCCGCGAATTCCGCCTGCACATGCTTCGGTAGTTCCTGGGCGACCAGCCGCCAGGTATCGCGGGCGCGCAGCGCCGGCGAGACCAGCGCCAGATCCGGCAGCCAGCCGCGCTGCGAAAGCTCGCGCCCGATCGGCGGCGCGGTCTTCAGCCCGCGCGCGGCGAGAGGACGGTCGAAATCGGCAAGTGCCGGATCGTCCCAGCTCGACTTGGCGTGGCGCAGGATGAGGAGCTGTTTCACGGGCATCGATCAGGACCAGGATTGCTGTCCAGCCGGGCGCGGGCCTTCCGCTTGATCTCGTCGATGTTGAAGGGAGCAAACGGGCCGCTGCTTAACCCGTCTATCCAAGCCTTACGCAGCCGGTCCGTTTCAGTTTGACCCAGGGATTGGCTCGGCAGTTCCGGGGTAAGCGCCATGCTGCAATTTCCGGCCGAGGCCCTACGGCGTGATCCGCGCCAGCTGTTCGAGGTCCGTCTCCTCGCGCAGCGGATCCGGCGCCATCACCACCGAGCTGGCGTTCTCCGCATCGTCGGCGAAATGCGCAAGCACGGTGTGGCTCTTCTCCATCCTCGCCTTGCCCTCGGCGACGAGGCCGAGCGCCAGCGGATAGAGCCGATGCTCGGCCTTCAGCACGCGCGCGGCAAGCGTGTCCTCATTGTCGCCGACCATCACCGGCACGGCGGCCTGCGCGATGATCGGGCCGTCATCCATCTCCGGCGTGACGAAATGCACCGAGCAGCCATGGATGCGCACGCCGGCGCGGATCGCCCGCGCATGCGTGTCCAGCCCCTTGAAGGCTGGCAGCAGGGCAGGGTGGATGTTGATCATGCGCCCCTGCCATTTCTCGACGAGGCCGCGGCCGAGGATGCGCATATAGCCGGCGAGCGCCACGATGTCGGCGCCGAAGCCGGTGAGCGCGGCATCGATCGCGGCGTCGAAGGCGTCCTTGCTCGGGTGGTCGGCGCGCTGGATCACCTTGGTGGCGATGCCGCGCGACTGGGCGATGCCGAGGCCGGCGGCGTTGGCGCGGTCGGAGACGACGCCGACGATTTCGGCCGGATAGGCGGGATCGGCGGCGGCCGCGATCAGCGCCGTCATGTTGGAGCCGCGCCCCGAGATCAGGACGACCGTGCGCTTCCTGCTCATAGGCCGATCGAGCCCCTGTAGATGACGCCGGCGTCGCGGCGCGGCACGATCCGGCCGATCGGCGTCACCGTCTCGCCGGCTTCCTGCAGCACTGCTGCCACCTGCGCCGCCTGGCCGGAGGCGACGGCGAGGATCATGCCGATGCCGCAGTTGAAGGTGCGCATCATTTCTTCCGGCGCGACGCCGCCGGTCTTTGCCAGCCACGAGAACACCGGCGGCACGTCGATCGCCTCGAGGTCGAGCTCGGCGGAAAAATCCTTGGGCAGCACGCGCGGGATGTTTTCCGGGAAACCGCCGCCGGTGATGTGGGCCAGCGCCTTGATGCCATGCGTGTTGCGGATCGCCTTCAGGATCGACTTCACATAGATGCGCGTCGGCTCGAGCAGCGCCTCGGCAAGGCTGACCTCCTCGTTGAACGGCGCCGGATCGCTCCAGCCAAGGCCGCTGCTAGCCACGATCCGGCGCACCAGCGAAAAGCCGTTGGAGTGCAGGCCCGACGAGGAAAGGCCGAGCAGCACGTCGCCCTCGACGATGTCGTCGGTCGGCAGCAACTGGCCGCGTTCGGCCGCGCCGACCGCGAATCCGGCAAGGTCGTAGTCCTTGTCGTGGTACATGCCGGGCATTTCGGCCGTCTCGCCGCCGATCAGCGCGCAGCCGGCCTGCCGGCAGCCCTCGGCGATGCCGCCGACGATCGCGGCGCCCTGGTCCGGATCGAGCTTGCCGGTGGCGAAATAGTCGAGGAAGAACAGCGGCTCGGCGCCCTGCACGACGATGTCGTTGACGCACATGGCGACGAGGTCGATGCCGATCGTGTCATGCTTGCCGGAATCGATGGCGATCTTGAGCTTGGTGCCGACGCCGTCATTGGCCGCGACCAGCACCGGATCGGTGAAGCCGGCGGCCTTGAGGTCGAACAGGCCGCCGAACCCGCCGATCTCGCCGTCGGCGCCCGGCCGGCGCGTCGCGCGCACCAGCGGCTTGATCTTCTCGACCATCAGATTGCCGGCGTCGATATCGACGCCCGCCTCGGCATAGGTGAGCCCGTTCTTGCGCTTGGCCGGATCGCCCTTGCTCATCGTCGGCTCGTCCCTGTTTGTCATTGCGGGCTCTTCGCATGAATGGTTTCGGGGAGCAAGGATGACGCGCGGGTGAGGGAGGTTGTTCCCGAGGAAAGTGCCGGCGAGTGAGGTGATTGGCAGCTTCGCCGCCCCGCCACTTGCGCCGATCTCCCATCTCCCTCATCTTTTTCCCAACAAAAGACACGACGGGACCTCACGTGACCCTTCCCAACATGATCACGATCATGCGGCTGCTGCTCGTGCCCGCCGTGGTGCTGGCCATGCTGCAGTCGCTTTGGGGTTGGGCTTTCACCGGATTCCTCGTCGCCGGCATATCCGACGGCGTCGACGGCTTCATCGCGCGCCGCTGGAACCAGTCGTCCCGCCTGGGCGCCTATCTCGATCCGGTCGCCGACAAGCTCCTGCTTGTCTCGGTGTTCGTCGTCATGGGCTTTGCCGGCGAATTGCCGCTCTGGCTGGTGGTGACTATGGTCTCGCGTGACGGGCTCATCGTCTGCGCCGTGCTCCTGTCCAGCGTGATGAGCAATCCGGTCGAGGTGAAGCCGCTCTTCGTTTCGAAGGCCAACACCGCCGCGCAGATCGTGCTGGCGGCGCTTGTGCTGGGCGAGCTGGCCTTTGCCGTGCATCTCGGCCCACTGCGGACCGCGCTCATATTGCTGACCGGGGTCTTGACCGTGGCTTCGGCCGCGGCCTATCTCGTGGCTTGGCTAAGGCATATGAGCGGCTATGGCGAAGGCTCCCGGACGAGCGACTCCCAAAACGACAACACCAAGTCGGACAACACCAAGTCGGGCATCGGCAGATCAGGCGGCTCCGGCACCGACGCCTGATTACGATGGCGCCGTGATCGCCGCTGACGACAGCTCCGGCGCGCTTCGCCGCCAAGTCTTCTTCTGGCTGGCGACGGCGGTCCTGCTGGCGCTGTTCCTCTATGTCTTCTCGGGCATCCTCCTGCCTTTCGTCGCCGGCATGGTGCTCGCCTATTTCCTCGATCCGGTCGCCGACTGGCTGCAGCGGCTCGGCCTCTCGCGCCTGATGGCGACCGTGGTCATCCTGATCGCCTTCATCGTCGTTGTGGTGCTGGCCTTCGTCATCCTGGTGCCGGTGCTGGCGACCCAGATGGCCGATTTCGCCCGCAAACTGCCGGAATACCTCACACGCCTGCAGTCGCTCATCACCAGCTTCGACCCGAAATGGCTGGAGCAGCGTTTTGGCGTCAACGCCGCCGGCCTGCGCGACGGGCTGAACTCGCTGTTGACCTCCGGTTTCAGCCTGCTCACCACCGTCTTCACCTCGATCTGGAGCTCCGGCGTGGCGCTGGTCTCGGTGGTCAGCCTGTTCGTCGTCACCCCGGTCGTCGCCTTCTACATGCTGCTCGACTGGGACCGCATGGTGGCCGAAGTCGACGGCTGGGTGCCGCGCGACCATGTCGAGACGGTGCGCGCGCTTGCCCGCGACATCAACACCGCCACGGCCGGTTTCGTGCGCGGGCAGGGCACGCTATGCCTTGTGCTCGGCGCCATGTATGCCACCGGCCTGACGCTGACCGGATTGAACTTCGCCATCCTCATCGGCTTCTTCGCCGGGGTGATCTCCTTCATCCCCTATGTCGGCTCGCTGACCGGGCTGGTGCTGGCCATCGGCGTCGCCTTCGTCCAGTTCTGGCCGGACTGGACCATGGTGGTGCTGGTTGCCTGCGTGTTCTTCGTCGGCCAGTTCATCGAGGGCAACATCCTGCAGCCCCGGCTGGTCGGAAAGAGCGTCGGCCTGCATCCGGTGTGGCTGATGTTCGCGCTGTTTGCCTTCGGCGCGCTGTTCGGCTTCGTCGGTCTGTTGATTGCCGTGCCGGCCTCGGCGGCGATTGCCGTGCTGGTGCGTTTCGCCATCGCCCGCTATCTCGAATCGCCGCTCTACAAGGGTCACGCCACAGAGCCCGTGCCGCCATTGCCGGCCGATCGCGGCGGCGGCCATCGCGCGAAGCCGCGTGGCTGACGTGGCCGGCGAGCGAACCGACATGCCGCGTCAGCTGCCGCTCGATCTCGGCCACGGCACCGGCTATTCGCGCGACGAGCTCGTCGTGTCGGGCACCAACGCGCAAGCCGCATCGCTGATCGACCGCTGGCCGGACTGGCCGTCGCCGGTCGTGGTGCTGGCCGGGCCGCCCGGCTCGGGCAAGACGCATCTCGCACGGATATGGCAGGAACGGGCGCATGCGCTCGCCATCGAGCCAGGCCGGATCGGCGAGCACATTGCCGGCCTGGGCATGAGGCCGGCGCTCATCGACGACGTCGACAAGGCGGCGATCAATGAGCAAGGCCTGTTCCACCTGATCAATGAAGTGCGCGGCGCGGGCTCGACGCTGCTGCTTACGGCGCGGCGTTTCCCCTCGGCCTGGCGCGTCGCGCTGCCCGACCTCGTCTCGCGGCTGAAGGCGGCGGCGACGATCGAGATCCACGAGCCCGACGATCTGCTGCTTGCCGGCGTCATCACAAAGCTGTTCGCCGACCGCCAGGTCGAGGTCGAGCCGCATGTGGTGCAATATCTGGTGCGCCGCATCGAGCGTTCGCTCGGCACCGCCATGCGTGTCGTCGAGCGCCTCGACCGCACCGCGCTTGAGCGCAAGACGCCGATCACCCGCGCGCTCGCGGCCGAGACGGTCAGCGCCATGGACGAGGGGCAGGGCGAGTTCGATATCTAGGGCGGTCACGCCCATAGCCCGGTCAGATGCCGAGCCAAAAGATACACGCCCGTATGCGCCGCGATGTAACAGGCAGCGACAAGGACGAAAACCATCAGGCCGGCGGATCGCGACCGGGCGACGCCGTTCTGCCGCTTGCTCGGCCGGTTGTTCCAGACCCACAGGGCGGCGCACAGAACTGCCCACACGACCCATGACCGGAACTGCGAAGCCGTAATAGGCCAGGTATGCCGGGCCGATCAGCGACAGCACCGCCTCGACAACAGGCATCGACAATCCCACTTCGTCCGAAGTCTAGACCGGCGACAAAGTTGGAAGCGAGGGGGATTGTTCGAGCCGCATACCGGCAGGTTCACATGGCTAGGCCCGATGATAGAAAGGCTGATCGGCCGGCACGTGACATCGAACTGATGACGTGCTAAATTGATATCAATGTAATCGGTTTGATATCAATGACTGCCGTTACGATCAGAAACCTTCCCGAGGAAACGCATCGTGCCTTGCGGGTGCGCGCGGCCATCAATGGCCGCAGCACCGAGGCGGAAATCCGCGCCATTCTTGAAGACGCGGTTCGACCGGAGGGCCGCGTCAGGGTGGGCACGCTATTGTCCGCCATCGCTCGCCGGGCGGGCGTGATGGACGAGGATGTTGAAGCACTCGAACAGGCCCGTGGGAAAAGCCCGGCTGAGCCGCTGAAATTCGAATGATCCTCCTGGACACCAACGTCGTTTCGGAGGTGATGAGACCGCAACCTAATCCCGCGGTCGTGGCTTGGCTGGACGACCAGGTCGCCGAGACACTTTATCTGTCCAGCATTACGCTGGCGGAGGTGCTGTTCGGCATCGAAGCCATGCCGGCCGGCCGGCGCAAAAATGCGCTGGCCGAAGCCTTTGCCGGAATATGCGAAATCTTCGATCAGCGCATGCTGGTCTTCGATATCGGGGCCGCGCGCCACTATTCCGGCCTTGCTGCAAAGGCGAGAGCCGCTGGTAAAGGGTTCCCCGTGCCTGATGGGTACATCGCGGCCATTGCTGCCGCGAAGGGCTTTCAGGTTGCGTCGCGTGACACGGCGCCGTTTCATGCGGCCGGCGTGTCGGTGATCAATCCGTGGGAGCCTGCATCGTAGCCGTCCCATTCCGGAACAGTCTTTCCGGTATCGATCTTGCAACACCGACGGTGCCGGTTAACCCCGGCCCCGGTCGCGTTCCAGATCGGGTGTAGGCTCGCCGGGCTCGAGGGTGTTGGGGTTCTCGCCCGGCGGGTTTACCGTCCCGGCGGCCAATGGGCTCGCTTACCCGTTGATCCTGTCCCTCAACCGGCGCAACCAAGCGGCGAAGGCCTGACCATGGGCTGCATGCATTGGGATTTGATCAAGGTCATCTACTGCCACGAATGCCGCGCCGCCAGCCGTGACGATCGAATTTGCAGTTCACCAATCATGCGGTGACGCCGGAGCAGCGGAACGGCTGGACGCCTTGTCCATAAAGCGGCCCGACAGTTCCGCGCTCTGTTGGGGTGCGTTGAGTTAAACCGCCGGGCCTAGCCGACTCGGGGTGGGGAGTCGGCCGACGCAGAGGTTACATTAGAAAGGCTGCATGGATATCACGGTTGGTTACATTCCACCGGTTTCGCTGAACTCGCCGGGCGAGGCCCCCAACAACTGCCTCAAGCCCGACGAGCTGCCGGAGATCAACCCGGCAATCGCTGCCTTGCAAGGCCGATGCCAGCGTTTCCGTCCTTGAATGATACGCCTAAGCCTCTGAACGCCTTAAAGGAACATGTCGTTTATCGAGATGTTGGGGCGCCCATGGAACCCTGCCACACCAATTCGCCAATGGCAGCGACACTTGCCAAACTTCGCTGGCAGGAACGACTTAACTCGGCGAGGAGGCGGGTTTGGCCGTAAATCCTTGATTTCAAGTGGTCGGAGTGGCGTGATTCGAACACGCGACCCCCTGATCCCAAATCAGGTGCGCTACCAGGCTGCGCTACACTCCGACGTCCCGCGGCGTATAGGGGGCGCACGCCCGGAAGGCAACACAAAAACAGAGCGCGGTTCGATCCGGCGGATGATGATGTCAAGACAGCCTAGAGATCGACCTTGGCGACGTTGTCCTTGTACTCCTCCTTCGGATCGTAGCCGAGCAGCATCTTGATACCCGAGACGACGCTGGAGGCGTCGAGCCAAATCTCGGCCTGTTCAGGCTCGAAGCCAAGCAGCGTCAGCTTCGGATCGTCCCTGCCGCCTTCGAACCACGCTTCCACGTAGCGGTTCCACAGCCGGTCGATCACGACCCGGTCGTTATCGATCTGCAACCGGCCTTGCACCGTTGCAAAAAGGTCATGACCCTTGGATACAAACGTCGCCGTTGCCTGGCTGCCGGAGGAAAGTCCAAGCACAAGCTCGGTTTCACTGGCGGTGAAGAACCAGATCGGGCCCCTGGCCTCGGCTTCCAGTTGCGCCGTCATGGGGCGCGGGACGATGTTCGAGCCGTCAAGCCCGATCATCATTGTCATATCCGATTTCAGGGCTTTCCAGAATTTTGCTTCGAGCTCATCGGGCGTCGGCATCTCGCTTCCTTTCATCAGAGAAAGGCAAACGACCGACCGTCCTGTCTGTTCCTTGTAGCGCACTCAGCGCTTCAGGCCAGCGATCTTCCTGGCAATCGCCGCGGCTTGGATTGTCGAGTTGGCGAAGCAGCCGCGAATGCTGGGCCGCATGCCGGTGAACCAGAGCCCGGGCAGCTTCGGGTCGTTCACGGCGCCATTGAACAGCGGCACGCCCTTGGCGTCCAGCACGCCGAGCTTGCCCAGCATCGGTTCCAGTCCGGTGCGGTAGCCGGTGGCGGCGATGACGATGTCGGGCGCTATTCGCTGGCCATTGTCGAGCACGACGCCGTCGCGCCTGAATTCGCGCAACTGCGGCACGACGATGATGCGCCCGGCCTTGATGGCTTCGACCGCGCCGTCGTCGGCCGCGATCGCGGTATAGTCGGAGCCGAGCCGGCTGGCGCCGCCCGACGGGGCAGGGGGCAGGCCGTATTTCGTCAGATCTCCGAACACCAGGCGTTGCGTTGCCGCCATGACCGCGTCCGCGAGCCATGTGGGCAGGTTGGCCATGAGCGGCGACATGCGGTGCACCGCGATCTTGCCGATGCGCTTGGGCAGCAGCGAAGGTCCGTTGCGCGCCGAAAGCCAGATCTGGCCGGTCTCGACGCGCGAAAGATGGTTGAGCGCGTCGAAGCCGGAATTGCCGGCGCCGACCACCAGCACCTTCTTGCCGGCATAGTCGCTTGCCTTTCCGAAATCGGCCGAATGGATGATCCTGCCGGAAAAATCCTCCATGCCCGTCCAGGCCGGGATGAAGGGCTGCCGGTCCCGTCCGGTGGCGATCACCACATATCGCGCCGCCTTCAAGCCCTCGCTTGTCCGCAGCAGCCAATGGTCGCCATGGAATTCGATCTCGTCGACCTCGACCCCGAAGGCGATCGGCAGCCGGTGCGTCTCGGCGAACTCGTTGAGATGGCGCGCGACGGCGCTGCGGTGCGGGAAGGCCGGTGTCCCCGCCGGATAGGACACGCCGGGCAATGAGGAGAGGTCGCGATGCGTGTTGAGGTGCAGATTGTCGTGGCGGCGGTGCCAGGGCTCGGCCAGCCTCTGCTCGCGCTCAAGGATTTGCGTCGTCACGCCGGCCCTGGTCAACGCATGCGCGGCGGCAAGCCCGGCGGCGCCCCCGCCGACGACAATCGCGCCGTCCAATATCGCTGGCTTGCCGGCCCCCGACGGCGAGACTTCCGTATCCGCGCTCATTCGTATCTTTGTCGTCGCCATCATGCCATCAAGTGGCACGACCATGTATCCGATGTATGCCGCTCGCAGGCCAAAAGGAATAGGCGGGTGTTGCAACGCACCCCGGCATTGTGTCGCGGATTTTGCAAGCGCCGGCTAATGAACCGGGTCGGCATGGCGATGCACCAGCTTGAACGCGCCATCCTCCAGCCGAAACACTTCCGTCACCCGCAAGGTCATCTCGGTCGCCTCGCCGTTCTTGCCGATGCGCGCCTTGGCATGCTGCAACCCGCTCCAGAACGCCAGATCCCCGCTGGACGAGGCTTGCAGCACCTCGAGGTCGGTGTTGCCGCCTTTGTGGAAGCTTGCGGCGTCGCGTTCGTAACGGCCGGCAACCGCTTCGGCGCCTTCGAGATGGTCGCCGCGCGGTGAGAAGAATGTCGCCGGCCCGGCACGGGTGACGATCGCCTTCAGCGAGGCCGCATCGCCATTGACATAGTCCTCGGCGATCTTCTCGCGCTGCTTCATGAAGGCATCGAAGGACGAGCCGCCAGGATGCACCGTCCTGATCCAGGTTTCCAGGCTGGCCATGAAATTCTCGAGGAAGGCGGCGGTGTCGGCATTGGTCACCGCGCCTTTGCCGTCCAAGAGTTCCGCGACATTGCCGATATAGGCCTCCGGCTGCTGCATCACCGGCATGTCGAGGAAGGCGAAGGTTTGTCTCAGCGCATGATTGGCGCCGAAAGCGCCAAGCTTATGCGGTGTGACACTGACGACCCCTGCGGGCAGTCCCTTGAACGCGTTCTTGCTCGGCGGCCGCGAGCCGACATCGAGCGCGTTCTTCAAGCAGCCGGGGATCGAGCGGTTGTATTCCGGGGTGACGAACAGCACCGCGTCGCATTCGCGTATCGCCGCACGGAAGGCCGACCATGCCGCCGGCGGGTCGTCACCGTCCAGATCCTCGTTGTAGAGCGGCAGGTCGCCGATCTCGATGAAGCGGCAGCGCACCGAATCCGGCGCGCGGGCAGCCAAGGCCTTGGCGATCTTGCGGCTGAAGGACTGGGCGCGCAGGCTGCCGACAAGCACGGCGAGCTGCAGGACGGCATGTTCGGTTGCATTGGTCATGGCGAAATGTCCGCTTCTGATTGAGGCTCACAGGAAGGCTTGCCCGGCCCGGCCGCCCGACCTTTCGATAATGTCGCCGGCGCGGCGAGGTTCCCTGCGCCGCGGGAGCGCAGGCGCGCTTGCGGCCTTGCCGCCGCGGCCATTGCACAGTAATGACGGGTTGGCGCGAGATTTCGGGCTCCCGATGGGACCCCGGGAATGGCGCCGAACAACGGTGCCCGGTCTCCGGGCGTTAAAGAGGTGCTCATGTCCGCGCGCATTTTCAGTCCAGCCAAAACCGCGATGCAGTCCGGCAAGGCCAAGACCGGACATTGGGTGCTCGAGTTCGATCCCGCCCAGCGCAAGAAGATCGACCCGCTGATGGGCTACACCACCTCCGGCGACATGCTGAGCCAGGTGAAGCTCACCTTCGACACGAAGGAAGAAGCGGTGGCTTATGCCGAGAGGGAAAAGATCGCCTATCGCGTCGAAGAGCCGAAGGAAGCCAAGCGCCGGCAGATTTCCTATTCGGACAATTTCCGCTATGACCGCAGGACGCCCTGGACGCACTGACTTTCCGAGTCTTGCATCGCCAGGCGTAACGCAGCAGCCGGCCCGGCCGGCCGACGGTCCCGTAGCTCAGCTGGATAGAGCACCGGCCTTCTAAGCCGATGGTCGCAGGTTCGAATCCTGCCGGGATCGCCATTCCTGCCTTTCAAATACCCCGAAATCCTTTCGTGGCAATGCGCCAAGCGCATGAAATCGCTTCGATTTCGGCCTCAACTCCATTCGTTGCCGTGTAAAAGCTTTCGCTGGCTTTCAGCAAAATTCTTGGTATCACTCTTGGTATGGGCGAGAATGCCAAGGCCGCGATACCAAGAATTCGGGGTGGGATGATGGCTCTTTCGGACACTGCAATTCGAGCCCTCAAGGGGCAGGGCACAGCGAAGAAATACTCGGATGGCGGAGGGCTCTTCCTCTTCGTCCCGCCGAACGGCTCGCGGCTCTGGCGCATGGCCTATTCCTTTGGGGGCAAACAGAAGACGTTGGCGATCGGTGCTTACCCCGCTGTGGGGCTTGCGGTTGCGCGCAAAGCCCGAGACGCCGCAAAGGAATTGCTTGCGCAAGGCGTCGATCCTGCCAGGCAGAAGAAGCTGGAAAAGATCAGGTCCGCCGAAGCCTCCGAAAACACGTTCGAGGCTGTTGCTGCCGATCTGCGGAAGAAGCTAAAGGCGGAGAACAAGTCCCCACGCACTATCGAGCGCTTTGACTATCTCATCGGCTTGGCGAATGCCGATATCGGGAAGCTGCCGATCGCTTCGATCTCTGCGGCCGAGATACTAGCCGTGATCCGCAAGCAGGAAAGGCGCGGCAAGCTGGCGTCGGCGGCCAAGCAGCGGCAGGAGATTGGGTCGGTGATCCGATATGCGATCGCTACCGGGCGCGCTGAGAACGACCCTACGATCGCGCTCAAAGGCGCGATCGCCACGCGGAAGATTGTCCATCGACCTGCGATCCGTGACCGGAAGGCGTTCGGTGGTCTCCTACGGGCGATATGGGGCCATGATGCGATGCCCGAAGTCGTGAACGGTTTAAAGCTACTAGCATATGCTTTTCCGCGCCCTGGCGAGCTAAGGCAAGCCGAATGGCGGGAATTCGATCTCGACGCCGGGATCTGGACCATCCCCGCCGACCGCATGAAAGCCCGGAAAGCGCACAGGAAGCCGCTGTCGAAGCAGGCTATCGAGGTGCTGCGGGAACAATTCGAACTTACCGGCGACGGCAAGCTCGTCTTTCCGTCGATCCGAAGCTGGGGGCGTCCGATCTCGGATGCGACGTGGAGCGCCGCACTGCGCGCCATGGGCATTGCACAGGATGCGCACTGCCCCCATGGGTTTCGAGCCTCGGCATCAACGATAATGAATGAAGGTGGGCAATGGGCATCGGACGCGATTGAGCGCGAGCTGGCGCATGTTGATGCGAACGAAATTCGGCGCGCCTACGCGCGGTCGGAGTTTTGGGACGAACGCGTTAAGATGCAGCAATGGTGGGCTGATCTGTGCGACAGCTTGCGCCAAGGCGCGAAGGTGATCTCAATGGCGGAGGCGGTGGCGTAAGTTGGAGCCTGAGCTGCGTTTCGAAATCAATTTGCTGGCGGATGGCTCCGTCGTCACCAAAGACGGCGAGTATCTCGGCACATGGATTACCGACGAAACAGACGCTTTCTATGAGTTCACGCCAGAGGGAGCGTCCGAAGCCACCATCAGCAGCGCGTTCATAGGATCGCTCTGCAAAATGATTGCAGATTGGCACGACGAACGGCCTGAAGGGTAGGTCTGCACGCTCTGCGCCTTGTGGCGCAGAGCGGGTCAATCTTATTCTCGCATTAGCTTTGGCGAGCGGCTCGCAGCCGTTGCTGTCCTTGTCGCTTGCCCGCCGATAGCTGAAAGCCGTTGTCGTCAGCCGTCCGAGCCGACCGGCTCACAATGCTCCCGCCCAGGAGAGCATGCCCGCCACAAACCCGAATGTGAGGAGTATGATTGTTAGCGAAAACATGAGCCCGATGACTGTGGCAAATGCGACAGAAGCAATCTTCGTCACAGCGCCGGCGCCGGCCGAGCTCCTCTCCCGCCACTCCCGTAGGGAAAAAGTGACTGGCCCCCCGACGAAGTCGAGATAACCCCAAAAAACCGTGCGGGATCGATCTAGGATGATGGATGGCAGGTTCGAACGGTTGGCTCGCAACCAGCGGAAAGCGTTCCGTAGTCCGTATAGCCCGTACCCCGTCATTAGCGATAAAACGAACGCTGCCCACGCCCATCCAAGCCAACTGTTGATGGCCACACGCAGGGGATTTGGCACGCCGGTAAGCCCCAACCAAAGCAGATAGGCGGCGAGAGGCGTAAGTATGAAGCCAGCGGCTGTGCTCGCAATAACTGACAGGCGAGCCTCCAAGTTCGACGCGGCGTGCCACTCGTCCCTGATCCAAGATGCAATTGCACCGCACAAAGCGAGAATGGCGAAAACAACGGCGATCGCGACTGCCACATAGCTAAAGCCCTGGAGCCCGCTGACCATTGCATCTTTGCCAAACAGCAGCACGCCAGCGATTATTGCAAGCAGAAGGTTCGTCAGCCCCCGATTGTTCATTGCAGTCACCCCTAGCCAATCATTGCACAACGAGCGCGGGCGGCCAATGGCCGCCTGCAGCGGCTTTAGGAGGTGGCGCGGCCTCGATCGCTTTAGCCCCGAGATCGCGGTACCTCGCCATCGCCTTGGGCGAGGACGAATAGGGGGTTGATCTCGATCGCCTTAATCGCTTGGGCGTCTCAGCAGCTCTCGCCCCGGGCTCGGTTGTAGTGCTCCAAATCAACCGCGTCGAAAACCTGTGGCCGATAGAAGAAGATACCGGAACCGACCTCGGCGGAGCCAGCCTGAGCCTCTCCCCAGGTTGTCACCGTATCGACATCCAATTTTAGCGGACGCCCTGGAACCAGTGAATTCAAGGCGAGAGGCATCTCCATCAGAAAGCGCCAAAATCCGTTCGCGCTGATCGGCGATACGCGATCTCGCACTGCTCGGTAAGCTAAGTGTTGCAAAAATAGCCCGCTCCCTTCATCCAAAACACATATGCCGTGGATGTGGGCACCATCCATTGTTTGGGTCAGATTGGCGAACGTGCGCGAAAGGCCCTCGGCGCTTGGTCCTTCGTAGCCAAATACGAAGAAGCGCGGAGGAACACCACTCGAATATGACTGATGCTCAGCCGACTGCTTTGGTTTTGGTGTTACCGGCCGCAGATACCTCTTGTTGGGCTTCCCTTCTGGCGTCCTGCACAAGGCCCGGATACGGGCACATTTTTCAAATGCGTCTGCAAGCTCGGTGGTGTCTATGCGGGTTTTGACTTCGATGACCCCATAGACCATCTCGACAGGATAAACCTGCCATGCTTCGGAGTAGTAGAACGGCGCGTTGTTAATCGCATCATAAATAACAATGTCACATTGCGCGCTCTGGTCCGCCTTTTCTCCTCCAGACACGATGAAGCCCGTTCCGATCCCGAACTTGGGTGGCAAATACCTGCGAAGCATTCGAACAAGGTGGGTCTCATTCAGTCGGCCAATTTCCCCGCGATGGGAAGTGAGCGAACTGAAATATTCTCGCTCTAGCCGCAGCTGCGCTATGTTGCCTGCCATCAATTTTTCAATATCGAATTCGAACGATGCCATGACTGCCCCCGCTTTTCAAAAGCTCTCCGCGAGACTTATCGCACAAACGTAATTGGGCGGCCAACGGCCGCCCAATTCGCAGTGATGCATCGACCAGATCAGCGCGCTGTGCGGGCCTCGATCGCCACGACAGCGAGATCGCGATAGCGGGCCATGGCCTTCGGCGACGACGAGTACGGCTTGATCTCGATCGCCTTCAAACCGGCGGCATCGCCGACCTGGACGAGGGCGACGAGCTGCGCGAGCTTTCCCCGGAAGCGCTTGTGCGTCTCGGCGCTGAAATCGGGCGCGGCTGGCACTCGCCGCGCTGCGCCGCTTCGAGGGCCGAGGCGGCCCTGCCACCTGCCTTGGGAGCGCCGCTACCTGCCTTGGGAGCGCCGGTCGCCTTCCCGGGGCCGCTACGGGGCGCTGTGGCCCCTTCCTTGCGCGCCTGGGCGATCATGTCGGCCGGCACGTGGATCGATTGCTTGTCGGCGGTGATGGCGTAGATCAGGGCCTTCCTGCCGCTGGGCGTCTTGCCGAGGGCATCGGCGGCCCTGATAACCGCCGCCAGCGTCTTGGCCCGCTTGACGATCTTGTCGTGCGGACCGGTGCGTAAATGCGCTGCGAAGCTCTTCGCCCCCGCGATCTTCTCCAAATCAGACACATCAGCGGGATGCAGATTTAGTGCCATCGATAACCTCCGTGTTTGGACACGGATGGTTTGGTTATAGGCACCTCCGCAAAGAGCAACACCCTCACGCCACACACACAGGATGATCACCTTCGGCACGATTTCCCTGTCTCAGGATGCTTCCAACCCGCTGTTATCGCCGCCACGCGTTCGGCACGACCTGGGTGAGATTTCGATGGCCTTTCATCGAGGATTGGGATGGCAGCCAAGGCATCGTCGAGAGATTGGCCAGCTTTTCGCATTGAGGCGCCGGCAAATCTGTCAGCTTCAAGTTCAAGTCCGGGGCTAGGCCTTCTTCCAAGGTGATGGCAATAGTGATGGCCGAGTTCATGGCCGATGATCATCATAGCGCCCGCATATCCAACCATGGGGCTGAGGCGACGATCGAAGACAATGATACGATTGTCATCCTGGATTATTGCGATGGCGTTTAAGCCGATCTCTGCATTCATCGGATAGATGCGGCATTCATCCTTAACGGCGAGTTGCATGGCGTCGCAGAGGTCGAAAAACATTTCCGTATAATCTTCGAACGCAGGGGTCGCAAGGACGACGCGCTTTCCTGCAGGCATGTGAAGTGCTGGGCTGGTCCTGTCAAGGTTTAACTGTATGCCGTCCTCCGCACATACTATCACCGCCAGTTTGAGGACGATCGCGATGGAACAGGCGAACATTTTGAGGAGCTTCAGAATATTTAACGTACCAGATCTAAACATTGTCGCGAACCTCTGGCGGAACCTAAGACTGAAACACCGGCCTGGCCATGATACCGCGGCGGCCGGATTACCTGCTGCCAACTTCATACGATTTCTGTCAAAAACGAGCCGATAGACCTTGCCGTTAACACCCGTCTTGTGATTTTTTCACCAGCGCTGGGGGGGCGAGATGAAGTCGTCTATCAAGGCATTTATTGATGAATATTTGAGCGAGCTGATTGAAGGCAACGCCGCGATTTTCGCCGGGGCGGGTCTATCGGTGCCGGCAGGATACGTAGATTGGCGGGAGTTAATCCGCCCTTTGTCAAAGGAACTCGACCTCGACATTGATCTCGAGAGTGACCTTGTCACCGTTGCTCAGTTCCATGTAAACGCCAACGGCTACAACAGGCATAAGCTTCATAAGGCTGTGATCGAAGCGTTGTCCGTGGACAACCCACCGACTGAAAACCATCGACTTTTGGCCCGTCTCCCCATCCGAGTTTGGTGGACCACCAACTACGACAAGCTGCTGGAAACGGCGCTTAGAGAGGCAGGCAAGGTTGTAGATGTCAAAAGTGCTGTCCCTCAGTTGGCAACGACACGCCCGCGCCGAGACGCGACCATCTATAAGATGCATGGTGATGTTGATCGGCCAGATGAGGCTGTCGCCACACGAGACGATTTTGAACGGTACTTCAGAGATCGAGGCGCATTCATAACGGCTTTGGCGGGTGATCTCGTTTCCAAAACCTTCCTGTTCCTCGGGTTTAGCTTTACTGACCCTAACCTCGAACAGGTGCTTGCAAGGGTTCGCTTAACCTTCACTTCGAACCAGAGACGCCATTTTGCCGTATTTCGCACCCGCAAAAAGGCTCCAGGTGAGACTGAGAAAGCCTTCGAGCACTTTCGTAATAGACAGGCCTTGGTGATCGAGGATCTCAAGCGGTTCAATGTCCGTGTTTTGCTCGTAGATGAATACTCCGAAATTACAGAATTCCTTGCGGAGCTGGTCAGCCGATATCGTCGCCGGACGGTTTTTGTATCTGGCAGCGCTGCGAACTTCGAGCCATGGGGGCAGACGGCTGTTTTGGATTTTTTGCAGCAGCTAGGTCAGAGGTTGGTCGCCAGCGGAACGAGGACCGCGACAGGACTAGGGACAGGCGTTGGAGATGCTATTTTTACTGGAGCGCTCCGCGAGGTCAGGAGGTCGAACGGCAGCATAGAGGACAGTTTGGTCTTGCGGCCATTCCCGCACACAGGAACTGCGGACGACCTTGCCGCTCTTTGGGAGGACTATAGGCAGGAGATCGTCTCGCACGCAGGAATATCATTATTCCTTTTCGGGAATAGATACCTGGAGGGCGACGTGGTCACTGCCAAGGGAGTTTTTCGCGAATTTGAGATAGCAGTTGCACAAGGATCGGCGGTCGTTCCCGTCGGCGCTACTGGATCGGCGTCGAAAGAGTTAGCGGATGTGGTCCTGGGCGATCCGGCAAAATTTGTTCCCAGCCTGGACGAGGAAGGGATAAACGTGCTGCGCGCCATATCCGCCCCTACAGAAGACTTGATTTCCCTCATCGAGCCAATTCTACATTTAGTGCGCAAGCTTCAGGAAGGGACGCCATAAGATGGCACGAAAGGTATTTTTTAGCTTCCACTATGCTCGCGATGTTAGGCGTGTCCAACAGGTCCGAAACTCGTGGGTAGTTCGCGAACAAGGGGCTGCGACGCCATTTTACGACAATGCAGATTTTGAGGAAGCAAAGCGCCGAGCTGGCGGCATCCAGAAGTGGATCGAAGATCAGCTCGTTGGGTGCTCAGTTATTGCGGTCTTGTTCGGGCGGGAAACTGCTTCTCGAGAGTGGGTGAAGTTCGAAATCAAGCGTAGTTACGAGAGGGGAATGGGGATATTAGCTATCGATATCCACAACATAAAAGATCCTTTGACTGGTACTGATCTCCCTGGTCGGAACCCTCTCGACGAGTTGAGCGTCCGTGGCACCCCTTTTAGCGCCCTGTACCGAACTTACGATTGGGTATACGACGACGGCTACAACAATATTGGCTCCTGGATCGAACTAGCTGCAAGGAATGCCGGCCGCTAGATTTGGCCGCAAAGGCTCATCGCTTCGCCTTCCGCCATCCAGCCGATATAGCTTCAAGCTCGCTGCAAAACCACCGCTCGCCCTTGCTGACCGTGATCACCGTCTCGTCATAGTGCTCTTGCCCAGGCACGTGATAGATGCGCTCTCCCGTGCTCACGCTGATATTACCCTTGATGCTGCAACCTGAGCTGCTACCGAGCGCAAACGCCGGTGCCGCTGGTGTTCGCGCATCATAGGTATGCTGGGCTCGCCAGTCCCATGGCGCTTGAAACGATCCGATCCACAAACCGACCGTAAGCGGTGTTCTCAGGCCACGGCCTTGAGCTCGAGCTTGTTGATGTAGACCC
>NZ_SUGA01000036.1 GCF_004963255.1 Mesorhizobium sp. | reverse complement strand
GACTTGGGGGGTGACCCGTCGATCTAACAATGCCTGTGCCGGATGATGGTTCCGTGATTGGCGAAATTTTTTTACGAGCGCGCCGATTTCGCCTTCAGCCAGTCGCGGCCGGCATGGGCAAAGACCGCGCAAAGCACGATGGCGCCGCCGATGACGCTGGCCATGGGCGGGGCTTCGCCGAGGAAGATCAGGGCAAACAGGATGGCGAACGGCACCTCGGCAGAGCCCAGCAGGCCGGATTCGGCGGCAGGGATAAGCCGCGAGCCTTCCGTCCACAGGATCGAGGCCAGCGCGAAGGAGCAGCCGAAGGTGGCAAGCAGCACCACGTCGCGCGTCGAGACGGCCAGCGGATCGGTGACGAACCAGCCGAGCACGAAGAGCAGGAAGGCCGAGACCGCGCCCGCCCACACGACCGGCGAATCACGGAAGGCCCGCACCATGATCATGTAGAGCGCGCTGCCGGCGGTCATCAAAAGCGCCAGCCCGTCGCCGAACAGATGGCCGCTGCCGAGGCCGCCGCCCACCATGATGGAGACGCCGCACAGCGACACGGCCGCGGCCAGCATCGTCTGCAGCCGGAATTTCTCCCGCACCAGAAGGAAGGCAAGAAGCGCGGCGATGAAGGGCGAGGTCGCGTAGATGACCGCGACATTGGCGACATAGGTGTATTTGAACGCCGAGATGAAGGCGATGCTGATCGCTGCTCCTTCCACCGCCAGCAGCCAGCCCCGCCAGCCCAGTCTCAGGCTTTCGCGTCCGCCCGAGCGCCGGCGGCGCCAGAGCACATAGAGGCTGATCAGGATCGAGCCGAAAAAACCGCGCCAGCAGGTGATCGTCAGCGGATCGGCGTGGATCGACTTGGTCAGCACGCCGGTAAGCGCGAAAGCGATGGCCGATGCCGAGATCAGGATGATGCCAAGCGTGCGCTCGGCCGCTGCGTCGGCGGCGGCATGCGTGAGCTTTTCAGGCATCTCAAGCGTGTCCGTCATAGCGCTAGCCTACCCGGTTGTTCCTGACAGCTCTCTGTCATCAGGCCTGCTCCCGCTTGCGGAAATGCTCGTTGACGACAATGAGCAGGCCGGCGCCGATGATCAGCGCCGCGCCCATGAATACCTCCGTGCGCGGCACGTCGCCCCAGATGGCGAAGCCTAGCGCGAAGGCCCAGACCAGCGAGGTGTATTCGAACGGCGCCACGATCGACACCGGGGCGCGCTTCATACCTTCGAACAGCACATATTGCGCCACCCCGCCGAGCGCGCCGACGCTGAGGAGCAAAAGCAGCTGCGTTCCGTCAGGCATGCGCCACCACAGCAGCGCCGGCACGGCCGAAAAGAGCAGGAAATAGAAATTGTTGAGCACGAGCTGGATCATCGTGCGCTCCTGCAGCGCCGTCTTGCGCAAAAGCACAACGGCGATCCCCCAAAGCACGGCGGCCGCCAGCACCAGCAGCACCGGCACGGAGAGGCCGAGCCGCGTCGGATCGCAGGCGATGAAGACGCCCACGAAGCCGACGAAGACCGCGATCCAGCGCAGCAGCGGCACCGTCTCGCCCAAGATCACCACGGACAGCACGGTGACGATGATGGGTGCTGCGTAATAGATGGTGGTGAGCTCGGCGAGCTGCAGCGAGCGCGCGGCGTTGTAGTAGCAAAGCCACGCGGCCTGCGTGAAGGCGCTGCGCACCAGCATCGGCCTGACGATCGGTGAATCGATCGTGTCGGCAAACAGCCGCTTGCCGCCGATCGCGCCGCAGGCGAGGAGAACGGTGATCGAGCGGACGAACATGATCTGCCAGACTGTCATGCCGGCGACCAACAACTTGATCGAGGCGTCCTGCGCCGAAAACAGGAAATAGGCGGCAGCCGTGAACAGGATGCCGGCCAGCACCCTTTCGCGGCTTTCGAGGACGACGATATCGGCCATGCGGTTTCAGCGTGATTGCGTGGGGCGGCTCCGCCCCAGCCGGGACCGTTGCTCCAGCTATACGGGCGAAAGCTTGCAAGGCGCTGCTCCAGCGCGGCGCTTGCGTTGGCGCAGGTCGTTGCCGGAGGCCGGTCGGGGATCACTGCGTCGCCTGATAGAGCTCCGATGCCGCGTCCTTCAGGGCGCGCCGGCCGTCCGGTCGTAGATACATCATGTGGCCGCCCTCGACCACGTCGAGGCGGATCGGCTTAGCATCTGACAGCGAAGGAAGCTGGTTCACCAGGTAACGTGAGGCGAGATAGGGCGTGACCAGGTCGGTATAGCCGTTGACGATGACGACTCCGAGGGCCGGGTTGAGTGAACGCGCCCGCTGCAAATCGTTCATCACGCCGGCATAGCCCTGGCCCGAAGTGCCGTAGTCCCAGTTGCGGGTGACCTCGCCATTGAGCAGCCGGTAGCTGATATCGGTGCGGTAGTTCAGCTCGTCGCGGACATAGGCGACGAAGGCGGAGGTCAGGACCGGAACGCTGCGGTCGAGCACCGGATCGGGACCGGCGTCGCGCGCACTTTGCGGCGCGAGGTCGGCGGTGCCGATCGTGGCGTCATACGGGCTGAGCACCTTGCCCGTGGCGCGCTGGAATTCCTTGGCGAAGAGCCCGGTGGGGATGCGGGCGAAATTGCGTTGCACGAGCTCGAGCGGCAGGCCGGTGAGTTCCGAAACGCGCCCACTGGCGAGCTTGCCACCCTGCTCCAGCCCGCTGTTCAGCGCCGTCAGGTAATCGCCGAGCGCATAATGCTCGACGTCGGCCAGCCTGTCGCGCAGCGCATCGCCGCTCACGCCGTCGCTCTTCAGGCGGGTCGCCGCCAGCGAAGGCAGCTCCAGCGCCCAATGCAACTGGTCGAACTGGTCGGGCCGCACCAGCATGAACTCCAGCGCCGGCGAGATCAGCACGATGCCGCTGGGGCTGAGGCCCACATCCTCCTGCAGCGTGCGGGCGAGCAGCGCGGCGCGAAAGCCGCCATAGCTTTCGCCGGCGAGAAACAGCGGCGAACCGGTGCGGCCGTTCTGCGCCAGATAGAGCCGGATGAAGGCGCCGACCGAGCTGGCGTCGGCGTCGACGCTCCAGAACTCCTTGCCCTCATGCCCCGGCGCCTCGCGGCTGTAGCCGGTGCCGACCGGATCGACGAAGACGAGGTCGCTCATGTCGAGCCAACTGTCGGGATTGTCGATGAGCTTTTGCGGCGGCCGGCGGAACTCGCCGTCGGCGGCTGTCTCGACGATGCGTGGCCCGATCGCGCCGAGATGCAGATAGGCAGACGCCGCGCCTGGCCCGCCATTGAAAACGAAGGTGACCGGCCGATCCTTCGCCGGAGCAGACGACTGCTGCGTGTAGGCGACATAGAAGATCTCGGCCGTGACCTCGCCCTTGCCCGACAGGAGCGAGACCGTGCCGGCCTTGGCCTGGTAATCCAGCTTGCGCCCGCCAAGCGTGATCGAATGCTCGGTCACCTGCGGCGGCGGCAACAGAGATAGCACGCCGCCTTGGGGCGCGGGGCGCTCGGGTGCTTCCGCGGCGAAGCCCGGCTGGGCGAAAGCGGCAAGCGCCAGAAGGATAAGGGGGACGAGCTTGGATCGCATGACGGCTCCGCGGAATGACATCGCAAAGGTATGGCCGGAACGAAGGAAGTCAAAGAAACTATTCGCAAACGTCGAGTTCCTTCGCGCCCCCCTCAGGCCTGCCGGCCATCTCCCCCACGAGGGGGGAGATCAGATGTCGCGTCGGCCTTCGCCAATTTCCGACGTTGACGAAAGGGCGCCGCCGGAGAAGCTGCCAATTCTCCCCCCAAGTGGGGGAGATGTCCGGCAGGACAGAGGGGGCGCTGTCGCGCCAGCATAACAGTGCTATCAAGTTCGGAGACTTATCGAAAAGGACAGCACCATGGACGCCACCGCACTCAAAGCCATGCAGGCTCCGCTGAAGGAAGCCTATCGCGACGACGCCGCCAAGGCGCTGATCACGCTGAGAGCGCGCGGCACGCTGGACGATCAGTCGATCGCCTGCAAGGTGGAGACGGGCAGGGCGCTCGCGGTTGCCGGCCTTCATCCAGCCACCGGCGGCTCGGGCCTGGAGCTATGTTCTGGCGACATGCTGCTGGAGGCGCTGGTCGCCTGCGCGGGCGTGACGCTGAAGGCTGTGGCCACCGCGCTGGAGTTCAAGCTCGGCAACGCCAGCGTCGAAGCCGAGGGTGACCTCGATTTCCGCGGCACGCTCGGCGTTGCCCGCGACGCGCCGGTTGGTTTTCGCGAGATAAGGCTGGAGTTCGACCTCGACACCGACGAGCCGCAGGAGCGCATCGATTCGCTGATGAAGCTCACCGAGCGCTACTGCGTGGTGTTCCAGACGATCAACAACAAGCCGGCGCTGAGCGTAAGCGCGGGGCGGTGAAGCGCGACGCCCCCTCATCCGGCCGCTACGCGGCCACCTTCTCCCCGGTGGGGAGAAGAGATTGGCACCGGCGCTGACAGCCTCCTCTCCCCAGCGGGGAGAGGTCAGCCGAGCGAAGCGGAGGCTGGGTGAGGGGGAGTGTTGCCTACTGCGCCGACGGCGTCTCCGCGTCCCCTTCATCCGTAAACGGCGAGGCGCTCGGCACGCATTGCACGGCCCAGCCCTGCGGGGTCGGCTGCTTCTGATATTCGGTGATGGCGTTTGTGCATTGCTCGCGGGTGTCGAAGGTGCTGGGCAGCACCACCATGCCGCCTTGCGGGCCGGCGATCACCAGATACCAGACCAACGCTACGCTGGGAGTAGCAGCCATGGGAATTCCTCACTTTGCTTGAATGTCGGAGTCGGACCGATCCTAGCAACTCCCTCAGCACGGCGAAAGCAGGGCGGCGGGACATGCTTCCGCAGCACCGTTCACAGACCCGTGAAGAGGGCTTTCGCCAGGCGGGCTCGGCCTGCCGCGACGCTTTTTGAACTCGAATTATTCCGGTTGCCGGTAGGCGACGAAGCGGTTGTGCTTGGCCTGGAAGATCAGGCCCGTCTCCTTCAGTCCCGGGCTTGCCAGCGGCACGATGCGCCTGGCGATCTCGGACGGATGCGGCAGCGTCTCCGGATCCTCGCCGGGCATCGCCTGCGCGCGCATCGCCGTGCGGGTGGCGCCGGGATCGGCGGCGTTGACCCTGAGCGGCAGGCTCTCGGTCTCATGCGCCCAGGAGCGCATCATCGTCTCCACCGCCGCCTTGGACGCCGCGTAGGGCGCCCAGAAGGCACGCGCCGAATGGGCGGAGTTGGCGGACATGATGATGGCGCGGCCGGCATCGGAAAGCCTGAGCAGCGGGTCGACCGATCGGATCAGTCGCCACGTCGCGGTGACGTTGATGGTCATCACCTTCTCGAAGGTCTTGGCCTCGACATGGCCGATCGGCGAAATGACGCCGAGCACGGCGGCGTTGGCGACAAGGATGTCGAGCTTGCCCCAGCGCTCATGGATGGCGCCGCCCAGCCGGTCGATGCCTGCCATGTCGGTGAGGTCGAGCGGCACCAGCGTTGCCTGTCCGCGCCCATCAGCCTTGATCTGGTCGTCGAGCTCTTCCAGCCCGCCCACCGTGCGCGCCACCGCGACGACATGCGCGCCGGCTGCCGCCAGTTCCTTGGCGATGAAATAGCCGATGCCGCGCGAGGCGCCGGTGACGACCGCCACGCGGCCGGAAAGGTCGAGGGTCATGCGAGAATGTCCGTGAGCTAAGCAATTCCAGGAAAAGTGTCTAACGGTTTTCCGTCCGGAATTGCGTCAGAAACAAACACTGCAATTCCAGGAAAGTGTCTGACGGTTTTCCGTCCGGAATTGCGTCAAAACAGATACCGCGGCCTACGACCCGCTCGACGCCAGCAGCGACAGCGTGCGCACATTGTCGTGGCCTTCGAAGTCGAGCAGGCGGGTGGGGTACTGTCCCGTGAAGCAGGCGTCGCAGAATTGCGGCTGGTCGTTGTCGCGGCGCGCCTCGCCGACGGCACGATACAGCCCGTCGATCGACAGGAAGCCGAGCGAATCGACACGGATGAACTCGGCCATCTCCTCGACCGACATGCGCGATGCGAGCAGCTTCGACTTCTCCGGCGTGTCGACGCCGTAGAAGCAGGATGCGCTGGTCGGCGGCGAGGCGATGCGCATATGCACTTCCTTCGCGCCGGCATCGCGCACCATCTGCACGATCTTCTGGCTGGTGGTGCCGCGCACAATCGAATCGTCAACCAGCACCACGCGCTTGCCCTCGATCATGCGGCGGTTGGCGTTGTGCTTGAGCTTCACGCCCATGTGGCGGATCGAATCGCCAGGCTGGATGAAGGTGCGCCCGACATAGTGGTTGCGGATGATGCCGAGCTCGAAGGGAATGCCGGCGGCCTGGGAGAAGCCGATCGCCGCCGGCGTGCCGGAATCCGGCACCGGCACGACGATGTCGGCCTCGACCGGGTTTTCCTGCGCCAGTTCCGCGCCGATGCGCTTGCGCACCTCATAGACGTTGCGGCCCTCGACCGAGGAATCCGGCCGCGCGAAATAGACATATTCGAAAATGCAGAAACGCGTCTTCTGCGGCTCGAACGGGAAGATGCTCTCGATCCCCTTGGAGGTGATGACCACCATCTCGCCGGGCTTGATGTCGCGCACGAAGCGTGCGCCGATGATGTCGAGCGCGCAGGTCTCCGAAGCGAGGATCCAGGCGCCGTCGAGATCGCCCAGCACCAGCGGCCGGATGCCGAGCGGGTCGCGGCAGCCGATCATCTTCTTGGCCGTCATCGCCACCAGCGAGAAGGCGCCCTCCACCTGGCGCACCGCCTCGATGAAGCGCGAGTTCAGGTCGCGCTCCTTGCTGGTCGCGACCAGATGCAGCAGCGTCTCGGTGTCGGAGGTCGAGGAGAAGATCGAGCCCTGCTTCTGCAGCGCGCGCTGCACGGTGAGGGCGTTGGTGAGGTTGCCGTTGTGGGCGACGGCAAGACCGCCCTCCGCAAGCTCGGCGAAGAAGGGCTGGATGTTGCGCAGGCCGGCGCCGCCGGTGGTGGCATAGCGCGTATGGCCGATGGCGCGATTGCCCTGCAAGCTGTCGATGACACGCTGCTTGGTGAAGGTGTCGCCGATCAGACCGACATGGCGTTCGACATGGAACTGGGTGCCGTCATAGGAGACGATGCCGGCCGCTTCCTGGCCGCGATGCTGCAGGGCGTGCAGGCCGAGTGTGACGATTGCCGCCGCGTCCTGCCGGCCGAAAATGCCGAACACGCCGCATTCGTCATGGAAATGGTCGTCGGCCTCGGCGGAAAGGACATTGCCTGCATCTGCCGTTGAGTCTGCCATCTGGTGCTCAAGCTCCGCTAAAGCCGCCATATAGGGCGATCTCTGACGGAACGCAACGCACCTCGTCAGGCATTCACAAAATGCCTCACGCCAGCGCTATGGCCGGCCTGGATTTCAGTTTGCCGGCGCTGGAGCGGGAGCCGGGGCGGGCGCCGGAGCCGGCTCGTTGTCGGCAGGCGCCTCACCCTCGCTGTCGTCGGGCGCCGGCGCGTTGTCGTCGCCGGCCGGCGGCTCGGCCGCGGGCTGGTCGGTCGTGGCCGGCGCGCCAGCCTGGGGCGTGCCCTTATGCGTGTATTTGTTGACCAGTTCCTCGGTGTTTTCCGGCAGCACGCTTTCGAGCTTGGCGCCGATCGTCTCGAGCAACGGCCGCGACTTGGCGTTGGCGATCCAGGCGGGCGCCTTGGCGCCGGCCAGCCAGTTGAAGAACAGAAGCGCCACCGCAACCACCAGGATGCCGCGCGCCGCGCCGTAGAGGAAGCCGAGGGTGCGGTCGAGCGCCCCGATGCGCGAATCGATGATCCAGTCGGCAAGCTTCATCGTGATGACGGAGACGACGATCAACGCGATCAGGAAGACGATACCCGCTGAAGCGGCCATCGCGATCTTGTCGTTGTCGATATAGGGCTGAACGTAGGGCAGGACCGGCTTGTAGAAGAAGAAAGCCGCTGCCGCCGCCGCTGCCCAGGAAACCACCGACAGCACTTCGCGGGAGAAGCCGCGCACCATGGCGAGCATTGCTGAAACCAGGGTGAAGCCGACGAGAATTCCGTCAAGCAGCGTAATCGGCATGGTCCTCGCCCCACTTCCTGTCTAACGGCCCGACGAGCCGCGTCACTCATCGTCGTCGGCACGGCTGCGCCGTGAGCCGGCTATACGCGCCACAAGGTCGGCAAGCTCGGTGGGCTGGAACGCGCCGGCCCCGATCCCCCCGGCAACTTCCTCGCTGCCGAGCGGCAGCACCGCGCTTCCAAAGCCCAGCTTTTCGGCTTCCTTGAGGCGTTGCTGCGCATGCGCAACCGGCCTCACGGCGCCCGATAGGCTGATTTCGCCGAAATAGACGCAATCGGCGGGAAGGGCAAGACCGGTGAGCGACGAAACCAATGCCGCGGCCACCGCCAGATCGGCCGCCGGCTCCGAGATCCGGTACCCGCCGGCGACGTTGAGATAGACGTCGTGCTGGCCGAAGCGCACGCCGCAATGCGCCTCGAGCACGGCGAGCACCATCGACAGCCGCGCTCCGTCCCAGCCGACGACGGCGCGGCGCGGCGTGCCGAGCGAGGAGGGAGCGACCAGCGCCTGGATCTCGACCAGCACCGGCCGCGTGCCCTCCATGCCTGCGAAAACCGCGGCGCCCGGTGATTTCGCGTGGCGTTCGCCGAGGAAAAGCTCGGACGGATTGGAGACCTCGCGCAGGCCCTTGTCGGACATTTCGAAGACGCCGATCTCGTCGGTCGGCCCGAAACGGTTCTTCACCGTGCGCAGGATGCGGAAGTGATGGTTGCCTTCGCCCTCGAAATAGAGCACGCCGTCGACCATGTGCTCGACGACGCGAGGGCCAGCGATCTGGCCTTCCTTGGTGACATGGCCGACGAGCACGATCGCAGCACCCGTGGATTTCGCGTAGCGGATCATCGCTTGAGCGGCGGCGCGCACCTGGGTGACGGTTCCCGGCGCCGAATCGGCAAGATCCGTCCACAGCGTCTGGATGGAATCGAGGATGACGAGGTCCGGCCGCTTGCCGTCGGCGATGGTGGCGAGGATATCCTCGACATTGGTTTCGGCGGCAAGCTCGACCGGCGTCGAGGCGACGCCGAGCCGCTGGGCGCGCAGCCTGATCTGCGCGACGGCCTCCTCGCCCGAGACATAGACGATGCGGTGGCCCTTCGAGGCGAGCGCGGCGGCGGCTTGCGTCAAAAGCGTCGACTTGCCGATGCCCGGGTCGCCGCCAACCAGCAGCGCCGAGCCGCGCACGAAGCCGCCGCCGGTGGCGCGGTCGAGCTCGCCAATGCCCGACACGATGCGCGGCGCATCCTCGATGTCGCCGGCGAGACTGGTCAGCACCACGGCGCGGCCTTTTCGCGCGTTGCGCGTGTTGGCCGGCCCCGATCCGATGCCGCCGGCGGTGCCTTCCTCGACCAGCGTGTTCCACTCGCCGCAGGCGTCGCATTTGCCGGCCCAGCGCTGATGCACCGAGCCGCAATTCTGGCAGATGAACTGAACGCGCGATTTGGCCATCAGTTTATTGGTTCCAAGAGGTATTTCTGGCGATCCCAATAGATCGGCAACGCCTCTTCGATCGTATCGAAATGGATGCGGCGCTGTCGGTTGACCTGAGCCCAATTGTCATACGCGGACCAACAGGCATGAATGAAGAGGCCGACTGCCAATTCGTTATCTCGTCTGAGTTCTTCGTGCAGCGTCTCCAACAATTGCCCGAGCGCCAGAGAGAGACGACGGTGCTGAAGGCGATGCATGAGAAGGAATGCGCATCCGATCGCGGAAATAGAGGTGGAGTACCGAGAATCTTCTGGCCAAAGTGCTACAAGGCCGAGAAGATCGTCGATATCGGAGGTCGTTCCCAGCTTCCAGATCCGATAAAGACCAGTCACCGCTGCGCTTCGTGAGTAGTCCTCAACATCTTTGGCAAGGAATTTCCTGACTAACTCAACGTTCTCGCGCGCCGGCTCGCTCGAATAGCAAAAAACTAGCAATCCGGCGTGAGATTTCGCGCTAGAAATTGACCCAGGAGATCTCAAATAACTGGTCAGTTGTGTCCGTTCTTCCTCGGAGATTTCGTATTCTTCGAACTTCATCCGCTGATAGATGTCGCTGAAATCCAATCAGCTACTCCCAAATTGAGAGATCACTCAAACCTCTCCGGCAGATGGTGCTCTTCCGCAAGGTCGGAGAACCGCGTGAATTCGCCGTGGAAGGCGAGGCTGACGGTGCCGGTCGGTCCGTGGCGCTGCTTGGCGACGATGCACTCGGCCTTGCCGCGCGCCTCGTTCATCTCGTTTTCCCACTTGACGTATTCCTCGGTGCCGAGCTTCGGCTCGCGGTTCTTCAGATAATATTCCTCGCGATAGACGAACAGCACCACGTCGGCGTCCTGCTCGATCGAGCCGGATTCGCGAAGGTCCGAGAGCTGCGGGCGCTTGTCGTCGCGGCTTTCGACCTGGCGAGAGAGCTGCGACAGCGCGATGATCGGCACGCCGAGCTCCTTGGCCAAAGCCTTCAAGCCCGTGGTGATCTCGGTGATTTCCTGCACGCGGTTCTGCGACGCGCGGGCGCTCGATCCCTGCATAAGCTGGATATAGTCGATGACGATGAGGTCGAGGCCGCGCTGGCGCTTCAGGCGCCGCGCCCGGGCGGAAAGCTGCGCGATCGAGATGCCGCCGGTCTGGTCGATGAACAGCGGGATCTTCTGCATCGTCTGCGAGCAGGCGACCAGCTTTTCGAAATCCATCTCGGTGATCTCGCCGCGTCGGATTTTTGACGACGAGATCTCGGTCTGCTCGGAGATGATGCGGGTGGCAAGCTGCTCCGACGACATTTCGAGCGAGAAGAAGCCGACGACGCCGCCATTGGCGGCTTTGAACGTGCCGTCGGCCTGCTGCGCCGGGACATAGGCCTCGGCGATGTTGAAGGCGATGTTGGTGGCCAAGGAGGTCTTGCCCATGCCCGGGCGTCCGGCGAGCACGATCAAGTCGGAAGGCTGCAGGCCGCCCATGCGGCGGTCGAGGTCGCGCAGGCCGGTCGAGATGCCGGAGAGATGGCCGTCGCGCATATAGGCGGCATTGGCCATGTCGACGGCGGTCTTGACCGCGTCGTTGAAGCTCTCGAAGCCGCCATCATAGCGGCCGGTTTCGGCGAGCTCGAACAGCCGCCGCTCGGCGTCCTCGATCTGCTCTGACGGCGACATGTCGACCGGCGCGTCATAGGCGATGTTGACCATGTCCTCGCCGACGGTGATCAGCGCGCGGCGCGTGGCAAGGTCGTAGATGGCGCGGCCATAGTCGGTGGCGTTGACGACGGTGACGGCTTCGACGGCAAGCCGCACGACATATTGCGCCACCGTCATGTCGCCGACCTTCTCGTCGGCCGGCAGGAAGGTCTTGAGCGTGATCGGCGTCGCGATCTTGCCCATGCGGATCAGCTCGGACGCCACCTCGAAGATGCGGCGATGCAGCGGCTCGTAGAAATGCGCCGGCTTGAGGAAATCCGAGACCCGGTAGAAGGCGTCGTTGTTGACGAGAATGGCGCCGAGCAACGCCTGCTCGGCCTCAATGTTGTTCGGTGCCTCGCGATAGAGCGGTTGCTCCGCGACGCCCAGTTTGCGCGCTGCTTCTGCCATGATATCCCCGATTCCGATCCCGCTTCCTCGATATCAGAACTGGACAAGCCGGTGCTGACTTATATGCAACACTGAGTTTCGAACCGGCCTTGATACTCGCGATTCACAGCCAAAATTTTCTCGTGGAAAGAATCGTCATTGACTCGAATCGAAGGGGCGGAAGATAGCCGCTCAAACGAGAACAAAACAAGAAGATTTTATCCGAGCGTTTCGCCCCAGTCCACCCGACGCGCCGCCTTGAAGGCATCGCCGTCGCGCTTGCTGAACAGCTGTTCGCTCGCGCTGCCGTCCGGCTGGCAGAGTTTCAGCACCACCTTGCCGGAACCGCCCTTCGGCGGCGCCAGCACCCGCGCCGGGCGCGCCGGCGCGGGCTGCCGGGAGGCGGCAAGATAGATGAACTTCTCGTCCTCCCACGGCACGTCGGCTTCCTTGACCAGGCGATGCATGCGCGAACGCGCGACCCGGCGCGAGAAATGGCACCAGTCGGGCGGCGCGAGCGGGCAGGGCGCCGCGTGGGGACACGGCGCCAGCATATGCGCGCCGGCGGCAATCAGTTGCTGCCGCGCGGCAAGGATGCGCTGCCAGCCGGCGGGCGTGCCGGGCTCGACGACGAGCAGCGTGTCGGCGGTCAGCTGCCAGAGGCGGTCGACGAGCTTCGGCAACGAGGCCGGCGCGACCTCATCGAGTACATAGGCGATGCTGACGAGGTGGGCGGCCTTGAGGCCGTCGAGATCGATGGTGGCATCGCCGGCGACCCAGTCGGTGCGGGTGGCGATTGTGCCGGCTGCAAGCGACTGCCCGACCTTGCGTACCGCTGCGCTTGCCTCGACCAGAACCGCCTGTTCCAGCTCCGGCCAAGCGTCTGTCGTGGCCCAAAGCATCGTGCCAGGCCCGGCGCCGATGTCGAGCAAGGTCTTGGGTTGGAAATCCGGTCGCGCATCGGCGAGCGCCTCGAGGCTGGCGCGCACCGCGGCATAGGTGGCCGGCAGCCGCGTCGCCAGATAGGCCTTGACCGCCATCTCCTCGCCCATATGCAGGCGGCCGTCGCGCAGCTCCGCGCGGTAGCGTTCGGACAGCGTCCTTGCCGCCTGCTTCAGCGCCGGCAGCGGCACCTTCTCGAGCAGGCTGTCGACGCCTTGGCGCAGCTGGGCAGGAAGCTCCATCGCTCAAATCTCGCGCGGCGCAAGCAAGATGACGGAGGCGCCGACGATGCAGAGCGCTGCCCCCGCCAGGTCCCAGCGGTCGGGACGCACGCCTTCGACCAGCCACAGCCAGCCGAGTGAAGCCGCAATGTAGAAGCCGCCATAGGCGGCATAGGCGCGGCCAGCCGCGTTGGTGTCGACCAGCGACAGCAGGAAAGCGAACAGCGCCAGCGAGACGAGGCCGGGGAGAAGCCACAGCGGCGATTTCTCCAGCCGCCACCACGCCCAGAACGAGAAGCAGCCGGCGATCTCGGCAAGCGCTGCGGCGATATAGATGAGATAAGTCATGAAAAAGGTCTCGCGAACGAGACCTTTTTCATGGGCTTAGCCCGCAATGGCAAGCGGCAATGCGCGTCTACTCCACCGCCTTGCGCCTGCGCGTCGGCTTGGCCGGCTGGGCGGCAGGCGCTTCCGGCTCCGGATGGCCGTGGTCGCGCAGCTCCAACGCTTTCTCGCACTTGGCGATGTAGTCGCGGGTCACCGGCAGCGTGTCGTTCTTCTTGGCGAGCTGGAACTGGAAGATCACCAGGTCCTGCCAGCGGAAAGCGGCCTCCGAGGCGGCGAGATAGAATTCCCACATCCGACAGAAGCGCTCGTCATAGATCGCCTTGGCTTTGTCGCGGTTGGCGGCGAAGCGGGCGCCCCAGTGCTTCAGCGTGTCGGCATAGTGCAGCCGCAGGATTTCTATGTCCGTCACCACCAGGCCAGACTTCTCGATGGCCGGCATCACCTCCGACATCGCCGGGATGTACCCGCCCGGGAAAATGTATTTGCGGACGAAGGCGCTGGTCGCCCACGGCACGCCGGAACGGCCGATCGTGTGGAGCAGCATCACGCCGTCCGGCTTAAGCAGCGTCGCGGTCTTGTCGAAGAAGGTTCGGTAATGGTTGACGCCGACATGCTCGAACATGCCGACCGAGACGATGCGGTCGAAGCGCTCGTTGATGTGCCGATAGTCCTTGAGCTCGAAATGCACGCGGTCCTGCAGGCCTTGCGCATGCGCGCGGTCGGTGGCAACGCCATGCTGCTCGATGGACAGCGTGACGCCCTGCACGTCCACGTCGAAGATCTTGGCGAGATAGAGGCCGAGCCCGCCCCAGCCGGAGCCGATGTCGAGCACCGTCTGGCCAGCCTTGAGCCGCAGCTTGGCGGCGATATGGCGCTTCTTGGCAAGCTGCGCTTCATCCAGCGTCATGTCGGGCTGCTCGAAATAGGCGCAGGAATACTGCATGTCCTCGTCGAGGAACAGCTTGTAGAGCTCGCCCGACAGGTCGTAGTGGCGCTGCACGTTGCGGCGCGAGCGCGCGGCGGTGTTGATCTGCTGCAGCCGGCGGAAGGCATGGCGCAGGCCCTCGATCGCCTTCGACCAGGACACGTCGATGCCGCTCGAGCCCATGTTCTGGAACGCGATGCGCATCAGCCCGAGAACGCCGCCCTCCAGCACGTCAAGCTCGCCGTCCATGTAGGCCTCGGGCACCGCAAGCATCGGATCGAAGGTGATGGCGCGCTCGGCATGCGAGGTCTTGATGTGGATATGCACCGGCTCGCCGCTGCCGTCGCCGAACTTGTGCGTCGTGCCCTTCGGCCCGGTCACCTTGAGGTCGCCGACCCGCACCAGGCGTTCGAGAACGTGTTTCAACAGGATGTTCATGACCAAATGTCCCCTCAGTCGGATCACCCGGTAATCAGACTGGAATGCCTAAGCGAAGATGCCACAGCGCATCGCCCGCGTCCAATCGACGCGCTACGCTGTAATGTGCACAAGATATGGGGTGTCGAAAAGTTCCTTTTGGCACAAAAAAGCCCGGGTCTGAGACCCGGGCGTTGGTCCAGAAATCCTGGACGTCTGCGAGCCGAAGCGACGCTTCGGAAATGCAGTGATCAGGCGTTCTCTTCGCCGCCTTCGAATTCGGCGTTCGGGTCGAAGAAATTCTCCGGCCGGGCGTTGTCGTTGATGTCCTCGCCATAGATGGCTTCGGCGGTGGTCAGCGTCTCGCCCTTGGCCTGGCGCTCCGCCTCGTCGGCCGAACGGGCGACGTTGAGCGTCACGGTGACCTCGACTTCCGGATGCAGCGCGATCGCCACGTTGGAGAGGCCGATGGTCTTGATCGGCTGGTTGAGCTCGATCTGGTTGCGGTTGACGGTGAAGCCTTCGGCGGTCAGCAGCTCCGCGATGTCGCGGGTCGACACCGAGCCGTAGAGCTGGCCGGTCTCGCCGGCCGAGCGCACGACGATGAAGCTCTTGCCGTCGAGCGTCTCGGCAATCTTGGAAGCTTCAGACTTGCGCTCCAGGTTGCGGGCTTCTAGCTGGGCGCGCTGGCCCTCGAACTTCTTCTTGTTGGCTTCGTTGGCGCGCAGCGCCTTGCCCTGCGGCAAAAGGAAATTGCGGGCGAACCCGTCCTTGACCTTCACGGTCTCGCCCATCTGGCCGAGGCGGGAAATGCGCTCGAGGAGAATGACTTCCATGGTTTCGTTCCTTCGTCTGTGCGTCGATCAACGATCGACGCTGAATGAATTGGAACAGGTCAGGAAGCTTGGCGCGGCGTTGCCGCTTTCGTCGCTGTCCTGCCTGTCTGGGCAGTTAGAGGCAATTGGCCCCAACTCGGGATTTTGATCGAGACCCAGCGGCGCCCGTCGCCGTGGGTGAAAGAAGCGGGCGGCAAGCCGCCCGCTTCGGAAATCTTAGCGAACCACGTAGGGCAGCAGGCCGAGGAAGCGGGCGCGCTTGATCGCCTTGGCGAGCTCGCGCTGCTTCTTCTGGCTGACAGCGGTGATGCGCGAGGGCACGATCTTGCCGCGCTCGGAAATGTAGCGCTGCAGCAGACGCACGTCCTTGTAGTCGATCTTCGGAGCGTTGGCGCCGGAGAACGGGCAGGTCTTGCGGCGGCGATGGAACGGGCGCCGGGTCGGGATCTGGTTGATGTCGACCATTATTCTGCACCTCCTTCAGAGCTTTCGCGCGGACGGCGCGGACCACGGTCGCCGCCGTCACGGTCGCCGAACGAACGCGGACCACGGTCGCCGCGGTCGCGGTCGCCGAAGGAGCGCGGGCCACGATCGCCACGGTCACGGTCGCCGAAGCCGCCGCGCTCGGAGCGCTCTTCGCGCTTCTGCATCATCGCCGAAGCGCCTTCCTCATGCGCCTCGACCTTGACGGTGAGGAAGCGAAGGACGTCTTCCGACAGGCCCATCTGGCGCTCCATCTCGTTGAGCGCGGCCGGCGGGCAGGTGATGTCCATCAGCGTGTAGTAAGCCTTCCGGTTCTTCTTGACCCGGTAGGTGAGGGACTTCAGTCCCCAGTTCTCGATCCGGCCGACCGAGCCGCCATTCGCGGTGATGACGCCCTTGTACTGTTCGACAAGCGCGTCAACCTGCTGCTGCGACAGGTCCTGCCGGGCAAGAAACACATGTTCGTAAAGAGCCATTATGTCTTTCTGCCTTTCTTCGTTTCTCTGTCCGGCCCTCGCGGCTAAGCCTCTGCAACTTGTCTGACCCGACGGAACGGGGAAGAAAGGAGCATCACGAGCGGTCGAGAGCGGAGACACGGGAGGCTAAAAGCGCTTCTGGCTTCGTGTCGCGGCTTCGAAAAGCCACGGCCCTCCGTTCAGCCCCCAGCAAGGACCGGCAGATTGGGGGCGTCTATATAGCAATTTCGCGGGAACGCAAGGCCGGCAGCCAGGATCCAGGATTCCACAATGCCGCAGGGCCTGATTTCTCCGACGCCTGCGGAATGGTGGCCGATCTCAACTCGTATGCGCAACCAGCTTGTTCACCGTCTCGGGGAAGAAGTCGGGCGCCGAGTGGCGCTTGCCGAACATCATGTCGTATTGGATGAGCCGGAAATCGTTGATCTTCGGATCGATCTGCTTCTGCCGCGCCCAGTCCGGCGTCGCTTCGCCCGCGGGCGACAAAAGCAGGTTGCGGTCGACCACCCGGTAATGCTCGCGCAGCGCGCCGAGGAAGCCGGTGTAATAAGGATGCGTGATGCCGGCCGTGGTCAGGATGTGGTAGGGCAGGAAGGCCGGGCTCACGGCGCCCAGGTTCTGCACCGGACCGGAGCGGTTCGACCAGATCACCAGCGGCGTGTCGTGGTGCTCGAGCGCGGCGTCGCTAGGCTCCTTGCGCGGCGCGACATTGTCCTTGAGGAAGCCGGTCTCGACATAGACGGGTCCGAGCGGCGGCAGGTGGTCGCCGAAGAAGGCGATGATGGTCGGCCGCTCACGCTTCTTCGCCCAGTCGATCAGCCGCTGCAGGCCATGGTCGGCGTCGGCCGAGCCCTCGGCGTAGGAAAGCAGCGATTCCCGTGCCCAGGAACTGATCGGCGCCTCGACCGAATGCGTCGGATTGTAATAGCGATAGGGCTCGTAAGGGCCATGGTTCTGCAGGCTGACGGCGAACAGGAACACAGGATCGTCGCTGGCGTCGGCCTCGCGGATGATCTCATCGGTCATCGCCGCGTCGGACGCCAGCGGCCCGCGCTTTTCCATCGGCGGCAGCGTCTCCTCGGAGCGAAAGTCGCTGAAGCCGAAATCGGCATAGACGGCACCACGGTTCCAGAACCAGTTGGTGCCGGGATGGATGGCGCGCGCCCGGTAGCCCTCGCTCTTCAGGAAGGTCGCCAGCGAGGGCGTCGGCGTGCGCACATATTGCTGGTAGGGGATCGAGCCGGCCGGCAGGAAGGCGTTGGAGAAGCCGGTCAGCGCCTCGAACTCGATGTTGGCGGTCATGCCGCCGAATTCGGGCGAGAACATCGAGCCGGAGCGCAAGGCGCGCACGGTCGGGATCGGGTCGGGCTTGATGGTGACGCCCGGCAGTCGCGTCGGATCCCAGAAGGATTCGCTCATCACCACCACGATATCCGGCTTCTCCTCCGGCACCGAAGCGGCGACGTCGGAGCGCTGGATCGCGTCCATCGCCATTTCGGAATAACCAGGCGGCGCCGAGACATGCGCCATCGGCACATTCATCGCGAAGGCCAGCGCAAAACCGTTCGAGGCGTAGTTTTCCTTCTGGTCCCACATGATCGGGATGATCTGCAGCCGGTCGCGCGTCCACGAAAAGGTGGCGTAGTCCATGATCGAGACGAAGAAGGCGAGCAGCGGCACGGCAAGCGCCAGCCGCGCCAGGCGGCCCTTGCGGCTGAGGATCGGCACCCGCCGGCGCCAGGTCCGCCAGCCATAGACCAGCAGCGCCAGCCCGCCGACGATTGCCGCGGCCAGCATGATGGCCGTCCATGGCCGTTCGCGCACCAAAAGGGGCATCAGCGCCATGATCTGGCGGGCGAACAGGAAATCCGTCGGATAGAGCGGATCGCCGAGATAATGCGATTTCTGGTGACCGACAAAGGCCAATGCCAGCGTTAGCGGCGCCACTATCATCAGGCTCTGGTGGCTGCGGCCAATCACGGCATCCAGCCCGACCAGCACCAGCGCGAAGACGATGATGGTGGTCCAGCCCGGCTTGAAGGGCTGCAGGAAGAAATCGACCGTGCCGAAGAAATCGCCGCGCACAATCCATTCGATCGCGAACACAAGAAGAGCGGAGACGAGCAGCGTCGCCAGGCCGTAGCGTACAGTCGGCCAGGGTCGCCCCGGCAGGTAGCCGGTGGACGGATCGTCTTCCAAAAATTGCGGCACGGGCTTGGCCGCGCCTTTCCTGATCCTTGCCACTGAACTCCCCCGGCCCACGCAACACGTCTTCCGCGCGCGTCACGGCTTTGTCATCAAAGTGTCACGCAAAGCTAGCGCCTGTGGCGGAAATAAGAAGAGCCAGCAAAGTAAACGTGAGCGGTTTTCATCAGGTGTGATCGCCAAAAAGCCTTTTGGAACAGGGAGTCAGCCGGGTTTTCCGGCTGAAAGACGGGTTAAAGGGATGCCCGCGGGCTTGACTTGGCCGTCCGCCTTGCGCCAGAGGCAGGGAAAAACCAGCCTCTGGAGAGACCAAAATGGCCGTCGCATTCACCTTTCCGGGTCAGGGCAGCCAGGCCGTCGGCATGGGCAAGGACCTCGCCGATCAATTCCCGGAAGCGCGCCGCGTCTTCGAGGAAGTGGACGCAGCACTCGGCGAAAACCTGTCGAAACTGATCTGGGAAGGCCCGGAAGAGACGCTGACGCTGACCGCCAACGCCCAGCCGGCGCTGATGGCGGTATCGCTGGCGGCGATGCGGGCGCTAGAAGCGCGCGGCTTCTCGCTGAAGGACAAGGTGGCCTATGTGGCCGGCCATTCGCTAGGCGAATATTCCGCCCTTGCCGCCGCCGGCTTCGTTTCGGTCGGCGATGCTGCGAAGCTGCTCAGGACCCGCGGCAATGCCATGCAGGCGGCGGTGCCGGCCGGCGAGGGCGCCATGGCCGCCATCATCGGACTCGAACATGCCGATGTCGAAGCGGCATGCGCGGAAGCGGCCAACGGCTCCGTCTGCCAGGTCGCCAACGACAATGGCGGCGGCCAGCTGGTGATTTCAGGCGCCAAGGCGGCGGTCGAGCTGGCGGCGAAGCTGTGCACCGAAAAGGGCGCCAAGCGGGCGCTGATGCTGCAGGTTTCGGCCCCCTTCCACTCGGCGCTGATGGCGCCGGCGGCCGACATCATGCGCGAGGCGCTGGCCGGCGTGGCAAAGCAGGCGCCGGTGGTCCCGGTCGTCTCGAACGTGACGGTGACGCCGACCAGTGACCCGGATGAGATCGCTCGCCGGCTGGTCCAGCAGGTGACCGGCCGCGTGCGCTGGCGCGAGACGGTGGAATGGTTCGGCGCCAATGGCGTCGCCACGCTTTACGAGGTCGGCGCCGGCAAGGTGCTGTCGGGCCTGGCGCGCCGCATCAACCGCGACATCGTCACCGGCGCCATCGGCACGGCGGCGGACGTCGAGGCGGCGCTGGCGGCGCTCGCCTGACAGGCTGGCGATTTGACGGCGCCTGTGCCAAGGGTGCCCCTCTGAGATCAGGAGAGAAAAATGTTCGAACTGACCGGCCGCAAGGCGCTCGTCACCGGCGCATCGGGAGGCATCGGCGAGGCGATCGCCAGGGTGCTGCACAGCCAGGGCGCCATCGTCGGCCTGCACGGCACGCGCGTGGAGAAGCTGGAAGCGTTGGCGGGTGAGCTCGGCGACCGCGTAAAGCTGTTTCCGGCCGACTTGACCGACCGCGACGCGGTGAAGGCGCTCGGCCAGAAAGCGGAAGCGGATCTCGAAGGCGTCGATATCCTGGTCAACAATGCCGGCATCACCAAGGATGGCCTGTTCGTGCGCATGTCGGACGCTGACTGGGACAGCGTGATCGAGGTCAACCTCACCGCCGTGTTCCGGCTCACCCGCGAGCTGACCCATCCGATGATGCGCCGCCGCCATGGCCGCATCATCAATATCACTTCCGTGGTCGGCGTCACCGGCAATCCCGGCCAGACCAATTACTGCGCCTCCAAGGCCGGCATGATCGGCTTTTCCAAGTCGCTGGCGCAGGAGATCGCCACCCGCAACATCACCGTCAACTGCGTCGCCCCGGGCTTCATCGAATCGGCCATGACCGACAAGCTCAACGACAAGCAGAAAGAGACGATCATGGCCGCCATCCCGACAAGGCGCATGGGCACCAGCGCCGAGGTCGCGTCCGCCGTCGCCTACCTTGCTTCCAATGAGGCGGCTTACGTCACCGGCCAGACCATTCATGTGAATGGTGGCATGGCGATGATCTGACCGGGCAAGGTCGGGCAGGCCTGTGAAAACAGCCATTTCGGCTTGGACGCCCGGCATTTTTCGTGTAATGCGGCCCGCAACCCGGCGGTTCGGGCAAAAACCGGTCCTGTGGCGTTGCGTTGCCCGCAGGACCATCTTTCAGCTTGATTAGCGGCATTCCGCCCGCTAACGAAGATCGACAAACATAAGACGAGGATTGCCCAAATGAGTGACACCGCAGAGCGCGTCAAGAAGATCGTCATCGAGCATCTCGGCGTCGATGCCGACAAGGTGACGGAGCAGGCGAGCTTCATCGACGACCTGGGCGCGGACAGCCTCGACACGGTCGAACTCGTCATGGCGTTCGAAGAAGAGTTCGGCGTAGAGATTCCCGACGATGCCGCCGAGACCATCCTCACCGTCGGCGACGCCGTGAAGTACATCGACAAGGCCTCGGCCTGAGTTCTTTCGCAGGCATAATCGGGGAGGACCTGCGATGAGGCGTGTCGTCGTCACGGGCCTTGGCCTGCTTTCGCCGTTTGGCATGGGCGTCGAGCATAGCTGGCGGGAATTGCTCTCCGGCCGCAGCGCCTGCCGCCGCGTCACCGAGTTCGAGGTGGACGATCTTGCCTGCAAGATCGCCCACATCATCCCGCGCGGCGACGGCTCGAATGGCACCTTCAATCCAGAGGCCGTGCTCGAGCCGAAGGAACTGCGCAAGATCGGCGACTTCATCCTTTACGGCATCGCGGCCGCCGACGAGGCGCTGGCCGATTCCGGCTGGAAGCCTGAGACACATGAGGATCAGTGTGCCACCGGCGTGCTGATCGGCTCAGGCATCGGCGGCATCGACGGCATCGCCGAAAACGCGATGATCCTCAAGGATCGCGGACCGCGCCGCATCAGCCCGTTCTTCATCCCCGGGCAGATCATCAATCTGGTCTCTGGCCAGGTCTCCATCCGTCACGGCCTGAAAGGCCCGAACCATGCGGTCGTCACCGCCTGCTCGACCGGCGCGCACGCCATTGGCGACGCGGCCCGGCTGATCATGTGGGGCGATGCTGACGTCATGGTGGCGGGCGGCGCCGAGGCGCCGGTCACCCGGCTGTCGATCGCGGGCTTCGCCGCCTGCCGCGCGCTCTCCACCGACCGCAACGATACGCCTGAGACCGCCTCGCGTCCCTATGACCGCGACCGTGACGGCTTCGTCATGGGCGAGGGCGCCGGCGTTGTCGTGCTGGAAGAGCTCGAGCACGCCAAGGCGCGCGGCGCCAAGATCTATGCCGAAGTCACCGGCTACGGACTGACCGGCGACGCCTACCATATCACTGCCCCGGCCGAGGACGGCGACGGCGCCTTCCGCTGCATGACGGCGGCGCTGAACCGGGCGAAGCTTTCTCCCGCCGATGTCGATTACATCAATGCCCATGGCACCTCGACCATGGCCGACACGATCGAGCTTGGCGCGGTCGAGCGTCTGGTCGGCAATGCCGCCTCGAAAATCTCGATGTCGTCGACCAAGTCGTCGGTCGGCCATCTGCTGGGCGCCGCGGGCGCCGCGGAAGCGATCTTCTCGATCCTTGCCATCCGCGACAACATCGCCCCCGCCACGATCAATCTCGACAATCCGGAACGCGAGACGGCGATCGATCTCGTGCCGAACAAGCCGCGCCAGCGCCAGATCGACGTCGCGCTGTCGAATTCCTTCGGTTTCGGCGGCACCAACGCATCGCTCGTCTTCCAGCGCTACAATGGCTGAAAGGCCAACCGGGGCAATCCCGGGAAGAGGGCGCGGCGCTCTTCCTCGGATTGCTCGGACAACCAGTCGGCAGTCCCGCCACCTGCCGTCATTTTTGCCAAATTCTCCCCTAGCTTGTTGCTGGGGGATTCGTTGCAAGATCAAACGGTAGGGCGCGCCCATGAGCACAGATCCGGGGAGCACAAATCCGGGCGGCGGGGATTTTGGACGGCAAGGCACGAAGGGTCCGATCGTGCCCAAGACGGCCGCCGAGGCATTGCGCCCGGAAGCCGGCACGCCGCCGCCGTCGAAGCGCTCGCGCGCCTCGCGCAGCCAGGTCGTGGTATTCCTGAATTTCTTCCTGTCCGTGGCGATCCTTCTCGTGCTCGCCTCGGGGGCCGCGCTCTATTTCGGCATGCAGGCATTCGTCGAGCCCGGCCCGTCCGCCAATGGCGACACCTTCATGATCAAGCCCAACACCGGCGTGCAGGAGATCGCCGATCAGCTGGAACGCCGCAGCCTGATCAGCGATGCCCGCATCTTCCGGCTCGGCGTGCGCGCCACCGGCAATGAATCGGCCCTGAAGGCCGGTGAATACGCCATCAAGCCGCGCGCCTCGATGCGCGACATCATGGAGCTCTTCAAGAGCGGCAAGTCGGTGATGTACTCCCTCACCATCCCCGAAGGGCTGACGGTTGAGCAGGCGTTGCAGCGCGTGGCCGATCAGGAGGCGCTCACCGGCGACATGCCGGCGAGCCTGCCGCCGGAGGGCAGCATCGCCACCGACACGTTGCGCTTCACCCGCGGCGCCACCCGCCAGCAGATGATCGACAAGCTTGTCGCCGACCAGAAGAAGCTGGTCGAGGACGTCTGGTCGCATCGCGCGCCCGACCTGCCGATCGCCAACATCGATGATTTCGTCACGCTGGCCTCGATCGTGGAGAAGGAAACGGGCCGGAGCGACGAACGTTCGCGCGTTGCCGCCGTCTTCCTCAACCGGCTGGCCAAGGGCATGCGGCTGCAATCCGACCCGACCATCATCTATGGTCTGTTCGGCGGCAAGGGCAAACCCACCGACCGGCCGATCTATCAGTCCGATCTCGACAAGCAGACGCCCTACAACACCTATCTGGTCAAGGGCCTGCCGCCGACGCCGATCGCCAATCCCGGCCGTGCGGCGCTCGAAGCGGTTGCCAATCCGTCGAAGACCGACGATCTCTATTTCGTTGCCGACGGCAATGGCGGCCACGTCTTTGCCGCGACGCTGGAAGAGCACAACCAGAATGTCGCCCGCTATCGGGCGCTGCAGAAGAAGCAGGCGGACGCCGCCGCCAAGGCTTCCGGCCAGACGACGGCCCCGGCCGTTCCCGACGGCAATGCCGATGGCGGCGACGCCGGAGACAATGGCGACAGCGGCGAGAATGGCGACGCGGGCGGCGACGCGGCTCAATAAGCATGCCGCACGCGTCCTTTGACGCAACGCCATATTCATGTTTTGAGGGGGCGCCGGCCGATCGTCCGGCGGTTTTTAGGGCGTGTAGCGCCGGGCCGCGTGCGTTGGCCTGCGACAGGGGGACAGGGCAATGAGCCTGCAAAGCATGACCGGTTTCGCGCGGTCCGCCGCGGAAAGCGAGGGCACCTCGATAGCCTGGGAGGTGAAATCGGTGAACGGCAAGAGCGCCGAGGTTCGGCTGAGGTTACCGCAGGGTTTCGACCGGCTGGAGACCGCCGTCCGGCAGACCGTTCAGAAGCGTTTCGCGCGCGGCAATTTCCAGGCGACATTGACCGTCGGCCGCGCCGCTGCCAGGCAAGCCCAGCCGGTCGTCAACGAGGCGTTCCTCAAGGATCTGGCGGGGCTTGCGAAGCGCTTGCAGGAGCAGTTCGGCACTGAGCCAGCCACCGCCGACGGCCTGCTCTCGCTGCGCGGCGTGCTCGACATTCCCGAGGCGATAGAGACCGAGGAGGAGCGCGCCGCGCTTGATGCCGCGATCCTGTCGGCGCTCGAGGCAGCGCTCACCGGGCTGGAACAGGCGCGACAAGGCGAGGGCGCGGCACTTGGCGCGCTGCTTTCCGGCCATATAGACGCCATTGAGGCGTTGACGCTCAAGGCCGAAGCCGATCCCTCGCGCGAGCCTGCGGCAATCCGCGAGCGCATCACGGAGCAGGTACGCCTGTTGATGGATGCCTCGGCCAATCTCGATGCCGTTCGGCTGCATCAGGAGGCCGCCTTCCTCGCCACCAAGGCCGACATCCGCGAGGAGATCGACCGGCTGAAGACGCATGTCGCTTCGGCGCGGACGCTGCTCAAGGGCGGCGGCGCCATTGGCCGCAAGCTCGATTTTCTGGCGCAGGAATTCAATCGCGAATCGAATACCTTGTGCTCCAAGTCGAACGCCGCCGCGGTCACCGCGATCGGGCTGGACCTCAAGGCGGTGGTCGACCAGTTTCGCGAACAGGTCCAGAATCTGGAGTGACGGGAATGGTTGCCAAGGAACCGACGGCTGCCAGGGATCTGGGATCCCGCATCCGCCGCCGTGGATTGATGCTGGTGCTTTCGTCGCCGTCGGGCGCCGGCAAGTCGACGATCGCGCGCAACCTTCTGGAGAGCGATCCAAGCCTGGAGCTTTCGGTCTCCGTCACGACGAGGCCGCGCCGCGGTTCGGAGATCGAAGGCGTCCACTATCATTTCCGCTCCATGCGCGAGTTCGAGCGGCTGCGCGATTCCGACGCGCTGCTCGAATGGGCCGAGGTGCACGGCAATTGCTATGCGACGCCGCGCGAGCCGGCGGAAATCGCGCTGGCCGAAGGCCGCGACATGCTGTTCGACATCGACTGGCAAGGCGCCCAGCAGCTCAAGGAGAAGATGCGCGCCGATATCGTCTCGATCTTCATCCTGCCGCCGTCGATGAAGGAATTGAAGGCGCGCTTGAAGCGACGCGCCGAGGACCAGGAATCCGTCATCGAGACCAGGCTGAAGAACGCTCGCCTCGAGATCGAGCATTGGAAGGAATACGATTTCGTCATTGTCAACGACGATCTCGACCGCGCCTTCGCCGAGGTCCGCGCCATCGTCGCGGCGGAGCGACTTCGGCGCGACAGGCGGCCTGGCCTGTTCGATTTCATTTCAGGATTGCTGGACGAGAAGACGGAGTAGAGTCGTCCCTCAACGACTGGCGATCTCTGTAATGAGGTGCGCCAGCGGCGCCTCTTCGCCCGCAAAGCTCTCGATCATCGCGTCAAGGACGCGCTCGCGGTCGAGCATATCGGCATTGAACGGCAATCCATCGTTCTCCATCAACATCGCCAAGAAAGTGAGCTGTGTGCGGCCATTGCCCTCTCGGAAAGGATGCACGGCATTGATCTCTGCCAGCACATGTGCCGCCTGCACAGCGAAGTCTTGGATGCCGAGCTTAGAAAGATGATCGGCTTCTGCCAATTCGCTAAAGATTCTGCGCATTTCCTGGTCGATGTATTCGGGATAGCAGAACCAATTGCCGCCTTTGCCGATGCGGATGGTGCGAACCGCGCCAGCCCATTCGTATAGGTCTTGGAAAAGGTGGTGATGAATCGCCGTGTAGTGTTCGTAATCCAGGTTGCCGGCCGGCATCTCTTCATCTGCTCTGGTTAGGAAGAGGGCCAACTCGAATTCGTCCAGTTCGGCCTGGTTCTTGATGTTCAGCTTGTTTCGAAGAACAGTTGTGCCTGGATAGCAAAGCGGATCTTCTTCAGCGGCGTAGACCACCTTTGATCCTATTTCTTGCGAGATGCCTGTTCCTTGATCAGCGTCCTGCGTTCATCACCGCTCAGGCCGCGTGCACGGCTTTCTCTTAGAATGGCGGCCATTCGATGCGACAACTTCAGGCCCTCAACGGCACTGATCTTTTCGCCCGTATCACTCGTCAGGATAAACTGACCATTTTGGATCGAGCGGGAAGGGTTCCTTTTCATGCAATCACATTATCACGCCCGATGATTTCCGGGCAATCGTGAGGTGCGTCACGAGCCAATCCCCTCGACCAGAATGAGGTTGCGGCTCAGCGCTGCATCGCGAAACTCGAGTGCGGCCGCGTATTCATCGGAGTGGTACCAGCGCCGCGCCGTCTCGATGTCGGGGAATTCGACGACGATCAGCGGTCCGGGATGCCAATCGCCTTCCAGCGTCTCCACATCGCCGCCCCGGACCAGATAGCGGCCGCCATGCGCGGCGATGGAGGCTGCGGCGCGGGTTCGATAGGCTTCGAACGCTTCCCGGTCGCGGATCGTAACGTCGGAAATGATATAGGCAGGCATTGCAGGCTCCAGGGCAGGCTCCAGGCGGTTTCGCCGCCTATCTATGGCGCCGTCTTGTGGATTCCAGTGGTGGTGTCGGTGGTCAAACGGCGTTCGTCAGCCGGACAAACTCTTCCACGCTCAGCGTTTCCGCCCGCCGCGTCGGGTCGATGCCGGCTCGTGTCAGCAAAGCCTCGCCTCCCAGGCTCTTCACGCTTTGCCTGAGCATCTTGCGGCGCTGGCCGAAGGCCGCCTCGGTGACACGGCCAAGCTTCTTCCCGTCTACGGGCAGGGGAGACGAGCGCGGCACCAGATGCACGACGGAGGACGTGACCTTGGGCGGCGGCGTGAAAGCCTGCGGCGGCACGTCGAAGGCGATCCTAGCCTCGGTACGCCAGCCCGCCAGCACGCCGAGCCGGCCATAGGCGTCGCTGCCCGGACCCGCCGTGATGCGCTCCGCCACCTCGCGCTGGAACATCAGCGTCATCGACTGGTAGAAGGGCGGCCAGTCGTTTACCGTCAGCCAGCGGATCAGAAGTTCGGTGCCGATATTGTAGGGCAGGTTGGCGGCGATCTTCACTGGCCCGCCATTCGCCGTGCCGGCAAGCGCGGCAAAATCCGTTTTCAGCGCATCGCCGGGAATGACCTCCAGGCGACCGGGATAGTGGCTGGAAACCTCGGCCAGCGCTTCGAGGCAGCGCTCGTCGCGCTCGATGGCGATCACACGCCGCGCGCCGTTGAACAGCAGCGCCCGCGTCAGCCCGCCCGGGCCGGGACCGACCTCGATCACGGTCGCCTCGCTGAGATCGCCGGCGGCACGGGCGATCTTGCTTGTCAGGTTGAGGTCGAGCAGGAAATTCTGCCCGAGCGCCTTCTTGGCCTGCAGCCCATGCCGCTCGATCACCGCGCGCAACGGCGGCAACCCGTCGATCGTCGTGCGCTCGTTCAAGGCGTCCTCACGCGACGGCGGCCCGCCGCCCGCTGTCGGCCAGTCGGCGCGCCAGCCTGAGCGCCGCGATCAGGCTGTCGGCGCGGGCAATGCCCCTGCCGGCGATATCGAAGGCGGTGCCGTGATCCGGCGAGGTGCGGACGAAGGGCAGGCCCAGCGTCACGTTGACCGCCTCGTCGAAGGCCAAGGTCTTGGCCGGGATCAGCGCCTGGTCGTGATACATGCACAGCGCCGCGTCATAGGTGGCGCGCGCGCGTGGATGAAACATCGTGTCGGCCGGCAGCGGCCCCACCGCATCGATGCCTTCCGCCTTCAGCGTCTCGACGGCCGGGGCGATGATTGCGGCATCCTCCCGGCCCATGGCGCCGCCTTCGCCGGCATGCGGGTTGAGCCCGGCGATCGCCAGCCGCGGCCGCGCGATGCCGAAGCGGCTCTTGAGATCGGCGGCGGTGATGCGCGCGACGGCGACGATCAGCTCCGTGGTGAGCACTTTCGGCACTTCGGCCAGGGGGATATGGATGGTCACCGGAACGGTGCGCAGATCGGGTCCGGCCAGCAGCATCACCGGCGTGACCTCCTTGCCGGTGTGGCGCGAAGCCAGATGCGCCAGATATTCGGTGTGGCCGGGAAAGCCGAATCCCGCATCGTAAAGCGGCTTCTTGGCGATCGGACAGGTTACCACCGCGGCGGCGCTGCCGGCGAGACAGTCGGCGACGGCCCGGTCGATCGCCTCGATGGTGCCGGCGGCATTGGTTGGATCCGGCTCTCCCGGGCTGTCGACATGACGCGCATGGAGCGGCACGACGGGGAGGACGCGGGCAAAATGATGCGCGGCCTGTCCGGGCAAGGTCTCGGCAACCGTCACATTTGCGCCGACAAGGCGGGCGCGGGCTTCGATCAGGGCCGGGTCGGCCAGCAGATAGAAGGGCGGCACCCCGGCGCTGTCGCCCGCCTGCCAGGCGGCGATGGCGATCTCGGGTCCGATGCCCGAAGGGTCGCCGACACTGAGCGCCAGCGGCGCATCGGTCTTGCGCGGGCTCATTGGGTGGGCTGACTGCGGTATCGCATGCTTGTCGCTCAGAGCATGACGCCGAAAAATGTGCTGCGGCTTTCGGACGACATCATGTTCCATTTCTCGAATTTGGGAGACGGATTCAGGCCGATCCAACCTGATGGCTCCGGCTCCAGGGCAATTCCAGGAAAAATGTGAGCGGTTTTCCGCCCCGGAATTGCGTTGAAACAATGAGATAGAGCGGTTCGCCGTTTCCGTGAAACGGTGAAACGCTCTAGCGTTCGACGATCTTGGCCTTCTGCCGCAGCTCGGCGACATATTTCTTGCTGAGCTCGTCGGCGTCCTTGTCGCTGCTGCCCTCGGCCTGGAACACCATCTGCGCGGCCTTGTCGTCGGAGACCTCGCGCGAGGAGCAGATGCCGATGAATTCGACGCCGCGCTCGGTCTCACGCGTCGGTGTCGCGCCGCCGACCTTGGTGGCCTTGATCTGCTCGGCCCAGTCGGTCGGCAATTGCGGCGCCAGCACCCGGCCGAGATCGCGCACGGTGACGTCGAGCAGACCCTTGGCGAATTCGCGCGTGGTGTTGCAGCTGCTGAAGCGGGCACGCATGGCGTCGGCCTCGCGCTTGCGCTTGGCGAGCGTGGCGGCGCGCTCCGATGCTGGAACCACGAAGATCACCTGCTGCAGCATGTACTCCGTCGCCGTCGGCTTGGCGCCGCCCTTGTCGAGCATGCGCCGCACCGCGTCCTGCTCGGTCACCGAGCCGCCCTCGCCGGAGCGGTAGCGCGCGCTGAGCGCCTGGTTCCAGGCCATCTGGGCGCGGATGAATTCCTTGAAGTGTTCCTTGGTGACGCCCGACTGGCTCATGATCGCGTCGAGCTTGGCCAGCGGCATCTTGTTGCCCGAGGCGAAGCGCTGGTAGGCGGCGTCGACCTGCTGATCGGTGATGTGGATGCCGAGCCGCTTGGCCTCGGCCAGCCGCAGCGTCTGGTCGATCATCTCCTCCTTGGCATCGCCTTTCTTATGCTGAAGCTTGAAGAACGCGGCGCGGTGCGCGATGTCGCCGGTGGTGATCGGTATGCCGTTGACGACATATTTGATCTCCGCGGCGAAAGCCGGCCGCACAACAGCCGTGACCGAAACCGAGCTCGCCGCCACCAGAAGCGCCAATCCTGCCGAAAACAGGTATTTCCTCATCTTACCTTCCAATTTCCCCGCCCCAATTTGTCGGCACGACAGCGCCGCGCGTCCTCCGAACGCCTGCGCGCTGCAGCCGACCCCATGCCTGTCCTATGCGGCGAAACGATGTCGCCGGCGCATGGCCCCGAGAATCACCGCATTTTCGGGGGTTCACGCTCCAAATCAAGACCAAGCATCATCAGCGCGCGGCTCACAGGCCGCGCACCGGCCTTCGTTTACTGGATGGTATCGATCGCGCTCGTCGACGAGCCGAAATCGCCCAACGTGCGGAACGACAGGTTGAAGCCGATATTCTGCGACACTTCCTTGGTTACGGTATCGCGTGTCTGCGAATAGGTCATGATGTAGGTGAAGCAGGAATCGTTGTAGGCGAAGCCGACCCCGTCCTTGACCAGCACGTTGCTCTGGAGGTCGTAGGTGCCGGTGCCGAACAGCCGCCAGTTCTGCGCCAGATGCGTCGAGGCGCCGAGCGTGACTTCATGGCGGTCGGTGGTGAAGCCGTAGAGCGGCTGCGCCTCGATGAAGGCATATTTGGCGCTGAGCGATATCGGCAGGCTGGAATAGGCGGCCTTCACTTCGGCGCGCCTGACCTCGAATGTCTGCTCGTCGAAACGCCCACTCACGGAACCCGAGAAACCGCTCGGGCTGTTGAAGCCGACGAGGCCGACATAATCCGAGGTCCGCTTGTCCAGGCCGGACTCGGCTCCGGCATTGACGAGATCGGGCGCGGCGAAGGAGTTCTCGCCAGCGAGCTGGTAGGACTGGCCGAAGATGGCATTCGTGGCCCAGCCATTGTCATAGGCGCCAGAATAGCGGAAGCCGACATTGGCGCGTGTGCCGCCTTCGATCCGGTCATAGCCGGAGAATTTATCGCGCTCGAACAGCGTCGTGGCGTCGAAGACGAAGCTCTGCGCGTCTTCGTTCGGAACGGCCAGTCCGCCGACATATTGCTCGTTCGGACGCACAAAGACCTGCGCGGTCGGCTCCAGGACATGGCTGGAGCTGGGCATCGAGAACAGCAGCGGCCACCGCGCCTCGAGACCGAGGGTCGCCATGTAGCGGGCAAGCGACGAGCGCATGTCGACGTCTTGGCCGAGATTCGTGCCCATCTGGTTGACGGCATCGAGCGAAGCCTGATTGGCGTTGACATAGCCGGCGTCGCCGCGGAAGGCGAGCAGCGGAGTCAACTGCAGACCGCCGTCGGTGGTGAAGGTGCGCTTCCATTCGGCCTCGGCGGTGAGCCGGCTGGATTCGCCTTCGATGCCGCGCACGTTGTTGATGGAAGTGTCGTCGGCCGGATTGGCGAGCACGGCGTCCAGCCGGTTGCGGCTGATCACGCGCGTGTTCACGTTGAACGACAACTGGCCGCCGGCCACCGACGTGTCGGGAATATACGCATAGTCGAGCGACGGCAGCACCCAGGGTTGCTTGGCGGAGCGCGACGTGGGATCGTTGGAGAGCGTGTCTTCCTGCACCTCGAAGCGCATGGCGCGGACGTCGAAGTAGTTGCGGTCGCTCAAGCCCGTCAGATAGATCGACGACTGATGGACGAGGTCGCTGTAGCCGTCGATGTTGTAGGTGCGCGAGAAATTCTTGTCGGTCTGCAGCAGCACATCCCAGCCGAAGTCCCAGCGCTCGTTGATCGCGAACTGGCCCGTGGTGCCCATCATGCCGCGGAACTTGTTCGGATCGCCGGGCTCGCCCGAATCAACGGTGTAGCGGTTGCCCGTGCCGATGAACGCGTTCGGGTCCTGCTGGTTGATGCCGGCGATCTTCAGCGTGTACTGGCCGTTGTTGAAGCGCTGGCGCCACTCGGCCTCGCCGAGGAAGCCCTGCTTGGTATAGCCGCTGCCGGTGACGGTGAGGTCATAGGTCGGGGACAGCGCGAAATAATAGGGGACTTTGACGCCGACGCCGAGATGGTTGTTGTAGACGATGCCGGGGATCAGGAAGCCGCTCTTGCGCTTCACCGTCGGGTCGGCGATCTCGAAGGCCGGCAGATAGGCAAGCGGGAAGCCGAAGAATTCGAAATTCGAGTTTTCGAAGCGGACCGTCTTCTTCTCGCCGTTCCAGATGATCTTGCGTGCTTTGATGCGCCAGGTCGGCGCTTTGTCCGGCTTGTCCTCGCAAGGCTCGCAGGCGGTGTAGACGCCATTGTGGAAGGTGGTCAGCACGCCGCCCATGCGCTCGCCGCTCTCGGCGGCAAAATAGGCCTTGTCGATCGTCTCGACGCGCAACGCGTTGGTGAACCCGTCGGCGAAGTCGTCGGTAATGTCGATATGATCGGAATTGATCTTGGTGCCGTCGCTGTTGATGAGCTCGACGGCGCCGCTCGCGACGAGGCGCTTGGTGTCGCGGTTGTACACCACGCGCTGGGCGACCAGCTTGTTGCCGCCATAGTCGATCTGCACGCCGCCGACGGCCGTCACCGTATGCTGGTCGTTGTCATAGACAAGCGTATCGGCGGCCAGCAGCATCTGCGTGCCGGACGGCACGGGCTTGGCAGCGATGGTCTGCGCCTGCGCGGGTGCCATCGGCACCGCACAAGCGAACAGACATGCCAAGGCGGTCGCCCCATAAAGGCGTGCCAAACCGGCCTGCCTATGGCTGCGCAAAACCGCCTCCCTCACTAGCCGTCTTCCTTGTATAGCAGAAACGTCACCCCAAAGAACATAGCCACGACGACCGGAACCCATGCAGCCACCACCGTAGGAACGAATCCGGCCACACCGAATGCCTTGACCAGTACCGAAACGACATAAAGCAGAAAGCCGGCCACGACGCCACCCAGAATCATCGTTGCCGACTGCCCCATTCGCGCAAATCGCATTGAAACCGTTGCAGCAATCAGCGTCATGGCGACGAGAAGGAACGGCAACGCCACCAGCGAATCAAACTGCATGGCGAAGGCATTTGCCTTGAGCCCGAAGGAACGGGCAACCTCGATCTTGCGCGGCAGCTCGTAGAATGGGATGGTTTCCGGGCGGGCCAGGCGCTCCTGAACGAATTCCGGCTTGAGGTTGGTCGGCACCTTGTCGGCCACCAGGGTCTGGATATTGCCCCCCTTGAAGACCTTGACGTCCTGCAATTCCCAGTAGCCGTCGCGCAGGAAGGCCTTGGCCGCGTCCTTGCGCTCGGCGATGTTGCCCTGCGGGTCGAGGATGAAGAACACCGCGTCCGCCATCTCCAGCCCCTGATTGAGGATGGCGCGGGCGCCGATGATGGTGTCGCCTGATTCGGTTTTCTGCCTGAGCCAAGGCGTGACATTGGTGGTGACGGCATTCGATTTGCCGGCCCGCAGATCGTTCTCCATCTGCTCGGACCAGGAAAAGCCATGCGCGGCGATGGGGTTCATCACGGCCACCGACAGCACGCCGAACATCAGCGCGCCGACGCAGCACGGAAACAGGAACTGCCAGGCCGAAACGCCGGCCGAGCGCGCGATCACCAGCTCGTAGCGGCGGTTGAGCGACACAAGCGTCGCCATTGCCGAGAACAGCCCGACGAACGGCACCGTCTGCAGCATGATCATCGGCATCCTGAGCGCCGAAATGGCGAAGGCCGTGCCATAGGTGAACCCCGGCAGCCCGGTCGTGCGGCCGGAGAGCTCGGTGAAATCGATCAGGAACACCAGCGCCAGCAGGCCCAGGAAGAACCAGAAGGTGATCGAGACGTAGCGGAAGAAGAAATAGCGGCCAAGCGTCCAGCCCATGGTCAGGCTCCCTGGCCGGAAGTGCGCCGCGTGAGCCACAGCTTGAATGCCGTCCAGTTGTCGCTGGCGCGCTTGGCGAGGTTGGTCAGCCAGTCCGCCCAGCTGACCGGCAATTCCATGGTGCGGGACGAGACGATGAACCAGATCGAAACCGCGGACGCAATCAGCGGTATGCCGTAGAGCAGGTAGATGTAGTACGAGACCCGGTCGGCCTTGCCGGCGGCGAAGAAGCCCAGCCATCGCACGAAAAGCGCTATCGCGATCGCCGTGATCAACGGATTGATGCGTGCTTCGCGATGCGAGCGCGCATCGCCCGCGACGGCCAGCGCGATCAGCGCGAACACCAGCGAATAGGACCACTCGGCAAAGCGCTGGTTGAGCTCCGCGCGGTAGCTGCCCGGTTCGCGCTGGAACATCTTGTCGTTGGGATCGGGGTTGAGCAGATACGCCGTCGTGCGGTCCTTGGGCAAAAGCGTGATGTCGTTCGCCGCCGACAGGAAGGCGGACATGTCGAAGGCGTAAGAGGTGAAGCGGATGACCGAGAGGTCGCCGGTGACCGATTTGCGGTTGATGACGCCGTCATTCATCATCAACACCTTCTCGTCGCCTTTTTCGACGATGCTGCCGGTCTTGGCGTAGTAGGTGAGGCTGGCGCCTTCCTCGCGTGAATCGGCGACGAAGATGCCGCCCAGCCGGTTGCCGGGAAGCCGCTCGCCGACCTGCAGGTAGAGGCCCTCGTCGATCTTGCGGAACGTGCCTTCCTGGATGATCAGCGACACGAGGTCGGCGCGCGAAGCCGCCACCAGCTGGCGGTTCTTCTGCCTGGCATAGGGGTCGATGGCGTTGTCGACGATGAAGGAAAAGGCGCAAGCTGCGATTGCGAGGAGCAGGATCGGCCGCGCGATGGTCCAGCGCGAGGCGCCCGCGGCGCTGAGCACGGCGAGCTCCGAATCGGTATTCATGGCGCTCAGCGTCTGCGCCACCGCCACCACCAGGGCGAACGGCACCACGATCGGGATGATCGAGGGAATGATCAGCGCCGCGACCTCGAAGAAGGTCAGCGCCGACTGGCCGTTGTCGGTGACGAGGTCGATCTTGGCCAGCACCTGCGTCGTCCACACGATCGCCAGCGTCCAGACCAGCGCGGCGAGGAACATCGTCAGCGCGCGGCGCATGATGTAGCGTTCAACGACCTTCATGAAGGCTTTTCTCGATTTTGCCGAACGGCATCATGCCCGCCGACAAGGTAGTGATCCGGCGTCGCCCGCACAACTGCGTCATAGGCGGCTCGCTCCGGTTTGTCGCCCCACGCCACATGCCCCGGCGCGGCGGAGTCTCCGCGCCAATGAATAAGAAATGCAAAACATCGATGGTTAACAGCAGGTTGCGGCAGCAAGCTAAGGTCGTGCCGAGGCGAATCCTTTGTCTATGGTGGCGCTGATATAGGCAGCGATTTCGGCCAAAGTCTTGCCAAATGGCTGAAAACGACCAAATGTCGCGCACGCTTGCCAAACCCCTAGCTCGCTGAAAATTACCTTTGCCGGCACCTTACGGCCATCCCCGAAAGCAGGACCTGATGACGTTGAGACCATCCATTTCTTTCGCCAAATTCGCCGTGCCGAAAAAGGGCAGCGTCTTCGTGTTCGCTGCCGACGGCGGGGGGCTCGGCGAGGTGGCGAAGGCCTGCGATCCCGCCGGTGCGCTGGCTCGCGCGTTTCCGGTCGCCGATTTTTCCGGCAAGTTCGCGAGTTCCGCCGAGGTGCTGGCGCCGGAAGGAACGTCCGTCGACCGGCTGGTGGCGATCGGCGCCGGCAAGGTGTCGGCCCTCGACGACAATTCCTGGCTGAAGCTCGGCGGCACTGTCGCCGCTTCGCTGCGCAAGGCGACCGAGGTGGCCGTCATCCTCGATTTGCCGGACTTGCAGGCCGATGGCCGCCAGGCGGCGAGCCTTGCCGCCGGCATCCTGCTGCGCAGCTACGCCTTCGACAAGTACAAGACCAGGAAGGACAAGGACGACGGCCAATCCGACGCGAAGCCGGCGAAGCCCGCCAAGGTCACGATCCACTGCGCCGATCCGGCTGCCGCGAAGAAGGCCTTTGCCGGCGAGGAAGCGGTGGTCGAGGGCGTGCTGCTGGCGCGCGACCTCGTCAACGAGCCGGCGAATGTGCTTGGGCCCGTCGACTTCGCCGAACGCGTCAAGGCGCTGGAGACGCTCGGCGTCGAGGTCGAGATCCTCACCGAAAAAGAGATGAAGAAGCTCGGCATGGGTTCGCTGCTCGGTGTCGCCCAAGGCTCGCCACGCGGCGCCCGCCTGGTGGTGATGCGCTGGAACGGCGGCAAGGCCAAGGACGCGCCGCTTGCCTTCATCGGCAAGGGCGTCACCTTCGATACCGGCGGCAATTCGATGAAGCCGGCCTCCGGCATGGAGGACATGAAGGGTGACATGGGCGGGGCGGCCGCCGTCACCGGGCTGATCCATGCGCTCGCCGCGCGCAAGGCCAAGGCCAATGTGGTTGGCGTCATCGGCCTTGTCGAGAACGCCGTCGACGGCCACGCGCAGCGCCCCGGCGACATCGTCACCTCGATGTCGGGCCAGACGATCGAGGTGCTCAACACCGACGCCGAAGGCCGCCTCGTGCTGGCCGACGCGCTCTGGTACACCAACGACCGCTTCAAGCCGAAATTCATGATCAATCTGGCGACGCTGACCGGCGCCATCATGGTCGCGCTCGGGCAGCATTATGCCGGCCTGTTCTCCAACAACGACGAGTTGGCGGGCAGGCTCTTCGGCGCCGGCCAAGCCAGCCAGGAGCGGCTCTGGCGCATGCCGCTCGGCCCCGAATACGACAAGCTGATCGATTCCAAGAATGCTGACATGAAGAACATCGGCGGCCGTTATGGCGGCGCCATCATCGCGGCGCAATTCCTGCAGCGCTTCGTCAGGGAAACGCCCTGGGCGCATCTCGACATCGCCGGCACCGCGATGGGCGCGCCGTCGAGCGAGATCAACCAGTCCTGGGGTTCGGGCTTCGGCGTCAGACTGCTCGATAGGCTGGTGCGCGATCACTACGAAGGGTAGGGGATGGCCGACATCCTGTTCTACCATTTGACCGAATCGACGCTCGAGGAGGCGCTGCCCGGCCTGCTCGAGCGCAGCGTCGAGCGCGGCTGGCGCGCGGTGGTGCAGACCGGCACGGAAGAGCGGCGCGACGCGCTCGACCAGCATCTGTGGACTTTTCGCGACGATTCCTTCCTGGCGCATGCCACCGACCGCGAGGCCTATCCGGCCGAGCAGCCGATCCTGCTCACCACAAGCGAGGGCAACCAGAATGCCGCGCAGATCCGCTTCCTGGTCGACGGCGCAAACCCGCCCGAGCTGTCGGGCTACGAGCGCGCCGTCTTCCTGTTCGACGGCCATGACGCGGCACAGCTCGAAGCCGCGCGCGGCCATTGGAAGACGATGAAGGAAGCCGGTCACGCCGTGACCTACTGGCAGCAGACGCCGGACCGGCGATGGGAGCGCAAGGCGTGAACGTCAGCGATCGCCGATCGTCACTTTGTTGATCTTCGTACCGTGCGGGAGGTCTTTTACTTGCCGGTGAATCTGGCCGGCTATGTGCACTTTGACCACGAAGAAAGTCTTGTTGATTTGCTCAGCGGACATTTCGCCACCGAGTACGGGTGGCGTTTCGAAATCGTAACATTCGCCGTCCGCCAAGACCAATCCCTTCTTTCGTGCCGCCGCCGCTAAGCCAGCCAGCAACAGTTCGTCGCGACGATCAGGATCGGCGAGCTGGGCTATAACCGCCGGCCACGTTTCTGACACTTGGGTCAATCGGCCTCCGATCATGTCCAGCAATTTGACGGAACCATCGGGAGCCCGGAAGAAAATGTCGCCGAATGCAGAGACTGCGGCGGGCTCCAGGCCATCAAGCCCAATCCACTTCCAGCCGTCCAGCGCCTCCCAGACATCCTTCTTGGATGGCTTGATAAACAGATACTGGAGACCGTCCGGCCACGGGCTTCCGGCAGCGTCTGCATTTGGCTTCGAAACAGAATTCCCGAAGACAGAAGAAATAAAGCGAGAAAAAGAATTAGCCATATCTCACCCCCTGTAGGATCGCATTCTTATCGCAGAATTATTTGCGATCAAACGTCGTCACCAGTCGCCGGTGATGGCCGTCGCCCCACGCCAGTTTTTGCGCTAGATAGAGCCGAACTCATGCGGCGAGGGGGGAATGCGGATCAAGGTCGTCGGAACCGGCAGGGCGGTACCGGCTGAGCGGGTGACGACGCGCGCGCTGGAAGAGCGGCTCGGCCTCGGCAAGGGCACGCTCGAAACCGCAACCGGTGTCGTCGAGCGCTATGTCTGCGAAACCGAATCGCAGATCGACCTCGCCTGCATGGCCGCGGGCCTTGCACTTGCCGATGCCGGCCTCGATCCCAGCGCCGTCGATCTGATCGTCGGCGGCTGCGGCGTGCCCTACCAGCCGCTGCCGGCGACCGCGCCGCTGGTCATGCAGCGCCTCGGGCTGGCGGACGGCTCGGCCGCCGCCTTCGACGTCAACAGCACCTGCCTTGGCTTCCTAACCGCTTTCGAAACCGCGGGCCGCATGATCGAGGCCGGGCAATGCGAGACGGCCCTGGTCTTTTCATCCGAAGTCGCCTCGCGCGCGCTGCCGTGGCAGGACGCGCCGGAGATCGCCGCGCTCTTCGGCGACGGCGCTGCGGCGGCTGTGCTGCGCAAGGCCAGGCCTGGCGAGGGCAAGGTGGCGGCGAGCCTGATGCGCACCTATCCTTCCGGCTGGGAAGCCTGCGGCATCGGTTCGGGCGGCACGCGCTTCGATTTCCGCAAGGAACCGGAAGCGTTCGCCGCGCACAGCTTGTTCCACATGGACGGCAAGGAACTGTTCCGGCTCACCGCGCGCCACTTCAACGGCTTCGTCGACACTCTGCTCGAGCGCGCCGGCTGGCAGCGGGAGGATGTCGATCTCGTCGTGCCGCATCAGGCGAGCCCCTTCGCGCTTGCGCATATGGCGCGCCAGACCGGCTTTGCGCCGCAAAAGCTGGTCGACATCTCTGCCCGCTTCGGCAACCAGATCGCCGCGTCCATGCCCTTCGCGCTCGACGTCGCGCGCCGCGAGAGCCGCGTGGCGTCCGGCATGAAGCTGCTCTTCCTCGGTACGTCCGCCGGCGTCTCCTTCGGCGGCATGGCGCTGGAGGTCTGAGCGATGGCCGTCCTCGTCACCGGCGCAAGCGGGTTCTTGGGCTCCCATGTGCTCGAGCGGTTGGCCGCTTCCGGCACGCTGGCGCTCGGGCTCGGCCGCGATGAAGCGCGCTGCGCGGCGCTCGAAGCGGCCGGCCATCGCATCATCCGTCACGATTTGGCGCAGCCGCTCGATGCCGCCCTCGACCCCAGGCTGGGCAGGGTCGAGCGGATCATCCACTGCGCGGCGCTTTCGTCGCCCTTCGGACGCCTCGCGGATTTCGAGGCGGCCAATGTCACGGCAACGCGCAACCTTGTCGATTTCGCCATGCGGCAGGGCGTCAGCCGTTTCGTCCACATCTCCAGCCCGTCCGTCTGCTTCGCCTTCCGCGACCAGCTTGGCCTTGCCGAGGACGCGGCCCTGCCGGAGCCGGTCAATCACTATGCCCGCACCAAGCGCGAGGCCGAAAGGATCGTGCTCGGCCAGCCCGATGTTCATCCTGTGGTGCTGCGGCCGCGCGGCATCTACGGCAAGGGCGATCGGGCGTTGCTGCCGCGCCTGATCAAGGCGGCGAAAAGACGGCCGCTGCCGCTGTTTCGCGACGGCCGTGCGGCCATCGACCTCACTTTTGTCGACGATGTCGTCGATGCGGTGATGGCGGCGCTCGCCGCACCTGGCGAAGCCGAGGGTCGGATCTTCAACATCTCCGGCGGCGAGATGCTGCCGGTCCGCCGCATCGCCGACGCGGCCTGTATCCGCGCCGGCTTGCACGCGCGCTGGCGGCCGATGCCGCTCGCGCCGGCGATGCTGGCGGCGGGCTTGATGGAAGCGGTGGCGCTGCGGTTGCCCGGCCGGCCCGAGCCGCCAGTCACCCGCTATGGGCTCGGTCTCTTCGCCTATGCGCAGAGCCTGGATATTTCCAATGCGAAACGCGTTCTCGGCTGGGCGCCGAAGATCTCGTTCGAGCAAGGGCTCGACCGCACCTTTGCTGGCGGGGCCAGGCCATGAAGGTCGTCTTCGCCAACAGCGCCTGGGTCAACGCCGCCGAGCGGCTGATCCTGCGCGGCGGCACCTGGCAAAGCGTCAGGCTGCGTGTCCGCTACGGGCTGTTCTTTCACCCCGCCGCCGGACCGGTGCTGGTCGACACCGGCTACACGCCGGAAGCGCTGAGCGGCGAGCGGCGCGGCCGCATGCTTCGGCTCTACGGCGCGCTGCTGAAACCTCAGCTCAATGCCGACGAGCAGGTTCTGTCGGTGCTGCGCCGTTTCGGCCTGTCGCCTGACAATATCCGCACAGTCATCGTCACGCATTTTCACGCCGACCACATTTCCGGCCTGTCGCTGTTCCGCAACGCGCGTTTCATCGCCAGCGACACCGCCTGGGCGCGGGTCAAGGCGCGCACGCCGCGCCAGAATTTGCGCCATGGCGTCTTCACCGAATTGTTTCCCGCCGACTTCGAGTCGCGGCTCGACGGACTATCCGGCAAGCCGCGCACCGAGCCTCTCGGCGACATGCCGGGCGGCACGGATCTCTTCGGCGACGGCAGCGTCACCGCGGTCGATCTTCCAGGCCACGCCGATGGCCAGTTCGGCCTGTTGTTCAATGGCCTCGACCGCCCGCTGCTCTACGCCGTCGACGTGCAATGGCTGCTTGCCGCGTTGATCGAGAACCGCACGCCCGGTTTCCCGGCCACCCTGATCGCCGAGGACGCGGCCGCGATCGAGCCGACCAGCGCCATGCTGCGCCGCTTCCTCAGCACGGGCGGCGAGGTGATGCTCTGCCATGATCCCGCGCCGACGCCTTATGACCTCGCGCTGGAGGTTTCATGAACGGGCTGGCGGAAGCGGCAGCGTCTTTCGCCCTGACGCGCTGGGTGTCGCGGAAGAGCCGTGCGGATTTCGATCGCTGGCAGGCGGGCGCCTTGCGGCACTTCCTCGACAGTGACCTGCCGCGCGCGCCCTTTTACGGCAAGGCGCCGGCGAATCTTGCCGATCTGCCGGTCACCGACAAGGCGCTGGTGATGGCGCGCTTCAAGGATTTCAACATCCATGGCCTCACCGCCGCGCAAGCCTGGGCGGCCCTGGCGCGTGACGGCCGCGCCGGCGCGCTCACCGTCGGCGCCAGCACAGGGACCTCCGGCAATCGCGGCCTGTTCGTGATCTCGGAAGCCGAAAAATATCGCTGGCTGGGAACGATCCTCGCCAAGGCGGCGCCTGATCTTGTCTGGCGCGGCATGCGTGTCGCCGTCATCCTGCCGCAGAACACCGGGCTTTACGACAGCGCCCGCACATCGCACCTGATCAAGCTTGCCTTCTTCGACCTAACGAAAGGGCCGGAAAGCTGGCGCGGCGCGCTCGAAGCCTTTGACCCGACGGTCGTCATCGCGCCGCCCAAGATCCTGCGCCATTTCGCAAACGAGGGATTTCGGCTGCGTCCGAAGCGCGTCTTCTCGGCAGCGGAAACGCTCGATCCGGTCGACCGTCCGGTTATCGAGAATTTCTTCCGACTGCCGCTCGACCAGATCTACATGGCGACCGAAGGCCTGTTCGCCGTGACCTGCAGGCAGGGCGGACTGCATCTGGCGGAAGACTCCGTCTTCTTCGAATTCGAGCCGGCGGGCGAGGGGCTGGTGACGCCGCTGGTGACGGCCTTTCGCCGACGGACACAGATAATGGCCCGTTACAGGATGAACGACGTGTTGCGCTTGTCCAAAGAACCTTGCCGCTGCGGTTCGCCGTTGCGCTGCGTCGACGAGATCGTCGGCCGCATGGACGATGCTTTCCGATTCACGTCGCCGGACGGCCCGATCCTGGTCACGCCCGATGTGCTGCGCAACGCCGTGCTCAAAGCCGATCGCCGCATCGACGATTTCCGCCTCTTCCAGACCGGGCCGGAGAGCATCGAGCTCAGGCTTCCGCCGACGCTCCCGGACGATGCGGCGGTGGCCGCGCATCAGGCGGTTCGCGCGCTCGTGGAAATACGAAAGGCGGCCGCCACCATAACGCTGGTCCGCGCGTCGCTGCCGTTAGAAACAGGCCGCAAGCTGCGCCGCGTCGAATGCCGCCTGGAGCTGGCGCGATGACAGGCGCGGCGACGATGGCAAGGTGCGTGCAGGCCGACCGCGTCGAGAACAAGCCGGCGAAGGTCGCGGCTTTCGTAAGCCTCTTCAACGAAGTGCCGGTGCGCGATCTCATCGCCAACCTCAAGACGAAGGTGGAGACCTTCGAAATTGCCGGCCGCGTTTTTCCGCTGACGCTGAACGATGCCGATGATGCGCCCAACTGCTATATCTGCTGCCCGACCAGCGCCTATATCGACTACGCGATCGACGAGACGCGCAACTTCGCCGCCCATCCGCTGCTGCGGCGCGTGTTGAACGCCCTGATCAGGGCCTGCGCGCCTTTGGTCAGAGCAAGCGGCCTCGACCATCAGGCGCAGGTCAACAACTGGCTCTATTCGACCAATCCGGTGCCGCTGCTCGACCGGCCGACAGTCGCGTCGCTGCGCTCGGCCTTGACCGCGCGTTTCCCCGATCGCGCCATCGTCATCCGTTCGTTGAACGATATCGCCGATCCGGCGACGATTGCCGTCTTGAAGGCCGAGGGGTTCCGCATGCTGGCGGCGCGCCAGATCTACATCTTCGCCGACCGCAGCGCCGCGCCCGCCATGACGCGCGACATGAAGCGCGATCGCGCCCGCCTGCGCGCGACACCGTTCGAGCGGGTCGGAAACGGCGATTTCAGCGAGGCTGACTATGCCCGCGCCGAGCAACTCTACGATATGCTCTACCTCGACAAATACACGCCGCTCAATCCGCACTACACGGCCCGTTATATCGCCGGGATGCACCGGCGCGGCATCATCAGCCTGGCGGGATTGCGCCGGCCCGGCGGCGAGCTGGTCGCCGTCACCGGCTTGTTCGAAAACGGCCGCACGTTGACCCAGCCGATCGTCGGCTACGACACCAGCCTGCCGGCGGCCGACGGGCTCTACCGCATGATGATGGCGGTGGCGCAGGACCACGCCACGTCGCGCGGCCTGTTCTTCAACATGAGCGCGGGCGCCGCCGGTTTCAAACGCCGGCGCGGCGCGGTCGCGGCGATCGAATACAACGCCGTCTATGCCGGGCATCTCCCGCTTCGCCGGCGCGTGGTGATCCGTGTCATGGAAACGGTGCTGGCGCGGGTCGGCATTCCCCTGCTCAGGAGGTTCGAACTGTGAGCGAGCGCCGCGCGGAAGCTCATTGGCAGGCGGTGGCGCTGTCCGCGGATATCGGCAAGCGGCCGAAGCGTGTCCTTTTCGACGGCGAGCCCCTGGTGCTGTTCCGCTCGACGCAAGGTGTCGCCGCGTTGTTCGACCGCTGCCCGCACCGGCTGGTCGAGCTGTCGACCGGCAAGGTGGTCGGCGGCGAGATTGAATGCCCCTATCACGGCTGGCGTTATGACGGCGAGGGACGCTGCACGGCGATCCCCGGCCATGTCGGCGCCATGCCGCATTACCGCGTCCGCCGCTATGCCGCGATCGAGCGCGACGGGGTGGTCTTCATCTCGTCCGGCACGCCGCGGGGCGAGCCCTACCTGCACTGCATGCAGGGCAAGGATATCATCGTGCGGCGCGTGCGCTCGTCGACGCAGTCGACGGTCATCGATGCGGCGGAAAACATCCTCGACGCCACCCATACCCATTTCACCCATAAGGGCCTGCTGCGCGGCCTCACCTCGAAACGCCGTCTGGTGCGGGTCGAGGTGACGGGCGGCGAGGGCTGGGTCGAGGCGAGCTACACCGGCGAGGACCGCCAGCAGGGCCTGATCAGCCGGCTGCTGGAAGGCGAGCGTGCCAGGACTATCGGCCGCTTTCGCCATCCCGGCATCGCCGAGCTCGAATATTGGGGCAAGGACGGGCTGGTTCTGGCCACCACCTTCCATCTGCGCCAGGCCGACGAGCGCACCGTCGAGGGCGTCGGCTGGCTGATCGGCCGGCGCCAGGGCTTGCTCGGCGAGCTGAAGGCGCTGGCCTTCAAGCCGCTCTTCACCATCGCGCTGCACCAGGACCGCCGGGTGTTGAAATCGGCAAGCGACAGTGCCCGTTTCGCGCCACTGGCTCTGCCGGTCATCGGCCCGCTCGATTTCCTGCGCCGCGACATAGCGGCGATCATGGAGGGCAGGATGCCGGGAGCAGCGAGCGAGGCCAGGGTGCACGAGATCGAATTGTGATTGTTTGCTGCTGAAGAAGGATAGGCCGCGTTCCTTCGCGCCCCCCTCTGTCCTACCGGCCATCTCCCCCACGAGGGGGGAGATTGGCTGTCGCACCGGCTTTCGCCAATCGCCGACATTGCAAGATGAGCTAGGCGCCGAAACTGCTGATCTCCCCCCTTGTGGGGGAGATGTCCGGTAGGACAAAGGGGGGCGCTGTCCCGCCGACTTCTACAGTCTGCCTAGCCCGAACCCGGCCCGTTCCACTCGATATCCCGCGTCGACGCCGCCTGCAGGCTGATCCGCTCACGCCACGCCATCCCGGCGATCTCCGCCAGCGCCGTCCATTGCGCCCTGACCGGGGCTGAATCGCCGGGCCAGTCTAGCAACTCCTCGCTCCCGCGCATCGCCTCGCGAAAGCGAGCGAGCGCTCGCGCACGCAGCGCCGCCGGCAGCCCATAGATCCACATCGCGAGCCGCACTGTTTGCGGCGCAGTGACGTCCGGCCTGACTTCCGGACCGCCGCCAAGCACAGCAGCGGCAAACCGCGCCGGATCGCGGAAGAAATGCAGGCCGCTGACCGCCCGCGGATTGCATTCCAGCGGCAGCACGCGGCCATTGGGCTCACGCATCAGGTCGAAGGAGATCTGCCCGGTCCATGCGGTTCCGGCGACGATGCGCTCGACCAGTTCGCGCACCGCATCGTCCTCGACCCGCTCGAAGAAGATGCCGGCGCCCTTGCCGGCGCGATAGGGAGAACGGTAGAGCGCCAGCGCCTTGAGCCGTCCCTCGCGCGCCACCGCATAGGCGCTGATCTCCTCGCCCTCGACGAAACGCTGCGCCACCCAGGGCATGGCGGGCGAGGGCGCGATCGCATCGAGGAAATCCGGTGTCGGCCGCAGCAGGACATGGCTGGCGAAGCGCGACCAGACCGGCTTGAACACCAGGTCGCGCGAGTGGCCGCGCACCGACTGCAGATCGTCGCGGGAATTGAGAAGCGTCGTCTCCGGCACCGCCAAGCCGAGCTGTTCGGCAAGCCGGATGAAGCTGTGCTTGTTGTGGACCTGCGCCAGCAATCCGATGTCGGGGGCGAACAATTTTCCCGGCATGGTCCTGCCGCGCCAGGCCAGCGCAAGGTGAAAGACTTCCTCGCAGGTCGGGATGACCAGTTCGACGCCTTCAGCCCTTATCAGCGCTTCCACCGCATTCGCATAGGCCTGCGGTTCGAAGCGCGGCGGCGGCAGGCGGTGGTGGCGCGCGCAGGCCTTGCTCGCCGCCGCGATCGGCCGCGCCGGCGTGTCGGCCAGGATCACCCTGCGACCGGCGCCGTGGACAAGGCGCGCCAGATGCAGCGCCACCGGCGCGCGTGCGCCGGTTATCAGGATGGTTCCGTCAGCCCCCGGCATCGCTCATTCGCGGTCGTTCCTTGGGAGGACCGTTGCGCGAAATCAATGCGATTGGCAATGCCGCCACTGCCGGCCAGCCAGCCCGGTCACTTCCGACGCGTCTTCGGTATTTCAACTGCCGCCGCCTTGCTCGGCCAGTGCCAGCCGTCACCCTCGCCATGCGCGGGCTGCGGCCGCGCCACATAGGCGAGCGCGCCGTTGGCCTCCAGATAGACGCGTGACAGCATCTCGGCGAGCACGCCCGAGGTTACAGCCTGCAACCCGGCGATCACCAGGAAGAAGCCGGTGATCAGCATCGGCCTGGTGCCAATGTCCTGCCCCCAGAAAACCTTGATCGCGAAGAGATAGGCCAGGATCAGCGAGCCGAGCACGCCGAGCACGATGCCGATGCCGCCGAAGAAATGGCCGGGACGCGTGCGATAGCGCAGGAAGAAGAACATGAAGACGAGGTCCAGCACCACACGGAAGGTACGCGAGATGCCGTATTTCGACTGGCCGTGGATGCGGGCGTGATGGGTCACCACTTCCTCGGCTATGCGCCGCGGCGTCGTCACCGTCGCGAGCCACGCCGGGATGAAGCGGTGCATCTCGCCATAGAGCCGCACGCTGCGGATGACGCTGCCGCGGAACACTTTCAGGCTGCAGCCATAGTCCTTGAGCTTAACGCCGGTGACCCGCGCGATCAACCTGTTGGCGATGCGGGACGGCAGGCGGCGCAACCAGAACCCTTCCTTGCGGTCCTTGCGCCAGCCGGCGACGAGGTCGAGATCCTCGGTCAGCAGGCGATAGACCATGCGCGGAATGTCGAAGGGGTCGTTCTGCAGGTCGCCGTCGAGCGTCGCGATGACATCGCCGCGCGCGGCGTCGAGGCCGGCCTGCATGGCGGCGGTCTGCTTGTAGTTGCGCACCAGCTCCACGCCATGCACATGCGGTCCGTATTGCGCCGCCAGCCGGCGGATCTCGGCGGGGGTGGCGTCGGTGCTGCCGTCGTCGACCAGCACCACCTCCCATGGCTGGCTGTAGTTCTCCATCGCCTGATGGATGCGCACAAGCAGCGGCTCGACATTGTCGGCCTCGTTATACATCGGGATGACGATGGAGAGCTTGTGCTCGGGCATGACGGCGCCCTCGGGCAATCCCGATGCGGGGATGGGAAGCACGTTCATGGCGGTCATTTCCTTGCCGGTCCCGCCGCCGGGTTTTCCGGCAGCGTCGATTTCGAGGGGAACAGCCAGGCGATCGCACCGGTTGCGACCGCCGAGCACAGGATGAAGAGATGCAGCGCGAGCGCCGCCTGCAAGCCGTCCTTCATGGCAACGCCGGAATAGAGCAGCGCCGCGGCGGCGCCCGCCTCATAGGTGCCGAAGCCGGCGACGCCCTGCACCGGCAGGATGGCGGCTGCTTCCGCGCCGACGGCGCCGGGAAAGGCGGTCTGGAACGAGGTGTTGAGCAGCATGGCGAGCAGCCAGCCCTGCACGCCGAGCTTCAGCGCCCAGTTGGCGATCGTCCACCACCAGCCATAGCGCGAGCGCCCCGTCGCCTCGGTGAAGATGTCTCGCAATTTGCCGAGCTTGGAGACGATCCTGCCGCCGGCTGTCCAGTTGTGCGGCGCGCGGGCCCAGCGCGGCAGGTACCAGGCGGCGGCGATCAGCGCCGCAATGCCGGCGGCCCGCAGCGCCAGATGGAGGCCCGGCCATACGAGGCAGGCCAGCACGCCGACGACGAAAGCGTCCTGCAGCCTGAACCAGAGAAGAGAGGCGCTGGCGCGCACGATCGACACGCCGAACACCTGACGCAACAGGATCGGGAAGGCCGTCTCGCCGCCGCGGAAGGGAACGACATTGATCATGGCATTGTGGATCAGGATGATGCGCAGCGCGGCGCCGAAGCGGCCGTTCACATCGTCGCGGAACTCGTCGCAGACGCGCAGCGCCCTGAGCACATAGGTGACGAACAGCGCTGCCGCGACCGCCAGGAAGGCGGCGGGAGTAATCGAGGCAAATGCATCGCCAACCATCTTCCAGCGCTGGTCGCTGGCAAGCCATGCCAGCAGCGCCAGGGTGACGACTATCGATATCGCTCGCTTCAACAAGGTCTCCAATGGGCCGCCAGTTCGGGACGGGCGCTATTCGAGGGCCTGCGGAGAGGCAACTCTCCAATGTCTGCCCGGCCGGCGCCGGTCCGATATCGGATTTGTGCCGGCTTTTAACAAGGCGCTGTTCCTATAGAGCAGCGGCGGCGGCGAATCCATAAGCTTGGTTGGAGCCCAGATCGACAGCGAAAGGCGGGCGAGGTTCGCGCCCGCCCGCTTTGCCAGACAAGTTGTGTCGAGATAAGGCTTTACTCTCCGCCCATCTCTTTCTTGAACTGGTCGAAATCGACCTGCATGCCGTTGAAGATGGTGCTCCAGTGACGCGTCAGCGCCGCCATGGCGACGGCTTCCTGGATCTCCTGGTCGGTGGCGCCGGCGTGCCTGGCGTTTTCGGTGTCCGACCAGATGCAGTAGCTGCAGGGAATCTGCGCCGCGACCGCCAGCGAGATCAGCGACTTCTCCTTCGGCGTCAGCGCCGTCTTGTCGCTGAGCTCGATGGCCTTGACCTCGGCCCAGGCGCCAGGCAGACCGGCTTTCGGGAATTGTTTGACGAAGCTCGGCACGCCGCCCATCGTCGACTGGATGTCCTTGAGGGTGGCGTCGTAATCATCGGCCCGGGCAGGCGCGGAAGCGAACGCCACGGCAAACATGCCGGCGGCGGCGATGAGCGAGGCGGAACGAAGGCAGAAATGCACAGCTGAGACGATGCGAATGACTGACATGATGTTCTCCTCTGGTTTTTGTTAGCCTTACGATGTAAGGTATGCGAACGATGAACCTTACAGTGTAAGTTGTCAAGCGCCGCCATGGATGCATCGAGCAAAAAAAAGCGCCCCCGCGGAAAGCTCTCCCGCGAGATGATCGAGGATGCTGCCTTCGAGGTGATCGAGCGGGAAGGGCTGTCCGGCTTTTCGATGCGCAAGCTCGCCGCCAGGCTCGGCTGCGAGGCGATGAGCATCTATCACCACTTTCCCTCGCAGGCGCATCTCTACGAGGCGCTGGTCGACCGCCAGATGAGCGGGCTCGTCATCCCTGGCGGCGATCTGCCCTGGCGCGAACGGGCCCGCATCGGCATGCAGGAATTCCGCCGTGTCGCCACCGAGCACCCGGCCTTCGCGCCCTTCATCGTCGTCTACCGCATGAACTCGCCGCCCTGCCTTGCGAAGCTCAACGCCATTATCGGCCTGTTCGAGGACGGCGGTTTCGGCCCCGAGCTCAGCGCCCGCCTGTTCCGCGCCGCCGGCTACTATCTGATGGGCGCGATCCTCGACGAGACGGCCGGCTACGCCAAGGGACCTTCGGCCGTCACCACGGTCAGCGACGAGGAACTGGCGCGCGACTATCCGAGCGTTGTGAAGGCCGGGGCCTATTTCGGCAGCGCCGGCTTCGACAAGACATTCGAGCTTGGCCTGGAAATGTTTCTGGACGAGATGGAGCGGGTTCGCGAAGCTGCCCGAAACGAAAACCGCTAGAGCAATTCCAGGAAAAGTGTGGGCGGTTTTCCGTCCGGAATTGCGTCAAAAAAGTAGGGCGGACAGCCGCCAGCCGTACGAAACAGCCAAGGGTCTGAATGCGCTTCCTCTCTGTCCTTCTCCTCGTCGCCGGCGCCGCCATCGGCATCTTCTATCCCTGGGCGATGAGCAACTTTTCCGGCCACGCCATCGGCACTTACCGGGTCTATGAGGGCGGCCGCTTCCGGCCGGTCACTGTGCAGCTCGCCGCAAGCGACGCGCCGGTGCGGGTGCTGGTCGACTTGACCGCGCGGGCCGAGCAGGTCGCGGGCCAGCAGCGCACCGTGCTGACGCTGACCGCGGCGAGCGGCGGCCGCACCGCGCTGGCCTCGGCGCTCTCTTTCAATGACACCGACAATCCGCGCCAGGCCAGCCCGCAACTGACCGACAAGATCTTTCGCGACGAGGCCGGCGTCATCGACAGGGTCACGCCTGGCCCTTACGTCTTCACCGTCGGCCCCGGCGATGCCGACGGCATCGACATGCGCGCGGTCGATCTCGTCCTGCGCGCCGGCACCGGCTCGATCGACGAACGCGCTGAGCCGGCCGGCTACACGCTGATGGGCGTCGGCCTTGCCGGGCTGGTGCTGTCGCTCGTCTTCGGCCGCCGCGACGGAGGCCACCCGCAGAATCCCAATTCGCAGCCGCCACCGCCGCGCTGGGGCCGCAACGGTTCGCCACGAGCATGATGCCGAAAAGTGTGAAGCGGTTTTCGGACGACATCATGCTTACTAAAGTGAGGCCGGCATGAATTATCGCCACGCCTACCACGCCGGCAATTTCGCCGATGTCGTCAAGCATGCCGTGCTCGCGCGCCTCGTCGAATATCTCAAGCAGAAGGACAAGGCTTTTCGGGTCATCGACACCCATGCCGGCATCGGCCGCTATGATCTTGCCTCGGTCGAAGCCGGCAAGACCGGTGAGTGGCAGGGCGGCATCGGCCGGCTCACCGAGGCGACGCTCGAGCCGCAGGCGGCGGCGCTGCTTCAGCCCTATCTGGAAGCGGTGCGCGCGCAAAATCCCGACGGCGGCCTCAAGCATTATCCCGGCTCGCCGCTGATCGTTCGCCATCTCCTGCGCAGCCAGGACCGGCTGACGGCGGTCGAGCTGCACCCCCAGGATGCCGCTCGGCTCAAATCGGTTTTCGCCGGCGATTTCCAGGCAAGAGTGATCGAGCTCGACGGCTGGCTGGCGCTCGGCGCGCAACTGCCGCCGAAGGAAAAGCGCGGCTTGGTGCTCATCGATCCGCCCTTCGAGGAGGAAGGTGAGTTTTCTCGCCTCGTCGAAGGCCTGCGCAAGGCGCACCGGCGCTGGCCGGGTGGCATCTACGCGCTCTGGTATCCGATCAAGGACCGCAGGGCGGTGACGGCCTTCCGCGCGGCGCTGAAGGAGACAGGCATTCCAAAGCTGCTCGACATCGCCTTCGAGATACGGCCCGCCTCGGACGAGCCCAGCCTCGACGGCAGCGGGCTGGTGGTGGTCAATCCGCCCTATACGCTGGAAGGCGAATTGAAGGTCCTGTTGCCCGCCCTCCATAAGGTGCTCGCCGTCCGGCAGCCATCGCGCTGGACCTCTGATTGGCTGGCGGGCGAGTAGGGCGCCTGCGTTCGCTCAAGCCAGCGCCGAGGGCGTCACGCCCGTCAGCCGCCGGCTTTCGCGGATCAGATGCGCCTGGTCGGCATAGCCGGCCTCGATGGCAAGCAGCGCGGTCGAGGCTTCGCCCTGCTGCCGCTGCATGCGCCGGAACCGGTGGAAGCGCAGGATGCGGTCGAGTGTCTTCGGGCCATAGCCGAAGGCGTCCTCGAAACGCCGGCGCAGCGTCCGCTCGCTCATATGCAGCTGGCGTTGCAGGAACGGAACCAGCGGCGTTTCCGCCGGCAAGCCTTCGCATATGACGTCGAAGGCCCGGGCCATCTGCGGGTCGAGCGCAGCGCGTCCTTGCGTGTGCGCGCCGATCGTCTCCTCCAGGCGCCGAATCAGATCGGGGAGGTTGGGCGCCGCTCCGATACGGTCCGAAAGCTCGCGGCTGCGCGTGCCCCACAATTCGCCGAGATCAAGCCGCCCGCCGACGATTTCGCCGGCCGGCACGCCGAGCCAGCCCGCCGCCGCGCCTGGCCGGAAGCGGAAGCCCACGATCACCGCCCCGGCGGCAGGCTGCTCGATCTGCGGCTCCTTGTCCGGGCCGGCGATACGGAAGCGGCCATCGATCCATTGCAGGTCGATCGTCGCGTCCGGCGTGATGACGATAGGCGGAACGGCCCTCTCGTCCATGCGATGGACCCAGACAGCGGAGAAGGCATCGGCCAGCCCGCCGGCGGCGGGCCGCTCCCGAAAGAAGCCGGTGGTCTGTGCCAGGACCGGTTCCATCTCCTCTCCGATCTGCTCCAGCGAGGTTGCCGGATCGGTGTGACGGTCATTTTGGCCGAAATATTCAATGCCGGCCGCGTCATCCATGGCAAAACGGACGGAACTTCACGGCGCTTCACGCGCTCGCATCGGACCGCATCCGTTTGCGACTGTGGTCACAAATATAGAAAGGAGTGAGAGAAATGAAAGCTCGCATCACCGTATTGACGCTCGGCGTCGATGATCTGGAAGCCTCCCTCAAATTCTATCGCGACGGCCTCGGTCTGCCGACCGAGGGCATCATCGGCCGCGAATTCGAGCATGGCGCCGTCGCCTTCTTCGATCTCGCCGGCGGCCTGAAATTCGCCATCTACGAGCGCGCCAGCATCGCCTGGGATGCCACGGTGCCGCAAAGCGGCCGCAGCCCGACCGAATTGACCATCGGCCACAATGTCGGCAGCGAGGCCGAGGTCGACGCGGTGATGGCCGAGGCCGTCAAGGCCGGCGCGCGCGTGATCAAGCCGGCGCAGAAAACCTTCTGGGGCGGCTATGCCGGCTATTTCCAGGATCCCGACGATCATCTGTGGGAGGTCGTCTACAACCCGACCTTCATCCCCGAGGACTGAACGGAGCCACGCACGTCGAGAGGAGGCCGCCATGCCTGTTCAAATGATCCAAGCTGTCGGCGCTCTCCTCATCGGCGGCGTGTTCGTCTTCGCCGGTATCGAGCATTTCCTCAAATTCGGGGCGATGCGCGACTATCTGGCCGCGCAGAGATTTCCGGCCCCCACCTTGATGCTGGCCGCCGGTTCGGCGGTCGAGGTCATCGCGGGCTCGCTGCTCGCCGTTGGCATGACCAAGCCATTAGCCGCGGGCGCACTGATCCTCTTCACACTAGCGACGAACCTCATGCTGCTGCGTTTCTGGGCGAGCGCGGAGCCGGAGCGCCAGGTGCTGCGCAACGCCTTCCTGATCAACATTGCCGTCATCGGCGGGCTGCTGCTTGCCGGCACTTACTGATCGAAGGGCAAATCCGCAACGAAGTTTTACGGAAACCATTGTTTTCGCGACCGCTTGACCGCCGCCAAGCGAATCCGCACAGTGCGTGCAACCGACCTTGAGAGGCTGTCATGACTCGCTTCGCCCATTCCGCTCTTGCCGCGCTGGTAGCGCTGTTCACTCCCTTCGCCGCTCCGCTGGGCTTTACCCAGGCGGCGCAGGCCGCCGACCTTTCCGTCTACAGCGGCGACGATGGCAGCGTCTGCGGCGAAAGCTGGGTGCTGAACAAGATCACCGACCGCTTCTCCTATCAGGTGCATCACGTGCCGCATCTGCCGGACGTCGCGATCACCGATTTCCGCGACATCCGCCAGCATCGCTACGAGCCGGCGAGCGAGGAATGGCCGATCGGCCGCCACTATTGCCGCGCCACCGTCAACCTGTCCGACGGCCGCGACCGCTCGATCTTCTATCTGATCGAGGAAGGCCAGGGCTTTGCCTCGATCGGCGACAATGTCGAGTTCTGCGTCTCGGGCTTCGACCGCTGGCTGGTCTATAACGGCCGCTGCCGCGTGCTGCGCTGAGGCGGCGCTGACGGGCATGGATATCACGACGCTGCTTGCCTTCGCGGCGGCCTTCTTCGTGTTCGCCGCCAGTCCGGGTCCCGACAACATGACGATCGTCGCCCGCACGATCTCCAGCGGCGCCGCGTCGGGCATCGCCTATGGGGCCGGGACGGTGGTCGGTATCCTCATCTTTCTGGTGCTCGCCACCTTCGGGCTGTCGATCCTCGCCGCCAAGATGGCGGTCGTCATGACCGTGCTTCGCTATGGCGGCGCGGCCTATCTGATCTGGATGGGCGTCAGGCTGTGGACCGCCATTCCCGTGGTCCCGGCATCGCAGCCGGTATCGAACCGGCGCGGCTTGCTGGCGACCTTCGCCGCCGGCATCGCGCTCAACCTCGGCAATCCGAAGATGCCGCTGTTCTATGTCGCGCTGCTGCCCAACGTGGTCGGCGCGTCGCTCAACACAGGCGATCTTGGCGTGTTGGCGACGGTGATCCTGATCGTCGAGGTCGTGGTCATCGGCGGACATGTCCTGCTCGCCGGCCGAGCCCGCGGCCTCTTGCGCACACCAGCGATCGTGCGCCGCGTCAACCGCGCCGCCGGTGGCGTGATGATCGGCGCCGGCGTGGCCGTGGTCGCCACGCGCTGAGCGACGCCGGTTCAATGGCAGGCGATAGACAGCTGAGGTAGGCGCTGTCCCGCCGGCCTATCTTGAGTTGGCTTCTCCACCACCAGCCCGCGCAAGCAACAGCGCCCGTTCCCGCTCATTGCCGGCCAACCCGGCTGCGCGGCGGAATTCGGCGCGGGCTTCGTCCATCCGTCCGAGCTTCGCCAGAAGATCGCCGCGCACCGTGGGCAACAAATGCGTATCCTTGAGCCGCGGTTCGTCCCGCAGCGCGTCGACGATGACCAACCCTTGCGCCGGTCCGAACGCCATGCCGGCAGCGACCGCCCGGTTGACCTCGACGATGGGCGAGGGCGCTGCAAGCGCAAGCGCCTGGTAGTATGCCGCGATGGCGATCCAGTCGGTGTCGGCCGCGCTCACGGCGCGCGCATGGCAGGCGGCGATCATCGCTTGCAGCTGATAGGGGCCAGGTGTCGGCGTCAGCGCCATCGCGCGGTTTAACCCATCGAGGCCGCGCCGGATCAGCGACCAGTCCCAGCGGCTGCGGTCCTGGTCGAGCAGAAGGACCGGGTTGCCCACTGCGTCGATGCGGGCGCCAAAGCGCGACACGCTGAGCTCCATCAGGGCCACCAGGCCGAGCGTCTCGGGCTCCTGCGGCACCAGGGCCGCCAGCTGACGGCCGAGGCGCATTGCCTCGCCACAGAGATCCGTGCGCAGCCAGTCCGGTCCGGCGGAAGCGACGTAGCCTTCGTTGAAGATCAGGTAGATCACCTCCAGCACGGCGCCGAGGCGCTCGCGCCGCTCCTGCCCGCGCGGCATCTCGAAGGCGATGCCGGCTTCGCGCAGCGTTCTTTTGGCGCGCACGATACGCTGGGCGACGGTCGCCTCCAGCACCAGGAAGGCGCGTGCGATCTGAGGCGTCGACAGGCCGCCGAGCATCCTGAGCGCAAGCGCCGCGCGCTGTTCGGCCGGCAGCACCGGATGGCAGGCGGTGAAGATCAGCCGCAACAGATCGTCGTCTATGTCCTCGTCCAGCGCCGCCTCGATGTCGGGCATCTCACGCTCCAGCTCGGCGAGGTCGATGGCCAGCTGGCGATGCTTGCCGTCGATCAGCACGGTTCGGCGCAGCCGGTCGAGCGCCCGGTTGGTGGCGACCCGGGTCAGCCAGGCGGCCGGATTGTGTGGAATGCCTTCCCCGGGCCAGCGTTCCAGAGCAGCCAAGAAAGCATCCTGCACCACCTCCTCGGCCAGCCCGACATCGCGCAGGCTGCGGGTGAGCCTGGCGGCGAGTTTTGGCTGCTCGATCCGCCAGACCGCTTCGATCGCCGCCGTGGCGGTCAACCCTTAAGCTCGTCGAACCCGTCAACGACCTTCTGGACGTCCTCTGGAAAATCGGTCATCTCGAAAACGCGCCGGACCTCGATGACGTCGTTCTCGCCGGCGGGGCAGCGGCGCGCCCATTCCACGGCTTCCTCGGGCGAGCGCACGTCGATGACCCAATAGCCGCCAAGCACTTCCTTGACCTCGGCGAACGGACCGTCGGTAACGGTGGGCTTGCCCCCCTTGAAGGAGACCCGTGCGCCCGAGGACGGTGGATGCAACCCGTCGAGCGCCAGCAGCACCCCGGCGCGCTTCAGCTCTTCATTGTATTTCATCATCGTCGCCACGGCTTCGGCTTCGGGCCTGACGTCGGGAGCCGCGGTCGCGTAGCCGCCAGGGATCATCAGCATCATGAAACGCATCGGTGTGTCGTCCTTCGTTGTTTGGTTGCGATGATACGACGAACGGGGATCGGCGGAATCGACAGACGATGCGAAATATTTTGCGATGCCGGCGACCGGGCGAAGTGGCGTGGCGGTATGCGAGCCACCGCAGGCCTCTTCCGCTGGCGCCGTCCCAGGCTGCCTTGCCGCCCGACAGGTCAGGTAGCCCGGCTACCTGACAGATAGGCCGAGATCAGCTCGACGAGTTGCTTCTGCAGTTCCGGCGCTTCGAGCATGTTGCGCCGTGCCGCATTGTGGATCACGCCCTCGATCGCCGAGGAGAGCACGCGCGCCATCGTCTCGGTGTCCTTGCGGCGCTTGCGGTACTGCGCGACGGCCGCGGCGTAATGTTCAAGATAGCGCGCCTGGAACAGGGCATGCGCGGCGCGCGAGCCGCGGTCGCCCGGCGCCTCGTCGAGCAGCACCTGGTGCAGCGTCGGATGGATCGAATGTGCGCCGATCATGCCGCGCACCAGCTCGCGCGCGAATTGCCTGAGCGGCTTCTCCTCCGCCGCCGCTTCGCGAATCACCGACAGCACATGATCGAAGTGACGGCGCCGGATCGCTTCGACCAAAGCGAGCTTGTCGGGAAAATACTGATAGAGCGAGCCGATGCTGACGCCCGCGGCCTCGGCCACCTTGTTGGTGGAGAAGCCGGCCCAGCCGAGCTCGCTCAGAACGTGAGCACCGGCTTCGATGATCGCCTCGACAGTGGCGATCGAACGCGCCTGGCGCGGCTGCTTGCGCATGCGCGCGGCCGGCTTTGCAATGCGAGTCGACATGCTGGCCCGTCTCCCGAGAATATGAAGAGGATACTCACATTCATTTCACCAACGCAAATGGGGCCGCGAAGATGAGTGCCAAGACCTTGCTGAAGAGCCTGCTTGCCTATCAGGCCTGGGCGAATGATGAGCTCTTGGAGACGCTTGTCGGCTTGGATCCGTCCCGCGGCGCGGCAGAGCGACACGCCGCGATCCGCCTGATGAACCACATCCATGTCGTTTCGCGGATCTTTGCCGCGCATCTGAGGGGCGTGGCTCCCGGCTATGCGGGCGACAATACGCCGGACACACCCGAGCCGCGTGCGTTGCGCGCCGCCCTGGTCGAGGTCGATCGCTGGTATCGACCATCTCGAAACCATTTCGGAGCAGGCACTTGCCGAGCCGATCGCTTCACCTTCACCGATGGCGACAAGGGCTGCATGACGAGGCAGGAGATGCTGACCCATGTCGTCCTGCACGGCGGCTATCATCGCGGCGAGGTCGGCCGCATGCTGGCCGGGATCGCTGTCTCGCCACCCTGGGATACCTACGCCGTGCACCTGCACCGGGTCGAACCGGCGCGCTGCCTGCAGGGCGAATGCAAGTCGATCGGGATGGCGGGTGGACCCAGAATATGAGCTTGAAGCTCGCTTTCAAACGCGTAAGCTTTGACCGCCCCGCATGGCCGGTTCATCTGTAGATGTTTTCGCTGGACAAGATGAAGCCGGTGTTCGGCAGCGTGTTCTCTATTGTGAGCACTCTGCTCACATTACGATATAAGCTTATGCCGCGAATGGATGGATCATCGGGCGATAGAAGGCGGGCTAAAATCTGTGCGCCGGGCCGTCACTTCGAAAGTGACAGATTCGCTCACAATTTTTCCATGAGATGCATCTTCGTGTAACCAAAATTCAATAACTGAAAATCATTGTGTTGCTTCGCTGGCTAGACAGTCGCGAGTCAGATATGCATGAGCATGCCGGGTCACTCACGACCTTAGGCAAAACGCAAGGGGCATCGCATGGCAAAGACCACAACCAAGGCGCCGGCGGCGAAAGCGCCGGCAAAGAAGCCGGCAGCTAAGGCTGCCGCGAAACCTGCAGCAGTGAAGAAGGCAGCGGCACCGAAGGCCGCCGCCAAGGCTCCGGCCAAGGCAGCAGCGAAGCCGGCCGCGAAGGCCGCGGCGAAGCCCGCTGCCAAGGCAGCAGCAAAGCCGGCCGCGAAGCCGGCCGCGAAGGCAGCGGCAAAGCCCGCCGCGAAGGCAGCAGCCAAGCCCGCCGCCAAGAAGCCGGCAGCGAAGGCCGCGGCCAAGCCCGCCGCCAAGGCTCCGATGAAGGCCGCCGCCGCCAAGGCTCCGGCAGCCGTGAAGAAGGCAGCTCCGGCGAAGAAGCCGGCCGCCAAGAAGTAATCGCGTAGCTTCGCTTGGCGAACCGCAACGGGTGAGGGCGGGTGCCACCTGGGCACCGCTCTCGCCAATTCGGTGTGACAGCGAGCGGAGTCGGAGCGGACGCTCCTCCTAAAGCTCTCGGAAATTTGCCACCAGGCAAACCTTCCGGGAGCTTTTTTGTTGCCGCGTCCGCGCCGGCAGGACGTGGCCAATCCGGATCAGCTTTGTTGGGCCGTTGCCCAGGAGGTCCCATTCGGTCAACAGTGCGGCAGACAACTGGGAAATCGATCATGCCGAAACTGCTCTATGCTTCCACGTCCCCCTACAGCTCGAAGGTCCGCATGGCGGCCGTCTACGCCGGCATCGTCATCGATCTCGTGCCGGTCAAGACGGAGGATAAGCCCTCCGAACTGATCTCGGCCAATCCGCTCGGCAAGATCCCGGTGCTGGTGCTGGAGGATGGCCGCTCGATCCATGACAGCCGCGCCATTACCCAGCATCTCAACCGGCTCTCGAAGAACGCGCTGTTCCCGCGCAATCCCGACAAGCGGCTCGAGGCGGAAGTTCTCGAGGCGCTGGCCGACGGCATTTGCGACTGCGCGCTGTCGATGGTCTATGAGCGGCGCACGCGGCCCGAGGCGATGGTCTATCAGCCCTGGCTCGACCGCCAGTGGGGCAAGATCACCACCGCGCTCGACCTCATCAACGCCAACCCGCCGAAACTGCCGAAGAAGATCACCGCCGGCCACATGGCACTGCGCGCCACACTTGGCTATCTGTCGCTGCGGTTCGTCGGGCAATGGGAGAAGGGCCGCAGCCGTCTCGTGCGCTGGGCCGCAAGGTTTGACGAGAAGTTTCCGGAACTGAAAGCAAGCGTGCCGGGGTAGATACAGCTAATCTCCCCCACAAGGAGGGTTTTGCACGGGAGCCGATATTTAGCGCACGAGGCAGA
>NZ_SUGA01000035.1 GCF_004963255.1 Mesorhizobium sp. | reverse complement strand
TCCGGACCTACCGAATCACCAACTCAGTTCCGTGCAAAGCCCTCACAAGGGGAGAGGTAAGAAACTCACCGCCCTTCGCGATACCACATCGAGCCGATGGCGAGCAGCAAGAGGCCGAGGCCGAGAAAGCCGCCGAACAGCGGCACGCGCGATACGGCCTTGAGCGTGCTGTCGTCGGTGGTGCGCAGGCCTATCCAATCGTCACCCGAAGCCGCCGCCGAAGAGCGGATCGGCACGATCGACGGCAGGGCCACGCCGCCGGCGAGATTGGCGAGCGTGGATGACGGCGCCAGCCGCCGCGCGCTGCCGCCCGTCGCTTCGGCCGGCGCTTTGAGCCTGTCCTCTGTCGAGACCACGTCCTGGAATTCCGGCGCGTTGACCGGACCGACATGGGCGAGCGCGGTGAGATCGCCATTGCCGATCTGGTAGAGTCCGATCTCGCTGGTCCGCAGGCTGCCGGTGAAGATGCCGGGCTCGGCTTTCTCGAGCTTCACCGTCACGGTCTTGCCGGAGGGCGTGATCACCTGGGCGGGGCCCGGATCGTCGCTCATCGTCTGGCGGCGGATCTCCAGCATCATGCCGCGGCCGTCGGCCGTCAGCCGTTCTTCTTCCAGTTCTGGCTCCTTCATCAGCCAATGGGCGATGCGCCGGTAGAGCTGGACATGCGGGCCGCCGCCCTCGAAGCCGCGCGCCCACAGCCAGCCCTGGTCCGACAAGAGCATGCCCACCCGGCCTTCGCCCTTGCGGTCGAGCAGGAGCAGGGGCCGGTCGTTGGCGCCCCTCATCACCACTTCGCCTTCCGGATTCTTGACGCCGATGGTGCGGAACCAGCGGCTCCAATGCGGCGGCTCGCTTGCCGAGCCGTCGAGCCCGCGCGTCACCGGGTGGCGCTGGCCGAGATCGGTCAGGCGCGGATAGAAGGCCTTGTCCACCACTTCGCCCGTCGGCATGGCCGGCAGCGCGGCATTAAGCGGGGTGCGGGCGATGGAGTTCTCGCCGGCATATTCGGGCCCGGCGGCAATCAGCAGCGCGCCGCCCTTTTCGACATATTCGGAGATGTAGTCGTAATAGAGGATCGGCAGCACGTCGCGGTGCTGGTAGCGGTCGAAGATGATCAGGTCGAAATCCTTGATCTTCTCAACGAACAGCTCGCGCGTCGGGAAAGCGATCAGTGACAGCTCGTTGATCGGCGTGCCGTCCTGCTTTTCCGGCGGGCGCAAGATGGTGAAGTGGACGAGATCGACCGACGCGTCCGACTTCAAAAGGTTGCGCCAGGTGCGCTCGCCGGCATGCGGCTCGCCGGAGACCAAGAGCACGCGCAGGTTCTCGCGGATGCCGTCGACCAGGGCGATCGCCCGGTTGTTGGCGTCCGTCAGCTCGCCGGGCTCGCGGTCGATGCCGAGCTGGACGATGTTGCGACCGGCATTGGGAATGGTGACCGAGAGCTTCATCGGCTGGCCGACCGTCGCGTGCTCGACCGAGACCTGCTCGCCATTGACCGAGACCCGCACATCCACCGGGGCGCCATTGCCTTCCGTCGAAATGACGCGGTAGGTCATGTCGAGCGGCTTGCCGACGAGGCCGAAGCGCGGCGCGTTCTCGAAGCGGATGCGGCGGTCCTTCTCGTGCTCGCTGCCGGTGATCAGCGCATGCAGCGGCGCGTTGAATTCAGGTGTTCCGCCGGGTGCGTCATGCACCTCGCCGTCGGTGATCATGATCGCGCCGCCGATGCGCGACGGCGGCACGTCGCGGAAGGCCCCCTCCAACGCGCTGAACAGCCTGGTTTCGGTGCGTTCGTCAGCGGCTTCGGACTTGCCGGCCTCGACGACCCGGACATCGAATTGCTTGAAGCGGCCGAGACGCTCCTGCATCCCGGCCAGCGCCTCGTCGGTCTGCCTAGTGCGGTCGCCGATATCCTGGCTCTGGCTGCGGTCGACGATCAGGGCGACGACGCTCTTCAGCGCCTCGCGCTCCTCGGCGAGGAACACCGGGTTGAGCAAAGCCGCGGCAAGCGCGAGCAGCGCGATGAAGCGCAATGCCGATCCGCGCTGGCGGAACCACAGGCCGACCAGCGCCAGCAGCAGCAATGGCACGAAGAGCAGGCCGAAGAGCGGCCAGGAGACGAGCGGTTCGAAGGAAATCGACCAATTCATGATCTACTGCCCCAGCCGTTCAAGCAGCACGGGCACGTGCACCTGGTCGGATTTGTAGTTGCCGGTCAGCATGTACATCATGATGTTGACGCCGGCGCGCAGCGCATAGACGCGCTGCATCGGGTCCGGCGGCACGGTCGGCAGCATCGGATCGCCGTTCTCGTCGACCGCCCAGGCGCCGGCGAAATCATTGGCGGTGATCATGATCGGCGAGACGCCGTCGCCGGTGCGCACGGGGCGGTTCTCGGTGTTGCTGGCGTCGAGCGAGGCCTCAACCCACAGCGGGCTGCCGCTGAAGCGGCCGGGGAACTCCGGAAGGATGAAGAAGGATTTGGTCAGCACGTGGTCCGAAGGCACCGGTTCCAGCGGCGGCACGTTGAGATTGGCGAGGATGTCGCGCAACCGCTCGGTCGCCGGGCTTGCCGAACCGGCGCCGATGCCATTGGAAAACTGGTCGCGTGTGTCGAACAGGACCGTGCCGCCCTGCTGCATATAGGCATCGATGCGGGCGATCGCCGCCTGGCTGGGCATCGGCGCCGATGCATCGATCGGCCAATAGATCAGAGGAAAGAAGGACAGCTCGTCCTTGGTGATGTCGACGCCGGCCGGCGGGCCGGGCTCGAGCGCGGTCTTCTCGATCAGGAAACGGGTCAGGCCTTCAAGGCCGGCACGGCTGATCGAATCGACGCCGGGCTCGCCGGTGATGACATAGGCGATGCGGGTCTTCGAAATGTCGTCGATCGCCTGGGCGTCGCCTGGCTTCGAATCGTCGGCGCGGGCGAGATCGGCGTGGCCGAAGAGGCCGCCCAGCACGACCAGAACGGCGGCTGTGGTCGCCACGGCCGCGCGGCGCGGCCGGCGCGCCAGCAGGCCGCCCATCCAGAACACGGCCAAGGTGTCGAGCGCCATCAGCAGGAGCGCGACGGCGACCAACGGCCCCTTGAGGTTTTCCGACTCGTCGAAGGCATAGGGGATGGCGGTCACCGGCAGCGAAACCTGCGGGCGCACCAGCGGCGCGAAGGTGCTCGATGCCTCGAGTAGATTGTGCGCGAACACGCCCGTCTCGGAGCCGTAAAGGCCGGGCGGGTTCTCCAGCGTCACCGGCAGCGGGCCGGCGCCGGGCACCAGCGGCCGGGCATCGGGCGAGGGCGGCGTCAGCATGCCGTCGGCGCCGATCATGCGGTAGGGTGCCAGCGAAGCGGCGGTGGCTTCGGCATTGGCGATCGCCGCGCCCTGGTTGCGCGACAGCTGCACGACGCGCCGCAACATCTCAACGAACGTGCCGGAGATCGGCAGGTTCGACCAGGTCGCCTCGGGCGTGACATGGAAGAGCACCAGCGTGCCCTTGTCCTTTTTCATGCCCGTCACCAGCGGCGTGCCGTCGGCAAGCGTGGCCCAGGTGCGCTCGACGATGTCGGGCGTCGGCTCGGCCAGGACCTGCCGGCTGACCGTCACCTCGGAGGGTGGCGAAAGATCGGCGAAGGGACCGTTCTTCGGGAATTCGGTGACCGCCTGCGGTGTCGTCCAGGACAGCGCGCCGCCGAGCGCCCGCTCGCCGCTGCGCAGCCGGACCGGCAAAAGGTCGTCGTCATTGCCGGCCGCGGCAAGACGCGGGCCGGCAAAGCGGACCAGCGTGCCGCCCTTGTCGACCCAGTCGACCAGACGCTGCCTGACCTGCTCCGGGATGGTGCCGACATCGGCCATGATGATCATCGCCGGCTTCTGGTCGAGAAGCTGCGGAATGGCGTCGGCGAGGTCGGCGCTCGACGGCTCGACCAGGTCGGCGAAGGGCTGCAGGGCACGGCGGATATAGTAGAGCGGCGACAGAAGCGGCTGTGCCTGGTCGGCCTCGGCCTGAGACAGCAGGCCGACACGGCGTCGTTTCGAGCTTTCGTCCAGCACCCGCACCGCGCCCGCCTGGTGCTCGCCGTCGAGCGCGATCGAGGCGAAATCGTTGCGCAGCTCGAAGGGAACCGCCATCGTCGCCGTGGCGGCGGCTTCGCCCGGCGCGAAGGTCAGTGTCGCGTCGGCGATGCGGCGGCCCTTGTCGTCGAAGGCGCCCGCGGTGACCTGCGCCGGTGCCGGATTGCCCGGCGCGCGGATGGCGGTCAAAGCGAAACCGTCGACCTGGTTGTCGGCGCCAATCAGGCCGGTCACCGAGGGCCGGTCGGACGTGGCCCAGACCACCCGCTTCGCATTCTTTTCGAGCAGCGTCTTGAAAGCGGCTTCGTCGCCTTTGGCGGCAAGGCCATCGGCGAGCACCGCGACGCTAGCACCCGGCAGGCGCTCCAACGCGGCGGCGACGCGGGCATAGACGGCGGGCCTGTCGGTGGGGATCGGCCGCGGCCTGGCGGCGCGCAGATGGTCGAGCGCGGCCGAGGCATCGAAGGGGCCGATCTCGGCATTGGGCTTCTCGGCAGTGAAGGCAATGACGATCGGCACGCCGTTCGATCCGGCGTCGGCGATCAGCCGCTCGGCGGTGGCGACGCGCTTGCCCCAGTCGGCGGCGCTTGCCCAGCTGTTGTCGATGACAAGCGCCAGGGCGGAACCTTCCGCCGGCAGCCTTTCGCGCGGATTGAAGACCGGCTCGGCCAGCGCCATCACGACAAGCGCCGCCATCAGCAGCCGAAGCAGCGTCAGCCACCACGGGCTTTGCTGCGGGGTTTCCTCGCGTCGGAGGACCCGGGCCAGGATTTTCAACGGCGGGAAAACTTCCGTCTGCGGCTTGGGCGGGGTGAGCCTGAGCAGCCACCAGATCACCGGCAGCGCCAAGAGGCCCCACAGAACCATCGGCGCCCCGAAGGAAAGCGGCAGCCAGCTCATGCGACCGCCTTTCCAGCTCGATTGGCAATCGACGCCGCATGACCGCCTTCCACGGTCAGCGCCATGTGGATGCGCACCAGCGCTTCGGAGGCGAGGCGGTCAGTGTGGTTGACGGTGTAGCTCCAGCCGAGACGCTTGCACCAGGCGGCCAGCTCCTCGCGGCGAGCCCTGTAGAGCAAGCGATATTCCTCGGCCAGCATCTCGGCGCGGCCGGCGGTCAGCTTGTCGCCGGTCTCGGGATCTGTGAACTCGGTGCGGCCGGCATAGGGGAAGGTTTCCTCGGCCGGGTCGGCGACCTCGATCAGATGCGCGCGCACGCCATGCCGGGCGAGCACGTCGAGCCAGGCCATGGTCTCCTCGACCGGGTCGAGGAAATCGCTGACGAGCACGATGTCGCAGAAGCGGCGGATGGCCGACAGGTCGGGTTTGGCCGGCAGCGCGGCGGCGTGGCTCAGCTGTGCGGCGATGCGCTCGGCGCCGTTGCGGGCGGTGAACGGGTCGGTCAGGCCCGGCCAGGCGATGCGCTCGCCACTGCGCGACAAAAGCTCGGCCAAGGCGAGCGCCAGCACCAGCGCGCGCGATTCCTTGGAAACGCCGGCGCCGGCCGATTTGTAGAGCATGGAAGGCGAGGGGTCGGCCCAGAGCCAGACGGTGTGCGCCGCTTCCCATTCGCGGTCGCGCACATAGGTATGGTCGTCTCTGGCCGAGCGGCGCCAGTCGATGCGCGAGGAATCGCCTTCGACATAGGGCCGGAATTGCCAGAAATTCTCGCCGATGCCGCGCTTGCGGCGGCCGTGCCAGCCGGCGATCACCGTGTTGACGATGCGTCGCGCCTCGACCAGCAGGTCCGGCACCAGTGAAGCCCGCAACCGGCCGCGAGCGAGCGCGTCGCGCGTCGCAACCGGTGCCTGGACCTCGCCTATTCGACCCATCAGATGCCTTTTGCCAGCTTCGCCACCACGTCGCGCACCGAAGTGCCTTCGGCGCGGGCGGCGAACGTCAGCGCCATGCGGTGCTGAAGCACCGGTTCGGCCAAGGCGCGGATGTCGTCCACCGACGGCGCCAATCTTCCATCATATAGGGCGCGGGCGCGGGCGCACAGGGTCAGCGCCTGGCTGGCGCGGGGGCCCGGTCCCCAGGCGACATGCTTGTCCGTCTCGGCATTGCCCTGGCCGGGCCGGGCCGAACGCACCAGCTTGAGGATCGCCTCGACGACGCTTTCCGGCACCGGCATGCGGCGGATCAGCGTCTGGATTTCCTTCAGTCTCGCCGGCTGCAGCACCTTGTCGGCCTTGGCTTCGTCGATACCGGTCGTTTCGAGCAGGATGCGGCGCTCCGCATCGATCTCCGGATAAAGGATGTCGACCTGCATCAGGAAGCGGTCGAGCTGGGCTTCGGGCAGAGGGTAGGTGCCTTCCTGTTCCAGCGGGTTCTGCGTCGCCAGCACGTGAAAGGGCGAGGGCAGGTCGTAACGGGCGCCGGCTATGGTGACGTGATATTCCTGCATTGCCTGCAGCAGCGCGGACTGCGTGCGCGGCGAGGCGCGGTTGATCTCGTCCGCCATCAGCAATTGCGTGAAGATCGGCCCGGAAATGAAGCGGAAGGAGCGCTTGCCGAACTCGTCCTGCTCCATCACCTCGGAGCCGAGGATGTCGGATGGCATCAGGTCGGGCGTGAACTGGACGCGGCGCGAATCGAGGCCGAGCACGATGCCTAGCGTTTCGACCAGCTTGGTCTTGGCGAGGCCCGGCACGCCGACCAGCAGCGCGTGGCCGCCCGCCAGCAGCGCCACCAGCGTGCGCTCGACGACCGCTTCCTGGCCGAAGATCACCCGGCCGACCGCATCGCGGACCCTGGAGATGTCGGCCAGCGCTTTTTCAGCTTCCTCGATCATCGCTTTTTCGCTGATCGGGCTTTCCTTGATCATCACGCTCATGCCGCTCGATCCTTGTGGTTGGAGATACCGGCCTGCATTCTCAATGCCGCAGAATGCCGCGATTCGGCCTCACCTGGCGCCTGCAATTGAACTTAAATCACAGACTTGGGCGGACAAGGCTGACAATCGGGACAACAGTGACTATTTCGTGACCATGGCCGAACGCAGCGAACATCGTGAACAAAGCCCGGGTGAGCAGAGCTTGACGAGCGCTACCGAGGCGCGCGGCCTTGAGGCGCTGATCTCGCGCGCGGCCCGGGCGGGCAAGGGGCCGGCGCCGGTCGAGCGCTGGAATCCGGATTTCTGCGGCGACCTCGACATGGAGATCAAGGCGGACGGCACCTGGTTCTATCTCGGCACGCCGATCGGCCGCATGCCGCTGGTGCAGCTCTTTTCCAGCGTGCTGCGCAAGGATGCCGACGGAAAGACCTATCTTGTGACCCCGGTCGAGCGGGTCGGAATACGAGTCGTCGACGCGCCTTTCATCGCCGTCGAAATGAATGCGTCCGGGAGCGGCGACGACCAAGTCATCACCTTCCGCACCAATGTCGGCGACGTTGTCGCCGCCGGGCCCGGCCATCCGCTGCGTTTCGTCGACGAGGACGAAACCGGTGGGCTGAAACCCTACGTGCTGGTGCGCGGACGGCTGGAGGCGCTGGTGGCGCGGGCTGTGATGTATGAGCTGGTCGCGCATGGCGAGGAGATCGACATCGACGGCAAGGCGATGTTCGCCGTCCGCTCTGGCGGCGAGGTCTATCCGATCATGCCTGCCGAAAAACTGAAACGGCTGAGCGCGTGATGGACCAGGTTACGCGGGCGCCGTTTTCGATCGCGGATTTCCGGGCGCGGGCCGCCGCGCAGGCCGCTATCACTCCTGGCGAGGATTTCGGCGATCATCGCTTCAATCCCGATCATCCCAGGCTCCAGCACGTCAAGCCGCTGCGGGACGCGGCCGTGCTCATCCCGGTCGTCGACCGCGCCGAGGGTGCCATGGTGCTGCTCACCAAGCGCGCCGAGAAGCTGCGCAGCCATTCCGGCCAGGTGGCCTTTCCAGGCGGCACGATCGATGCGACCGACCCCAGTCCGGAGGCGACCGCGCTGCGGGAGACCTTCGAGGAGATCGGCCTCGATCGCGACCATATCGAGATCATCGGCCGCATGCCGGATTATGTGTCGGGCAGCGGCTACCGCATCGTGCCGGTGCTGTCGGTGGTGCGGCCGGGCTTTTCGCTGACGCTCAATGCCGACGAAGTCGACGCGGCCTTCGAGGTCCCCTTGAGTTTCCTGATGGACCCGGCCAACCACACGCGCGACAGCCGCATGTGGAACGATCTCGAATGGTTCTTCTACGATATGCCCTATGGCGACCAGCGAATCTGGGGCGTCACCGCCGGCATCATCCGCACGCTGTATGAAAGGCTTTATGCGTGAGCGTCGAGCTGTCCCTCTCGAGCCAGGCCGGTTGGCTTGGCGACAAGGCCCTGCAGCAATTGCTGGCCGCGCTGAAGCGGGGCGGCGAGGAAGCGCGTGTCGCCGGCGGCGCGGTGCGCAATGCGCTGCTTGGCCAACCGGTGGCCGATATCGACATCGCCGCGACGACACTGCCCGAAGAGACCATCCGGCGCGCGGAGGCGGCCGGCTTCAAGACGGCGCCGACAGGGATCGAACACGGCACCATCACCGTGATTGCGGGCGGCAAGCCCTATGAAGTCACCACGCTGCGCGCTGATGTCGAGACCGACGGCCGCCGGGCGAAAGTGACTTTCGGGCGCGACTGGAAGCTTGACGCCGAGCGGCGCGACTTCACCATCAACGCGCTCTATGCCGAAGCCGACGGCACGGTCGTCGATCTCGTCGGCGGCATTGCCGATATCGAGGCGCGGCGGCTGCGTTTCATCGGCGACGCGGAGGCGCGCATCCGCGAGGATTATCTGCGCATCCTGCGCTTTTTCCGCTTCTTCGCCTGGTATGGCGACGGCCGGCCCGATGCCGAAGGCCTGAAGGCCTGCGCCAGGCTGAAGGAGGGGCTTGCCCAGCTTTCTGCCGAACGCGTCTGGTCCGAACTGAAGAAGCTGCTGTCGGCTCCGGACCCTTCGCGCGCCCTGCTCTGGATGCGCCAGGCCGGCGTGCTGACCGCCGTGCTCCCGGAAAGCGAGAAATGGGGCATTGATGCCATCCACGGCCTGGCCAGGACCGGAAAGGATCTCGGCTGGACCGCCGATCCGATGCTGCGGCTCGAGGCAATCGTCCCGCCCGATGCCGTGCGCATGAAGACGCTTGGCGAGCGGCTGCGGCTTTCGAATGACGAGGCCGCTCGCCTGCGGCACTGGGCGCTGACCATCGCCCCGGACGCGAAGATGACCGAGACCGAACTGGCCAAGAAACTCTATTACGGCGATCGCGACGGCTATCTCGACCGCATCCGGCTGGCGCTTGCCGCCGCGCGGACGCGTGCCGTGGAAGACAACCAGGCAATGATGGAGGCTGGCGGCCTTTCACGCCTGCTCAACTTCACGCTGAAATGGACAAAACCGGTGTTTCCGATCAAGGGCGTCGACCTGACCGAACTTGGGGCGTCGCCGGGGCCGAAGCTTGGCGCGACGCTGAAGAACCTCGAAAGGGAATGGGTCGCGTCGGGCTTCACCCTGGAACGCGGCGCGCTCATGGAACGCGCCGCGCAGGCCCTGGAGCCTTAGTTCCGCTAGGCGACCGGCGCGCCTGTCAGTGTATCGCCACGGGCGCCAGCGCCCGCGAAAGGCTTGCCTCGCCCTTGCCGTAGATGGACGGGTTATAGTTCACCAGCGTATCGGTGCGGGCCGTGTTGAGCAGGTCGTTGGTGATCTGAACCGGCGTCGCCTTGGTGAACTTGCTGCCGATGATCGCGGCGTAGCCCGAGATGATCGGCGCGGCGAACGACGTTCCGTAGAGACCGGTCTTGTCGCCTTCGACGCCGACCACGAGGAAGTGGCTCTGCACAGCGGGGTTCGAGCCGGCATAATCTGAATACCAGGCGAGCTGGGCCTTGTTGGCCGTGGTGCCGTTCGTCGACAGCGCGCCGACGAAGATCGCCGTTGGTTTGCCGATCAGGGCAAGGTCGAGATAGTCCTGCTGGCCACCGGTGATCCCGCCGACAGCCACCGCGTCGTTGCCGGCCGCCTTCGAGACGACGGCCGTTCCCCTGGTCGCATAGTTGATGATCGAGGCCTCTTCCGGGGCCCACCAGATCTGATTCACGCTGTAGCCCGCGGTTGTGTACATGCCGTAGCTGAGGTTCAGCACGTTGAGACCGCGTGCCAGCGAAACGGCGGTGCCCGTCGAGAAATCCTTGGAGCGGATGGTCGCGGCGGGAGCAATCATGCTTGCCTCCTCGCGCGTCCATTCGCCGTGCCGCTGCGTCTGCACGCCGATCCCGAAATTGCCGGAGAAGCGATCTGAACTGCTGAAGTCGTCGACCATGGTAATGGTGACGCCCTTGCCCTTGTAACCGGCGGCCCATGCGGCACCGACGTCGGGGCTCATCCAACTCTGCACGGCCTGCGTCGAGCGCACGACCGGGATCGTGGCGCTCACGCAGATGGACCCGCCGCCGTGGCAGAGCGCAGCCATTTCGTCCTGGCTGAGAGCTTCCTGCGCCGATGCCACCGGCGCTGAAAGAATGGCCAAGGCGGCGACGAGGCCGAACTTCAGGGACTTAACCGACATGTTTATTCTCCAGTCAGACAGAACCAGGTATTCTCCAGTCAGACAGAACCAGGACGGGCGATCGTGAGTTTCGGGACAAGATGATTTCATTTGCCTGCCCTCCGATCAGAAAGTGAGACGGTAGTTCAGCCAGAGATGCATGGTCTCCGGCCTGGCGCTGACCAGATACTTCAGCGTTTCCTCAGGCGCGGTCTCGCCCGCCGCCAGCCGGCAATTGACGCTGTAGGTTCCGAACTCGCCGTAGTCGGCCTCGCAGGGCTTTTCCGTCAGGTTGCCGCCGATTGTGGTGGTGACCGACAGGGACAGGGTGCTGTTGGGATTCGGATGGGTCTGGGTGAGAAATCCGAGCTTGAGGCTCGGCTCGATACGATATTTCTCGGCTTGCTCGCCGGTGCCGAACCCCCAGAGAAAGCCCGTATCGGGCGTGATCTGAGTGAGGAAGTCGACATGCATGTCGACCCAACTCGCGTGATACCAACGGCTGAAGGAGACCCAGCTTCCGCTCTGCAATTCATAGCCGCCAGTGCCGAGGCCCCTGGCCTTGTCGCTGAGCGGAGAGCCCTGATGGACATCGACGAGCGAGGTGGTCCATTCCTGCGCGGCCGCGGCAGGCGCAAAGAGGAACGCGCACGCCAAGAGCATCGCCGTGCAGAAACCGCCTCGGATGTTGGACCGCTCGCGCATACGCGAAGCACCTCGCCCCATTCCGGACAGCGCCTTGATGGCGAAGGCTCCTCGGGCAGCCCTCCGGCCGGATCATGGGTTGGACAGTCGCACGCGGAGCGTTACCGGGAAGTTATCCAAGCCGCTACGAATATAGGAATTTGCTTGAATTATGCGGAGGAATGCCTCTGCCGGCGATCCCAAAGACCGCCTGCAGAGAGAGCGCCGTTGGCCGGAAGCAACGTTCCGCTCTTGCCTGTCGGCTTGCGTGGCTCGAATTCCGGCATTTGACCGCTCAGGCGGCGTCGCGGACCTTCTGTATCCGTGAGCGGATCGCCTCGATCATCGTCTCGCGGATGATGGTCTCGCCATGCGTTTCACGCATATGCTCGACGGCACGGCGCATGACCTCCGCTTCTTCCTCGGCGCGCGTGTGCCAGTCACAGCCGGGAACCAGCGATCCGCATTGAAATTCCTTCATGGGGATTTTCCTTTCCTCGCGACGGGGCCGCTCGGCCAGAGCGCTCCAGCCATTTGTCTTATGCAATCCCGCCGAAGGCCGATGCGCGTTTCCGTAGGATTGCGCGGATGGATATCAATAACACATGCCGCCGCTTTCGGTTGCACGAAGAAGTGACCGAGAGCGGTCGGCGCGGCAAAAGCATGAACCGAAGGGCGGAGCACTGGTTCTCCGCCCTTCGCGCCGCCTGAGCCTGCTATGCCTCGCCGCGCAGCTTTCCTGGAATTGCTCCAGCCGTTACTTCATGATCTTGACGGCCTCGGCGATCTTCTTCTTGCCGCTCATGTCCCAGGACACGCGGACCTTCTCGCCGGTCTGAATGCCGGGATCCTTGAAGGCCTTGGACAAGGTGAAGGTCGATCCGTTGTCCAGAACCAGGCTCATGGCCGTTCCATCAAAGCTCTTCACGGTTCCCGTGGTGTGCTTGACCGCCGCGAACGCGGCGCCACCGGAGGCGAGGAAGGCGGCGGTAGCCGCCGTCACGATAAGCTTGCGCATGGCATGCTCTCCTGGAAATAAGGGCGCCCATTGGATCAGGCGCCCCTTCTTGATCAGGGCCGTCAAGTCGCGTCGAGTCACGGCCATGGGATGCGATGATCGCCACCTCTGCCGCCGGCGCTTCCCGACCCGACGACTTTAAATAGCTCAATTTTTTCAAATGGATATTAGACGAAAAAGATATCGTCCCTGCCACATTACCCGCCAAGATTCGGCGAATGGGACAGCAATGCGGCCATGGCCGCGCTCACCGGATCGTTACGGCCATTTTACCTCGGGCGGCAGGCTGGACAGGATCGAGGCGACATTGCCGCCGGTCTTCAGGCCGAAGATGGTGCCGCGATCGTGAAGCAAGTTGAATTCGACGTAGCGGCCGCGCCGGATCAGCTGTTCGTCGCGCTCGCCATCGGTCCAGTTCTGGTTGAAGTTGCCCCGCACCAGATGGGCATAGACGACCAGGAACGAGCGGCCGACGTCCTGGACGAAATTGAGATCGGCGTTCCAGCCGCCCTTGTCCTCGCCCGAATGCAGCCAGTCGAAGAAGATGCCGCCGATGCCGCGCGGCTCGTTGCGATGGGGCAGGAAGAAATACTCGTCGCACCAGGCCTTGAATTTGGGATAGTCGGCGACCGCGGCGTTCTTCTCGCAGGCGAACTGCATGGCGCGATGGAAGGCGACCGTGTCGGGGTCGTCCTGGGTGCGGCGGTGATCGAGCACCGGCGTCAGATCGGCGCCGCCGCCAAACCATTGGCGCGTGGTGACGACCATGCGCGTGTTCATGTGCACGGCAGGCACGTTGGGATTCCAGGGATGCGCGATCAGCGAGATGCCGCTTGCCCAGAAGCGCGGATCCTCCTCGGCGCCGGGTATCTGCTTCCTGAATTCCGGCGAGAATTCGCCATGGACGGTCGAAGTGTGCACGCCGACCTTCTCGAAGACCCGGCCGCGCATCATCGCCATGGTGCCGCCGCCACCGCGGCCTTCGTCGCGCTCCCACGGCGTCTTCTCGAAACGGCCGGGCGACCATGAGGACAGCGGTCCCTGAAGCTCCTGCTCGATCTGCTCGAAGGTGGCGCAGATGCGCTCGCGCAAGGCCTCGAACCAGAGGCGGGCCTTCATCTTCTTCTGCTCGATATCACCCGGCAGGCCAACCGGAAGGTCAGGTCTTTCCAATTCAGTCTCCAGTCACAGGCCGCTTGCCTGACAAATGACTCGTCTTTTATCGGCGCGATCCCTAATCTCTTAAGGACAAGGGTCAAGTCCTGTCTGACCAAGGTGCAAGGGAGTTCCTTCATGCGCACCCCGGCAAGACCGCCGCTGGATGGCTTGAAGAAGAGGCTGGAGCGCTCGCGGGCCGAACGCGCAAACCTGCCGCGCGACGGTTTCCTGCGCGAGACCTTCGTGCTGCCGAGGCCCGCCGCTCGCCTCAAGGCGAAGGAGTGGTTCGAGCGCTTTCCGAAGCAGGCCTACTGGACCGAGATCGAAAGCTGGTTCGAACGCCCGGGCGATGTGATCGAATTCACCATGCGGCGACTGCCGGCGGCCGACTGAAGCGCGGCCCATCTTCGCCGCCACGGCCTTCGGCGTTACGCGGGCATTTCCGGTCGCATCAATGCCCTGTAGGCGGCGAGCATCGCGTCTGCCGACCGTCCCGTGTCGATGATCGACTGCCGAGCGGCAGCGCTCATCCGCTGGAGGGCCGCCGCGTCGCCGACCAGCCTGGCAATGCGCGGCGTCAGCGCTTCCGGAACCGCGATCGGAACGATGAAGCCGTTGATGCCTTCGCGGATGACGAGCGCCGCATCGCCGACATCGGTGGTCGCCACCGGGCAGCCCATCGCCAATGCCTCAAGCATCGCCAACGGTGTGCCTTCGATGCGCGACGACATCACGAGGATGCTGCAGGCGGCGTAGAAGCGCGGCATCGCCTCCCGGTCTAGGCGGGGCAAATGATGCAGGCGGTCGGAGATGCCGGCGGCATCGGCCGCATCGCGAAACGCTTTGGTCATAGGGCCGTCCCCCAGCACGAGAAGGCGGACATGAGGATGGGCGGCGAGAATTGGCGCCGCCACCGCCAGGAAGGCGAGAGGGCGTTTTTCCTCGCTCATCCGCCCGACGAAGCCGATCACGAAGGTATCCTCCTCGACGCCGAAGCGCCTGCGGGCCGCGGCGCGGTCGACCCCTCGCGGATTGAAGACGCCTTCGTAGTCGACGCCGTTGGGGATGACAGCCACCGTCCCGGGGCGAGCGCCGCCACGGGCGAGCGAGCGTCCGATCCTTTCGTTCACCGCGATGAGGCGATCGATGTGAAGCCTGGCACGCAGCGCCGAGGCCAAATGCGCCTTTGGCGCGTCATTGTGCAGGATGTCGTAGCTCCGGATGGCCGGAAAGCGCGCCTTGATCCGCTTCAGGTTCTTGTAGAGGAAGCGAGATCCGCTTGACACGATCGCCTTGGAATCGCGCGAGGCCATGAGCGCGGCGACGAATTCGAACCAATATCGCCGGGCGAGCAGATCAGGCAGATGGTAGATTTCGGAAGTGATCGCCGCAAATGCTGGCGCCAGCGCCTGGTCGCCGGTCTGGGTGGTGACGATGCTGAGGCGCCATTCCGCTTTGAGGCTGTCGAGGATGTCAGCCAGCAGCACTTCGGCGCCGCCGATCGGCAGCCAGGGCACCAGGACGAGCAAATGCGGACGCAAGTCGGCAAGATTTCCCGATGAGCGCATCAGGGCGGAAAACGGCTCTTGATATGCGGCGAGAGGCATTCCCCGCCCAGGGCGGCCCGCCAGCCGGCGCAATTTGTCGATCTTGCTCGACCAGCTTTTGGCCAGCGCTGTCCACGCAAGGCGCAGCGGCGGCAAGGACTGGTTGGCACGCGTCATGCGGGCCCGGTGCTCCAGAGCGCCTCATGCGCCGGGGCCGGGATGCCCTGGGCCGGTGTGAATGGCTTTATCGACGCTGGCGGTTCCGCGAACTGGCTCGGATACAGCGCAACGAGCGCCAGCTTGTCGGCCGCCGCGCCAATGGGCCAAAGCGAGCGCCGGGGCTTCAATTGCGCGGCAAGGCCCTGGAACCTGGCAAGCCCCGCCGCCCGCGTCCGCCGGACGGAGGCATAGTGCAGATCTTCATAGAAGGCGATGCGCCAGCGCGCCCGCAGGGCGTTGTAGTGCCGTAACACGATCTTGAGGACTACCATGTGGTCGATATGCCCGCCGATGGCCATCGGGCAGAAGAGCCAGGGCCGCAGATCCTTGGGCTGCTCCGTTGCCGCGGCAAAGATCGCCGCGACGACCGCTTCGTCAAGCTGCCGCGCATCATCTTCCACCTTGGCGATGTCGAAGGGGGCGTGCCCGCGGAGCGGCGCCTCGTCGAGCCCGCCGAAGCAGAGGCGCAGGCCAACCTGTTCCGCAAAGGCGAGGTCTTCGCGCTGGCGCAGGCTGGAGATCGCGGCGATACGCTCGGCGTCATGCGCCGCGACCGCTCCCGGCTGGGCCACATAGCCGCACTGCGAGAACAAGGTGAGCAGAATGCCTTTCCGCCGTCGAAGCACGAAAGCTCCCAGCGAAAAACAGATGTCGTCGCAATGGGGCGCAAGATAGAGATCATGCGTCGAAGCCTCGCCGAGGCCGGCCGGAGCGGCGCGCCAGCGCGAGGCGAAATCCTGCGCGGTCAGGCTCAGGCCTTGCAGGGCCTTCGGGCCAAGGGAAGCGATGGCGTTACAATTCATGCCCGCGCGGTCCGCTCGGCCTTTATAGAAATCCAGGGTCGAAGGCATTCTCCTGCAGACCAAATCCTTGTCTTGCAAGGATTATCTTTGGCAAAACCGTCAAAAATGCGGACTGGCGCAGGCTCGCGGCAATGGCCTGTCTCCAGGCGAGTGGCGTCCATCCCGTCTGTCTTGAAAGGCGACTGCAATGGAGGGTCAGCGCGCAACCACCAGTCGCCTTGCTCCCGACCCTTGGGCGCTCAGCCGATCTTCCTTGTTCCTCAACGGGCACTTGTCGATCGACATGCAGCCGCAGCCGATGCAGTCGGTCAGGCCGTCGCGCAATTTCTTGAGCTGAGCGATCTTCTGATCGAGCTCGTCGCGCCAGGCTGTTGAAAGCAGGTTCCAGTCCTCGCGCGTCGGCGTGCGCTCTTCGGGCAGGGACTGGAACGCGCGGGCGATGTCGGCCAGCGAGATGCCGACCTCCTGGGCGACGCGGATGATCGCCACGCGGCGCAGCACGTCGCGGCCGTAGCGCCTTTGGTTGCCGGCCGTGCGGTGGCTGCGGATCAGCCCACGCGCCTCGTAGAAATGCAGCGCCGATACCGCGACGCCGCTGCGCATGGCGACCTGGCCGACCGTCAATTCCCTCACCGGAGCCATTTCCAAATTCCCGCTTGACCTCAAGTTAAGTTGAGCTTGTAGCGAAGGGAGGACCATATGGCAAACGCAGGAGAAGACGATGTGCGCCTGGGTGAAAATGACGGCGGAAGGGACAGCCGTTCGGGATAGCGAGGAAACGCGACGCGTCCTAGCCGAGCTGGCGGAGCGCTTCGCCCGCGACCATGGCGACCGACAGCGCGACATTGATGCTGCGCGCGCCCGCTCGCATCGGAATGGTCAGTCGCGCATCCGCCGCCTGGTGGACTTGTTCCGTGACGCCGGCGGATTCGCGGCCGAACAGGAGGATGTCGCCGGCGGCGAAAACGAAGTCGGTGTAGGTAGTCGCGGCCTTGGTGGTGAGCAGCACCAGGCGGCGCGCATGCGCGTTTCGCCATTCCTCGAAGGCGTGCCAGTCGGCGTGGCGGGTGAGCGTCGCCATTTCGAGGTAGTCCATGCCGGCCCGTTTCAGCGCCCGATCGGAGAGCGGGAATCCGGCAGGCTCGATGATATCGACGGCGATGTCGAGGCAGGCGGCGAAGCGCAGGATGGTCCCGGTGTTGCCGGCGATATCCGGCTGGTAGAGCGCGATGCGGAGACGATCGTTCATTTTCGCATCCTGCTAATAAGTGGCAGATCGGCCACAGGCATCTCCCGCTTTCGGCGATTTCTGGGCTGGCGGGTGGCCATCTTCTGCGAAGTCGAGTATAGGACCATCATCGTCAACCCAAACCGAATGGAGGGGAACACATGATGACCATGCACATCCAGCGCCTCTCCTGGGCTCTCCTATGCCCAATGGCGGTTTCGGTACGACGATTCTTCTGACACTTTAAGTCTTCATCGCACCGATTCCCGCCGAACCCAGTTTTCGGCCTTCGAAGGAATCTTGCGATGTTTTTCAAACTGCCAAAGGGGCGCCACGCCCCAACTGAACGTGTCGAGCCCGACGCTTGCCGCGCCGTTACGGCCGATTCGATCCGCGCCTTCGGTCGAATGCCGGGGATCGAGGCCGTATCACCCTTTTTAACGCATTTGCATATGGAGGACGGACCAATGTTCGATCCCTACAAGATACCGGGTTCAAGAAGCCTGCATGAGCGCAAGGCGGCGACCTGGGCGCTGCTGATCGGCGAGACCTATTCGTCGGCGGTGCATGCCGAGGAAAGGCGCCGGCCGCATCGCGGCATGCTGCCGGATGTCGATTTCTCGCGCGCGGTGCCCGACCACAGCCGGCCGACGCTGGTGCGCCGGATCGTCCGTCTGTTCCGGCCGGGCGACCGAAACCGGGCAGGCTCCGGCTTTTCGTCGGGAAGCTCGGCGCCGTCAGGATCGTCGAACGAGCCTGTCGGCGAAATGCCGGCGAAACCCTATATTGCGAGCAGCAAGGCCGGCGATGCGGATGATTCCGTATCGCCGGCCCGCAATGCCGCGCGGCCGCAAAGCCTAGCCCATCAATCCCGCGCTGCGTGAGCGCGCATAGCATCGTGAGTGCCTGGAATGTTCCGCTGGTTTGAACAGAGGCTCGATCCGTTTCCCGCCGCGGAGCCGGTCGAGCCGCCGAAGACGCTGGTCGCGTTTTGCGTGCATTATACGCGCGGCGCCTGGCCCTACATCCTCCTCGATGCGGTGCTGGTGACGGCGATCTCCATCGCCGAAGTGTGGATGTTCGGCTTCATGGGCCGCATCGTCGACTGGCTGTCGGGGCAGAACCGCGAAACCTTCCTGCAGACCGAGAGCTGGAAGCTCGCCGGCATGGCTTTCGTCGTGCTGTTCGCGCTGCCGGGCACGGTCTGGCTGCATTCGCTGCTCAACCAGCAGACGCTGATGGGCAATTATCCCATGCGCATCCGCTGGCAGGTGCATCGCTATCTGCTCAAGCAGTCGATGGCTTTCTACCAGGACGAATTCGCCGGCCGCATCGCCACCAAGCTGATGCAGACGGCGCTCGCCGTGCGCGAATGCGTGATCAAGCTGATCGACGTCTTGAACTACGTCATCGTCTATTTCCTCGGCATGCTGTTCATCGTCGGCTCGGCCGACTGGCGGCTGGCGGCACCGCTCGCCGTCTGGCTGGTCGGCTATGTCGGTCTCCTGCGCTTTTTCATCCCGCGGCTGGGCAAGGTTGGCGAGGAGCAGGCCAATGCGCGCTCGACCATGACGGGCCGCGTCGTCGACAGCTACACCAACATCCAGACGGTGAAGCTGTTCAGCCACGCGCGCCGCGAGGCGACCTTCGCCAGGGAAGGCATGGCGAGCTTCCTCGACACCGTCTACCGCTCGATGCGGCTGGTGACGGTACTCTACGGCCTGCTCTACGTCCTGAACTCGCTGCTTCTGTTTTCCGTGACGGCGATCTCGCTGTGGCTGTGGCTCGGCCAGGCGGTCACGATCGGCGCGGTCGCGGTGGTCATTGGCCTTGTGCTCAGAATGTGGGGCATGTCGCAATGGATTATGTGGGAGATGTCCGGGCTGTTCGAGAATATCGGCACGGTGCAGGACGGCATCCAGTCGATCTCGCTGCCGCGCCTGGTCGAAGACAGGCCGGGCGCGAAGGATATCGCCGTCAGCCAGGGCGAGATCCGCTTCGAGGACATCCGCTTCCATTACGGCAAGCAGAAGGGCGTCATCGAGAACCTGTCGCTCACCGTGAAACCCGGCGAGAAGGTCGGCATCGTCGGCCGTTCCGGCGCCGGCAAGTCGACGCTGGTCAATCTGCTGCTGCGTTTCTACGACCTGGAAAGCGGCAGGATCCTCGTCGACGGCCAGGAGATCGCGGCAGTGACGCAGGATTCGCTGCGCGCGCAGATCGGCATGGTGACGCAGGACACTTCGCTGCTGCATCGCTCGGTGAAGGAGAACATCCTCTATGGCCGGCCGGACGCGACCGACGAGATGCTCATCGAGGCGGCGCGGCGGGCGGAGGCGCTCGATTTCATCGGCGGGCTTTCGGACCATAACGGCCGCAAGGGCTTCGATGCCCATGTCGGCGACCGGGGCGTGAAACTCTCCGGCGGCCAGCGGCAGCGCATCGCGATCGCCCGCGTCATGCTGAAGGACGCGCCGATCCTGATCCTCGACGAGGCGACCTCGGCGCTCGATTCGGAGGCCGAGGCGGCGATCCAGGAGAACCTCTACAAGCTGATGCAGGGCAAGACCGTCATCGCCATCGCGCATCGGCTGTCGACCATCGCGGCAATGGACAGGCTCGTCGTCATGGACAAGGGCCGCATCATCGAGGAAGGCTCGCATGAGGAACTCGTCGCGAGGGGCGGGCTCTATGCCCAGCTCTGGCAGCGTCAGTCCGGCGGCTTCCTGCTCGATGATGGACCGGCCGAGACTGACGCCAAGGCGACCGAGATGGCGGCGGAGTAACGCGATCGCGATCAACACCAACAGGTTACGGCGATTGCGGGGAATCGATCCCGGGCGTAACCACCGCAGGGTCACAGGCCCGCCGGCGCCCAGATCGGGCGCCGGCGGGTTGTGGCCTCCACGAGAGAAAAATGTTCGACCGCATCTTCACCTGGTTCGAAAGCCGTTATTCGCCGGTGGCGCTGGCCGACGACAGGCAGCCGCCAATGGGGCTTTGGCGGTTCTACTGGTATTTCATAAGGCAATTTCGCGCCGCCTATCGGCTGCGCATGATCATCGTTGCCGTAGCGGCGATCGTCGACGCGATGCTGCCGATTTTCGTCGGCCTGATTGTCGGCCTGCTTGCCAGCACCAAGCCCGGCGATTTGTTCGCCGCGCATGGGCCGCTGCTCGTCCTGATGGCCTTCGTCGTGCTTTTGCGTCCGCTGTCGATGGTCGTCGATGCGCTGATCCGCAACCATGCCATCGCGCCGAACCTCATCGACCTCATCCGCTGGCAGAGCCACTGGCATGTCGTGCGCCAGGACTGGTCGTTCTTCCAGAACGACTTTGCCGGCCGCATCGGAACCAAGGTCATGCAGAGCGGCGATTCGGTGGAGATGAGCGTCAACCTCACCGTCGATGCCGTCTGGTACGCGCTGGTGTTCGTCGCGGTCGCCATCGTGGTGCTGGCGCGGCTCGACCCGCTTCTGCTGGCGGTCGTGGCGGTCTGGCTGGTGTTCTATTGCCTGATCTTCTGGTCCGCGATGCCCAGGATCACGCAACGCTCGTCCCAATTGTCGGAGCGGTGGTCGCAGGTGAGCGGCCGCATGGTCGACAGCTACACCAACATCCTGACGCTCAAGACATTCTCGACCGGCGAGCACGAAGACAAATATGTCTCGCAAGCGGTGGTCGAGCATGCCGACACATTCTACCAGCTGATGCGCGTTTTCACGCTGATGTGGTCGGCCTTGTTCGTCCTCAACGCGGCGCTGCTTATCGCCGTGAGTTGGCTGGCGCTCGCCGGCTGGAACGCCGGAACGATGACCACCGCCGCCGTGGCCACCGCGATACCGTTCGCGCTGCAGATCGCCAACATCTCCGGCAGGATCCTCGATGTCGGCGCCAATGTCTTCCGGCAGATCGGCGTCGCCAGCAACTCGATGACGACGATCGCGCGGCCGATCGTCATGCAGGACCAGCCGGACGCACCGGCCCTTGTCGTGACCGCCGGCGGCATCGAGTTCGACCGGGTGAACTTCAACTATTGGCGCAAGGACGGCAAAGGCGGCGTCATCGACAATCTGTCGCTGAAGATCGCGCCGGGCGAGCGGGTCGGCCTGATCGGCCGTTCCGGGGCCGGCAAATCGACGCTGGTCAATCTCGTGCTGCGGCTGTTCGACGTGCAGGACGGCAAGGTGCTGATCGATGGGCAGGACATCCGCAACGTCTCGCAGGAGAGCGTTCGCGCGGCGATCGGCTTCGTCAATCAGGACACCTCGCTCTTGCATCGATCTGTTCGCGAGAACCTCAAATATGGGCGCCAGTCAGCCAGCGACGAGGCGATGCTCAACGCCGCCAAAGCCGCCCAGATTGACGAGGTGATCGCGGGGCTGACGGATCCGCATGGGCAGAGCGGCTATGAGGCGCTTGTCGGCGAGCGCGGCGTGAAGCTCTCAGGCGGCCAGCGGCAACGCATCGCAATTGCCCGCGTTATGCTGAAGGACGCGCCGATCCTCATCCTCGACGAGGCGACATCCGCGCTCGATTCGGAGGTGGAGGCCGCCATCCAGGAGAACCTCTACAAGCTCATGCAGGGCAAGACCGTCATCGCCATCGCCCACCGGCTGTCGACCATCGCGGCGATGGACCGGCTCGTCGTCATGGACAAGGGCCGCATCGTCGAGGACGGCTCGCATGAGGCGCTGATCGCCAAGGGCGGGCTCTACGCACAGCTCTGGCGGCGCCAGTCGGGTGGGTTCCTGCTAGAGGAAAAGCCGCTCGCCGACGCTCCGCCGACGAAAGGTGAAGCCGCCGAATGATGCAGGCCATCTATCGCTGGTTCGAGCACTGGGTCTACCCGTTCCGCGAGCCCGCCAATCTGCGGCCGCCCGCCGGCGTCGGCGGCTTCCTCTGGCACTATGTCGGACAGGCGAAGCTTGCCTTCTTCGCCATGCTGATCATCGGCGGCATCGCGCCGCTGGTCGAGGCCGGCCTGTTCTATTTCGTCGGCAGGCTGGTCGACATCCTCGACCAGTTGCCAGGCGAACGCAGCTGGCACGCGCTGTGGGCCGCGGCCGGCCCCGAGCTGCTGTTCATGGGCGCGGTCGTGCTCGTCATCCGCACGGCCGTCGTCGGCCTCTCGGCGCTGGTCGACGAGCAGACGATCACGCCAGGCTTCTACAATCTGGTGCGCTGGCAGGCGCACCGGCATGTCTCGCGTCAGTCCTATGCCTTCTTCCAGAACGATTTCGCCGGCCGCATCGCGACAAAGGTCTGGCAGGCGGGGCAGGCGACGGGCGACCTGATGGAAAGTTTCATCGAGGTCATCTGGTTCATGATCATCTATACCGTGACGACGCTGGCGCTGGTCGCCGGCCTGGACCTCAGGCTGGCGGTTCTGGTGGTGGTCTGGATCGCCGTGTTCGGCTGGCTGGCCAAACTCTATCTGCCGCAGATTCGCAAGCATGCCGAGGCGACAGCCGAGGCCGGGTCGATGATCACCGGCCGCATCGTCGATTCCTACTCCAACGTGCAGACGCTGAAGCTGTTCTCGGCGGATGGCGACGACCGCTACATCAGGAACGGTTTCGACATCTATCTCGACGCGCTGCGGCCGTTCACGCGCCGTCTGACCGGCGTGCGCATGGCGCTGACGACGCTGTCGGGCGTCATGATCACCGCGATCGCCGGCTTCGCCATCTATCTGTGGGTCGAGGGTTCGATCACGGTCGGCGCTGTCGCCTTCACGCTTTCTCTCGTCCTCAGGCTCAACATGCTGCTTGGAAGAGTGATGATGCAGCTCAACGGCATTCTGCGAAATCTCGGTGTGCTGGAGAATTCCAAGGCGATGATCTCGCAGCCGCTCGGCCTGACCGACGCCCCGGACGCCAAGGAACTTGTCGTCACCGGGGGCGGCATCGAGGTCAGCAACGTCACCTTCCATTACGGCAAGGGGGCAGGAGTGCTCGACGGCATCGACCTTGTCGTTCATCCGGGCGAGAAGGTCGGCCTTGTCGGCCCCTCCGGTGCCGGCAAGACGACCTTGGTCAATCTGATCCTGCGCCTCTACGACCGCGAAGGCGGCCGGATCCTGATCGATGGGCAGGATATCGCGCATGTGACGCAGAACTCGCTGCGCGGCAATATCGGCGTCGTCAGCCAGGACACGGCGCTGTTCCACCGCTCGCTGCGCGACAACATCAAGCTCGGCATGCCGGATGCCACCGACGCGCAAGTGATCGCCGCGGCCCAAAAGGCCGAGGCGCATGACTTCATCCTGGGACTGCGCGACAACCGCGGTCGCGCCGGCTACGACGCCTATGTCGGCGAGCGCGGCGTGAAGCTCTCCGGCGGGCAGCGGCAGCGCGTCGCCATCGCGCGCGTCTTCCTCAAGGACGCGCCGATCCTGATTCTCGACGAGGCGACCTCGGCGCTCGATTCGGACATCGAGGCTGCGATCCAGGAGAATCTGACCCGGCTGATGGAAAACAAGACCGTGATCGCCATCGCGCACCGGCTCTCCACCATCGCGGCGCTCGACCGGCTGGTGGTGCTCGACGGCGGGCGCATCGTCGAACAGGGCACGCATGACGAGCTGGTGGCGCTCGACGGGCTCTATGCGCGGCTCTGGAAGCGGCAGTCCGGCGGCTTCCTGTTCAACGAGGAAAGCGCGCTGGAAGAGACGCGGCCGGCGGAGTAGAACGGGGGTCATGTCGGTACGTATGCCTACCAATTTCGGACGCTCAGGCGCGCAGGAAAGCGCGCTCGACCTGCTCGGCCACGAAATCCTCGCCGAGAAAGCCGCAGCGCTCGGCCGCGCCGGCCAACGCGTGGAGGAAACCCTTGCCAGATTGCGCCAGAGTGGGGAGGGCGAGCACCGCAACCGGCTGCTCAAGGAAGCCGCCGCGGCCGTCCATGCCTACTTCATCCAGCGCGAGCTCTGCGGCTTGCGCAAGCACGATGCGGTGATCCGCGAATACGACATCCCGAGGGCCGTGCTGGTCAGGCTAGGCGCTAGCTAAAAACCGCTATTCCAGCCATTCCGTGATGAAGTGACCGTTCTCGTGGATGTCGGTGCTTTCGAGCGGACCGGGGCCGAGATTGGTGAATTTGTGCGGCGTGTCGGGGGGCACGATCAGAATCTGGCCGGCGGTTGCCCTGATTTCCTGGTCGCCGATGGTGAAAAGGCCGGTGCCGGAGCGGATGACGAAGATCTCCGCATAGGGATGCTTGTGCAGGCGCGGGCCGCCGCCGATCTTCTCCTGGTAATTGAAGATCAGACAGGAATTGGCGCCGAACTGGCCGCATTGCAGCTCGCCCTTCCAGCGGTCGGGGGCTTCGGCCCAGCTGTCGCGTTCAATGACATGCGCCATGGCGGCAGAATAGACCGGGCCAGGAGCGGATGTCGAGGCGAACAAGGGCTCGATTCATCCCGGATTTCCCGCTGTTTCACGCCGTCCGGCGGCCTGGTAGGAACGCGTCGGTCACGGCCGCCGCGCATCCCCGCGACAATCTGCCCTTGTGGCCTCACCCCGCTGGACAAAAACGGGCCGCACGCATAAACCGAAAATCCAAATGCCGGAGGAATTCGCTAGCCTGTTCGCCATGCGCTGTCGGGCAGGTGCGATTGAGCGGGGACAAGGCTCGGCCTCCGGTTAGGAAGAGGCGAAAGGATCAGGCACCCGTGAGCGCAACCGACATCCACGATCCCAACCGTCGCGATTTTCTCTACGTAGCCACCGGCATGGCCGCCGTTGTCGGCGCGGGAGCCGTCGCGTGGCCGTTCATCGACCAGATGCGCCCTGACGCCTCGACACTGGCTCTCGCTTCGGTCGAGGTCGACGTCTCCTCGCTGCAGCCGGGCAGCTCGCTGATCGTCAAATGGCGCGGCAAGCCAGTGGTGGTGCGCAACCGCACCGAAAAGGAAATGAAGGACGGCGAGGCCGTCAATCTCGCCGATCTCAAAGACCCGATCGCGCGCAATGCCAACCTGCCGTCCGACGCGCCGGCGACCGACGCCAACCGCACGACGCCCGGCAAGGAAGCCTGGATGGTGATGGTGCAGGTCTGCACCCATCTCGGCTGCATCCCGCTCGGCCAGGAAGGCGATTTCGGCGGCTGGTTCTGCCCGTGCCATGGTTCGCAATACGACACCGCCGGCCGCATCCGCAAAGGCCCGGCGCCGGAGAACATGGCGATCCCGGTATTCAAGTTCATTTCCGATACCAAGATCCTTATCGGTTGAGGCAGGGGACATTTCGATGAGCGAGGGACACTCGACCTACACGCCCAAGACCGGTATCGAGCGCTGGTTCGATGCGCGCATGCCGCTGCCGCGGCTGATCTATGACAGCTTCGTCGCCTATCCGGTACCGCGCAACCTCAACTACATGTGGACGTTCGGCGGCATCCTGTCGATCATGCTGGTCTCGCAGATCCTGACCGGCATCGTGCTGGCGATGCACTACACGTCCGACACCAATCTCGCCTTCGATTCGGTCGAGAAGATCATGCGCGACGTGAATTCGGGATGGCTCCTGCGCTATCTCCATTCCAACGGCGCCTCGTTCTTCTTCGTCGCCGTCTACATCCACATCTTCCGCGGCCTGTTCTACGGCTCCTACAAGGCGCCGCGCGAGCTTCTGTGGATCCTCGGCTGCATCATATACCTCCTGATGATGGCCACCGGCTTCATGGGCTATGTGCTGCCCTGGGGTCAGATGAGCTTCTGGGGAGCCACCGTCATCACCGGCTTCTTCAGCGCCATTCCGCTGGTCGGCAACTGGATCCAGGAATTGCTGCTTGGCGGCTTCGCCGTCGACAACCCGACGCTGAACCGCTTCTTCGCGCTGCATTACCTGCTGCCGTTCATGATCGCCGGCGTCGTTGTGCTGCACATCTGGGCGCTGCATGTGGTCGGACAGTCGAACCCGACCGGCATCGAGGTCAAGTCGAAGACCGACACTGTCGCCTTCACGCCCTACGCGACCATCAAGGACGCGTTCGGCATGATCGTGTTCCTGTTCTTCTTCGCCTATTTCGTCTTCTACCTGCCGAACTATCTCGGCCACCCGGACAACTACACGGTCGCCAACCCGCTGAAGACGCCGGCCCACATCGTTCCGGAATGGTACTTCCTGCCGTTCTACGCGATCCTGCGCGCCATCACCTTCAACATCGGCCCGATCAACTCCAAGCTTGGCGGCGTGCTGTGCATGTTCGGCGCCATCGCCATGCTGTTCCTGGTGCCGTGGCTCGACACCTCCAAGGTGCGCTCGGCGGTCTACCGTCCGTGGTACAAGCTGTTCTTCTGGCTGTTCGTGGCCGACGCCATTCTGCTTGGATGGCTGGGCTCGCAGCCGGCGGAAGGCGCTTACGTGTTCATGGCGCAGATGGCGACGCTGTTCTACTTCGCCTTCTTCCTGGTCATCATGCCGGTGCTCGGCCTCATCGAGACGCCGCGCAGGCTGCCGAACTCGATCACCGAAGCGGTGCTGGAAAAGAACAAGGGCGGCAGCGGACATCCGGCAGGCGCGACCGCCGCGCCGGAAACCAAAGGCTGAGGATCTGAGGGGATTTTGGGTATGAAGAAGATTCTCACCTCGCTGGCGCTGCTCGGCCTGGTGGTCGCGGGCACCTGGATGTCAAGTGCTGGGGCCATCGCCGCGGAAGAGGAACACAACGCGGCCGCGCCGACGCATTTCCCGATCAACGAGCCGAAGGAAATGAGCTGGAGCTTCGCCGGTCCGTTTGGCACCTATGACAAGGCGCAACTGCAGCGCGGCCTCAAGGTCTACAAGGAAGTCTGCTCGGCTTGCCATTCGATGAACCTGGTGGCCTTCCGCACGCTGGAGGGGCTCGGCTATTCGGAAGCACAGATCAAGACGCTGGCCGCCGGATACACCATCCATGACGGCCCGAACGACGCCGGCGACATGTTCGATCGTCCCGGCAAGCCGTCGGACCACTTCCCGGCGCCGTTCCCGAACGAGCAGGCCGCGGCTTCCGCCAATGGCGGCGCCGCCCCGCCGGACATGTCGCTGCTCGCCAAGGCACGCGGCGTCGAGCGCGGCTTCCCGCGCTTCATCTTCGATATCTTCACCCAGTATGCGCAGGGCGGCCCGGATTACATCCACTCGCTGCTCACCGGCTACGACCAGACGCCGCCGGCCGGCATGGTGATCCCGGAAGGCACGCACTACAATCCGTACTTCCTATCCGGCGTGTCGCTGAAGATGCCGAAGCCGCTCTCGGACGGCCAGGTCACCTATGACGACGGCTCGCCGCAGACCGTCGACCAGTATGCTCGTGACGTCTCGGCCTTCCTGATGTTTGCCGCCGAACCGCATCTCGAGGACCGCAAGAAGACCGGCTTCCGCGTCATGATATTCCTGCTGCTCTTCGGCGCGCTGGTCTACATGACCAAGCGCAGGGTGTGGGCCGACGTCGCGCACTGAGCCGCGGCCAAATAGCAAAGCTTCAAGGGGCGCCGCGCAGGCGCCCTTTTCGTTGTGACCAAGGCCGGTCGGTGCCGATCCTTTGCCGGATGTGCTTGTCTCTGGCGCGACATCGCGGTAGCCCTTGTCGGTCGCGTCGGGCAGCAATGGCCGACGCCAAATCCGACAGCCGGACACGCGGAAAGCCTCGATGAAATCCTCGCTCGAAGACACGCTGCTTGCGGCCATCCGCACCATTCCGGATTACCCCAAGCCCGGCATATTGTTTCGCGACATCACCACGCTGCTTGGCGATGCCCGCGCCTTCCGCCGCGCCATCGACGAACTGGTGCATCCCTATGCCGGGCTGAAGATCGACAAGATCGCCGGCATTGAGGCGCGCGGCTTTATCCTGGGCGGCGCGGTGGCGCACCAGCTTTCGGCCGGCTTCGTGCCGATCCGCAAGAAGGGCAAGCTTCCCTACGAGACGGTGCGCGTGGCCTACAGCCTCGAATACGGCCTGGACGAGATGGAGATGCATAAGGACGGCGTCTCGCCCGGCGAGAAGGTGATCGTGGTCGACGACCTGATCGCCACCGGGGGCACCGCGGAAGCAGCGGTGAGGCTGCTCAGACAGATCGGCGCCGACATCGTCGCGGCCTGTTTCGTCATCGACCTGCCGGATCTCGGCGGCCGCAAGAAGCTGGAAGCGCTCGGCGTGCCGGTCAGGACGCTGATCGGGTATGAGGGGCATTAGCGGCTTTCCCTTCTCCCCTTGTGGGAGAAGGTGTCGCCAAAGGCGACGGATGAGGGGTGCTCCAGATGCCACCAGCGTCTCACTCCGCTGGAACACCCCTCATCCGTCTCGGCGCTGCGCGCCGATCCACCTTCTCCCACGAAGGGAGAAGGAAGAGACACTACTCCACCTTCACCAGCACGGCGCTGTCGAATTCGATGACCTTGTCGCCGGTCGAATCGAACCCTTCCGAGCGCAGCGTGAGCAGGTTCCAGCCCGGGCGTCCCGCGAGCGGGCGGTGCGCCAGCGCGGTGCGCGTAAAGGTCACCGTCTCGCCCGCGTAGACCGGCTTCAGCCATTTCAGATTGCGGAAGCCGGGCGAGGGGCCGAATTCGGGCTGCGGGCCGGGGCCGGTCCAGCGCACGCCCTCGGTCTCCATGCGCTTTGCGAGGTTGTATTTCATCCAAGTGGCGGCGGTGTGCCAGCCCGAGGCGCAGAGCCCGCCGAGCACGCTCTTTTTCGCCGCCTCCTCATCGACATGGAAGACCTGCGGGTCGTATTTCCTGGCGAACGCCTTGATCTCGTCGGCCTCGAATTTGTGCGAGCCGAGGGTGACGGTCTGGCCGATCAGGAAGAATTCGTCGAGGGTCATGCCGCGGCCTCGCGGCTGAGGAACATGCCGGTGTTCTCCAGCTCGAAGACACTCTCGCCGCGCTGGTTGACCAGTTCGCTGCGCATGGTGATCAAGCCGAGTTGGGGCCGCGATTTGGACTGGCGCTTGGACAGGATCGTGACCGTGCCGCGCAAGGTGTCGCCGGCCAGAACCGGCTTCTTCCATTTCACATGCTCGATGCCGGGCGACCCTTGAGAGGTCGAATCGAGCAGGAAGGCGTCGCACAGCATGCGCATGAACATCGCGCAGGTGTGCCAGCCCGAAGCCGAAAGCCCGCCGAGGATGCTCGCCTTGCCAGCTTCCTCGTCGAGATGCATCGGCTGGGCATCGAATTCCGAGGCGAATTCGATGATCTCGGCAGCGCTTACAGTCTTGCTGCCGAGGTCGAGCGAGGAGCCCTCGACGAAATCCTCATAGGCCCAGGTCTTTCCGGTCATGCTGACAATCCGGTTGACGAATGCGTGATCCCCAAATCGGCATTCCCGGATGAAGGTCCAAGGCAATTTGGTCAAGTGATTTCTGGTAAGCCAGCCGTCGCCGGGCGACGCTGTCAGAGCCAGCCGCGGCGGCGGAAGTACCAGAAGGGCAGGATGGCCGAGACCACCATCAGGCCGATGGCGAAGGGATAGCCGAACTCCCATTTGAGCTCGGGGATGATGTCGAAATTCATGCCGTAGATCGAGGCGACCAGCGTCGGCGGCAGAAAGATGACGGCGGCGACCGAGAAGATCTTGATGATGGCGTTCTGCTCGATCGAGATCATGCCGAGCGTGGCGTCGAGCAGGAAGGAGATCTTCTGCGACAGGAAGGTGGCATGGTCGGCGAGCGACAGCACGTCGCGCGACAGCGTCTTGATACGGGCGCGCACATCCTTGCTCATCTTGGTCTGGGCCGCGACATGGGCGAGGAAGCCGGTGAGACGCTGCAGCGAGATCAGGCTGTCGCGGACCGAGGAAGCGAGATCTTCCTTGCGACCGATGCCTTTGAGCAATTCCTGGAAATCGCGGTTGCGTTTGGAGGCCTTGGTCGAGCGCGCCTCGAAAATGTCGCGCGAGATCGCTTCGACGTCGCGGCCGGCGCGTTCGAGGATGTCGGCCAGGCGGTCGACGATCGCCTCCAAAAGACCGATCAAGATGGTATCGCCGCTGGTGCAGCCGGTCGCCACCTTCTCGGCGCGCAGCGGGAAGGTCTTGAAGGCCTTGGGTTCGTGATAGCGGATGGTGATCAGCCGATTGCCGGCAAGCGCGAAGGTCACCGGCGACATCAAAGGATCGTCGGCCTCGGTCTGCGCCGGCAGCACGGCGGTCATGAAGTAGCCGCCGTCCTCGATATAGAGGCGGCTCGAAATCTCGATCTCTTCCATCTCCTCGCGGGTCGGGATGGCTATGCCCAGCCAGCTCTCGATGCGCGCCTCTTCCTCCTTGGTCGGGTTGAAGAGATCGGCCCAGACGACCCTGTCGCCATCCGCCGCGAGATCCTCGGTGAGGCGCAGGCGGTCATTGTCCACGACGAAGGTTTTTATCATCGCCGGGTCTCCTGAAGGATCAGGTGTTGAACTTAAACAGCATGATGTCGCCGTCCTGGACGACATACTCCTTGCCTTCGTCGCGCGCCTTGCCGGCTTCCTTGGCGGCTACTTCACCGCCCAGTGTGACGAAGTCGTTGTAGGAGATGGTCTGGGCGCGGATGAAGCCGCGCTCGAAGTCGGTATGGATGACGCCGGCCGCCTGCGGCGCCTTATCGCCCTTGTGGATTGTCCAGGCGCGCGTCTCCTTCGGCCCGACGGTGAAGTAGGTGATCAGATGCAAGAGCTCGTAGCCGGCGCGGATCACCTTGTTGAGGCCCGGCTCGTCGAGGCCGATCGAGGCAAGGAACTCCATTTCCTCTTCGTCGGAAAGCTGGGCGACTTCCGCCTCGATCGCCGCCGAGATCACCACCGTGCCGGCGCCCTGCGCGGCCGCCATCTTCTCCACCGCGCGCGTGTGCTCGTTGCCGGTGGCGGCGTCCGCCTCGGCGACATTGCAGACATAGAGAACGGGATGCGAGGTGAGCAGGTTCAGCCCCTGCAGGATGCGCAGATCCTCCGGCGCGATGCCGTTGAGCAGGAATCGCGTCGGCTTGCCGGCCTGCAGCAATTCGAGCGACGCCTCCATCATCGGCAGGACGGCCATGGCTTCCTTGTCCTTGCCGGCGGCCCGCTTGCGGATTTGGACGATGCGGCGCTCGAGGCTTTCAAGGTCGGCGAGCATCAGCTCGGTCTCGACGGTCTCGGCGTCGGCGACCGGATCGATGCGGCCCTCGACATGGGTGATGTCGTCATCCTCGAAGCAGCGCAGCACATGCACGATGGCGTCGACCTCGCGGATGTTGGCGAGGAACTGGTTGCCCAGCCCTTCGCCCTTGGAGGCGCCGCGCACCAGGCCGGCTATATCGACGAAGGAGATGCGGGTCGGGATGATCTCCTTAGACTTGCCGATCGCCGCGATCTTCTGCAGGCGCGGATCCGGCACCGCCACCTCGCCGGTGTTCGGCTCGATGGTGCAGAAAGGATAGTTGGCGGCCTGCGCGGCGGCCGTCCTGGTCAACGCATTGAACAGCGTCGACTTGCCGACGTTGGGCAAGCCAACGATGCCACATTTGAAACCCATGTTCGTCCAGTCCTGTCGGAATTCGATTTTGCTGAGGGCTATGGGCGATAGCGGTGACGAACGTCAAGCCCTGGGCGACGTTCGTTCGGCGCTCACTCCTTGCCGAACAGCTTCTTCAGCATGGCGGCCATCGGGCCGCTCTCGGGAAGCTTTGCCGCCGGCTGCTGCGGGCGCGCCTGACGGACATGGCTTTGCTGCTTCGGCGGTTTGGGCGGCGGGCGGTCCTCATCGCCGGTCGGCACGAGTTTTTCACGCAAGGCGAGCGTGACGCGGTTCATGAAGGAATTGTCGTCGCCCTTGGCGAGCAGAGCCGCATCGTCGGCGATTGCGTCCAGCAGGACATCCAGCCATTCGCGATCGGCCTTGGCGAAATCGCCGAGCACATGGCCGTGCACCATCTCCTTGACGCCGGGGTGGCCGACGCCGATGCGCACCCGGCGATAGGCATTGCCGACATGCTGGTCGAGGGAGCGGATGCCGTTGTGGCCGCCTGAGCCGCCGCCCACCTTGACCCTGAGCTTGCCGGCGGCAAGGTCGATCTCGTCGTAGAAGACGGTGAGCGCGGACGGCTCGAGCTTGTAGAAGCGCAGCGCTTCGCCCACCGACTGTCCGGAAAGGTTCATGAAGGTCTGCGGTTTGATCAGCAGCACCTTCTCGCCGCCGAGCGTGCCTTCCGAGATCAGGCCCTGGAACTTTCGCGACCAGGGCGAAAAGGAATGGCGGCGGGCAATCGCGTCCGCCGCCATGAAGCCGACATTGTGCCGGTTGTTTTCGTATTTCGCGCCCGGATTGCCGAGGCCTGCAAAGACAAGCATTGTCTTCTCTGGCATCGCCGCCTCCGGACGCTTGAGAGAAATTACTTCTCTTCGGCCGCCGGGGCCGCCGTCTCGGTCGCCGCCACTTCGGTGGTGGCTTCCGTCTCCGGCTTCATGGCCGACGAGCCGGCAATGGTCGCGATGGTGAAGTCGCGATCGGAGATGACCGGCTTGACGCCGGCCGGCAGCTTGACCGCCGAGATGTGGATCGAGTCGCCGATGTCGGTGCCGGCGAGATCGACGGTGATGAATTCCGGGATCGCGTTGGCCGGGCAGTGGAACTCGACTTCGTGGCGAACGATGTTGAGCACGCCGCCGCGCTTGATGCCGGGCGACTTGTCCTCATTGATGAAGTGGACGGGCACGTCGACATTGACCTCGGTGTCCTTGCCGATGCGCAGGAAGTCGACATGGACAGGGAAATCCTTGACCGGGTCGAGCTGGAAATCCTTCGGCAGGACCTGAATCTTCTTGCCGTCGACATCGATCGTGGCGACCGTGGTCAGGAACCCGCCGCCATGGATCTTGTAGAAGATGTCCTTGTAGTTCAGCGCAATCGCCAGGGGAGGCTGCTTGTCGCCGTAGATAACTGCAGGCACTTTACCGTTGCGGCGAACTGCACGGGCGGACCCCTTACCGACCTGTTCGCGCGCTTCGGCTTTGAGCTCATAAGCATCGTGGCTCATGGCATTTCCTTTCGCGTGTTGTGGAGCGCTCGCGGTCGGCGTAAGCCCGACCGTAAACGTCGAAAGCCGTCGCGGCCTTGCACGATCCGTCCGATGCGTTTGGCAATCCAAATGCGTTGGAATCATGCGAGGCCTGGCCGGCCTTCCTCCGCGTTGCCTCCAAGGGTGTCTACGCGGGTGGCGGCTCTATAGCGGAAGGCGGGCAAGGGCGCAAGATCAACGGCGGTAGGCCTCGGCGCTGCCCGCCAGGGCTTCAAACGATGCTCGTGCCGGCATCGGCCGGCCTTACCGAGGCGACCATGAAGGACATTTGTAGAATTGGAGAAGGACGCCGTATTGGCGATTTCCCCGGCCGTGCCCAAAGGCCTGTCCGCATCAGCGCTATTTGGCGAGGAAGTCCACGATCAGCTTGACGGTCGCGTCAGGATTTTCCTCCATGATCCAGTGGCCGGAGCCGGGCACAATGCCGGCCGTCACATTGCTGGCGACGAAACGCAGATCGTCGGCCTGCGCCGCGCCGAAAGACTTCTCCGCACCGACGGCCAGAACCGGCATGGCGACCTTGCCGCCCTTGGCGAGGAATTCCTTGTTGTCCGTGGCATCCTGGCTGAAGGCGGCGAACTGCTCGAACGCATCGTGCATGGCGTGGGGACGCGCATAAAGCGCGGCATAATGCGCGCGGGTGGCCTCGTCGATCTTCTTGGGATCGCCGGACAACTCGTTCCAGAAGCGGTCGAGATAGATGCGTTCGCGCCCGGCGACCAGACGCTCCATGTCGGGGCCGCGGAAATTGAAGTGCCACAACAGCGGCAGGCGGATGATGTTGTCCCAGTCGCCGATGCCGGGCAGCGGCGCGTCGATGACGACCCAGCGGGTGATGCGGTCGCGATACTGTGCGACGAGGGCGTAACCCACCATGTTACCGATGTCGTGTGTGACGAGATCCGCCTTGTCGATCTTCAGATGGTCGAGGATGCCGGCGATATCGAGGGCCTGGTTCTTCTTGGTGTAACCGGTGTCGGGATGCGCCGACAGCCCCATGCCGCGCAGATCAGGCACGATCACGGTGTGATCTTTCATCAGCTTCGCCGCGACAGGCGCCCACATGTCGCCGCTGTCGCCAAAGCCGTGCAGCATGATGACGGCCGGGCCTTGCCCGCCGACGCGGACATGAAGGCTGGTGCCGTTGGTCTCGATCGTCCGTGTCTTGAAGCCGTGAGGGAACGGGACAATCTTCGCCGAAACCGGCAAAGCGGAAAGGAGCAGGCCCAACGCGGCCACGACCATCCTGTACATGCCAATCTCCCGGAACCGGCCGAATTGCTAAATTCTGACGTCGATTGAACGAAGCAGACCTTTTGTCGTGCCGCAAGCACCCGCGACGGGATTTTTTCATCCAGCGGGGCGAGATCGGTCTCGGCGACATGAGATGTGTGAATGTAGGATCGGGCGGGTTTCAATCGTCCTGGGGCAGACATCCGAAAACCCGTGGGGGACGCAAATGAAACTCCTGTTCAGCCGTAATCCCAATCCTCGCCTTGCTGTCGCGACCGCGCGCTATCTCAAGGCGGAGATCGCGTATGAGTTCGCATCGTCCACGGCGCCGGGGCAGGCCGAGCACTACCGGGCGCTCAACCCCAATCTGACCTTGCCGATCCTGGTCGGTCCGGGCTGGAGCCTTTGGGAGGCCGACGCCATCGCCTGCCGGCTGTCCCGCGACGTTCGCTCCGATTTCTGGCGCTGCGGGAACGACGAGCCGGACATGATCCGCTGGCTAAGCTGGGGCAAGGAACGGTTCGCCTTCGCGTGCGACATGGTGCATTTCGAGCGCGGGACCAAGCAGCGCTATGGGATCGGTCCCATCGATCAGGCCCTGGTCGAGGAGGGGTTGAGGCAATTCCATAGCGCCGCGGTGATCCTGGAGCCCGAGCTTTCCGGACGCGAATGGTTGGTCGGCAATTCAATCTCCTATGCCGATTTCCGCATGGCGACATTCCTGCCCTTCAACGACGCCGCCAGATTGCCGCTCGACCACTATCCGGCGATCCGCCGCTGGTACGGCCGGCTGGAAGCGATCGACGCCTGGCGCGACCCGTTCCAGGGGTTGGAGGCACCGCCGCTGGCGCCGGTGAAGATCGAGGCGTGACCCGCAGCTTTTGCGCGATCCCGGACGGTCGCGCTAGGCGTCGGTCGCCTGGCCGCCATTCAGCGTATGGCGCAACGCCTGGATTTGCCGGTTCAGGGCGTCGAGCTCGGCCAGCTTCATGCCTGAGCGCTCGATCAGCGTCTCGTTCAGGCAATTGCACTGGACGAGCAGAGCCCGACCGTTGGGGGTCAGGTCGACCTGGACCAGGCGCTCGTCAGCCTGGCTGCGCTGGCGGGTGACAAGGCCGGCCTGCTCCATTCGCTTTACGAGCGGGGTGATGGTGCTCGATTCCAGGGCGAGCCGATGCGCGATGCTGCCCACCGACATGCCGTCAGCCTCTCCCAGCGCATTGAGCACGAGATATTGCGGATAGGTGATGCCCATCTCGTCCAGCATGGGCTTGTACATGCGGTTGATCGCCATCGAAGTGGCATAGAGCGTGAAGCAGAGCTGATTGTCCAACGGGAGAGGCACGGCGCATTCCTTTTGCCGACTGAGCATCTGTGTGTATCACGAGAAATGATATCGCGATACAGATTTTCCGTGGACAAGGCTTCCGGTCTCCGTTACGAAGACAATTATCACGATATTATTTATCGTGGTATCAACCGAAGGAGATTGAGATGACCTCGCAGACCAAGACAGGCTCGGGCAGCGGCACGATCACCACCAAGGACGGAACGCAGATTTTCTACAAGGATTGGGGGACGGGCCAGCCGATCGTCTTCCACCATGGCTGGCCGCTGAGCAGCGACGACTGGGACGCCCAGATGCTGTTCTTCCTGTCGAAAGGCTATCGCGTCATTGCCCATGACCGGCGCGGCCATGGCCGTTCGACCCAAACCGATACCGGCAACGAGATGGACACTTACGCCGCCGATGTCGCGGAACTCGCGGCGCATCTCGACCTCACGGACGCCATCCATGTCGGCCATTCCACCGGCGGCGGCGAGGTGGCGCGCTATGTCGCGAAGTACGGCCAAGGCGGTCGTGTCGCCAAGGCGGCGCTGCTCGGCGCCGTGCCACCGATCATGGTCAAGTCCGCGGCCAATCCCGGCGGCCTGCCGATTGAGGTGTTCGACGGGTTCCGCGCCGCCCAGGCCGCCAACCGCGCCCAGTTCTTCCACGACGTTGCGGCCGGCCCGTTCTACGGCTTCAACCGTCCCGGCGCCGCGGTCTCGCAGGCTGTCGTCGAGAATTGGTGGCGCCAGGGTATGATGGGCGGCACCAAGGCGCACTACGATTGCATCAAGGCCTTCTCGGAAACCGACTTCACCGAAGACCTAAAGGCCATCGACGTGCCGGTGCTGGTCATGCATGGCGACGACGACCAGATCGTCCCGATCGCCGACTCCGCGCTGCTGTCGATCAAGCTGCTCAAGAAGGGCGAGCTCAAGGTCTACAAGGGCTTCCCGCACGGCATGGCGACGACCCATGCGGATGTCATCAACGCCGACCTGCTGGCCTTCTTCAAGGCTTGAAGCAGGTCACCAAACACGAAGCACCCGCCAGGCGGCGGGTGCTTCGATCTTCGGAGGCCGTTCGGAGTGCCAAGGCAATCAGGCCCTTCGCGCTTCCTTCATATTGGGCAGGAACACCGTCAGCAGGCCCAGGAAGGGCAGATACGAGCAGACCTGGAAGACGAAATCGATACCCTTCACGTCGGCGATGACGCCGAGCACCGCAGCGGCGATACCGCCCATGCCGAAGGCGAAGCCGAAGAAGATGCCGGCGATCGTGCCGACGCGGCCCGGAACCAGCTCCTGCGCGAACACCACGATGTTGGAGAAGGCCGACGACAGGATCAGGCCGATCAGCACGGTAAGCACCATCGTCCATTCCAGATTGGCGTAGGGCAGCGCCAGCGTGAAGGGCAGGACGCCGACGATCGAGAACCAGATCATCGCCTTCTGCCCGTAACGGTCGCCGAACGGGCCGCCAAGCAGGATGCCCAGCGCCGAGGCGCCGAGGAACAGGAAAAGCATGACCTGGCTCGTCTGCACCGAGACGCCGAACTTATGGATGGAATAGAAGGTGTAGTAGCTGGAGAGCGAGGCGATATAGGCGTTCTTGGTCAGCACCAGCAGCGTCAACACGGCGAGCGCGCCCATCACCTTCTTGCGCGGAAAGGGCGACACATGGGCAACCTGCTTGCGGGCGCCCTGCGCGGCACGCATGCGGCTGTACCAACCGCCGACCTGCCACAGCACGAAGATGCCGATCAGCGAGCCGATGGCGAACCAGGAGATGCTGGTCTGGCCGAAGGGCACGACGATGAAGGCGGCGAGCAGCGGGCCCATCGACTGGCCGAAATTGCCGCCGACCTGGAACAGCGACTGCGCAAGGCCGAAGCGGCCGCCCGAGGCGAAGCGCGCGATGCGCGAGGATTCCGGATGGAAGATCGCCGAGCCGATGCCGATCAGCGAGGCGCCGACCAGAAGCAGCACATAGTGGCCGGCATAGGCCAGCACGATCAGGCCGACCAGCGACGAAGCCATGCCCCAAGGCAAGGAATAAGGCATAGGCCGCTTGTCGGTGATCATGCCGATCACCGGTTGCAGCAGCGAGGCCGTGACTTGGAAGGTGAAGGTCAGAAGGCCGATCTGCCAGAAATCGAGACCGTAATTCTCTTTGAGGAGCGGATAGATCGCCGGCAGCAGTGACTGCATGATGTCATTGATGCCGTGGCAGAAGCTCACCGAAAGGATGACGGCAAAGACCGTCGCTTGCGCCGAGGTGCTGCTTGCCGTCGCCGGCGTGGCGACGGATGTGGCGGTCGTATCAGTCAAGGCAATGCTCCGTAGTCTTTTTGGCGGCGAACCGCAGCAGTCTCATGGGATAGGACGCTTGCCTTATAATCGGCTTGAATAGCGACTTCTTTCGTGGTTTGGTCCAATAGTTTCGCAAGTGGGCCACATCCGATGCCGCATGGCCGGGAAATCTTCAAAGGCGACGCCGCCGAGCTCGGCCGGCTGCATGAAAGCCGCTGGCAGTGGCTGGAGGAGGCCGTCGGGCCGGCGGTGGCGCTGCCGACCGAATATCCGGACGGCTATCACGTGCCGCGACACCGCCACAGCCGCAGCCAGCTACTGCACGCGCTGGTCGGCGTCGTGCTGGTGACGACGAAGCACGGGCGCTGGATGGTGCCGCCCGACCATGCGATGTGGATACCGGCCGGCACCGAGCATTCGGTCGAGATGCTGGGAGACGTCTCGATGCGCTCGGTCTATGTGATGCCTGATGCCATTGCCGGCCTGCCGGAGGGATTGCGCGTCGTCGGCATCACCGAGCTGATGCACAGCCTGATCGTTGAATCGGAGAAATTGCCGCAAGGCGGCGAGCTCGAAGGGCGGGCAGCGCTGGTCATGGGACTGCTGCTGCACGAGATCCCGAACCTGCCGGAACGCCCGCTAGGGTTGCCTTTCCCGTCCGATCCGAAGCTCGCGGCGCTTTGCAGGCGCTTCGTGGCGGCTCCTTCGCCGCACGCCACGATCGACGAGTGGGCGGATGCCGCAGGCATGAGCCGGCGCACTTTCACCCGCGCTTTCCAGCGCCAGACCGGGCTGTCGCTTTCGACCTGGCGCCAGCAGGCCTGCCTGTTCGCCGCGCTGCCAAGGCTCGCCGACGGCGAGCCGATCACCAGGGTGGCGCTCGATCTCGGCTATGACAGCGTGCCGGCCTTCACCACCATGTTCAAGCGCATGCTCGGCGCTTCGCCGCGCGGCTATATGCGCGGCGCGCGCGATGCCGGTGAAAACCCGCGTCGCACAGGCGGCCCGCTTGCTGCGTGAACCGAGCCGCGGCATCGGACCGATACGTCGTCTCTCCGGGTTCCATCCAGGCTATCTGATTGCAAATTGCAATCAGATATGATCCTTTGCGGGGGCACCAAAACCGGAGGAACGCCATGGCGACGATCGTCTATGCCATGCTGACATCGCTCGATGGCTATATCGCCGGCCCGAGCGGAGAGCGGGATTTTGCCCACGCCTGGCGTGAAACGCCGAAGATCGTATTTTCGACCACGCTTCAGGAAGTCGGGCCGAATGCCCGTCTGGTGAAAGGTGATGTCGAGGCGGTGGCAAGGTCGCTCAAGGCGGACACGGACGGCGAGATTTCCGTTTCCGGCGCCGAGTTGGCCTCCCATCTTGCACGCGCGGGGCTGATCGACGAATACCGGCTCTATATGCATCCGGTCGTGCTCGGCGGCGGCAAGCCGTATTTCCGGTCCGGCCTGTCGCTGGCGTTGAAGCCGCTCGGCACGGAGCGGCTTGCGCAAGGCGTGACGCTGCTGCGTTACGCGCCTATCGAAATCGATTAGAGCAATTCCAGGAAAAGTGTGGGCGGATTTCCGTCCGGAATTGCGTAAAAACAAGGAGATAGAGCGGTTGGCCGTTTCCGTGAAACGGTGAAACGCTCTAGTCGAACAGGCTCGAGACCGACTCTTCCGTCGCCGTGCGCGAGATCGCCTCGCCCATCAGGTCGGCGATCGAGATGACGCGGATGTTCGGTGCATCGAGCACGCCCTGCGTCGGCTGGATGGAATCGGTGATCACCAGTTCCTGCAGCTTCGAACCGGCGATACGGGCGACGGCGCCGCCCGACAGCACGCCATGGGTGATGTAGGCGGTGACGGACGTCGCGCCGTTGGCGAGCAGCGCGTCGGCTGCATTGCAAAGCGTGCCGCCGGAATCGACGATGTCGTCGATCAGCAGGCAATCCTTGCCGGCGACCGCGCCGATGATGTTCATGACTTCCGATTCACCCGGGCGCTCGCGGCGCTTGTCGACGATGGCCAGCTGCGCGTCGAAACGCTTGGCCAGAGCGCGCGCCCGCACAACGCCGCCGATGTCGGGCGACACGACCACGACATTGCCGAGCTGCTTGTACTTGGCCTTCACGTCGCGGGCCATCACCGGCACCGAGAACAGATTGTCGGTCGGAATGTCGAAAAAACCCTGGATCTGGCCGGCATGCAGGTCGAGCGTCAGCACGCGGTCGGCGCCGGCGCGGGTGATCATGTTGGCGACCAGCTTGGCCGAGATCGGCGTGCGGCCGGAGGCGCGGCGGTCCTGCCTTGCATAGCCGAAATAGGGGATGACCGCCGTGATGCGTCGCGCCGAGGAGCGCATGAAAGCGTCCATCATGATGAGCAGTTCCATCAGATGGTCGTTGGTCGGATAAGAGGTCGACTGCAGGATGAAGACATCCTCGCCGCGCACGTTTTCCTGGATCTCGACGAAGATTTCCTGGTCGGCGAAGCGCCTGACGCTGGCCTTCCCTAGCGGGATGTTGAGATAGCGAGCGACCGCTTCGGCCAGCACCCGGTTGGAATTGCCCGCGAAAAGCTTCATGCACCGTTCCTGGTGAAGGATGGAGAGGCCCGAGAGACTCTCAACGAGCCTTTTAAGCGGGCTTTTAGCGGCCCGCGCCGGTATTGCAAGCCTCGTTATCGGGAATCCCTTCGGCGACTGCAACAAACAAGCAAAACATCGCAAGCCGGCAACAGTTCGGCCGGCTACCGTTGGGTCAACCGGCGCCGCCGCTGCCGAGCCATGCGGCGAACTGATCGATCGTCTGGTCGGCGATGGCCTGCATGGTCGCGGGCGCCACTGCGGGCCAGCCTTCGCCGCTGCCGACCGTGGGCGCTTTCTGCTGGCCGTTGATGCGGTGCAGGCGGTTCCCCGAGGGGTCGTAAATGTCCCAGACATAGATGACAGTGGTGTCCTTGCCCTCGGACATCGTCGAGAAATAGCCTTTCAGCACATGCGTCGCCGTCTGGTCGGTGCTGCCGACAAGCGTCAAGCCGCGTTGCTTGGCGCGGGTCTGCAGTTCCGCCGTCAACGGTGCCGCCGCGTCCACCGATGCGCCGACGATCGGCGCCACCTGCAACCGTGTCTTGGCCAGGGCAGCGGTCTGGGCCGATGTCCTGGGTGATGCTGTGGTGGAAGGCGCGGGAGAAGGGGCAGGCGCGGTCGTGGTCGGGGTTGTGGCCGTCGTCGATGTGCCCTGCGGGGCGGCCGAGGACTGGGCCGAGCTCGCCGGCGGAGTGATGGCCGAAGGTTCGAGCACGTCCTTGGCGTTGGTGCAGGCGCCGAGCGCCAGCGCCGCAAGCAATGACACGGTCGTCATCCGCGATCGTCTCATTTGCTTGAAAACTCCCTACTGGCGAACGCCCCCGCGTGAACCAACCATTATGGATTCACTGCACGATCAAGTCGAGATCATGGCGCGACAGCGGCTTCGGCGCCGATTCCGTGGTGAGGTAGGTGCGGCCGAGCGTCATGGCCGTCTCGGTCTCGGAGTCCATGATGATCATATGCGCGAACAGCGTCATATTGGGCGCGATCGGCTCCGGATTGCCTTGGTAGAACATCGGCATGTCCATCCAGGATGGCGTGAAGCGGGCGCCGACCGAGTAGCCGCAGGCGTTCAGCCGGTGCTTGGTCAGATTGTGCGCTTCGAGCGTGCGGGCATGCGCGTCGAAGACATCGCCGAAGGTGTTGCCCGGCGTCATCGCCTTTTCGACAGCGAGCAGCGCGGCTCGGGAAGCGTCGAACAATTCCTGGTGGCGCTTCGACACCTTGCCGGTCAAAATGGTGCGCATCATGGGGGCATGATAGTGGTGGAACACACCGGCCCATTCGAGCGTCAGCTGGTCGTTCTTGGTAAGCTTGCGGCGGCCGGCCTTGTAGCGGCAGAGCAGGGCGTCGGCGCCTGAACCGATGATGTATTCGTTGGCCGGATAGTCGCCGCCGCCGCCAAAGACCGCGCCCTGCATGGCGGCGAGGATGAGCCCTTCGTCGCCACCCTGCTTGATCAGCGGCAGGGCGGCATCCAGCGCGTCGTCGGAAAGATTGGCGGCCTTTTCCGCCTTGGCGATCTCGGCTGGGCTCTTGAACAGGCGCAGCCGGCCGACGATGCCGGAGGCATCGGCGATCTGGCCGAAAGTCTGCAACTGCTCGTCCAGGCGGCGGCCGTTATAGGCGGTCAGGCCATGGGTGTCGTATTCGACGCCGATGCGGGCGCCGAGCAGATCGAGGTCGTTGAGCAGGTTGCGCAGGTCGATCGCCGGGTTGGCGCCCTGACGATCGGTCCACAGCACGATGTTCTCGATGGTCGAGGTATGGCGCGCTTGCCTCAGATCAGCCGAGCGGGTTAGCAGCACCATCGAGCCGTCGGCCTTCACCACTAGGCACTGGAAGAAGCAGAAGCCGAACGTGTCGTAGCCGGTCAGCCAGTACATGCTCTCCTGCGCGAACAGGAGCACGGCGTCGAGCTTCTTTTCGGCCATCTCGATCAGCAGCCGGTCACGCCGCGCGTCGAATTCCGAACGTTCGAAATGCAGCGCCATTACTCTTTCTCCAGAACGATTGCCGAAACCTGGCGCCCGTAATCCGCTTCCTTGCGGTGTGTGGTGCGCCGGTAGGAATAGAAAAGGTCTTCTTCCGCGTAGGTGCAGCGGCCAAGCCCCTCGGCGGTCACGCCGGCCTTGCGCAGCCGGTCGACCGTATATTGGTTGAGGTCGAACATCGAGTGGCCGACAGTCTTGGATGGGCTGAAATAGCGTTCATTGCCGGCGTCGGCCTCGACGAAGCGGGCGACGAATTCCGGCCCGACCTCGTAATTGTCGGGCCCGATCGAGGGGCCAAGCACGGCGACGATGCGGTCGCGGCGGGCGCCGAGGCGTTCCATCGCCGCGACGGTGTTTTCGAGCACGCCGGTGAAGGCGCCCTTCCAGCCGGCATGGGCGGCGCCGATGACGCGCGCCTCGGCATCGGCAAACAACACCGGCCCGCAATCGGCGGTCGATGCGCCGATGGCGATGCCCGGACGATCAGTGACGATGGCGTCGGCTTTCGGGCGAGGGCCGGCGAAGGGTTCCCTGGCGACAACGACATCCGGCGAGTGGATCTGGTGCGCGGTCAGCAGATGGTCCGCGGACACACCCATCCAGTCGGCGACGCGCCGCCGGTTCTCGGCGACCAATGTCTGGTCGTCGCTGGAGCCCGTGCCGATGTTGAGGCCCCGATAAATGCCGTCGGAGACGCCGCCGATGCGGGTGAAGTAGCCGTGGCGCATGCCTTGCGCCTTTTCAAGCAGCGGCGAGCGTACTGGATCGGGTCTGGTCTGATTCAGCATGGTTGGGTTTGTCGTCCGCGCAAGGCGGGTTCGTCAAGGCGAAGTTCGGAGAACGAAGCGGACCAGCCGCCGAGGCCGCTCGCCGATCTCGGCCGCCTTTCGTCTTCGGCAGGACCTTCATCACCTTGAACAGCTCACCCATCGCGTCGGGACCGGCAAGGCGTTCGACCGCGTCAGAAATGGCCTGACGCGTCTCGGCATCGGCATCGGCGCCGAGCGTGCCGGCGCGCTCGAGCAGGCCCATGCCGAGCAGGAATTCGCCCTGGGTCGACAATTGCACATCGAGACCGTGCGCGCGCGCCATATCGGCCAGAGGAGCGAAATCGACATGGGCCGTGACGTCGGCTTCGCCCGGATTGGCCAAAACGTCCTCCCGCCGGTGCCGGCGCAGCGCCTGCAAAGTGTCGCCTATTCCCGGCCGCAGATGGCCGTAGTCGATGAAAAGGCCGGCGCCGCCCTGGCCGGCAATGCGTTCGGCGATCGCCGACATCAGCGCCGACCGGGCAGGCGCCACCTCGGCGATGGCGCCTTGCTGCGCATCGGCAGCGGCCGCCGGCAGCAGCGCCGCGTCGACGGAACCTGCGCCGGCAAAGAAATGCAATTGATCGGCGCCATCGAGACCGACGACGCGTTCGCGCCAGGCTGTGCCGACATAGACGAACTGCCGGATCGGCACCGCGTCGAACAACTCGTTGCCGACGATGAAGAGCGGTTGTCGCGGCAAGTTGTCGATGGTCTGGTGCCAGCTCAGCGCCGCGTTCTGGCCTGCAAGCGTCCGTTGCTGGATCTCGGCCAGGCGCGGGCTGGTCTCGACCATGGCGAAGGCGGCGCCGGAGACGAGCGCCGGGTCAAGCCGCGACCATGTGCGCAGCATGTCCTTCATCAGCGTGCCGCGGCCGGGACCGATCTCGGCAAAAGTCGCGGGCAGGGGCCGGCCGGCGCCCTGCCAGGCCTGGTAAAGCCAGACGGCGACGAGCTCGCCGAACATCTGGCTGATCTCGGGCGCGGTGATGAAGTCGCCGGCGGCGCCGAAGGGCTCGCGCGTCGTGTAGTAGCCCTCCTCGGGGTCGAACAGGCAGAGCGCCATAAATTCGCTGACCGGGATCGGCCCCGTGGCGCCTATCAGGCCTATGATGCGGTCCTTCAGCCGGGTCATGCCGCTTGCGGATGCGGCGCCGGCTTCGCCGTGGCCATGGCCCAAATGCCGGCCAGCACCATCGGCGTCGACAGGATCATGCCCATGGTCAGCCAGTTGGTGTGGAGCAGGTAGCCGATCTGCTGGTCGGGCTCTCGGAAGAACTCGACGAAGATGCGCGACAGGCCGTAGCCGCAGATGAAGGCGCCGCCGACGAAGCGCGGCGTCTTCAGTTTCAGGCGCGAATGAGTGAGGAAGCGCAGCACCAGGAACAGCACCAGGCCTTCGAGCAAGGCCTCGTAGAGCTGGCTAGGGTGGCGGGTGAACGGGCCGCCATTGGGGAATTCGATCGCCCAGGGCACGTCCGAGGGCCGGCCCCAAAGCTCCGAATTGATGAAGTTGGCGACCCGCACAAGGCCGAGACCGACAGGCACGCCTGCCGACACCACATCGAACAATGTCCAAGTGGGGATCCGGCGCTTGAGCGAGAACAGCGTCATGGCGAGAATGACGCCAAGCAGGCCGCCATGGAACGACATGCCGCCCTGCCAGACGGCGAAAATGTCGAGCGGATGCGCGATGTAGCGCGGCAGGTCGTAGAAGAGCACATAGCCGGTGCGCCCGCCGAGCACGACGCCGATCGCCGCCCAGACGATGAAATCGTCGAGGTCCTCGGGCTTCATCGGCAGGTGGCCGTCCGGCCAGAGGCGGGCGTTGGTGACGAGGCGCTTTGCGTACCACCAGGCAAAGAGGATGCCGACGATATAGCCGACGCCGTACCAATGCACCGCAAGCGGCCCGATATTGACGATGACCGGATCGATCTTGGGGAAGGGCAGGGAGGCCAGCGGCAAAAAGAAATATTCGCTCAACAGGGTCTCCAGGGCGCGGTCATGTTCGGGCGCGGACCATGCGGCAGGGTTTTGGCGGGGTCAAGGCAACAGCGGCGATTGCCTTGATCGCACAGATGGCGGTTTTCAAACCGGCCGTTTGCCGGCGAGAATTTGCTTTAGAGCGTCGTTGATCCTGTCCTGCCAGCCTGGACCATCTTCCTGGAAATAGTCCAGCACAGCTCGATCGATTCTGATCGAAACAAGCTCTCTGACGTTTGGTGCGCTGGCGGGCTCGCGAATCGGGGCCGCTGGGTTCTTGGCCGGCTTGAAGGCGGCTTCTGCGGCGGCCATCGGATCTGTTGGTCGGCGCGGGGGTGTTGCCATTGGTTGACCTTAACTGAAGAGTGCTGAAGCAATGCAACACATTAGACGATTGGGCGCCTTCAAGTACAGCTGCGCAAAGGCACTGCTGCGCCATGCGCCATAGCAACGCACAGGGCGCATTGACCCTTAACGTTCTTGCATTCCGCGCCGCGCGCCACTACGTCAAAACGACAAAGCGAGGATCTGCCATGGCGACCGGACCGAACCGCATTCTCGACGAATTCGCAAAGATCATGACCGATGCCGCGGGTGCCGCGCAGGGCGTTCGGCGCGAAGTGGAGACGGCGTTCCGGGCGCAAGCCGAGCGCATGCTGAATTCCATGGATGTGGTGCAGCGCGAAGAATTCGAGGCGGTGCGCGAGATGGCGGTCAAGGCGCGGGAAGACAACATCCAACTGGCGACGCGCGTCGAGGCGCTCGAGGCGAGGCTCGCCGAACTGACCGGACAGGCCGCATCCGCGGGTGCGGCGAAGCCCCGCGCAAAAAAATAATCGTTAAACTTTTCCACATAGCGCGATCCGAAAAATCGCTTTGCCGTGAATCGCTTACCGGCATTGCATGAATCTTTGTGACAGCCACCTTTCCACATGCGGATGACGCGGTGCGAAAAATTGGGCTGTTCACGCGACTCCCGATCAATAGACTGAATTTGTTGCATGATTCGAAGCAGGGTCATGCGCCGGGCGGTGGGGTCCGGTTGGGTCTTTGCGTTGGAAAGTCCTGACCGTCCGAGTTCTAGACAAGATTGTTCGTCGTGTGTGCCCCGCGGAGCGTGTGGCGCTCCCCTGAACACAGGAAGCATTCATGGAACTCCTCGAACTCGAATTCTCCCGCGAAATCCACCCGGTGGACGTCATCGAGCAGGTGGCCCACAACAATGACTGGTCCTTCGAGCGCGCCGGCGACGACGAGATTTCTATTTCGGTGGCCGGCAGCTGGACCGACTATCATGTCTCCTTTTCCTGGATGGAGGATTTCGAGGCGCTGCACCTGGCCTGCGCTTTCGACATCAAGGTGCCGGAGACGCGCGCGCTTGAAGTGATGCGGCTGTTGTCGCTGATCAACGAGCAGATGCTGTTCGGGCATTTCGACTTGTGGGAGCAGGAAGGCGCGATCATGTTCCGGCAGTCGCTGCTGCTTGCCGGCGGGGTCGAGCCGTCAAGCCAGCAGGTCGAGGTGCTTCTGTCGTCGGCGCTCGAAGCTTGCGAATGCTATTTCCAGGCCTTCCAGTTCGTCGTCTGGTCGGGTACATCGGCCAAGGACGCGCTCTCCAGCGTGCTCTTCGAGACCCACGGAAACGCCTGAATCAAGCCGATATCGCCGATGAGTTCCAGCAGCGAGCGCAAGCCCGAGATCAGCTTTGCAGATTTCGACCGTGTCGACATCCGCGCCGGCACGATCGTCGAAGCCGAGCCGTTTCCGGAAGCGCGCAAGCCGGCAATCAAGCTGAAGATTGATTTCGGCCCGGCGATCGGTGTGAAGAAGTCGTCGGCGCAGATCACCAAATACTACGCGCCGGAGACGCTTGTAGGCCGGCAGGTCTTCGCGGTGGTCAATTTCCCACCGCGCCAGATCGGTCCATTCATGTCGGAGGTCCTGACGCTCGGCTTTCCCGATGAAGAGGGCGCTGTCGTGCTTGGCGCCATCGAGCGCAGGGTGCCGGATGGCGGGCGCCTATTCTAGGATGCGCCGATATTCAGGTGAGGCCGGCTTGCGAATGGCGGTCTCCTGCGCTTCCGGTGCTCACGTACTTCAAGTACGCTCCGCGCCGGCTCTCGGAGCCCACCATTCTCAGCTCGGCCTGACCTGAATCTCGGCGCATCCTAATCGCCACGTTGTATCAGGCTGCCAGTTTACGAGTCCTGCCCTGCGCTTCGTCGACCGCGTCGAGGAACATTTCGGCGCAGGTCTTCCAGCTGTAGCGCATGGCGCGCTGGCGCGCTTCCGAGCGGTCGGTGTGAAGCGCCTGGAGCGCGGCCTCGCCCAGATCCTCGGACACGGCTCCGCCGACGCCATCGCCGACAATGTCGATCGGTCCGGTCACCGGATAGGCGGCCACCGGCGTTCCGCTGGCCAGCGCCTCGATGATGACGTTGCCGAAAGTGTCGGTGCGGCTCGGAAACACGAACACATCGGCCGAGGCGTAGATCTCGGCCAGCTCGTCGTTCGGGCGATGGCCGAGGAAATGCGCGTCGGGATAGCGCGCCTTGAGTTTCGCCAGTTCCGGCCCTTCGCCGACGATCACCTTGCTGCCGGGCAGGTCGAGGTCGAGGAAGGCGGTCAGGTTCTTTTCGATCGCGACGCGGCCGACGCACAGGAAGACCGGGCGCGGAAATCCGGTTTCCTTGCGCTTGTCGGGCCGGAAATGGTCGGTGTCGACGCCGCGCGTCCAGGGCCTCAGCTTGTTGAAGCCGCGCGCCGCGAGATCGTCCGACAGCGATTGCGTGGCGACAAGCGTGCCCTGTCCGGAATTGTGGAAGTCGCGCAGCCAGTTGTAAGCCCAGCTTTCCGGTACCGGCAGGCGGGCGCTGAGATATTCGGGAAAGCGCGTGTGGTAGCTGGTGGTGAAGGGGCGGCCGGCCTTGCGGCAATAGCGGCGCGCCATGATGCCGAGCGGACCCTCGGTGACGATGTGGATGTGGTCGGCCTTGGCGGCCTCGATCCGGCGCGCCACATGACCCGGCGTCGTCAGCGCGAGCCGGATGTCGGGATAGGTCGGCATCGGCAAAGTGCGAAAGAGGTTCGGCGTCAAGAAATCGAGCTCGACGTCGAAGGGCTTCAGCGCCTCGGTGAGGCGTTCGAGCGTGTGCACCACGCCATTGACCTGCGGCCGCCAAGCGTCGGTGACCATCAGGATGCGCATGGCGATCCCGCTGCGTATGACGGTCCATCGCCGCGATAATTCCTGGACGCGCCGGCGCGGTGCCGGAACGGCAGCCAGGCGGCAGCTCGCGCCTCGCTCCAGCGCACCCGGGCAGGGGCGGGATCGAAGCGGGGCGGCAGAGCCGAATCAACAAGGGTCGCGCGCTTCATGCGCGCTCTTCACCATGATTTCATGACGGGCGGATGAAGCTGTTTTTTGATTGATCATGATCTTGTCCGAAACGAAGGTCGGTCCGGGATCATGCTCTGGCTAGGCGGGCACCTTGATGACAGCGCGCAGGCCGCCGAGCGGACTGTCCTCGAGGCTGATGTCGCCGCCATGGCTGCGGGCGATGTCGCGGGCGATCGACAGGCCAAGTCCGGTGCCGCTGGCATCCAGGTTGCGCGCCTCGTCCAGCCGCAGAAATGGCTTGAACACCTCTTCACGCTTGTCGGGCGCGATACCCGGCCCATTGTCGTCGATGGTGACGGTGAGCGACCCACGGCCGTGGTTGGCGTGGACCTCGACGGTCTTGGCATAGCGGAAAGCATTGCCGATGACGTTCGAAAGCAAACGGGCAAAGGCGTTCGGCCGCACATGCACGGCCGGGTCGCCGGTCAGCGTCGTCGTAAGCTTGCAGCGACGCAATTGCGCTTCCTCGCCGAGCTTCTGGAAATAGGCCATGAGGTCGAAACGACCGGTATCCTCCGCGGCCTCGCCACGAGCAAAGGAGAGATAGCCTTCCAGCATCGACTGCATGTCGTCGATGTCCTGGTTCAGCGCGGCCTTGGTCTCGGCCTTGCCGCCGGCCAGCGCCAGCTGCAGCTTGAAGCGGGTGAGTATCGTCCTGAGGTCGTGGCTGACGCCGGTCAGCATGGCTGTACGTTGCTCGATCTGGCGCTCGATACGCTCCCGCATCTGGATGAAGGCGAAGCCGGCGCGGCGAACCTCCTCGGCGCCGCGGGGGCGGAAATCGCGGGGCATCGGCCGGCCCTTGCCGAAACTCTCGGCAGCCTCGGCGAGCGTCAGGATCGGCCTGATCTGATTGCGCAGGAAGGGAATGGCGATCATCAGCAGAACCAGCGAGGTGCCGACCATCCAGATCAGGAAGATATGCGTATTCGAGGCATAAGCCTGGCTGCGCCGCACGAAGACGCGCAGCACTTTGCCTTCGAGCTGGACGCGGACCTCGACGACGTTCGAGTTGCCGACCGTGTCGATCCAGAACGGACGGTTGATTTGTCTCGTGATCTCCGACGACAGCGCCTCGTCGAGGATCGAGAAGAACGGTTTTGGGCCCGGCGGCGGCAACGGATCTGGCGGCAGCAGATCCACTTTCAACTGCATGCGGTCCTGGGCGATGCGGATGATGTTGGCGTAGTCGGCGTCGTGCGGGTAGGTCTCCATCATGTCGATGACGGCCGCAATATCCGAGATCGTCGCCTGCGACAGGCGCTGGGTGACCGTCTGCCAGTGGCGTTCCATGAAGACGAAGGCAATCACCGACTGCAGCAGGATCATCGGCGCGATGACGATGATCAGCGAGCGGGCGTAGAGCCGCTTCGGCATGTAGAGCGCGATCAGGCGCCAGAACCGGTTCCAGGCGCGCGGCATCGCCCTCAGCGTCCGCAGCGCGAGATCGCCGGGGCCGCTCCCTTTCGGCTGTTCCAGTTGCGTGGTCGCCATTCGCCTTCCGCTCGTCGATGGCCTGTTCAGCAAAGGGCCTTCGACGGTAATCTATTCGACGCTGAGCCGATACCCAATACCGCGCACTGTCTGCAGCCACACCGGATTGGACGGATCGCGCTCGATCTTGCGGCGCAGCCGGTTGATCTGCACGTCGATGGTCCGCTCGCCGACATCCGATTCATCGCCCACCAGCTCATGGCGCGGTATGGTTTCGCCCGCTCGCGCGGCGAAGATCGCGAGGATTTCCTGCTCGCGGTCGGTCAGCTTAAGCGCCTCGCCGCCGCGCTTCAATTCGCGCTTGGCGATCTGGAACGTGTAAGGCCCGAACACCAGCTGTTCCACCTTCGGCGTCGCGGCCGGGCCGCCACGGCGCAGGATGTTGTTGATGCGCAGGATCAGCTCGCGCGGATCGAACGGTTTCGGCAGGTAATCATCGGCGCCGGCTTCCAGCCCGCTGATGCGGCTGTCGGTCTCGGACAGCGCCGTCAGCATCAGGATCGGCACGTTCTTCTCGGCCCGCAGCGCCTTGGTGAGATCGACGCCGGTTTCGCCCGGCATCATGACATCGAGCACCAGAAGGTCGAAGTCGAGGCCGGCGAGCTTGCGCCTGGCTTCGCCGGAATTGCCGGCGACAGTGACGCGAAAGCCATTCTCGGACAGATACTGCTTGAGCAGGTTGCGGATACGCGTGTCGTCATCGACGACCAGAAGATGCGGCGCGTCATCGTCGGGCGCGGCCGGATGATCGACCTTCTCAATGGTCTCCATGGTTCTTCCCCGATGTTTGCGCAGGCACAATGTCGATCTGCGCTCTTAGTTCCGGATTGACCATCGCTTCCAGGAATCGCTCGATCGTGGCGCGTTCGGTGGCTCCGGAATCCTCCAATGCCGCACGGATGCGGCGCGACTGTGGCCGCGCCAGCGCCAAGGCCAGCGCGCGGCCCTTGGCGGTCGGGTAGAGCTCGCGCTGCCGGCGATCGCGCGGCCCCTGCACCTGGACGATATGGTCTGTGTCGATCAACTGCTTCAAGACCCGCGCAAGGCTCTGCTTGGTGATCTTCAGCACATCGAGCAGTTCCGCGACGGTAAGGCCCGGCCTGCGGTTGACGAAGTGCAGCACACGGTGATGGGCGCGGCCGAAGCCATAGTCGGCGAGGATCTGGTCCGGGTCGGAGGTGAAATCGCGATAGGCGAAAAAGAACAGTTCGATGATGGCGAAGTCGATGCCGTCCTCATCGGCGATCGCCGTCCTGATCGGTTTTCCGGCTGCGGGGCTCGTCATCATTTCTCCATGCGAGGCGGGAATTATGTCAGTACTATTGACGTAATTCCCGGGCAATGATAATTTTTGACAAGCTTTTCGGCGGATTGCGAACGAAAAGGCAAGCGGAAGCCGTTTTTCCGGAACTTCCTGAGTTTGCCACGAATTGAATATCCGCCTACGCTTCCAAGCACTGGCCAGCGTTTCGGATCCTCTTCGGATCCTGTGATGGGGCCGGCACGAAGGCTATAAAAAACATAACGATTTGCGGGCACCCGCCCGCGGGAGGTTTCCATGGCATCCGTTCCCTTCGATCAACTGGACGGCTTCATCTGGATGAACGGCGAGTTCGTCAAATGGGCCGACGCCAAGATCCATGTGCTGACCCATGGCCTGCACTATGCCAGCGCCGTCTTCGAGGGCGAGCGCGCCTATGGCGGCCAGATCTTCAAGCTGACCGAGCACAATGAGCGTCTGCATGAATCGGCACGCCTGCTCGGCTTCAAGATTCCCTATCCGGTCGCCGAGATCGACGAGGCCTGCCGGACGCTTTTGAAGAAACAGGGTTTCCAGGATGCCTATGTGCGTCCGATCGCCTGGCGCGGCAGCGAGCAGATGGGCGTCTCGGCGCAGAACAACCGCATCAATTGCGCCATCGCCATCTGGCAGTGGCCGAGCTATTTCGACCCCGCGCAGAAACTCAAGGGCATCCGCCTCGATGTCGCCGAATGGCGCCGGCCAGATCCGCGCACCGCGCCGTCCAAGTCCAAGGCCGCCGGCCTCTACATGATCTGCACGCTGTCCAAGCATGCTGCCGAGGCCAAGGGCTATGCCGACGCCATGATGCTCGACTGGCGCGGCCAGGTGGCGGAAGCCACCGGCGCCAACATCTTCTTCGTCAAGGACGGCAAGATCCATACGCCGACGCCCGACTGCTTCCTAGACGGCATCACCCGCCGCACGGTGATCGCCCTGGCGAAGGACCGTGGTTTCGAAGTGATCGAGCGCGCCATCATGCCGGAAGAGCTCGAAGGTTTCGAGCAATGCTTCCTGACCGGTACCGCGGCCGAGGTGACACCGGTTTCGGAGATCGGTCCATACCGATTCGAGGTCGGCGAGATCGCCAAGACGTTGATGAACGACTATTCTGCTGCAGTGCAACCAAAGCACGCCATCGCCGCAGAATAGCGATAGTCACAGCTTTTTTGTGCTATAGGGGCGGTTTTGCAGCCGCCCCTTTTATTTAAGCTTTTGCGCATTTGACTTTCGAACAATTCGGCGTCTCATGATGGCGTCGGCCCGAGGAGGCTGGCGGCTATGGAGGGACTAGTTACATGGATACGAACACGCTTGTTGCGATCGTTATACAGGTGATTACGGGTATCATCGGTGGCCAAGCGGTCGGCGCGGCGCTGAAACAGGCGGCACTGGGTCAGCTCCCCAAGATCCTCGGCGGCGCAATCGGCGGCGTCGGCGGTGCGGCCATCCTGGGCAGCCTGCTCGGCGGCGGTACGGTCGATCCGACGGCGGCTGCCGCGGCTGCGGGCGGATTGGGCAGCGCGCTGAACATTCCGAACATCGTCGGCGGCGCCGGCGGCGGCGCCATCCTGACCGCCATCATCGGCGCGGTCATGGGTGCGATGAAGAAGTAAGGTCTGTCGCTTCAGGCCTTCAAATGGGCGGCTTCGGCCGCCCATTTCGTTGCGGGGATATTTATGCCGGCCGGCAGTGGACGGCGTCTGCCGCCCTGTCTACATCAGGGCGACAACCGGAGCGGTTCGGACTTTTCCTGGAATTGCTCGAGAAAGGAAAGCCATGGGTCAGCTCAATGCCGGCATCGTGCCGGTCACGCCGTTCCAGCAGAACTGCACCATTTTGTTCGACATGGACGACAAGAACGGCGTCGTCGTCGATCCGGGCGGCGATATTGACCAGGTGCTCAAGGCGCTGAAGGACAATGCCATCAAGGCCGGCGCGATCTGGATAACGCATGGCCATATCGACCATGCCGGCGGCGCAATGGAGTTGAAGGATGCGCTGGGCATCGACATTATCGGCCCGCACGAAGCCGACAAGCCGCTGCTTGCCAATCTCGAGAACCAGGCCAAGCGCTTCGGCCTGACCGATCCGGTGCGTAACTGCGTGCCGGACCGCTTCCTCAGCGAAGGCGAGACGGTATCCTTCGGCAGTCACGTGTTCGAAGTGCTGCATTGCCCGGGACACGCGCCGGGCCATGTCGTCTACTACAACCGCGCGGCCAAATTCGCGCATGTCGGCGACGTGCTGTTCCGCGGCTCGATCGGCCGCACCGATCTGCCTGGAGGCGACCACGCCGCGCTGATCGCCTCGATCAAGGACAAGCTTCTGCCGCTTGGCGACGATATCGGTTTCATCTGCGGCCATGGACCGGGCAGCCGTTTCGGCGACGAGCGGCGGACCAATCCCTTTCTCACCTGACCCACATGCAAAGAAAAAGCGCCGCTGGAAGCGGCGCTTTTCTGGGCAGGGAACCCAGGCGATTGCTGAAGCTCCGGCTAGTTGGCGACGCAGAAATGCTGCTCGCCATCATTGCCGGTGAACGTGCCGGTACGCGAGTTGAAGGTGCGGTAGCGGTCCGAGCAATACTCATACCAGCCGCGGGTCCACGGCTCTGCGTAGCGGTCGGCATAGACGACACGCGGCTGCTGCACGTAGTAGCGGCGCACCGGCCGATCGACATAGTAGTCGTCACCATAGGCCGGTTCGTAATAGCGCGGTCCGGGGTTGCTGAGCGCGCTGCCGATCAGGGCGCCGGCCGCGAGGCCGACAACGCCGGCAGCAAGAGCGTCGCCGTTATGATGGCGATGATGATGCCAACGCCAGTCGTCGGCATTGGCCCTCGAGAAGGTGGCCAGGGTGGTCGCGGCGATGCCAACGCCCAGGATGGCGGTCTTGAGAAAACGGTTCATCTTCGGTCTCCTTCGCGCCGGCCCGTGCATTTTTCAGGGGATGCGAGCCGGCTTTAGCAAAGGTTAATAGAAGACCGTGGCTGAACGGAGGCTGAACGGAAATCGGCGTAATCGATTTTTCGTGGCCTGGCGATTTCGAGGCCTGGCGGTTTTTCGAGGATCGAGCACAGCCCGATACCGGGCGGGAGCGGTCCCGCCTGAAAAGCCTCCGTCGGATCCGTCGGGAGCCGGCTTAGCCGATCGACAGATTGACGGCCTTCGGACCCTTGCCGCGCTTGTCCGGCTCGGTGTCGAATGTCACTTTCTGCCCATCCTCAAGACCGGGAAGGCCCGACGCCTGCACGGCCGAGATGTGGACGAAGACATCCTTTGCGCCATCGTCGGGCGTGATGAAGCCGAAGCCCTTGGCATGGTTGAAGAATTTGACGGTGCCGGTCTGCGGCATGGGAAACTCCTTTGATCCCATCAAGTCAAGTCTCGGGCCGGCAAATTGCCCGAGAGGAAATTTGTCCTTTATTTTAGCGTCATCGGCAAGAGAAAGTTTTCGCCTGCCGATCCAAGCATTTGCGCGCGAAAAAGGCGCGACGGTTCGGTCGCGCCTTCGCAATTTCGAGCCTGTCCAAAAGCCCGTTCAGGATCCTGCCGCATCATTGCATCCGCAAAGGACAGGCGATTGCGCCGGTCAGGCGGCGCGCAGGTTGACCGCCTTCGGGCCCTTGCCCATGCGGTCCGGCTCGACGTCGAAGGTGACCTTCTGGCCGTCGACCAGCGTGCGCAGGCCGGATGCCTCGATCGCGGAAATATGGACGAACACGTCCTTGGCGCCGCCATCCGGCGTGATGAAGCCGAAGCCTTTGGTGGCGTTGAAGAACTTTACGGTACCGGTCTGGGCCATTGGGGAAACTCCTTCACCCGTGTCAGTCTTGTGGTTTGCCCGCTGCCTCGCGCCTTGGGCAAATCCCGGTGGTTGCTTCGGCGGTCATGCATTCGCGCATGGTCAAACCCCCCGCCGAAAAACGGGGCTGTCAGAGATTCACACTTATCGGGGAAAGGTCGTCCAAAACGTTCCGCTCTCCGGGTCGCAAATGCCCGAACGGGGAAATTTATTACACGGAAACGTGATGGTTGCAAGACGACGGTCGCGGGCGGCCTGCGGCGCGTCCAACGCTGGGCCTCGATAGACCCCGTGCCGGCACGGGTCATCGGCCAGAGAGGGGCCAAGCATGGGCCAGAGCGAGGCCGTCGGCCAAGGGCTTGGCGGCGCCACAAACGATGGTTGCGTTTGCCGCGAGGAATGCGAGGCTATCGCGAGTCGGCATGGGGGTGCCGGACGGAGGAGGACACATGCGCTTGCTGGCGATTTGTCGACAGAGCCCGGTCATTTTCATTCTCGCGGCGCTGCTGGCGGCCTGTACCGTGGTGGTCGACGATGGGCCCCGGCCGCGCCCGCCCAGGCCGCATCCGCAGCTCTGCACCATGCAATACCAACCGGTCTGCGCTCGGCGCGGCGGCGATCGCCAGACCTTCGCCAATGCCTGCTTGGCCGAAAGGGAAGGCTACCGCATCGTGCGTGACGGCCCTTGCCGCGACGGCGGTGGTGGAGGCGGCGAGCAGACATTCTGCACACGCGAATACGCTCCGGTCTGCGCCAGGCGCCATGGGCAAGTGCGCACCTTCCCGAACGCATGCGAGGCGCGCGCGGCGGACTATCGCATCGTCGGCGACGGGCCCTGCTGAGAAGCAACGCGCTGTCCGGCTCAACAGGCGGGTATGGACACCGCAATGCGCATGGTGTTGCTTAGCCTTGAATCTCTTGCCCGCATGGCTTAGGTCCGGCGGACCAACAAACACGGCAGGTTTCCCATTAACAGAGATCAAAGAAGAGCGGCGAATGCGGGCGGCAAGCCGGGAACGGCCAGCCCGCTCGATCCCTATGTGCAACGGGCGCTGCAGCTGCACCAGGCCGGGCGCCGTCAGGAAGCCGAGGCGCTCTACCGGCAGGTCCTGGGGCAGCAGCCAAACCATGCCGCCGCCTTGCACTTCCTCGGACTGCTGCTGCACCAGACCGGCCGCAGCGAGGAGGGGCTCGAGCTCATCGAGCAGTCGGTGACGCTGCAGCCCAGGAATGCCGACTTCCTCAACAATATGGGCACCGTCATGCGCGACCTCGGCCGGGTCGCCGCCGCGGTCGATTTCTTTCGCGGCGCGGTGGATATCAAGCCGGACCAGCTGGCCGCGCGCGACAATCTCGGCTCGTCGCTGAAGCAGCTCGGCCAGTTCGACGCCGCCGAGGAGGTCTTTCGCGGCACGATCGGCCGCAACCCATTTCATGTCCGCGCCCGCATTGGGCTTGCGGAAACGCTGCAGGAGGCCGGGCGGCTGGATGAGGCGATCAAGCTGTTCCGCGAGTCCTTGTCGATCCGGCCGAAGGACGCCGAGCTGCTCTATGGACTCGGCGTGGCCATGATGGAGAAGGGCAAGCTCGAAGAAGCCGCCGATCTTGCTCGGCAGGCGGTGGCGGTTGTTCCCGGCATGGCCAAGGCCTGGCTGCTTTTGACCCAGGTCAAGCGTCAGACCGAACGCGACAAGGAGCTTGCCGGCATGGAGGCCGAGCATGCCAAGGCGCCACAGGGCAGCCTCGCGCGCATGCAGCTTTCCTTCGGTCTCGGCAAGGTCAATGACGACCTCAAGGACTATGGCCGCGCTTTCGACTATTTCGCCGAGGGCAATGCCATCCGCCGCCAGGGTATCGACTACGATCCGGTGCGCACGCGCGGCGAATTCGAGGCGATGAAAGCGGCCTTCGACAAGGCTTTCTTCGAGAAGCACCGGACAAGCGATATTTCAGACGACACGCCGATCTTCGTCGTCGGCATGCCGCGTTCCGGCACCACGCTGGTCGAGCAGATCATCGCCAGCCATCCGCAGGTCTATGGCGCCGGCGAGTTGAGCATCCTAAAGACGGTCGTCGGCAAGCAGTTTCCGATGAGCATGCCGGGTGGATTTCCCGCCGGGATCGTCGGTATGCCAGACAAGGCCTTCGCCGAGGCCGGTCAGGCGTATCTCGACATGCTGCATAGCCGCTATCCGGGCTACCGCCATGTCACCGACAAGATGCCGGGCAACTTCATGCTGGTCGGCTTCATGCACATGATGCTGCCGAAGGCCAAGATCGTCCATTGCGCGCGCGACGCGGCGGCGACGTGCCTGTCGATCTTCAAGGTGCATTTCCGCGGCGACAGCCACCGCTATGGCTACGACCTTGGCGAGCTCGCGGATTTCCATAACCTCTACACCGACATCATGGCGCATTGGCACAAGGTGCTGCCGGGCGTCGTGCACGATGTGCGTTATGAGGATTTCGTCGCCGACCAGGAAGGGCAGACGCGGGCGCTGATGGCGCATCTCGGCCTGCCCTGGGACGACAAGGTTCTGTCCTTCCACGAGACGGACCGGCCGGTGCGCACGGCTTCGGCCGCGCAGGTGCGCCAGCCGATGTATCAGGGCTCGGTCGATCTGTGGAAACGGTATGGGGATCGGCTGAAGCCGCTGCTGGATAAGCTGGGCTGATATTGAGGTGAGGCCGGCCTGCGAACGGCGGTTCCCTGCGCTTCCGGTGCTCACGTACTTTAAGTACGCTCCGCTCCGGTTCTCGGAAACCACCATTCTCGACTCGGCCTGACCTCAATCTCAACCCAGCTTGAGGCCGAGTTTCAAAGCCCGATGAATGGCTGGAAGCCGCCGAAGATCATGCGCTTGCCATCGAAGGGCATGGCGGACCAGTCCATCTTGAGGCGCTCATCGGCCATCACCTTGGCCATGACCGCGTCGCGGCTCTGTCTGGATTCGTAGACGACCCAGGCGAAGATGACGATCTCGTCGTCCTTCGCCTGCACGGCACGCGGAAACGAGGTCAGCTCGCCATACGGCACGTCGTCGCCGATGCATTCGACATAGGAGAGCGCGCCGTGCTCCATCCATATCGGGCCCGCTGTGTTGGCCAGCTTCTTGTAGTCGTCGAGATTTGCCTTCGGCACGGCAATCACGAAACCGTCGACATAGGACATGGTGAAACTCCTTGGTTGGGCATGGCTTTCCCTTCTCCCCTTGCGGGAGAAGGTGGATCGGCGCGCAGCGCCGAGACGGATGAGGGGTGTTCCAGCCCGGCGCCAAGCTACCCCTCACCCGGATTGCCAGCCGATTTGCGAAGGGCAAATCGGGGCAATCCGACCTCTCCCACAGGGAGGGTTTTGCACGGGAGCCGATATTTAGCGCACGAGGCAGATGGGCGTTTTTT
>NZ_SUGA01000034.1 GCF_004963255.1 Mesorhizobium sp. | reverse complement strand
AAGCAGTGCCGATACCACCGAAGCCGGCGCTCCCCCCGCCCCGCCGCTGCGCGCCGACCCTCTTCACGAGGGGGAGGGTAAGGCCAGCGAAACTCCGGCTGAAGCTGAAGAACCGAAGCCTGTCCTTCTGTGGCGCCAGGCGCGTTTCGATCACCAGCGCCCGCGCCAGCGCCACGACAACCGTCGAGACAATCGCCCGCGCGGTGGCCAGCCCGCGCGCGAGGCAGGTGCCGCAGGCGGCCAGCCTGGCGACAAGCCGGCGAACGAAGGCCGCCGCGACGGCGCCGGCAAGCCGCGCTTCGACCGCTCGAAGTTCAAGCCGAGGCCGGAAACAGGCGACCGGCGCGAAGGTCGCCCGCAAGGCGAGCGCCCGGATCGCCACGAGGGGGGCCGCCGCGACGGCCGGCCTGACTGGAAGGGCAACAGGCAAGAAGGCAAAGGCAACGCTCCGGGCGGCAAGCCGGCCTTCCAGGGCAAGCCGCGCGAGGAACGCCCGCAGCGCTTCGATCCGGATTCGCCCTTCGCCAAGCTCGCCGCCCTGCGCGACCAGCTGAAGAAATAACCTCGGTCGGTTGCGATGGTTGGAGAGGGCCGCCAGCGCATCGACAAATGGCTGTTCTTCTCGCGCGCGGTGAAGTCGCGGTCCCTGGCCGCGAAGGTCGTCGTCGCCGGACGCGTGCGCATCAATCGCGACAAAGCAGCGCAGGCCTCCGATCTGGTGAAGCCCGGCGACGTGCTGACCATCACGCTCGAGGGCCGCATCCTGGTCTGGAAAGTGCTGGATTGCGGCACGCGGCGCGGGCCGGCCGATGAAGCGCGGCTGCTTTACCAGGACATGTCGCCGGCACCGACGCCCAAAGGCGGGGCCGTTGCGGACGCCATTCCGGCGCTGCGCGAGGCCGGCAGCGGCCGCCCGACCAAACGCGAGCGCCGCCAGACCGATCGTCTGCTCGGCGACGATTGAGACATGACCTGCCCGGGGGCGCGGCCGGAGCCATTCCGCGAAACTGCGCGGCGATCAGGCTCGGTGACGTCGATCCGCTCTTCCGGCCGGAATTCCTTTCCGGCCCTCCGGCTCCGACGGTAATCCCTACCCTTGCATGCGGCGGGCAAAGGCGTTACCTCAGCCAAAAAGCCCAACAAAATGGGACGTTCCGGAGCCTGCAATGACCTATGTCGTGACCGACAATTGCATCAAATGCAAATATATGGACTGCATCGAGGTCTGTCCGGTCGACTGTTTCTACGAGGGGGAGAACATGCTCGTCATCCATCCCGACGAGTGCATCGACTGCGGCGTGTGCGAGCCCGAATGCCCGGCGGACGCGATCAAGCCGGACACCGAGGGCGGTCTCGACAAATGGTTGCAGATCAACGCCGAATACGCCGAGAAGTGGCCCAACATCACGGCCAAGAAAGAACCGCCGGCCGACGCCAAGACCTTCGACGGCGAGACCGGGAAGTTCGAGAAATATTTCTCGGCCGAGCCCGGCGAGGGTGATTGAGAAAGAGGCCGATAGCGCTGGCATGACGCCGCGTAACGGGGCCGATACAAATACTGTCTTGACAGGCAGCACTGCCGCTTGGCGTTAGCGAACGCGGCAAAACCTTGATTCTTCCGACTTTTTGTGTTACATAAGCCAAACATGCCGGTGACACGACGTCGATTTATGGCGCTAACGCCCCAAATCACTGAAAGGTGAGCTTTTAATTCCGGACCAGAGCGATCTGGGGCAGGCGGTCGCATTGTTGCGATATGCCGGTCCCCCTGCTTTTCCGGTGGGTTCATCCTGTTGCGCGGCTAACGGTCGGCTATCGCCGGCCCCATCGGTTCGCGCCGGCATGATGCCGACGGCACAACTAAGGAGTTCAGGGCGTAATGGCAACGATCACCCCGCAGAAGAAGTCCACCGCGGCCCGCCACGGGTTCAAGACCGGCGAGTTCATCGTCTATCCGGCGCATGGCGTCGGCCAGATCGTGGCGATCGACGAGCAGGAAGTTGCGGGTCACAAGCTGGAACTGTTCGTCATCGATTTCCAGAAGGACAAGATGCGGCTGAAGGTTCCGGTCGCCAAGGCGACCTCGATCGGCATGCGCAAGCTGTCGGAAGAGGATTATGTCGACCGCGCGCTGAAGGTCGTGCAGGGCCGCGCCCGCATCAAGCGCACCATGTGGTCGCGCCGCGCCCAGGAATATGATGCCAAGATCAATTCCGGCGACCTGATCTCGATCTCGGAAGTCGTGCGCGACCTCTACCGCGCCGACAATCAGCCGGAGCAGTCCTATTCCGAGCGTCAGCTCTATGAAGCCGCGCTCGACCGCATGGCTCGCGAGATCGCCGCGGTGAACCGCATGTCGGAGACCGAGGCGGTGCGCCTTATCGAGGTCAACCTCAACAAAGGCCCGAAGCGCGGCGCCAAGGCCGACAACGAAGAAGCCGAACAGGAAGAAGCTGCCTGAGCTTTTTCGCCTTTAAGTTACGAAGAACCCGGCCTCGCGCCGGGTTTTTTGTTTCTGAAAGGCCTGTTGAAGGTTACGCGCCTCCCCCTTCCTTCTGTGCCTCTTCCTGCCGCAGCGAGGCAATGAAACGTTTCGTGCGCTCGCGCTCCGGACTGTCGAACACGACCGAGGCCGGGCCTTTCTCGACGATCGCTCCGGCATCGAGGAAGACGACCTCGTCAGCGATCTTGGAGGCGAGCCGGAGATCATGCGTGGCCATCACCATGGTCGTGCCCTCGCGGGCCAGCTGCCCGAGCACGTCGACCACTTCCTGCGCCAGTTCCGGATCGAGCGCCGAGGTCGGCTCGTCGCAGAGCAGCACGCGCGGCGACGGCGCAAGCGCCCGGGCGATCGCCACGCGCTGCTGCTGGCCGCCCGACAGCGTTGCCGGCCAAGCATCGGCCTTGTGCGCCATCCCAACCTTCTCTAGCAGCGCCATCGCCCGCTCGCGCGCCCTCGGCTCGGGCCATTTCAGCACCGTCACCAGCCCTTCCATGACATTCTCGATCGCCGTGCGATGCGGGAAGAGCTGGAAGTTCTGGAACACCATGCCGGTCTGCAGGCGGATGCGCTGGATATCTTTTGCCGGCACCTTGCCGCCCGGATGGAACGCAAGCGTCTCCTCGCCGATGCGCAAGGAACCGGAAGTCGGGATCTCCAGCAGGTTGATGCAGCGCAGAAGCGTGCTTTTGCCCCCGCCGGAAGGGCCGACCAGCGCCGTGACGCTGCCTTCGTCGATGCTGACGGTGACGCCCTTCAGGACAAGATTGTCGCCGAAACGCTTCTCGATGTCGGTAAGGCCGATCATGAATTGGCCTCCAGGAAGCCGCCATAGCGGTTGAGCCGCACCTCCAGCCGCGCCTGCAGCGCCGACAGCACCGAGCTCAGCACGAGATAGAGCGCCGCCGCCTCGACATAGAGGATTAGCGGCTCGTAGGTGGTGGCGACGATGCGCTGCGCGGCCTGGAACATCTCGGGCACCGTGATGGCGGCCGCCAGCGAGGTGTCCTTGACCAGCGAGATGAAGGTGTTGGAGAGCGGCGGCACCGCGACGCGGCCCGCCTGTGGAAGGATGGTGCGCCGCATCGCCTGACTCCAGGTCATGCCGATCGAATAGGACGCCTCCCACTGGCCCTTCGGCACCGAGCCGATGACGGCGCGGATGATCTCCGACGTGTAGGCGCCGATGTTGAGCGTGAAGCCGATCAGCGCCGCGGGAAAGGCATCGAGCAGGATGCCGACCGACGGCAGGCCATAGAAGATCAGGAACAGCTGAACCAGCAGCGGCGTGCCGCGAAAGATCCAGACATAGAAGCGCACCAGCGCGACCAGAGGCTTGGGCCCGAACAGCCGGATCAGCGCCGTCACCAGCCCGGCGATGAGCCCGAGCGCGAACGACAGGAGCGTCAGCGGCACGGTGAAGATCAGCGCCGCCCATAACAGCGTCGGCAGCGATTCCAGCATCAATTGCAGCCAGTGCGGCACGGGGCGCTTCTCCCTTCCAGATACGGCGGCGCGTTGCCCCGTGTGGACTGACTATCATGCAAAACCCGGCGAGCCGTCAAAGACAGCCCGATGAATGTCGTGCCAAAAAACAGCGGGCCGTCGTCGACGGCCCGCCGGAGTTCAGGCAAAACGACCGCCAGCTTACTGCGAAACGTCCTGGCCGAAATACTTGTCGGCGATCTTCTTGTAGGTGCCGTCGGCCTTGATGTCCGCCAGCGCCTTGTTGATGGCCGCGACCAGTTCCGGATCGCCCTTGCGCACGATGACGCCGGAATAGTCGGCATTCTCTTCCTGCGCGGCGATCTTCACATTGGCGTCCGGCTTGTGCTTCTTGAAATCCAGGAAGGACAGGCTGTCGTTGATGGTGGCGTCCGCGCGGCCGGTGAGCAGAAGCTGGATCGACTGGTCGAAGCCGTCGGTGCCGACCAGTTCCGCGCCGTTCTTCTCGGCAAGCTTGCCGAAATTCGAGGTTAGCGACTGCGCCGCCTTCTTGCCCTTGAGATCGGCGAAGGTCTTGATGTCGGTATTGTCGCCGCGCACGATCAGCACCGCCTTCGAGGCGATGTAGGGATCGGAGAAATCATACTTGGCCTTGCGCGCGTCGGTGATGCCGACCTCGTTGATGACGGCGTCGTAGCGGTTGGCGTCGAGGCCTGCGATCAGCCCATCCCACTTGCCTTCCAGGAACTCGACCTTGACGCCGAGCTTGTCGCCGATGGCCTTGGCGATCTCGACGTCGAAGCCGACCAGCGCGTTGGATTCGTCATGATAGGTGAAGGGCGCATAGGTGCCTTCCGTGCCGACCTTGAGCACGCCGGCCTGCTTGATCTGGTCGAGATTGGCGCCGGCATGGCCGGCGGTGACCGCCAGAACCTGCAGCGTTCCGGCGATGAGGAGCGATTTAAGCCATTTCATTTTTCTGTGATCCCGTTTTGACCGGTATGCCGGTCCGATTGTGAGAGCCGGAAACTGACAGATAGAAGGTCGCGAAATAAGGAACCAGATTTCAAAAATCGGCTTTCCCGGAAATCTGATTCTCAAAATCGCCCGACAATCCGCCAAGCGGGATTTCCGAGCCCGCTGACAGAATGTTCCCGCCGGCAACATTTGCCCCCTCGGGCGGCGGAACCATCCATGCGCCTGACACGTTGCATGGCTGTTGTAGGGCGCGGCGGCGCCTTTTCAACCGTCATGAGCGTAATGACCGCCAACAGGAGCCGGCATGATTGAGGACGCGGCAGGACGGACACTGGTCCGGGCGGCAATGAAGGCTCCCTATCTTGAGCGCGACGAGGAGCATGTCCTTGCGCTCCGCTGGAAGGAAGAGAACGACCAGCACGCGCTGCATCGGATCACCGTCGCCCATATGCGACTGGTCATCTCCATGGCCTCGAAATTCCGCCATTACGGCCTGCCGCTCGGCGACCTCATCCAGGAGGGCCATGTCGGCCTGCTCGAGGCGGCGGCCCGTTTCGAGCCGGCGCGCGAAGTGCGCTTCTCGACCTATGCCACCTGGTGGATCCGCGCCTCGATGCAGGACTACATCCTGCGCAACTGGTCGATCGTGCGCGGAGGCACCAGCTCGGCGCAGAAGGCGCTGTTCTTCAATCTCAGGCGCTTGCGCGCACGGCTGGCCAACGGCGCCGAGCCGCTCTCCAATGCCACGCTCTACCGTGAGGTCTCGGCGGCGCTCGGCGTTCCCGAAGCGGACGTGGCGATGATGGATTCACGCCTGTCCTCCCCAGACAGCTCGCTCAACGCACCGCTTGCCGACGAAAACGGCGCTGCCGAGCGGATGGATTTCCTGGTCTCCGAAGACCCGCTGCCCGACGAGATCGTCGGCGAAAGAATCGACGTCCAGCGCCGCGCCCTCTGGCTGAAAAGCGCGCTTGGCGCGCTCAACGCCCGCGAGCTTCGCATCATCGAGGAGCGCAGGCTGAGCGATGACGGCGCCACGCTTGAATCGCTTGGCGAACAGCTCGGCATCTCCAAGGAGCGCGTCCGCCAGATCGAGGCGCGTGCCATGGAAAAGCTGAAGCTGGCGCTGGTGAAGCAGAACCCGGAATTTCTGGCGGAGGCCGCCTGAGCAGCAACTTGAAGTTGTTGGCGAGTTCTTTCATTGAACAAAAATATATCCCCGTTGCGGCAAAGACTTTCCTTCTTACTGTATCAGCGTATTGTGAATTCTTTAACAGACCCGCGCGCGCAACTGGTCTTTGGTGAATCCGATAGACCATAGCGGATGGGGGACTGCCATGCTGCGATGCTGCGCCTTCCTTGCAGCCTTGATCCTCGTGGGCTTCGCGACGTTCGAAGCGCACGCTGACCGCAGGGTTGCCTTTGTGATCGGCAATTCGCAATACCGCAATATTCCGGCGCTCAAGAACCCGGACACCGACGCAGAGGACGTCTCGAAGACGTTCCGGCTGGCCGGTTTCGATGTATTCGTCGCCAAGGACGTCACCAAGCTCCAGTTCGAGGAGCAGTTCCGCAACTATCTTGCGGCCGCGGACGGCGCCGATCTCGCTGTCGTCTATTATTCGGGCCACGGGTTTCAGATCGGTGGCGTGAATTTCCTGATCCCTGTCGACGCTTCGCTTAAGCAGGCCGCCGACATCGAGGTTCAGGCGATCAAGCTCGATGACGTGCTGGAGCAATTGCGCTCGAAGTCGAAAATCCAGATCATCATCCTCGATGCCTGCCGCAACAATCCGTTTCCGCGCAAGGACTACTGGCTGCGGGACCAGATGATCACCGCTAGCGGCACCGGTCTTGCCGAGGTAAAAAGCTCGCAGAACGCGCTGATTGCCTTTGCCACCGGTCCCGATGCGATCGCCTATGACGGGACGGGCAACGCCAGTCCGTTCTCGTCCGCTTTTTCGCGCCGCGCGCTGGCGCCGAACCAGGAGATACGCGCGGTCATGGCCGCGGTGCGCCGCGACGTGGTCGCAGCCACCAAAGGCAAGCAGGTTCCTTGGGAGAACTCTTCGCTGATCGACGAAGTGGTGCTCATGCACCGTGCGAACAAGCCGGCGCTGCCGCCGGTGCTGGAGAGAGTCGTGCCGTCGGGGATCGGGCCGGTCGCGCTTGACCTGCCGACGCCGGTCACTGTCGACGGCAGCGCGGCCACCGTAAGCATTGAAACGCTTCCCGCGCTCGCAGGCCTGGTGTTGGACGGCAAACCCGTCGCCGAAGGCGACCGGATTGCGGGCAACGACCTGCCGCGTCTGCTGATCGACCTGCCCAAGGCGTCCGACACGCAGGAACAGGTCGAAACGCTGGCCTATGCCACACATGACGAGTGGGGTGGCGTATCTCAGGGCATCCTCGTCTTGCGCATCAAGGGTGGCGCTGAGGGCCAGCAGAGTGCAGCGTCCCTGAAGGCCGAGCAGAAGCAATTGATGGTGGAGCGTGGCCTCCACATCACCAGTGCCGCCGAGGCGATCCAGAAGAAGAGCGAACTCAGCGTCCCGGTCGGCGTCGGCCCGGTTCCGTTGAACCTGGATTTTCCGACCGGAGACCCCGGCATCAGCCTGAAGCTCGCGAGTTACCCGGCAACAGGAACGCTGTCGCTGCCGGATCGCACATTGTCGCCGGATTCGACCATTCTGGCCAACGAGATCGACAAATTGCGCTACGAGCCGCAGATCGGCGCCGCCGCTCCCCTCGAGGTCGGCTTCCAGATCCGCGCTGGCAAGGCGTCAAAGCCGGCCACGATGAAACTGTCGCCAAGCGTCGACCCTTGCGACCGGGCGGCAGGCGCGCCGCTCGACCTGCAGGGCGTCGCCCCCGGCCGCCAGCCGAACGAGATCGGCGGCGGAGCGATCGAAGCTTGCGAAGCGGCGGTTAAAGCCTACCCCAATGTCGTCCGCTTCCGCTATGAGCTCGGGCGGGCGTTGCTGGCGGCCGGCAAGGTCGACGAGGCTAGGAAGGCCATTCAGGAAGCCGCCGACAAGGGCCATGCCCGCGCCGTTTTCGAGCTCGCCTATATGGCGGCGTCCGCAACAAGCACGGCCGCGGATGTTACGAAAGCGAATGGCCTCTACGCCCAGGCGGCCGACCAGGGGGATCCAGCCGCCATGGCTGCCTGGGGACGCGCTTTGTTCAACGGCGTCGGCGTCGAGCCGAACCCCCGAAAGGGATTGGACCTGCTGCTCAAGTCTGCGGCGATGGGGCATATCAGCGCCATGAACGACCTCGCGTTGATCTTCCAGGAAGGCCGCAATGGCGTGCCCGCCGATCCGGCCCGCGCTCTGGCGTTCCTCAAGGCCAGCATGGAACGGCAGGAAGTCTATTCGATGAGCATTCTCGGTCTTGCCGGGCGCCGCTTCCAGACAGCCGCTGTATGCAAGCCCAAGGTAATCACGAAGATCAGGGTGATCCGCGCGCCTGCACCGCCGATGATAACCCCACCTCCGGTCAAACCGGTGCCGCCCTTAATCGAGCCGGCGCCTTGGCGGGGCGGCAGTAGCGGCGATCGCCCGTCTCCTTCCAGGCAGAGCAGTACTGAAGACAGCACTCCGGACAGCGACACTCCGGATACCCCCGACAGCCCCACCACGGGCGAACCTCCCGGCACCGACGCCAGCACCACAGGCTTTGGTGGCATCTCCACCGTCAGAGGTGGATAGCAGCCGCGACGCGTGGCCGGACCAGCCGGGACAAGGCATGTTGCCATGTCGAGTACGCGGCTAAAAGCATGTATCCCGAAAGTGTGAATCGGTTTCGGGACAAAGAAACGTGACCAAAAAGCTACGCGCATGGAGCGAATCTGAAAGGTCGCAACGCGCTTTAGGGATCGCGCATCGCGGCAAGCTCTCAAAGCGCCGGGCCGCGCGAACGCGAATGCGGAGCCCTACTTGTCGGTGACGATCTTGACCTTGTCGCCGGCCGATACGCTGGCGCCCGGCGACATGGCGTTGAGCACGCGGAAGAGGTCGAGCTTGCGGTCGACGCCGACCATCTGGGCCGCCAGCGAACCCATAGTCTGGCCGGCCTGGACGGTGACGACCCGGATATGCAGCGGCTTCAGCGCCGCCTTCTCGGCCGGGGTGAGCACACGGAAGGAGCCGCTGACCGAGCGCGCGACTGGATCCAGCGACGCGCTGACCGAGGGCGCCGCCGTCAGCAGCCTGTAGACCTGCCCGCCGGCGCGGATGACGGCGATGTCGAACTGCCAGCCTTGCGCGGTTGCATGCGCCATCGCCGCCTCGTTGCCGTTGATCGTCTCCTGCCGCACGCTGGCGTCTTCGAGCCCCGCCACCCAGCCGCTGCGGATGTAATCCGTGAGCGACACCGACTTGTCGATCGCCACGCCGTCGAAACGGATGGCGATGTCGCCCGGCCCGGTCGCGGTGACGGCGGCCGCCGAATTATCGATGACGAAACCGTCCGGCACGGTGAAGGAGACCCCAAGATTGGGGTGCATGAAGGTCTGGCCGCGCACATAGCCCTCTTCCGGCGTGTCGCCGTAAAGCAGGCCGTCTATGCCGGCCAGAAATGCGTCGCGGTCGCGCGTGCCGACGCCGGGCGGGCCGAAATTGCGCGCAAGGCGTTGCGCCAGCTCGATGCGCTGCGGCGTGTTGGGATGCGTCGCCAGGAAGTCGAGGCTGGCGTCGGTGGCGCCGCTGACCGAGCGGAAATCCGTATAGGCCGACATCGACTGCAGGAAACGGCCGGCGGCGTAAGGATCGTAGCCCGCCTCGCCGATCGACTTGATGCCGATGGCGTCGGCCTGCAGTTCCTGGTTGCGCGAGAATTGCGCTAGCCTCAGCTTGCCGCGGATCAGCGCCGCCTTGGCGGTTGGGCTGTCGCCGAGCACATCGGAAACGACCTTGGTCGCCAACCCTTCCTCGGCCTCGAGCTGCTGCCGCTGCAGCCCGTGATTCGCCGTGACGTGGCCCATCTCATGTGCGATGACGGCGGCAAGCTCGGAAGAATCATTGGCCAGCGCCAGCAGGCCGCGCGTCACATAGAGATAGCCGCCCGGCAGCGCGAAGGCGTTGACGTTGGGCGAGTTGAGGATGGTGATGCGATAGGTCTGGGTCGGGTTGGCCGACACCACGGTCAGATTGCCGACGACCTTGGCCACCATGCGTTCCAGCTTCGGATCGGAATATTCGCCGCCATAGGTAGCGAGAATGCGCGGATGCTGCGCCTTGGCCATTTCGGCGAGTTTGGCGTTGGCGACGACATTGTCGACGGTGATCGGCTTGTCGGAAGGCTGGAAGCCGCTCTCCTGCACGTCCGGCGGCGTGAACATCTGACAACTTGCCAGCACGGCAACGCCTGCCAGCGCGAAAAATCGCGCCAGCGGCCTCATCCACACCTTCTCAGCGCCGGTCGACAGATCGGCTTCCTTTCGAAATCTTTCGGCAAATCACGGCCCCGCCGGACCAGCATGGCCGACCTAGCCATACTCCCCCGGACAAGGCAAGCAAACGCCGGATCACCCGTTGCCGGTTTGACCGCAAATTATGTCGGCTTCCGGGCAATATGTTGTGATCCGGCAACGGTGCCGCCTCGATCGCCGATATAGCGCCGGAACGCATCCGGTCCAGGCCGATCGAAGAAATCGTCAGCCGGCCCGGTGGCCGCGATCCTGCCCTCATCGAGAAATGCCACGTCCTGGCCGATGCGGCGCGCATCTTCCGGCTGATGGGTGACGAACAGCACCGTCATCTTGCGCTCGGCATGGATGCCGGCGAGAAGGTCGAGCATATCCTCGCGCAGCGCCGGGCCGAGCGACGCGAAAGGTTCGTCGAGCAGCAAGACGGGCCGGTCGCGCAGCAGCACCCGCGCCAGCGCGACGCGCTGCCGCTCGCCGCCGGAGAGCTCGCGCGGCAGCCGCTTTTCCTTGCCGGCAAGGCCGACGCGCGCCAGCGCCTCGGCGACGGCGGCGCGATCGGCCTCGCCAAGCTTCAACGACGGCGAGCGACCGAGCCCGACATTGGCCTCGACCGTAAGATGGGCGAACAGATTGTTTTCCTGGAACACCATCGACACCGGTCGCGCCGAGGGCGGCGTGGCGCCGATCTCGATGCCGCCGATCAGCACCTTGCCGCTATCGGGTATTTCGAAGCCGGCTATCAGATTGAGCAGCGTCGATTTGCCGGAGCCGCTCGGCCCCATGATGGCGGTGATCCTGCCCGCCGCGAACTCGGCATTGAAGCGGAAGGACGATTCGCCATAGCTGAACGACACGTCTGCGAGTGTGACGGTCAGCGCCTTCCCTGCCGCGATGCCGTTATCCGTCGATTTCATGCCTTTGCTTCCCGGCCCAGCCAATCGGCGACGACGACCAGCATCAGGCAAACGAGGCCGAGCAGCAAGGCGAGCCCCGCGGCGTCCGCGGTCCGGTAGCTGCCCATGCGCGCGAGCAGAAGATAGGGCAAGGTCTGCACGGAATCGCTGCCGAACAGCGCGATCACGCCGAGATCGCCGAGCGACAGCGCCATGGCGAAAGCGAAGCCGGTGGCCAAGGGCCGCCTGAGCGACGGCCAGTCGATCAGGCTGAGCCGGGTCCAGCCGGATATGCCGAGCGCCAGGCAAAGCCGCTCATGGCGTTCGCTCGCCGCGTCATAGGCTGGGCGAATGGCACGGATGGCGAAGGGCATCGCCATCACCGCGTTGACGGCGACGACCATCACCGGCGCGACGGCAAAGACATCGGTGATGTTGCGCAGCGCCAGGAACCAGCCGGCGCCAAGCACGATCGGCGGCACGACGAGCACGAAGCCGGCGCCGGTGTCGGCGGCATGTTCGAGCAGCGACATGGCGCTGCCGGCACGGCGACGCAAAGCCAAAGCGCGCCGCGCCGCGATCAATGCCAGCGACAGCGACACGCTGAGCAGCGCCGCAAGCAAGGCGAGGCCGGCGCTGGTGAGCGTCGCGCGGCGCACAGCTTCCTCGCCCGCCAATCGGCCGAGATCGGCCTGAAGGCCCGAAACCACCGTCGCCAGCATCGGTCCGGCGACGAACAGCAGGGCGAGCGCGATGAGGCCGGCATTCAGCACGCTTTCGATCCGGCCCGCCGAAAGGTAGCGGCGCGGCGCCACCGGCAGATTGGCATCGCCGACGGTGTTGGCGCCAAGCCGCGTGAGTTCTGCGACCACGACGAAGGTGAGCGCGATCTGCAGCAGCGTCAGCACAACAGCGCGCGCGGGATCGAAGTCGAAACGCAGCGCCTGGTAGATGGCCACCTCCAGCGTCGTGGCGGCCGGACCGCCGCCCAGCGTCAGCACGATGGTGAAGGAGGTGATGCAGAGCATGAAGACAAGACCGGCGACGCCCGGCAAGGCCGCGCGCAGCACCGGCCATTCGATCAGCCGGAAGGCCGGCCAGGCGCCCATGCCGAGCTGGCTCGCCAGCCGCCACTGGTCGGCGGGAATCGTGCCCAGCGCCTCGAGGAACAGGCGCGTGGCCAAAGGCAGGTTGAAGAAGACATGCGCGACAAGGATGCCGGAGAGGCCGTAGATACCGGGCCACTCTCCCGCGCCGAGTCTGGCGAAAGCGCCGGCAAAGTAGCCGGCGCGGCCGTAGAGCGCCAATGTGCCGAGCGCCGCGACGATCGCCGGCAAGGCCAGTGGCACGGTGAACAGCTGCAAGATCAGGCGGCGACCTGGGAAGGTTGGGTGCCTCGACAGGGCGCGTGCCACCAAGAGCGCCGGGGCGACCGACAGCAGCGTCGACAGCAGCGCCTGCCACAGCGTGAAACGGACAACGCGCAACAGGTAGCTGTCGAAGGCAGCGGCAGCGCCGGAGAGGTCGTGCGCGCCTTCGAGGATGAGGCCAGCGAAGGCGCCGCCGATGAGCAGCGCGATTGCCGCGAGCGCGATTACGCCGGCGGTGATGCGGGAGTCACGCGCGGAGTGCACGCCGCACCATGCGGGCTTGAGCTAGGCAACGCCGCGTTCCTTCGCGCCCCCCTCTGGCCTGCCGGCCATCTCTCCCACAAGGGGGGAGATCAGATGTCGCGCCGCCTTTCGCCAATCGCCAACGTTGAAAATCGCCCGCAGCCGGTGAAGCTGCCAATCTCCCCCCTTGAGGGGGGTGAGGAGTGGTCCGCGAAGCGGACGGAAAGCCAATTGCTTGGCTTTCCGAATGACGAACGCCCGGAGCGACAGCGAAGGGCCGGGTCCGGCGGGACAGAGGGGGGCGCCGTAGAGCGGTCATCATGCAATATGTAGCAAAACTACTTGCTCATCACCGCCAGCCACTCATCCACCCAGGCCTTGCGGTTGGCCGCGACCTCCTCAGGGCTGAACAGCACGGTCTTGGTCGGCTTCACCAGTCTGTCGAAGGCCGGGTTGAGCGGCTTGTCGGTCTTGCCGGCCGGGAACATCCAGTTGGTTTCCGGGATGACATCCTGGAATTTCGGTCCGGTCATGAAGGCGATGAATTTTTGCGCCAGCGGGTTCTTGGCGCCCGTCGTCGTGATGCCCGCAACCTCGATCTGCAGGTACTCGCCTTCCTCGAACGACGCCGCCTGGTAGCGCCCGGTATTTTCGGCCACCATGTGATAGGCCGGCGAGGTGGTGTAGGACAGCACCATCGGCGCTTCGCCCTTGGTGAACAGGCCGTAGGCCTCGCTCCAGCCCGGCGTCACCGTCAGCACTTTCGGCTTGAGCTTGGCCCAGGCCTCCGGCGCCTTGTCGCCATAGACAGATTTCACCCACAAGAGCAGTCCGAGGCCGGGCGTCGAGGTGCGCGGATCCTGGATGACGATCTTGTCGGTGCCGGCGCCCTCCACCAGGTCTTTCAGGCTCTTCGGCGGGACTTTTAGCTTCTGCGTGTCATAGACGACAGCGAAATAGCCATAGTCGAAGGGCACGAAAGTCTCGTCGCTCCAGCCGCCTGGCACGTTGATTCCTGAGACTTCGCCATGCGGCGCAAACAGGCCGCTCGCCTTGGCATCGGCGGTCAGGTTGGTGTCGAGGCCGAGCACGATGTCGGCCTTGGTGCCGGCGCCTTCCAGTTTGACGCGGTTGAGCAACGCCACGCCGTCGGCCACCGAGACGAATTCGAGGTCGCAGCCGCATTCGGCTTCGAACTCCTTCTTCACCGCCGGGCCGGGCCCCCAATCGGCGGTGAAGCTTTCATAGGTATAGACGGTGAGCTTGTCCTTGGCCGCGGCGGGCGCAACGCCGACCAGAAGCGAAACAAGGCCTGTTGCCAGAATTAGACGGGACAGTATCGCGCGCATCGGCGCCTCCTTCGTTCGAGTGACAAGGAATTGAGGCGCCGGATGGTCCGAAACGTCTAATCCCTCCGCCGGTACAAACCGGATCAGGTTCAGCGGGTTGGCTTGCTTGCCTCTCAGCCGGATAATGTCCGGCACCCCGTTAGAGCGCCTCGACAGATAGGCCCGGCCGAAGCGGCGCGCAAGCGGAAGTTTGCCGGGCAGCTAATGTTCCGGGGGCAGGAGACGAAGCGCGACGCATCCGGCTTCCGTTTCACTTGGATGGCTGGTAAGGGCGACGGCCATGGGCACATTCACCATTCTGCTTGGCGGCGAGCTTATCCGCACGCCCCGGCTCGAACGCCAGATCGCTGGTTCGCGCGTCATCGCCGCCGATGCCGGCATCGGCCATGCCCGCACGCTTGGCCTCATGCCGGAACTCTGGGTCGGCGATTTCGACTCGGTGCCGGCCAACCTGCCGGAAGATCTGGCCTCCGTCCCACGAAAAATCTTCCCGGCCGAGAAGGACATGACCGATGGCGAGCTCGCCATCGCGGAAGCGCTCCAGCGCGGCGCCACCAGCCTCGTGCTTGCCGGCGCCTTCGGCGGCAAGCGCGCCGACCATGCCTCCCTGCATCTGGCGCTCGCCGTGCGGCTGGCAGAAGCGGGCACGACCGTGTTGCTGACGAGCGGCGCGCAGGAAGGCGTTCCCGTTTTGCCGGGCATCGCCAGCTTCAACTACGCGGACGGCACCCTGTTTTCGGTGCTCGGCTTCTCCGACCTGTTCGGCCTGACGGTTACCGGCGCCAAATGGCCGCTCGACCGCGTCGAGGTGGCGTTCGGCTCCTCGCTCACTATATCAAACGAGGTCAAAGGGCAGCTTGGCATCGCATTGGAGCGCGGCCGGGCGCTGCTTCTGGCCCACCCCTATCCTCTTCCCGAAAGCTGACATTCCAGACATGGCGCCGCCACTTCTCAACCTCGACGGCATTAAACTGACCTTCGGCGGCACCCCGCTGCTCGACGGCGCAGCGCTCAGCGCGTCCGCCGGCGAGAAGATCGCGCTGGTCGGCCGCAACGGCTCGGGCAAGTCGACCCTGCTCAAGATCGCCGCCGGGCTTATCGAGCCGCAGGACGGCGAGGTGTTCCGCCAACCCTCGGCGACCGTTCGTTATCTGCCGCAGATGCCGGACATGGACGGCTTCGCCACCGTGCGCGCCTATGTCGAGGCCGGCCTCGGCCCGGCCGACGATCCGCATCGCGCCACCTATCTGATGGAGCATCTCGGCCTCACCGGCGAGGAGCGGCCAAACGACCTGTCCGGCGGCGAGGCGCGCCGCGCCGCGCTTGCGCGGGTCATGGCGCCGGAGCCCGACATCCTTCTGCTCGACGAGCCCACCAACCATCTCGACCTTTCCGTGATCGAATGGCTGGAAGAAGAGCTTGCCCGCGCCTCGTCGGCGGTGATCCTGATCTCGCACGACCGCCGCTTTCTCGAACGCGTCACCCGCGCCACCGTCTGGCTGGATCGCGGCCAGACGCGGCGACTGGACAAGGGTTTTGCCCATTTCGAGGAATGGCGCGACCAGGTGCTGGAGGAGGAAGAGCGCGAGCAGCACAAGCTCGGCCGCCAGATCGTGCGCGAGGAGCATTGGCTGCGTTACGGCGTGACCGCCAGGCGCAAGCGCAACATGCGCCGCCTCGGCGAATTGCAGACGATGCGCCAGCGCTTCCGCAGCCATCGCGGTGCCGAAGGCACCGCCACCATGGTGGCAAGCGACGCCGCCGAATCCGGCAAGCTGGTGATCGAGGCCAAAAACATCGACAAGAGCTTTGGCGATCTCACCGTGGTCAAGGGTTTCTCGACCCGCATCCAGCGCGGCGACCGCGTCGGCCTGGTCGGGCCGAACGGTGCCGGCAAGACGACGCTTTTGAAGATGCTGACCGGCGAGTTGGCGCCGGACGCGGGCACGGTTCGGCTCGGCGTCAACCTGGAGATCGCCACGCTCGACCAGAAGCGCGAGGCCGTCGACCCGGCCGAGACCCTGGCGCACTACCTCACCGACGGGCGCGGCGAGAACCTGCTGGTCAATGGCGAGCAGCGCCACGTCGTCTCCTACATGAAGGATTTCCTGTTCAAGCCGGAGCAGGCGCGCACGCCGGTGCGCGAGCTTTCCGGCGGCGAGCGCGCGCGGCTGCTGTTGGCCCGCGTGCTGGCGCGGCCGGCGAATCTTCTGGTGCTCGACGAGCCGACCAACGACCTCGACATGGAGACGCTGGAGCTGCTGCAGGAACTGGTCGCGGGCTTTGCCGGAACTGTCATCCTGGTCAGCCACGACCGCGATTTCCTCGACCGCACCGTCACCAGCGTGATCGCGCCGGAGGGCAACGGCCGCTGGATCGAATATGCCGGCGGCTATTCCGACATGCTGGCGCAGCGCGGCGGCTCCAACCTGGAAGACCGCAAGGCAAGGTCGAAGGCCGAGGCCGCCGAGGCTTCGCCGAAAGCCGAACAAGCCGCACCCAAGGGCCCGGCGAAAAAGCTCTCGTTCAAGCAGAAATTCGCGCTGGATTCCCTGCCGAAGAAGATCGAAGCGGTGACAGCCTCGATCGCCAGGCTGGAGAACAACATCGCCGACCCCGCCTTCTACGAACGCGATCCCGTCTCCTTCCAGAAGACCATCGCCGCGCTCGACAAGGAGCGCACGACGCTCGCCGCGCTCGAGGAAGAGTGGTTGGAGCTGGAGATGTTGCGGGAGGAGATGGAGGGCTGACAAGCTTGCTTGCGAGCATCGTGGCGTTTTACGATACCCACGATCGGAGATTCCAATATGCTTCGGCCTGGTTCCAAATCTGAGCGGAAATCAGTCAGACTCTCGATTGACACTCGGCTGATCGAAGACGCCAAGGCATTGGACATGGACATATCCAGCCTTGCCGAGGCGGCAATCGCGACGGCGGTTTCAGCTGAAAAGACGCGTCGATGGCAAGAAGAGAACAGGGAAGCCATCGATAGCTGGAATGATTATGTCAGGCGCCACGGCCTGCCCCTGGCCAAGTACCGCCTTTTTTGATCCGGTAGCAGCGATCCCCCGGGCAATATCCGAGGGTCGCTCTCTCCTCACCCAGACGTCTTCGCCGCCCAGGCCTTCAGCGCCTCGTCGAACACTTTCTCGCCCGGAATGCCCTTTTCCATGGTCAGCAGCGCGCGGCGCCCGGTCTTGTAGACCACCGGCACGTCGATCCAGGACTGCCCCCGAAGCAGCGTCAGGTTGGCGTCCTCGTCGGCCTTGGTGTCGTTGAGCGCGACGAGGAAGAAGCCGTCGGCGATCTTGGCCGGGATGCCTATCAGCGGGCTGCCGGCGTCCTGCTCCGAGCTCTTCATGGCAATGCGCAGGATGTTGTCGACGCCGCCGCCGTCAAACCCTTCCGGCGTCAGGAAGATCATCTCGATGATGTGGCTGGCCGGCAGGGTCTGGTCGGTGTTGCGCCGGATCGTCATGCGCAGCTGGATATTCTTGCCGGGGATCGTCGCCTCGGCACGGATCGCCGGTTCCGGCGGCAGGTCGCCGCCGGGCGATTCCTGCACCAGCGACCAGACGATGCTGCCGGGCTCGGCCGTGCCCTGCTGGGTGCTGGTGCGCTCTTCATAGAAGATCGCCTTCTGTCCGACCGGCACGGTCGCCTCGGCGGTCGCCGGCGCGGGCGTGGCCGGCGTCGTGCCTGCGGCCGGCGGCGTTGTCGCCGCTGCCGGTGGCGTGGCGCCAGCCGCGGGGGGCGTCGCTGCCGCATCAGCCGTTGGCGGTGTGGTTCCAGCCGCCGGCGGGGTCGGATTGGCCGCGTCGGTCGTCGGCGCCGCGGCGGGAGGCGTTTGCGTGGCGGGCGCAGGCGCGGCGCCGGTCGGCGCAGGCGCCGTTGCCGGGGCGGTCGGCGGCCGCGAGGTCAGCGCTGCGACGGATTCGCCTTCGCCGATCGTGGCTTGTCCGCCGGCGGGGCCAGGATCGGTCTCCTTGCCCTCGGGCGTCAGGCGCTGCGTGAACTTGGTCGTGTCGGCAGGCTCGCCGGCAGCGGCCGGGGCCGGGGCTGGCGCGGCCGCCGTCTCGGTCGCAGGCTTCGCTGGGGCGGGCTTGACCAGCGGTTCGGTCGAGACCGTCTTGCTGCCGCCGCCAAGGCCGAAGAGCGAGCCGAACGCGCTCTTGTTCAGCCAGACTCCATAGCCGCCGCCGGCCAGCACCAAAAGCGCGATGACGGCGGCGATCAGCCCGCCATAGCCGCCGCGCTTGCGCTGCGGCTGAGGCCGCAGCCGTTGGAAAGTATCGGCCGCCGGCTGCTCGTCATTGGCAAAGACGTCGCTGCCGTCGTTGGTATCGGTGGCGTCCATGCCAGCGAGGCCGACATCGTCCTCGCGCGGCGACGGCATCGGCGGTGGCGGAGCCTTCTGCCATGCGGCCTCCTGCTTTGGCGCGGCCTGCCAGCTCGGTTCCGTCCTTGCTCCGCTCTGCCAGGACGGCTCGGCTTTGGTGGGGCTTTGCGGCGCCGGCTCGGCCTTAGGCGCGCTTTGCCAGGAGGGTTCGGCCCTGGCGGGCATCGGCGCCGGCTTGAGGGGTTCTGATTTGAACGGGTCCGGCTTGGGGGGCGCCGGCACGACCGTGGGCGGCGCCGGCTGGCGGGAGTGGGTCGGCTGGTTCCGGTTGCGATCGATGGAGGAGAAGATATGCTCCAGCTCCGCCAGCGGATCGGCGGCGGGAACGCTTTTGGCATAACTGCGCTCGACGCTGGAGATGGCGTCCTCAAGGGTACGCTTCTGCTGATCGACGACCGAAGGCGCCAACGGCGGAACGCGATCGGCAAGTTTCTTGGCGATCGTCGCCCGCGCCTTGTCATAGACCTTCGACCGCATCTCCGGCGTGTTCTCGCTGAGATTGTCGATCGTCTTTTTCAGAACAGCGATGAAATCTGCCATGCGTCAGGTGACCTGCATTCTTCTCCCGCCGGCCGCAAATCAGCCATAGCGCCGGGAAGGGCTGTGAAACTAGTCTTGAAACGGATCGGTCACAAGTATCGTGTCGTCCCGTTCCGGGCTGGTGGAAAGCAGTGCCACGGGGGCGCCGATCAGCTCCTCGATATAGCGGACATATTTGACGGCTTGCGCCGGCAAATCGTTCCAGCTCCTGGCGCCGGCGGTGGTTCCTTTCCAACCTTCGAGCGTCTCGTAGACGGGCTCGACCCGCGCCTGCGCGCCCTGGCTGGCCGGCAGGTAATCGATCGTCTCGCCGTCGAGGCGATAGCCCGTGCAGACCTTGATCTCGTCCAGCCCGTCGAGCACGTCGAGCTTGGTGAGCGCGATGCCCTTGATGCCGTTGACGGCGACGGCCTGGCGCACCAGCACGGCGTCGAACCAGCCGCAGCGCCGCTTGCGTCCCGTGACGACACCGAACTCGTGGCCGCGCGTGCCGAGGAACTCGCCGATCTCGTTCTTCTGCTCGGTCGGGAACGGCCCCTCGCCGACGCGCGTCGTGTAAGCCTTGGTGATGCCGAGCACATAGCCGATCACGCCGGGACCGACGCCGGAGCCGGCGGCTGCCTGCCCGGCCACGGTGTTGGACGAGGTGACGAAGGGATAGGTGCCGTGGTCGATGTCGAGCAGCGTGCCCTGCGCGCCCTCGAACAGGATGCGTTCGCCGGCGCGGCGCTTGTCGTCGAGCACTTTCCAGACGCGGTCCATGTAAGGCAGGATCTCGCCGGCCACCGAGGTCAGCTCCTGCATGATCGCCTCATGCGTCACCTCCGGATGGCCGAGCCCGCGGCGCAGCGCGTTGTGGTGCGTCAGCAGCCTATCGACTTTCAAGGGGAGCGTTTCCAAATCCGCCAGGTCCATCACCCGCACCGCGCGCCGGCCCACCTTGTCCTCATAGGCGGGACCGATGCCGCGGCGGGTCGTGCCGATCTTGGTCCCGGAATTCGAGGCGGCATCTTCGCGGAATCCATCCAGCTCCCGGTGCAGCGACAGGATAAGCGCGGTGTTTTCGGCTATTTTCAGGCGTTCCGGCGTGACCTCCACGCCCTGGTCCTTGAGCTTCTTGGCTTCGGCCACGAAGGCGTGCGGATCGAACACCACGCCATTGCCGATGATCGAGAGCTTGCCTTCCCGCACTACGCCCGAGGGCAGCAGCGACAGCTTGTAGACCTTGCCGTCGACGACCAGCGTATGGCCGGCATTGTGGCCGCCCTGGAAGCGCACGACCACGTCGGCCCGTTCCGACAGCCAGTCGACGATCTTGCCCTTGCCTTCGTCGCCCCACTGCGAGCCGACGACCACCACATTGGCCATGTTCTTTTCCCTTGAAATGCCGCGCGGGCGGCCTGAAACGACAGGCCTCTATAGCGTCAAGCGCCGGCCGGCGCGACCCTTTCTTTGCCGCCGAAACCATCCCTGGAACATGATTTGAAAAGCGGGAGCCGGCTTTCGGAACCCGATCGTGCTGTCGGCGAAGCCTCGTCCCGATCAGGCATAACAAATTCCAGATTTCGCATCATTTACTTGCCGCCGCCGCCACTCTAGGCCGGCCTGAACCCGCGAACATCCCTGCAGGCCGATCCCTCATGCACCGAGCCGCCTACCTGTTCCTGCTATCGACCATGCTGTTGTGGGGCGGCAATTCGGTCGCGGGCAAGCTTGCCGTCGGCCATGTCTCGCCGATGACGCTGGTGTTCCTGCGCTGGGTGATGGCGGTGCTGATCCTGCTGCCCGTCGGCTGGCGGACGCTGCGCGAGGACTGGCCCGAAGTGCGCAGCCACTGGAAACTGCTTGCCGGCCTCGGCGCGTGCGGCTTCACCATCTTCAACGTCATCTTCTACACCGCGCTCAACTACACGACCGCCATCAACGTCTCGATCGAGCAGGCCGCCATCCCGATCGTCATCATCCTTGCCAATTTCATGTTCTTCCGGCTGCGCGTGCGGCCTCTGCAGATCGTCGGCGTCGTGCTCACCATCGTCGGCGTCGCGCTGACCGCAAGCCATGGCGACCTCGGCCACCTCTTGAAACTCGACCTCAACTTCGGCGACGCCATCATGCTTGTCGCGGTGCTTTGCTACAGCCTCTATTCGGTGGGGCTGCGCCTCAGGCCGGCAATCCGCTGGCAGAGTTTCATGCTGGCGCTGTCGATCGCCGCGCTGCTGACATCCGTGCCCTTCTTCATCTGGGAGATCGCGGCCGGCCGCGCCGTCATGCCGGACGCAAGCGGATGGGCGCTCACGCTCTACACGGCGCTCGGCGCCTCGGTGGTCTCGCAAGTCCTCTACATCAAGGGCAACGAGCTGATCGGCGCCAACCGGGCCGGCCTGTTCATCAACCTGGTGCCGATCTTCGGCACGCTGCTTTCGGTGGTGATCGTCGGCGAGCAGTTTCAGCCCTATCAGGCCTTCGCGCTGGCGCTTGTCCTCGGCGGCATCGCCCTTGCAGAATACAGCGGCAGCAGAGCGGCGCTGCAGACGGGATGATATCTCCCGATCGCGCGTCAAGCAGCCGTTGGCGATGGCTGTACTATCAACGCCTCGCCTGACGGTGCAGGCGGGGCGTCTTCATTTGCAACGTTCACTCGGCGCCGACGTCGAAGCGCAGCCGCTTCGCCGAGTCGATCGACTTGTGCGCGCGCACCTGCTCCAGCACCTTTTCCGGGAAGGGCGCGTCGAGATAAAGCAGCGCGATCGCATCGCCGCCCGGCCGGTTGCGGCCGAGCTGGAAGTTGGCGATGTTGACGCCGTTCTCGCCGCACACCGTGCCGAGCAGGCCGATGATGCCGGGCGCGTCGGCATTGGTCGTGTAGAGCATGTGCTGGCCGACTTCGGCGTCGAGATTGATGCCCTTGATCTGGATGAAGCGCGGCTTGCCATCGGAGAAGCAGGTACCGGCGATCGAGCGCGTCATGTGCTCGGTCTTGACCGTCAGCTTGATATAGCCGTCGAACACGCCCGACTTGTCGCGCTTGACCTCGGCGACGATGATGCCGCGCTCCTTCACCATGATCGGCGCCGACACCATGTTGACGTCGGAGACCTGCGGCCGGATCAGGCCGGCAAGGGCGGCGCTCACCAGCGCGCGCGTGTTCATCGTCGCGGTCGAGCCGTCGAACAGGATCTCGACCTCCTTGATCGGATCCTCGGTGACCTGGCCGACGAAGGCGCCGAGCACCTCGGCGAGCTTGACGAAAGGCTTGAGCCTCGGCGCTTCCTCGGCGGTGATCGAAGGCATGTTGATGGCGTTGGAGACCGCGCCCTTGATCAGATAATCGCTCATCTGCTCGGCCACCTGAAGCGCGACATTCTCCTGCGCCTCGGTGGTCGAGGCGCCGAGATGCGGTGTCGCCACGACATTCTCCATGCCGAACAGCGGGTTGTTCTCCGCCGGCTCGACCTCGAACACGTCGATGCCGGCGCCCGCCACCTTGCCGCTCTTCAGCGCCGCGACCAGATCGGCCTCGACGACCAGGCCGCCCCGCGCGCAATTGATGATGCGCACGCCGTCCTTCATCTTGGCGATCGCGGCCGCGTCGATGATGTTGCGCGTCTTCTCGGTCAGCGGCGTGTGCAGCGTGATGAAGTCGGCGCGGGCGAAGAGCTCGTCGAGCTCGACCTTCTGGACGCCGAGCTCCTCGGCGCGGCTGTCCGACAGGAACGGATCGAAGGCGATAACATGCATCTTCAATCCGACGCCGCGCGTGGCGACGATCGAGCCGATATTGCCGCAGCCGATCACGCCCAGCGTCTTGCTGGTGATCTCGACGCCCATGAAGCGGTTCTTTTCCCACTTGCCGGCATGGGTCGAGGCATTGGCCTCCGGGATCTGCCGCGCCAGCGCGAAGATCATCGCCACCGCGTGCTCGGCCGTGGTGATCGAATTGCCGAAGGGCGTGTTCATCACGATGATGCCCCTGCGGCTGGCGGCCGGGATATCGACATTGTCGACGCCGATGCCGGCGCGGCCGACGACCTTGAGCCTGGTTGCGGCATTGATCAGCTTCTCGGTGACCTTGGTCGCCGAGCGGATGGCGAGGCCGTCATATTGGCTGATGACCTCGAGCAGCTTTTCCTTGTCCTTGCCGAGATCGGGCAGGTAGTCGACCTCGACGCCGCGATCCTTGAAGATCTGCACGGCGGTGGTTGAAAGTTTATCCGAAACGAGAACGCGGGGCGCCATCACGGCCTCCTTGAAGGGAATTGAATGTGTCGGGAAATGGTGGCGGCCCGCAGGCCGCCACGGATTTCAGGCCGCCGCCTTGAGCGACGCCTTCTGCGCGGCGAAGGCCCAGTCGAGCCATGGCAGCAGCGCTTCGAGATCGGCGGTCTCGACGGTGGCGCCGCACCAGATGCGCAGCCCGGGCGGCGCGTCGCGATAGGAGCCGATGTCGTAGGCGACGCCTTCCTTGTCGAGCGCCGAGACGAGGCCCTTGGCGAAAGCCGCCTGACCGTCGGCATCGAGCGCCGCAACATCCGGATCGGTGAAGGACAGGCACACGGACGTGTTCGAGCGCGTTGTCGGATCGACGGCCAGATGGCCGAGCCACGACGACTTGCCAACGAACCGGTCGAGCACCGCGGCATTGGCGTCGGCGCGGGCAATGAGCGCTTCCAGGCCGCCGATCGACTTCGCCCACTGCAGCGCATCGAGATAATCCTCGACGCACAGCATCGACGGCGTGTTGATGGTCTCGCCCTTGAAGATGCCCTCGATCAGCTTGCCGCCTGAGGTCAGGCGGAAGATCTTCGGCAACGGCCAGGCCGGCTTGTAGGTCTCCAGCCGCTCGACGGCGCGCGGCGACAGGATCAGCATGCCGTGCGCGCCTTCGCCGCCCAGCACCTTCTGCCAGGAGAAGGTGACGACATCGAGTTTCTCGAAGTCGAGCCTTTGCGCGAAGGCGGCCGACGTCGCGTCGCAGATGGTCAAGCCCTTGCGGTCCGCGGGAATGAAATCGCCGTTTGGCACGCGCACGCCCGAGGTCGTGCCGTTCCAGGTGAAGACCACGTCGCGATCGAAATCGATCTGCTTGAGGTCGGGCAGTTGGCCGTAGCCGGCCTCGAACTTGCGCACGTCGGCGAGTTTGAGCTGCTTGACGACATCGGTCACCCAGCCGGAGCCGAAGCTCTCCCAGGCGACCAGGTCGACGCCGCGCTCGCCGAGCAGCGACCACAGAGCCATCTCGACCGCGCCGGTGTCGGACGCCGGCACGATGCCGATGCGATAGTTCGCGGGAACCTTGAGGATGTCGCGCGTCAGCTCGATCGCCTGCTCGAGCTTGCTCTTGCCGATCTTGGCGCGGTGGGAGCGCCCGAGCGTGGCCTTAGAGAGCGCCTCGGCCGACCAGCCGGGACGTTTTGCGCAGGGACCTGAGGAGAAATTGGGGTTTGCCGGACGGAGTCCGGGCTTGGTAGGTGTCATCATCGTGGTCTATCCTTCCAGATAGTGGCCCCTCGTTGGGGAGGGGTGGCCCACGGACGGCGATATGCTTTCAGGCTTTCGGCGTCAAGAGCAAAGTTTTTGTCGTTGTCGGGATATTCCCTATGACCAGGGTGCGTGGCCCCGAAATGAAAACGGCGAGCCGTTGGCCCGCCGTGGCATTTCATAACCCGCTTCGCTTTACCAGAGGTCGTAGCGCAGGCCGAGCTTGACCTGGTGATTGCTGATCCCCTTACGGGTGGGATAGGAGGTCAGGCTCTCGGCGGCCACATATTCCGCATTGGGGGCGGAGAAATACTGGTAGCCGAGATCGACCAGGAGGTTCTTGCTCACCTGGTATGCAAGGCCCGCATTGAGCGTATAGGCGAGCGAGTATTGGGTCTTGTTGCTGCTCAGGACGAAATCGTTGGCGGAGTCGGCGCTGTCTGTGTATGCGGCCGAAAGCTTGCTCGTCGTGCGAACCAAACCAATGCCGGCACCGACATAAGGGGTGATCCCCACATAGGTGCCCAGATCGACATAACCATTGAGGATACCGGAGAACGCGTAGTTCTTCACATTTCCCGAGCCCGAGATCGCGGTTCCCGCCGGCGCGACCGCCTCATCATCGTAGCTGACGCTGACGTGGTTGCCGGGCAGATAGCCTAGGTTGAGATCGGCGCGGAGATAATCGTTAAAATGATATCCAAAGCCGATGCTCGCGAAGTAGGCGTCCTCGCCCTCGCTGAAGCTTTCGTCGTTGATTGTTGACGGGAAGGTGAAGTCCCCGTTGTCGAAGCTCTTCTGCGGCAGGTAGGAGACATCGCCGCGCAGGTACCAGCCCGAGCCGACCTCGACCGGCTGGTAGTCCGGCGCCTGGTCGACATAGATCGGCGGATCATAGTCGGCCGACAAAGCCGGTGTCGCCGGCATCAGCACGATTGCTGCGAGCGCCAGTGCGATACGCGATTTTGATATCATGGTCCCCGGCTCCTGAAGTTGGCGCCAGTCGCGAGCGCGAGCAGAGCTGCCGTTTCAGGGAGCATTGTTAACCATAGTGGTTAAGTGCCGGTTAAGGATAACAGCCCGTTACCGAATTGATTTCGATCGATATTTACCGGCGTTGCACAAAGGAAAAACCGCCCGGCTGATGCCGAGCGGCTTTGAATTCCAGGATTCAGGAAGCGATTACTTGGTGTAGATCGGTTCCGGTTCCGGCTGATAGGCGACCGGTTCCGCGCAGCCATTATTGCCGCCGAACTGGTAGCGCAGGCCGCCGCGCACTTCGTGCGTGTTGATGCCATGGTCGAAACCTGGCCCGGAACTGCTTGTATCAAACTCGAACATGCGGCCACCCTCAATGTGGGTGAAGCGGTAGCCGGCATCGAGGATTACCCTGTCGGTCAGGCAGTAGGACGCACCGGCCATGAGAGCGTAAGCGAAGCGCCAGTTGGAGGAACCCGGATTGGTCTCGGTGGTGTTCGGATCGTGGACCGTGTCCCACTTGACATGCGCACCGCCGATGCCGGCGCCGATATAAGGCGTGATGCCGTGCCAGGTGCCGATGTCGACATAGGCATTGGCGAGCAGCAGCAGGGCGCTCATCTTGGAAACTTCGGTCGACGTTGTAAGCAGATCCGAGGTCTGGCCGTTGAAGTTCGACTTGAACCAGTAATCCGCAGTCACGTCCGTGCGAAGGTAATTGTTGATCTGGTAGCCGACACCACCGCCCAGCGAGAAGCCGCCCTTCAGATGGCCGAAATCGAAATCATTGCTGCCGGGTGGCGGCCCGTATGTAATATAGTCAATGCTGCCGAGATCCGATTTGTGGTAGTCGATGTCGCCGCGGATATACCAGCCGCCCACATCGATCGGCTGCTGTTCGACGACCGGCGGCGGCGCCTCTTCGACCTGCGGTTCGGGGAGGTCGGCCGCGAAGAGCGGTCCGGCCGAGCCCGCGAACAGCACGGCAAGCAATGCCATTCTTGCTGTCTTGAACATTCTGTCACCCCTAAGAAGCCTCGGGACGACACCCGCCCGAAGATGATTGACCTCAGGTGTGGATAATGAATTGCAAAGGTTAAAAGCCGTTTAACCGTGCCGATTAACCACGAATCTATACAATTTTAGATGGTAGGCCGTTGCTGCGCACGCATGACGAAGCCCGCCGGGTTGGGGACTGGCTTGCGGCATCAGGGTGAGTTGAGATTCAGGTCAGGCCGAGCTTGAGTCGAAGACAGGCGCGAAGCCGCCCAGTTTGCAGGCCGGCCTCACCTGAATATCAGCACACCCTCAGGCGGCGCTGCGCGTTTCCTGCAGGATGCCGACGATGTCGTTGACGACCGCTTCGACCAGTTGCGGGTCGTCGCCCTCGGCCATGACGCGGATCAGCGGCTCGGTGCCGGAGGGCCGGATGACGAGGCGGCCGGACGTGCCGAGCCGGTTGCGCCCTTCTTCGATCGCCGCCTTGACCGGCGCTTCCTCCAGCGGCTTGCCGCCGGAGACGCGGACGTTCTTGAGAAGCTGCGGAACCGGCTCGAACTTCTTCGACAGCTCGCTGACCGGGCGGTTCTGCCGCTTGATGCAGGCGAGCACCTGCAGCGCCGAGACCAGACCGTCTCCCGTGGTGGAGAAATCGGAAAGCACGATGTGGCCGGACTGCTCGCCGCCGACATTCAAGCCATGCGCGCGCATATGCTCCACGACATAGCGGTCGCCCACCTTGGTGCGATGCAGTTGCAGCTTCATGTCGCCGAGGAAGCGCTCCAGGCCAAGATTGGACATCACGGTGGAAACGACGCCGCCGCCGGCCAGCCGTCCGCTCTGGTGCCAGGATTCGGCGATCAGCGCCATGATCTGGTCGCCGTCGACGATCGCTCCGTTCTCGTCGACGATGACCACGCGGTCGGCGTCGCCGTCGAGCGCGATGCCGATGTCGGCGCGCACCTCGTGCACCTTCTTCTGCAGGCCGGCCGGATGGGTCGAGCCGCACTCCTTGTTGATGTTGAAGCCGTTCGGCTCGACATTGATCGCCACCACCTCGGCGCCGAGCTCCCACAGCGCCTCGGGCGCCACCTTGTAGGAGGCGCCGTTCGCGCAATCGACGACGATCCGCAGACCCGAGAGCGACATCGAGCGCGGCAGCGTGCGCTTGGCGAATTCGATATAGCGGTCATGCACGCCGTCGACGCGCTTGGCGCGGCCAAGCCCGTCCGAATCGGCGAGCGCCAGCTCGATGTCCTTGTCGAGCATGCCCTCGATCCGCTCCTCGATCTCGTCGGAAAGCTTGTAGCCGTCGGGACCGAACAGCTTGATGCCGTTATCGTAGTAAGGATTGTGCGAGGCCGAGATCATCACACCGATGTCGGCGCGCAGCGAGCGCACCAGCATGGCGACGGCCGGTGTCGGTATAGGGCCGAGCAGGAAGACGTCCATGCCGGCGGCGCACAGGCCGGCAACCATGGCGTTCTCGATCATGTAGCCGGAAAGCCGCGTATCCTTGCCGAGCACGACGCGGTGACGATGATTGCCGCGCTGGAACGAAAGCCCGGCGGCCATGCCGACGCGCATGGCGACCTCGGCCGTCATCGGAAACTTGTTGGCGCGTCCGCGGATACCGTCCGTGCCGAAATACTGACCTGCCATATCCTTACAGTCCCCGTCGGTTTTCAGCGGGCCCGTATTGCCACAATTGGGCCGCATCCGATCATCAAATTTCGTGATTGTATATTACCAATCCTTAGAAAAACATTGTCGCGGGCGGTGCAAGTGGTTCGACAGCCTATCACCACCTTTGATTTGGCGGCGCTACACCTGCCGACACGAGGCTTTTCGGAGCCTGGAAACCTTGGCTGGCGGCGAACCCGCAAGCAATTCATCACCTTATCAGGAGCAACACACTTTGTGACGGGTCCCGCGCCGGATGCATCTGGCGCAACCGGACATTGAGAGCTATTGATTCGGCATAGGGACACCTATTGGCGGCAGCAAGGGAGAAAACGCCATGCTTATTCATAGACTTGCAGCTTTGACGGGTCTCGCCGTCGCAACCTTGTTCATGGCGGCGCCGGCCAACGCGCTGACCATGGCCGAGTGCAGCACCAAGTATAATGCGGCCAAGGATGCGGGAAGGCTTGCCGGCCAGACCTGGAACCAGTTCCGCAAGGCGCAGTGCGGCAGCGATGCTTCCGCCGCGACCGACACCAAGGCGGCCACCGATACCAAGGCTGCGACCGACACCAAGGCCGCCGACACCAAGACGACCAAGAAGGCAAAGACCGCCGCCGCTGCCGACGACGCGGCCAAGGGCCTGAGCTCCAAGGAATGCAGCGCCAAGTACCAGGCTGCAAAGTCCGCCGGCACGCTCAACGGCATGAAGTGGAATGACTTCCGCAAGGCCGAGTGCGGCCCGGGCGCAACCGCCGCGGCCGCCACCGCGCCCGCAGCCGAAACCAAGCCGGCCAAAACCTCGACCGCAGCTGCCGCCGGCGGCAAGGGCCTGACCATGGCCGAATGCAGCACCAAGTACCAGGCCGCGAAGACTGCCAACAAGCTCAACGGCATGAAGTGGAACGACTTCCGCAAGGCGGAGTGCGGTGCCGGCGCCGATGACGACGACACCGTGCCGGCTCCGACCGAAGCCACCTACACCAGCGAGCCGGCGAAGCCGACGGTCGCCGCGCCGAAGGGCGTGAGCTTCCCGAAGGCGATCTCGCCGAAATTCGCCACCGAAAATCCGGGCAAGGGCCGCATGCACACCTGCCTCGAGCAGTACTATGCCAACAAGGACGCCAACACCCTCAACGGCCTGAAGTGGATCCAGAAGGGCGGCGGCTTCTACAGCCTCTGCAATGCCAAGCTGAAGAGCTGATCGCCTAATTATTCGAAGAGAAAAGACCCGCGCATCGCAACATGCGCGGGCTTTTTATTGCGCGCGAAGACGCCCGCGGCCTAGCGCGTCGCGATCCTTCGGATTCGCTCCATGCGCTTCAGGTCTTTGATTTTATGAATGTCTTTATCCCGAAACCGGTTCCACTTTCGGAAGACATGCTTTAGCTCGCATCTGCATACAGCAGGACTGTCGTTATCATCGGTTCGCCCACACTGCCCACCGCCAGGCTTGTCCGTAGCCGCAAAGATTCTAGTTGAACATATAGAGAACAAACAGTATACAAAAAGACGTCAACCTATTATCAACCAGGAGGGTCTCAATGTTCAGTTTGAAATTGGCGGCGTTGGCTGTGACGGCACTGGTCGCTTGGAGCGCTTCACCTGCGAGCGCACTGACGATGAAGGAATGCGGCGAGACTTATCGGGCAGCCAAGGAAGGCGGCACTTTGAACGGCATGGACTGGGCCGCTTTCCGCAAGGAGAAATGCGCGACGTCCGCCCCGGAGAGTGTCAGCGCGGATTCGGTCAAAACCGCGGAGCCAGCAGAAAAAGACACCAGCGCGGCGGTCACCCCCACTGTGGCGCCGGCGGGTGTGACATTCCCGACCACCCTCGCCGCCGAGTTCAAGACCGAAAAGCCCGCGAAGGCCCGGATGAAGACCTGCCTGCAGGGTTACCACGACAACAAGGAGGCGGGTACGTTGAACGGCCTTCGCTGGATCCAGAAGGGCGGCGGCTACTACAGCCTCTGCAATGCACGGCTGAAGAGCTGATCGCTTGCTGTCGCGCAGCCCTCTCCCCAATCGCCAGCGTGCAGGACGGAGCTCAAAAGCAAAACGCCGCGGTTTGATCCGCGGCGTTTGTCTATCGTTTGCCGAACCTCAGCTTGACGGCTGCGGTTCCATGCCGCCTTCGGGCTCAGGACCCTTCTTGCGGCGACCGCCCGTGCCGGCCTTCGGCACCGCAGAGCCCCGGCTAGGCGGGGTGTCGTCGCCAAGGTCGCGGGCTGGCTTGTTGCCCGCGATCAGCTGCTTGATCTCTTCGCCCGACAGCGTCTCGTATTCGAGCAGTCCCTCGGCGAGCGCGATCCATTCCTTCTTCTTCTTGGTCAGGATGGCCTTCGCCGTCGAATAGGCATCGTCGATCAGCCGCCGCACCTCGGCATCGATGATCTGCGCCGTCTCTTCCGAGATGTTTTGCGTGCGCGCGACCGAATGTCCGAGGAAGACCTCTTCCTGGTTGTCGCCATAGGCGACATGGCCGAGCTTGTCGGAGAAGCCCCAGCGCGTGACCATGGCGCGCGCCAGCTTGGTCGCCTGCTCGATGTCGGAGGAGGCGCCGGAAGTGATATTCTCCTTGCCGAACTTGAACTCCTCGGCGACGCGGCCGCCCATCATGATCGCGAGCCGCGAGATCATGTATTTGTAGCTCATTGAATAGCGGTCGCCTTCCGGCAACTGCATGACCATGCCGAGCGCGCGGCCGCGCGGGATGATGGTCGCCTTGTGCAGCGGGTCCGCCGTCGGCACGTTGAGCGCCAGGATGGCGTGGCCGGCCTCGTGATAGGCGGTCAGCTCCTTCTCGGCCTGCGTCATCGCCGACGAGCGGCGCTCGGCGCCCATCATGATCTTGTCCTTGGCGTCCTCGAACTCGGCCATGGTGACCAGCCGCTTGTTGCGGCGCGCCGCCATCAGCGCGGATTCGTTGACGAGATTCATCAGGTCGGCGCCGGAGAAGCCGGGCGTGCCGCGCGCGATGACCTTGAGGTCGACATTGGGCGCCAGCGGCACGTTGCGCACATGCACCTTGAGGATCTTCTCGCGGCCGACGATGTCGGGGTTCGGCACCACGACCTGGCGGTCGAAGCGGCCGGGCCTCAGCAGCGCCGGGTCGAGCACGTCGGGCCGGTTGGTGGCGGCGATCAGGATGATCGACTCGTTCGACTCGAAGCCGTCCATCTCGACCAGCAGCTGGTTCAGCGTCTGCTCGCGCTCGTCATTGCCGCCGCCGAGACCGGCGCCGCGATGACGGCCGACCGCGTCGATTTCATCGATGAAGATGATGCAGGGCGCGTTCTTCTTGGCCTGGTCGAACATGTCGCGCACGCGGCTCGCGCCGACGCCGACGAACATCTCGACAAAGTCCGAGCCGGAAATGGTGAAGAACGGCACATTGGCCTCGCCGGCGACCGAGCGCGCGAGCAGCGTCTTGCCGGTGCCGGGCGGGCCGACCAGCAGCACGCCGCGCGGGATCTTGCCGCCGAGGCGCTGGAACTTCTGCGGATCGCGCAGAAACTCGACGATCTCTTCGAGGTCTTCCTTGGCTTCGTCGACGCCGGCGACATCCTGGAAGGTGACGCGGCCATGCGCCTCCGTCAGAAGCTTGGCCTTCGACTTGCCGAAGCCCATCGCTCTTCCGGAGCCGGACTGCATCTGGCGCATGAAGAATATCCACACGCCGAGGATCAGGATCATCGGCAGCCACGAAATCAGATAGCCGAAAAGCGAGTTGGAGCCGTCGGTCTCAGGCTTGGCGGTGATGGTGACGTTCTTGTCCTGCAGCCTGGAAACCAGCGACGGGTCGCCCGGCGAATAAGTCTGGAAGCCGTTGGCGTTGTCCGTGTAGTTGCCGAAGACGCGGGCACCCGCGATGGTCACGCTCTTGACCCGGCCGGAGGCGACGTCCTGCAGGAACTGCGAATAGGGAATATCCGTCGTTGCACCGCGCGTCTGGGGCGTCTGGAACAGATTGAACAGGGCGATGAGCAGGACCGCTATGATCGCCCAGAGCGCGAGGTTGCGATAGTTCGGATTCATCTATTGTCCTGTTGAGGCCCGCCTGCGAGCCCGCGATGATGGAGAAGCTTGGCCTAACATAGGGAGAGCGTCACCCCTTGCCAAGCAGAACAGCACGTATCGGTTAAGCTTTCGCCCACCCTCGCCCACCATCATGGCCATGGAATGGCGGCGCCGGCGTCGGCGGCGCTGCGACGAGCATCGCGACGGCGGTGGCGGGTTCAATGTCGAAGCACGGCAGGAAGCGCGCGAAAGGGGCAACCGCCGGAACGATCGACACCGATTGCGGGCCGGCATCGCCGCCAGCGAAATCAAGGTGCTTGCCGCCGCACCATAGCGCTGGCTCCGCGGCAAGCGCCGCGCGTGAAAGGCTTTGTGAAACATCCTCGCTGAAGGGCGCTTTACTGGCGGCGGCAGGGCCCAGCGGCGCGATCACCAAATCGCCCGACCCGTCTTTCAAAGTGATGCGACGGCGGTTGTCCCAAAGCTGGTTGTCTACCGGTGGAGCGGGGGCGGGCAGGTTGCGGTTCTCCCGGCGAAGGAAGATGCCGGACCGGCGGGCGTCGACCACCGTCCGCGACAATGTGGCGCAAAGGGGCGCGGAGCGCAGGCGGGCAAGCAATGCGGCGCAACGCGCCTCGTCGGCTAGGAACGACATGCCGCCAACCGTGGCCAGCAGGATGCGCAGCGCATAGATGGCCGCTTGGCCGTCCTTATGCCCAGCGAAATCGCGATCGAGGCGGATGAGACCCGGAACCGGTCTGCTGGCGAACGCGTCGATGAGCTTGGCGGCGCGGCGGCCGATGTCGTGGCGCTCGCGTGCCGCCTGGGCCGACCGCGTCAGCGCCTCGGCAATGCGCCGTTCGCCTTCGCCGTGCGCGAGCGCCGCGCGCATGCGCGGCCGCTCGAAGCGGACGTCCACATTGGTCGGGTCCTCGATCCAGCCGACGTCGCGATGCCGCAGCATGTCGCGCAGCGCAGCGCGCCTTGTGCCGAGCAGCGGCCGGACGATCCAGGTGCGCCAGTCATGCAGCGTGGCGGGTGCCATGCCGGCAAGGCCGCGGCCGTCATCGTCGCGTGCCTGCCGCATCAGCACCGTCTCGGCCTGGTCGTCGGCGGTGTGGCCGGTCAGGATCAGCGTGATGCCTTCGGCGCCTGCTGCTTGCGCCAGCAGCCTGTAGCGCGCCTCGCGCGCGGCGGCCGGCAGCCCGCTCGCGGGCTTGTCGCCGCGCCAGGCGAGAATGCGATGCGCAATGCCGCGCTCGGCGCAGAAATCGGCAACCTGGCGCGCCTCCATGGCCGAATCCGGCCGCAAACCATGATCGATCGTCACCGCGAGCAGCCTGGCGCCCGGTGCGGTCCGGTCGAGGTGATCTTTGAGAAGGAGGAGCAGGGCGGTCGAGTCACTGCCGCCGGACACGGCTGCAACGGCGCCGGTCGAAAAGTCCAGGTCGAAGAAAAGGCGGTCTGAGAGGTTGGCTTTGGTATCAGGCGTCAGCACGCCGCCAGTGCCTTTTCCTGCTTGATGCGTTCCTTGAGCGTGCCGGAAACGTCCGGATAGCGCTTGCCGATCTCGTTGAAGGTGGCGCAGGCGACGTCGTTCTGCTTCAGCCCCACCAGCGAGACGCCGAGCTTGAGCAGCATATCGGGCGCCTTCTTGGCCTTCGGGTAGTCCTTGCTGGCGGCAAGGAAGACCTCCGCCGCATCACGGTATTTCTGCTGGCCAAGTAGCGACTCGCCCAGCCAGTAATGCGCGTCCGCCGCCTTCGCGTCCTTGGGGAAGCGGGAGATATGGTCACGAAAACCCTGCTCTGCGGTCGGGTAATCGCCCGACAGGATGAACTGGTAGGAATTGCGGTAGAGCTCGTCAGGATCGTTGGTCGACGGCAGGGCCGCGACTTGCGTGTCGCCGGACTTGTTCTTCTTGGCCGGCGTCTCGGCGGAAGGAGAGCTTGCCGTGGCCGCGGGAGCCTGCACCGGCGCGCTAGCTTGCGGGCCGGTCTCGGCATTGACGACATTGCCGTTCTTGTCGACGGTGATGGTGCCGAAATTCTTCGGCGGCGCGCCGGTGATCAGCTTGCCTGGATCGCCGGTCTGCGATTCCACGATGACGTCGCCGACCGTCTTGCCGTCGCCATTTTGGCCGCCGGTGTCGGCCTGCGTCGCCGGAGCCTGGGCGACGCTATTATCGGTTCCAGAGTCGCCGGTGCCGGAATCCCCGGTGCCGGCATCGCCGAGGTTGGTGTTGCCGCCGGTTCCGTCCTGAGGCGCCGCTTCCGATTTCTTCTGCCCGGTCGGCTTGGCGCCGCCTTGCGAACCGCCCTCGAGCTGCTGGAAGCGGAATTCATTGTCTTCCTGCTGCTTTCGGATCTGTTCCTGCATCTGCAGGATCTGGAAATTCATCTCCTCGATCTTGCCGTTCAGCTGACGCAGCTGGTCTTCCAGACCAGTCACGCCGCCGCCACTATCCTGCGCGATCTGTGCCTGTTCAGGCTTCTTCTTGTCACCGAAGATGCCGAGCGTCGGTAGGTGAAAGGTAAAGCCGCTGCCGGAAGCCTGCCCGGCGCTGTCGGCCGACGCGGCGAGGCTTGGGAGGCTTGATACGAGCAGCAGCGCAAGCGTGCCGCTCAGGACCGTTCTAAAATGCATTCTGTCTCTCGCGGTGGGTGTTGGCCTGATGCGCCTTTCCAAATCAAAACGGGGGGAGGAAGCGCCCTCGCGCTCATAGCAGGGCGCGAGACTTCGGCCAAATTTTGTTTCGCGATGTTGCAAATGAAAAAGGCGGCCCTGAGGCCGCCTTTCATTTCCGGGATGTTGTATTTTTGTCGCCGCGGACTGCGGGAACCGACGCCGCGGCGCGAGGCTTAGGAACCGGCGCCCGACAGCGTGGTGACGGCGCGGCGGTTCTGCGACCAGCAGGAGATGTCGTCGCAGACCGCGACCGGACGCTCCTTGCCGTAGGAGATGGTCTTCAGGCGGCTGGCGGAGACGCCCTTGGAAACCAGGAAGTCGCGTGTGGCGGCGGCGCGGCGGGCGCCCAGCGCCAGATTGTACTCACGCGTGCCGCGCTCGTCGGCATGGCCTTCGATGACGATCGCGTATTGGCGATACTGGTTGAGCCACTGCGCCTGGCGCGCCAGCGTGGTCTGCGCGTCAGCGCGGATCGACGAGGAGTCGGTGTCGAAGAAGATGCGGTCGCCGATATTGACGGTGAAGTCCTGTGCGGATCCCGGCGTGGCGGCGCCGGCGCCGTTGAGGCCGAGATCGGCCGCGCTGTTCGGGGTCTTTTTCGAGGCGCAACCGGTGATGGCGAGAGCCGCCACCAGCGCGATCATGGCCGGGTTTCGGGTAAGTGCTGCGATACGGCCCATGCCGCCTCTCCTTCGCATTCGAGTGATTTCGTTGATCACCCAGTAACCACGTTTGGGTTAACCGGCATTCAAGAAACACGGTTAATTTTTGGTTTCGGCCGCCGTCCTCGGCCGTTACGCATCCACGCATTTACCAAGATCGACAATGCGCGCGGACCGTAGGCGGAAATGCGGCCAAAACGCGACCATGCCGTGGAAAATGGCACTAAGAAATTGAGAGCCGGGGCTTTCTTCCTCAGTTCTTCAATTCCTCAGTTCTCCAGTTCCTACTCAAGCAACGGCGACCACGCCGGATCCGACGCGTAGTTCGCGGTCGGGATCGGCTGCTCGTTGCGGCCGGTAAGATCGACCGAGACCAGCTTGGGTCCACCGCCCGAGTCGCGGAAGAACATCAAGACGCGGCCGTTCGGCGCCCAGGTCGGGCCCTCCTGCTGGAAGCCTGAGGACAGGATGCGCTCGCCAGAGCCGTCGGTCTTCATGACGCCGATCTGGAACTCGCCGCCGCTCTGCTTGGTGAAGGCGATGAGGTCGCCGCGCGGCGACCAGACCGGCGTCGAATAGACACCGTCGCCGAAAGAGATGCGATGCGGATTCGAGCCGTCGCCACCCATGACGTAGATCTGCGAGCGGCCGCTGCCGCCGCCGCGGTCGGAGGTGAAGACGACCTGCGAACCGTCCGGCGAATAGGACGGCGAGGTATCGATCGCGGTCGAGTCGGTGAGCCGCGTGGTCGAGCGGCTCCTCAGGTCCATGGCGAAGATGTTGGAATTGCCGTCGTCGCGCAGCAGGCTCATGATCACCTTCTGGCCGTCGGGCGAGAACCGCGGCGCGAACGTCATGCCGGGGAAATTGCCGACCAGCTCGCGCTGCCCGGTTTCGATCTGCAAAAGATACACCTTCGGCTGTCCGCTCTCATAGGACATGTAGGTGATTTCCTGCCGGTTCGGCGAGAAGCGCGGCGTCAGCACGATCGCGCGGCCGTCCGACAGGTAGCGCACATTGGCGCCGTCCTGGTCCATGATGGCGAGCCGCTTCTTGCGCGCGTTCTTGGCGCCGGATTCGTCGACGAAGACGACACGTGTATCGAAATAGCCTTTCTCGCCGGTGATCTTCTCGTAGATCGCATCGGCGATGATGTGCGCGACACGGCGCTGATTGGCGTCGTTGGCGAAAAACTGCTCACCCGCCAGCTGCTGGTTGCCGAAAATATCCCACAGCCGGTACTGGGCGCGGATGCGGCCGTCCGCTTCCTTGCTGACGCTGCCGGTCACCAGCGCCTGCGCGTTGATGACTTTCCAGTCCTCATAACGCGGCGAGGCATCCGGATTGGTGATCTTTTCGACAAAAGCAGCCTTGTCGATCGGCGCGAACAGCCCCGACCGTTTCAGGTCGGCTGTCACGATCTCCGATATCTGCGGACCAAGCCCTCCCTGGAAATCAGGGATGGCGATCGGCATCGGCTCGACATTGCCTTTGTTGACGTTCAGCTCAAGAGTTGCCTGAGCGGGCAAGGTGGTGACAGAACTTATGCCTGCCGCCATCGCGGCGACCATCAGGAGCGGCTTGAGGATGGATTTCATGTCTTCTCGCTTCTCTTGCTGATTTTTTGGGTGCTCAGGCTACAGGCCAAGCATCGCTCTTGGATCGAAGTTGACGCGAACGTCAGACCATATGTCCTGCTTTCCGGCGGGAACCTGCAGACCTGCGACATCGCATTTCTGCACGGCGCGAACCGCGCTGGCGTCGAACTGGGGGTTGCCGCTGGACTTCTCGACGGTCGGGCGGCCCTCGAGCTTGCCGGAGGCATTCAGGTTGAAACGGATGACCACGGTGAAGTTTTCGGAGCCCTCGAGGCCAACCGGAAGGGTCCAGCAACCGCCGAGCTGATCCTCCAACGCCCCTTGTTCCGACTTGGAGAGCTTCTGGCCTTGATCCTTATCGCCGCCCAGCGAAGCCTGCTGCGTCGAGCGTTTGGCGCCGCCGCCAGACGGCTTCTGCTTGTCGAGCAGCGCCGTTATCTCGTCGGCATTGAACTGCTTCTCGTCCGACTTCTTCTTGGAAGACGCTTCCTTCACCGGCTTTTCCGCGTCCTTGCGATCCGGCGCCTTGGCGCTCTCGGCCTGGGCCGGCTGCGGCTGCGGCTTCGGCCGTGCTTCCGGCGCGGGCGCTGAATCGGGCAGCTTTGCCTCATCCGTCGGCTGATCCTGCGAGATCGCCTCGGCTACCGCGTCCGGCTTGACCTCTTCCTTCTGGATGGCCGCGGTCTTGTCGGGCGTCGGCGTCGCTTCCTTCGCCGGCGTCGGCTTGGGCTCCGTCTGCTTGACCGGCTCGGGCTTGACCTCTTCCTTCGGCGTCGGCGTCGGCGCGACTTCCGTCGCAGGCGTCGGCTTCGGCTTCTCCTGCGGCTTCGGCACGTCCTCGACCGCCGGCTTCTCGGTCGGCGTAGGCGCGGGCGGCGGCGCCGCAGTCTTCTCGACCGGCTTCGGCTTGGCTTCGTCCGTCACCGGCTTATCGGTGTCGACCGTGTTCTCGCCGACCTTCTGGGCATTGGGAACGACATCCGGGCGCTTCGTCGGAACCGGCGCCGGCTTGTCATGCATGACCGCCTTCTTGTCGCCCTGCAGCGTCTGGGCGATGGCCTCCATCGGCACGATATCGACGGCCACCGATTCCACGTCACTGGCCGGCATGGCCGGCGGCGACGACAGCGTGAACAGCCCGAAGGTCAGCGCCACCGCATGCAAGATCACCGATGAGGTGAGACCCGTCCGCATCTGGCGTCTACTGATCCTGTTCCTGCAGCGAGACCAGGCCGATATTCTTGTAGCCGGCCGCTGAAATGCGGGCCATGACCTTCATCGCCGTGCCGTAGTCGGTCGACTTGTCGCCGCGGATGAAGATGCGCTCGTCATAGCCGGTCTTCGAGATCGCCTGCAGCTTGGCCACCAGTTCCTCGATCGGGATCTCGGTTTCCTGCAGGAAAATCTTGCCGGCGGCGTCGATCGAGACGGTGATCGGCTGCGTGTCGACATTCATCGCCTTGGCCTGCGTGTCCGGCAGGTCGATCGGAACCCCGACGGTGAGCAGAGGCGCCGCGACCATGAAGATGATCAACAGCACCAGCATCACGTCGACCATCGGCGTGACATTGATTTCCGACATCAGGCCATGGTGACGGCCACGGCGCCTATGACCGCGTCCGCCTCGCCCCGAGCCACCTGCGCCAGCAGCAGACATCCCCATGATTGTTCCTCAGGCCTTCTGCGCTACTTTTTCATCGATTTGGCGCGAGAGTATGGCGGAGAACTCGTCCGAGAACCCTTCCATGCGCACACCGAGCTTGTTCGCGTCCGATGACAGTTTGTTGTAGGCGATGACGGCGGGAATGGCCGCGAGCAGGCCGATCGCGGTCGCCAGCAGCGCCTCCGCGATGCCGGGCGCCACCACCGAAAGGCTGGTGTTCTTCGACGCGGCGATTGCCTGGAACGAGGTCATGATGCCGATGACGGTGCCGAACAGGCCGATGAAGGGCGCGGCCGAGCCGGTGGTGGCGAGGAAGCCGAGGCGTCCCTCCAGCCTTTCCATCTCGCGCGTCAGCGCCAGGTCCATCGCCTTGTCGATGCGGGTCTGCAGCGCCAGCGGCGATTTCGCGCCCTTTTCGAAACTCTTCTTCCATTCGCGCATGGCGGCGACGAAGATCGCGCCCATGCCGGTGGTCTTGCGGTCGGCCAGCGTGCGGTAAAGGTCCTCGAGCGATTGCCCGGACCAGAAGACCTGCTCGAAGCGATTGAGGGCGAGGCGCATGCGGCTATAGGCGACGAGCTTGTCGATGATGATCGCCCAGGTCCAGATCGAGGCGCAAAGCAGGCCGATCATCACCAGCTTGACCACCCAGCCGGCCTGCATGAACAGGGCCCAGATCGATAAATGCGCTGCCGGATCGGCGAGTGCGATATTTTCCATCACTTAAGTCCTTAAGATTTTCCGGGCATCGCTGGCGGCTGGCCCATGGGCATCCCTTTGGTCCGATCGCGCGAAGCGTGAAGCTTGCGGGACACGCCCCGAATGCACCGTTTCGCGGCCTTTTCGAGGCAAATATTGGTGAAAGGAAGGCGCGCGAATTGCGCCAATCTTCGCCAATTCCTTCATGAACCGTTATGGTTAAGGATGGGTTAGGATGTCAGGCGCGGCGCATTGCCGCGCTTGGCCATCGGCAAAGCTTGTCGAGAACCGTCGAGTTAATGCCCTTGATAGAACCGATCGGCGCTGGAGATCAGGCCGCCGTTTTCGGCATGAAGGCGGCAATCCACTCCTTCGGGAAACGCTTCGGGCGGCCGCTTTCGCCGACGATCGCGGCCTCGACTTTCGCCTCGACCAGCACATCGCCGCCGCGCTTCAGCTGCTGCCCCATGACGATGCGCGCGCCGGAGATGTCGTCGGTGCGTGTGTCGATGGTCAGGATATCGTCCATGCGCGCCGGCGAGCGGAAGTCGATCTCCATGCGCCGCACCACCCAGACGATACGCTCGCCATGCTTGCCGTCTAGCAGCTCGGTGTGGTGGACACCGGTCAGCCTCAGATAGTCGGAGCGGCCGCGCTCGAGGAATTCGAGATAGCGCGCATGATAGACCACGCCGGAGAAATCGGTGTCGGCATAATAGACCCTCGCCATCAGCCGGTGGCCGAAATCCGTCAGCGCGCCGGAAAGCCCGGCGCTGAGCGCCGCCGATTCACCATGATCGTCCATCGCGCTTTCCTTTTTCGGCCCAGAAGGGCAGGTGTCTCTCGCGCGGGAACGAGATGGCACCCTTGGGCACGATGATCAAGAGCTTGATGGCGGCGCTGCTTGCGCTTGGCGCGCTGGCGCTGCCGGCCGGGGCAGCGACGTTTTCGATGAAACGCGGCCTCAATCTCGACCAGTGGGTCACCTGGCCGACCGAGGACAAATGGGGCGACCGCCAGGCAATGCTGCCTTATCCCGAGTGGCGCAAATCCCTCAAGCAGGACGACCTCAAGGCGCTCAAGGAAGCCGGCCTCGATTTCGTGCGCATGCCAGTCGATCCCGCGCCCTTTCTTTCGGACCGGACCGCCGCCCTTCGCGACGACCTCTATGCCAGCGTCCTCGACTCCGCGCGCATGATCAACCGCGCCGGCCTGAAGGTAATCGTCGACCTGCATCTGATCCCCGCAGGCAGCAACCGAAAGATCGGCATGAGCGAGGTGATGGACGACCCGGCCGTCTTCGATGCCTATGCCGAGGTCGTGCGCAACATGGCAAAGACGCTGGCCCGGGAAGATCCGAAGCAGGTCGCGTTGGAGCTGATGAACGAGCCGATCGTCGATTGCGACGCGAACGGCAGCAACCTTTGGGCTGACCGCCAGAAAAAGCTGTTCGCGGCCGCGCGAGCTTCCGCCACAAAGCTCACGCTGATCCTGACCGGCGGCTGCTATTCAAACGCGGAGTCCCTGGCCAGGATCGACCCCGGAACCATCCTGGACGACAACATCATCTGGACCTTCCATTCCTATGATCCGTTCCTTCTGACACACCAGGGCGCGACCTGGGCCGGCGATTTCATCCAATACGTCACCGGCCTGCCCTATCCGCTCACAGCCGTTCCCAAGCCGCAATTGGACGTGACGCTGGACACGATCCGCGACCGGATAAGGGCCGAGGCGCCCTGGGCGCGGCAGAGCGGCATGCTCGCCTATCTCGACGAACAGGTGGCAGCGATGGACAGTCCCGAAAAGCTGGCCGCCGTCATGGATGCGCCGTTCGCGACGATCGACGCCTGGGCGAAGGCCAATGGCGTCGAGCCGCAGGACATCACGCTCGGCGAATTCGGCATGATCCGCAAGGAATATGGCAACGGCTTCGTCATGCCGGCCGCGTACCGCGCCGCCTATGTGCGCGACATGATCGCCCGCGCCGAGGCGCATGGCTTCTCCTGGTCGGTGTGGAGCTATGGCGGCGCCTTCGGCGTCGTCGACGCATTCGATGGCGAGAAAGCGGAACCCGATGTGATAGATGTGATCAAGTCGCTGCGCTGAACGCGCGAGAACCGAACTATCCTAAATCGATCTGCAGTATCTCCGGCCGCACACCGAAACGGATCGGCGCAATGCTGAAACCGAGACCGCCGGAGACGATCAGGTTGCGGTCGTTCTCCACGACATGGCCATAGGCGTAGCGATTGCCATAGGCGGAAGGCACGACCGGCGAATAGCCGAACAGCCGCACCTGTCCGCCATGTGTGTGACCGGACAGCGTCAGCGATACCCGCCGCGGCACCTTTGGAAAGATGTCCGGCTCATGCGCGAGCAGGATGATGGGATCGCTATCGCCGACCTTGGCGAGCGTGCCGGGAAGATCGTCGAGGCCGGTGAGCCCCTCGCGGCCCTTTGCCCTGTCCGGCAAGAGCGCAATCTGGTCGGCCAGCCCGGCAATCCAGAAGCCTTTGCCGTCCTTTTCCAGGCGCACCACATCGTTCTCCAGCACCGGGATGCCGACCGCCTCCAGCGCCTTGCGCGAAATGGTCGGCCCTGCCCCAGCCGCCTGTGCCGGGCGGTCCTCCCACCAGTCGTGATTGCCGAGGATCGAGAACACGCCGAGCGGTGCCTTGAGACCGGAGAGCGCCGGCGCCCATTCGGATGCGTTCACCCAGCCGGTCACCATGCGAGTTCCCGCAGGGTAGTCGCCAAGCATGACGATGACGTCCGGGTGCAGCGCATTGGCCTGCTCGGCCAGCGCTGCGATCCGTTCCGGCGTCATCCAGGGCCGGCAGGCATGGATGTCGGCCAGCGCCACGACGCGCAACTTTAGGCCAGCCGGCCAATGCGGCGGCGTCAGCGTGTAGCGCTTCACGTGGGTGAGCAGCATCGGCTCGATGCCGACCGCATAGGCGCCGAGCGACACCATGGCGAAGGCCGAGCCGCCGACAAGGCGCAGGAAACCGCGTCTGGTGATCATGGAACGGCCCAAGCCCCTTGGGATTTATCAGGGAAGCTGCCTTAGAGGCGGCAATTGCGCCCTCAGCTAGGCCAAGGCGCGCAGATTCCGCGCAGATCGGCCTCCGCGCGGCAGGAAGGCGAACAAATCTGCGTTACTCTTCCTGGAACAGGCTGATCTGCTGCTGGGCGATATCCTTTGGCGGGTCGAGCCCAAGATGCCGCCAGGCATTGGCGGTCAGCACGCGGCCGCGCGGCGTGCGCTGGATAAAGCCCTGCTGGATGAGATAGGGCTCGATGATGTCCTCGATCGCGTCGCGCGGCTCGGAGAGCCCGGCCGCGATCGTCTCGATGCCGACCGGCCCGCCGCCGAAATTGCGTGCGATCATCGAGAGGTACCGGCGGTCGAGCGCGTCGAGGCCGAGCGCGTCGACCTCCAGCCTGGTTAGCGCCTCGTCCGCGATCTTCCTGTCGACATGCGCGGCGCCCGCGACGCTGGCGAAATCGCGCACCCGGCGTAACAGCCGGCCGGCGATGCGCGGCGTGCCGCGCGCGCGGCGCGCGATCTCGACCGCCCCGTCGTCGCCGAGTGGCATCGAGAGGATCCGGGCGCCGCGGCGCACGATCTGCTCCAGCTCCTCGACCGTGTAGAAATTGAGCCGCACCGGAATGCCGAAGCGATCGCGCAGTGGATTGGTCAAGAGCCCGAGCCGGGTTGTCGCCGCGACCAAGGTGAAACGGGCAAGGTCGATCTTGACCGAGCGCGCCGCCGGCCCCTCGCCGATGATCAGGTCGAGCTGAAAATCCTCCATCGCCGGATAGAGGATCTCCTCGACCGCCGGATTGAGGCGATGGATCTCGTCTATGAAGAGGACGTCGCGCTCCTCGAGATTGGTGAGCAGCGCGGCAAGGTCGCCGGCCTTGGCGATGACCGGGCCGGAGGTCGAGCGGAAGTTGACGCCGAGCTCGCGCGCCATGATCTGCGCCAGCGTCGTCTTGCCGAGCCCCGGCGGGCCGACAAACAGCACATGGTCGAGCGCCTCGCCGCGGCTCTTGGCGGCGTCGACGAAGACCTTGAGATTGGCGCGCACCGCCGCCTGGCCGACGAACTCGTCGAGCGACTGCGGCCGCAGCGTCTGCTCGGCATCCTCGCCGCGCTTGTCGGGGGCAATGAGGCGGGGCGAAAGGCTCATGCCGCCTTCCTTGCATAGGACCGCTGGCGGGACAAGCGTCGCCTCACCGCGCCAGTTCCTTGAGCCCGAAGCGGATCAACTTCGAGGCATCCGCGCCCTCACCGGCCGATTTCAGCGCCGCCGCAACCGCGTTCGCCGCTATGTCGCGCGAATAGCCGAGATTGACGAGCGCCGAGACCGCATCCGTGATCGGCGCGGCCGCGACGCCTTCGCCGAGCTCCTGCTTGAGCCCGATCGTGCCGGTCGCCGCACCAGCATAGGCCGGGGCCTTGGTGCGCAATTCGGTGACGATGCGCTCGGCCACCTTCTTGCCCACGCCGGGCGCGCGGGAAACCATGGCGATGTCGCGCAGCGCGATCGCATTGGCGAGGTCGGCCGGCGCCAGCGTCGACAGCACCGCCAACGCCACCTTGGCGCCGACGCCCTGCACATTGTTCATCAAAAGCCGAAACCACTCGCGCTCCAGCCCGGACTGGAAGCCATAGAGCCGGATCATGTCCTCGCGCACATAGGTCTCGATGAACAGCACCACCGCCTCGCCGGGCGACGGCAGCGCGGCAAGCGTGCGCGCCGAGCAATGGGCGACATAGCCGACGCCATGCACGTCGATGACGCAGCTGTCCTCGTCGATTTCCTCCAGCGTCCCTTTCAGCTTGCCGATCATGACCTGGCTTTCATGGATGCGTTTCCGGAGAGACGATTTCGAGATCGGGGAAATAGCTGCGATAGCGAGGAGCGTCGCGCGTCAATAGGCGATGACCTGCAACGGTCGCATGAGCACCAATGAAAAAATCCGGCAAGGTCCGATCTCGAACGCCGCCAGCCCGCCGATAGCGGGAATGTGCCACTCCAGCCAAGAATGCGGCTTCCCAAGGCAAAAACTCGCGATCCAGCTCAAGCCTCTCGGCTGCTTTCCTCAGCATTGCTTCGGAAGCAACCAGCGGAGCAAGCTCGGACCAGACGATGCTGTTGACGATCAACGCGCCATCGCGTCGGCAGGAGATAATCGCGGACGAAGACCATTCCGTCAGCGGCCCGGCAGGCCCCAGACATCAATGAGCACGTTTGTGTCAATTAACGTCGAGATTTTCACGTGGTCCCCTCAACCACTCCATATACTCGTCAGTCGTCATGCCGGCCAAATCCAGCGTCCCCTCCATCTTGTCGAGGACCTCTTTGAATTTGCGGGCAGCTTCCTCCTCCGAAATGTTTTCGTTGACCGCGACAAGCTGGGCGCCCTCGTCCGTAGCCACGAACTGGACCTCCGAACCCGGGCCTATGCCCAAATGGTCCCTTATTTGTTTGGGGATCGTGACTTGTCCTTTGGTGGTCACACGCATGGTAATACCTCCAAGGTATTACTTACCGCGCAAATGAGAACAAGTCAAGAACAACGCTACCCGGCCAGCGCAGCCGTCCGGTAGGCGACGCTCGGCCGGTGATGCGCATGGCAGATGGCGATGGCAAGGGCGTCGGCGGCGTCATCCGTGTCGAAGACCGCCTTCGGCATCAGCACCTTGACCATCATATGGATCTGCTTCTTCTCGCCATGGCCGACCCCGATCACCGCCTTCTTGACCGCATTGGGCGCGTATTCGGCGACGACCAGCCCGGCGCGCGCCGGCACCAGCATGGCGATGCCGCGCGCCTGGCCGAGCTTCAGCGTCGCCGTCGCATCCTTGTTGACGAAGGTCTGTTCGACCGCCGCCTCGTGCGGCATGGCCTGATGCAGCACCTCGGCCAGCCCATCATGCAATTGGCAGAGCCGCGTCGCGAGCGGCGCCTTGTCATCCGAGCGCACGGTGCCGGACGCGATGAAGCGCAGCGAATTGCCCAGGCTATCGATGATCCCCCATCCGGTGCGCCTCAGGCCCGGATCGATGCCGATGATGCGAATCGCTTCCCCCATGCGCCAAGTTTAACCTCGGCGGCAAGCGATGCCAGCGAAATGTGAACAAACCGGAAACGATCGCGATCTCAGGATCACATCCAAAAATCCCGTTGAGCGGCCGATGGCGGCCTGCCTGCCTAGAACCTAGTTCGTCACGCGACGGATGGTTTTCGACAGCCGCGTGAGGACCGCCGGCCGGGACGACGCGACCAGCTTCCATGCCAGCACCGCATTACCCATGCGCCGCGGCAGGATGCCGATGCCAAGGAACCATGCCGCCAGGGCGGCCCGCCGCCGCCAGGATGCGTTCATTTCCAGGCTGGCGGCGGCGCCCGCTCTTGCCAGCCCCAGCCGGGAGTCTGTCGCAACCGGATGCCGGGGCTCGTCGACGCAGAGCGAAGCCAACCGCTCTTCCAGGTGAACCGGATCGTGAAGGCCGGCATCCGGCGGCATGGTCAAGCCGATCTCGGCCGCCCGGTCGGACAGGGCTTCGAGGCGCCGGAAGTCATGCTGCATGCGCCAGCGCGCCCGCTCGGCAAGCTTCTCGTCGAAGACCGAATGGTTGGAGCCGTGGATGCGGTAGGCGCCAAGGCAGGTGTCGATGGATTTCACTTCTCCGTGAAGCGGCGCCAGTGTCGCCAGATAGCCATCGGCGCCTTGCCGGAAATCGCTCTCAGGCATGGGCATTATCGGTTCCAGCGCCTCGCGGTCGAACGCCAGCCCGCTTGTCACCGTCGTACGGTAGCGCCCCTTGCGCAACAATTCCGGCACGACGTCGCCTGAATCGAACGGCTGTTCCGGAGGGGGAAAGACATCCTTGATCTGCTGGTCCTCATCAACCAGATGCAGCCGGAATTGCGCCTGGGCGACATCCGCATCCCACTCGTCCAGAACCTCGGAGACGGCGTTCGGATAGAGATAATCGTCGGCGTCCAGGAAAAGGATGATCTCCCCGGTGCTCGCCTCGAACCCGGTGTTGAATGCTGCGCCATGCCCGCCATTCCTGCGCCTCAGGCACGGGCGGATCTTGTCGCCATAGGATTCGATGACGGCCACTGACGCATCGGTCGAAGCGTCGTCGACGACCACGACCTCGACATTTCGGTGGTCCTGCTCCAACGCGCTGTCGATGGCGCGCCCGAGAAACTGTTCGTAATTGTAGTTGGGGATGATGATCGATACCGGAATGCGGTCCAATGGCGAATGCACGGGATCAAGCCTCGCAATCTGCTTTGGTCACAGTGACGGTGATTTTCTTGCAAATCCGGCTCGGGTCGACCCGGCTGCGGCGAACGGCTCCAACTAGAGACCTATCGCTTCCAGGCAAGGGTGATCTTTCTCGCGAAGGTGGGCACGGCCTTCAATGCGCCGAAGGCTGCTGCCGCAATATCGAAAAGTGGCTGGAGGCCAGAGGCGCTTGATTTGCGCTGATCACGGCTCGATGAGGGAAGCCGCCGGCGCTATCTCAGCGTTTGTTGCAGACGCGGTGTCAGCCGCGCGCGAACGCCGTGTTCAAAAGGCTGATCTGGTCGGAAACCGGATTGGCCCGGCGGCTGGGGGCGTGCGTCTCGGCCACGACACCGCCATAGATTTCCTCGTCCATGCGCCGTACCAGCGCCTGCAGGCGCAGCGAGCGCGTCACCAGATCGAGAAATTCCTTCGGCAGTTCGTTCCAGCCAAGCGCCTCGTCATGCGCCGACGCGGTATCCAGTCGCACCTTGGATTTCTCCGAGGCCACCTGGTCGCGCGTCATCTCGCCGGAATTCGCCGCGCGCTGCAGCAAAAGCCAGGAGGCGACCTGCATCAGCCTCGTGGTCAGCCGCATCGATTCCGCCGCATAGAGGGTCGCGGCAGTGCGCGATAATTTCTTGGCCTCGAGCCTGCCCTTGCCATCGAGATATTCGGCGGCCTGTTCGACCAGCCCCATGCCTTCCTGGTAGAGCGGCTTGAAGGATTGGGAGAAAACCCGGCGTTCCGCCAGCTTGATGGTTTTCGCGCTGCCCTTCGAAGGCTCGTTCATCGATACGCCCCTGCACTGCCGCCAGCCGATTCGACTATCCTTGCCGACGTGGCCAGCACCCTTAAATGACTGAGGCTTGAAAATGCGCTTCGATGCCCATGAAGGCAAGCGCATGTTTAACAAACGGTTAACGCCGGCTGCTTTGGCGCCGGCCGCCTACGGACAAAAAAAGAGCCGCGGATAAGGCGGCTCTCAGGAGTTTAACAGGGAGGCGTCAAACAAAGTGGCTCCAACCACTCGGTAAGAATCCAGCAAAACTGGATGCGCATAGTAAACGCCTGTAAAGCTTAACGAACCCTTAACGCGGCGGCGATTTTTTGAGCGAACGCTCTTCCCTGTGCCGGAACAGGACAGCGGCTCCGCCGCTAGGGATCGTCTTAACCGGTTTTTCGAATGCCGATCGTGGCCGCCTGTAACATGCCCGCCGCTGCCGCGGCATCGTTCCGAAACACGCGCCACGCAAAAGGCCGCTCCTCTGAAGCGGCGCGCAAATCCTCGCCGCTTGAAATCAGGCAGGATATCCGGGAGCAAACCATGGATTGGTATTCGATCGTCAAATTCCTTCACGTCGTTTCGGCTATTTTGTGGGTCGGCGGCGGCTTCGTGCTGTTCCTGCTCGGCGTGCTGGCCGAGCGCGCCGGCAACATTGAGGACAAGCTGCAGGCAATGCGCGCCAGCGGACAGCTCGGCGGCATGTTCTTCGCGCCGATGTCGATGCTGACGCTGATCTTCGGTCTCGTCATGTGCGGCTTCTGGGTCGGCTTTGCCGAACTGTGGATTGTCATCGGCCTCGTCGGCTATGCGACGACCTTCTCGATCGGCATGCTGATCTTCAAGCCGACCGGCGAGCGCATGGGCGCCATGGTCGCCGAGCAGGGCATCACGCCCGCCGTCCTCGCCATCGGCCAGCGCATGATGAAATGGGCGCGCCTCGATTATGCGGTGATGCTGGTGATCATCGCCGACATGGTGCTGAAGCCCACTCTGCACGACATCGGCATTCTTGCCGGCATGGCAATGGTGATTGCGCTCGGCGCCGCGCTCGCCTTCGGCGGCAGCCGCCAGCTGGTGCCGAGCGCCGCCTGAGCGTTACGTTTTTGGAGCGAGGCGGTTGGAAGGCCGCCTTGTTTCTACATCAAGCCTGCAATGCCGTCCCACAGCAGCTTGACGGCGACCACCGCGACGGTGGCGTAGGTGAACGGATAGAAGATCTCCGGCCGCATGCGGCGCACCAGCAAGGCGCCGGCGATGGTGGACAGCGGCGCCAGCGGCATCAGAACCGCCGAGGCCGTGAGGTTGGCGGTGTCGAACTGGCCGAGCGCAAAATAGGGAACGAGCTTCAGCGCGTTGGTGGCGGCAAAGAAGATCGCCGCGGTTCCGGAAAGCACTTTCGGATCGAGCCGGATCGGCAGCGCATAGACCTGGAAGGGCGGACCGCCGACATGGGCGACGAAGCTGGTGAAGCCGGCGACTGTGCCCCACAAGGCGGCGGCGATGCGGTTCGGCTCCGCCGCATGATCGGCGCCATGGCGGAACTGCAGGTAGAGCCAGCGCAGCACGAACACCAGCGCGACGGCGCCGACGATCAGCCGCACCATCTCCTCGGTCACCAAGGCCGCGGTCAGCCAGCCGAGGCCGATGCCGATGACGGCGCCGGGCATCATGTCGACCAGCATCTTGCGATCATAGACGCCCCACCACGTCCACACCGAAACGATGTCCATCAGGCACAGGATCGGCAGCAGAATGGCGGCCGCCTGGACCGGTGGGATGGTCAGCGCCATCAACGGCACGCCGACGAAGCCGACGGCGCCGCCGAAGCCGCCCTTCGACAGACCGACAAGGATCACCGCTGGAATGGCGGCGGCATAGAACCACGGATCGCTGAGCAGGCCTGACATCGGCAAGAGAAGGTTGGAGAAGGCGGGCAACCAAGCCATAGCGCAGAACGGCGCCGGCGGGATAGTCATTAATGCCGGCATCCGCTATTGCCGCCCCAGTCAGAACGACCGACCGCTCCGCCAGGGTCTGCAGTCGGTCGGCTCGCTATCTGGGAGTGTTGAAATGAGCGCCATCAGCATTCGCCGTGCACGTGAAGCGGACGTTGCGGTCATCGTCGCGATGCTTGCCGACGATGCGCTGGGCCGCGCCCGTGAAGACGCAAGCCTGCCGCTGGCGCAACCCTATCTGGACGCCTTCGCCGCGATAGACGGCGATCCGAACCAGTTGCTCGCGGTGATGACCGATGGCGACGACGTCATCGGCACGCTGCAGATCACCTTTCTCGCCGGCCTATCGCAGCGCGGCGCGTGGCGCGGCCAGATCGAGGCCGTGCGCGTCGCGTCGAGCCGGCGCGGCGAGGGCCTGGGACAGCGCCTGTTGGAATGGGCGATCGACGAATGCCGCGAGCGCGGCTGCCGGGTCGTGCAGCTGACGACGAACAAGAGCCGGACGGATGCGCACCGCTTCTATGAGCGCCTTGGCTTCAAGGCCAGCCATATCGGCTACAAGCTTGAACTCTAGAGCAATCCCAGGAGAGGTGTGAGCGGTTTTCCGTCCCGAATTGGAAACAAGGAGATAGCGCGTGAAACGATGAAACGCACTAGCGATTGGCCGCTGGCTGTCGGCAATTGCGGCGGCTGCCCTACATTTTGTCCGGTCCCGGGTCGCCACCGGCGGCGGTGATTGCGAGCCGATCCAGATAGTGCGTCCAGCCCTTCTCGTGGCTGTCGCAAATCTCTCGGTCGGCAAGGCCGCTATGGGTGAGCTTGACCCGCGTCCCGCCCGGCTCTTCGACCAGATCGATTTCGACAAGGCTCGAACCGGGTGGCGTCCGGTCGTTGCCCTCCCAGCCGAAGCTGTAGGCAAGGCGGTGGACGGGTATGACCTCGGTGAATTGGCCGCGAGCCGTGGCTCTTCCTCCCAAATTCAGCAGATAGAGACCGCCAGGGTTGGGTTCCGCCGTTGCCTCCGTTCCCATCCAGCGCACAATCTTGGCCGGATCTGTCAGGAAGGCGAAGACTGTCGCCGGCGGCGCCGCGATCTGTACCTCGCGACGAACGATCAAGGGTTCAGCCATCGAAACCTCCCGGGTTTGCGCGCCAACACGGCTCGCCTGGCAGGTGGCGCCGGGCCAGCGCTTTCGATTCGAAGCCAAATCGCCCTGCCGTTCAACTAAAATCTCGTTGGGTCGATTCCCGCTGGTGACAGCGACGGAACGCCGAAGCATGATCATATCGATGCGGCTTTCTTCAACTTTCGCCTGGCTGGTCGACAGCGCCGGCGGCGCCGTCCAGCCGGATGATTTTCTGGCCACGCTCGGCGCGCGGCTGGTTGACGACGGGTTGCCACTCGTCGGTGGAGCCCTGACGCTCGCCGCGCCGCATCCGATCATAACGCGCCGCGCCTGGCTGTGGCGGGCGGAGACAGGCGTCGTCATGGAGGCGCTGGGTTTTGGCGCCGGCATGATGCCTGGAACCGGAGAGGCAGATCTCGGACGCGAATGGCTGGCGGGACTGGGAACCGGTGTCGTGTACGATTACACGGTTGGGCCGGAGTGCGAGGACGCGCAATGGGGGAATCCAAAACTGAACTGGGCCGCGGCACGCCCTCTCGCGGAGCACGAATCGAAAACACTGGACCAGGTGGCGCGCTTCGCCGTGGCGCCGCTCGCCGCTCTCGCCGCTAGGTCGACGCTGTCGGCCCTGCTTGAGGCCTATCTTGGGCAACGCAGCGCGGCGCAGGTGTTGGCCGGCCGTTCGCGGCGCGAGGTTGGCGAGACAATCCGCGCGGTCCTGCTCTACAGCGATTTGCGCGACTTTACCGCCCTGTCGGAAGAGACGGACGCCGAGCAGGTCGTGGCGGCGCTCAACGCCAGCTTCGATCGCATCGCCGGCGCCGTTCACGCTTTTGGCGGCGAGGTGCTGAAATTCATCGGCGACGGCGTGCTGGCGATCTTTCCTGTCGGCGAGCGCTCGGTCTCAGAGGCTTGCGAGGCCGCGTTGCGCGCGGTCGCAGCGGCGCGGGCGGGGATGGCGCAGCTCAATCAGGTTCGTGCCGGACAGGGCATGCCCGAGCTGCAATTCGGCATGGCGCTGCACATCGGCGACATGGTGTGGGGCAATGTCGGCACAGCCGACCGTCTGGATTTCACCGCAATCGGCCCGGCCGTGAACCTCGTCAGCAGGCTCGAAGGCCTGTGTCGGCCGCTTGGACGGAGCGTCCTGATCTCCGGCGCTGTCGCGGCGGAAACCACGACGCCCTTGGCCCCGTTGGGCGAACACCAATTGCGTGGAATTGTCAGACCGTGCGCCGTCTTCAGCCTGCCGGACGGGTGATCCCTGGAGCGGTTCGGCGTTTCCGCGAAACTGCTCTGTAGTCCGGCGGCGTCCCCGCGCTCGACGATCCTGCTTCGCCCTCCTGTTCAAGCTGGCCGCTTTGCTCTATGCCGCAATGCAACCATCTTCGCCCGGCATAGGCGAAACCGGGATCGAAGGCCAATGAACGATTTAACCCCGCCCAATCGCTGCCGCATCGTGCTGATCGCGCCGCCGCTCGTGCCGGCCGAGCATATCTGCGCGGCCTTCGAGGGCGGCGACATCGCCTCGCTAATCCTGTCGGACAACGGCATGGATGACGCCTCCTTCCAGGCCTTCGCCGAACGGATCGTGCCGATCGCTCAAGGCGCCGGCATCGCCGTCATCATCGCCGGCGACAGCCGCATCGCCGGTCGCGTCCAGGCCGACGGCATCCATGTCGAGGCAAAGCCGCGGGATCTCGCCGAGACGATCGAGCGCCTGGCCGGCAAGATGATGGTCGGCGCCGGCGGCGCCAAGACGCGCGATGAGGCGCTGGAGCTCGGCGAGGAACGGCCCGACTACATGTTCTTCGGCCGCTTCGGCTACGACAACAAGCCGGAGCCGCATCACCGCAACCTCGCCCTCGGCGAATGGTGGGCTGAGATGATCTCGATCCCCTGCATCGTCATGGGCGGCTCCGAGCTTGCTTCCGTCGAGGCGGTGGCCGCGACTGGCGCCGAGTTCGTGGCGCTGTCCAGCGCCGTTTTCGCCGATGGGCGCGATCCCGCGGCGGTGATCGCCGCCGCCAACGCGCTGCTCGATGAAACCGCGCCGCGTTTCGAGGACTGACATGCGCCTGCGTGTGCTTCCTCTGGCCGTCCTGGCCGGCTTGCTGGCTCCGGCTTGCTGGCAGGGCGAAACGGCGAGCGCGACCGAGACCGTGCCTCTGCCGCAGCCCCGGCCGGAGACGAGCGCGCCGGACAAGGGCGCGCCAGACGCAGCCAAGCCGGATGCAGGCTCGCCGGACACGGGCACGCCGGATAAGGGCAAACCGGACACGGCCACGCAGGACACGGCGCCGGATGCGAGCCGGTTCGGCGGCGATCCGCATATCGACAAGCCGATCCAGAACACCTTGCCGCAGCCGGCCACCATGACTCCGCCATCGGCCGACACCGTCAATCCCGACCGTTTCGGCGCCAAGCAGCCGGACGTCGCCTATGGCGCCTTCCAGCGCGGCCTCTACAAGACCGCCTACAACCTCGCTATGGAGCGCGCCAAGAACGGGGATCCGGCGGCCGAGACGCTGGTGGCTGAAATCCTGTCGCGCGGGCTGGGCGTGCCGCTCAATCCCGCCGAGGCCGCGAAATGGTATGGGCTGGCCGCCGAGCAGGGCGTGCCGGAGGCGCAGTTCCAATATGCGCTGATGCTGCTCGATGGCCGCTATGTGAAGAAGGACGAAAAGGGCGCCTTCGCGCTGATGCAGGCATCGGCCGAGGCCGGCAACCGGCTTGCGCAGTTCAACTTCGCGCAGTTGCTCGTCCAGCAGGATCCCGGCGATGCCGGGCTTGTGAAAGCCGCCGTCTACTACGAGCGCGCGGCCGCCACCGGCCTTGCCGACGCGCAATATGCGATGGCGCAACTCTATGCCAACGGCGCCGGCGGCAAGCCGCATGACGACGCCCAGGCGCGTATCCTCCTGACGCAAGCCGCGCGGCAAAACTACGACACGGCGCAGATCGACCTCGCCGCCTGGATGATCGAGGGGCGCGGTGGCGAGCGCGACCTGAAATCTGGCTTTGCCTGGATGAGGCGGGCGGCGCAAGGCGGCAATGTCGCCGCCCAGAACCGCCTCGCCAAGCTCTATATGGGCGGCATCGGCACCGACCCGGACCTGATCCTCGCCGGCGCCTGGTACATCGTCGCCCGCCGCGCTGGATTGATCGACCCGCAGATGGACGATTTCCTGCAGGGCCTCGACGACGACCAGACCAAGCAGGCGCTGCAAAAGGCAAATCGCCTGCCTTGAGGCCCGTCGCCGCGGCAACCGCTCAGGTTCCCTCCCTTGCCTACCTTGGCAATTTGTGGTCTTGGAGGCGCCAAAGCGCGACCCGCGCCAGAAAATCTCATTCCGGATCAAGTTCATCATGGCCAAGATCAGTGGCAGCGAAATCCGTCCCGGCTATGTCATCGAGCACGATGGCGGCCTGTGGGTGGCGGTCAAGACCAACACCGTCAAGCCCGGCAAGGGCGGCGCCTACAACCAGGTCGAGCTGAAGAACCTGATCAACGGCACCAAGCTCAACGAGCGCTTCCGCTCGGCCGAGACAGTCGAGCAGATAAGGCTCGACCTCAAGGACTTCTCTTTCCTCTACGAGCAGGGCGATGCGCTGGTGTTCATGGACACTGAAAGCTACGAGCAGCTCGAGCTGGCCAAGGACTTCGTCGGCGAGCGCGCCGCCTTCCTGCAGGACGGCATGATGGTGACGGTGCAGCTCTACGAAGAGCGGCCGATCGGCATCTCGCTGCCCGACCAGGTGACGCTGACCGTCACTGAGGCCGATCCGGTGGTGCGCGGCCAGACGGCCGCGTCCTCCTACAAGCCGGCGGTGCTGGAGAACGGCATCCGCGTTCTGGTGCCACCCTTCATCTCGGCCGGCGAGCGCATCATCGTCGACACCAACGAAATCACCTATATGCGCCGCGCCGATTGAGCGCCGGCCGGTAGGAAGACAAAGCCAGGAAGAAAAAATGGCGCGTTCCGCTCTCCTCAACGTCATGGTCCAGGCCGCGATGAAGGCCGGCCGCTCGCTGTCGCGCGACTTCGGCGAGGTGCAGAACCTGCAGGTCTCGATGAAGGGACCGGGCGACTATGTCAGCCAGGCCGACCGCAAGGCCGAAGAGATCGTCTACGCCGAGCTGTCGAAGGCGCGGCCGGGCTATGCCTTCCTGATGGAGGAGCGCGGCGCGGTCGAAGGCGAGGACGCCCAGCACCGCTGGATCGTCGACCCGCTCGACGGCACCACCAACTTCCTGCACGGCATCCCGCTCTTCTCGGTGTCGATCGCGCTCGAGCGCCAGGGCCAGATCGTCGCCGGCGTCGTCTACAATCCGGCGATGGACGAGCTCTACACGGCCGAGCGCGGCGGCGGCGCCTTCATGAACGACCGCCGGCTGCGTGTTGCCGGCCGCTCCAAGCTGACCGACGCGGTGATCGGCTGCGGCGTGCCGCATCTCGGCCGCGGCCAGCACGGCAACTTCCTGATCGAGCTGCGCAATGTCATGGCCGAAGTCTCGGGTGTTCGCCGCCTCGGCTCCGCCGCGCTTGACCTCGCCTATGTCGCGGCCGGACGCATGGACGGCTTCTGGGAAACCGGCCTGTCGTCCTGGGATATCGCCGCCGGCATCCTTCTGGTGCGCGAAGCCGGGGGCTTCGTCTCCGACATGGATGGCGCGCAGGACATGCTGGACAATGGCGAGGTCGTCGCCGGCAACGAGATCATCCAGCGCGCGCTGCTCAAGACCGTGAAGAAGCCGTTGGCGCCTCGCTGAGCGCGGCGTCGCGGTCAGCGCCCTACTGCGAAAGTCGGAATCGATTTTCGCTAGGGATCATGCGCAAATCAAAGTGCTACAGCGCTCTTGCGCGTCGAAAGGACGCGCGGCGGCGCAGTCGCAAAACCGCAACCGAAGCTTGAAATACTGGTCCGCGACCGCCCAGATTAGGGCAATGCAGGATCATTCATGAACGACGCGCGCGCAGATACGAGGCTTGAGATCCCCTTCGTGGGGCGCTGGCATTATTCGCGCGCCGAGATGATCGCGGACGGCGTCGTCCATGCTGTCGGCATCGTGCTGGCGATCGCCGCCGGTTCGGCTTTCCTGGCGCTCGCCGCATTCCATTCCGGGCCGGGCGAGTATGTCGCCGTCGTCTTCTACGTCGTGTCGCTGCTCACCGTGCTGTCGGTGTCGCTGGCCTACAATCTGTGGCCGGTATCCTGGCCGGCGAAATGGATCCTGCGCCGCTTCGATCATGCAGCGATCTATCTCCTGATCGCCGCCACCTACACGCCCTTCCTCGCCCAGCTCAAAAACTCGTCGCTGGCGCTGCCCATGATCGTCGTCGTGTGGGGCGCAGCTGCGGCCGGCATCGCCATCAAGATGTTCCTGCCCGGCCGCTACGACCGGCTGGCCATCGTCTTCTACCTCGCCATCGGCTGGAGCGGTGTGGTGCTGGCCGGACCGCTGGTCCAGACGCTGCCGACGACCTCGGTCGCGTTGCTCGTCGCCGGCGGCATCGTCTATTCCTGCGGCGTCATCTTCTTCGCCTGGAAGGGCCTGCGCTTCCACAACGCCGTTTGGCACGGTTTCGTCGTCACCGGCGCCGGCCTGCATCTGGCCGCCATGGTCGACTGTCTGGTCGTCAACCGGTTCTAATCCATGACGTAGGCGATATTGAAAAGCGCCATTCAATTTGGTCACAATTCCGTTTAGAGTCGCGGCAATTCTGCGGCGGTGGCATCGGAAACGGGGCACGGATGGCTTTTCTCAGATCCTTCGGCAGGCGATCGGACGTCCTGGTCTATGATCCGCACAAGCTGTCGAGCCCGCAGGTTTTCCTGCTCACCATGGTGATCTTCCTGATCATCGTCGGGTTCATCGCCGCCATCCTCACCCGCCAGATCTCGACCGCCTTCTCCAGCAATCCGGGCCTCAACGGGTTGATCGTCGGCGTTCTTGCGGTGGGCATTCTGCTCGCTTTTGCCCAGGTCGGCCGACTGTTCCGCGAGGTGCGCTGGGTCAATTCCTTCCGCGCCGGCTCCGAAACCACCGAGCCCGTGCTGCTGGCGCCGATGAAGGCGATGATCGGCCGCTCGTCGACGATCGCCTTCTCGACCTCGTCGATGCGCACGATGCTCGATTCCATCGCCACCCGCCTCGACGAGAGCCGCGACACCTCACGCTATCTTGTCGGCCTGCTGGTGTTCCTCGGCCTGCTCGGCACCTTCTGGGGCCTGCTCAACACCATCGCCTCGATCCGCGAGACGATCGAAGCGCTGGATCCCGGCACCGGCGATGCCGCGGCTGTCTTGGATGCGCTGAAGCAGGGCCTGTCGGCGCCGCTCGCCGGCATGGGCACCGCCTTTTCGTCCTCGCTGTTCGGCCTTTCCGGCTCGCTCGTGCTCGGCTTCCTCGACCTGCAGGCCGGCCGCGCCCAGACCCGCTTCTACACTGAGCTTGAGAACTGGCTGTCCTCGGTCACCGACCTGTCGTCGGACATCGTTGTCTCCGACACGGCCAAGACCGAATCCTCCGAGGACATCCGGCTGCTGTCCGAGCGGCTGCGCAGCCTGCAGGAGAACGGCGGCGGCTCCAATCCGCGCGTCGCCACCGCCATGGCCAACCTCGCCGACGGCATTTCCGGGCTGGTCAAGAACATGCGCTCCGAGCAGCAGATCATGCGCGACTGGGTCGAGGCCCAGTCGGACGAGCAGAAGGCCATGCGCAACACGCTGGAAAAGATCGCCGACGCGCTGAAGAAGCAAGGGGTCCACTGACGTGGCGCTGGCAAGACGGCGCGCCGACCGCCGCATCGACTACTGGCCGGGTTTCGTCGACGCGCTGTCGACGCTGCTGCTTGCCATCATGTTCCTGCTCACCGTCTTCGTGCTGGCGCAGTTCCTGCTCAGCCGCGAGATCTCCGGCAAGGACGCGGTGCTCAACCGCCTCAACTCGCAGATCAACGAACTGACCCAGCTGCTCGCGCTGGAGCGCACGAACAGCCAGGACAAGGAGGATTCGCTCGCCAACCTGCAGGCCTCGCTGTCGGCGGCGCAGGCCGAAAAGAGCCGCCTCGAGCAGCTGCTGGCGCAGGGCGCCGGCGCCGGCGACGCGGCCAACAAGCGGGCCGACCAGCTTTCCGGCGAGCTCAGCAACCAGCGCCAGATCAGTCAGCAGGCGCTGAGCCAGGTCGAGATCCTCAACCAGCAGATCGCGGCGCTTCGCAAGCAGATCGGCGCGCTGGAAGATGCGCTCAACGTCTCCGAGCAGCGCGACCGCGACTCCAACACCAAGATCGCCGATCTCGGCCGCCGCCTGAACGTGGCGCTGGCGCAGCGCGTCCAGGAGCTCAACCGCTACCGTTCAGACTTCTTCGGCCGGCTGCGCGAGATCCTCGCCGACCGCGAGAATATCCGCATCGTCGGCGACCGTTTCGTCTTCCAGTCCGAGGTGCTGTTTCCGACCGGCTCGGACGAGATCAACGATGCCGGCAAGGTCGAGATGAAGAAGCTCGCCGACGCCATCATCGAATTGCAGAAGGAAATCCCGCCGGAGATCAGCTGGGTGCTGCGCGTCGACGGCCACACCGATAACAAACCGCTGTCCGGCACCGGCCGCTATCGCGACAACTGGGAACTGTCGACCGCGCGCGCCACCTCGGTGGTGAAATTCCTGATCGAGAACGGCGTGCCGGCCAACCGGCTGGTGGCCGCCGGCTTCGGCGAGTTCCAGCCACTCGACCCCGCCGATACCGACGAGGCGCGTAGCAAGAACCGCCGCATTGAACTGAAGCTCACCGAACGGTGATTAAAGCATGTCTCCCGAAAGTGGGAACCGGTTTCGGGATAAAGACATGCGTAAAATCAAAACCCTAAAGCGCACGGAACGTCTCTGAAAGATCGCGACGCGCTTTAGGATCACGGAAAGTCACGGGAAGTTGTTTGTCGGCTGAATACTTAGCGCGCCAAGTTCCGGCGGCAAGGCCTGAAAACATTATCATTTTTTAATTACACATCGGCAATCGACGCACCTAATTTGCCGCGCAGGGCCGGGGACCGCCGGCGATGCCTCCCATCGCGACGCGACGGAACCGGACGGCCCGTAAAGGTCGGAAGGCTGGCGGCAGGGCCGCGGCCTTCCCTATCGGAGGATGCGCCGCCATGCGCGCTTCAACATCTCTCAAGACTATGACCCTGGCTGCCGCGCTGATCGCGGCCCCGCTCGCTGGCGCCTGTGCGGCCGGGCACCACAAGGGGGCGCTCGACGCGACCCCTACGACCGATTTCATCGGCCCGCGCGCGGCCGGTCTTATCGATCAGGTCCAGGGCGTGGATCAGGGCATCACCGATGCCCGGCAGGCAAACAACATTTCGGCTTCCGAAGCGCAGCAACTGCACATGCGCGCCGCTCGCATCAGCCAGGCCGCGGACCATGTCGCGGCTTCGGATCACGGCCGGATCCCGTCCGCGCAATACCATGAACTGCTGCGCCGCCTCGACAATGTCGACCAGAGGCTGATGAACGACACCGGCAGCGGCTTCATGATGGGCGACGGCTCCGACGGCGGGAACTACCCGAACGGCTGACGTCTCCGGCAGAAACGGACGCCCGCGGGACCTGGCCCCGAGGGCGTCTTTTTTCGATCGCGTATCGTTTTGGTTATAGGCCGAGCCAAAGCGCGAGGATCGCAATTATTGCCGGAACCGTCTGAACGAAGAGAATCTTGCGGCCGACAGTTGCCGCGCCATAGAGGCCAGCTGTCGCGACGCAGAGCAGGAAGAACATCTTGACCTGAAAGCCTGCGGCGCCGAGGTAGAGACCCCAGATCAGGCCCGCGGCGAGAAATCCGTTATAGAGCCCCTGATTGGCGGCAAGCACCTTCGAAGCTCTGGCAAATTCAGGCGCCAGCTTGAACGCCTTGTGGCCGCGGGGCGTGTCCCATAGCACCATCTCCAGATAGACGATGTAGCAATGGATCAGCGCCACCCGACCAGTATATTGCCGACCATCGTCCCCTCCAGCAGCTTGTTCCCGGCATTGATCACGCAGCCGCCCCACAAGGCAAGACCACTAGTTCCATCCCGGCCGATCAGGGTTGCCAAGCGCGGTGCGTTGGTATCTTTTCGCGCCAGCCACATTGAAGCTGGGTATCCATCATGTCCTTCCAGAAACTCGACGACCTCTGCCACAAGCTCGAAGCGCTCGAGCATGCTTTGGCCATCCTCGGCGCCGACGAAGCGACGCATATGGCGGTTGGCGGCGGCGAGAAGCGCGCCGAGGCGATGTCCTCGCTTGCCGGCATGCTGCATCGCCAGGCGACCGCGCCGGAGATCGGCGACTGGATTTCGGCCGCCGAAGCCGAGCCGTTGAGCGAAGAGCAGCAGGCGGCGGTCCGGGAACTGCGCCGGCAATACACCAACCTCACCTGCCTGCCGGCCGAGTTTGTCGAGCGCCAGACGGTAGCGCGCATGCGCTCCGAGCAGCTCTGGCGTGACCTTCGCGCCAAGAATGATTGGGCAGGCTTCCTGCCGGCGCTGGAAGGCGTCGTGACGCTGGTGCGCGAGGAAGCGGCGCTGCGTGCCGATGCGCTCGGCCTCACACCCTATGACGCGCTGATGGAGCAATACGATCCCGGCAACCGGGCCGCCGACATAACGCCGGTCTTTGCCGAGCTGAAGGCCTTTCTCAAGGACTTCCTGCCGCATGCGCTGGCCGTGCAGGATGCACGGCTGGCAAAACATCCGTTGAAGCCGCTGTCGGGTAGCTACGCCATCGACAGGCAGCGCGAGCTCGGCCTCGCCATGATGGCGGCGGTCGGCTTCGACCTCACCCATGGCTCGCTGTCGGTATCGCACCACCCCTTCTGCGGCGGCGTGCCGACCGACGTGCGCATCACCACCCGCTACAAGACCTCCGACTTCCTGTCGGCGCTGATGGGCGTGCTGCACGAGACCGGCCACGCGCTCTACGAGCAGAACCTTCCAAAGGCCTGGTCGCACTGGCCGCTCGGCAAGGCGCGCGGAATGGCCGTGCATGAGAGCCAGAGCCTGTTCGTCGAAAAGCAGGTCGGCCGCAATCCCGCCTTCTGGCGTTGGGCGCTGCCGGTGGTCGAAAGACATCTCGGTGAAGCCTGGTCGCTCGACGACATCCTGCCGCTTGTCCACCATGTGAAACGCGGCTTGATCCGCGTCGACGCCGACGAGGTCACCTATCCGCTGCATGTCATCCTGCGCTACGAGCTCGAGCAGGAGCTCGTGACCGGCCGGCTGGAGGTCGCCGACCTGCCCGATGCATGGGACGCCAAGATGCGCGACTATCTCGGCCTCTCGACCCTCGACAACCCGGCCGACGGGCCGATGCAGGACGTGCACTGGCCGGGCGCCGCCTTCGGCTATTTCCCGTCCTACACGCTGGGCGCCATGATGGCGGCGCAGCAATGGGCGGCTTTGACCAGGCAGCATCCATCCGTCGACGAGGACCTCGCCAAGGGCGATTTCAGCGCCATCAACGAGTGGCGTCGTGCAAAGATCTGGTCGCAGGGCTCGCGCTGGTCGACGCCGGACTTGCTCGAGCGCGCCACCGGCGAGAAGCTGAATGCAGCTTACTTCACCGAGCATCTGCGCCGGCGTTACGGCGGCTGACGCGAGGCACTTCGAAGCCAGCCGGATGCGGCTACTCCGCCGCTCCTTTGAACACCCCGGCGCCTGCCTCGAACTGCAGTTTGGCGAGCCGCGCATAGGTGCCACCCTTGGCGACCAGGCTCTGATGCGTGCCTTCCTCGACGACGCGCCCGCCCTCCATGACGAGGATACGGTCGGCCTTGAGCACTGTCGCCAGACGGTGGGCGATGACGAGGGTGGTGCGGCCGCGCATCAGCCGCTCCAGCGCCCGTTGCACCAGCGTCTCGCTCTCGGCGTCGAGCGCCGATGTCGCTTCGTCGAGCAGGAGGATCGGCGCGTCGCGCAGGATGGCGCGGGCAATGGCGATGCGCTGGCGCTGGCCGCCCGACAGCGTCACGCCGCGCTCACCGACCTGGCTGTCATAGCCCTTGTCCAGCCTGGCGATGAATTCATCGGCAAGCGCCACCTTGGCTGCGGCCTCGATCTCAGCCTCGCTGGCGCCCTGCCGGCCGAAGCCGATATTGTCGAGCACGCTTGCCGCGAAGATGGTGACGTCCTGCGGCACGATCGCGATGCGTTGGCGGATGGCGGCCGGATCGGCCTCGCGCAGGTCGACGCCGTCGATGGCGACGCGGCCGGTCTCGGGATCGTAAAAGCGCAGGATCAGCGAAAAGACGGTACTCTTGCCGGCGCCCGAAGGCCCGACGATCGCCACCGTCTCGCCGGGCTTCACCTGGAAGCTCAGGCCGTGCACGGCGGCGCGGTCCGGCCGGGCCGGATAGGAGAAGGAAACGTCGTCGAAGCTGATCGCGCCCTTCGCGGTGGCCGGCAGTGGAAGCGGCTCGACCGGCCGCTGGATCGTTGGCGTCTCGGCCAGGATCTCCGTCAGCCGCTCGGCGGCGCCCGCCGCCTGCGACAGCTCGCTCCACACTTCCGACAGCGCGCCGAGCGCGCCGGCGGCGAACACCGAATAGAGCAGGAACTGGCTGAGCGTGCCGGGCGACAGCGTGCCGGCAAGCACGTCGCGCGAGCCGAACCACAGCACCGCCACCACCGAGGAAAAGATCATGAAGATGGCGAAGAAGGTCAGGAACGAGCGCGCGAACACCGAGGCCCTGGCTGCTTCGAAGGCGGCGTCGACGGCGTCAGCGAAGCGGCCGGTCACCAGCTTCTCGTTGGTGAAAGCCTGCAGCGTGCGCACCGCGCCGATCTGCTCGCTGGCATAGGCCGTGGCCTCCGCGAGCGTATCCTGCGCTTGCCGGGACTTGCGCCGCACCGAGCGGCCGAAGGCGACCAGCGGCAGCACGATCAGCGGAATGGCCGCGATCACCAGGCCGGACAGTTTCGGGCTGGTGACGACCATCATCGCCACCGCGCCGAGGCCCAGGATGACATTGCGCAACGCGACCGAGGCGGTGGCGCCGACCGCCGACTTCACCTGCGTGGTGTCGGCGGCGAGCCGCGACACGATCTCGCCCGAATGCGCGCGATCGAAAAAGGCGGGCGACAGTGTCGTGACATGGGCAAAAACGTCGCGGCGGATGTCGGCCACGACCCGCTCGCCCAGCGTGATGACGAAATAATAGCGGCTGGCCGAAGCCGCCGCGAGCAGCGCCGCCATCGCCACCAGCGCGGCGAAATATTCGGCGATGAAGGTAGAGCCCGAGGCCTGGAAGCCATGGTCGATCATGCGCCGCACGGCCATCGGCAGGGCAAGCGTCGTCACCGCCGCCACGATCAGCGAGACGATCGCGCCGAGCGCCAGCTTCCGGTAGCGCGTGATATAGGGGAAAAGGTTTCTCAGCGGCCGGACCGAGCGCCTGCGCTGGTCTCCACTGGCACCGATATCCGCCATGAGCGTTTCCTCTGGCCGCTGGTCAATACCGCGCTTCAATATGCGCTTGCCGCGGCCTTGTGATTCAATTCCGGCTGATGTATAGGCTCGCCGACCGTTTTAGAAGCCGTGGCTTTTCATTAGCTGCGGCTTCGAGTTTTAAAAAGGGGCGCATCGACGCAGGCCATTGGCCCGTCACCGGCGCCGGCAAGCCAGGACATAAGACAATGAAGGCCGATATCCATCCCGACTACCACACCATCAAGGTCGTCATGACCGACGGCACCGAATACCTGACCCGTTCGACCTGGGGCAAGGAAGGCGACACGATGAACCTCGACATCGACCCGACCACGCACCCGGCCTGGACCGGCGGCCAGCAGACCCTGCTCGACCGCGGCGGCCGCCTGTCGAAGTTCAAGAAGCGTTTCGAAGGTTTCGGCCTCTAAGCCGGATACCTCGGCAGTTTTTGAAAAACCCGCCTTCGAGGCGGGTTTTTTGTTGCCAGGTTCTTCCTTCTCCCCGTTCAACGGGGAGAAGGT
>NZ_SUGA01000033.1 GCF_004963255.1 Mesorhizobium sp. | reverse complement strand
TCCCCTTGTGGGAGAAGGTGGCCGAGCGAAGCTCGGACGGATGAGGGGTGTTGGACGGAGTGCTCACTTTTATCGCTTGCCCCTAGCGCGTCTTGCCCCGCAGGGCAACGATAGCCGCCGCCGTTTCCTCGATGGAGCGGCGGCTGACGTCGATCATCGGCCAGCCATGCTTCGTGCAGAGTTGGCGCGCATAGGCGAGCTCCTCGTTGATGGCAGCGCGATCGACATAGTCGGTCGGCACGAAGGCGGCGCTGTTGCCGAGGATACGGTTCTGCCGCACATGCGAGATGCGCTCGGCCGTCGCGATCAGGCCGACGATCAATGGCGTCTTGGCGGCGATCAGGCTCTCGGGCAGCGGCACGCCGAGCACGATCGGGATGTTGGCGGTCTTGATGCCGCGATTGGCGAGATAGATCGAGGTCGGCGTCTTCGAGGTGCGCGAGATGCCGATCAGCACGATATCCGCATCCTCCATATTGGCCGGCAGCTGGCCGTCATCATGCTCCATGGTGAAGTTCAACGCATCGATGCGGCGGAAATATTCGGCGTCGAGCACATGCTGGGCGCCGACGCGGCGGCCGGCCGGCGTGCCGAGATAGGACTGGAAGACGGTGAGCACCGGCTCCAGCACCGAGACGCAAGGCAGGCCCATGGCCGCGCAGCGCTCGTCGATCGAGCGCGCGAGCTTCTGGTCGACCACGGTGTAGAGAATGATGCCGGGCTCCTCCTCGATATCCTCGAAGACCTTGGCGACCTGTTTTTCCGTGCGGATCAGCGGATAGATATGCTCGATGGCGCGCGCGTCCTTGTATTGCGCGGACGCAGCGCGGCCGGCGGCCAGCAGCGTTTCGCCTGTGGCGTCGGAGATCAGATGCAGGTGGAAGAAGCTCTGAGGTTTGTTCACAGGGGATGGGTCCAGGCTGTGGGCAATTGTGAACAAGGCTGGATGGGCGGGCCTTGGGTAGCGAAGCGACTGTATCAGATGGCCGCTTGTCCACAATTCGACCCGCTGTAGGCTTTGTCGCGGCGCTGGGGACAAAACTGGGGATCAACTTTTCCGGGTCGGTTTCATCCACAGCCCGGATATCGGAGCGGAACGGCCAAGCTTTTGACTCGAAAGCCTGAATCGGCCTTGTCCCCAGATCCCTCCAATTTGCGAAAACGAGTACGCGACAATATGCTGACTGGCCTTTTCGAGCCGCAGGCTGGACAGGTCGCAATCATCACAACCAACAGACTCTTAGAATCAGAAGACTCTTTTAAAATAGATATTTGATTTAAGAGACCTGGAGAGGCGGGCGCTGGATGGCTGGGAAACGGATCGTGCTGGACGTCCTCAAGGGCGAGACGGTTTCACCGCCGCCGCTCTGGATGATGCGCCAGGCGGGCCGCTATCTTCCCGAATATAGAGAGACGAGGAAGCGGGCCGGATCCTTTCTCGATCTTTGCTACGATCCGGAACTCGCCGTCGAGGTGACGCTGCAGCCGATCGAACGCTTCGGCTTCGACGCCTCGATCCTGTTCTCCGACATTCTCGTTGTGCCCAACGCCTTGGGAAGGGATGTCCGTTTCGAGGAAGGCCGCGGGCCGGTCCTGAAGCCGATCTCGGCGGCCGAGATTGCGGCGCTGAACGGCGATGTGTTTCACGTGAATCTCGAGCCGGTCTACGAGACCGTGCGTCGGCTGCGCGCCAAGCTGCCCGACGAGACGACGCTGCTCGGCTTCTGTGGCGCGCCATGGACGGTGGCGACCTATATGATCGCCGGGCAGGGCACGCCCGACCAGGGACCGGCGCGGCTGTTCGCCTATCGCGAGCCTGAGGCCTTCGCGAGGCTCTTGAAGACATTGGCCGATCATTCGGCTGCCTATCTCATCCGCCAGATCGAAGCCGGCGCCGATGCGGTGCAGATTTTCGATTCCTGGTCGGGCGTGCTGGACGAGCCCTCCTTCGAGGCTTTCTGCGTCGAGCCGGTGGCCGAGATCGTGCGGCAGGTGAAGGCGGTTCATCCCGACGTGCCGGTGATCGGGTTTCCGAAGGGCGCCGGGGAGCGCTATCGCGACTACAGGAAGAAGACCGGCATTGCCGGTCTCGGCCTCGACTGGACCGTGCCTTTGTCCATGGCGAAGGAGCTGCAGCGCGAAGGCGCGGTGCAGGGTAATCTCGATCCGCTGCGGCTGGTCGCCGGCGGCAAGGCGCTGGCCGATGGCGTCGATGCCATCCTGAAGACGCTGGGCGGCGGCCCGCTGATCTTCAATCTCGGCCATGGCATCACGCCGGAGACGCCGGTGGCGCATGTCGAAGCGATGGTGAAAATGGTGAGGGGCCACCGATGAGCAATGTGAGCAACGAGAACACCACCGGCCAGGCGATGAACCGCATGGTGATCGGTATTGTGGTTCTCGTGGTGGCGACGGCCCTTCTATACCTGGTGGCTGGCGACGGCTTCTATCTTTGGGCGAAGGCCATCCATGTGATCGCGGTGATCGCCTGGATGGCCGGCATGCTCTATCTGCCGCGGCTCTTCGTCTATCATGTCGATGCCGAGAAGGGCTCGGTGCAGTCCGAAACCTTCAAGGTGATGGAGCGCCGGCTGCTCCGGGGGATCATCAATCCGGCGATGATCGTGACCTGGGTGTTCGGCCTTTGGCTGGCCTGGAAAGGCTTCGGTTTCCAGGGCGGTTGGCTGCACACCAAGATCGCGCTGGTGCTCATCCTGTCGGGTCTGCATGGCTATCTCGCCGGCGCAGTCAGGAAATTCGCCGAGGACAAGAACGAAAAGCCGGCCAGGCACTGGCGGATCGTCAACGAGATCCCCACATTGCTGATGATCGTCATCGTCATCCTGGTCGTCGTGAAGCCGTTCTAGGCTCCCTAAAACCAGAAGAAGCCGAGCAAAAGGCGGCTTGCTCTTTCAGGCGACCGACGATAAAAGACGGGTCTTCCTTCCCGTCATGCGCCGCCCCCTTTACTCGCTTTCGGCCGCGCCCGGCATTTGTCGTATTCAGCCGATTTTCTCCCAAAAGCCTACCCAGAGTCTATCTAATGCAAGAAATGAAACTCGCAGAGTTCAAGAACAAGAAGCCGCCGGAGCTGATCGCTTATGCCGAATCGCTCGAGGTGGAGAACGCCAGCGTCATGCGCAAGCAGGAGCTGATGTTCGCGATCCTGAAGAAGCTCGCCGCGCAGGACATCGAGATCATCGGTGACGGTGTGGTCGAGGTGCTGCAGGACGGTTTCGGCTTCCTGCGCTCGGCCAACGCAAACTACCTGCCGGGCCCCGACGACATCTATATCTCGCCGTCGCAGATCCGGCGCTTCTCGCTTAAGACCGGCGATACGGTTGAAGGACCGATCCGCAGCCCGAAAGAGGGCGAGCGCTATTTCGCGCTGCTCAAGGTCAACACCATCAATTTCGACGATCCGGAAAAAATCCGGCACAAGATCCACTTCGACAATCTGACGCCGCTCTACCCGACCTCGCGGCTGAAGATGGAGGTCGACACTCCCCCGACCAAGGACATCTCGCCGCGCGTGATCGACCTGGTGGCGCCGATCGGCAAGGGCCAGCGCGCGCTGATCAACGCCCAGCCGCGCACCGGCAAGACGGTGCTCCTGCAGAACATCGCGCATTCGATCACCGCCAACCATCCGGAATGCTACCTGATCGTGCTTCTGATCGACGAGCGTCCCGAGGAAGTGACCGACATGCAGCGCTCGGTGAAGGGCGAGGTCATCTCGTCCACCTTCGACGAGCCGGCCGCGCGTCACGTGCAGGTCGCCGAAATGGTGATCGAGAAGGCCAAGCGCCTGGTCGAGCATGGCCGCGACGTCGTCATCCTGCTCGATTCGATCACCCGTCTCGGCCGCGCCTACAACACGGTCGTGCCGTCATCCGGCAAGGTGCTGACCGGCGGTGTCGACGCCAACGCGCTGCAGCGCCCGAAGCGTTTCTTCGGCGCGGCCCGCAACATTGAGGAAGGCGGCTCGCTGACCATTATCGCCACCGCGCTGATCGACACCGGCAGCCGCATGGACGAAGTCATCTTCGAAGAGTTCAAGGGCACGGGCAACTGCGAAATCCAGCTCGACCGCAAGGTGGCCGACAAGCGCATCTATCCGGCGATCGACATCCTCAAGTCGGGCACCCGCAAGGAAGACCTGCTGGTGCCGCGGTCCGACCTGCAGAAGATCTTCGTGCTGCGCCGCATCCTTGCGCCGATGGGCACCACCGACGCGATCGAGTTCCTCATCGACAAGCTCAAGCAGACCAAGACCAACGCCGACTTCTTCGATTCGATGAATACGTGATTGGGCTTACCCTCCCCCTTGTGGGGAGGGTCGATCCGCGAAGCGGAGCGGGGTGGGGATCGAAAGACTCTTTTGTTTCAACCCCCTGCCCGTCTCATGATCTACTCTTCGCTGCGATCAAAAGCCGACTCGCCCCACAAGGGGGAGGGTAAGTGGCGCTATCGCCGTAACAACTTCTCCAATTCCTCGGCATCCGTCACCACCGGCAAACATACCTGCCCGCTGCAGAACCAGGCGCCTGGCTTGTCCGTCGGCGGCAGCACGCCGCCCGGCAGCAACGGTCGATTCGCTTCCGTACCGATCGGCGCGACGATATCGACCCGGCGAGGGTCGGGATTCCGATTCGCAACCGGAACAAGGCTTGAAGATCCCGGCTCATCTATGACGACAAGCTTCAGCGGCTCGAGCGCCAGGGCACAGGCATTGACGATGCCGGCCTGGCCGTAGGGCTGCTGGGATGCGCGGCCCATGGCGTGCTCGGCGGTCGCCCAAGCCTTCTCCCAGAGATCGAGATCGCCGGTGAGCGATGACAGCCGCACCAGCGCCTCGACGATCTGGCTGGTGGCGGAAGGAATCGCTTCATCGACATCGCCGCGGATGCGGATTGGCACGTCGCCGCTGTCCGACGCGGTCAGCCAGTAGCCGGTTTTTTCTCCATCGAGATGCCACCGGTCTAGCTCCTCGATGAAATGTCTCGCCTGCGCCGAATAGGCCTGATCACCGGTCGCTTCGAACAACGCAATCGCGGCGTTGGTCATGGCGGCATAGTCGCTCGACAAAGCCGGGAAAAGCCTCTTCGCGTCAAGCATGGAATGCGGCAGACGACCGTGCTGGCTGGCCTCTACAATATGGGTGAAGGCTTTTGCCGCGGCATCGATCCAGTCGCGCCTGCCAAGGGAGCGGCCGGTTTCGGCGAGTGCCGCAATCATCAGACCGTTCCAGTCGGTGAGCACCTTGCCGTCACGACCGGGCCTGACGCGTTGTTCGCGGACAGCCAGCAGCTTCGCTTTCAAAGGGGCAAGCTGGGCGTAGTCGGCAATGCCGTTGCTTTGCTGCGTTTCGCTTTGGCGGACGATCGGCTTGCCTTCCCAGCCATGCGGCGCGGCCAGCTCGAAATATTGAAAGAAAGTTGGGGCGTCGTCGCCCAGCGCGGCTTCGACCTCGTCGCGGCTCCAGGTGTAGAAAAGCCCCTCCTCGCCGTCGCTGTCGGCGTCGAGGCTGGCGGCGAAGGCGCCGCCTTCGACACGCATCTCACGCAGCAGCCAGGCGACGGTCTCTTCGATTCGTACCCGGAACAAGTCGTTTCCGGTCGCGGCATAGGCCCAATTGCACAGGCGAATGAGCTGGGCATTGTCGTAAAGCATTTTTTCGAAATGCGGCACCAACCATTCGGCATCGGTAGAGTAGCGGCTGAGGCCGCCGCCGACATGGTCGTAAATGCCGCCGGCAAGCATCTTTTCGAGACTGGTGAGCACGGCATCGCGGTGGTCCGCCTGGCCGTCGCGCAGCCAGGACAGCCAGAGCGCGTGCATGAAGGGGGCGTTCGGGAATTTGGGCGCGCCCTTCAAGCCGCCGAGATCACGGTCGATCATGCCGCCGATGCGGCCGGCAAGATCGGCGAGCGTGCCGCGGTCGAGCACCGCCTTGCCCTTTGTTCCGGCAAGCCGAGATTCGACATGAGCGGTCAGCCCGTCGGCGCTTTCGGCGAGGCTCTGCTGCTTTTCCCGCCAAGCCTTGTCGACCGCTTCCAGCACCTGGATGAAGCTCGGCCGCCCGTAACGCGCCTCGCGCGGAAAATAGGTGCCGCCCCAGAACGGCTTGCCGTCGGGCGTCAGGAACACGGTCAACGGCCAGCCGCCCTGTTCGCCCATGGCGTGGAGCGCGGCCATATAGATCTGGTCGATGTCCGGCCGCTCCTCGCGATCGACCTTGATATTCACGTAGAGCCGGTTCATGACGTCCGCGACGGCGTCGTTCTCGAAGCTTTCCTGGGCCATGACATGGCACCAATGGCAGGCGGCGTAGCCGATGGAGAGCAGGATCGGCCGGCCGAGTTCCCTGGCCTCGGCAAGGGCGGCCGGCGACCAGCCGCGCCAATGGACAGGGTTGTCGCTGTGCTGCCGCAGATAGGGGCTGGCTTCTTCGGTAAGCAGGTTTCGTGCGGGCAAGGTCACGATGGGCGGGCTCGGGTTTGAGTTTACAGGGCAAGGGCCGGATGCCGAAAAGTGTGAAGTGGTTGTCGGGCTCCATCTTTTAATCTAGGCGGTTCGGCAGGTCCGGCAAATGGTTTCGCCAATGGCTTCGAAGGATTCGATCGTCGCGCTGTCCAGCGGCCGCCTGCCCGCCGGCATCGCGGTTATCCGTCTTTCCGGCCCAAAGACTCGATTCGTTGTCGAAACGATCGCCGGGCCGATTAAGGATCGGTTTACCAATTTGCGGAAGCTCAGGGCGGCGGATGGTTCGACGATCGACCACGGGCTCGTGCTGTTCTTTCCAGGTCCTGGCAGCTTCACCGGCGAGGACGTCGCCGAATTCCAGGTCCATGGCAGCCGGGCAGTCGCCGCCAAGCTGCTGGAGACGATCGCCGGCTTCGAAGGCATCAGGCACGCCGAGCCCGGGGAGTTCACCAGGCGCGCCTTTCTCAACGGCCGGCTGGATCTGGTCGAGACGGAGGCCTTGGCCGATCTGGTCAATGCGGAGACCGAGGCGCAGCGTCGCTTTGCCTTGTGCAACGCCGAAGGCGCGCAGAGCGAGCTTTATTCGGGCTGGCGCCGCCGGCTGATCCATGCGCGGGCGATGATCGAGGCGGAGATCGACTTCGCCGACGAGGAGCATGTCCCGGGTTCCGTTTCGGAGGCGGTCTGGTCGGACGTGACAGCGATGATCGGCGAGATCGAGCGGCACATCGAAGGCTTCAAGGCAGCGGAAATTATCCGCGACGGTTTTGAGGTCGTGATCCTCGGCGCGCCGAATGCCGGCAAATCCAGCCTGTTCAACGCCTTGGCGCAGCGTGAAGCGGCGATCGTTACCGATGAACCGGGCACGACCCGCGATCTGCTCGAGGTCGTCATGGACCTCAACGGGCTGAAGGTGCGGCTTGTCGACACCGCCGGGTTGCGCGACGCTGCGGGCAAGGTGGAAGCGATCGGTATAGAACGAGCGCGGGCCAAGGCTGACGCGGCCGATCTTGTCCTGCTGTTGGAGGATATGGCCAATCCGGCGCCCGTTGGTGGCGTTCCAAGTGGGGCTCCGGTGCTGAGGATCGGCACGAAGTCGGACATCGCCGATGTCGGCGCCGGTGCCTACGACCTGGCGATTTCTTCCAAGGACGGCAGCGGACTGGCGCAGCTTCTCGTCGAGATCGGAAGCCGCGCCGCAGCCGCGGTTGGCGAGCCGGGTGACATCCTGCCATCCAGAGTGCGCCATGTCGAGCTGCTGCAAGAGGCGATGCATTTCCTGAGGGCTGCGCTGTCAGGGCGGAGCCAGGAGCTGCGCGCCGAGGATTTGCGGTTGGCGGCCGAGCGTCTCGGGCGAATCGTGGGCGCGGTCGACGTCGAGGATCTGCTCGACGTCATCTTTTCGCAGTTCTGCATTGGTAAGTGATTCACGTGAAACACGGGGCGGCCTCTGTCCGGCAGTGACTCACGTGAAACAACTACGCAATTGGGCTGGATCGATGTTTCACGTGAAACGAGTCCGGTCTTCCTCCTTGACAGCGCGAGGTGGCAGGGACATGTGTCAATCCATCTCTGAAAGCGGATTCTCGGAAAATGACCGATCACTATGATGTGGTGGTGGTGGGCGGCGGCCATGCCGGATGCGAGGCGGCGAGTGCCGCCGCGCGCGCCGGCGCCAGGACCGCGCTGGTGACGCTGCGCTTCGACACGATCGGCGTCATGTCCTGCAATCCAGCGATCGGCGGTCTCGGCAAGGGCCATCTCGTGCGCGAGATCGACGCCATGGACGGGCTGATGGGTCGCATCGCCGACGCCGCCGGCATCCAGTTCCGCCTGCTCAATCGCCGCAAGGGGCCAGCTGTGCGTGGGCCGCGCACCCAGGCCGACCGCAAGCTTTATCGGCTGGCCATGCAGGAAGCGATTCGGCAGCAGAACGATCTCGATGTCGTTGAGGGCGAAGTTCTCGACTTTGAAATCGTGGACGGGCGGATCGCTGCCGTTCAGATATCGGGCGACCGCCGACTGGCTTGCGGCGCCGTCGTGCTGACGACCGGTACCTTCCTGCGCGGATTGATCCATATCGGCGAAAGGAAGATCATCGCCGGCCGGATGAACGAGCAGGCCAGCATGGGCCTGTCGGCCACCATGGCGCGCGCGGGTTTTCAGCTCGGGCGCCTGAAGACGGGCACGCCCCCTCGCCTCGACGGTCGCACCATCGATTGGGCTTCGCTGGACGCCCAAGCCGCGGACGAGGATCCGGTGCCGTTCTCGCTGATGACGGACGCTATCGCCAACCCGCAGATCCATTGCGGTATCACCCGCACGATGCCGGCGACGCATGAGCTGATCCGCGCCAATCTCGGCCGCTCCGCCATGTATTCCGGCTCCATCGAAGGTGTCGGGCCGCGTTACTGTCCGTCGATCGAGGACAAGATCGTCAAGTTCGGCGACCGCGAAGGCCATCAGATATTCCTGGAGCCGGAAGGTCTCGAGGACGACACGGTCTATCCGAACGGCATCTCGACCTCGCTGCCGGAGGGCGTTCAGCTTGAGATCCTGAAGACCATTCCCGGGCTGGAGAAGGCGACGATGCTGCAGCCGGGCTACGCGATCGAGTACGACCATGTCGATCCGCGCGAGCTGAAGACGACGCTGGAGACCAAGCGCGTCGCCGGCCTGTTCCTGGCCGGGCAGATCAACGGCACCACCGGCTATGAGGAGGCGGGCGCGCAAGGCCTGCTTGCCGGGCTCAACGCGGCGCGCAAGGCGGCCGGCGACGACGAAGTCGTGCTCAGCCGAACCGAAGCCTATATCGGCGTGATGATCGATGACCTCACCAGCCGCGGCATCGCAGAGCCCTATCGGATGTTCACCTCGCGCGCCGAGTTCCGGCTTTCGCTGCGCGCCGACAATGCAGACGAGCGGCTGACGCCTCTGGCTGAAAAGCTCGGTATCGGGTCACCGGAGCGGCTGCAGCGGTTTGGCGAGATGGTACAGAGGCTCGACGAGGCTCGTGCGTTGGCGAAGTCGGTGGCCTGGACGCCGAACGAGGCGGCGCGGCTCGGGCTGGAGATTAACAAGGACGGCGTGCGGCGCTCGGCTTACGAGCTCTTGGCGCATCCGGGCGTCGACATGGCCTGGCTCGCCCGCGTCGAACCGCGCTTTGCCGTGCTTGACGCCAAGACGGCCGAGCGGCTTGAAACGGAAGCGAAATATTCGGTTTACCTCGATCGCCAGCAGGCGGATGTGGCGCAGATCAGGCACGAGGAATCGCGGCTCATCCCTGAGGGGATCGACTTCTCAGATGTTCCGGGCCTGTCGAACGAGCTGAAGCAGAAGATGAGGACGCGCCAGCCGCGTTCGATCGCCGACGCGCAACGGATGGAAGGCATGACGCCAGCGGCGCTTGCCATCATTGTCGCGCATGTCCGCAACGCCGAGCTTGCGGCGCGCAGGTCCGTGGCGTGAGCGCGGATGGCTTGGGCGCCAGTGCCTGGGCGGACCTGCAGAAGGCAGCGGGTCCGGTTTCACGTGAAACATTCGAGCGGCTGCGGGCCTTCGAACAGCTGTTCCTGAAATGGAATCGCAGCATCAATCTGGCGGCGCCGTCGACGCTGGACGACGTCTGGCGGCGCCATATCCTGGATAGCGCCCAGCTCGCGCGAATCGCGCCCGCCGCGACACGCTGGGTTGATCTTGGCTCGGGCGGCGGTTTTCCGGGGCTGGTGCTCGGTTTTCTGCTCAAGGAGCGTCCCGGCGCGTCGATCGATTTGGTCGAGAGCAACCGCAAGAAGGCGTCATTCCTGCAGTCTGTCGTGGGCCAATTCGATTTGCCGGCGCGGGTCCTGGCAAAGCGCATCGACGACAGCTATCCACTTGTTTCCGCACCGGAAATCGTCACGGCGCGGGCGCTGGCGGCGCTCCCGGACCTGCTCGATCTGGCGGCGCCCTGGCTGGCCAAAGGGGCGCGCGCGCTTTTCCATAAAGGCCGGGATTACCGGGCCGAAGTGGAAGAAAGCACTCACCGCTGGGCCTTCGATCTGGTAGAACATTCGAGCATGACCGACCCCCATGGCGTCATCCTCGAAATCAGCGACTTGCGCCCGGCGAAACAGCAATGAATTACTGGCATAGGCCCATGAGCACAGCACCGCGTATCATCACTGTCGCCAACCAGAAGGGTGGCGTCGGGAAGACAACGACGGCCATCAACCTGGCCACGGCGCTGGCCGCGATCGGCGAGCGCGTGCTGATCGTCGACCTCGATCCGCAGGGCAATGCCAGCACCGGGCTCGGCATCGACCGCAAGGATCGGACCGTCTCGTCCTATGATGTGCTGACCGGCGAGCTCGATCTGGAAGCGGCAGCCGTGCCGACGGCGGTGCCGGGCCTATCCATCGTGCCTTCGACGCTCGACCTGCTCGGCATCGAGATGGAGATCGCCTCGGCGCCCGACCGTGTGCTCAGGTTGCGCAATGCCCTGCGCGCCGCGGCGGAACGGTCGGCGCCGTTCGGCTATGTGCTGATCGACTGCCCGCCCTCGCTCAATCTTTTGACTTTGAATTCAATGGCGGCAGCCGATTCCGTTCTCGTGCCGCTGCAATGCGAGTTCTTTGCGCTGGAGGGTCTCAGCCAGTTGCTGGAAACGGTCGAGCAGGTGCGCGGCACGATCAATCCGGACCTGACCATCCAGGGCATCGTGCTCACCATGTATGACGGCCGCAACAACCTCGCCAACCAGGTGGTCCAGGACGTGCGCACCCATATGGGCGACAAGGTCTATGAGACGATCATCCCGCGCAATGTGCGGGTTTCCGAAGCGCCGTCCTATGGCAAGCCGGCCATCCTCTATGACCTGAAATGCTCCGGCAGCCAGGCCTATCTGCAGCTCGCCTCCGAGGTGATCCGCCGTGAGCGCAAGCTGCGCGCCGCCTGAACCGCAGCCGTCTGGCAGCTCTGGTTAGTCAGCCGATTCGATTCCGAAACGATCTGGACAATATAATGAGCGAAGACCAATCGAGAAAAAGACTGGGCCGTGGCCTCGCTGCGCTGATCGGCGAAATCGACCGTCCGGCGGCGCCGGAAAAGCCGAGCGCGACGGTGGCGGCCGACGGCAAGGTGCCGATCGAGTTCATCAGCCCTAACCCAAAGAACCCGCGGCGGCATTTCGGCGACGCCGAGCTGACGGATCTTGCCCAGTCGATCCGCGAGCATGGCGTCGTACAGCCGGTGGTGGCGCGTCCCTCGCCCTCGCAGTCCGGCCGCTACGAGATCATCGCCGGCGAGCGGCGCTGGCGGGCGGCGCAGCGCGCGGGGCTCACCGAGATCCCGATCATCGTGCGCGACGTCAACGACCGCACGGCGCTGGAGCTGGCGATTATCGAGAACGTGCAGCGCGCCGACCTCAACCCGGTCGAGGAGGCGCAAGGCTATCAGCAGCTCATCGACGAGCACGGCTATACGCAGGCCGACCTTGGCCAGGTCATCGGCAAGAGCCGCAGCCATGTCGCCAACACGCTGCGGCTGCTGAAGCTGCCCCCCGTCATCCACTCGATGCTGGTCGACGGCGACCTGTCCGCCGGGCATGCCCGCACGCTGGTCACCGCCGAGGACCCGGCCGGGCTTGCCAAGCGCATCGTCAAGGAAGGGCTTTCGGTGCGCCAGGCGGAGGCGCTGGCGCAGATGCCCGCCGGTCCAACGCCGGCCAAGACCAAGTCCGCGCCGAGTTCGACGGAAAAGGACCCCAACACGCTGGCGCTCGAGAAGCTGATGACCGACACGATCGGCATGATCGTCAGCATCGAGCACAAGGGCAAGGGCGGCACGCTGCGCATCGATTACCGCTCTCTGGAGCAACTCGACGAGCTCTGCCGGCGGCTGAAGGACGAGCGGTAGGCGGCTGCGGCATAACGGTATTTGGCTATAGCTGAGGTTTTGGCTGAACGCTGGATACGCCTGATATATTGGTGATAAACGAGAAAGGCTGGCGTTACGCTGGCCTTTTTTGTCGGATCATTGGCGAAGGCGACGAAGCTGCTGATCTCCCCCCTTGTGGGGGAGATGCCCGGCAGGGCAGAGGGGGGCGCGACCGAGCGCCATCATCTCTCCGGTGAAACAATGAACAGGGGACATGCGGGGACATTAAGCCATTGTAGCGGAGGCAGAAATTCGCGCATGCGCCCGTCGACAGAAGTGATGGCCCGGATCATCGGGAGGTCAAGGCCAAAGAGCCGATACGCCGGCGGGACAGCGCCCCCCTCTGTCCTGCCGGACATCTCCCCCACATGGGGGGAGATCGGCTAACCGCCTACCTCTGCCCCAATTTCGCGCGCTCTCGATCGCAATGCCAGCGCCCGGGCCTTGGCTTGACAGTGCCGGGCATCGGCGTAACCTCATTAGAGACAACTAAACTATATGCCCTGGCGTGCCGAGCAGTCGCGATGTCGGGCTATTTGCCGCTTCCACGATATGAGCGGCGCCACCTCGCCAAAGCGATCCGAGCCGACCCGCCTGACAGAGCTGGGAGGTGAAAATGGCGACCAGTTGGCAATTGTCCGGAAGCTACTTCGAAAACTGCAGCTGCGATGTCGTATGTCCTTGCTTGATGTCCACCAATGCGCAGTTGACATCGAGGCCGACGCAAGGCGTTTGCGATGTCGCCTTGGTCTTTCATATCGACAAGGGCAATTACGGCGACGTTCGACTGGATGGGCTAAACGTCGCGATGATCGCGCACACGCCAGGCCCGATGGCGGAAGGCAATTGGACGGCTGCGGCCTATATCGACGAACGGGCCGATGACCGGCAAACGGAAGCACTGGGCGCGATCTTCACCGGCGGCGCGGGCGGTCCGATGGCGGTGTTGGCGCCGATGATCGGCAAGAATCTCGGCGCCAGGAAGGTTCCGATAGACTATCGGATAGATGGCAAGAAAAGGTCGGCGGCAATTGCCGGCGTGGCACAGCTGGCGGTCGAGCCGCTGCCGACCATGCGCGAGGACGGCGAGATGTGGGCGGCCACCGGCCATCCCGTCAATCCCGACTGGCTCGGTCTGGCGATGGGGGTCGCAGGCAGCACCTTCAGCGACCATGGCATGAGTTGGGACAATTCCCGCCGCAACGGGCATTACGCGCCGATCAACTGGTCCGGCCAGCACTAGCGCCTGGCAGAAGAACGGACCGCTCATGCCGCTGACGCTGCAGCGAAACATCATCCTCGCACTGCTGATTGCCGCCGCTGCGGTGGCTTGGGCCCTCCTCGTCCGGCAGCAGTCCGGCATGGACATGTACACACCCACCATGGGCATGACGGCCGCGCTGTTTCTTGCCGTCTGGCTGATCATGATGATCGCCATGATGTTTCCGGCGGTCGCGCCGATGATCCTGACGTTTCACCAGGTCCAGAGCGGCAAACGGAGCCGCGGTCAGGCCTTTGTCTCGACCTGGCTGTTCGTGGCCGGCTACATGCTGGTCTGGACGGCGACGGGCGTTCTCGCTTTCGCCGGCGCGGCGGGCGCGGAGATGCTTGCCGGGCGCGTGGGATTGTCTGCGGCGGCGGCCGCGCGCATCGGCGGCGCGCTGCTGATGACCGCGGGCGCCTACCAGCTCTCCCCGCTGAAAGATCTTTGTCTGGCCAAGTGCCGCTCGCCGATCGGTTTCATCCTGACCTCGTGGCGCGATGGGCAATGGGGAGCGGTGCGCATGGGCCTGCGGCATGGGCTCTTCTGCCTGGGCTGCTGCTGGCTGTTGTTCGCTGCCCTTTTTCCACTCGGGATCATGAACATCGGTGCAATGGCGGTGGTCACGCTGCTGGTGTTTGCCGAGAAGACCTTCCCCCATGGAGAGCGGATAGCGAAGGTATCGGGCGTCGCCCTGGTTCTCTATGGCGCGGCGGTGCTGGTCTTTCCGCAGGCGCTGCCCACCTTCCAGCCGAGCGATGCAATGACGATGAACTGACTGAAGGCGGCTCTCGGGCAAAGATAGTCGACGTCATCATAAACGCCGTGAGTGCCGCTGCGGTTGGCTGATACGCTGGCGGGACAGCGCCCCCCTCTGTCCTGCCGGACATCTCCCCCACAAGGGGGGTGATCGGCTAATCGCCTACCTCTGCCCCAATCTCGCGCTCTCGATCGCAATGCCGAGCAGTGCCTGTCTGGCCAGCGCCTCCGACAGGTCCGGCCGTTTGCGTGTCTGCAGCACCGCCGTCTGCAGCCGGCTAAGTGCGCGGCCGAGCGCCTCGACATTCCAGCGCTCCAGCGTTTTTTCCACCAGCTTGCGGCGCGAGAAGAAGACCGGCGGGCGCGCGCCGGCAACGACCGAGGCGGCGTTGCGGCCGCCGCTCTCCATCTGGCCGCGCAGCGCCTGGATCGCCTGCAATTGCCGCATCGCCGAGGACAGCACCAGGAACGGATGGCCGCCGGACTGGCAGTGACGGGTGAAGGCGATGTCGAAATCGCCGACCTTGCCGTCCAGCATGGCGTCGACTGCAGCGTCGAAGGAAGCGCCGGAGACGTCGCCCGACAGCGCGTTTATGTCCTCGATGCCGATCTCCTTGCGGCCATGCGCGTAAAGAACCAGCTTCTCGATCTCGCCGCGCGAGGCAAGGCGATCGCCGCCAAGATTGCGGCGCAGCGCCTGGCGGGCGTCCAGCGTCATCGACATGCCGGCCTTGCGCAATTCGTCGTCGATCACCGAATCCAGGTCGCGGGCTTCGTCGGCATAGCAGGGCAGAGCGATGGCGTTGCCGGCGGCCTCGACGATGGCCCTGAGGCCCGTGCCCTTCTTCAGGTCGCCCGCTTCGATCAGGATGACGGCGTCACGCGCGGGCTCGGTTGTCAGCGCCTTGATGTCGTCGGCCAGCGCCTTCTGGCCGCTGGCATTGCGAACCCAAAGCAGCCGCCGGTCGGAAAACATCGGCACCGTGCGCGCCTCGTCGAGCAGCCGGCCCTCGTCGCGGTCGACCTCCGCGCCGTCCAGCTTGACCACCGAGAACGGGTCGTCGAGCGGCAGGCCGGTTTTCACCGCGAAGGTCTTCGCCCGCTCGGCGACAAGGCCGCGATCGGGACCGTAGAGCAAGACGATTCCCATGGAGGGGTCGGGCCTCGCCAGCCACGAATCGACCTCGTATCCTTTCTTCTGTGCCATGCGGGGTGAGTTAGCATGAGGCGGGGACGGAGTGAACGGCGAAGCAGCGGGCAGAGAGCGTGATCTCCCCCACGAGGGGGGAGATTAGCTGTTTCGGCCACCGCGCATATCCCACTTACCTTTTCTGACCGCAATCGCCTCGCAAACTTCCGCCAAATTGCGCGCGGCGCGAAAACATCGACAAGAAATTTCGTCGCCATATCTGCATCTTGAGCCTGTGCGCCGCATTGGCTTGCCGAGGCCGGCGCCGGGGAGGAAGGCCGTGCCCGGACCCGGCGAATTGGCACTGGTCTGGCCGCGCGGATGTGCAAAGATCGCGCCGGCAACATTGGAGGATGTGAGCTCATGGCCGATGCTGGAATGTTGCGCTTTCATGTGCCCGAGCCCGAGGTGCGGCCCGGCGGCACGCCTGACTTCTCCAATGTGACCATTCCCAAGGCCGGCTCGGTGCCGCGTCCCGAGATCGACGTCGATCCGCGCACCATCCGCGACATGGCTTTCTCCATCATCCGCGTGCTGAACCGCGCCGGCGAGGCCGTCGGACCATGGGCGGGGCTGCTCAGCGATAAGGAATTGCTCGAAGGCCTGCGCCATATGATGACGCTTCGGACCTTCGACGCGCGCATGCAGATGGCACAGCGCCAGGGCAAGACCTCGTTCTACATGCAGCATCTGGGCGAGGAAGCGGTGAGCTGCGCGTTCCGCAAGGCGCTTCAGCCGGGCGACATGAATTTCCCGACCTATCGACAGGCAGGCCTACTGATCGCCGACGGCTATCCGATGGTCACGATGATGAACCAGATCTACTCCAACGAGGCCGATCCGCTGAAGGGTCGGCAACTGCCGGTGATGTATTCCTCGAAGGAGCACGGCTTCTTCTCGATCTCGGGCAATCTGGCGACGCAATATATCCAGGCGGTCGGCTGGGCGATGGCCTCGGCGATCTCCAACGATTCTCGCATTGCCGCCGCCTGGATCGGCGACGGCTCGACGGCCGAGTCCGATTTCCATGCGGCGCTGGTCTTCGCTTCGACCTACAAGGCTCCTGTCGTGCTCAACGTCGTCAACAACCAGTGGGCGATCTCGACCTTCCAGGGCATCGCCCGCGGTGGCTCCGGCACGTTCGCCGCGCGCGGCCTCGGCTTCGGCATTCCTTCGCTGCGCGTCGACGGCAACGACTACCTCGCCGTCCATGCGGTGGCGAAATGGGCGGTCGAACGGGCGCGCGCCAATCTCGGGCCGACACTGGTCGAATATGTCACCTACCGCGTCGGTGCGCATTCGACCTCCGACGATCCGTCGGCCTACCGGCCGAAAGCCGAGTCCGACGCCTGGCCGCTCGGCGATCCGGTGATCCGGCTGAAGAACCACCTGATCCACAAGGGCGTCTGGTCCGAGGATCGCCACACCCAGGCGGAGGCCGAGATCCTCGAAACGGTGATCGCAGCGCAGAAGGAGGCCGAGGGCCACGGCACGCTGCATGCCGGCGGAAAGCCGTCGACCCGCGACATGTTCGAGGGCGTCTATGCCGAGATGCCGCCGCATCTCAGGCGCCAGCGCCAGCAGGCAGGGGTCTAACCATGCCCAGGCGTACCATGATCGAGGCGATCCGCGACGCCATGGACGTTTCGATGGAACGCGACGAACGCGTCATCGTCTATGGCGAGGATGTCGGCTTCTTCGGCGGCGTCTTCCGCGCGACGCAAGGCCTGCAGGCCAAATACGGCAAGAGCCGCTGCTTCGACGCGCCGATCAGCGAATCCGGCATCGTCGGTTCGGCCATCGGCATGGCAGCCTACGGGTTGAAGCCCTGCGTCGAGGTGCAGTTTGCCGACTATGTTTATCCGGCCTACGACCAGATCGTCTCGGAGGCGGCGCGGCTGCGTTACCGTTCGAACGGCGACTTCACCTGCCCGATCGTGGTGCGCATGCCGACCGGCGGCGGCATTTTCGGCGGCCAGACGCACAGCCAGAGTCCGGAAGCGCTGTTCACCCATGTCTCCGGCCTGAAGGTGATCGTGCCGTCCAATCCGCATGACGCCAAGGGCTTGCTGATCGCGGCGATCGAGGATCCGGATCCGGTGATCTTCCTTGAGCCGAAGCGGCTTTATAACGGGCCTTTCGACGGCCATCACGACAAGCCGGTGACGCCCTGGTCGAAGCATGAGCTCGGCGAGGTTGCCGACGGCCATTACACCATCCCGCTCGGCAAGGCGGCGATCCGCCGCCAGGGTTCGGCCGTCACCGTGCTCGCTTATGGCACGATGGTCTATGTCGCCCAGGCCGCGGCCGAGGAGACCGGCATCGACGCCGAAGTGATCGATCTGAGGACGCTGCTTCCGCTCGACCTCAAGACGATCGTCGCCTCGGTTAAGAAGACAGGCCGCTGCGTCGTCGTACACGAGGCGACGCTGACCTCCGGCTTCGGCGCCGAGCTGGTCTCGCTGGTGCAGGAGAACTGCTTCTACCATCTGGAAGCGCCGGTGGCGCGGGTCGCCGGCTGGGACACGCCCTACCCGCACGCGCAGGAATGGGACTATTTCCCCGGCCCGGCGCGGGTCGGCCGTGCCCTGATCGAAACGTTGGAAGCTTAGGGGAGGCCTGAGATGGGCGAACACGTCATCAAGCTTCCCGATGTCGGCGAAGGCGTCGCCGAGGCCGAGCTTGTCGAGTGGCACGTCAAGGTCGGCGACTTGGTGCGCGAGGACACGGTTCTCGCCGCCGTCATGACCGACAAAGCAACCGTCGAGATCCCATCGCCGGTCGATGGCGAGATCCTGTGGCTGGGCGCCGAGATCGGTGACACGGTGGCGATCGGCTCGCCGATCGTGCGGCTGAAGGTAGCCGGCGAAGGCAATGTGAAGGCGGGTGGCGGCGACGCGCCGAAGGCCGAGGCTCCCGGCAAGTCGGCCGAGCCGAAAACGGAAGCTCAGCCGAGCGCCCCCAAGCCCGCGCTAAAGCCAGCCGATCCGCCGGCTAATGTCTCGCCGGCCGCTGCACCGAAGGCCGCGCGCCCTGCCTCCATTTCCGGGGCGCCGCGCGTGGAAGGCGAAAAGCCGCTGGCCTCGCCGGCCGTGCGGCTGCGCGCCAAGGAAGCAGGCATCGACCTGCGCCAGGTTCCGGGCAGCGGTCCGGCCGGGCGCATCAGCCATGAAGACATCGATGCCTTCGTCGCGCGGGGCCCGCAGCTGGCCCGCGCGACCGGGCTTGCCCGCAAGGACGGCGTCGAGGACATCAAGGTCGTGGGGCTCAGGCGCAAGATCGCCGAGAAGATGTCGCTGGCGAAATCGCGCATCCCGCATATCACCTATGTCGAGGAGATCGACGTCACCGCGCTGGAGGAATTGCGCGCCGCGCTGAACAAAGAAAAACGGGCGGATCGTCCGAAGCTGACGCTGCTGCCCTTCCTGATGCGGGCGATGGTCAAGGCGATCGCCGAGCAGCCCAACCTCAACGCATTGTTCGACGACGAGGCCGGCGTCATCCACCAGCATGAGGGCGTCCATATCGGCATCGCCGCGCAGACGCCGAACGGGCTGGTGGTGCCGGTGGTGAAACACGCCGAGGCGCGCGACCTGTGGGATAGTGCCGTGGAAGTCAACCGGCTGGCCGATGCGGCCAAGGCCGGCACGGCGAGCCGCGAGGAGCTGTCCGGCTCGACCATCACCATCACCTCGCTCGGCGCCATGGGCGGCGTGGCGACCACGCCGGTCATCAACTATCCTGAAGTGGCAATCGTCGGCGTCAACAAGATCATGGTGCGGCCGGTGTGGGATGGCACGCAGTTCATCCCGCGCAAGATGATGAACCTGTCGTCCAGTTTCGACCATCGCGTCATCGACGGCTGGGATGCCGCGGTCTTCGTCCAGCGCATCAAGGCGTTGCTCGAGACGCCGGCGCTGATCTTCGTGGATTGAGGGGGCGGATGTTGGGCTTGAACGTCGCGGCGCCAGCATGGGCGCTCCCCCTTCTCCCCTTGTGGGAGAAGGTGTCGCCGAAGGCGACGGATGAGGGGTGCTCCAGGGAACACCAGCGTCTCACTCCGCTGGAACACCCCTCATCCGTCTCGGCGCTGTCGCGCCGATCCATCTTCCCCCACAAGGGGAGAAGGAAAAGGCGCGTCGCCGCCTCCGCCAAAAGGAAGCAGCCGTCATGAAAGAAATCTCCTGCAAGCTGCTCGTTATCGGCGCCGGGCCGGGCGGTTATGTCTGCGCCATCCGCGCCGGGCAGCTCGGCGTCGATACGGTGATCGTCGAAGTTGCGAAGCCGGGCGGCACCTGCCTCAATGTCGGCTGCATCCCGTCCAAGGCGCTGATCCATGCGGCGGAGGAGTTCGAGAAGATTGCGCATATGGCATCCGGCAAGGATCCGCTCGGCATCAAGGTCGCCGCGCCGACGCTGGACCTCGCGAAAACCGTCGCTTGGAAGGACGGTATCGTTAGCCGGCTCAACAGCGGCGTGGCCGGGCTGCTCAAGAAGGCCAAGGTGAAGATCGTGCAGGGATGGGCGACGTTCCGCGATGGCAAGACCGTTGAGGTCGAGACCGAGACCGGCACGCAGGTCATCCGCGCCGAAACGGTGGTGATCGCCACCGGCTCGGCGCCGGTCGAGCTGCCGTCTCTGCCTTTCAGCGGACCGGTCATCTCGTCCACCGAGGCGCTGGCCCTCGGCGAAGTGCCGAAGAAGCTCGCGGTCGTCGGCGGCGGTTACATCGGGCTCGAGCTCGGCATGGCCTTCGCCAAGATGGGTTCGAAGGTCACCGTGGTCGAAGCCTTGCCGCGCGTGCTGGCGCAATATGATGCCGAGCTGACGAGGCCGGTGTTGAAGCGGCTCGGCGAGCTCGGCGTCGAGGTGATGACAGGTGCCAAAGCCAAGGGATTGTCGACCAAGGGCGACGCGCTGCTGGTCGAGACGGCCGACGGCAAGAGCGCCAAAGTCGCCGCCGACAGGATTCTGGTCACGGTCGGCCGCAAGCCGCTCACCGAAGGCTGGGGGCTGGAGCAGATTGACCTCGATCGTGCCGGCAAATTCATCCGCATCGACGACCAGTGCCGCACCTCGATGCGCGGCATTCATGCCATCGGCGACGTCACCGGCGAGCCGATGCTGGCGCATCGCGCCATGGCGCAGGGCGAGATGGTGGCCGAGATCGTCGCCGGCCATAAAAGAAGCTGGGACAAGCGCTCGATACCGGCGATCTGCTTCACCGATCCGGAGCTGGTCACCGCCGGCCTGTCACCGGAAGAGGCGAAGGCGTTCGCCGGCGAGGTCAAGATCGGCCAGTTCCCGTTTGCCGCCAACGGCCGGGCGATGACGAAACAGGGCGAGGATGGGTTCGTCCGGGTCGTGGCGCGCGCCGACAATCATCTGGTGCTCGGCATCCAGGCGGTCGGGCAAGGCGTGTCGGAATTGTCGGCGGCCTTTGGGCTCGCGCTCGAAATGGGCGCGCGGCTGGAGGATATTGCCGGCACGATCCACGCGCATCCGACGCAAGGCGAGGGTTTCCAGGAAGCGGCGCTGAAGGCGCTGGGCCACGCTCTGCATGTCTGAGCTCCTCCTTCCCCCCTTGTGGGGGAAGGTGTCGCCGAAGGCGACGGATGAGGGGTGTTCCAGGGAACGCCGACGTCTCACTCCGCTGGAACACCCCTCATCCGTCTCGGCGCTGCGCGCCGATCCACCTTCTCCCACAAGGGGAGAAGGAGAAGACGGCGCGGCTCAACTCGCCAGCCGGCTCACCATCTCATGTTGCGCATAGGCGCGGCCGAAGCGGTTGGCGAGGAAGGCGTCCAGCGCGATGTCTTCCTGGCGCACGAAGCCCCTAGACGGCAGCGAGCCGTCGGCCAGCATGTCGAGCACGGCGCAGATGCCCGACGCGGTGGTGATCTGGATGGCGCTGCGCACGATGTTGCCGACGCGGTGCGAATAGATCTTGTTGGCGTAGGTCTCCTGCAGCAGGCGGCCGTTGCGGCGGCCCGAGACGGTGACGAAGACGATGACCACATCCTGCAGCGTCGCCGGCAGGGCGCTTTCGAAAATGTCCTTCAGCACGTCGCGGCGGTGGCGCAGCCCCAAATCGTTTAGCAGCGCCTTCATGATCGCGGCGTGGCCGGGATAGCGGATGGTGCGGTAGTTCAGCGTGCGCACCTTGCCCTTCAGCGTCTCGGCCAAAGTGCCGAGCCCGCCGGAGGTGTTGAAGGCTTCATAGGTGACGCCGTCGAGCGAGAATTCCTCGCGCTCCTCCAACGGCGGCACTTCGATCAGCTCGCCTTCGACGATCGCTTCGCAGGGCTCGCAATATTCGTTGATGACGCCGTCGGTGCTCCAGGTGAGGTTGTAGTTCAGCGCGTTGGACGGATACTGCGGCAGCGCGCCGACGCGCATGCGCACGCTTTCCAGCGTATCGAAGCGGCTGGCGAGGTCGTTGGCGACGATCGAGATGAAGCCCGGCGCCAGGCCGCATTGCGGGATGAATGCGCTTTTGGCGTCGCGCGCCAGTTCGTCGCGCGCCAGTTCCTTGACGCGACGGGTCGAGACGACGTCCTCGGTCAGGTCGAGGTAGTGCACGCCGGTCGCGGCGGCCGCTTCGGCGATGCGGGTGGTGAGGTGGAAGGGCGCGGCGCTCAGCACGGCGAACTTGCCGGCGAGGATCTTTTCCAGTTCGCCGGCCGCGGCGATGTCGAGCTCCTGCGTTGCGACGCCAGCCGGCAGCTCGGCGGTGGCGAGCTGGGCGGCCGAGCGGTCGACAAGCGTGACGCGGTAGTCGCCCGTGGCGCTCAGCATTTCCGCGATGGTCGAGCCGATCTTGCCGGCGCCGACGACAACGATGTTCTTCATGATCAATTCCCCTGCGATGATCTAGGCCAATTCGATTTGGCGGAATCGTCGCAGCTTGGTTGTCGAAAGGAAGCGTGGAATCTGGCAATATGAAGCTGAACTTTGGACGATCTGCCGAAAGGTTTCGTTGAAATGCTCACTCAAGCCGAACAGGCCCTGCTCACTCTGCTGCGCGCCAACGCGCGGGCCTCGACCGCCGAGCTCGCGCGCCAGCTCGGCGTGTCGCGCACCACTGTGCAGAGCCGCATCGAGCGGCTGGAGCAGCGCGGCATCATCGCCGGCTATGGGGTGCGACTGTCGCCCGACTATGAGCAGGGGCTGGTTAAGGCGCATGTGCTGCTTACCGTCACGCCGAAATTCGCCGACAAGGTGGTGCGGAGTCTCGCGGCGATGCCGCCGGTGCGGACGGTGCATTCGGTCAGCGGCAATTTCGACATGATCGTCATCGTCGACGCGCCGTCGATCCGCGATCTCGACGCGCTGCTCGACCGGATTGGGGCGATGGACGGGGTGGAGAGGACGTCGTCGTCGATCATCTTGTCGACGCGGGTGGATCGGTAGGCGGGGTTATTTGGAGATGTTGGCGGGACAGCGCCCCCCTCTGTCCTGCCGGACATCTCCCCCACGAGGGGGGAGATCAGATGTCACGCGGACTTTCGCTAATCTCCGGCGTGGCAAGATAGGCGGGGCGCCGAAGCTGCTAATCTCCCCCCAAGTGGGGGAGATGGCCGGCAGGCCAGAGGGGGGCGCGAAGGAATGAGGCGGCTGTTTTTCGCCCCCAAATTAACCCCTAAGCCCTCCTCCTCTCCGGCCCTTCATCCAGCCACGCCACATCCTCCGGCGTCAGCTTGATATCCAGCGCCTTGAGGCTGTCCTCCAGCTCGTCCAGCGTGCGCGGGCCGATCAGCGGCACCGAGGGGAAGGGCTGCGCCAGCACATAGGCCAGCGCGACATGGATCGGGCTCTTGCCGAGTTTTCGGGCCAGCTCGATGGCGCGGTCGCGGCGGCCGAAATTCTTTTCCGAATACCAGACCCGCACCAGCTCCTCATTGTCGGTCCGGTCGCGGCCGGCGCGGTCGGTGAAGAAGCCGCGGCCCTGGCTCGACCAGGCGAAGTTCGGCATCTGCCGCTTCGTCAGCCAGGCCTTCCAGGCGTCGGTGGAGGAGGTGATGCAGCCGGCCCAGATCGGCTCCAGCATCTCGGCCAGCGAGAAATTGTTGGAGAGCGCGCCGGGCTTCTGCTTGCCGTTCTTTTCGGCATAGGCGATCGCTTCGTCCATGCGCTCCATCGTCCAGTTGGAACCGCCGAACAGGCCGCGGATGCGGCCGGCCTTGGCCTCCGCATCCATGGCGTCGACGAATTCCCCGACCGGCACGTCGGGATTGTCTCTATGCATGAAATAGATGTCGACATGGTCGGTCTGCAGCCGCTCAAGTGACTGCGCCAGTTGCTTGCCGATGACATCGGGATAGCAGAGCGGCGAATGCGCGCCCTTGGCGATGATGACCAACTGCTCGCGCACGCCCCGATTTTTCAGCCACTGGCCGAGCAGCGTCTCGGTGTAGCCGGCGCCATAGACATAGCCGGTGTCGAACAGATTGCCGCCGGCCTCGAAATAGGCGTCGAGCAGGATCGAGCCGGAGGAGAAGCTGCGGAAATCCTCGAAGCCGAGCGCCAGAAGTGAAACCGGTTTCGGCAGGCCGGGAATGGCGCGCTTGCCGATGGCCGCGCCATCCGTACGCAGCGGCCGGCCGGAGAGCGTGTTCACGTGCTTAGCCGGCTTCTCAATCTCATATTCCAGCCCGACGGCGGCGCGCCACTTGTCGAGGACGCGCAGCGTGCCGAGGCTGTCGGCCCAGGACATGCCCGGCCAGGCGAATTCCTGCCTGCCTGCCTGGATTGCTTCGCCCGCGGCATCGACCTCGAAGGAATAGAGGTGACGGGTCTCGTTGAGGCCGATCACCTCGTGCGCCACCCCGGACCGGATCACCTCGATCCGGCCCGGCCCGACATCGCGGTTGCCACCGGCGAACCAGAAATCGGGCACCTCGATCCGGCCCTTTGTGCCGAAAATGCGCAGGATATTGTCCTGGTCGAGCGAGATGCTGCAGGAGATTTCGGCGACGATGCCGCCGGGAAAGTGCAGCAAGGCGGAAGCCCATTCGTCGACGCCGGACTGGCCAAGATGGGCCGCTCCCACGACCTTGTCGGGCTCGGCAAAAGGCAGGCCGGTCGCGGCGCCCGCGATCAGCCGCGCCATCGAGACAGGATAGCCACCCACATCGAGGATGCCGCCGCCGGCGAGGTCGTTGGCATAGAGCCGGTGCTCGGGCATGAAGCCCGGCATGGCGAATCCAAAACTCGACTTGATCATGCGCACTTCGCCGATGGCGCCCGACTTGATCAGCTCGACCAGCTGCCGGGTCTGCGGGTGCAGCCGGTACATGAAGGCTTCGCCGAGGAAGGTACCGGCCTTGCGCGCGGCGTGCATCATGGCGTCGGCTTCGAAGGCGGTGAGCGCCAGCGGCTTCTCGCACAACACGTGCTTGCCGGCCTCGGCGGCCTTGATCGCCCATTCGGCATGGCCGGGATGCGGAATCGAAATGTAGACCGCGTCGACGTCTGGATCGGTAAGCAGCGCGTCATAGCCGTCGAGGATGCGCGCGCCCGGAAAAGTCTCGGCGAGGCCCGGCTTGACGGGATTGCGGGCGCCGAGCGCCTCAAGCGTGCCGGTGCGCGACTGCGCCACGCCGCCAGCAAAGGATTTCGCGATGCTGCCGGGCCCGAGAATGCCCCAGCGGATTTTTCCAGATGTCATGTCGAATTCTCCATGGGTCGCCGCCACGCCTTGGGGATCGGGCGGAAATGAAAGTCAGCGGATCCTTGCGCCCGCCTTGTCGAAAAGCAGCGAGCGTTCCGCCTTGATAGAGACCGTGAAATGATCGCCGCTGGCGCGCTGGCGCGAGGCTTCGCGCTCGACGATCAGCTCCTCAGGCCCGGAATTGGCGTAGACATAGCTCACGGAGCCCAGATGCTCGGCTACGTCGGCCTTGACCGGAATGTCGCAATCGCCCTCGCCGGCCTCGAAGAAATGCTCCGGCCTGACGCCGAGCACGATTTCGGCGCCGATGGCGGGAAAAGCATCGCGGAGCGGCTTGCGCAATCGTGCGCCGCCATGATTGACGAGCTCGATGATCGCGGCACTGTTTGACGTATCGACGACTTTGGCGCTGAGGAAATTCATCTTCGGCGAGCCGATGAAGCCGGCTACGAATCGGTTGGCCGGGTCGTCATAAAGGTCGAGCGGCGCGCCGATCTGCTCGACATTGCCGGCCTTCAGCACGACGATGCGGTCGGCCAGCGTCATCGCCTCGGTCTGGTCATGCGTCACATAGATCATGGTGACGCCGAGCTCCTTGTGCAGGCGCGAGATCTCGACCCGCATCTGCACCCTGAGTTCGGCGTCGAGGTTGGAGAGCGGCTCGTCGAAGAGGAAGACCTGCGGCTCGCGCACGATGGCGCGGCCGATGGCGACGCGCTGGCGCTGGCCGCCGGACAATTGCTTCGGCCGGCGCTGCATCAATTCATCGATGCGCAGGATCTCGGCGGCACGCTTCACGCGGCGATCGGTGTCGGCCTTCGGGTTGCCGTTCATGCGGAGACCGAAGGAGAGGTTCTGCTCGACTGTCATATGCGGGTAGAGCGCGTAGGACTGGAACACCATGGCGATGCCGCGGTCGGCCGCCTCGACATCGTTCATCACCTTGCCGCCGATGGCGATGTCGCCGCCGCTGATGTCCTCCAGCCCGGCGATCATCCTCAGCAACGTGGATTTGCCGCAGCCGGACGGGCCGACGAAGACGACGAACTCGCCGTCGGCGATGTCGATATTGGCGCCGTGCACGACCTCGAAGGAGCCGAAGCGTTTGACGACATTGGTGAGGGTGACGGCTGCCATTGCGCTCCTTCCTACTTGACCGCGCCGGCGGCGATGCCGGCGATGAAATGACGCTGCAACAGCACGAAGACGATGAGCATCGGCACGGTCAGCATCACCGCGCCGGCCATGATGCCGCCCCAGGAAACCTTGGTCAGGCCGATCAGCGTGCCGAGCGCCACCGGCGCGGTCATGGCGCCGGGCTGGCTGTTGATTAAAAGCGGCCAGAGATAATTGTTCCACGAGGCGAGGAAGAGGATGATAGCCAGCGCCGCCAGCATCGGACGCGCCAGCGGCAGCGCCACGAACAGGAAGATGCGCCATTCCTTGACGCCTTCGACCCTAGCTGCGTCGAACAGTTCGGCCGGCATCATCGAGAAGGCCTGGCGCATGAAGAGCACGCCGAGTGAATTGAACAGCGGCGGCACGATCAGCGCGATCCAGGTGTTGGCCAAAGCGAAGTCGCGCGCCACCATGATGAATTGCGGGATGAGCACCACCGCGTAGGGAAGCGTGATGGTGCCGAAGATGATCGCCACCACCGCGCCTTTGCCGTGGAACTCGTAACGTGCCAGCGCCCAGCCGGCCATCGAGGTGAGCAGCACCGAAAGAACGGTGTAGGTCACCGCCACCGAGACCGAGATGCCGATGGCGCCGACGAAATTGGTGTCGCGCTGCAGATTGTTGAAATTGTCGATGAAGCCGTCATGCGGCAGAAGCTCGATGCTGGGGCTGAAGATGCCGTTGTCGGGCATGGTGGAGAACACCACCATCATCCACAGCGGGAACAGCCAGATCAGCGCCAGCGGCGTCAGGAAGAGATGCAGCAGGATGCTGCGGCCGAGCCTTGTCTGCGAGCGCGAGGTCATTTCGGCTCCCTCATCAGCCAGAGCTGCACGAGCGTTATGGTGATGGCGAGACCCGCCATGGTGTAGGCGACGGCCGAGGCGTAACCGAAATTGAGCGACCGAAAACCCTGGCGGTAGAGCAGCAGCCCAAGCGTTTCGGTGCCACCGCCGGGGCCGCCACGCTCGGTGATCAGGAACGGCTCGGTGAAGAGCTGCATGGTGCCGATGATCGACAGCACGGCACAAAAGACGATGACGGGCTTCAACAGCGGCAAGGTTATGTGGAAGAACTGCTTCACCCTGCTGACGCGGTCGAGCGTCGCCGCCTCGTAAACGTCCTCCGGAATGGACTGCAGGCCGGCGAGGATGATGATGGCGTTGTAGCCGGCCCACCGCCAGGTCACCGCGATCATGATCAGCGCCATCGCCGGCGTGACGTTGGAGAACCAGTCGACCTTGGGCAGGCCGATGCTATCGAGCAGCTTGTTGACGATGCCGAAGTCGAGGCTGAACATCAGGCGAAAAACGGCCGAATAGGCGACTTCGCCGACCACAACGGGCGCGAAGAAGGCGAAGCGGTAGAGGCCTCGCGCCTTCAGGAGCGGCGAATTCAGAAGCACCGCCATGACGATCGCCAGCGCAATCATCACCGGCACCTGGATGACCAGGATCAGCAGTGTGTTCTTCAGCGCGTTGTAGAAGGCGGGGTCGCCGATCAGGCGGCCCCAGTTGAAGGCCGGCGCGAAACGCCACGGCACGGTGCGCGTCGCCTGGAAGGAGATGATGAAGGACGAGATGATGGGCCAGATCCAGAAGATGGCGAAGATCAGAAGGTAAGGCGTGAGGAAGCGGTACGCGGTGGCGTTCTGGGTGCGCATCGGCCTCCTCCTTTCTTTGTTTTTCCCTTCTCCCCTTGTGGGAAAAGGTGGCCGCGCAGCGGCCGGATGAGGGTGTTCCAGCGGAGTGAGACGTTGGCGTTCCCTGGAACACCCCTCATCCGTCTCGGCGCTAGCGCGCCGATCCACCTTCTCCCACAAGGGGAGAAGGTAAAAAGCGGCGCGCTACTTCACCGGCAAACCTGTCGCGGCGGCGATCTGCTTGGCGGCGTCGTCGAGCGCGGCCTTGGCGTCGGGATAGCCGTTGGCCAGATATTTGGTCTGCACGGCGCGCACGATGATCTCGGCGTCGCTCTGGAACTGGGTGCCGCGGCTCGGCACCACCTTGGGCAGCGTGGAGAGGATATCCTTCCAGACCGCCTGGCCGCCCCAATATTCCTGACCTTGCGCGACGTAAGGATCGTCGAGCGCAGAGACCAGCGACGGCACCAGGCCGAAATCCTTCAGCATGGTGATCTGGCCCTCATTGGTCTCCAGCGTGTATTTCAGATAGGCGTAGGCCGCCTCCTTGTTCTTCGAGGCCGATGTGATGGCCAGCGACGAGCCGCCGAGATTGGCGGCGCGCGGTCCGTCGGCGGTCAGGCTCGGCATCAGATAGACGCCCCACTTGCCGCTTTCCTTCGCCGATTCGGTGCGGATCGTGCCTTCGTACCAGCCGCCATAGACCTGGGTGGCGACGGTGCCGGCGGTGTTGTTGGTGATCTTGGTCGACCAGTCTGCCGACGACACGATGCCGGCGTCCTTCATCTCCTTGACCTTGGTCATGGCGTCGACGCATTTCGGCTCCGCCACGGTGATCGACTGGCCGTCCTCGGCGAAATAGGCGCAGCCCTGCTCGTTGGAGATCATGCGGAAGAATTCGGTGTCGCCGTTGAAATCGGCGTTGGTCATCGACACGCCGGGATTGGCGGCCTGGATCTTCTTGCCGGCGGCGATGAAATCGTCCCAGGTCTTGATCGAGGCCGGATCGACGCCTGCCTTCTCGTAGAAGTCGCGGCGGTAGAAGACGGCGACCGGCCCGGAATCCCATGGCATGGCATAGGCCTTGTCGCCGACCTCGAGCTCGGTGCGCTTGAAATCGGGGAATTTCTTCTGGTCTTCGGCGGTGTAGCCCAGCGTATGCAGGTCGACGAAGCAGTCCGGGAACTGGCTCCAGTAGTTCTCGGCCTCGCCGTTCTCGATCGTGACGATGTCGGGCAGTCCGACGCCGCCGGCGGCGCAGCCGGCGATCGACTTGTCATAGGTCGGCTGGTTGCCGAGGTCCTGAACCGTGACCTTGATGTCGGGATATTTCTTGTTGAAGCCCTCGACCGTCGATTTCAGCGACGAAGCGGCGATGTTCCAGCTCCAGATGGTGATCTCGCCGGACTGCGCCAGCGCCGGGCCTGAACCCAGGGCAAGCAAAAGCGCGGCGCAGGTCAGTGTAGTGCGCATTGAAATCCTCCCAATTCATTTGCTCTCTCGCTGTGAGCGTGGCTAGACTATGCGGCGCGGAAGGCTTGTCCCCGACAGAGGGAATAAGAAGTTGGCGGAAAGTAAGATGCCAGAGCGTCCGTTCTACCAACCTGGCGCGAGCAGCGTCGAAGGCCTGCCGCTGGCCTTGCAGATGTTCCACAACCATCCGCTGGTGATGCTGAAGCCGCATTGGCACGCCCAGGTCGAGGTGAATTTCATCGTGCAGGGCAGCGTGCACTACCGCATGGCCGAGCATGAGATTTCGCTGTCGGCCGGCGAGATGTGCCTGTTCTGGGGCGGGCTGCCGCACCAGATGGACGACCTCTCCGACGACGCTGTCTATGCCGGCGCGCATCTGCCGCTGGTGCATTTCTTCAGGCTGCATCTGCCGGCCGATGTCCGCCACCGGCTGATGACCGGCGCGACGCTGGTGACGAATGCGACCGATCAATCCGACAATGACAATTTCAAGCGCTGGAACGATTATGCGCGCTCGGGGGATCCGGCCAGGACAGAGCATGCCGTCAACGAGCTGCTGCTTCGGCTAGAGCGGGTGCGCTTCGAGCCCTATCGGCTGGTGCCCGGAACCGCCGCCGGGCATGGCGCGGGCAGCCCCTTCGACCAGCAGTCCTCACGCAATGTCGGGCGCATGTGCGATTTCATCGCCGAGAATTTTCTCTACGATATCGACTGCGTGAACATCGCTTGCGCCGCCGATATCCATCCCAAATACGCCATGAGCCTGTTCAAGAAATCAACGGGCATGACGCTCAACGAATATGTCAGTCTCTTGCGGCTGAGCTATGCGCAGGCGCTTCTGATGCATGAAGGCGCTAATGTGCTGAAAGTCGCGATGGATTCCGGTTTCGGCTCGCTCAGCGCCTTCAACAAATCGTTTCGCAAGCTTGCCGGCATGTCACCTTCCGATTTCCGCCGGGCCGGCGCCGCGCGCTAGAGCAATTCCAGGAAAAGTGTGAGCGGTTTTCCGTTCGGAATTGCGTAGAACAAAGAGACAGAGCGGTTCGCCATTTCCGTGAAACGGTGAAACGCTCTAGCCGCCAAAGCGGATCCGGATCAGGCGGCTTTCACCGCCGGGAAGCTGACGGTCACGCCGAGACCCGGTTCGCAATCCTCAAGCGTTATGGCGGCGCCATGCAGGTCGGCCACAGCCTTGACGAGGCTGAGACCCAGGCCGCTGCCCGGCGTCGTGCGGCTTGCATCCAGCCGGTAGAGCCGCCGGAACACTTTTTCGCGTTCCTCGGCGGGAATGCCCGGGCCATTGTCGCGGACATGGATGAGGACGTGACTGCCATCCCTGGTCACCGAAAGCCCGATCGCCGTGCCCGGTGGGCAATGCCGGAGCGCGTTCTCGACCAGATTGGCGAGCATCTGCATCAGCAGGTCCCGGTCACCGTGAATGTACCATTTCGTATCCGGAAGGATGGTCGTCGACAGCGACTTGCCGTCATCCTCCGCGACATCGGCATAAACCTCGCCGATGGTTTCGACGATCGGCCCGACATCGAGATCGACGAAACGCGCCTTGCGGGCGCCGGCCTCGATCTGGGCGATGCGCAGAAGCGCGTCGAATGTGCTGTTGATCTGCTGGCTCTCGGCGCGGGCGTCGGTCAGCTCGGCCGAGATGTCCTCGCCCGACACCGTCTTGTCGGCGGCGGATTCCAGGATCATCTGCAGCCGGTTGAGCGGCGTCTTGAGGTCATGCGCGATGTTGGCGCTCACCTCGCGCATGCCGTCGACCAGGCCCGACAGGCGCTCGAGCGCCGCATTCACCTGCGCGGAGACGGCGTCGATGTCGTCGCCGCTGCCGATCAGCGGGATGCGGGCGTCGAGCCGCCCATGCGAGACGTCGACCATGGTGCTGGCGATGCCATCGAGGCGCCGCTGGACGCGCGAGGCAAGCACAGCGCCGCCACCGATCGCCAGAACGGTGATGGCGAGCGTCGCCCAGCCGAAGCTCATTAGCACGATCCTCTCGAGATCCTCGGTTTCCGAAAGCGAGAAGGCGACCGTCAGATTGTTATCGCCGACCGTGCCGGAATAGGCGCGATATTCGGTACCCGGCGGCACGCCCGGCAAGTTCGCGGCGAACATGGAAAACCCGTCCGGCAGGCCGGAGGCGGTGAAATCGCCGGCGAGACGGTTGCCGGGCTTATCGGTGAGGGAAAAGATCTCGTCCTTGTCCTGGCTGAACTGGGCATGGTCCCTGACGGCGGAGACGAGATCCTCCTCGTCGCTCTCGGCATGGGTCGCGGCGATCAGCGAATAGGTCTCCTTGATCGATTGATCGAGCTGCCTGGCGAGCGAGGCGCTCATCAGTTGATAGACGACCGCGCCGGACAGGATGAAGGCCAGCAGGAACAGGAAGGCGAAGGTCAGCGCCAGCCTGAACGGCGTGCTGCGCAGAAGGCTGGAGCGCCTCTCGCTCATGCGATCGCGAAGCCGTTTGGTCGCCCCGCAATCGCGGATGCGGGATCAGGCCGGAACATGCAGGCTGTAGCCGGTGTTGCGCACGGTGTGGATCAGCGGCACGTCGAACGGCCTGTCGACCTTGGCCCGCAGCCGGCTGATATGCGTTTCAACGACGCTGGTCTTGGGGTCGAAATGAAAATCCCAGACGCGCTCCAGAAGCATGGTGCGGGTGATGACGCGGCCCTCGCCGCGCATCAGCACCTCGAGCAGGCTGAATTCGCGCGGCTGCAGGTCGATCGGCTGGCCCTGCCTAGTCACGCGGCGCTGGATCAGGTCCATTTCGAGGTCGGCGACGCGCAGCGCCGTCTTCTGTTCCTGCGCCGCCGGCCGGCGGCCGAGCGCATGGATGCGGGCAAGCAGCTCGGAAAAGGCGAAGGGCTTGACCAGATAGTCGTCGCCGCCGGCTTCCAGGCCCTCGACGCGGTCGTCGACGCCGCCGATCGAGGTCAGGAAGATAGCCGGCGTATGGATGCCGGCGGCGCGCACCGCCTTGATCATCGACAGGCCGTCGAGGCCGGGAACCATGCGGTCGGCGACGATCACGTCATAGGCGTTGCGGGTCGCGGCGAAGAGGCCGTCATGGCCGTCGCGCAAGAGATCGCAGACATGGCCGGCCTCGGTCAGCCCGCGCACGATATAGTCGGCGGTTCTCGGATCGTCCTCAACAAGCAGAAGTCGCATCGCCCGTGCTGCCCTTGCCGCCTCAACCTTGCCGGCGTGGCGGCGCCGGCCGGGCTCTTTCCTGGCTGGTTCTCCAGGACGTGATGCCGAAACGTGTGAAGCGGCTTTCGGACGGCATCATGCCCCATCTCGTCGTCTTGGCGCAATTGCGGACGGATTGCTGTAACCATCTGCTTTTACGCATTCGTGGGCCGAAGACCGCTACACATTTTTGCGAGACGGCTGGTTCAGGGATCGCGCTCAGTCGAGCAGGGCCTGCTCGTCTTCGTCGATCAGGCACTTCAGCGTCATGTAGAGGACGATGACCACGATGCAGCCGAGGAAGGTCAGGCTGGTGAAAGTGGTGCCGAAGCCCATGCCGCCATATTCGACCGGCTGCGCCAGCAGGTCGCCGAAGGAGGCGCCGAACGGCCGGGTCAGGATATAGGCGAGCCAGAAGGCGAGGATGCCGTTCAGGCCGAGGAAGAACCACGCAAGCGCGATCGCCGCGATGACGCCGCCGAAGATCAGACCGGTGTTGAGATAGCCCAGGTCGAAGCGCTCGGCCAACAGGTCGCCGGCGGCCGTGCCGAGCGAAAAGGTGAAGAGGATCGCCAGCCAGTAGAAGATCTCGCGCCTGGTGGTGAAGATGGTGTGGATCGAGAGCGTCCTCTCGCTGGCGTACCAGGCAATGAAGGTCAGGGCGAGGGCGGCCGAGAAGACTATCGTCGTCATCTCCAGCCGCAGGCTGAAATTATCGACGAGGTTGTCGGTGACCAGGGTGCCGACGATGCTGATCAGGACGACTGCCAGCCAGTAGGCCCAGGGCACGTAACGCTTCTGCGTGAATTGCAGGGCGAGCGCGATGACCAGGATGCCGGCCATGATGAGCGACGTGACAGTAAGGCCGAGACCGAGATTGACGGCGAGATAATCGGCAGCCGTCTCGCCCATGGTCACCGCCATGACCTTGATCAGCCAGAAATCGAGGGTGGCGTCCGGGACCCTGTTCAGTTCGGACCCGTATTCGTTGGCTGTCATGGTCATTGCGATGGCTGTCATCCTGTAGGAGCCGGTCGTCCGTGCTCTGTTCAAGCCGACAAACCGTGGCAATCAGGCTAGGCGGGTAAATTCACCGCGGCCTGTCCGCATCCTTACAAATTCGTAAGGTCGGCCAAAAACATTCGCCGGGTCTCGTCATCGCCCGACGGAAGAGCTAGACAAAGCCCGGCGTCCGTCTCGGCGCCGCAGCGGTGAGAAAGAATGGCCTACACGTCCCTCAAAGCGGCGCCGAAAGCGTTCGACCAGCACAAGCGCCTGATCGTCGTGCAGGTGGCAGCCGTGCTTGCCGTCATCCTGCTTCTCTTCAGCAGACCGGCGCTGGCCGAAGGATCGAACGGACATGAAGCGCTGGAGACGATCGGCTTCGTGATGGTGCTGGCCTGCTTCCTGGGCCGGTTGTGGAGCATCCTTTTCGTCGGCGGCAGGAAGAATGACGAGCTGATCGTGTCCGGCCCGTTCTCGGTGACCCGGAACCCGCTCTATTTCTTCTCGACCGTCGGCGCGGTCGGTATCGGGCTGATGTTCGGCTCGGTGCTGGCGGCCGCAATGCTCGGCTTGGCAAGCTTCTTCGTCTTCCGCTTCACGGCGCGCAAGGAGGCCGCGTATCTCGCCGGCAAGTTCGGCGCGGCGTACGCGGCCTATGCCGAACGCACGCCGTCCTTCTGGCCGAATCCGATGCTTTATCGCGACGAGTCGCAGTGGCTGTTTTCGACGGGCGCGCTGCGCAGGACGTTCCGCGACGGGCTCTATTTCCTGGCGCTGTTTCCGCTCATCGAGGCGGTCGAGTATGCCCGCCTCGCCGGCCATCTGCCGACGCTTTTCACGGTTTATTAGGTTTCCGGCGCAGCCGCTTTGTCTGCGTTTGCAGACGGCGTGCTTGGAGATCGGCGGAAGCGCGTGTCAGGTCCTCATTCTATGGCGGAGCCAGGAGCGAAGCGACGCGCGCAGACCATAGTATCCATTCCGTGACGTGGAGGCGTTGCCACGGTGCAGAATTCTGCTCCGCTGCGTTCCTCGGCCAAGATCACGGAATGGATCCTCGGGTCTGCGCTCCGCTTCGCCTCGCTCCGCCCGTGGATGACGAGGTTGAGAGGCTTGCGCCAATTCTCCTGCGTTTGCGCTGATTTTCCCGAGTACAAATGCCCCTCAGCGTGCCTTGTCGCGCGCGGCGCGGCGCGTGCTCTGCAGGAGAATCGCCAGGCAGCCGGCGAGGAGCAGGAAGCCGCCGACAAGCGGGGGCAGTCCCAGGACCTTCACCACGGCGGTAACGAGCGCGATCAGGATCAGGGCCAGCAGCGCAAGATTGCCGTCGTCGACGAACATGCCGACGAGTTCCTTGAAGACAAGACGGATCATCGGGCAATTCTCCTGGCGGGCGCCGGGTAAGCGCCGCGCAGCCAGCGCATAATGGCGAAGGATGCGGCGGCGATGACGGCGAAGATGGCGAGCAGAGCGAGATCGGCGCCTGGCCACTGCGCGCCCAGCCCCTCGCCGGTCCAGAACACGCCGAAGCTGGTCAACATCAGCCCGACGACGAATTTCAGCGCATTCTCGGGCACGCGCGCCAAAGGCCGGTGCGCGGCAAGGCCGATCAGCATCACCAGCACGAAGGCCGCCAGCGCGCCAAGGCCGGCATAGAGCGTCTGGCCATGCGCGGCGCCGACGGCAATGACGATGAACACCACTTCGACGCCCTCGAGCAGCACCGCCTTGAACGACGCAACGGCAGCCAGATAGTCGGCCCGGCGGTCGCCGGCCTGCCGCCGCAGCACCTCCGTCTCCTTGGAAAAGGCCTGCTCCTCGTCATGCAGCGCGATCACGCCGACGCTGCGCAGGATCGCCTTCCGGAGCCAGCGCATGCCGAACAGGATCAGGAGCACGCCGACCACGAATTGCAGGACGGCGATGGGGATGAGCGCCAGCAGCGGCCCGAAAATAAGCACCAGCGCCGCCAGCAGGATGAGCGCAAGTGCTGCACCCGTCAGCGCGGGGCGCCAGCTGCGCGTCACCCCGACGGCGAGCACGATGGTGAAGGCTTCGACCACTTCGACGAAGGAGGCCAGGAAAGAGGCCGTCACGGTGGAAAGTATGGGCGTCAGGCCATGCATGAAGGCATCGTCCAATGCTGGGGAATCATCGGCTGGCGCAAACGATACAGCGCTCCGGCGGGAGCGAGAATGCCGGAGATGAGCTTATGGTTCCGCATGGCGGGGGGGCGGCACGGTAGCATTTCGAAGACTCATTGACGGTCTGTATCCGTTCGGTGTCCGTTGTATCGCGGCGCTGCCCTGGCTATCTGCGGGAGCAACAAGGCATTTGAGCGGCCGACGAGCCGCTCCAGCAGGAACGGAGCACATGAAGAAGATCGGATTTCTGTCGTTCGGGCATTGGTCGCCCTCGCCGCAATCGGGCACGCGCTCGGGCGCCGACGCGCTGCTGCAATCGATCGACCTCGCGGTCGCGGCCGAGGAGCTCGGCGCCGACGGCGCCTATTTTCGCGTCCACCATTTTGCCCGGCAGCTCGCCTCGCCGTTCCCGCTGCTGGCCGCGGCGGGCGCCAAGACCAAGCGGATCGAGCTCGGCACCGCCGTTATCGACATGCGCTATGAGAACCCGCTCTACATGGCCGAGGACGCGGGTGCCGCCGACCTCATCGCCGGCGGGCGTTTGCAGCTGGGCATCAGCCGCGGCTCGCCCGAGCAGGTGATCGATGGCTGGCGCTATTTCGGCTACGTGCCGCAAGAGGGCAAGAGCGACGCCGACATGGCGCGGAACCACGCCGAAATCTTCCTCGACCTGTTGCGCGGCGAAGGCTTCGCCCAGCCCAACCCGCGGCCGATGTTCCCCAACCCGCCCGGGCTGCTCAGGCTCGAACCCTTTTCGGCTGGCCTGCGCGACCGCATCTGGTGGGGCGCGGCCACCGACGCCACCGCCGTGTGGGCGGCCAAGCTCGGCATGAACCTGCAGAGCTCGACGCTGAAATTCGACGAAAGCGGTGAGCCGCTGCACGTCCAGCAGGCCAAGCAGATCAGAGCCTACCGCGCCGCGTGGAAGGAAGCCGGCCATGCGCGGGAGCCGCGCGTCTCAGTCAGCCGCAGCATCTTTGCCTTGGTCAACGACATGGACCGCGCCTATTTCGGCGGCAGCGAGGGCGAGGACCATTTCGGCTATATCGAGCCGGAGAAGCGGGCCGTGTTCGGCCGCACCTATGCCGCCGAGCCGGATAAGCTGGTCGAACAGCTCAGGGAAGACGAGGCGATCGCCGAGACGGACACGCTGCTGCTCACCGTGCCCAATCAACTCGGCGTCGACTACAACGCCCATGTCATCGAGTCGATCCTGAAGCACGTCGCGCCGGCGCTGGGCTGGCGGTGACGGCGCCGGCATCGGCCCGAGGCGTTGTTCCCCGGTATTGACGCCGGCCCAATCCCGGCTCTACTTTGCCGCGTAATCGGTTACGCAACCGATTACCGGTATCGAGGGAGAATGGCGCGGATAAGGGTCCATCCTTCGGCGGGGCCAATCGCCGGCATCGCGGCGGAGGTTATCCGTCGCGTAGACGGCAATTGCCCGGCATCTATGAGAATCTCGAACCCTCCGTGATCGGCCTTGTCATCGTGCTGGCGGCCGCCCTAGACGCGTACCGGAAGAGGGTTGTTGCGGAAGGTTCCGGGTCGAAGAGCATGATTTTATTCAGCTGCACGCTCTTCAGCCTGCTTTAAGGACTGCCTGGGGAAACGGGCCATGACGACCATTGCCGATGTCGCGCGCCATGCGGGGGTGTCCGTCGCAACGGTCTCGCATGTGATGAACCGTACCCGCCACGTCGAGCCGGAAACGGCCGAGCGGGTGCGCGCCGCGATCGCGGCGCTCCGCTACAGCCCGAACTCGGTGGCGCGGAGTCTGCGGCGCGGCGAGACCAAGACCATCGGCCTGCTGCTGCCCGACAATTCCAACCCGTTCTTCGCCAGCGTCGCGCGGCAGATCGAGGATGCCGGCTTCGTCTCCGGCTACACGGTGATCCTGTGCAACTCCGACGGCAACGCCGAAAAGGAAGAGCGCTACCTCTCGGTGCTGATGGCCAAGCAGATCGACGGGCTGATCTTCGCCGGCTCGTCCGACCACGCGCGGGTGTTCGCCCGCCTGCTGCCCAGCGTGCCGGCGGTGCTGCTCGACCGCGAGATCCAGTCGGTCAATGTCGATTCGGTGCTGGTCGACCATGATCATGGCGGCTATCTCGCCGGCAAATATCTGGCCGGGCTTGGGCATGAAAAGATCGGCGTCATCGGCGGCCCGCGCGATTCCAGCTCCAGCCCCGCCCGCCTGCGCGGTTTCGCACGCGCGCTCGAAGAGGCGGGGCTCGAGCTGCCGGCCTCGTCGGTCGTCGATTCCGACTATCATTTCGCCGGCGGGCGCCTGGCGATGGAGCAGCTGATGGCGCAGGCGCCGGGCATCACGGCGGTGTTCGCCTGTAACGACCTGATGGCGATGGGCGCGGTCACGGCGCTGCGGTCGCGCGGATTGCGGGTTCCAGACGACATCTCGATGGTCGGGTTCGACGACATCCCCTATGCCGTCACCACCTGGCCGCCGCTGACGACCATCGCGCAGCCGGTCGAAAAGATCGGCACGCGCGCGGTGAGCCTGCTGCTCGAGAGGCTGGGCGAACCGGAAGCGCCGTCAAGGCGCGAAGTGCTGGCGCCGGTGCTGGTGGAACGGGAGAGCTGCGCGGCGCGGGGGTAGTGCGTTATCTCCCCCCTTGAGGGGGAGATGTCGCCGAAGGCGACAGAGGGGGTCGCTGCGCGTGAAGCGCCAACCTCCATCTGCAGAAGCAAGCCGAGCCCAGTCGGACCGACCCCCTCTGGCCTGCCGGCCATCTCCCCCTCAAGGGGGGAGATTACGCGCTCGTTCGCTCACGCAGCCGGCTGCATGGCGGCCCTCTCCAGCATGCCGAACAGGTCGCGCGGCTCGTCGGGGTCGGCGAGCAGGTCGAGCTCCTCATAGAGGCCCGTGGCCTGGAGCTGGTCGCGAACATAGCGAAGCGCCGAAAAATCCTCGGTGGCGAAGCCGACGGAATCGAACAGCGTGATCTGCTCGGGCGCCTTGCGGCCCTTTGCCTTCCCGGTCATCACCTGCCACAGCTCGGTCACCGGATGGTCGGCGTCGAGCTGCTGGATCTCGCCCTCGATGCGCGTCTGCGGCGGGAACTCGACGAAGATGTCGGAGCGCAGAAGGATGTCACGGTGGAGTTCCGTCTTGCCCGGGCAGTCGCCGCCGACGGCGTTGATGTGGACGCCGGAGCCGACCATGTTGTCGGTGAGGATGGTTGCATACTGCTTGTCGGCGGTCACCGTGGTGATGATGTCGACGCCCTCCACGGCATCCTGGCCGGTCGCGCAGATGGTGATGTCAAAACCCTTGGCCGCCAGGTTGCGGGCGCATTTTTCGGAAGCCGAACGGTCGATGTCGTAGAGCCGCAGCTTGTCGATGCCGAGCAGCGCCTTGAAGGCGATGGCCTGGAATTCCGACTGGGCGCCGTTGCCGATGATGGCCATGGCGCGCGAGCCCTTCGGCGCCAGGTATTTGGCGGCCACGGCGGAGGTGGCCGCCGTGCGCAGCGCCGTCAGGATGGTCATTTCGGTGAGCAGCATCGGATAGCCGGAGCCGACATCGGCCAGCACGCCGAAGGCGGTGACGGTCTGGCGGCCCTCGCGCATGTTCTTCGGATGGCCGTTGACATATTTGAAGCCGTACATCTTGCCGTCGCTGGTCGGCATCAGCTCGATGACGCCATCATGGCTGTGCGAGGCGATGCGCGGCGTCTTGTCGAACAGCTCCCAGCGGCGGAAATCCTCCTCGATATAGGCGGCGAGCTCGGTGAGGAAGCGCTCGACGCCGATGGCGAGCACCAGCTTCATCATGCGGTCGACGCTGACGAAGGGAACGATGGCGAGGCGAGAAGGCTGGGTCATGATCAGAGGCTCCCGGAATGGCTGCGGGTCGGGCGGTCCATGATGCGGCGGCCCATAAGGCTGGCGGTGAGGTCGACCATCAGGGTCGCGGTGCGGCCGCGCTCGTCGAGGAACGGGTTCAATTCGACCAGGTCGAGGCTGGAGACGAGACAGCTGTCGGACAGCATCTCCATCACCAGATGCGCCTCGCGGAAGGTGGCGCCGCCGGGAACGGTGGTGCCGACGGCCGGCGCGATCGACGGGTCGAGGAAGTCGACGTCGAGACTGACATGCAAGAGCCCGTTCTCCTTTTCGACGCGGGCGAGGAAAGCGCGCAGCAAGGGCGCGATGCCGTGCTCGTCAATGGCGCGCATGTCATGCACGGTGACGCCGGCTTCAGCGAGCGCGCGGCGCTCGGCCGGATCGACGCTGCGCAGGCCGATGGCGCAGATGCGGGCCGGGTCGACCGCCTGCGGCAGATCCGGGAAATAACCCTTGAAGCCCGCCTGGCCGCTGGCATAGGCGAGCGGCACGCCGTGCAGATTGCCGCTGGTGGTGGTGTCGAGCGTGTGGAAATCCGGATGAGCGTCGAGCCACAGCACGAAGAGCGGCCGGCCGCGTTTGGCGGCGCGGCGCGCCACGCCGGACACCGTGCCGGCGGAGATCGAATGGTCGCCGCCGAGGAAGATCGGCACGGCGTCCCTGGAAGCGGCGTAGGCGGTCTCGGCAATTGCCGCGGTCCAGGCGGAGATCTCGGGCAGCGCCTTGAGCGCGAGGTTGCCGTGCACCACCACCGGGCGCGCCGCGGCCTTCTCGACCGCCCCCCAGTCCTCGACCTCATGGCCGAGCTCGGCCAGCACCGAGACGAGACCTGCCGTGCGCAGCGCGCTCGGCCCCATCTCGCATCCCATCCTGCCTGCGCCGTCCTGCACCGGCGCGCCGACGATCCTGCAGCGCATGATTTTTTCAGCCCTTACGATTGATTGGCTGATTGGATCATCAGGCGCTGGCGGTTTGAACAGACGAAATTGGCATTTCGAGAAGGGTAATCTATCATTCTGCACATCCAACTTGATCAGGATGAGCAATCATGGACGCGCTCGACGAAAGACTGGTCACGCTTCTGCGGCATGATGCGCGGCGCAGCGTTTCCGATCTCGCCATCGATCTCGGCGTCTCGCGCGCCACGGTCCGGTCGCGCATGGAGCGGCTGGAAAAATCCGGCGAGATCATCGGCTACACGGTGGTGCTGCGCGCCGACGCGGTCGATCAGAGGATACGCGGCGTGATGATGATCGAGATCGAGGGCCATGCCGCCGACCGTGTCATCCGGGCGCTCGGCGGCCTGCCCGAGGTTTCGACCATCCACACCACCAACGGCCGCTGGGACCTCGTGGTGGAGCTCGGCACCGCCTCGCTCACCGATTTCGACGCCGTGCTGCGCCGGATAAGGCTGATCCCTGGCATAACAGGCAGCGAGACCAGCCTGCTGCTGGCGACGCCGCGGACGACCCGGGCGCGGCTGGCATAACAGCTCCGTGAGTCTCGGGACGGTCGGCGGCCCGCGGGCGTTATCTCCGCCTTGGCATCGTGGGAACGCGACGGCCCCGGTGTGAGGCGCGGCAGGGCTCGATCACACCGGCGGCCGCATTGCGGGGGGGGAGCGCTCGGGTCGTCAGCCGTTCGGATAGTAGCCGCCATCGCCGCCGCTGCCGATATAGGTCCCTTGGCCGGAAGCATTCTGAAGCCGCTGATCCAACTGGTTGATCTGCCCGATCGCCGAACGGCCTCGGGTGGGCTGGATGGCGTCCGCCTGCCGCATCAGGTCGCGGGCCTGGTCCTGCGTGATCTTGCCCATCTCCCGGGCCTCACGGATACCCTGTTTCACGCCCAGCAACTGCTCCATGGCCGCTCTCGCTTCCGGGTTCGCCGGAACCGATGCGGTGCTCATGGTGTCAACCTGCGCCCTGTGGTGACGGTGCACCGCATAGGCGCTTGAAAGCGGGATGGCCGCGAGGATCGAAGCGGCCGCGACGATTTTTGCGATGAAAGAACGCATGATGACACTCCCTATGATGGAGGAAGCGGTAGAAACCGCTTTTCTCCGAAACGGGCCGTCTGGTCACGTCGTGTCGCGGTGAAGGCCACTCACCGCCGGCGGTTCTCGGCCCTGGAAGGGGATATAGAAGCCGGCGCAAGGTTGAAATGCGTTGGCACGCAAATGTTATCCGATGTGATCTGGGGTTGAATCTCGGCTCTGCGGACCGCGTCCTCAGGCGACGCTGGCGAAGGAAACCGGCGAATCGACAACCTGCCCGCCAATTCCCGCATTGGCCTGGTCGGCCAGATCCTCGGCTTCGCCATGCGTCAGCCCGATCAGCACCCGGCCATCCATCTCCGCCGGGAGGTCGAGAGCCAGATCATGGACAAGCCAGTCGTCACACGGATCCTGCATCGCTGCGAACCTCATCGGCGCTCCCTCGGTCGGCGCATCCAAATCTCCGACGAGTGCGATTGTTCCGGATCGGAACGGCAGAGTATCGATAAATGGCTGCAATACGGACGAAATGGCTGCGGCGCCGATTGATCCGCCTGTCCGGCAAGCCGCTCCGCCTCCTCGCGGCTCAGGCCGAGCAACAATATGTCCCCAACCTGCGCCGGATAACCCGAAAGCAGGTCATACACCATCCATTGGCCGCACGGATCCCGTAAGGCTGTGAACCTCATGGCCGACGTTCTTTGATCTAGTATGCCCCAACGCAACGACTCGCAGGAACTGCGCCCCGCGAAACAGTCCGGCCGGATTTAGTTCCGGCACTTTCACTCAACATATAGTTGTCAGGTGCCCGGCAAAAGAGGCTCTACAGTCCCTTTGGCGTGCGACCCAAGTCTGATGGATGGCGGCACTTCCCGGATGACCCGCGCCAACTGCCGGCGGCAGATGTCGTCACTTCCCCGGCAATCCGGGAAGCTTCGAAGATCAAGAAGCTCAAATGGTCCAGACGCGAAAAAGCCGCGGCGAAACCGCGGCTTTTCGATTGCTTGATCCTCGGTGGAGGAAACTGGAGCGGGTGAGGCGATTCGAACGCCCGACCCCAACCTTGGCAAGGTTGTGCTCTACCCCTGAGCTACACCCGCTCGCGCGGCCTCGGGCCGCAAGCCGCGCCTATATGGCCGAAGAGCGCGGCGATTGCAACAGGGAAATGACGGTCTTTTTTGCGGCGAATTTTTCCCGCGGCGACGTCCGCCTCGAAAGCATCGAAGCGGCGCGGAACCGGCGGATCGCAAATCCGCGCTCGAAGCTTCCGCGCGCCTTTCCAGGAATTGCCCTGCGGCCTTGCCCCGAGGGCATTGTTGGCCGTAAACGGCGTGACCGCTCTTTTGACCGCGCGAGGACCGATGCCGAAGACCGAAGCCGAGCTCAATCAATTTCTTGCCGATCTCGGCATTTCCGTCTCGACGGTCAGGCACCCGCCGCTGTTCACCGTCTCCGATTCGCAGTCCTTGCGCGGCGAGATTCCCGGCGGCCACACCAAAAACCTGTTCCTCAAGGACAAGAAGGACAATTATTTCCTTGTCACCGTCGGCGAGGAAGCCGTCGTCGACCTGAAGCAGATCCATCACCTGATCGGCGCCGCCAGCCGGGTGTCGTTCGGCAAGCCCGAGATGCTGATGGAGCTGCTCGGCGTCATCCCCGGCGCGGTCACCGTCTTCGGCCTGATCAACGACACGGAAGGGCGGGTGAAGGTCGTTCTCGACCAAGCGTTGATGAGCCACGACGTCATCAACGGCCATCCGCTGACCAATGAGGCGACGACCTCGATCGCCGCCGCCGATCTGATCAGATTCGTCGAGGCAACCGGCCACGATCCTGTTATCCTGAACGTCTCACAATCTTGAAAGTCAGGGCTTGATCGCCACATGGAAGGCGGTTCCGAAATCCGACAATGACGCGCCTGAAAGCGCGACCGAAAGGGCGACATGATGAGCGACAACAATCCGTATAGCGGCGCGTTCGGCGGCAATGGCGGCCAGTACGCCCAGACGGTGCAATATGGCGGCGGCGACCGCCCCAAGGTTTCGCTGGGCGAGGCGCCGGCGGCGGCCGACCTGATCAAGGACACCACCACCGCGACTTTCGCCGCCGACGTCATCCAGGAATCGCGGCGCCAGCCGGTGCTGGTCGACTTCTGGGCGCCATGGTGCGGGCCGTGCAAGCAGCTGACGCCGCAGCTGGAAAAGGCGGTGCAGGCAGCCGGCGGCAAGGTCAAGCTGGTCAAGATGAACATCGACGACCACCCCTCGATCGCCGGCCAGCTCGGCATCCAGTCCATCCCCGCGGTCATCGCCTTCAAGGACGGCCAACCGGTCGACGGCTTCATGGGCGCCATTCCCGAAAGCCAGATCAACCAATTCATCCAGAAGGTCGGCGGCAAGGGCGGCGGCGCGCCGCAGATTGCCGACGCGCTGGCCGCTGCCGCCGAGGCGCGCACGGCCGGCGACGTGCAGACCGCGGCCGACATCTATGACGCGATCCTCGAGCAGGCGCCGGAGACGCTGGAGGCGATCGCCGGCTTGGGCGAAATCCTGTTCGACGCCGGCGACGCGGAAGGCGCCGAGGCGGTTCTGGCCCGGGCGCCCGAGGACAAGAAGGACGCGCCGGCGCTCGCCGCGCTGCGCGCCAAGATGACGCTGGCGGCCGAAGCGGCCGCGCTTGGCAATCCGGCCGAATTCGAGCGCCGGCTCGCCGCCAACCCAGCCGACCATCAGGCGCGCTTCGATCTGGCGATGATCCAGAACGCGCGCGGCGATCGCAATGCCGCCGCCGACAATCTGCTTTCGATCGTCAAGGCTGACCGCAGCTGGAACGACGACGGCGCCAGGGCGCAGCTGCTGAAGTTGTTCGAGGCCTGGGGAATGACCGACGAGGCGACGCTGGCGGCACGCCGCAAGCTGTCGTCGCTGCTGTTCTCGTAGAGCATTTCGGCGTTTCACAGAAACGCGAAACGCTCTAGGTATTTGTTCTGACGCAATTCCGGACGAAGGCCGCTGCGCCCTTGTCCCGGAATTGCGCTCAAAGCGCGTCGCGATCTTTCAGATTCGCTCCATGCGCTTTGGGTTTTGATTTAAGCATGTCTTTAATCCCGAAACCGGTTCCCACTTTCGGGAGACATGCTCTGAAGTTTTTTGCCGGCTGTCGCGACCGGCAGGCTTGAGCGGAGGAGTGCCAGCGCCAGATAAGGGCTGTGCCGATCGAGGGTGCGAGAGGAGATTGCAGGGTGATGCACTTGCCGGCGTTGCGTTGGGAGGGTCGCGGTGCGCGTCGGTAACGCCCTCTACCGGCTGGCCAAGGATCTGCCGCCGGCAATCCCGGTGTTTCCGCTCGCCGGCGCGCTGCTGCTGCCCGGCGGCCGCATGCCACTCAACATCTTCGAGCCGCGCTATCTGCAGATGATCGACCAGGCGATGGCCGGCTCGCGGCTGATCGGCATGATCCAGCCGAGCCTCGACGGCGCATTGCGCGACGACGGCGAGCCGGAGCTGTGCAGCGTCGGCTGCGCCGGGCGCATCATCTCTCTCGCCGAGACGGGCGACGGCCGGTACCTGATCTCGCTGCAGGGCGTGTGCCGGTTCCGCATCGTGCAGGAGCTCGCGGCAAAGGCGCCGTTCCGGCAGTGCAAGATCATGCCCTTCCTGGCTGACCTCGAGGAGGACCCGGCCGCCGCCGAGATCGACCGGCCGGCGCTGCTCAAGGCGTTTCGCGCCTATCTGCAGGCCAACGACCTCGAGGCCGATTGGGAAAGCGTCAGCCGCGCCGAAAACGGCATGCTGGTCAATGCGCTGTCGATGATGGCGCCCTACGGGCCGGCCGAGAAACAGGCGCTCCTGGAAGCGCCGGACCTGAAGACGCGCGCCGAAACGCTGATCGCCATCACCGAAATGACGCTGGCGCGCGAGGATGACGAGTTCGGGTCCAGCCTGCAATAAGTGTATTGATATTCAGGTGAGCCCGGCCTGCGAACGGCGGCTTCCTGCGCTTCCGGTGCTCACGTACTTCAAGTACGCTCCGCTCCGGTTCTCGGAATCCGCCGTTCTCGACTCGGCCTGACCTGAATCTCAACACACTTAGTGCCGGGGGAATTGGACAATGGAAAAGTGCGATGCCAGCGGACGGACGTGACGGACGAAAAGCCGAGGTTGACCCGAAATTGCTGGAGTTGTTGGCCTGCCCGCTGACCAAGGGGCCGCTGACCTGGGATCCGGAGCGCGGCGAGCTGGTCTCGCGCGTGGCGAAGCTCGCCTATCCGGTGCGCGACGGCATCCCCATCATGCTGCCTTCGGAGGCGCGCACGATCTCGGCCGAGGACATGCTGGCGCCACCGCCGCCGCGGCTCGGCGGGCCTTCGTGAGCGGGCTCATAGGCGCAGCGCGACGTAGGTTGGCGATCCTTCGCGCCCCCCTCTGGCCTGCCGGCCATCTCCCCCACAAGGGGGGAGATTGGCAGCTGCGGCGCCCAGCGTATCCTGCAACGTTGGCGATTGGCGAAAGCTGGCGAGACATCGATCTCCCCCCTTGTGGGGGAGATGTCCGGCAGGACAGAGGGGGGCGCTGTCCCGCCGACATCAAAGTTGTGCATCGTGACGGCACACGTAGTCGGGCGTCTTCCTCGTGTCATCCTACTGAAAATTCCGTCCTTTCGGCATGACCTGTTGTGCAGCACCCGACAGGGCTTCAAGATTCTGATGGACCGGCAGGCCACGGCTTGCGTCGGCCTTTGATCCAACCGGCCGTTCGGCGGGCTCGATGACCGGGCAATTGGCGGACTCCAGCAGCACGCTCAGCCAGGAGGTCAAATCCTCGATCCTGTCGGCGACGATGTGGATGACGTTTGATTCATGCTGCAGCTTGCCGGTGACGCGGATGAAGCGGGCGCCCATCACCACCGGGCGGAAGCGGTCGAAGACGCGCGGCCAGATGATGACGTTGGCGATCGATTTTTCGTCCTCCAGCGTCAGGAAGATGGCGTTGCCCTTGCCAGGACGCTGGCGGACCAGCACGAGGCCGGCGACGGAGACGCGGCGGCCGTCGCGCACCGACGGCAGCTGGGCATTGGGGGTGATGCCGGCGTGGGTAAGCCTTTCACGCAAGAAGGCGACGGGGTGCTCCTTCAGCGACAGGCCGAGCAAGCGGTAGTCATGCACGACATGCTCGCCGAGCGGCATTTTCGGCAGTTTCGTTTCCGGCTCCAGCTCGCGCAGGCGAAGCGACGGCTGGTCGAACAGCGGCAGCTTCTCGGCGGCGCTCCTGCCGTCTAGCGCCCGGACTTCCCAGAGCGCGGCCCGGCGGTCGAGGCCGATCGAGCGGAAGGCGTCGGCCTCAGCCAGTCTTTCGATCTCGCCGACATCGAGGCCGGAGCGCAGCCAGACATCCCTGACCGATCGATAGCCGCCGCCGCGCTGCGCGACGACGGCTTCCATGCGTTCCTTGGACAGGCCCTTGATCTGGCGGAAGCCGAGCCTGACGGCATGCGCCGTCTCGATGACGCCGCGCATCGAGGCGTGGCGCTCGAGGATGCGGGACGGATCGAAGGCGGTGGCCTCCAGGGTGCAGTCCCAGACGGAATGATTGATGTCGACTTCGCACACCTCGACGCCATGGTCGCGCGCGTCGCGGACGAGCTGGGCCGGCTGATAGAAACCCATCGGCTGCGCATTCAGGATCGCGGCGCAGAAGACATCCGGGTAGAAGGTCTTGAACCAGCAGGAAGCATAGACCAGCAGCGCGAAGGAGGCGGCGTGGCTTTCGGGAAAGCCGTACTCGCCAAAGCCTTCGATCTGCTTGAAGCAGCGCTCGGCGAACTCCTTGTCGTAGCCATTGCCGACCATGCCGTCGATCATGCGCTGGCGGTAATTGCCGATCGTGCCGGTGCGCTTGAAGGTCGCCATGGCGCGGCGCAGCTCGTCGGCCTCACCCGGCCTGAAGCCGCCGGCGACGATGGCGATCTTCATCGCCTGTTCCTGGAAAAGCGGCACGCCCAGCGTCTTGCCGAGGATCTTCTTGAGCTCCAGGCTGGGGTAATGGACCGCCTCCTTGCCCTGCCGCCGGCGCAGATAGGGATGCACCATATCGCCCTGGATCGGGCCGGGGCGCACGATCGCCACCTCGATGACGAGATCGTAGAAATTTTCCGGCTTGAGACGCGGCAGCATCGACATCTGCGCGCGCGACTCGATCTGGAAGACGCCGAGCGTGTCGGCCCTCTGGATCATGGCGTAGACGTCCTCGTGCTCCTCGGGAAGGGTGGCGAGCACGTAAGGCCGTCCAAACGGATCCCGCGCTTGCGGATAATGGTCGGTGAGCAAGGTGAAGGCGCGCTTCAGACAGGTCAGCATGCCGAGCGCCAGCACGTCGACCTTGAGGATCTTCACCGCGTCGAGATCGTCCTTGTCCCACTCGACCATCTTGCGCTCCTCCATCGCCGTCTTGACGATGGGCACGACCTCATCGAGCCGGTCGCGGGTGATGACGAAGCCGCCGACATGCTGGGAGAGGTGGCGGGGAAAACCCATGATCTCGTTGGCGCGCTCCAGCACCTGGCGCGACAGCGGATCGGTGCGGTCGAGGCCGCCGGCATTGGCTTCCCTTTCGCCGAGCTCGGAGGTCGACCAGCCCCAGATGGTGCTGGACAGCGCGCTGCGCACGTCCTCCGACAGACCCATGGCCTTGGCCACCTCGCGCAGAGCGGAGCGGCCGCGATAGCTGATGACGGCGGCCGCAAGCGCCGTGCGCTTGGCGCTGTATTTGTCGTAAATATAGGCGATGACCTCGTCGCGCCTTTCATGCTCGAAGTCGACGTCGATGTCGGGCGGCTCGTTGCGCTCCTCCGAGATGAAGCGCTCGAAGAGTGTGTCGATACGCTCGGGGCCGACCTCGGTGATGCCGATGCAGAAGCAGATGATCGAATTGGCGGCCGAGCCGCGGCCCTGGCAGAGGATGTCCTTGCTGCGGGCGAATTTGACGATGTCGTGGACGGTCAGGAAATAGCGCGCATAGTTCAGCCGCTCGATCAGCGCGAGCTCGCTGTCGATGCGTTCCAGCACATATTCGGGAACGCCGGCCGGATAGCGCCTGACCGCCCCTTCGCGGGCCAGGCGTTCGAGCTCGGCCTGCGGCCCGAGGCCGGATTCGGTCGGCTCGTCCGGGTAGTTGTATTCGAGGTCGCTGAGCGAGAAGGTCAATTCGTCGGCGAAGCGCAGCGTCTCGGCCAGCGCTTCAGGGTGACGGCGGAAAAGGCGCGCCATCTCCAGCGGCGGCTTCAGATGGCGCTCGGCATTGGCGGTCAGCTCCAGCCCGACCTCGCAAACCGGCGTGTTGAGGCGGATCGCGGTCAGCACATCCTGCAGCGGGCGGCGCTCGGCGGCATGATAGAGCACGTCGTTGGTCGCCATCAGCGGGACGCGCGCCTGATCGGCCATCGCCGCCGCCTGTTCGATGCGAAAGCGGTCATTGCCGCCATAATCCGGCGCCACGGCCAGTCTGAGCGCCGCGCCGAAGCGATCTTTGAGCCGGCTAATCAATTCCAGATTGCCTTCCGCGCCGCCGGACAGATTGGGCAGGATCGCCAGCGACATCCGATCGCCCCATTCGAGCAGGTCGTCGAGCTCAAGCAATGTCGCGCCCTTCTCGGTCTCGTTGCGCAGATTGGCTTGCGTGAGCATACGGCACAGATGCCCCCAGCCCTGGCGGTCGCGGGGATAGGCGAGAATGTCCGGCGTGCCGTCGCCGAACACCAGGCGGCAGCCGGGATGATAGGGCATCTTCTCCACCTTGGCCTGCTGCCAGGCGCGCACGACGCCGGCCACCGTGTTCCTGTCGGCAAGCCCGATCGAGGCAAAACCGTAGAATTTCGCCGTGACCACCAGCTCCTCGGGCTTCGAGGCGCCGCGCAGGAAGGAGAAATTCGAGCTTATGCCGAACTCGGCATAGGGGATGGCGGTCAGCGCGTTCATGCGAACACCCCATGCATGTACCAGCGCGGTGGCGCGGCTTGCGGCGCGCTGCTGTAAAGACCCTGGCGGTAGAGCCAGTAGCGGCGGCCCTCGCTGTCCTCGATGCGGTAATAGTCGCGGGTTGGCGCCTCTTCCTCGCCGGGCAATTGCCGCCACCATTCGGCGGCGATGCGCTCCGGCCCCTCGGCGCGGGCGACGCGGTAGAGCGCGCGCCGCCAGCGGAAATTCATCGGCGGTCCTTCCGGGATCTCGGTCGCCGGCACCTCAATCGGCTCGGGCGAGCGGAACAGGCGCACCGGCCGCTCCGGCGGATAGATGGTCATCGGCGGCGTTGTTCGGGGGGTTGCCCGTCCGGCCGCCGGCGCGCGCCTTTGCGGCGCTTCGGCGAAGGGCACGGTCTTGACGGCGCGCTCCGGCAGATGGCTCTCGACAATCACCGGCTTCAGCACGGCAGCCTCGTCGAGGCGGGCGCGGACGCGGTCGGCAAAGAGCGCGATGTCCGCGTCCTCATCATCCGCCTCGCCGGTGAGGTCGCCCTGAACCAAGTCGAAGGCGGCGACCGACAGCACGGAGAGTCGCACGAGGTCGAAGCCGAAGCCGGCATCGATGTTCTGCTCCAACGCGGTCAGACGTTCATGAAACAGTCTTTGGATCAGCCGCGGCTCGCGCATCGGGCGCGAGGTGCCGACCGCGATGCGGCTGACGGCGCCGTCGACGCGAAAGAGAAGCAGCGCCAGCGTCCTTGCGCCTTCGCCGCGCCGTTCGAGGTCGGTCTTCAGGGCGACGGCAAGCCGGCTTATGAGCCGCTCGATATCGTCGGTGAGCATGACCGGCTCGGCAAGATGGCGCTCGACCGAGAGCGGCGCGACGGGAAGGCGCGGCGAGACGGCCTCGTCGAGGCGGCCGAGCGCCTGGTCGAGGCGCAGAAGCAGAGTGGCGCCGAAGCGGCGGGCGAGCGGCGCGCGCGGCGCGGCCATCACCGCGCCGGCGGTGCGCAGGCCGACGCTTTCCAGGAGGGTGCGGGTCTCCGGCGCGATGCGCAGCGCCGACAGTGGCAGGGGCGCCAGCAGCGCCTCCTCCTCGCCGAGGGCTACGATACGGTTGCCGTGGAAGCGTGCCGCCGCCCAGGCGGCGCCCGGCGTCGAGGCCAGGCCGGCGCGGACATCGAAACCCTGCTGGAAGAAGCGGGTGAGGATCTCGTCCTGCATGGCGCGCTCGCCGCTGAACAGATGCGTGCAGCCGGTGACGTCGAGGAACAGCCCGTCCTCGGCGTCGATCGCCACCAGCGGCGTGTAGCGGTCGCACCAGTCGGCAAGGCCTTCGAGCAGGCGGCGGTCGGCTTCCGGGTCGGCCTCGACCACATCGATCATGGGGTGCATGGCGCGGGCATCGGCAATGCCCATGCCGCGCTTCAGCTTGAGCGCCTCAGCCCGCTCGTCGAGGGCTGCGATGCGCTGGGTGTTGTTGTCGCGATGGCTGATCACCAGTGGCAGGTGATCCGATGGCCGGGAACGCCAGGACCGCCCCAGGCGCTGGCGCAGGATCCGCTCCGCGCTGAGATGCGGGAACCACAGCGACAGGATTCTCTGTTCTTTCCGCAAAAGCGTGCTCATTTGGGTTCCACTCCAGTGTGAATTGTCCGGGCAGGGCCGTGCGGCTCTTGCCGATATCGACCTTGAAGGCGGGGCGGCCGATCGAGCCGGCGAGCGGCCCGGCGACCGTCTCGCGGCTTGCCGCAGGCGCCGCCGAGACGATGAGGCGCACCGGGGCAGCGGTGGGATCGGCCTCACCGGCCTGGCGCAGCAACAATACGGGACGGCCGGCGTTCTGGGCGCGGGCGTGCAGGCGGCGCGTGGCGGTAAGGTCGAGAAGTCGCGGGCTGCCGCGGATCTCGAGGATGACCGCGGCGAAGGCGGTCATGCGGGCGGCTTCCTCGGCGATCCACAGCGCGTCGAGCAGTTTCGGCGCCTCGGAAAACAGCAATTGCTCCGGCTCGATGCCGAACAGGGCATGAAGGCCCCTGGCATAGGGCAGGCCGGCCTCGTGGAAGATCTCCGACGTGCCGACCCAGAGGATCGGCAGGCCCTGCTTCTCCTTGAGGATCAGGCTTACCAGCGACAGCGCGAAGCCGGCGACCGCGCCGGCATCGCGGGTCTCCAGCCCATGGATCTCGCTGAGCGCCGCCCTGGGCAGGCCGCCGCCAAGGGCGGTGTCGAGGCGTTCGATGCCGGTGTGCAGGAAGGCATCCGGCGAGGCCACCGCGAGGCCGCGCCGGACCAGCGTCATATCCGACTTGGCGGCATCCGCAGGGGCAGCAACCGGCGCCTCCAGGCGCTCGGGCAGCGTTCCTTCGATCTTCGCGATCTGGCGGCGCAGGGCAAAAACAGTGTCCCGCGCCACGGCGCTCATCGCCATGACGTTCACTTCCGGCAGCAATTGTTCCTGTTATGTTCTTATAGATTCCAGAGGCGCCCGGAAGAGTCAAGCAGAGTCAGAAGGAATTTATTCCTTCGCCTTTTACCCTGAAAGCGCATGGCCAGCCGGCTCATTTGCCTCTATCGGCGCGAAAGCCTATATGCCGGGATCAAAGGACATTCCATGGCCCGCATCTACAAGACCCGTACCTGGCACGATCAGCTCTCGCCGTCGATGGACGAGCTGGAGCTTATGGCGCTGGAGGCCTATGCCCATCTGCCGGACGAGTTCCGCCAGCTCACCGGCGAGATCGTCATCCAGATCGCCGAATTCCCCACCGACGAGATCATGGACGACCTGTCGCTGGAGACGCCCTTCGATCTGCTCGGCCTGTTCGAGGGGCGCGGCATCGCCGAGCGCTGGAACCCGCAGACCGGCGAGGGACCGAACCGCGTCACGCTCTACCGCCGCGCCATCCTCGATTATTGGGCCGAGAACGAGGAGACGCTGGGCGACATCGTCACCCATGTGCTGATCCACGAGATCGGCCACCATTTCGGCCTGTCGGACGACGACATGGAGCGGATCGAGGAAGCGGCCGAGCAGGCGGCGGCGGGCTGAGAGACTGTTTGGAAATTCTACTCCGGCGGCCATCTGGCGGCGCTTTCTGCGCTTCCGGTGCTCACGGACCAAAATGTCCGCTCCGCTCCGGTTCTCGAATCACCACCATATGACTCGCCAGAGCGAATTTCGAAACAGTCTCTAAGCGCTTTCCCTACCAATCGCTGAGCTTGGTGTCGGCCGTGTATTCCTGGCCTTCGACATCCTTCACCACGGCTTGGCCGCAGCGCATCGACTTGGTCTTCTTGTCATAGGCGTAGGTCGGCGAGCCGAACAGGTGCCAGCCCTTGTTCAGCGCAGCGGTGACCTTGTGGCAGAAGGTTGCGTCGTCCGGACCGGACAGGAAGCGGTAGAGTTTCATTTTTCGAACCCATCATGTGTATCGGCGCATCATGCGCCGATGATCGCGGCCTTCGCCAGAAGTTTCTCGGCTTGCGCCAGATGCAGCCGCTCGACCATGCGGCCGTCCAGCGCGATGACGCCCTTGCCGGCATTTTCGGGCCGCGCGAACGCGTCCCGGATCGCACGGGCCTCGGCAAGTGCTTCGGGCGCCGGCGAGAAGGCACGGTTCGCCAGCTCGATCTGGGCGGGGTGAATCAGCGACTTGCCGTCAAAGCCCATGGCGGCGCCCTCGGCGCATTCGCGGGCAAAAGCGTCGAGGTCGTGGAAATCATTGGCGACGCCATCGATGACGTCGAGGCCGCCGGCCCGCGCCGCCAGCACCAGCTGCATCAGCCAAGGCATCAGATAGCGGCGGTCGGGCGTCGCCAGAATGCCGGTCGCCTTCACCAGGTCGTTCGTTCCGGCCACGAAACAAGCCAACCTCGAAGCCGGATCGCGGCCGAGCTCGGCGATGGCGCCGATGTTGAGCAGCGCCTTGGGCGTTTCGACCATCGCCCATAGTTTCACGCCGTCCGGCGCGAAATTGTCGTCGAGCAGGTCGCCGGCCTCGAGGATGTCGCGCGGCGTGCCGATCTTGGGCAGAAGAATGCCGTCGGGCTCGGCCTTGGCGACAGCCAGGAGATCGTCGGCGCCCCATTCGCTGGCCAAAGCGTTGATGCGGACCACCATCTCGCAGCGTTTTTCACGGTCGGCCAGGATGCCGGCAACCTTGTCGCGCGCGGCCTTCTTGTCGGCGGGCAGGACGGCGTCCTCGAGATCGATGATGACGGCGTCGCAGGCCAAGGTGCCGATCTTGGCGAGCGCCTTGTCGTTCGAGGCGGGAATGTAAAGCACCGAGCGGCGCGGGCGGTAGGTGTCGACGGTCATAGCCGATCTATGCCGGGTGATGGCGAGGGAGGCAAGGCGAGTCCCTCGAGGGGCAGGACAATCGCATAGGGCAGCGCTAGCCCCCGCTCCGTCTCGGGGGCGAGGAAACGCTAATCGTCGACGGCGCGGCCTTCGCAAGCCTGGGTTCCTCGCCCCGCCAGAGGCGGGGAGAGGTGGCTCGGCGAAGCCGAGACGGAGAGGGGGAGCGCCCTATGCGATTAGCCTGTCTCAAGGGAGCTAGCTGCACCAAATCTGCAAATCCTTGCTGAAAAGCTCCGGGATTCCGCCGCGCGCTTACCTCGTCTGTCGGCGAAACCGGCGGCATGCGAACGCCTCACTCATCCCGCTGGACCCTGCCGCGCCGGCTCCGCGACGAAGGCTGGTGGCTCGTCGAGTCGCAAGGGCGGCGCGCCCCGGCGACGGTGCTTCCCTTCAGACCACGGCTGGCATGCGCCGGCAGAACAGCAGCCAGGAAGGCGCGGCGATGACGACGATCACCACCACGGCGCCGGCAATGAAGACGTCGCCTGTCCCGAGCTACTGCCGCCGCGTCGGCGCCGCCGCGCTACTGGTGGCGCTGGCCGATTTCCTTTTCTACGGCCAGCCAGCCGGCATCACCGTCTTCATCTTCGCCATAGTGCTTGCGGCCGCGGTTGTCGCCATGCATCCGACCGCGCTGAACGATGCCCGGGTGTGGATCAAACCAGCCGCATTGTTCGCGGCACTTTTGCCGCTGGTCGAAAATGTCAGCCCACTTTCGGTGCTGGTCGCGGTTGCAGCACTTGCGATCTTTGCGCTGTCGCTGGCCGGCCGGCTGCGGACGAGGCCTGCATGCATCGCGCGGCAGCTTGGCCTGTTCCTGCTTGCCGCCCCTTTCCGCTTCGCGCGCGACTTCTTCCGCTGGCGCAAGGTGGCGCGCCGACTCGGGCAGCGGCGCATCCGGCTGGCGGCCATCGCCGTCTGGGCCATGCCGCTGACGCTCGGCATCGTCTTCCTGGCGCTGTTCGGCGCCGCCAATCCAATCATTGAGCACTGGCTGTCGTTGATCGATCTTTATGCGCTGCTCGAGAAAATCGAGGTCGCGCGACTGATCTTCTGGCTCATCGTGCTGGCCGGCGTCTGGGCCTTTCTGCGGCCCCGCCTGCCGCGCTTCGTCTCTCGTCTCAGGCGCATCCTGCCTGCCGCGCCCGCGGCAAGGCGGACGAGGACTTCCGCCGAGGACGTCCTCTTCGGCAAGGCCGCCGTCCTGCGCGCGCTGATCGTCTTCAACGCGCTGTTTGCCGTGCAGACGATCCTCGACGGCACCTATCTATGGGGCGGCGCAGCTCTTCCCGATGGGCTGACCTACGCAAATTACGCACATCGCGGCGCCTATCCGCTGGTCGCCACCGCGCTGCTTGCCGCCGGCTTCGTGCTGGTGGCGCTGCGCTCGGGCAGCGAGACGTCGCGCGATCCGCTGATCCGCCGGCTGGTCTATCTCTGGGTGGCGCAGAACATCGTGCTGGTGATCTCCTCGATGCTGCGGCTCGACCTCTATATCGGCGCCTACGCGCTCACCTATCTGCGCGTCGCGGCCTTCATCTGGATGGGGCTGGTGGCGGCGGGGCTGGCGCTGATCATTGCCCGCATCGCGCTTCAAAAATCCGGCGAATGGCTGCTCTCCGCCAATCTTCTGACGCTTTCGGCGACGCTTTATGCCTGCTGTTTCGTCAATTTTGCAGCGCTGATCGCCAACTACAATGTCGACCATTCCCGTGAAATGACCGGACAGGGCGTTCCCATCGACATCTGGTATGTCCGTTCGCTTGGCGCGGGCGCATTTCCTGCCCTCGACCGTTTCATCGATCATCAAGGCCCGACAACTGCCGAAAATCCGGCCTTTCGCCAATTCTTGGGGATACGCCCTGTCGACGAAGGCGCGTATCGCGCTGTCCTGAACCACTGGCGGGCCTGGAGCTTTCGCGACTGGAGGCTTTTGCGCTATCTCGACAAACGCGGCTCGCTTGCCAATCCTGCCGTCACTCAACCTTACGCGCCGGGCCACTGATCGATGCCGCACAACATCCTCGTCGCCGACGATGACCCGCATATCCGCGAGATCATCTGCTTCGCGCTGGAAAAGGCCGGCATGAAGACGGCCGCCGTGGCCGACGGCGCCGCAGCGCTCCAGGCGGTCGAGCGGCGCGCGCCCGACCTCATCGTGCTCGACATCGGCATGCCCGAGATGGACGGGCTGGAGGTCTGCCGGCGGCTGAGGCAAAAATCCGACGTGCCGGTGCTGTTCCTGTCCGCGCGGGATGAGGAAATCGACCGCATCCTCGGGCTGGAAATGGGCGGCGACGACTATGTGACAAAGCCGTTCAGCCCGCGCGAGCTGGTCGCCCGCGTCAACGTCATCCTGCGGCGCGCGCGGTCTGCACCGGTCGAAGAAGAAGCCGACGAGCGGGAATTCGCGCATGGCAAGCTCATGCTCGTGCCGGCAAGCCATGCGGCGAGTTTCGACGGCAAGCCGCTCACCCTGACGGCGATCGAGTTCGCCATCCTGAAAGGCTTTCTCGCCCGCCCGCTTCACGTGCTTGGCCGCGACGCGGTGATGGCCAATGCCTATGCCTCCAACATCCATGTCTCGGAGCGCACGGTCGACAGCCACATCCGCAATGTGCGGGCCAAGCTGGCGGCGGTCGGGTGCGCCGATGCGATCGCGACGGTGCATGGCGTCGGCTTCCGGCTCGGCCGATGCGGTGGTTGAGCAAGGAAAGGTGGCGGCCGAGGCTCGCCACCGTCGTCATCGCCATCCTGATCGTGGTCATGGCGCTGCCGCTGGTCGGGCTGTTCTTCTTCCGGCTCTATGAGAACCAGCTGATCCGGCAGACCGAGGGCGAGCTGATTGCGCAAGGAGCGGTCGTCGCCGCCATCTATGCAAAGGAGGTGCGCGCCGCCGGCATTTCCCAGGACAGGCTGGGTTCGCCGATCTCGGCCGATCCGGCGCGGGACAACAACTATCCCTATGAACCGATCGAGCCACGCCTCGATCTCGCCTCGGACGACGTGATGCCGATGCGGCCGGCGGCGGCTCCGGCCGCCGCCGATCCCGCTTTCGCGGCGATCGGCGCAAAGCTCTCCGGCATTCTCGACGAAACGCAGAAGACGACGCTCGCCGGCTTCCGCCTGCTCGACCCGCGCGGCGTGGTGATTGCCGGCGGCGACGAGATCGGTCAGTCGCTCGGCGGAGTCGAGGAGGTGCGCGCCGCGCTTTCCGGCGCCTATGCCAGCGAGCTCAGGCTCCGCATCCCCGACCAGCCGCCGCCGCCGCTTTATTCGGTGAGCCGCGGCACCAGGGTGCGCGTCTTCGTCGCCATGCCGGTCGAGCTCGACGGCCGGGTCGCGGGCGTCGTCTACCTGTCGCGGACGCCGAACAACATCGTCAAGCATCTCTATGGCGAGCGCGGCAAGGTGACGTTGGCGGCCATCGCCATACTCGGCGGCACGCTTTTGATCGCGCTGGTGTTCATCCGCACCGTCAGCCGGCCGATCTATGCGCTGATCGAGCGGACGAAACGCATCGCCGCCGGCGATCGCGACGCGATCAGGCCGCTCGCCCATCACGGCACGCGCGAGATGGCGGCGCTGTCGACGGCCTTCCTCGACATGGCGACCAAGCTGCAGGCGCGTTCCGACTCCATCCAGACTTTCGCCACCCATGTCTCGCATGAGCTGAAATCGCCGCTGACGGCGATCCAGGGCGCGGCCGAGCTGCTGCGCGATTCCGGCGGCGCGATGGACGAGGCCGAGCGCAAGCGCTTCTCCAACAACATCGTCACCGATGCCGGGCGGCTCAATCTGCTGGTGCGCCGGCTGCTCGACCTGGCGCGCGCCGAGAACCTGGAACCGAGCGGCGAGAGCACGACGCTCCATGCGGCGCTGGCATCCTTGCCGGTCGACACCAGGCTGGAGACGCGGCTCGAAGGCGGCGGCGATATCAGGCTCGGCATCTCGGCCGAGAATCTCGGCATCGTGCTCGCCAACCTCATCGACAATTCGGCGAGGCACGGCGCCCGGCACGTCGCGATCCATGCCTCGGCCGACGGCGAGCGCGCGTCGATCCAGATAGGCGACGACGGTGACGGCATCTCGGCCGCCAACCGGGCCAAGATCTTCGAGCCGTTCTTCACCACGCGGCGCGAGACCGGCGGCACCGGCGTGGGGCTCGGCATCGTGCTGGCCCTCCTAAAAGCGCATGATGGCACGATCAGGCTGGTTGACACCGAGCGCGGCACGCGCTTCGAGATCAATCTGCCGGTCGTCTGAGAACCGGGGTGGCTTGCTACGCAATTCCGTACGGAAAACCGCTACACACTTTTCCTGGAATTGCTCTGATCGGAGAAAAAAGTGCGCTACGACATCGTCATCATCGGCGGAGCCATCGTCGGGTCCTCGGTCGCCTATCATTTGCGGGAGGAAGGCTTTACCGGCTCCATCGCCCTGATCGAGCGCGATCCGCAATTCTCCCACGCGGCGACGACCTTGTCCTGCGCCTCGATCCGCCAGCAATTCTCCATCCCTGAAAACATCCGGCTGTCGCAGTTCACGCTGAAACTGTTCCGGCGGCTGAAGGAGACGTTCGGCGCCGACGCCGATATCGGCTTCCGCGAGGGCGGCTATCTCATCCTTGCCGGCGAGGCCGGGCGGCCGATCCTCAAGGCCAATCACGAGACGCAGGTCGCCGAGGGCGCCGATATCCTGCTCGAGGATGCCGATCAGCTGGCGCGCCGCTTCCCGTGGCTGTCGGTCGAAGGCATTTCCGCCGGCGCCTATGGTCGCAGCGGCGAGGGCTGGTTCGACGCGCATGCGCTGCTGACGCTGTTCCGCAAGGCGCTGCGCGACAGGAAGATCGATTTCATCACGGCTTCCGCCACCGGCATCAGGCGCGAGGGCAACCGCGTCACCGCTGTGTCGCTCGACAATGGCGAGACGCTCGAAGCCGGTACCGTCGTCAACGCCGCGGGGCCGAACGCCGGCAAGGTCGCGGCATTCGCCGGGCTCGAGCTGCCGGTCGAGCCGCGCAAGCGCAACGTCTTTGTCTTCGAGGCGCGCGAGAAATATGCAGACATGCCGCTGCTGGTCGATCCGTCGGGCATCTATGTGCGGCCGGAAGGCTCGGTCTACCTCACCGGCGGCGCCGAGCCGGAGGTAGGCGACGTCGCGCCCGATCCCAAGGATTTTGAGGTCAACTGGCCGCTGTTCGAAGAGGTGATCTGGCCGGTTCTGGCCACCCGCATCCCGGCTTTCGAGGCGATCAAGCCGACGCGCGCCTGGGTCGGGCACTACGACTACAACACGCTCGACCAGAACGGGGTGATCGGGCCGCATCCGGAGGTCGCAAACTTCCTGTTCGCCAACGGTTTTTCCGGCCATGGCCTGCAGCAGGCGCCGGCGGTCGGCAAGTCAATCGCCGAGCTTGTCGTGCATGGCGGCTACCGGACGATCGACTGCTCGGCGTTCGGCTACGCGCGGGTGGCGGAAGGAAGGGCGTTCCGGGAGCTGAACGTCATCTGACGGACGGCCGCATCCACCGAAAGCGCGTTGCCGAGCGCATGGCCCCGTGCCGTGTTGTCGAAGATGCACCAGCCTTCGGCGGCCGACGCGCTGGCTTCGGCAAGCCGCCTGCCGATTTCCAGAAGCTGATCGGCCTCGTAGTCCGAATAATAGATTCGCGGCGCGCCATGGAAACGGAAGTAGGCGATCTCGCGCCAGCCGCCGGGCATAGCGGCGGCGGGCACGGGAGCAGGGTCGGCCGCAACGCGCCCAACCTGAAAGCGGCTCAGCAAGGCCTCGGCTTCGGGGTCGAACCAGCTGGGGTGACGCGGTTCGCAGACCAGGCGCCGGTCAGTCTTCGCACGTAGCGAGGCGAAAAAGTTCTCGGCGATTTGGGCCTCGAATTGCAGGCTGGGTGGCAGTTGAATCAAAAGCACGGAAAGCTTGGCGCCGAGCCCTCCGATCTGACCAAGAAAAATGTCCAGAAGATCATTGCAACCTTGCAGGCGGCGCTCATGCGTCACGGCCCTGGGGAGTTTTGCGGAAAAGCGAAAATGGCCCGGAACCGAGCGCGCCCAGCGCTCAAAGGTTTCTCCCCGATGCGGCTTATGAAAGGACGAATTGATTTCCACGATCGATAGCCGCATGGCGTAGCGTTCAAGCTGCGAGCCGGCGGCCGGGAAAGAAGCTTTATACGCTGCTGGTATGCTCCATCCGGCGGTTCCCACGACACAGCTTCTGTTCTCCATGCCCAAAATCTGGACAGGCGCGATTGCGGGTCAAGGGAGCGCTTCAGCCAGCCAACCGCGCGTTGAGAAAGGCTTGCAGCCACCCAAGCGCACGCGCCCAGCCTTCGGCATGTTCGGCCGCGGCGTCCGGGAAGCCGGCGAAACCGCCGTGGCAGATGGTGAGCCGCGTGCCGTCGCCGATCGGCTCGAGCAGGTAAGCCACTGTCGTTTCCTTGCGGCCGAGCGCCGGATGGTCCCAGTCGTAGCGCCGTGTCTGCACGATGCGGCGCGGCATCTCGATTTCGAGAAACTCGCCGCTGGCGGGTAGACGTTGACCGTCGGCCGTTTTCACGACGACGCTCCAGCTTCCGCCGACGCGAAGATCGGCGTTCCATCCGATCATACGATAGGTTTCGGGCGAACCCCACCAGCGCTCGACCTCCCGGGTGACCAGTGCGGCGATGACCTCGTCCGGCGCGGCGGGAAGGTCGGCCGAGGCCATCACCGTGTCGGCGTTCGCCATGGCTTGCGGCAAGGACAGTTGCAGCATCGCATGCATCCCCAGCGAAATTGTCTCGTATCCGGAATGAAGTTCAGCCCTTCGACGGCGGGCGCTCGAAACCCTTGCCGGTTTCGAGCAGACTCTTGAGGCTCGCCAGCACCAGCGGCCAGCCCTTGGAAACGTTGGGGATCAGCCTGTGCGGGCCGTCGGCCTCGTGCACGACGGCGAGCTTCATCAGTTCGCCGTCCGGCTCGATGGTGAAGGTGCAGCGCGTGTAGCCGTCCTCCTTCACCTCGGGCAGCCATTCATTGCGCCATTTGATCACCAGCCGCTTGGGCGGATCGATCTCCAGGATCTCGCCCGAGTCGGCGACGCGCCCGTCGGGGAAGATCAGCTTCCAGCTGGAGCCGACCCTCCAGTCGCTCTCCTGATAGGAGCAGAGGAAGAACTGCCGGTTGAATTCCGGATCGGTCAGCGCCTGCCAGAGCTTTTCAGGCGTGGTGCGGATATAGGTGACATAGACGAAGCTGTTCTCGCTCACGGCTCTTCCCTTTCAAGGCGTTGCTTCAGGTCGCTCAATGCGTTGAGCCGATGGCGCTCGAACTTGCCGATCCAGCGCTCGGCGATTTCGTTGATCGGAACGGGGTTGAGGTAGTGCTCCTTCTCGCGGCCGCGGCGCATAGTGGTGACGAGGTTCGCCACCTCGAGGATCGCCAGGTGCTTGGTCACCGCCTGGCGCGTCATGTCCAGGTGCTCGCAGAGCGCGTTGAGCGTCTGCCCGTTCCTGGCATGGAGGCTGTCCAGCAATTGCCGGCGGGTCGGGTCGGCCAAGGCGCGAAAGACGGCATCCATGCTCATGGCTTTAATATGCAACCATTTGGTTGCATGTCAAGCGGTGAGACGCAAAAAGATCGGGTGCCGGGCTGCGGGACCCGGCGCCATCAGCTTGCGGGAGGGTCAACGCTTGCGGGAGAACCAGAAGGCGTCGGTCATGCGTGTCATGCCGATGCGCTCGTAGAAGCCGACGGCGTCGGGCATCGAGATCAGACTGATGGCGACCGAGGCGCCGAGCTGGCGGCGCGCCTCGTCCATCAGGCCCTTGCCGACGCCGAGCCCTTGCGCGGAGGCGGACACGGCGAGCTCGGAGATATAGCAGACCCAGGAGAAGTCGGTGACGCCGCGCGCGACGCCGACCAGTTGCCGGTCCGGCCGGTCGAGCCGAGCGGTCAGCACCAGATTGGCCCCGTCGAGCATCGTCTTCAGGCGAGCCTCGTCATCGATGGGCCGCGTCTCGCCGAGGCCGGATTCGACCAGCACGCGGCGGAATTCGGCGACGTCGAGCCTGGGCTCGCTGGCGTAAAGGACTTTGGAAGGACCGGTCATGGTCGCAGACTGCACCAGCCGGCCAGGATTTCGAAGCCGTTTTTGAGGCGTCATTCCGTGCGCAAGCCATGCCCGCCATTGGCCTCAAGGGCCGTGCACGAACAGTTGCCTTTCATTTACCGCCGGCTTTGTGTAAACCGTCCCGCAAAATCCCCCGCAAGCCAAGAAAACGGGCAGGTACCCATGGACAAATTCACCAAGCTCACCGGCGTCGCCGCGCCAATGCCGATCGTCAATGTCGACACCGACATGATCATCCCGAAGGATTATCTCAAGACGATCAAGCGCACCGGGCTCGGCACCGGCCTGTTCGCCGAGATGCGCTACAATGAGGACGGTTCGGAGAACCCGGATTTCGTGCTCAACAAGCCGGCCTACCGCAAGGCGCAGATCCTGGTCGCCGGCGACAATTTCGGCTGCGGCTCGAGCCGCGAGCATGCGCCCTGGGCGCTGCTCGATTTCGGCATCCGTTGCGTGATCTCGACCTCTTTCGCCGACATTTTCTACAACAACTGCTTCAAGAACGGCATCCTGCCGATCACGGTCAGCCCGGAAGACCTCGACAAGCTGATGGACGACGCCTCGCGCGGCTCCAACGCAACGCTGTCGATCGATCTCGAGGCGAAGGAAATCCGGGGGCCGGACGGCGGCGTGGTCAAATTCGACCTCGACGATTTCAAGCGCCACTGCCTGCTCAACGGCCTGGACGATATCGGCCTCACGATGGAGAAGGCCGGCGCCATCGCTTCCTTCGAGAAGCGTAACGCCGAGCAGCGCCCCTGGGCCTGAGAGACTGTTTGGAAATTCTACTCCGGCGGCCATCTGATGGCGGTTTCTGCGCTACTGCAGCGCCGCGCGTCCTCTTGACGCGCAAAGGACGCTGCAGCAATTTTGCTTGGCGCATGATCCTTTCCGAAAATCGATTTCGATTTTCGGGGTCATGCGCAGGCTCACGGACCCAAATGTCCGCTCCGCTCCGGTTCTCGAAACCACCACCATATGACTCGCCGGAGCGAATTTCGAAACAGTCTCTGAGCGGCACGGCTTGAAATCGATAGCCCCGCCCGCTGCCGGCTGGGCTCGCGACTGAATGGAGGGGACAGTCATGACACGCTCGCTTCTGGCAGCTTCGGTGGCAATCCTTCTCGCCACAATCGGCACCCACGCGCAGACCACCGCGCCCGCCACGTCCGAGCAGCCGGCTGCCGATCAAGGCACGGCCGACCAGGGCAGTGACCAGGCTGCGTCGGAGGACGACAAGCAGGCGCCGATCCCGTTCGAGGGCGGACAGCTCACCATCACGCAACCGGAGCAGGATGGCGAGAAGGTGCTGTCCTATGACGGCAAGCAGTTGGCCAGCAATTACGACGTCTTCTTCGACAAGATCGTCAAGATCGGCGACGTAAACGTGGCGCTGGTCGATGTCGGCGACGGCGGCAATCAATGTGGCCCGGCCAAGGTCATCGTCTGGAAGAAGGACGGCGAGATTGAGACCACCACGGTCGAGCAGGACGAATGCGGCGCGCCGCCGGCCGCCGTCTCCGACAGCGCTATCTATTTCGTGCCCTACCTTTTGCCGGGCGATTCCAAGCCGGCGCTGCAATGGTCGCCCACGGAAGGCCTGACGACCTCCGGCAACCTGACCTACACGCCGGAGCCCGGCACCGGCTGGAAGGATGTCGACCCGTCGAAATACGACAACATCATCGACGCCTTCCACAACGAGGCGGTCTACAAGGCCGGCCAGGCGCTGCTGGGCAACGACATGCCCGACATGGCGACCAGCCTGCTGGTTGGCGGCGGCACCGAAAAGACGGCGTCCGGCGCCTTCTACGCCACCGGCTGCGTGCCGCATGACTGCGGCGGCAATGATGGCTTCATGGCTGTCGACCCGGCCAAGCAGAAAGTCTATTTCGCCCGCCGTGGCGACAATGGCGAGCCGCAGGCCTGGCCGCCGGTGAAGGACTGGCCGGCGGATATCAAGAAGGCCTATGAGGATGCGCAGGGGGCGGGGAATTAAGCCCATTTCTGCCAGGCCGAGATCCTTCGCGCCCCCCTCTGTCCTGCCGGACATCTCCCCCACAAGGAGGGCTTTGCACGGAACTGAGTTGGTGATTCGGTAGGTC
>NZ_SUGA01000032.1 GCF_004963255.1 Mesorhizobium sp. | reverse complement strand
GCCTGCCATGACCGCCCTCTCTCAGCGAATTTGCAGAACTCTCAGCACACTACCAAATCTTTTGCCCAACAGTGGCCGACGCAAACACCAGAGGCCCGCGATCCTTCGGGCCCCCCTCTGGCCTGCCGGCCATCTCCCCCACGAGGGGGGAGATCAGCAGCTTCAACGCCTCACTCCGCCGCTTCGAGCTTATCCTGCGTCTTCGTCTCGAAGTCGCTGGCGTCGTGGCGCTCGCGCAGCTGGAAGGCCGGATCGCCGGACATGCGGTTGACCATGCGGCCGCGCGTCACGGCCGGCCGCGCGTCGATCGCGTCGGCCCAGCGCTGCACGTTCTTGTATTCATGCACCGACAGGAACTGCGCGGCATCGTTGTAGCTGCGGCCCTTGGCGAGCCCGCCATACCAGGGCCACACCGCCATGTCGGCGATCGTGTAATCGGGGCCCGCGAGATATTCGCTCTCCGCCAGCCGGCGGTCGAGCACGTCCATCTGCCGCTTCGTCTCCATGGCGAAGCGGTCGATGGCATATTCGATCTTTTGCGGCGCATAGGCATAGAAATGGCCGAAGCCGCCGCCGAGATAGGGCGCGGAACCCATCTGCCAGAACAGCCACGAGAAGGTTTCCGCGCGCGCCGCGCGCTCGGTGGGCAGGAACGCGCCGAATTTTTCCGCGAGATAGGTGAGGATCGAGCCGGACTCGAACACGCGCACCGGTTTCGGCTCGCTGTGATCCATGAGCGCCGGGATCTTCGAGTTCGGATTGACCTGGACGAAGCCGCTGCCGAACTGGTCGCCGTCGCCGATCTTGATCAGCCAGGCATCGTATTCCGCGCCCGTGTGGCCAAGCGCCAGAAGCTCCTCCAGCATGATGGTCACCTTCTGGCCGTTGGGCGTGGCCAGCGAATAGAGCTGCAGCGGGTGCTTGCCGACCGGCAGCTCCTTCTCATGCGTCGGGCCGGCGATCGGCCGGTTGATCGAAGCGAACTGGCCGCCATTGGGCTTGTTCCAGGTCCAGACTTTCGGCGGGATATATTGGTCCATGTCAGAGGCCTTGTGTTTCGCGCGGGGCGGAGCGTTTCGTGAAGGGCGGGAAATCTGCCACGATGCCGATAGACTTAGGTGCGGTTGCGCGCGCGTCAAAGAAAAAAGTTCAACCTTCGTTGAACTAGCGCTTGTGCCAGCCCCGCAACGGGAAAATCCACCCTTGCGCGGCGCTCCTTCGGCCATACTTATAGAACAAAACCCGCAACGCAGGATGGATCGATGACCGTCGAGAAAATTTCGCGCTCCGTCGTTGCCGTGCGCGCCACGGTTCCGGACGACGCTTTCACCGCCAATGCGCTGGGCACGCGCCGCGAGGGCAGCGGCGTGGTGATCCGCGACAACGGCCTTGTGCTGACCATAGGCTACCTCATCACCGAGGCCGAGGAAGTGTGGCTGACCGACCAGGATGGCCGCGTGGTCGCCGCGCATGCGCTGGCCTACGACCAGGAGACCGGCTTCGGCCTCGTGCAGGCGCTGTCGCCGCTCAACCTTCCGGCTGTCCAGTTCGGCGATGCCAGGAAGGCCAATATCGGCGACGCGGTGACGCTTGCCGACGGCATCGGCCAGCAGGTCGACGCCCACATCGTCACCAAGCAGGAATTCGCCGGCTATTGGGAATATCTGATCGACGAGGCGATCTTCATCGCCCCCGCGCATCCGTCCTGGGGTGGGGCCGCGCTGTTCGACCGCGAGGGCAAGCTGCTCGGCATCGGCTCGCTGCGGCTGCAGATGAGCCGCGCCGGCGAGGTGGCCGACATCAACATGGTGGTGCCCATCGATCTTCTGACGCCGATCCTCGATGATCTCATCAAGCGCGGCCAGGCGGCGAAGGCGCCGCGTCCGTGGCTCGGCGCCTTCTCGGCCGAGTCGAACGGCATGGTGGTGGTGATGAGCGTCGCCGAAGGCGGTCCGGCGGCAAAGGCCGGACTGCGCCAGGGCGACATCATCTCCGACGTGCGCGACGGTGAGGTGGACGGTCTGGCCGATTTCTACAGGAAACTCTGGCAGAACCCGGCCGGCTCGGAAATCCCGCTGCGCGTCGTACGTGACGGCCGCGAGACCTGGCTGCGCGTGAAATCAGCCGACCGCAATTCCTTCCTGAAGAAGCCGCAATTGCAGTAGCGCCGGATGCATCCAAGGCTGCTGAAGACCTTTCTCGCGGTCGCGCGCACCGGCAACGTCACGCGCGCGGCGCAGGAGGTCAATCTCGCCCAGTCGAGCGTCAGCGACCAGATCCAGGCGCTGGAGACCGAGCTTGGCGCCAGCCTGTTCACCCGCTCGCGGCAGGGGCTCACTCTGACGCCGGCGGGCGAGGCGCTGAAACCCTATGCCGACGACCTGCTGGCGCTTTCCGATGACGCGCGCGCCGCCGTCGATGCCACCGGGGCAGGGACGGTGGGCAGCCTGTCGATCGGCGCCCTGGAGACGATCGCCTCGGCAAGGCTGGCTCCATGGCTCGCCGGTTTCCGTGCCGCCCATGCCGGCATCGACATCAAGCTTCGGATCGCCGGCAGCGGCGAGTTGCTGCGCAGGCTCAGCGATGGCGAGATCGACGTCGCCTTCTGCTTCGAACGGCCCGCCGAGCTTGATACCGAAGCGCCGGACCAGCGTCTTGCCAGGCGTGTCGTGGCGGTCGAGCCGCTGGCGCTGATCGCCCCGCCCGGCGACAACCATGTGGATGTCGATCTGGCGACGCTGGCCGAGAAGCATTTCGTCGCCACCGAGACCGGCTGCGTCTACCGCGCCATGGTCGACAAGGCGTTCGGCGAAGCGGGAGTTGGCAAGCCAAGGCTGGCCGCCGAAGCCGGCAGCATCGACGCCATCGCCGGACTGGTGGCGGCCGGCGCCGGCTTTGGCCTCGTGCCGCGGCTGGCGGTCGCCGCCGCAATCGAGCGCGGTAAGGTCGCCGAGCTCGCCTGGCCCGGCCCCGTCCGCTCGGCCGACATCGTGATGGTCTGGCGCCGTCGCCGCGTCCAGCCGCCGGCGCTGAAGGCGCTGCTCGAGCAATTCCAGGAAAAGTGTGCAACGGTTTTCCGTCCGGAATTGCGGAAAAACAAATAGCCGCTGCAGGCGGCTTTGCGCCGGTCACACCAGCCGGTGCCCGCCCTCGACATGCAGCGTCTCTCCCGTCGTGAAACCGTTGCCGATCAGGAAGCGGATTGCATCGGCGATGTCCTCAGGCCGTCCGACGCGTCCGGCCGGCAGACGCTTCGCCATCGCGGCCAGCGTCTCGTCCTTCTTCTCGCCGACGACGAACTCCCAGATCGGCGTGTCGACCCAGCCCGGTGAGACGGCGTTGACGCGGATCGGCGCCAGCTCGACCGCCAAGGCCCGCACCAGCCCCTCCAGCGCCGCGTTGACGGCGGCGACCACCGAGCCGCGCGCCGCCGGCCGGTAGGCCGCGATACCGGAGACGAAGGTGAGCGAGCCGGTCGGCGGCAGCGTGGGCGCGCCGTGCTTGGCAAGCAGCAGCGGGCCGTAGAACTTGCTCTCCACCACGCGTTGCGCGGCTGAAAGTTCGATCTCCGGCAACAGCCGGTAGGCGCCCTCGATCGCGGCCGCGGTGCTGACGATATGATCGAGCCGCCCGATGCGCTCGAACAGCGCCGCGACCTCATCCTCGCGGCTGATGTCGACCACCGCCGTTTCGAACGCTCCCGGCCGGCCGAGCCCATCCCGCGCCGCGTTCAGCCTCGCTTCGCCACGCCCGGCGACGATGACGTGCGCGCCTTCCTCGAGACAGCGCCTGGCAAGCGCCAGCCCCATGCCCGAACTGCCGCCGACGATCAGGATCTTCTCCATGTCCATGCCTTTCCTTTGCATGGACGGTCATGTGGCAGGCCAACCCGCGAAGCGGAAACGGAAGAAACCGATAGTGGTATCGGAAGGCCCGATGATGGTACAGCCAATCTCCCCCACGAGCGGGGAGATCAGCAGTTCCGGCGCCGCGCAAGGAGGAACAACAATGGCCCCGATCAAGGTCGATCCGGACAAGGTCCGGGAATTCCCCGATGCGCAAAGCTTCCACGCCTGGCTGGCCGACAATCACGCCTCCGAAAGCGAGGTCTGGATCAAGATCCACAAGGTCGGCTCGGGGCTCCCATCGATCACGCCGAAGGAGGCGGTCGACGTTGTGCTCTGCTTCGGCTGGATCGACGCGGTACGCAAGTCGCTCGACGACAAGAGCTTCCTGCAGCGCTACACGCCGCGCGGTAAAAAGAGCATCTGGAGCAAGATCAACATCGACAATGTCGCGCGCCTGGTCGCGGAGGGCCGCATGACCGAGCACGGCCTGCGCGAGGTCGAGGCTGCCAAGGCCGACGGCCGCTGGGACCGTGCCTATGCCGGCTCGAAGGAGATGACCCTTCCGCCCGACCTGCAGGGCGCGATCGATGCCGAGCCGAAGGCGAAAGCGATGCTGGAGAAGCTCTCGGCGCAGAACCGCTTCGCGCTCGCCTTCCGCACCCGCAACATGAAGACGGAGGCGGGGCGCAAGAAGAAGATCGCCGATCTGGTGGCGATGCTGGCGCGCGGCGAGACGATCCATCCGCAGAAGAAGAAATAACCAAAAACGCCGCCCGGAAGGGAGGGCGGCGTTTTCGGGAAGCGATGATCCTGAACCCTTTGGAAGCGGTCCGGGATCATCCGGCTCTGAAGTTCGAAACGTCTCTGGCCTTACGCCTTCTTCGCAACAGGCTTCTTCGCATGGTGCTTGCGCACGTGGTGCTTCTTCACGTGATGCTTCTTGGCATGATGCTTCGCGTGCTTCTTCACGTGATGATGCTTACGGGCGTGGTGATGCATGCGGTGACGCTTCTTGTGCGGGCCGTTGCTGGCCGGCTTGGCGGCGGTCGCTGCCGGCTTCGCAGCTTCGGTGGTGGCGGCCGGAGCAGTGGTCGTGGTCGTCGTGGTGGCGGTGGTCGTCGCGGCGGCGTTGGCTTCGGTGGTGCCCAGCGCCGGCACCGCGAAAGCGAGCGCGACGGCAAGGCCGAGTGCGGAAAGAAGGGTCTTTTTCATAATCGGCAACTCCTTGGGTTTCGATCGATGTCTCTTGTCGCGCGCCGCAATCGTTCGGCTGCTGCGATGCCGTTTATGACAGCGGGTTTTTTCGCGAGTTTTTCCGGATTATTGAATCTTGTTTCTGGTTTGTGTCCGGCGAGGCACTTGCCTCCATGCGGGCGAGGGAGGTGGCCGCAAGGCGGCCGGGCAAAGCAGCGCTTGCCTGTGCGATTCACGCTGCCGCGGTGCCGTATCCGACTGGTTCGGCGCCACTCTTGAGCCGCGTCGCATGATGATTGCGAACTTTTCGCCCTAATCAAACCGCCCGCTCGATGCGATGTTGCAGGCGGTGCAAGGAACCAAGGGAGCTGGAGCAATGACCGGCGGCACAAATCACTCCGGCAAGCTGGCACTGGTCACCGGCGGCAACCGTGGCATCGGCCTGGAAACGGCCCGCCAGCTCGCGGAACTCGGCTTCACCGTGCTCATCGGCGTGCGTGACGTCGCCAAGGGCGAGGCGGCGGCCAGGAAGCTCGGCGGCAAGGTCGAGGCCATCGCGCTCGATGTCGCCGCCCATGATGCCGCCGCGCACGCCGCGGCAGAGGTCGAGCGCCGCTTTGGCCGGCTCGACGTTCTGGTCAACAACGCCGCGATCCATTACGACCCGTCGGGGCGGGCGCTCCAGCCAGACTGGACAGTGATCCGCGAGGCCTTCGAGACCAATGTCTTCGGCGCCTGGCGCGTCGCCGCCGCCTTTGCGCCGCTGCTCAGCGTTTCCGGCCATGGCCGGCTGGTCAACGTTTCATCGGAAGGCGGCTCGCTTGCTTCGATGGGCGCCGGCGCGCCGGCCTATTCCACCAGCAAGGCGACGCTCAACGCGCTGACCCGCATCCTGGCGGCCGAGCTGCGTGGCGCGGGCGTGCTCGTCAATGCGATCTGCCCAGGCTGGGTCGCCACCGACATGGGCGGACCGGGCGGACGCCCGGTGGCGCAAGGCGCTGCCGGCATCGTCTGGGCCGCGACCTTGCCCGACGACGGCCCGACCGGCGGCTTCTTTCGCGATGGCAAGCGGTTGCCGTGGTGAATTGTCGGCTTTCGGCTCCGCTTACCCCACCGGCACCTCCACGCCCGCACCCTGCAACCGAAGCGAAATACCCCCAAAAATAGTCAAGTCGGCGGTGTCGAGCCTTCCGAAACGAACATCCGGCGACATCCAATCGAAACAAACTTCAATCACTTAGCCAATGAAAGCGTCCAGAATCGCGCCCGCCGACAGAATTCAGTGCCTCGCAGGAAGACTAGCATGCTGCTTCTCAACCAACGCCCAGAACACAACCAGCCGTTGGTTACCGCCGATGCCGAGTCGCTCGGCATGGCGGGAGGCGAGCGGGCCGAGCGCTACCTCAAGGCGCGCGATGACCGTGCCGAGACCCCGCTGCGCGCCTTGCCGGCGCTGGCCGGCGAGCTCGGCATCGCCGCGCTTCATGTCAAGGATGAGGGCCAGCGTCTTGGCCTTGGCTCCTTCAAGGCGCTGGGCGGCGCCTATGCCGTCATGCGGCTGGTGCTCGAGGAGGCCGGCAAGTGGCTCGGTCGCGACGTCGATATCGGCGAGATAAACGACACCAGAGTGCGCCAGATCGCGTCCGGCATGATCTTCGTCTGCGCCACCGACGGCAACCATGGCCGCTCGGTCGCCCAGGGCGCCAGCCTTGTCGGCGCGCGTTCGGTGATTTTCGTACATGCCGGCGTAAGCCGCGAGCGCGTCGCGGCCATCGCCCGCTTAGGCGCCGAGATCGTCGAGGTCGAGGGCGGCTATGACCATGCGGTGCGCGAGGTCGCGCGCGTCGGCGCCGAGCGCGGCTGGAAGATCGTCTCCAACACCTCCTGGCTCGGCTATGAGCGCGTCCCCGGCCTGGTCATGCAGGGCTATACGGTGATCGTGCGCGAGACGCTGCGGCGCCTGCCCGAACCTCCCACCCATGTCTTCCTGCAGGCCGGCGTCGGCGGCTTCGCGGCTGCGATCGCCGGCCATATGGCGGTCATGCTCGGCTCCAGGCGGCCGAAGGCCGTTGTGGTGGAGCCGAAGCGCTCGGCCTGCGTCTACGCTTCGGCTGAGGCCGGCCGTCCGGCAACGATCGCCAACCAGGAGCCGACGGTCATGACGATGCTCGAATGCGCCGAGCCGTCCCTGGTAGCCTGGCGCGTGCTGGCGCGCGTCGGCGATGCCTTCATGACGGTGGACGAGGAGGATGCGGTCGCCGTGATGAAGCGGCTGGCGCGACCGCTCGGCAACGACCCTGCCATTATCTCCGGCGAGAGCGGCGGAGCAGGCCTCGCCGGGCTGGTCCGCGCCGCGGGCGACAGGCGCATGCGCGCGGCGCTCGGCCTCGACAGGCGTTCGCGCGCGCTGGTCATCAACTCGGAGGGCGCGACCGACCATGGCCGTTTTGCCGAGCTGGTTGGGATGGCGCCCGAAGAGGTCTTCCTGCAGACTGCCTGAGAGCAGTTCCGGTTCGCTCACCTCGGGGCGGAGGGCCGCGATCGAGAAAGAGATGCGCCGCATCGCCGAAGGCACTGCGCGGGCATATAACGTCGCGGTCAAAGTGGTTTACACGCGCGAGTTCATGCCCTTGATCAACGACGCGGCGCTTGTCGACAAGGCGCTTGCGGCGGCCAGGACGGTATTGGCCGATGCCGTTGGCAACGACACATCCCGGTAACTCTTTCTTCTTTGCTTTCCTGCAATACTGCCAGAACCGGGTGGCACGAACAAAGTATGGCGGACGACAACAAACGCAACGGCAAGTTCTGGGCGCAGGCGCTTGATCGCGCTTATCTGGGCCTTTGGGACTGGAATCTGTCGACCGGCGATTGCTACTATTCGCCGACCTGGTCGAAGATGCTGGGCTATGAGCCGGACGAGCTCGCCAACACGTCCGATCTCTGGCTGAAGCTTACCCATCCCGACGACCGCCAGCGCGCGCAGGAAAGTGGCGACCGGCATATTGCGGGCCTTGTCGATTCCATCGAGACCGAGCTTCGCCTGCGCCACAAGGACGGCCACTGGGTGTGGGTTCTCGACCGTGGCGGCATTGTCCAGCGCGACGCCGACGGCAAGCCGCTTCGGCTGATGGGCGTGCAGACCGACATCACCCGCCAGAAAGAAGCCGAGGCGGCGCTCGAGCAGGTCAACGTCCGCTTCCGCCTCGCGCTTGCCGCCAGCGGCACCGGCATATGGCATCACGATATCGGCACCCGGAAAAGCTACTGGGACGCCCGCACCCGCGAGATATTCGGCCTGGTTGCCGACACGGATGAGGTGATGGCAGACCTGTGGCACACCTATCTTCATCCCGACGACAAGGACGCCACCGAGCGAGCCCACCAGATCGAGCCCGGCTCGAACAGCGTCGTCGCCTCGCAATACCGCATCGTCCTGCGTGACGGCCAGATCCGCCACGTCGAGTCGCTGGTGCGTTTCGTTGCCGGCGTCGGCTCGGCCGGGCAGATCTTGGGCACCGTGCGCGACATCACCGAGGAGAAGATGCGCGCCGAGGAACTCGCCTTCGCCGCGGGTCACGATGCCCTGACCGGCCTTCTCAACCGTTCCGCCTTCGACCGGCTGCTCGCTGAGAACATCGCCATGGTCGAGCGCCTGCCGCTGGCGGTGTTTTACGTCGACCTCGACTACTTCAAGGCGCTCAACGACTATGCCGGTCATGCCGCCGGCGACCTGGCGCTGAAGAGCGTCGCGGCGGGCATCCTCGCCAGCCTGCCCGCGTCGGCGCGTGCAGCGCGCCTCGGCGGCGATGAATTCGCGCTGATGGTGCCGAACTGCAATGACGCTTGCGCCGAGCGCATCGCCCGCGGCGTGCTCGCTGCGGTGCGCGATGCCGATCTCGGCTCGGCGGTCACCTCGCGCAGGCTTGCTGCCAGCATCGGCATCGCCTTCGTGCGCGACCGCAGCATGAGCGTGGCCGATGCGCTCGCCTGCGCCGACGATGCCTGCTACGCCGCCAAGGCCGGCGGCCGCGACCGTTTCGCCGTGTTCTCGCCCGACACGACGTCCGGCGCCGGCGGGCTCAACGCCGCGCGGCTGGCCGCCGACCTTGTCGACGCGATGGAGGATGGCCGGTTGAAGCTGTTCGGCCAGGAGATCCATCGGCTCGGCCTGCCGTGGGAGGACAGCCGCCACGTCGAGGTGCTGGCCAGGCTCGAGGCCCGCACCGGCACGATGATCCCGCCCGGCGATTTCATGCCGGTCGCCGAACGTTTCGGCCTTGCCGCGCGGCTCGACCGCTGGATCATCCGCACCGCGCTGACGCGCCACGGCGAGGCGATGCGCGCGGGCGCCATCGCGCTCGACTTCAACCTGTCGGCGCAGACGCTTTCCGATCCGCATCTATGGGACTTCGTCGACGAGGCCATTGCCGAGAGCGGCGCGCCGCCGTCGGCCGTCGGCTTCGAGATCACCGAAACCGCCGCCGTAACCAATTTCGACGCGGCGGCCGAGTTCGTGCGCAAGGCGAGGCTCCGCCACTGTCGCGTCAGCCTCGACGATTTCGGCGCCGGCATGAGCTCGTTCGAGTATCTCAGGCGCTTCCCCATCGACGCCATCAAGATCGACGGTTCCTTCGTCGAGCACATCGCCGAAAGCCGCTTCGACCGCGAGATCGTTTCGGCGATCGCCGGCATCGCCCGCTCGATGGGCGCCGCCGTGGTGGCCGAAAAGGTCGAGGAGAAAAACGCGCTGGAGATCCTCATGGGCATGGGCGTCGCCTATGGCCAGGGTTATTTCCTGCACCGGCCCGAACCGCTGGCGGCGATCGTGGTTAGAGCCGCCGGCGGCTCGATGTCGCAGGAACGGCCGCATGCCAGGCTGGGTCGAAAATAAGAAGTTGCTAAAATTGAAATCACTCATTTAAGGGCGCTGTAATCCGGCGCGGCAAAGATGCGCTACGACAACCGGATCGGAGCGCCTGTATGAAAACCCTTCCCTTGCTTGCGGCAACCGCAATCGGCCTGCTCGGCATCTTAGCCACGCAGCCATCCGATGCGGGCTCGGACAATGGCGGCGGGTTGACGACGGCGTCGACGGCCGACGATGACGAGATCAACACATCCAGTGTCGGCGACGACCAAGAGGCCGCCGAGAATGACGATGCCGGGCATGGCGGGGACAGCGCCGCCTCCGGCTCGCATGAGGGCGACCAGGACGGCGATCACCAGGGCGAGGACCACGAGGGCGGCGACGGTGGCAGCCACGATGGCGGCGGCGACAGCGGCGGCCATGACGGCGGCGGGGACAGCGGCGGCGGCGATGGCGGTGGCGGCGGCGACGACTGAGCTTCGGCGTTGAGCCAAACCAAGGCGATAGCGCGGCTCATCGTTAAAAGGCGAACCATCGTTCTATCGAACTCTTAGGACAACCGGGTTATTTCCCGTGAAACGCTTCGCTCGGGACATGAGGTCTTGGCTTGACTGTCCGGCGTCCGGTCCATGACGGACGGGCGCGTGCGAGACCCGGCAATGTCCTCGACGCTCAGCACCGCGCTTGTGACCCTGCAGCCGCAGCGCCTGCCGCCAACCGCCAGACCCGCCGCGAGCATCGACGGTGTCTCCGGCCCGGCGGCTTCGCCGGTCATGCAGGCGGAGCCCGCGATCTCGGCATCCAAGTTCAGCCTCGACGGCCTCAATATCACGGCGACGAAGGTCCGGCTGATGCAGCAGGCGAGCAAGGAATTCGCCGTCGATCAGACCGACTACGAGTCCGTGTCTTCCTACGGTTCGGCGATCAAGAGCGCCGTCGAGGCGTTGAAACGGCAATCTCCGTCGGCGGTTGCCAAGATCGAAAGGCAGCTTGGCCTGGACCAGCTTGGCGTTTCGCTGGATGCGCTGGTCAACGCGATCGTCCGCCCGCAAGGCGGCGACAACGACAGGCTGGATGCCGCGTTGAAGCGGCACGCAAGCGGTGAGGGCGACCAACCGGACGAGCTCGGGCTCTACAGCTTCTGAGGCCGGTTATCCGATCAGCCACCGCAACACGCCCGCCGAGGCCACCCCGATCGCAACTGTCGGCAGCATCGACAGCCTCGTCGCGGCAAGCAGGGTGATGGCCAAAGCCGCGAGGTCGGCCGGATTCCTCGAGACGAAATCCGGCGCGATCACCGAGATCAGCACGCAGCCGGGCGCGGCTTCCATCACCGCCGTGGCGCGCGGGCTGAGCGCGCGGTTCTTGAGCACAACATAGCCGCCGACGCGGGTGAGATACGTCACGCCGGCCATCGCCAGGATGGCAAGCACTGTCATCGGATCGATCATGTCTCACCTGCCAGGAACCACGCGGCCACCAGGCCGGACAGCGCGCCGGCCGCCACATACCAGGCGCCGGGCACGACGAGATAGGTGAGCGCCGCCGCCACGAGGCTGATCAGCCAGGGCCGCGCCGCGGCAAAGCCTTTCCACATGCCGCGCAGCAGCACAAGGAAGACGGCCGGGAAGGCCATCGCGAAACCATATGTCTCGACGTCGCCGAGCACAGGCCCGAGCGCCGCGCCGCAAGTCGTGAACGCCGCCCAGGCGAGGTAGACGGCCAAGCCGGCGCCGAGATAGAAGGGCAGGCTGAAGGCCGGCCGCGCGCCGGCCACGGCACGGCGCTGCGCATCTGCAAGGCCCACCGCCCAGCTCTCGTCGCACATCAGGAACAGCGCCGGAAAAACCTGGCGCTTCGGCAGGTGCCTGATGAAAGGCGCAAGCGCTGCGCCCATCAGGAAATGCCGGCTGTTGACCAAAAGCGTGATGGCGGCGATCAGCAGGATGTGCGGCGGCGAGGTCCAGAGCTGGATAGCGGCGAATTCCGAGCCTCCGGCAAAATTGAGCCCGGTCATCAGCGGCACCTCGAGCACGCTGAGGCCCCTCTGCGCGGCCTGCGCGCCGAGCACCAGCGCATAGGGGACGACGCCGAGCAGCACAGGCGTCGCGGCAGCCAGCCCGCGCCGGAACTCGGCGCCGCGCCTGTTGGCGGCCTTGCCCTCGGCGAGGGCGATCTCGGAAACGCTCATGGCTTTGCTTTCGGCTGGCCTTGCGGCAATCCGTTCTCCCGGTCGGTTGTGGGGTTGTTGTCGGTCCCGGACCATAGCCGAAACGCGCGGCAATCGGGTTGCGAAAATGCGCTATTTCCGCCAAAATTCGGCATTGGATAGCGAGTTCACCTGAAGAACTGGAATCTGGAACCATGAAGCTCGATGAGATCGACAGACGCATCCTGCGCGCCTTGCAGCGCGACGGGCGCATGGCAAACAACGATCTTGCCAGGCAAGTCGGTCTGTCGCCGTCGCCCTGCCTGCGGCGCGTGAAACTGCTCGAAGAGGCGGGCGTCATCGACCGCTATGTCGCGGTGCTCAACCCGGCCAAGATCGGCCGCGGCCAGACCTTCTTCACCCGCATCTGGCTGAAGCAGCAGGACGAGGACACGATCGAGCATTTCGCCGCCGAGGTGGCGAAATTTCCCGAAGTGATGGAGTGCTATCTGATGATGGGCGACTGCGACGCGCTGGTGCGGATCGTGGCGGCCGGCATCGACGACTACCGCCGCTTCCAATCGGAGCATCTGAGCCGCATCAAGGGTGTCCAGAACGTCAAGACGGACGTGCCCAGCCAGATCATCAAGCAGACCTCGGAGATGCCGCTGTAGCGCCTCTTCCTTCTCCCCTTGTGGGAGAAGGTGGCCGCGAAGCGGCCGGATGAGGGGTGCTCCAGGGAAAGCCAACGTCTCATTCCGCTGGAACACCCCTCATGCGTCTCGGCGCTGCGCGCCGATCCACCTTCTCCCACAAGGGGAGAAGGAGGAAGCCGCGCTCAATGATGCGCGTGGTGCTCCGCATTGCGCTTCCGCGTCGCGGCAGCCTTCTTCGCCGAAGCCGATCTGTCCGCCGCGGAACGCTCGCCCGAGGCCTTGCCGCCCATCTTGCCGCCCTTATGCGCGGCCGGATGGCCGGTGTGCTTGCCGCGTCCCGATCCGCCTTCCTTCTTGCCGCCGCCATCGTCCTTGTTGACGGTCGCCCAGGCGCGCCGCTCGGCTTCCTTCTCCGAGACGCCGCGCTTCTCATAGCCTTCGGCGATATGGTCGGCCTTGCGTTCCTGCTTGTCGGTGTATTTCGATTTGTCGCCACGTGGCATCGTCTTACTCCTTGTTGCGCTGAGTGAATTCGGGAAGGGATTAATCGCCCTTCTTCTTGGCGACGTCGCCAAGGTCGGAGCGTTCCGGGTCCTTGTTGTTCTCGCCGGCGGCATCGCGGTTCTCGTCGGGATCGTCCTTTGGCGGCAGGTAGCCGCGCGGCTTGTTGGCCTTCGGGCCCTCCCAGCGCGGCCATTGATCGGACGTTCCAGCCGGTCCCTTCTTCGGTGAATTGCTCATCCTTGCCTCGCTTTCCGGAGGGCGTTCAGCCTTCCGCCTTCATGGTTCGTGCGATCTCGAGCAGCTTGTCGCGGTCGTGTCCGTGCTCGCGGATCAACTCGCGCGCCTGCTTCGGCGAAAGGTCGGTGTTCTCCGCCAGGAACCGCACGTCGGGATCCTCGCCGCCCTTGACCGGCAGCGTGCCGCCATGTGGCGCGTTCGCGGCGCCCGGCCGGTGCGGTATGTTGTCGTTTGCCTGCGTCATTGCGCGTCTCCTTTGCTTCGGCGCCGTGTCAGTCCGCCGTCTCCGACTGCTTGCGGCGTGCTTCCTTCTTGCGGCGCAGCACCTCGTCGGTCCCGACGATATCCTTGGAGCCGCCGGTGATCGCGGTGGAAACCACGGCCGGCGGATCGCTGGCCGGAAAACTGTCCTCGAGACCCGACTGCAACTGCTCTTCCAGCGTGTCCGGGTCCTCCGAGCGGCCTTCCGTGCGGCGCTCGTCGATTTGTTCCAGGTCCTGCTTGGCGTCGGGATGCTCACGCGCGTTGCGCAGCGTCGACACGACGAGCTCGACCGCGAACTCCTTCATCGCCTCGGCATCCGGAGCGGCGACGTCGGTCTCCTCGACCAGGCGCACCAGCGACTGTTCGATCTTGTCCAATTCACGCACGCCCTGACAGCGCGCCAGTTTTTGCGCCAGGGCATGGATCAGCAGGGGACCGAAGGTCGAATAGGCCTGCATGCGGGTCTCATCGACGCGTTCGGGATGAAGGGAATGCAAGGACATTGGTGCCTCCGTTGAACATCCTGCGGCGACGGCAGCCTGCTACGGCAGCCGCTCCTAAGGTCAACTGGAGGGCGGGGAAGATGTTCCATCCCGGGATCGATTGCGCCGGGCAAATAAGATGGCGCCCGCATCCGCGGACGCCATCTTGAACTCAGCGCTGGCCGCCCTTGCGGCCTGCTTCCGAGGCGCGCTGACGATCTTCGGCGAAGTTGCCGCTGCCGCCTCTGTGCTGGCCCGCGCTCCGCTGACCCATATTGCGGTCCTCGGCCTGCTGCTGTCCGCCACCGCGGCGTTGATCGTCGCGGTTCTTGTGGCTCTGCTGGCCGGCCTTGACGTGCTGTTCGTGGGTTCCGCCTTGATTGGGCATATCCAATTCTCCGTTGGTTCGGATTGTTCTTCAGGGTTGAAATCAAGGACGCGCTCGACATCCTTGAGTAGGGGGAACAAGCTCCGGCAACCGATGTTCCGCCCGAAATATTTCGTGACTCCGCCCGACTGAAGTCCGACCCGGCAAGCGCATTGGGCTGGCTTGTGCAACCAATGGGCTTTCTGCGAATTGGTGAGCGGCCGACGGGAAAACCCCTTCATCGCCGGCCCTACTGGTGCCCGCCGATCGCTCCCCCGCGCAAGTCGGCGGACACCAACATCCACGAACAAGAAGGCCGCGAGCCGGCCCCGGAGCGAGACGACGTTTTGACCTATATCTCTGCAAAGCCCACCCGGCAGACTGTCGAAACCCTGCCTGCCAACGACAACCAACCTTTCGCGCCTTTCGATCTTTCATTCCTCGACGACATCAATGATGAGGCTGAGATAGCCGACATCGCCAGGCGCGCGGAGCGTCTGGGCCATGCCGCGCTTATCGCAATGGCGATCGGCCTTGCTGCAGTGCCGTTGCTTTACCTGATGCTTGCGTGAGCCGTCCCGTCGGGCGCCTGGCGGGCCGGCGCCAGTGTCCGCAGGGCTATCTTCCGGAGAAGAATGCGTCGAGCGTGGCTGCCGTTTCGATCGGCGAGGCCTCCGGGAAGAAATGACCGCCGGGCAAGGCGCCGCCGCTGACGTCGTCGGCCCAGTTTCGCCACAGCGCCTCAGGGCCGCCTTGCTCAAGGTACCATTCGGCCAGCGCCCCATGCTCGCTCCATAGCGCCAGCAGCGGGCAGGCGATGTGCCGGCCGGTCTCCCTGTCGGCATGGTCATGCTCGCGGTCGAGGGACGCCGCCGCGCGATATTCTTCGCAAATGCCATGGATGTGCGCCGGGTCGCGCAGCGCGTCGACATAGAGTTGCCGCACCCCGGGCGGGAACGCTTCGGGCGACGATCCCCAGCCGGAAAGCGCATTGTCGACGATGGCATCGGCGGCGGCCGCGAGCATCGTCTCCGGCAGCGGCTCGGGTTGCGCCAGCAACGACCACGGCCAATAGCCGAGGGCCAGTCTTGCGTCGGCGCGGTCCCACGCGTCGGCGGTGGGAATGATGTCGAGCACAGCGAGCCTCTCGACGCGATCCGGATGGTCGAGCGCCAGTCGGTAGGCGACACGCCCGCCGCGGTCGTGACCGGCGACCATGAAGCGCCTGAAACCCAATTTCTCCATCAGCGCCACCATGTCGGCGGCCATGGCGCGCTTGGCATAGGGTGCATGATCGGCGGCCGATGGCGGACAGGAGCTTCGCCCATAGCCGCGCAAATCGGCGCAGACGACAGTGAAATCCCGCGCCAGGATTGGCGCGACCTCGCGCCACATCGCATGCGTCTGCGGAAAGCCGTGCAGCAGAAGCAGGCCGGGGCCGGCGCCGGCGCGGCGGGCGAAGATCCTGGCCTCACCCGTATCGATCTCACGGCTGTCGAAATCGTCGAACATGCTTGCCTCCGGTATCTGGACCGGCGCCGGCCGCCTCAGGTCCAGGCCGAATCCAGCGTCAGCGACGCTTCGAAGATCTGGTCACGCTTTTCGTCGAGCACCTTGACCGTGATGGTCAGATGGCTGCCGCCCGGCATCTCGTCGCGGGCGACGTCATGCAGGATGCGCAGTGCCTCCATGCCGGCGCGCTCGCGGTTGGCGAAGAGCTGTCCCTCGGTATCTTCCTGGCTGTGCTCAGTGTTGTAAAGGTCGAAATAGAAGCGTTGCATCGGCACGTTGAGCCCCAATTTCGACGGTCAATTCACGGACGCGATCATGGTTCCAAACATCTGATCCAGAGGGAGAATCGGCCATGCGCCGGCCTTCGGCGCGGCACCGCTCGCAACCAGCGTCGGCTTGCGGCGTTAGCAGTGGCGAATGGAGGCAGCCGGATGCTGGAATCACTCTATCTCAATCTCGGCCAGCATGACGCTCTCTCGGACGAAGAGAAAGCGTTGCTCATATCGACCTTGTCGATCGAGAAATATTTCGGCGTGGGAGAGGATATCGTTGTCGAAGGAAGCAGGCCGACCTACAGCACCCTGATCATCGACGGGCTCGCCGCCCGCTACAAGGTTCTGGAGGACGGCGGCCGCCAGTTCACCTCGCTGCAGGTCGCGGGCGATTTCGTTGACCTGCATGCCTTCCTGCTCAAGACGATGGATCATGGCATCGTCGCGCTGTCGCCCTGTCATGTGGCGGCGGCCGAGCACAGCAAGCTCAAGACGATCACGGAGCAGGCGCCGCATCTCACGCGATTGCTCTGGCTGGACACGCTGGTCGATGGCGCCATCCATCGCGAATGGATCGTGGCCATGGGGCGCCGCTCCAAGCTATCCCATCTCGCGCATCTCATATGCGAGCTGTTCGTCAGGCTTCAGGTGGTGAAGAAGACACGTGATATGAGCTTCCACCTGCCGCTGTCGCAGGCCCAGCTCGCGGACGTGCTGGGCTTGTCCGTCGTCCATATGAACAGGGTGATCGGAACGCTGCGACGCATGAACGTCATCAACTGGACCAACCATATGATCACGATCCTTGACTGGGAGCGCCTGGTCACGATCGCCGAATTCGATCCGACCTATCTCAGCATGTCGCGCGAGCCGAGATAGACCAGCCGGGATGGAGCGGCCTCCTAGCTTGGCGGGACCTTGGAGCGTGACCACAACTCGTCCAGCATGGTGAGCGCGGCGCTCGGCGCGGCCTCCTTCAGCAGCCCCTGCTGCGCGGCGGCCTTCTTGAAGGCGGCGAAGGCGACGGCCGGCCGGCAGATGCCGGCGATCGCATCGTCCACCAGCCGCGCCGCCTTGAGATAGTCCGGCGCTTCCTTGTTCTTCCATGTCCCGGCGAGCGCCTTCTTGGCCTCGGCCACCGTGGTGACCACCATCGTGCCGCCGCTGACGAAGCGGATGGTGAGGGGGAGGAAACGGCTCATCGGGTCCTCACCATCCGAGCCATTCGCGGGTGCGCCAGGCCAGGCCGGCAAAGGGCGCCAGAGCGACCACTGCGGCGGCCAGGATGAGAAGAGGGCTGTTGATAGGCAAGGATTTCATGGTGCACCACAAGATTGGGGATGGGCCTAAACGAGGATGTCGCCGGTCGGTTGCATCCGGCCGGCCAGTCGGTACGACAAGCCTCGGGTCACATGTTGCTCGCGGGCCGGATCGGCGGCGCCGGCCGGTGCGGCGGCCGCGGACGCGGCCTCAGCGGCGCGTCGGCGAGCGAAGCGCGGATCACCCGCACGGGCGCTGGCGGCGTGGCTGCGCGCCGGCGCCGCAAGGCGGCCGACAGGCTGCCGATGAAAGTTCGAACGTCCATGGGACTCCTCCTCGAGAGTCCCCCCAATGACCGAGGGTTAGCACCCTGGATCGGTCAGCCGCATTTAACTTTGATGTATCCGCGGGCTTCTCGACGGGGCGACGAACCGGGCCAACCTTTTGCGCCGACATGCGTTGTCTCCCGAAAGGAGACCATTATGCCAACCAGCAGCCGAACGAAATCAGACGCAGCCCAGAGATCAGTCGCCAGGGAGAAATCAGTCACCGGGGAGAAACCTGACACCGCCAAGACCGCGCGCAGGCAGCGCAGCGTCCAGCGCCAGGTCGACGCCACCGATCGCAGCAAGCCGAAGCCGAAAGCCTCGGGCGCCATGCAGGCCGGCGCGCGCCGCTACCCGGTGCCGCCTTTCCCGAAGCAGCATCATCCCAAGCCCGGCGAGGAGTGGGCGATCGACCCGGCGCCGCTCTATGACGCGCCGTTCTGGCAAGGATCGGGCAAGCTCAAGGACAGGGTCGCGCTCATCACCGGCGGCGACTCCGGCATCGGCCGCGCGGTGGCCGTGCTGTTCGCGCGCGAAGGCGCCGATGTCGCCATCGTCTATCTCAGCGAGGACCGCGACGCCAAGGCGACGAAGCAGGCGGTCGAGGCCGAGGGCAGGCGCTGCATCACCCTGCGCGGCGACGTCGCCAAACGCGCCTTCTGCCGCAAGGCGGTGGCCGAGACGGTCAAGGCGTTTGGCAGGATCGACGTGCTCGTCAACAACGCGGCCTTCCAGGTTCACTCGGCCGATTTCGCCGATCTCACCGAAAAGCATTTCGACACCACGCTAAAGACCAATCTCTACGGCTATTTCCACATGGCGCAGGAAGCCGTGCCGCAGATGAAACCGGGCTCGGCGATCATCAACACCGGTTCGGTCACCGGCATCGAAGGCTCGAAGGAACTGGTCGACTACTCGATGACCAAGGGCGGCATCCATGCCTTCACCCGAGCGCTCTCCGGCAATCTCATCGCCAAGGGGATCCGCGTCAACGCGGTCGCGCCGGGTCCGGTCTGGACGCCGCTCAACCCGTCGGAAAAGCAGGCGGAGGATGTTTCGCAGTTCGGCGCCAAGACGCCGATGAAGCGGCCCGCCCAGCCGGAGGAGATCGCGCCGGCCTATGTGTTCCTGGCCTCGCCGCAATGCTCCAGCTACATCACCGGCGAGATCCTGCCGATCATCGGGGGCTACTGACCACCAGGAGGATCCCATGAAGAAAGCGCTTCTCATCGCGGCCATCGCGCTGATGCCGGTGCTGCCGGCGGCGGCGCAGACGGCCAAGCCGGATCAGCAGACGCAGAACTGCCAGGCCAAGCCGGACGCCAACGACCAGCAGCAGAAACAGAAGCAAGAGGCCGATACGGACGAGCTGTCGAAACAGCTCGGCAATTGCGGCGGCGTGCTGAAGCCGCCGCCGACCGGCGACAAGAACGCGACGACCCCGCCGCCGACCGGCAGCGAAATGCCGGTGATCAAGCCGGGCGAGGTGCCGCCGCAGACTGGGCAGTGAGGCCCGCCCTGACTGATAAGGATCAGTGCTTGCGCTTCTCGCTCTCGGCCGGCTTGAGCACCGGCGAGGCGTGCGCCTCGCGGATCATCTGCAGGGCCTCGTCGCGCGTGAGGCCGCATTTGCGGGCAAAATAGGTCGCCTCAAGGATTTCGGCGCGCGACGCTTCCGCGATGCCCGAATCAGCCTGTCTGTCTTTCTTCTTGGCCATCGGTTCACCGTGCCATGAATCACTTAGTCAACTAAATATATCGCGATTGCCCCTCATTGCAAAACTCCGGGTAAATGCCAGCAGGGGAGGCCGGCCCAGGCCATCGGTCAAACCGCGGTTGGCGAGCCTGCGGGCAAGTCCGGCAGTCGATCAAAATCGCTCGAACCGCTGCTCCACCTTGCGGGCGAACTTTTCCCGTTCCTCGTTGGAGATGCTTTCCACCGAGTATCTCGCCAGATAGAGGTGCTTCTCCGTGCGTCCGCACATGGATTTCAAGCCGCGCAAAAGCACCTTCCTGCCCGGGTCCTGCATGTAGAGCCTGGTGTACCACCATGGCGAGCCGAAGGTGGTGACGACGCCCATACGGCGGATGTTCAAAAGCGCCGGCTTGATCGTGCCGCCATCCGTCGGCAGGTCGAAGGCGACGCCCGGGCGCCACACGCGGTCGAAATATCCCTTGAGCACAGCAGGCATGCCCGACCACCAGGTCGGGAAGCAGAACACGCACGCCTCGGCCCATTGCAATGCGTCGATATAGACCCGCAGCTCCGCAGGTGCTGGCGATGGACCGGCGTGCCCCTTCAATTCCTCGACCTGCATGACGGGATCGAATTTCATCGCGTAGAGATCGAAATCGACGACCTCGTCGCCCCTGGCCTTGAGGGCCCCCAAAGACTCGCCTGTGCAGCGAGGCCATGTAGCTGTCCTGCGCCGGATGCGCGTAGACGACATTGACCTTCATCGCATGCCCCCACGCGGCCCTGATCAGGCTTCGAGGCTAGTCGAACACCGTAGGTTTGCCTAGGCTTCGACGCGAGAAGCGGAGGGCCGCGAGGTCAGGGCGGCGAGAGCTTCGCCAGAACCTCCAGGAGGCTCCACTCCGATGTGGGTTTCCCGACATTGGGTGCGTCCGCCAGTACGGCCCCGCCAAAGAGTTCCGGCTTGTCATAGGCGCTCGCCACCGCGAATGGCACACCACGGCTGCGCAAGGCCTCGGCTACCGGCGTGACGGGACGGTCGCCTAAATTCACGTCGAGCAAGGCGACCGTCGGCAGTTCGTCTTCCAGCAGGCGGAGCGCGTGTGCGACTCTGGCGACCGGTCCCAGCACCCGCCATCCCTGGCGCTCCAACATCACCTTAAGATCCATCGCGATGATGAATTCATCTTCGACGATCAGGATGGTCTTTTGCACCGGCCATCAATCTGGGCGAGCGGCCCTTTCGAGTGGGACGACAATCTCGGCTTCGAAACCTTCGGTTCGATAATTCTGTTCCACCTTGCCACCGAGATTGTAGGCGATGGCGAACTGAATGAGCTGGGTTCCGTATCCTGTGGAGGTGGGCTTGCGTACAGGCGGGCCGCCGCTCTCGCGCCACGAGAGCCGCAGCAAGGGGTGATCGCCTTGCTCGACCTCCCATCGAATTCGAACCGTCCCAGCCGGAGTTGACAAAGCGCCATATTTGACGGCGTTGGTTGCCAGTTCGTGCAGCATAAGACTGAGCGACATCATCTCCTTCGAGGCCAAGGTCACTGACGGGCCGGGCTCGATGATGATGGTCTCCGGAGCGGTTTGGAAGGGTTTCGTTGCGCGCGCCACCAGGGCTTCGAGACTGTCTTCACCATGATCGCTCAAGGCCAGATCATTGGCATCCGCAACGGCTTGCAGCCGGCCGAGGAACGCCGTGCGATACTCCTCTCCCGAAACGCCTTCCGCTTTGGTTTGGTTGGCTAGGGCCCGCACCAGCCCGAGCACGTTCTTCAGTCGGTGCCGCAATTCTCCAAAGACCGCTTCGAACTCCGCTTCCTTCCGGCTTCTCTCCGTAATGTCGACGATCGACAGCAACATGAGGTGGCTGACATTGTCCGCATTGAACACGGTGCGCGCTGTAAGAAGCATGACTTTCTTCCCGATGTCCGGGAAATCATGCTCCACTTTGTAGTCGATCACTGCCGAGCTTTTCGGGATCACTTCTCCCAGGAGATGCCGCAACTCCGGAATATTCCATTGACCATTGCCCAGCTCATACAGGTGTTGTCCGATCGTGTCGTAACGTCCGACCGCGAATGTTCTGAAGAAGGCGCGGTTGGCGCTCTGGACCGTCAGGGCCGAATCCAGCACCAGCATCGGATCCGGGACGGTATCGACAATGCCTTGAGCTTGCACGTGACCGGTTCGCAGAATCCGGTAGAGGTCTTCCAAATCCATTTCCGAATACCCGATAGCCCGACAATCTATAAGCCCGCCGCCGATCATACAACCGCGCTTCTCCAAAGCGAAGCTCGCGCGACGCAGCCTTATGGCATCGGCGCGGCCGCTTGCTTCAGCTGCGGCCTTCGGGTGTCCCGGAACCATAGCGCCGGCGTCGGGTTGTGTTTGGCGGGCCGCGTCAGCCGGACCTGGTGGCAAAGAGAACAGGGCTGGTTTCTCCGGCTTCTCGCCCTGGCCAACGAAAAGGCAGTCGAGCTCTTGTCTCACCCGGCCCGCTCAATGGAGGTCTTGTCAGCAATGGCAGGAAACATGCAGTCCGACAAAGCCGCCGCCGAACCGCGCCCGGTCCGTGTCCAAGACAGGTGAGGGGGCGATGCCGCGCTGGGTCGACGAAGGCTGGATAATACTGAAGGAAAGCGTCAGCGGCTACATCGATGACAATGCGCTGAGCCATGGCGCGGCGATGGCCTTCTACGCCACCACGTCGCTGGCGCCGATCCTGTTGATCGTCGTCGCGATCGCCGGTTTCGTCATCGGCAACGATGCCGCCCAGCTGGCGCTGTCGGCCGAGATATCGGGCGTGATGGGGCCACAGAGCGCCGACCTGCTGAAGGCCACGCTGGAGACCGCTTCGCATGGCTGGTCGAGCGCGCTTGCCACGCTGATCGGAGTGGTGACGCTCTTGGTCACGGCCTCCGGCGTCTTCGGCGAGATGCAGCAGTCGCTCAACGAAATCTGGAAGGTGAAGCCCAACGGGGCGTCGCTGTCGCGCCTTGTTAGGGCGAGGGCGGCGAGCCTCGGCCTCGTGGCTGCGCTCGGCTTCCTGCTCCTGGTCTCGCTCGCGGCCAGCACGGCGATCGCGGCGCTGGGCGAGATCATCAACCGGAGCCTACCCTTCGGAGAGCTGATCGTCAGCGCCATCAACACGATCGTTTCCTTCGCGCTGATCGCGTTGCTCTTTGCCGCGATCTACAAGGTCCTGCCCGACCGGGAGCTCAAATGGCGCGATGTGGGCGTCGGCGCGCTGGTCACCGCGCTCCTCTTCACCGTCGGGAAGTCGCTCATCGGCTGGTACATCGGCACCAGCGCCATCGCCACCTCCTATGGCGCGGCCGGAGCCCTGATGGTGGTGCTGGTCTGGGTCTACTATTCGGCGCAGATATTCCTCTTCGGCGCCGAGATCACGCGCGCCTATTCGGTGCGCCGCGGCAGCCGTTCGGACCTCGCGCCCGTGGTGGCCGCCGATCCGCCAGCGGCCGCCACCGCCCCGCCGCCGGCCCGCGGCGCCTCCGGCATCGAAGTTGCCGTATGGATTGTCATCGCCTGCCTGATCACCGCGCTGATGTCGAAAACTGGCACCAGGCAATAGGCCGAACGTTGCGACGGAAGTGCGTAAGATCAAAGAGATAGCGTGTTTAGCCGATGAACCGGTGAAAACGCTCTCAGCCTTATTGGAGGCGAGCTTACCGCTCCTCCTCGCGCTTCTCGATTTGGTAGGATAGCCAGCGGCAGAACATGCCGGCGATCGAGGTCGCGGCGCCACCGAGCACGCAGGCAACCAGCAACGGGCTTTGCGATGCGCTCGACCAGCTCACGATGGCGAGCAATATCACGCTGACCGTCGAGATCAGATAACCTATGCCCTTCAGCAGGTGGAGCGACGCTTTTGTCATCGCCATAGTTTCCGCCCCATGGCAACTCCCGGCCGACGCTGAAGTTCCATGGCGCGGGCTCGGGAAGGCAGGCACGCAGGCTGCCTCCCGGACCATGTCGCAGATTGCTCTAAACTCAGGCTGCTTCCGCCGCGACGTTGACCGCAGACTCGGCGAGCTTGGTGAGCGCGACGTCCGTTTCCTTCTCTTCGTTCAGCGTCTTGTCGAGCAAGGTGACGGCCTCGGTCAGGCCGAGTTCCTGCGCCCAGGTCCTGAGCGTGCCGTAGCGCGAAATCTCATAGTGCTCGACGGCCTGCGCCGCGGCCAGCAGGCCTGCGTCGAGTGAGGGCGAGCCTTTGTACTCTTCCATGATCTCGGCGCCTTCCTCGGTGATGCCCATGATCGCCTGGCAGGTCTTGCCCACCGGCTTCTTGTCGATCACCTCGAATACTTCCTCGAGACGCGCGACATGTTCTTGGGTCTGGTCGCGGTGCTTTTCGAAGGCGGCCCTCAGCGCGTCGTCCTGCGCTGCCTTGGCCATCTTGGGCAGCGTCGTCAGAATCTTCTTCTCGGCGAAATAGATGTCCTTCAGCGTGTCGTGGAAAAGTTCGTTGAGGCCCTTGTTCGAGGCCGCTTTCGTTGTCGGCATGTCTGCATCTCCTGAGTGGGGTGGATAACCAACCCCAACACAGTTTTTTCGAACTTGTTCCCAACAGAATTTTCCAGTGAAAGCGCCCAGGAAACTCTCATTTGTTGTTGACCGCCGCCCGAACAAACGAGCCGACCGAAGCCGGCAGACCGACCGTCCTCGGGGCGGCAATTCACGCTGCTGCATTCTTTGTTTCCGCCTGGAACTTTTTGCCTGCACAAGCGCTGTTGAAAAGCAGTTGTTTCCAATGAACGCAGGGAGAAGAAAAATGCATACCAAGATTCTTTGCATGAGCGCACTCGCGCTTTCGCTCGCGACCAGCGCGGCGATGGCCAGCAGCGCCAAAGGCACGTCGGCCTTGGATGACCCGCAAAAAATGTCGCCTTTCTTCACCGATGCGGGGATGAAGACGATGAGATCCGGCGATGAGTTCAAGAAGGCATGGCTGGCCATGACCGAGGAAGACCGCGCCTCGATCAAGAAGGATTGCGGCGACGAGACCATCGCCAAGCAGCATGACAATTTCTGCAAGATGACCAAGGAACTCGGCGGCGCAAACTGAGGCGGGTCGACAGACGAGGAACGGCGGCTCTTTCGGCCGCCGTTTTTGTTGTTCGCGGCGCCGGGCAACACGGCTCACCGGCTGCCGATTTACAGGCTGGACCTATCCATCATGCTGACCACGAGCTGCCGGCTCTCGACAAAGAGTTCGTGTAATTGCTCGAGGTTTTCGAGGTGACGGTGGGCCAATGCCGCGCCGTCGCCATCAGGGCGCATGTCGTTGACCTTTGCCCGCTGTAGCACTGCAAGTTCGGCGATCCTGAGGATGTTCTGGTCCACCATGTCCAGCCGTTCGGACAGTTTCGCGAATTTGTCCTCTTCAGCAATCAGCAATCTTTGAACCGTCGCTCTGGTGCCCTCGTCCGTCTCCGTTTGAAGGCGGTCCACGAAGTGCTTGATGTTCTCTCTGGCGATAAAGCGGTCCATCAGGCTCGGCCTCCGAGCTTTGGAATCATATCCCCGTGGCAGAGAGGAGTCGAGGCGCGCCATGACAACCAGGCCCCTCGGGAAATTGATGAAGATCAAAGCCGGCGCGATCGCAGGCGTACAATACTATGTTGGCGATCCTTACCCTCGCGTTGGAACCAGATGGTTAGCCCCGAAACCGAGCTTCAAATGCTCAATCGTCATATCCGCACGGGAGCGCGTCATATCTCTCGCCAGCGAGAGATCATCGATCGCCTCATCGAGCTGGGCGCTCCAGCCGAGCAGGCGTTGGAGCTGCTTGATCTGTTCGAAGTCACGCAGGCGCTGCACGTTGCCCACCGGGAGCGGCTTCTGAATTAAGTGCCGCCCGCCAGCGTCACCGGATGCCGAGGAATCCAAGGATGGCAAGGACGATGACGATTGCTCCTACGAGCCAGATGATGTTGTTCATGTCTTCTCTCTCAATTCTTGATGAGGCGCTGCCTGTGCAGCTTTCGCCTTCGACCAACGGGAGCAAGTGGCTTCCGTTCCCGGTGTGGGCCCACGGTCCCGCGCGGTCCGGACCGAAGTCTTAACGGCGCCTCTCCTGATTGCCCGAACTTGGCCACTCAGCGGTTGTCATCTCCTTTGTGATTTCGACCGTTCCTTCGCCCCAGCCTTTCAAGCAGGGCTCGAAGGCGCTCGGGAAGCTGACGGTCAACCCGGAAAGTGGCCACGCGCGCAAGTGCCGTCTCAAAAACTCGCTGGAAAACTGCTGTCTCAGCAACTTGGCGAGAGCTTCGTTGTGACGTCGATCCTGGGCCATTTTCACGCAGTCCTGATCACTGCGAAACCGCAAGCGCCTGGACTTGTTCCGCTGCGCAATCGTGATTTGTCATCGCCGCTGGCGGTAGCCCGTGAGCGGGCTGTAGCGCGCTAGGCTCAGTTAAACTCAGCCAGCGTCCCTTCCTGCCGGAACATAAAAGCCGCTCGCCGGTTTGGTCCGCGGCGGCATCCCCGAAGCCCGCCGCCATCGGGGTTCCAATCCTCCCGATAGAAGCCCGCCCGCTCCCCTCCGGGCGGGCTTCTCCATTTTGACAGATTGGTTTCAACACAGGAGAGACCGTCATGGCAGGCAAGACAACGCACGACCAGCAGCAACGCATCATCGAGGAGCGCGTCAACACCAGGAACGCCGGCAAGGATTTCAACGCCAGGGAAGAGCTGAAGCGGCCGAGCCAGGAGCGGGCCGCCCGCGCGAAGGGCAGCGCCTTGAAGCCCGGAGAGCGCGATCTGATCGATCCCGACAACAGGCAGATGCTGCGCGGCGAGAATCAGGAGTCTTCGCACCGCAAACGACGCGGCGACTGATGGCTGTCGGCCAGAAAAGCGCAGCGGGTTGGGGAAGGGGCGTTAGCGCGGCTCGCGGGTCATCGAGAGATAGGTCGGGTCGAACTCGGCGATCTGCTGCAGCTTCCGCCAGTCGAGGATCGTAACCGTATGGTTCGCCCAGGCGATCACGCCGCTGTTGCGCAACGCGCTGATGACGCGGTTCATATGCACCACCGACAGGCCGAGCACATCGGCGAGCTCGGCTTGCGAAACGGGCAAATGGAAGCTCATGCCGCTGGTCCGTTTCACCACCTCGAGCCTGACGAACAGCTCGCAGAACAGATGCGCCAGATGCGAGACCTTCGAGCGCCGTCCCATGGCGACGATCCACTCGCGATGGATGGCGCCGTCGATCAGCGTGTCAAGCCACAGAAGCCGCGTCAGGTGCGGCGCCCGCTCGGTGATGCTGCGCAGCTTGGAATGGTCGGCCAGGATGACGCGGCAGGGTGACAGCGCGATGACGCCGTGGTCCATGGTCTTCAGCAGGAAGGCGTAGAGATCGACGAAATCGCCTGGAACCTGCAGCGAGGAGAACTGTCGGCCGCCATCGGCAAGCACCTTGTAGCGGGCCGCGAGGCCGTCCAGGATAAGCGTGCTGTAGACCGGCCGCGATCCCGAAGCGACGATATCCTGCCCCGCGGTGAAGCTGCGCTCGCCGGCCATCAAATCGCCGAGCAGGGATTTTTCCTCGTCCGAGAGGCTGTCGTGCTGGCCGAGGTTCAGGAAAAGCGATTCAAGCATTCATGTCTTCCATGAGCAGGCCGAGCGGCCCGGTCACAGGGGATGTCACAAGTGATTCAAAAACAGGCGCGTTTGACGAGGTATGGGGTTGTTGAACAGAGCGCGCTAACATTTGATAGATCGGCGCTTTTTCCCCGCGAAATGCCGGAAAGCATGACCGGTCCGATGGCCTGGAGCCGATCGCGCCATGTCGCTGTTCGCGCCTGCAGGCAACAGCGACATGGTTTGGCCGCACTCGAAGCAGTCGTGCGGCCGGAGCATTTCACCGTTTCACGAGAACGGTGAAATCTTCCAATCCCGTTGGTTTAACCAATTCCGGGCGGAAAGCCGCCCAGATGTACCTGCAATTGCTCTAGGGATTAGGGGTTTCGTCGGAGGGCTGTGCCGAGACAATAGGCAGTCCTGGGCGCACCAGACGCTCGGTGCGGCGCAGCAAGTCTCGGGAGCGCTCGATCGCGTCTTTGCTGCTTTGGATCAGTTGATCCTGGAAGGTTTCGCGTGCCCGCGGCGGCGGGGTTCTGGTTTGGCGCATAGCGCTCTCCCGTATTCAGACGGGAGCGCGTTCGTCGTCTCTCAGCCGCTAATGGTGTCCAGTGGGGGGGGTACCAGCGATCTGAGCTATCTAGGGCTCATTCGATCTCCGTCAAGTCGCCTATCATCGGCAATGCCAGACGTGGCTGGTTCCGAGCCGCTGCCGATTGCCGGGCGAGGGTCCTGGATTGCTCCACATACGCCCGGGCCAGCTGCCGCAAGCGGCTGTTTTCGGCGCGCAGGGCCTTTGCCTGTTCGATGACCAGAGAATTTGCGTCGAAAATATCCATGGCCACAACAAATGCGGACCGCGAATGAAGGTTCCAGCGCGAGTACGGACAAGCCGAATTTCAGTCCCGGTCTCCGCATGGGAAGATGCGCCGGACGCCAACACCAAAAGGGCGCTGCCGCCCGGCAGCGCCCTTTGCTTGGGGCCGTCGGTTGTCACCAGCCTTGGCGGCTGTACCAGTCGTCGATGTCGCGGCGCACGCGATCCTTCTCGATGCCGTAGCGTTCCTGGATCTTGCCTTCGAGCTGGTCGCGTTTGTCCGCGATGCGGTCGAGGTCGTCGTCGGTGAGCTTGCCCCACTGTTCCTTGACCTTGCCCTTCACCTGCTTCCAATTGCCTTCGACGCGGTTCCAATCCATTTGCCGGACCTCCTGTTGGACACGCAGGGCTAACGGCAGCGCGGTCGCGAGGTTCCTGCGGACAAGTCTTTTTCTCCGGGCGGGAACATTCGCGCAGCGCCGCTGTTCTGCAAGGCAGGATGGCGCGCAGCCCCGCTCCCCCCGCGAAAGGCGCGCCACCTAACGGGCCCAGACCCAAGCAAGCCCGCCTCGGCCGTCCCTCGCCGGGGCGGGCTCTATTGTGACGAGATTGGAACAAACATGCTTCACGAGGCAGCAAAGATAGCCGAGCAGGCTCATCGCGACCAGAAGGACAAGACCGGCCGGCCCTATATCGAACATCTGAGGCGCGTTGCCGATGCCGTCGAGACGCTGGACGAAAAGACCGTCGCCTATCTGCACGACATTGTCGAGAAAGGCGACGGCTGGACCCTGGAGAGGCTGCAGGGCGCAGGGTTCGGCCAGTCGGTGGTGGCCGCGGTCGATGCGCTGACGCGGCGCATGGACGAGAGCGAGGAGGGCTTCCTTTGCCGCGCCGCCTCGAACGAGCTGGCATTGGCCGTGAAGATAGCCGATCTGCGCGACAATCTCTGGCAGGCGCACCAGGCGGGCGCAGCGCCTGAGAAATACGAAACCGGCCTTGCCATCCTCGACCATCTGGATTCCAGGGGCTGAATCCGGACTTAATCCCGGGGTGGGGAAGCGATCAACTTGGCCTCGCGGACAAGAGAACTCCAGTCCAGGCCGATAAGGCGGACGAGATCGCGCGCCTGTGCCTCCCTGATTCCCGTCTCCTGCATCAATCGCTTCACCACGTCGGGAGAGGGTGGATTGTTGTCCCTTTCGGCCATTGCTACCCCGAATCCGCGCTCTTGCATGCAGAGAGCAACGCTCTGTCGGATCGACCGTTCCGGGGGGAACTGCTTTGGTTTGGACGGACCGCGGTTTGAAGTATTCTGCCAGGAGGCCTTGTCGCTGAGGAAATTAAGAGCTATATAGAGCAAATCGATCTTGCTGAAAGAACGTTGTTTTCGCGCAAAATGCGCCCCTGCGATCTTCCCTCTCAATTTCGAAGAATTCGTCGCTTGGCGGTTGCCGAGCGCGTATAATTTTGCGTCGATTTGTAAGGAGATCGCAATGACTACTGGAACGGTGAAGTTTTTCAATTCCACCAAGGGTTTCGGCTTTATCGAGCAGGGCGGCGGCCAGCCGGACGTGTTCGTTCACATCTCGGCCGTGGAGCGCGCAGGGCTGCGTTCCCTCGTCGAAGGCCAAAAGGTCAGCTTCGATGTCGTGAAGGATGCCCGCAGCGGCAAAAGCGCGGCCGAGAATCTGCAAGCCGCCTGATCACAGCGCCTCGGGGTCCTTGACCACGGATGTACTGGCATCGGCCGCAGAGGCGCGTTGGAGAAGGTCGGGCTTTGCCCGGCCTTTTTTGATTAAGGAGAAGACAATGAAGTCGCTACCGGATACCGGCCTGTTCAAGCCGGTCCCATCCCGCACGGAAGCCAAGACCGACACGACCTCTCGTGTCTCTCGGCAGATTCAGGACCTGGAAGCAAAGGAGAGGGCGGCCAAGACCGAGCGGTTGCGCGCCGCCAGACTGGCGCAGGAAGCCGAAGCGCCAGTGGTACTGCCAAAGAAAACCGCTGCGAAGCGCCCGAAGAAGGGCTAGTTCCTCAACGCAGGTGACGTTGAAACATTGCAGGCTTCAAGGGCAAGGCTATCGACGTCCGATGGGTAGTCAGCGCAAACGTCGGCGATGAGCTGGAGGCTTCTGAACCTCGTCATTCCAGGGCGGAGCAAGGAGCGCGGCGACGCGCGCAGACCTGGAGGGGCGCGGTCGATTGGGGTCGTTCAGACGCGACGCGCCTAGCACCGTTTCATATGCAGCACGTCGATGCTGATCTCGCCGCCGAGCGTGCGCCCATCCAGCATCTTTTCGAGGTCGTTGCGATTGTCGGGCGCAAGGACCTCCGGCAGGTCGAGCGCAGTAAGGGCCTCGTCGTCGAACTCGATCGGCGCCCCGTAGAGCTGTGATATCTCCATCACGAGGCTCTCTATGTCCTCTCGGGCGATGTTCTCGGCCAGATGATTCAACCTGATCTCTTCGGAAAGCCGGATGATGTTGACGATTCCCTTGGTCCGCAGAGCCCGCTGGACCTTGTGGTGGGCGTCATCGCGCAAGCGGATGGAAAATCTTTGGAACATGGATGCCTCCTCCCTGGAGGTTATCCCTCAATTTCAACCCTGCGCCCGACGGTCACGGATTGCAAGCAAAAAATCCAGAAAGCGACAAGAAAATCAACAAGTTAGCATAGAACAACAAATGTGGTTTCGGCGCATCGTTGGTATCGTTAGTTTGTGCCGTCTTTCACAGCTTCGCCATTCTTGACGTCCTATGCGACAAATCCTACTTCTACTCACAATGAGGCACTTACTCATTCGTAGCATTTTTGTCTGTCAGGGAGGCAGGCATGGCTGAGCTGGAACGGCCGCAAAGATTGCAGATCATGCTGACCGACGAGGAGTTGGCCGCGCTGGAGAACTGGCGTTTCGAAAAGCGCATGCCGAGCCGTTCGGCCGCGGTCCGCGAACTTTTGCGTCGAGGATTGTTGTCGGATGGGTTCCTCACCGCGCATGCGGGGGTGAAGTCTCAGGATTTCGGCGTGATATCCTCGGACAGGACAGCGGGCGACGGCTCCGGCGACTCCAAGCCGTAAGCGGATGCGATCCAGCGGATATGTTGCCTTGATTGCGGACGGCCCTATTTGATGCGCATGACCAGTCCAGGGGGGTTTTTTCGTCCGAACGCCAATGCCGATGCTCGCCTCGCGGCGATCGTCGACTCCTCCTATGACGCCATCATCGGCAAGGATCTCAACAGCGTCATCACCGATTGGAACCACGCGGCCGAGCGCATGTTCGGCTACAGCGCCGAGGAGGTGATAGGCCAGTCGATTCTGATCTTGATCCCCGAGCATATGCACAGCGAGGAAACCGAGATCATCGGCCGTATCCGCCGGGGCGAGGGCGTGGGCAGCCTTGAGACGACGCGCAAGCGCAAGGACGGCTCGTTGATCGCCGTGTCGATCACCGTCTCTCCCATCAGGAACAGCGCGGGCGAGATCGTCGGCGCCTCACAGATCGCCCGCGATATCACGTCCGCCAAGGAAAGCGAGCGCCGCATCCGGCTGCTGATGCGCGAGGTCAACCACCGCGTGAAGAACCAGTTCGCGGTGATCCTGTCGATGGTCAGGGAAACCAGCAAGCGCTCGACCGATCCGGCTGAGTTCGAGCAGATGATCCGCGCGCGCATCATGGCGCTGTCACGCTCGCACGATCTTCTGGTGACCTCGGAATGGGCCGGCGCCAGCCTGTTCGACCTGGTCCAGGAGCATCTGAAGCCCTTCGGCCATGAGGAACGCATCTCTCTGTCCGGGCCGCTGCTGACGCTGCAGTCGAATGCGGTGCAGAATCTCGGCATGGCCTTCCATGAGCTCGGCACCAACTCCTCCAAATATGGCGCCCTTGCCTTCGACGGGGGCCATGTGGAAATCACCTGGAGGGTCGAGACGGGTCCGGACGCGCGGCGGCGGTTTCATCTTCTGTGGCAGGAGACGTCCAGCGCGGCAGGAATTGGGGTCGCTGACAGGAATGGCAAGGAGAAGGGGGGCGCCGAACGAAAAGGGTTCGGCACGGTGGTGCTGCAGCGGGTGGCCCCGCAATCGCTGAGCGGTTCTTCCAGTCTCGAACGCTCGGCCGGCAGTTTGAAATGGGCGCTCGACGCGCCGCTCGAGGCAATCATCGTTCCGCAGCTCGGCGCCGAGACCGACAGCGACATCGCCGTTTGAGCGTCTATTCGCGGTGGCCGGCGCCGATGTGATTTGCACCTTGCCGTCTGGCGGATGAGATCGGCCCGGGCGAGCCGCGGCCGCTCAGGCCCTCCTTGCAGCGCCGCAAAAGCGTAATTACATCAATGGTGAGCGTGCAATGTCCACGCGGATACAGTTGCTTTGGTCAAGCTCCAAGGAGGTTGTCATGGCAATGATTGAAACAAGAAAGAGCCTGGACTGGATTACTCTGGTCCTCGCGATCTGCCTCTTCATCTCACCCTGGGTTATCGGATTCACCGCGGCGATGGTGCCCGCGTGGAACGCCTGGATCGTCGGCGTTCTGCTCGGCGCGCTGGCGCTGGCGACGCTTTCGGTGTTCGCCGAGTGGGAAGAATGGGTCAGCGCGGTCCTCGGGCTCTGGCTGATCGTGTCGCCCTGGCTTCTGGGCTTTGCGGCTGACACGAATGTCATGACTACGCATGTCGTCCTCGGCGTGCTGGTGGTCGTGGCATCGGCTTGGGCCGTCTGGGACTTCCGTCATCCTCACGCGCATGCGTGAGCGGTGATCGGTCGGGAGCCCGCCGCGCGAGCGGCGAGCTCCTCGAATTTTGATCTTCTCGGACATGGCGCAAGGCGGCGGTGTTGCGGCTTCACGCAATTGCTGCAACCGGAAACCTTTTCGTGCATTCTTGGGAATGGTCTCGATGCTCCACCCCGATGCCCCCGCGAAATGCTGCTCCTATTGCGGCGGCCGTGACCATGATTTCGAGGAATGCCCGAAGCGCAAGGCCGACGCCGAGAAGGAAGAGGCGGCGCGGGTAGCCGGCTCCAAGCCTCCGCTCGCCAGCGGGGCGCTATGGCGGCAGCCCCCGCCCCAATGTAAGTGACCGGCGCCCGTTGCCTGTTGGGGTGGATTTCCCGGCGCCGGCCCGGCGAATCGAAGTTCGCCGCACCATCAAAGTGAGCTGTCTGAGCGGGCCCAGCGACCGCAAATTCTGACAGTGCACAGGCTTATTTTAGCGTTGCTGCATCTTTTTTAAGTGACGTTCAGGCCCGCTGGCCAGATCGGCGGGCGGTCTTTGGTGAAGGGTTATCGGTCGCCATCGACGATCGCCGAAACTTATTAGCAAGCCGGCTCTCAAATTTTAATGCGGCTGCTATCGCTTCGTCTCACAATGGCACATGTCGAATTACAGGTTCGAGGTCATCCGAAACGGGCAGTGCCTGGGTGATGCCTGGGTCGATCTCGGCAGTTTGAGCGAGATGCGACGAGAAGCGCTCAAGGCTCTGCACGACATCGCCGTTGACGAAATGGCTTCAAGCGACTTGGATGAAACGGTGACCGTGTCCGTCCATGATGAAGTCGGCAGGCCTGTCTATTCTGCTACGCTCAGCGTCTCCCAGACGCTGCCAGCGATCCACCACGTCGGTCGCTAGCCAGCGTCGGGTTGCTTATTTTAGTTGGGACTAACAAAAGTTATCGCCAAGCCTCGCACAACCCGGTCATTGTTCGAGCTCTCCGCTGCCCTGAAGCGGAGGATGGGAGGAGCCAGCCTTTAGCTGGCGGGCAAAAGGCAGGCCACTTGGCCCGTTGCGCGGACCGCAGGCTGCTGCGACGGGCCAAGGTCGTCTGACCCAATAAAGGCGGTCCATGTCGCCTGCTTATTGGCCTTTCTGACCTACGCATAGCCCTGACTTTTTCTGGGATGATCGAGGACCGGGCGTTGAACCGGTCTATGATTGCGACGGGGGTGCGCGGGTGGCGGATATCATCTCAATCAGGATAGGTGCGCGGCCCGCCGGTCGGCTGCCGACGGGACGCTTGCGGCTTTGCGCTTTCATGGCGATCGCGGGCGTAAGCCTCGCGCCGGCCATCGCGGGGCAGCCTGCGCCCTGATCTTCATTGAGATGAACCGCCACCGCCGTACCCCCGTCGCGACTATAGACAGGTTCGAGCCCGTTCTCGACCATCCCAGAAAAAGTCAGGGCTCGGCGCCCCTCCATGCTCGCCGCGCTCAGGCCATTCGGTGTGCTCGCCTCATCCCCTCAGCGCACGCGCCGCCGCCTCGGCAAAGGAGATGTCGCCCTTGATCTCGCGCATCGCCATCGAGGTCACCGTGCGGCGCACGCCGGGCAGGCGGCTGAGCTCCTCGCGCAGCATGCGGTCGAGCGCCATCATATCGACGGTGACGATCTGCAGCAGATAGTCAGCTTCACCCGTGGTGGCGTAGCAGCGGCGGATCAGCGGATGCGTCTTCACCGCCGCCTCGAAGGCGTCCGACACCTCGAAGTCGATCGACACCTGTATGAAGGCCTCGATGCCGAAGCCGATCCTGGCCGGGTCGATGCGGGTCGAATATCCACGGATGACGCCTGCCTCTTCCAGCGCCTTCACGCGCTTCCAGCACGGCGTCTTGCTCAAGCCGACCTCCTCTGCCAGCTCGCCGAAGGAGATCCGCGCATCGCGCTCGAGCGCGGCGACTATTCTGCGGTCCAGGGCATCCAGCACGGTTCGTTCTCCATTGAGGCGCGAAGAAGCGCTAATCGTCCTTCATTTCAAGCTATTTAGATAACAGAAAGGAACAATGTTCAAGCCGGGAGCGCTATCCTTGTGGCGCGGTCATGCCCCGAGGAGGATGAGCCATGGACAAGACGGACTATCACGCCCGCATCGAGGCGCCCGAGATGCGCGACTACGGCGTCTATCTGAAATGCGACCAGCTGCTCGCCTGCCAGAAGCCGCTTGCCGAGATGGTCAACGCCGACGAATTGCAGTTCCAGATCGTGCACCAGGTCGAGGAGCTGTGGATGAAGCTCATCGCCTACACGCTGGTCGATGTGCTCGACTACCTGGAGCAACAGGATACCCACCGCGTCGTCACGCTGATGGGCCGCGTGCACCGGCTGATGCGTATGATGACGGCGCAGCTCGATCTCCTGGAGACCATGTCGCCCAAGGAGTACCAGCAGATCCGCCTGCAGCTCGGCAATGGCAGCGGCCAGGAATCGCCGGGTTTCAAATTCCTGCTGCGCCTGCCGCCGGACCTTTGGCGGGCCTTCAAGCATGCCTATCTCGATGGCCGCGGGCTGACCGTGGCGGATATCTATGACGAGCATTACGACCATGGCGACGCCTATGTCGTGGCCGAGGCGCTGATCGAGTTCGACGAGCTGTTCCAGAAATTCCGCGCCAACCACCTCTACCTGATTCACCGCTCGATCGGCCTGGGCTCGAAGTCGCTGAAGGGCAGGCCGGTGGAGATGCTGGAAGGCGGCGCCCGCCATCGCTTCTTCCCCGAGCTGTGGGACATACGCTGCGACATGACTGACCGCTGGGGCGCCGAATACGGCACCGTGCGGGACTCGATCAGCCATCCGCGGCACCATTCTCCTTCTCCCCTTGTGGGAGAAGGTGGCCGCGAAGCGGCCGGATGAGGGGTGCTCCAGGGACAGCCAGCGTCTCACTCCGCTGGAACACCCCTCATCCGTCTCGGCGCTGACGCGCCGATCCACCTTCTCCCACAAGGGGAGAAGGAGAGGCGCCGCGTCTCCGTTTCCAACAATTTTCCACCCCCCTGTCGGAATCCTCTTCCTTCGTCCGTCCTTGGGGCATCAACAGACAACCCGGAGGGACACTCGTGGAAACCCAATCGACCTGGCAGACCGCCGCCATTCTCATCGCTCGCCTGATCTTCGCCGCCATGTTCGCGATGGGCGTGGCCTTCAAGCTGATGGATATGGGCGCCACCGCCGGCTACATCGCCGCCGCCGGGTTCCCGTTCCCGCTGTTCCTCGCTTGGTGCGCCGCGCTCCTGGAGACGCTGCTGGTGATCGCCTTCCTGACCGGCGCTTATCTGACGCCGCTGGCGCTGATCGGCGCGGTCTATGTCGTTTTCCTTGGCTTTGCATTCCACGGCCCGTCGCACTGGGTCGGAAACCAGGCCGAGTTCGGCGCCTTCATGTCGCATTTCCCCTTCGCCGCCGGCCTGCTCTACGCCGCCGCCCACGGCCCGGGCAGCGTGCTGGCCCTGCGCCAAGGCTGGCCGGGCAGGGCGTAACCTTTCCTTCTCCCCGTTCTACGGGGAGAAGGTGCCCCGAAAGGGGCGGATGAGGGGCGGCGCAGGCATCTCCAGGCAAGGCGCCTTTCCGCAACCTCACATCTGGTCGTTATACGGCTCCTTCATCTGCCCGACCATGCGCGCCAGCTTCGAGAAGGACGGCATCTCCGCTTCGGGCTGGCACTGGTTGGCGAGCTCGAGCAGCCGGATCGGGAAATTGATGGCGTCGCGGTTCGAGGCCGAGATCGCCTCCGAGCGCTCCTCGCCGGTCTCACCGGCCTCGGCCTTGCGCAGCGCGATGTCGATTTCCTCGACGGTGAGCACACCTTTCTTGACCAGCACGTGGTTGATCGCTGCGACGGCCATCAGCAGGCCTTCGAGTTGGAGATTGGCGACGTTCATGGCGTTCCTCTCATTGGCCTCGCCACAAGAACGCATGAGCGGCGTTTCCGATCCGGCGGGAAAGCCTGCGCCGCCTACGCCTCCATCAGCCGCTCGCCATACTCGCTCCAGAGCTGCCTGATCTCGCGGTTGCCCAGCGGCGGCGTCTGGCGGTCGCCGTAGAAGATGGCGACGGCGCTGAGGTCGTACTGGCCATCGGCCTGAGCGATGAAGCGAATTGCCTCGCCGAGTGGTCTCGAATGAAAGATCGGATCGGCCTGGCCTCTGCCAAGGCTGCGAACGCCCGAAATGTTTGCAGGCACATGCCGCATCCGAAAGACGGATGCCATGGCAGGTCTGTCCATGCCGCTCTCCGCGATTCCCCGAGGGATGATCCCATAAGCTTCCGCTAATGACCAGCCCGGGACAACCGGCCACAGCAAAAGGATGGGGACGACACAACCTTGAAATGAAAAAGCCCGGCATCCAAAAGAGAAGGCCGGGCGCGCCGGCCCGGCCTTCTTCTCCGCGCGGCCGCATCAAGGCAGCCTTCGCTTACTACCGTTGATCGGCCCGGCTGCTCCAGCCGGACCGGAAATGCCTATCTGCGCCAGCGATGCAGCCAGTCCGGCTCGGGGTCCGAGGTCCGGCTGATCGCCATGCCGGCCAGCAGCCCGATAAGGCCGCCGATCAGCATGGCCGTCGAGAAAGTGCCCGGATTCTGCTGCACGGTTTCCGAAACGCTCTGCGCCTGGCTGCGCAACTGGCTTGCCGCGCGCGACGCGCGGCCGGAGGCGCCGCTGTAGAGGTTCGACGCGCGGTCGGCCGCACCGCTATAAAGGTTCGATGCACGGTCGGCCGCGCTCTGGTACCAGCCCTGCGCGGCCTCGGACGCTTCCTCGGCCTGCTCGGAAAGCGCGCGGTTCAGGCGGTTCACCTCGCGCTTCAACTCCGCGATCTGCTTCTTCATGGCCGCCTCGGATGCCCTGGCGTTGCCGCGCGATGCGGCGCCACTGCGCGACGCGCCGCTGCTGCGCGAAGCGGCGTTACGGGGACGCGCTTCGCTGGCTGGGCTAGTGCTCGAGGTGCCGGCGCCGTTTGCGGCGCCACCGCTGCTGCTTTCATTGTCTGCCATGGGTTTCTCCTTTGTGCCCCTTGCAACGGTCGGAAGGCCGCATGGTTCCGACCGGCCTTGCCGAGCCGGTCAGGCCGGCTCCAAGATAAAGGCCGTGGAGTTGCTCCACGGCCTCAGCGAGAGCAAGTTGCACGCCTACTTGCCGCAATTATTATCGTTGACGTTCGGCTGCGCCGTCGTGGCGGCGGTGTTGTTGGCATCGGCCTGCGCGCCCTGCGGGCTGTTCGGGCAGTTCTTGTCGGCGTTGGAATTCATATCGCCGCCGGTGACGCTGCCGGTCGTGCCGGTGTCGGGCGCCATCTGGTCAGGCGGCGGGGCGGCCGGCGTCCTCGGTTCGACGGTGATGCTTTGGCCGCTGCCGGCCGAATTATCGGGCGAGTTCGCGGTCTGGGCCATCGCCGCCGTGGCGAGGCCGATTGTCAGGGCCGAAGCCGCGAGAATCTTCGTAAGCATGATTCTTCTCCTCTGTTTCGAGACGGTTCGTCTGTTGCAGGGTCTGTCGCGTCTGCGACTGAGGGTGGAACCCGTCGGACCACGGTTGGTTCCGACAAAAACTCGCGCGGCTTTTGCCTGCGGTTCAATCCCTGGCTGTGGCGCATCGGGTTTTTTGTCAGCAGGTCTGGGACAAAGGCTGGCCTCAGGAGGATAGGAAAATATGCCTGCAACCTCTTGCCTGGTGAGGGCAGCTATGCTACTATTTTGTCCATGGTGCTGATTTGCGCCAACGACCCGCCGCGAGGCGGGTTTTGTTTTTTGGCCATCCATTTCTTTCGAGCGCTGGCGCGATGGAGCGCGGCCTCACCATTCTGCCCCGAGGCTCCATGCCACGCTATGCCACCATCATCACCGCCGATGACGGCGCCGAGATCGTCAGCGCCATCGGCGCGTTCGAAGGCGCGGACCCGCCACGCCGCACTGGGCGCGTCGAGCAGGTTCCGCCCGGCGTGCGCATCGGCATGGTGCGCGGCGGACCGGTCGACGCGGTCGCCGGTTTCGGCTTCCCGCGCTGGGGCCTCGATGCCTCGGTGGTCCGTGCCGCGACAGCGAAGCTGAAGGCGATTGCCGCGCCGGCCGTCGATGGCGAGCCTCCGAGGCGCGCCAGGCCGCGCAAGAAGCCGGCGCGCAAGCCGCGCAAGGCAAGACAAGCGAAAGCGACACCGTCCGATGCCCAGGCCTGACGCCGACAAGGCCGCGAGCCGCAAGCCCGCCGGCGCGAAGCGAGCGAGGTCCGCACCGGTTCAAGCCGCCGCCTGCCGCAAACGACCGCGAAAGACGCTCGTCGATGACTTCGCCGCCGCCCTTCGCGCCGATTTCAGCGCTCATGGCGCCGGCGTCATCGCGGCGGTCAGGGCCGAAAAGCCCGACCAGTATCTCAAGGTCGTGCTGACGCTGCTGCCCAAGGATTTTGCGGCCAGCTCGGAAAGTTTCGATGCCGATAAAACCACTCTCGAGCAACTGAGCGATGAGGAGATCCGAAGCCGCATCCGTGGTCTCGAGGCGAGCCTTCGGCCGCTCCTCGACGGCGATGCAGACCTATCTGGCGCTGCTCGAGGAATTGGACCGAAGGCGGCGCCGTAATCTTCTCGCCGCCTACGCGCCATACGAAAGGCAGGCCGCCTTTCACACGGCGGGCGCGACCCACCGCGAGCGCCTGTTCATGGCCGGCAACCAGCTCGGCAAGACCAGGGCAGGGGGCGCGGAATGGGCCATGCACCTCACCGGCCGCTATCCCGACTGGTGGGCGGGCAAGGTGTTCGATCAGCCCGTCAGGCTCTGGGCCGCCGGCGTCACCGGCGAAGGCACGCGCGACAATCCGCAGCGCGTGCTGGTCGGCCCGCCGCAGCAGCAGGACGAATGGGGCACCGGCATGATCCCGGCCAATGCCATCGCCGGCACGGTGATGGGCCGCGGTACGCCCGGAGCGTTGGACAGCGTCATCGTGCGCTGGGGCGGCGGTGGCGACGTCCAGGCCGGTGAAAGCGTGCTCTCCTTCAAGAGCTACGAAAAGGGCCGCGAGAAATGGCAGGGCGAGACGCTGCACGGCGTGTGGTTCGACGAGGAGCCGCCGCTGGACATTTATTCCGAGGGGCTGACCCGCACCAATGCCACCGACGGCATAACCATCGTGACCTTCACGCCGCTGCTCGGCATGAGCGATGTGGTGCTGAGGTTTTTGTCGGCTGAAGCGGTTCAGAACTTGGGTTCTTCGCCCCCGCAAGGTGGGGTGGTCGCGCAGCGGCCGGAGAGGGGGATGTCCTAGAGCGACAAGCTTAACGAGCAGCTTTCCGCTCTTGCATCAAAAGCCGGCGCTGCCCCCGCTCCGTCGCGGCTTCGCCGCGCCACCTCTCCCCACTTGCGTGGGCCGAGGAAAGAGCGCTTCACGAAACCACACCGAAACCATGATTTGCGATGCCGCTTTGGCCGCAACCGGAGGTCGAGTAGCTTCCGGCCGATCCGGAGCCGACATGCGACCCCTGCCAGAACTGCTTTTTCTCTGCGCGCTGCTCTCGGCCTGCTCCGGCTCCAGCGGCGACTGGCGCGCCGATGCGATCGCTTCGGCGGAAGCCAGGATGCGTGGCCTGGTCAATAATCCGGAGGCAACCTTCTCCCATGTCGATCTCACCGGCGACAGCGCGACCGGACAGACCTGCGGCGTCGTCATAAGCAAGGTCGGCATCTTCACCAAGCAAACGCGCTTCATCGTCTACATCGACGGCGCCGGGCCCTATGTCGAACCGGGCCTCGGCTCGCCCATGTCGCAGGCCGACTTCGACTGGGCCTGGAAGAACGACTGCGTCAACGAAGGGTACAAGGGCTGACCTTTTCCTCGCCCCGCGCGAAGCGGGGGGAGAGGTGGCCGCGCAGCGGCCGGAAAGGGGCCTTCGTAGAGCGCTTGGCGAATGGCCTCCCGTCCCTGGTCAAAGCCGGCGCCATCCCCTCTCCGTCGCGGCTTCGCCGCGCCACCTCTCCCCGCTCTCGCGGGGCGAGGAACTGGAGTTGCCATGTCCCGCCACGTCACCTTCATGACCATCGACGATGCCGGGCATTATTCGCCTGAGCAGCGCGCCGAAATCATCGCCGCCTATCCCGAGCATGAACGCGAGGCCCGCGCGAAAGGCATTCCGGTGCTGGGCTCGGGCCGCATTTTCCCGGTGGCGGAGGAGTTGATCGCCTGCGAGCCGTTCAAATTGCCGCGCTGGTGGCCGCGGGTCGGCGCGCTCGATTTCGGCTGGGACCATCCTTCCGCCGCGGTCGAGCTTGCCTGGGATACCGAGGCCGATGTCGTCTATGTGACCAAGGCGCACCGCGCCTCCCAGCAGACGCCCGCCATGCAGGCGCTGGCGCTGAAGGCCTGGGGCGAATGGCTGCCCTTCGCCTGGCCGCGCGACGGCCGCCGCGAGACGCTGGAAGGCGCCGGCGTGGCGCTGGCGAAGCAATATGCCGCGCATGGGCTGAACATGCTGACCGGCCACGCCCGTTTCGCCGACGGCTCCGTCTCGGTCGAGGCCGGCCTGATGGACATGCTCGACCGCATGCAGTCCGGCCGCTTCAAGGCGTTTTCGACCTTGGCCGCCTGGTTCGAGGAATTCCGCCTCTACCATCGCAAGAACGGCCAGGTGGTGAAGCTGCGCGACGATTTGATGGCCGCCACGCGCTACGGCGTGATGATGCTGAGGGATGCGGTGGTCGATCCGGCGGAGTTCAAGGCGGCGCGGCGTCCGGCGGGGCAAAGCGACCCGCTGGGAGCTTTCAGGTGAGCGAACTCTGCGTCACTAGGATGGCAGCAGTCATTAAATGCACCGTTGACACAAGGTGGCCGATTCAGCGTATTGTTCTGTAGGTTAGGGCGCTTAGCGCGTGTTTCCAGTCTACAACATCAGCGACTTCGTTTCTCAGCGTCCGGAGAGTCTCGGCACAAAAGAGAAGACTTGGGTGCTTCCCAGCGAGGGCCACGAGTTGGTTCGGCGGCCGCACCTCTTTAAGATAGGTCGGCCCAATACTGGAGAAAATTGGGCGGAAAAAGTGTCCTTTGAGCTTTGCAAGCTGCTGGGCATTCCATGCGCTTCGTATGATTTCGCTCGTATCGGTGACGTAAAAGGAGTTGTGTCTGAGCGTTTCATGCCAGATGCGGCACAGTTCATTCCGGGTAACATGCTGCTTGCGCGAGTAGTAGACGGTTACGATGGGAACAAAAGGTTTCAACAGATCGACTACAAGATCGGCCATGTGCTGAACCTGATAAAACGGCTTCGAGGACTTCGAAAGCCGGTGGGATGGGAAGAGGAACTCAAGAATTTGTCGGCCACGGAGGTATTTGTAGGCTACCTTTTATTTGATGCATTGATCGGAAACACCGACAGACATCATGAGAACTGGGGCGTAGTTGTAAATGTCGAAAAGGAAAATATTTCCGTTCATCTAGCGCCGAGTTTTGATCATGCGTCGTCCCTCGGTAGAAATGAGCCTGCTGAGAAGCGGTCAATGAGACTTACTACCAAAGATCACCGTGCGACGGTTGAGGCTTATGCGGAGCGCGGTAAGTCCGCCTTCTTCGGTAGCAATACGCCTGGCACCCTGCACCTCTGTGAGTTGGTCGACGAATTGGTCAAAGTGTACCCCGAGGCTACTCAGTTTTGGGCGACCCGCATCGGCGAGCTTTCTGAGGAGGCGTTCAGCAAGGTCTTTGGACAGATTGGCGAAGAATGGATTGACGAAGGGGCAGCCCGTTTCGCGATTCGTATGTTGTGTGCCAATCAGGCAATGATTTTGGGAGCCACAAATGTCTAATCGTATTTTCGTGGCGTGGCAGGATGACGCTACTCGCAAATGGCATACAATTGGGCGGTTGACTAAAGAGAAAGACGCATACTACTTTGTTTTTACGAAGGGCGTAAAATATCTAAGAACAATTCCTTTTGATCTTTTCCGTATGGATCCAAAATTTCAATATCGGTTTGAAGAATTAATTCCTCTGTTTACAAACAGAATCCCTTCTCGGAGCAGGGGGGATTTTGAAAAGATGGCGCATTGGCTCAACGTTCGCGAAATGGGGAACGAATTCGAGCTGTTGTCGAAATTTGGATTAATTCCAGGAACAGATTCAATTTTGATGTACCCCGAACCGGCCGTCGCGGACGGCCGCTATGAACTCGAATTCTTTGTCCATGCCATGCGACATATGCACAAAGACGTCTTGGATTGGTCAAAGAAGTTGGAGATTGGCGGAAGGTTGTTGCCTCTGCTGGATGTCCAAAACCCTGTGGACCCTTGTGCTGTGGCCCTTCGTGGCGAAGATGACACGATCTTGGTCGGGTACATCCCAACGTTTTATGCCGAGGACATTAAGCGTCTTCTCATCGACAAGAAGTCTTGCGCCAGTGCGAGGATCAAGGTGGTTCGAACCAATCAAGACGCACCAATTCAGCTTCGGCTGCTGTGCCGATTTGAATCGGTGGTTCCTAGCGGTTTTCAGGTTATGCAATCAGAAGTCCATCAACCCTTTGTGGAGTTTGAAAAGGCTAGATAAAAGTCTGCTTCTTGAGATTGTTTCTAGCCGATCCTCGCTGTTGGTGGCCAAACCAGAAAGTGTCGGTTTTCGACAATGGGTGCGTGATGCCAAATCCATTGTTCCGGCATCCTATTGAATCTCTCCTACATCACCGCCAATCTGCACCTTGGCGACCGCAGGCCGGCCACTGGTCGCCGGGGCTCTTGGCGCTCACTTCGCAAGTGTGATGCGGCAAACCAATATGACAGACTGAGAGTTGCTGCTCAGCAGGTGGCTATCTGCCCAATCTACGCGATCTTCGGCAAACGAAAAAAGGCGGCTTTCTGGGCCGCCTTGGAAGGCAAACAGTCCAAACCTATCCCTTCGGCGGATAGGGATCATTGCCATATGTCCACTCAGTCCGGAACTGATTGTTCGTTCCTTGCACAAGAACTTGGGCGTCGGTGCCCTTCTTTCCAGTGCTATGAGCCGCATCGACGGCTGCTTTTATCGCGAGTGCTTGGGTGGCGTACGGGCCATAGTGCTTCCCGTCCAAAGTAACCTTCCATTCATTTTCGTGGAGGACAACAAAGTATTGAACCCGTGCCATAGCGGCAGCTCCTTGGGTGATTCGGGATACGAACTATACCGGAGCAGACACCATGAGTCTTCCCCAGGGGAAAGTTATCACCTATCCGCCTGAGTTACTGCCACACGCTGATGGTGACGCCGACGTATGGGTGTGCATCAAGCAACACGATTGTTCGTCGATTGGCCCTTGCAGGTCGTGCCGCCTTGCAGCTTCAATCGACACCAACCGTGGGCCGTCCAACTAGTCTGAGTGCCATCATCGTCGGCTTCGTCGACTCGACATCCGTGCGATTCTGAATATCTCTGAATGCCCATTCGCGTCGTCCCCGCCACGCCGGCGGGACCTCTCCAACATTGCCGCTAATCTGCGCCCCGGAGATCGGGCGGAGATCGACTGTCTGTTTCGACCATTGGTCGCCCGCTATGCAGGCGGTGGCGCTGAAGGCTTGGGGCGAATGGCTGCCCTTCGCCTGGCCGCGCGACGGCCGGCGCGAGACGCTGGAAGGCGCCGGCGTGGCGCTGGCGAAGCAATATGCCGCGCCTGGGCTGAACATGCTGACCGGCCACGCCCGTTTCGCCGACGGCTCCGTCTCGGTCGAGGCCGGCCTAATGGACATGCTCGACCGCATGCAGTCCGGCCGCTTCAAGGTGTTTTCGACCTTAGCCGCCTGGTTCGAGGAATTCCGCCTCTACCATCGCAAGAACGGCCAGGTGGTGAAGCTGCGCGACGATCTCATGGCCGCGACGCGCTACGGCGTGATGATGCTGCGCGAGGCGATCGTCGATCCGGCGGAGTTCAAGGCGGCGCGGCGCCAGGTGGGCAGAGCGATCCGCTGGGAGCTTTCAGGTGAGATGGTGAAGGCGACAAGGCGGAACTCGCGCGGTAAAGTTCATCGAGCTTGGGGCAGACCGCATGAACTTCTTGACGATTTTCCGCTCTATCAAGATGGCGATCACTGGCAAGGTCATCCAACGGATCGACACGCCAATTATGGACCGCCAATGCACGATTTCCCTGCGTTTGAAGCGCGATAGCCAAGGCCGCAAATACGTAGTGCTGGCAGGCATGGCCAGTGGCAACTACCAGTACTATCCAATGAAACTGGAAGAGTTCAAACAGCTGACCGACGCGGCCATCGCCATACAATCTGCGGCGGCCGCCGAATAGCGTGTTCGGCGAGCCGAGCAGGGCACCTCGCACTCATCCCAGAGTTACAAGGGTCAAAACAATGGATCGTAAGATCGGCGACGGAACGCTCCTGGATAGCGCCGACGACCAGACCGAAGGCACCGGCGAGAATGCCGGCGCCAGCGACCAGTCCGCCGATCTCGCGCCGCTCTATGACAGGGTGAAACAGGCGCTGGCGAAGGACCGGCCGGTCGATGCCCTGACGGACAAGGATCGGCCGCTCGCCGCCGTGCTTGCCGATCTCACGCCGGGCTCCGCCGGCGCTCTTGCCCGGCGTGCGCGCGCCGCCAATGTCTCCCAGCTGGTCGGCGCGCGCGCCAATATCTCTCTGGCCTTTCAGAACGCCCCGAAGGCTTTTGCGGACACCGGCAGCTATGCCGGCGTGATGCCCAAGCCCGAGGACTTCGCCTATGTCTTCGGCGTCGAGGAAGGCCGCCGGCAACTGGCGAAGTTCGACCAGAGCGTGGGGACGGGCAAGCAGGCCTTCGACATGCGTGTCATGCCGGCCCGGGACATAAACAGCCAGCTGCTGGACGCAGCCGTCGGCGCGGCGAATTCGCCGGAGGGCCAGTCGCGCTACCGGATAACCGCCGCTGCCGCCCAACACGTGCTGGAAGCCAGGCAGAACGATCCTGCCGGCGAGGCCGTCAAGGCGTTTCCGCAGGCGAACGAGGCCTGGCGCGCCGCGGCGGCCCAGGGCTGGCGCGACCCCGCCGCGGTCCGGAACGCGCTGGCCCTCACCATCGCCACGCAGCGCTATCTCGGCATCGAGAACGCTGAGCCCGTGCCGCGATCGGTGCTGAAAGAGCTCGGCGGAATGCCGCCGCAAGACATGTGGGCCGGGATGAACGGCCTGCTTTCCGGAACGACGGATCCGGTCGTCAAGGCGGCGGTCAAGCAGCAGTTTGCCGAGGCTGGATTGCTTGGCGGGCAGACGCAGAAGGTAACCCCGCTTGGGCAGGATGATTTCGACAAGCGCTTTGGGTTGCCCTCAAAGGCACCCTTTGAGAGCCAGGATGCGTCGCCTTCGACGCGGGCGCCTGCGCAATCCTCCGAGACCCTTGCGGCTGGTGACTCTCCGGTCGCTGCCGACAGTGGTTCCCTGGTATCCGCGTCCGGGCTTGCCAATGACAATTTTGATGCGCCGGTTGAACTGACGCAGGTGCTGCCGGAGCAGATAGATCCGCCGCCAGAGCGTCCGGGCGTTCCTTCTGGAACATCTGACCCGGCGTCCCAATCCGCGGACGACAATTCCAATTTGCGGGTTGACTTGAAGGAGGTCCCATCAGAACAGATGAAGCCGCCGCCAGGGAGTCCGAAGGCTCCTTCTATCGATTTCAGCAAAAAGCTACCGCAGTCGAAAAATCTCTTGAAGGATGGTTTGGGAACAGCACCACAAATATTTCAGTTTTGCCGGAAGACGTCCAGGCGAGGGCTAAATCCTACACAAAAATTCTGGGAAAAAGTTTCGGCAATGGCCAATGCGTCGCGTTGACAAAGGAAGTGGGAGGTATGGCCGGTATTCCTGCCTCAACATGGAAAAAGGGAGAGAGAGTACAAGGAAATGGTAAGATTTTACCCGGGACTCCCATCGCCACGTTCAACGGTGATTGGGGTGACGGAAAGGGCAAAATTCATTATGGACCAAAGGGCCAATCTGGGGGGGTAAGCGGATTTAGTCACACCGGAATTTACCTCGGTCAAAATGAATCGGGGATCTTCATTTTGGATCAATGGAAGCGTCGGAACGCAAACATAACCTTCCGGCCCTGGGAGGGTGCAGGTCAGGGCCTTGAGAGTGGCGCTTATTACTACATTATTGAAAGGTAGAGCAGATTTTTATCGTCGTCCCTGGGGGCGTCTATCTGCGAATCTATGACGATCATCTATCTTTACCGAACGACCGAGCGATACGCTGAGCGATCGGTTCGAATATCGCTTTATCTTTCTTGCTCCAGGTCATATCGAAACAGGTTATGATATCGGTGGCGTGCTTCCGACACATGCCATAGTAGATGAGAGCACCGTATGCGCGCGTACCGGAAACCGCGCCGATGGACGCATTATCGGAAGTATAAGTAACTTTATCGCCAGGGTGGTTACGTTCGTAATAATCTTTCGTTTGGTCTTCATAGTTTTCAGTATCGTCGACGAGCATGCGCGCGATATACCCGAATGGAGTTATCGTTCCGCTTCCTTCATATTGACGAAAATGGGTATCCGGATAATTTTTGGGTGTAAACGTAAGTCCTTCGGAGAAGGAAGACAGAGGTTCGACCTTCCCGTCGGCAAAGAACGAGGGAATCTCGATCTGGCTTCCGCCAGTCGTGGAAACGATCCATTTGATCGGCTCCTCTGCCATCGCAAAGGGCGATGACGCTGCTAAAAGGCCAAGTGCAAAAACAAGTGCTTTCATGGTGTTATCCCCCGGCGACATTCGGAAAACGACATCGGCGCCCCGAGCCAATCGACATCTTCACCGCCAAACATTAAGGCTATGCACCCATAGCGTGTGGCGGTTGGCGATTCAATCTTGGGGGCTGGCGTGGCAAAAATAACAAAGCTGTTGGATATCGTTGGACGGTGGACGGTTGTCAGATTTTGACGAGGACGACACAATTTATGCAGCAGAGCCTTGGACCGAAGATTCCGCCGCAACGCTGAACGCCATGGCGCCCAAGCTGCAGGCCATCTATGGCGGCAATGGACGATGGGAAGATGCTATCGCCAAGGCTCTCCACATGCCCGACACGATGCCGGATGCAATCCGCGATATGTGGAGGAAGAATCTCAAAATCGCCCACGACAACAAGGTGACGCTCACGCCTCAGCAATTTGCTGAGATGTTCGTCGACAACAACTTCGCCGGTTGATCGGTCTTTCTCTGATGCGATTTTTTAAAATATGGCCGAACGTGGCTGGTGGGGTCGGCAAAGGCACAGTTTTCGATTCGAGTGTCCATCCGCCAATCGTGAGCAAGCTACACTATGTGGTAGAGGGCTGGTTCGGGGATGTGATTGTTACGACGTTCCCTTGCTTCCTCGTCACTGAAGAGACCCAGCGCGCGCTGCAGAAGATGGGCTTTTCAGGCGCGACGTTCGCAGACGCCGAGGTGACAACCTCGGAAGAATGTCAAGAAGATCAACCCGGCCTGGACCTGCCACATTTCGTTTGGTTGAAAGTGAATGGGAGAGCGGGTCAAGACGACTTCGGGATCGCGGTACCCTTCCACCTCATCATCTCGGAACGCGTTCTTGATCTGCTTGAATCGCTGGGCATTCCGTTCGCGATAGTCGAGCCTTACGATGATCGGTAGGTTGGGCGTTTCAAATGTGAGGATGGCTACAAGATCGCGCGGCTTTGAGGAGTTCCCGCGCCCCCCACGACCGTAGGCGCCTAAACAGGGGGGGGCTGGCTTGCAATTATAGATTGCATAGGATGCTGCGGCACCACTGAGGTGTGGAGCCGTTGACGAGGCGATTTCGGACGTCGGTGATTTCGCTCCGGAATGGGAGGGCCAGTGAAATATTTCTATTTGGAACCGGAAGTCTCGGGCGGGCTTGGCGATGATGCCATTATGGACACAAGCGTCCATCCTCCTATCGTGACACGTCTGCACTATGAATTCGACGGGTGGCTGGATGATGTGATGGTTGCGTCGTTCCCGTGCTGTCTCGTCACTGAATACCTAAAAGCGAAATTTCTTACGGCTGGCTTTTCGGGAGCGACCTCCGACAAGGTCAAAGTAACCACGTCCGAATTGTTCGAGGAGATGCAGCCGGACGTGGAGTTGCCGCCATTCGTTTGGCTGAAAGTGGATGGGAGGGCGGGCCACGACGATTTCGGGCTAGCCGAGGACCACCGGCATGTTGTCTCCGAGCGTGTGCTCGATGCCCTGAGGCCATTGGGCATCTCCCATGCTTTAATCGAACCTTTCTGAGGTTCAGCTTGCAGGTTGATCGGTCTTCCTCTGATGCAATACTTTAAAATACGGCCGCACCCGGCTGGCGGGGTTGGCAAAGGCACGGTTCTCGACTCGAGCGTTCATCCACCGATCGTAACCAAGCTCCACTACGAGGTGAACGCATGGTTCGGGGACGTGATTGTTGCGACGTTTCCCTGTTTCCTTGTTACTGAAGAAGCCCAGCGCGCGTTGGAGAAGATGGGCTTTTCAGGCGCAACGTTTGCCGACGCCGAGGTGACGACCTCGGAAGAATTTCAGGAAGATCAACCCGGCGTGGTGCTGCCGCGTTTCGTTTGGTTGAAAGTGCATGGAAAGGCGGGTCAGGACGACTTCGGGATCGCAGTGCCCTTCCGCCTCGTCATTTCAGAACGCGCTTTTGATCTGCTTGATTCGTTGGGCATTTTCGTTGCGATAGTCGAACCCTACGATGAGGAATAGCATCGGAATTGCGGTGAGGACGCATTCATTTTCTGAACGCGATTCCACTTGTTGAAGTCCGCAACGTTTCCGTTCGATCGAGCGGAAAATCACGCACTGTCACCGTAGTTTGAAGCTTGCGCCGCCGGCGCCTTTATTCCGCAACGCCGGCCTTCCCGCCTCCCTGAAATCCCCGATCCGACAGCCCCGTAGCGGCAGCCGGCGCGGCGCGCGCTGGCCATGCCGCCGGCGGCGCCTCCGCGCGCCTGGAAGCACCCCATGGTCCACATCATTCCGCTCTTCACCGATCAGCGCCGCCCCGATCCCCGCGATGCGGCGCCCGGCGCTGCGCCGGCCGGCCCGCTCGATCCCTACTGGCAGGAGGTTGCCGCTCACTACGAACGGCGCATGGCGCGGCAGCAGGCCTTCGACACCGAGATCGCGGCGCACAGGCTGGATGGCGAGATCGCGAGCGCAGAGGCCGATGTCGCGGCCAACGCGCCGGCCGACGGCGAGGGCCTGCACCACGCCACGTATGGCGAGGTCGATCCGCATAGCGGGCGCGTCTTGCTCGAAGGCCGGTTCGACACGCTGTTCGACAATTTCCTGAAGCAGGCGCCGCCCGAACTGCGCGCCGGCCTCGCCAGCCGCAAGCCGGCCCTGCGGGAGGCAGGCTCGGTGCGCATGGCGATGCAGCAGCTGCAGCGTCGCGCCCAGTATGAGCAGGACCATCTCGCGGCGGCCCAGGCCGAAGAGCTCGACAGCATCGCGAAGAGCGACCCCGACGACCACGCCGCCTTCGAGGCCGCCCGTCAGGCCGGCATCGACCTCATCGGCAAGATGAACCTCGATCCTGAAAGCCGGCTGCAGGCCGAAGCCGCTTGGCGCGATCGCGCGGCGACGACGCGGATCGAGGCGCTGATCGCGCGGGATCCCAAGCGCGCGTTGGAAATGCTGGGCGCCGCAGGGGTGACCCGCGATGACCAGCCTTTAAGCCTGTCCGATAGGATCAACCGAAATATGCCAACCTATGGCAACTACGGCGGTCGTGGCTGGACCGGCGGGACATGGGGTGGCGGTTTTGACGTGCCGCCCTTTGATATTCAGAACGGGTTTTACAAACAGCATGACGCGGACTACCATGACGCGAAAACGCCGGGCGATACAATTTTAGCGGATAGGAAACTTGCAGCATCATTGAAGTCATATCTCGACAATGAGGATTACGCCACGGATCCAGCCTTGAAGACCGACGAGGAGCGCAGGGACGCATCCAAATACGCTCGACTGGCGCTCAGGGCTTTCCGGATTAAGATTGCCGGCGATTTGGCGCTCCATCCGTTGAGCGCGGCGGAGATTTCTGGCCGAGATGAAGCGCAAAGGGCTTACGACGACGTGCAAGCGGCTGTTGGAAGGGCGCGGTTTGAAAGCGGCATGTCATTCGGCAATTGGTAGTCGCGATCCGGAATGAGATCAGAGCCTTCATTTTGCCTCCGGTTTTGACTTGGAGCCGGCGTTAAGGGGTAGTCGATGGGGTTTTACTTTCTTGGCTCTATCTCATTTGTCTTCGCAATATTTTTGGCATTTGTTGGCGTAATCTGCAGTGATCGCTGGCCGAAAATTGGTCGATACACTATTTATATATCGGCTTTTCTGAGTTTGCCGGGCTTCTTCGTTATTTGGGATTTTGCAGTATACAGAATTGTCTGGATTTTCCATTGAATGGACTTATATATACTGCTGAAGTCGGAGATGTTAAGGTGGATGTTTTAATATTCTTACTGGGAGTTCCCAGTTTTGCATTCGCCATGTTCCTGTTGGCGAAGGGCGTCAAGTCGCAACAGCTTACGCCGCTCCGGCGAGCCCTTGTTCTTTTTGGCGCAGCCGCGTTCAGTGTTCCCGGATTTATGTCTTTGTATATGGTGTTTGTAATTATCCGACTGACGCCAGCCTGATGGCGAACAGAAGGCAGAGGGCCCGGGTCCTCATCGCAAATCCCATATCGAGTCCGCCTGACGCTCCGGCGCCGCGAATGCGTGCCTGGAAGCGCTGATCGCGCAGGACCCCAGGCGCCTCCGCCGGGCGCGATCGTCAGGCGAGGCAAGGTCTTGCCAGGCCGGCGAACATTTTCAAGCAACAAGAGGTCAGGACAATGGAGCGCAACGCTGGCAGCGGCATCGCCCTCGATCACGCCGAGGACCAAACCGAAGGCACAGGCGAGAATGCCGGCGCCAGCGACCAGTCTGCCGAGCTCGCGCCGCTCTATGACAGGGTGGAACAGGCGCTGCGTAGACATAGTCGATCGGGCGCTTGTTGGTCCCATCAATTACTTTGTATTGAGAAAACTCGACACCATACTCTTTCGAGTCAAAAATTAAGCCGACCTTTCCGCCTCCCTTAAGCAACCTGGTATTGCCGTCGGCTATGAAGACGGGGATCTCGACCGTGGTTCCCCCGTGGCGGGAAAATGTCCATTTGATCGGCTCTTCGGCCGCGGCAAGCGGCGCGGGCAACATCAAGCCAAGCGCAAGGACGAGTGCTTTCATGGTGTTCTCCCCCGGCGACATTCGCGAAAACGGCATCGGCGCCCCGAGCCAGTCGACATCTTCATTGCCAAACATTAAGGCTATGCACCCATAGCGTGTAGCGTTTGGCGATTCAATCTGGGGAGGGCGATGTGGCAAAAATAACGAAGCTGTTGGACATCGTTGGACGGCTGTCAGACTTTGACGAGGACGACACAATTTATGCAGCGGAGCCTTGGACCGAAGATTCCGCTGCGATGGTTGCGCCCGAGCCCAGCATTGGTGCCGGCGAAGGCTGCCAAGGCAGGCCTAAAATATTTCATCGAGGTGTTCATCGCGATCGAATTCACCGAGGCCTGGATTGCGTCCCAGGAGGAAAAGCCGAGCCAATCGGCCATCTGCCAACGGCTCATCGAATACGCCACCAATGATGCATGAGGAAACAAGATGTCGACCGACAGGCGGTATGAAGGCAAGCCGCTGCTTAGACTGCTCGAATTCTATGTGCTCAAGGCTATCGGAGAACTCGCTCGAGAGTCCGAAGAGTCCCTAAACGCCATGGCTCCCAAGCTGCAGGCCATCTATGGCGGCGATGGACGGTGGGAAGATGCGATCGCCAAGGCTCTCCGCATGCCCGACACCATGCCGGAGGCAATCCGCGATATGTGGAAGAAGAATCTCAAAATCGCCCACGACAACAAGGTGACGCTCACGCCCCAGCAATTTGCGGAAATGTTTGTGGACAACAACTTTGCCGGTTGAGATTACGGGACGGGAGCCTAATTCTCTGGGCTGCCAACGATGCGTTGTCATCGGGCGCATCTCATTTATCTTCTGATATTATGATGAAGATTTCTCCGATTTGCGCCCTTCGTCTGTACGCCAAATCATCGGCGACGGACTGGTAAAATATCATGCTAACGCGATTTTCAGTTTTGGAAAATTCCATACTGTGCTTACCATTCGGAAAAGTGCAGCATGGAAGGGAGGTTACATCATAGTCCGTCATAGAAAAATTGTATGATTTTCCGTAGTCACCGACGCTGAGTTCGAACGATTTTCCAAATCGGATATCGCAATAATACCTTCTGCTGCACCGTGAATTTCCACTGAAATATTGCCCGTCGTTCATCCGGACAACAAATCGAACCGAATATTTTTCGCCCTTCACCTCGGAAGGATATCCCGGCATTGTCGGCAGAGTGGCCAAAACAGCAAGCGTGAGACAAAGGAATCGACTGAATAAAAAGGGTCGTCGAATCCGATTCATCAAAGAATGTCTGTCAACCACGGGGCGTTCCTTATGACCCACGACGGATAATTCGCCCATCAGAAACGAAAATGATTTCGACAAAGATGTGGTGGAAGAGCTCTACGGGAAAAATAATGTTCCAGTACGCCGAGGCGTATCACTGGCACATCAATCGTAGGCCAATTCCGAGACGTACGCCGAGGCCAGGGGCGTCAGAGTTTCTACACCATACGTCGCTGGCACGCCTCGCTGCTGACCGGCGGGAGTCTGCCCATGCCCATCCGCATTGTCCCCGCCACGCTGCGGGACCTCTCCTATATCGCCGCGAACCTGCGCCCGGAGGACCGGGCCGAGATCGACTGCCAGCTCGACCATTGGTCGCCGGCGCTCTTGGCGCTGACCGCACTTCAGGGCTTTGCCTATGTCGCCGAGCTCGACGGCAATCCGGAGGCCGGTTTTGGCGCGGCCGAGCAGCGCGCCGGCCTGTGGATCGCCTGGAGCTGGGGCACGCGCCGCATGAGGCGCTGCGTGCCCGAGATCACCCGCTTCTTCCACGCGGTGCTGGGGCCGCAGGTCGCGGCGCGGGGCGCATGGCGGGTCGAGGCGAGGGCGCTTGCCGACAATGAACTTGCCTTGCGCTGGCTGGACAGGCTCGGCGCTACCCAACGCTGCCGCCTGCCGGGCTATGGCAGGAACGGCGAAGACTTCTTCCTCCATGACTGGACAAGGGAAAGCTGGAACCATGTGTCTCTTTCAAAAGCCCCCGGAACTGAAGCCGCTGCCGCCGGTGCCGACCGCGCAGGACAAGGATGTGCAGGCGCGGGAAGACGCGCTGCGCGCTGAGCTCGAGCAGCGCCAGGGCACGCTCTCCACCATCAAGACCGATCTTGCGCCGAGCGATGTCTCCGGACAGCGCCGCGTGCTGCTCGGAGTGTGACGCCATGACCGCGATGAAACGCAGCTTCCGTCGGCGCGTGCTGGACTGGTGGTACTGGCGGCGGCATGCGCGGCTGGTGAAAAAACGGGCGGACTGAGGCCAACCTTGCCGCGAGCGGAGGAGGGGAGTGCCGAAACCGGGTTGACATTGAGACTCCCCTGGTCATGCTGCATTGCAGCATGGAGAGAGCATGACCGAGTCATCGCGCATCGAATGCCTGGATGGCCTTCGCGCCGCCGCCGCATTGTGGGTGCTGGTCGGCCACTGCCTGCTCCTGACCGGCTGGCATCTCCCGGTGCTTGGCGACCCGGCACTCGGCGTCGATCTCTTCATCATGCTTTCCGGCTTCCTGATGGTGTTCCACTATCAACTGCGCCAGGACAAGGAGCCCTGGCAAAGGCCTGAAACCTGGCTCAAATTCTGGACGCGGCGCTATTTCCGCATCGCGCCGCTGTTCTACGCCATGCTGTTCTTCGCACTGGCGCTCGGCCCGTATGTTTACGAGTCGCGAACAGTCATCGACGCATTCGTGGGCCGCGCGCCGCAGGCGCCTGAGCGGTACCTCGACAGCGGCCTGAAGAACATTGTCGCCCACCTGACCTTCCTGTTCGGCCTCTCCCCGAACTTCGCCTACCGGACCCCGCTGCCCGACTGGAGCCTCGGGCTGGAAATGCAGTTTTACGCGGTCTTCCCGGCGCTCATGCTTCTGGTGCGCCGTTTCGGCTGGGTCGGGAGCGCGCTAGTCGTTGTGGCGCTCGGCGCCCTGGCGGTGGTGGCCCTGAAGTCGATGTCGGTCCATTTCCCGATGCCGTCCTTCCTGCCGCTGAAGATCCAGGTTTTCTTGTGCGGCATGCTTCTGGCGGGCGTCCTGGGCAAGGATCAGCCGCGGCCCCTGGTGCATCTGGCCCTGGCCATGGCGTTCGCGGCGATCCCCTTCGGCGACGGCCACGGCCTTTCGAAGTTCCTGATACGCGAAGCGCTTGTGCTTGGGTTCTTTGCCCTCGTCCTCTATCGGATGCTGCCCGGCGCGGCGGGCGCCGCGGCGCGAAAAGTCGCCATCGCATTGGGCGGAGGCATCTTTCATGTGCTCGGCGAACTGTCCTACAGCATCTATCTGATCCATCTTCTGGTGCTGCAGCCCGTCGCGGCCTTCGTGATTACCCGTTATGGCGACGGCCTCGGCGCGCCGCTGCGCTTCGCCATCGTGCTGGCGGTCGTGCTGCCGGTGGTTTGTCTTCTGTCCTTCGTGACCTACAGGCTCATCGAGATGCCTGGGCAGCAACTCGGACGCGTGGTGTTGCGCCGGTTTGCACGCAAGAAGCCAGCGCTTGAGCCAAGTACCGTCGGGTAGCAGCAAAGCCGCAATCGCCGGCCCGCCGAGCCAATGTGCGGCAGACCCCGGCTTGCCTAAAACTGCGTCACTTCCTCGCGTGCGCGCCGCAGCGAAAGCAGATGCCGCAGCAGCGTCCGCACATTCTTGTCGTAGACGTAGTGCGCGAACGCGGCAACCGCGATGACGAGAATGGATGTTCCCACGACGAATGGCAGGCCGTGCTGGTTCCGCAAGGTTCCGGTGACGGATTCGTCGAGGATGTTCACGATCCTGATCAGCGGCGTGTGAAGCGCATAGATGGCGTAGGAGATATTGCCGGAGAACAGGGCGATCGCACGCCAGAAGCCCGAGAGCCGCAAGCGGGAAGCCATGAGAACAAGCCAGGGCCAGACCAGCACTATAATCGCCAGATCGTACAATTGCGCATTTTCGGCGGGCCGGAAGATCATCAGTCCCGCGCAAAGCGCCAGCAGGATGGGCATGTAAAGATTGCCATCCCGGCTGTCTCCGGTCGCATATCGCCGCAGGTAAACCCCGAGGAAGAAGGAAAAGGCGATCCGGGCGGGGGCCGCGATCGTGCCGTCCCAATGGGCGCCGCCGCCCAGGCTGACGCCGTCCCACGCCATCAGCGCCAGCGCCAGGAAAGCAAGGCTGAAGATAGCGGCCAGCGAGCGGCGAGCGAGCCTCAGGGCCAGCGCGGCGAAAACCGCGTTGGCGACAAGTTCATAGAAAAGCGACCATGCCGGACCGTTCAGCGGAAAAAGCAAATCTGGACCGACTGAAAGCGACGGCGGCGTCGGCAGGAAAAGCAGGGAAAACGCAAGGCTCGCAAGCAAATCCAGCCGCGAATACGAGCTTAGCCCGTGCATCGCGATGGTCGCTCCCACGCAGGCCACGGCAATGCCGATGCCGGCGAAATATAACGGGTAGAGCCTGACGATGCGGGCCTCCGCGAATTCCCGGAAAGACATGCCTTTTCGGAACTTCTCGTCATAGGCGTGGGCGATCACGAAGCCGCTCAGCAGAAAGAACAGATCGACGGCGAGAAAGCCTGACGGCGCCAAATCAAGATGCGGCGCCGTAAGCTCACGGAAGTGACCAAGCATCACCAGAACGGCAGCGATGCCTCGCAAACCGTGCAAGGCGTCGAAGTGGGTCGTCTCGGGTCTCAGATCCGCTCTCCGGCCATCGTGACCCCACCGCCGTTACCCAAACCCATCTACGCATTGATTGTTGCGTCGCACAAGAACCTTTTGCGGTGCACGCGACCGATATGCATCCACCAGTGTCCCATGGCCCTCGTGAAAGGCACAACATGACCGACTCCCGCGCCCGCGATATCCTGTCGCGACAGGCCGAACTCGAGACCGAACGCGCCACTTACGAGCCCGTCTGGGAGGCGGTGGCGGAGTTCTGCGATCCGGATGCGCCCGACATCTGGTCGGGCCGCCGCACCAGCCGCTCGGACAGCCAGGCCGAGCGGCAGGAGCGCCGCGGTTCGCGCGTCTACGCCAACACCATCAACAGCGCCGCCAACCGTCTTGCGGCTGGTCTGGAAAGCCTGATCATCCCGCAGTCCGAAAAATGGCATGGGCTGACCACGGCCGAGATGAACGACGAGGAAACCGACGAGGAGAAGGAATGGGCCGAGGCCTTGCGCGATTTCCTGTTCGCGCTGCGCTATTCCGCCAACTCCAACTTCGTGCCGGCGACGCAGGCCTGTCTGCGCAACGTCGTCCGCTACGGCCCGGCCTATCTCTATGCCGAGGAAGGGTTCGGCGGCACGCTGATCCGCTACGCCTCGATCCCCGTGGTCGAGGGCTATCTGTCGCGCAACCGCTGGGGCCAGGTCGACATTTTCCACCGCCGCTACGAGCGCACGGCGCGCCAGGCGGCGCAATTGCTCGGCTATGAAAAGCTGCCGGCGCGCATCAAGGCGCTGGTCGACGACCCGGCCAAATGCGAGGAGAAGATCTCGCTGATCCAATGCGTGCAGCCGCGCGACGAGCGCCGCATGTACCGCAAGGGCGGTTTCTACCAGTATCTCGACCAGGCCTTCGCCTCTTACCACGTCATTGAGGACGAGGAGGAGATCGTGCGCGAGTCCGGCTTCCGCACCTTCCCGGTCTCGACCTTCAACTGGCGCCGCTACGAGGGCGACGCCTACGGCATCTCGCCGGCCATCGAGGCGCTGACCACGGTGCGCGAGGAGAACGCCGTGCGCCGCTCCGGCTTGCGCGCGCTGCAGCAGATCACCGATCCGCCGAGGGCCTCCAAGGCCAGGCTCGATTATGTGCCGGTGCTCAATCCCGGCGAGAATTATCCTGGCCTGATCGACGACAATGGCCGGCCGCTGATCCAGCCGATCGCCACCGGCCAGAACCCGAGCTATGCCTTCGACTATGCGGCGAGCCGGGCGGAGGAGATCCGCGACATGATGTTCGTCAACCTTTTCCAGACGCTGGTGCAGAACCCGCAGATGACCGCGACCGAGGCGCTGATCCGCCAGGAGGAGAAGGGCGCGCTGCTCGGTCCCTCCGGCTCGATCATCCAGGCCGGCTTTGCCGCCAATCTCGATCGCGAGCTGTCGATCCTCGAGGACAAAGGCCTCTACGACCAGGACAGCCGCTTCCGCCCGCCGGAAAGCCTCGCCGGCAAGGCGGTGCGGCCGACCTTCACCGGCCCGCTCGACGTGCTGCGCCGCTCGGCCGAGGCCCGCGACACCATCCAGGTGGTGACCACCGCCATGCAGATGGCGCAGTTCGATCCCGGCATCATGGACAATATCGACGGCGACGAGGCGATCCGCGTCGTGCAGAGCGCCGGCCGCAGCCCGCAGCGCATTTTCCGGCGCAAGGACGAGGTGGAAGGGATGCGCGGCGCGCGCGCCCAGGCACAGCAGGCGCAGGCCGGCATGGCGGCGATCGCCACCGCCGGCAAGGTGGCCAAGGACGCGGTGCCGGCCGCCGTGCAGGCGCGAGACAGCGGCCTGCTCGACAGCCTTCAGGCGATGATGCAGGGCGCCCAAGGCGGGGCAGGCGGCGGCGCTGCCGGTTCGGCCGGCGCGACGCAAGGCGCGATGCCCGGCGGGCAGGGCGCCGTGCCTGACTCCCAGGGCGGCCCCGTGGGCGGCGCCGCCAATGGTGCCGCATGAGCCGCAAACGCTTCGCCCGTCCCTCCGACGCCGGCGGCCCGCTCGCCGCGCGCGAGGCGCTGACCAAGGCCTATCGCCGCGTCTTTTCCGGCGAGGATGGCGAGCTTGTGCTGGCCGACCTCACCGCCACGACAGGCTACTACCGCCGCCCCTCCTACGGCGACTGGCTGGCCCGAACGAAGACGCCCGACGGCTTCGAGCTGCACAGCGCGCTGAGCAATGCCCGCGCCGAAGTCGTGCAGCACATCATGGGGTTCCTGACGCTGGAAGACGCCGACCTCGCGGCGCTGGAAAAAGCGGCGCGCGCCGAGGAGAGATAACGCCTCTCCTTCTCCCCCTGTGGGGTCTGAAGGACGGGGCGAGGCCCGTGGCTCGCCCCCGGGCGGTGGATCGGCGCGCCAGCGCCGAGACGGATGAGGGGTGCTGGAAGAAACGAGGCGTCGCCAAACTTGGCTCCCGCCTCACAAGGGGATGAGTGGCCGCCAAGCTGGAGCACCCCTCATCCGGCCGCTTCGCGGCCACCTTCTCCCACAAGGGGAGAAGGGGACGCAGGCGCTCTCGCCGCACTCCTTTCGCCATCCGCGCCCCCCGCCGAACCTTCACCATCCGCACCGCCGAACTGGCCGCCACCCTCTGGCGGCCCGCCGCTGCGCGCATCCCCCAAAACCGCCGGCCAGGAAACAGCCCAATGGTCCACATCATCCCCCTGTTCGTCGGCGAGCGCCGGCTCGATACCGGCAATGCGGTGCAATATCCGGACTCCTCGCCGGTCGGCGAGGCGATGCAGCAGTTCGGCGACCGGTGGCAAGCCGCCGCCGAGCGCTACGAGCAGCGCAAGGCGCAGCAAGAGGCCTTCGACACCGAGATCGCCGCGCGCCGGCTGAACGGCGAGCTCGCCCAGGCCGAGGCCGATGCGGTGGCCAACGCGCCCGCCGACGGCGCCGGCCTGCACGATGCCATGTATGGCCAGGTCGATCCGTACACCGGCCAGGTTGTGAAGACCGGCGTGTTCGACGCGCTGTTCGGCAATTTCCTGAAACAGCTGCCGCCCGAGCTGCGCGCCGGTCTTGCCGCGCGCAAGGAGGCGCTTCGCGCCGTAGGCGGTCGGCGCATGGCGGCGCAGCAAAATCAGCGGCGCAAGCAATATGAGCAGGATCAGGCGGCGGAGGTTCACACCGCCGTGCTCAGCAACATCGCGCAGAGCGACCCGAACGACACCACCGCCTTCGACGCCTCCCGCCAGGCCGGCCTCGATCTCATCGCCAAGATGGACCTTGACCCGCGAGCCAAGGCGCTGGCCGAAGCCGACTGGCTCGCCCGTACGGCGAAAGAGCGCCTGCAAGCGCTGATCGCGCTGGACCCGCGCCGCGCCGCCGAGCTGCTCAGCGCCGGCCCGGTGGCGAGCGATGGCATGGGCGAGACGGTGAGGGCGCAGCTTGGTGCTGTGGCTCGGGATGAAAAAGCTGCGGCAACCGGCCAAAAAACGCCGGACGAGATGGTGGCGCAAGCGTTCGGCGAACGCCCGTCGCCGGACAGCGACACAGCCATACCTCTCGATGCCATCACCTATCTGAAACCCGGCGACATTGCCGCGCTGAAAACTCAGGCCAACAACGCCACCGCGGTCCAGATGATCGGCGCGAATGCGCGGGTCATGCTTGCCGAGCAGAGCGCGCCGTCCGTCATCGCGGCCACCGGCAAATATCCTGAGGAAGAACCAACCGCTCAGGACTTCGTCCAGGTCTACGGCGCCGACCTGGGCCCAGAACGATTCAAACTATTCCGGGTCAACACCGGCATCGGCAAAGCCTACTCCGACATGCATGCGGCGTCGAACCAGGCGATCAGTGCCGAGCTCCTACACTGCAGGCCTGGACCCGGCGGCTCGCTGGAAGCGCGCAAACGCTACGAAGTCAAGGCCGGCGCCGCTCAGTTGATCATGGCCGCCCGCGCCGCCGATCCAGTCGCGTACGCCAGTGGGGTGTTTCGCGGCGATGCTCCAGACTGGAGCAAGGTCAAAACGCCGGAGGAATTACAAGCGGCCGTTGTGTGGGCGAGAGCTGCCCAGCTGCGGTTGGGTTTCAGCACGGTTTTGGCTGTCCCGCAGGAGTTCTCGGACGACCTTGGCGCAAGATATGTCGATGACAGCGTGCCGCTGCAGCCGCGCATCATCGAGCTGAGTGACAAACTCAAGGCTCTGCGTGACCCGGAGACGCGCTTCGCCTTCGCCGGACAGGTTTTCCAGTCCGCTTTGGCACGCCTGCGCCAAAAGGCGTCGGACGATCCAAAGATCACTCCCGCGGAGTTGGAAGCCCAGGGAAAAGCGCTGCAGGCAAATCTGATCGAGATGGCTGCGCATCCGGCGCGCGTGCGGTTCGATGCCGGCTCATGGTGGCAAAAGCCATTTGTGGCGGCGAACGACACTGTCAGGCTCATGGCCAACGGCGCGACTTTCGGTCAGGCGGACACGATCGCCGCCGGCTTGAATGCGATCTTCTCGGACAAGAGCTACGCCGAACTGCGGGCAGCCGAACAAGCCGAAACCGAAGACGCCGAGGATCGTGCCGGCTCGGCTGCCATAGGCGCAAACCTGCTCGGCGCTTTCCTCACCGGCCAAGGCTTTCAGAAAGCCGGCCTTACCTTCACGGGCAGGCTGGGAGCTGAAACCCTTGAAGGTTTCCCCGGCTTCCTGGCGAGAAGCACCACCGCGGCTGCCGACGGGGCCGTGTTCGGCGGCGTCGATGCTGCGCTCAACGGCCGGGACATCGTGCGCGAAATGGGCGCTGGAGCGATCCTGGGCACTGGCGCAAATGCGCTCGCCGAGGGGATCGGCGCGATTGGTCGGCGGGTGGTGGCGAGAATTGCCGACCGGCCCGCCGATGCAAAGTCGTCTTTCGGCACGGATGTTAAAATAGACGGGGCATCGCCCTATCTGGCCGATCCTAGAACGAACGAGAATTCCGCCATCCCACGGGACGCGGGCGAGGCCTCGATTGGTTCTGAAGGCGCAACCAACGGCTCCGATCGTCCCGACTTACATCTGTTTTACATGCCGCATTGGACAGCGGCACAACGACTTGCGGCAGATCTAAAGGTCGCGGCTCTAAACGCGGTTGAGAAGATAGTCACTCCGTCGGTTCGTGCTCCGACGTCGGCCAGTGCCAGGTACAAAGCAGAAGGCAATGAAGTGCCTATCGGCCACGACGTGGATCATGTACACGATTTGCAATTGGGAGGTGCGGAGGCGACGCATAACATGGCTCCGCTGGATTCAAGCGTGAACCGTAGCTTGGGTCCCCAGATATATCATCGGATAAAGCATCTGCCTCACGGGACGAGAATTGGCAAGGTAACGATCGGAGATCGGTGATGTTTCCAAAGTTTCGACAAAGCTTTTCTCCGGACGCAGGCCGCAAGCCTGATTCTGTGAGCATCGACACTGGTGTGCCAAGCCTGAATGAGCTGCTTTCCAGTTTCAGTGGCGTGTCGTTCAATCACGGCCTTTACCGCATCGTCCGTGCCCAGGATTTGGCCGCGTGGAGCAGCAGAATAGTCGTGGGCTTCCCTGCATTCGCCGGGCGCATTACCTGTTTTGGATACGATTGGTTGGGCAGGACATTCGCCATTGACACCAAACGAACCGAGGATGGGGAGCCTGGTGTCGTGATGTTCGAGCCAGGGACCGGCGAGGCGCTTCAGATTCCGGCCAATATCCGCACTTTTCATGAAATCGAATTGGATGAGTACCAGGATGCCGCCTTGGCCTCGAATTTTTACGCGACGTGGCGCGGGAATGGTGGCGCCGAACCTGCCTACGACCAATGCATCGGCTACAAGGTGCCGCTCTTCCTGGGCGGCAAAGACGATAGTGCAAATCTGGAACTGACAGATCTGGAAGTTTATTGGCACATTACGGCTCAGCTCATCGCGAAAGCGAGGGGTTTGCCTCCAGGGACGCGGATAAACGTCAAAGGCGGGTGACCTCGAGAAGCCCAGGGCAGCCTACCGTTTGGTTGGGTAAGCTTGCGTGCAATTATAAGTGCATATATGTAAGGAGTTGCAATCACAGATTGTTAGGGCGGAAGGTGAAGGGCGAAGAACGGCCATTTTCGCCTTTGATTCTATCGAGTGAACCGCAGTTCGGAACTGCGGCGTGTTCATAATTAGACAGGGGGATTACATGGGGGCGGATTATGGCGCGATGCTGCTCGGGGCACTGGTTCCGACATTTTTGCTGAGCCGCTTGTTGCTGTGGATCACAAAGCGCTGGAATGGCGGCATGCCTCGCCTGTTGCTGGTGCATATCATTTGCGCGGCGCTCGCCGTTGTCGCGTCCGCTTACGGCTACTCGCATGACGGGGCGCCGGATTGGTCTCACAGCCGGTATACGTCGGTGCTCAGTTGATCTGGTTGGTCGTGGATTTTGTTCGCGACCGTCGCCAAAGCCGGACTGCGAGCTGACGGCGCTTAGACCCGTTGAGAATCTCATATGCTTTGATTGAGCCCTTAGCTGATGGACAATTTTGCAAAGCCAGACCTAGGCAGCGTCAAGCGCTTGCCCCCTGCCGACGTTAGCACGGGCGACGATGATCTCGATTCTGCCCGCGTCGAGGCCCGTCAGTATCTCGAATTCTACAACTGGGTCCTATCCATCAAAGGCGAATATTTTGGATATGGCGCCGAAGAAATTATCTACATCTTCCTTTTCGAGATAGAGCCTGGTCGTCCAGAGGTGAACCGATGGACATGGGTGATCGTCGGCGACGTGCCGCCGACATATATCCCTGCTGATGACGCCGCCACGCCTTTCGAAGCTCTTGATGGCTACATTGGTGCCTTGGAGGAATGGGTCGAGGCGGCTCGGCAAGGAAAGTCGGTGGCGAAGTTAATACCGGTCAACGTCGATGCAACGCCCGCCAATGCGGAAATGCTGGCCGGTCGCCTCAAATTCCTCGACGAAAGGATTTTGCCGGAGCTCAAAGGCAATTGAGTGATGTCGGCCGTCTTGGCTGGGGTCAGTTTCGATTTGGCGAGGGTAGCAGTGAGATATACCTTAACCGAGGGGCAGTTTGATCCGCCAGCTGAGCCCGAAGTCGTCGATGGACTGTCTGCACGCTTGGGAGTCGAGCTACCCAAGGACTACACCGACTTCCTCAGAGAGCATAATGGCGGCGAGGGTTTTGTCCACGACAACTACGTTGTTTTCTTTAAGGCCGAAGAATTGGCGGACTTCAATCGAGAGTATGAAGTCGAAAAATATGCGCCAGGTATCTTCTTGTTTGGATCGAACGGAGGAGGTGAAGGATATGGCTTTGATACTCAGGATCCAAATATGTCAATCGTACGCGTTCCGTTCGTAGGCATGAACAGGAAGTTAGCTTTGAAAACGGCGCGTAACATAGCTGACCTATTTTCTCGATTGGCGGAATGAAAATGAGCGACAAAAACGGACACTCGCGCCGCAAGGGCATGGAGCTGTTTGAGATTACACCCGTCATCGTTGGTGGGGATCCAGTCAGCCTGGAGAATAAAATCTGGGTGACCAGGCAAGAGCATTTTGAATTGGTACGCTTTTGGAATCGAACTATCGGGGATTTGCGCAAAGCGGCGCGAGCGGAGAAGTAGGCGGCGTTGAGGCTTCCGATGTCCTCACCAAGCTGATTTATCAGCCGCAGGCGTCGCAATTACGGTGGCAATGCACTATTTCGCTTTGGCGATACGCCTCAGCCCTTAAGTGGCTGCGAAAATTTAACATAAAACGCGGGCCTGCACTTACATGGAACGCCTCCCGACCTGGAGGGATATCGACCCGGCAATTTTAGCATTGAACTGCCAACCGATTACTACCCAACTGAGCCATGAGCAGATCAATAGTAAGCGGTGTTTCCTGACCACCTTTCGGGAGTGGTCGCGATCTGTGAGGTTGCC
>NZ_SUGA01000031.1 GCF_004963255.1 Mesorhizobium sp. | reverse complement strand
ATCGGGGGAGAGGTGGCTCGGCGAAGCCGAGACGGAGTGGGGGTCGACCAGCGCAGCATGAGACCATGCATGCGCCAAGCTGCCATGCACGTTATCGCCAAAGACCAGCCGCTTGGAAATGTGTGCATCTCCTAGCCGAAGTAGGGGAGATGGCCGGCAGGCCAGAGGGGACGCGAAGGAACGCAGCGGCAAATTTCCCTGACGACAATTTTGTCCTCGGCTCGCGGCATCCTTGTTAACGGCTGAGCAAAACCTCAACGGCCGCCGCGATGGCGAGAAGTCGACGATCTTCCCCATGCTTGCCCACCAGCATCAACCCGGCCGGCAGCCTGGTGCCCGGCATCGGCAGCGAGATGGCGCAGAGGTCGAACTGGTTGGCGACCTGCGTGTTGCGCAACAGCAGCCCTTCCGTCCTGTCGCGCAAGGCTTCGTCGCCGGCCATGGTGGCAACGGACGGCGCGACCATCGGCACGGTCGGCAAGGCCAGCACGTCGACCGCATCCAGCCGTTCCGCCATCGCCGCCGCAAGCTCGCCGCGACGGCGGATCGTGCGGATATAGACCGAAGCGGGAACCGCCAGAGCGCGCGACAATGGCCCGGTGACATGCGGATCGACCGGCACCGAGGCGCCACTCGCCAGCCAGTCAGCATGCACTTCGGCGCCTTCCATTGAGGCGATCGTGCTGCGTCTGGTCGCCGCGCGCATCTCGGCGATGAGATCGTCTATGGGCAAATCGGCGACGCGGGCGCCGGCCTGACCGATCCTGTCGATGCAAGCCTCGAAAGCTTCGGCGACCTCGGCTTGCGTTTCGTCGAACAGAACGCCGCGCGGAATGCCGATGCGCAAGGTCGCGAGCGGGACCGGCTGAAGCGCCGCCGGCTCATCTGCGGCCATGATCGCATCGGTGAAGGCGCAATCGGCGACGCTGCGGGCAAGCGGGCCGATCGAATCCAGCGTCATCGACAGCGGAAAGGCGCCGGCCAGCGGCACGCGCCGCGCCGTCGGCTTGAAGCCGACGATGCCGTTGAGCGAGGCCGGGATGCGCGCCGAGCCGCCGGTGTCCGAACCGATCGAGATGTCGCTTGTGCCCTCGCCGACCGCAACGCCCGCCCCAGATGAGGAGCCGCCTGGAATCAGGCTGGCGTCGGCGGCATTGCCCGGCGTGCCATGGTGCAGGTTGTCGCCGATCGCGGTGAAGGCGAATTCGGTCATGTTGGTCTTGCCGAGAATGACCGCGCCCGCCTGGCGCAACCTTTGCACGATTGCCGCATCTCGCGCGGCAGGTGCCGCTTCGGCACGGATCAGCGAACCCGCCGTCGTCGGCTCGCCGGCGACGTCGAACAGATCCTTGATCGAAACGATGCGCCCGTCGAGCGGGCCAAGGCTGACGCCGGCCTTGCGGCGAGCATCGGACGCATCGGCGGCTGCCAGCGCGGCCACGGCATAGAGCTTCGTGTAGACCCGCTCCTCGGCTGCGCGATTGGCAAGACGTGACAGGATGGCTTCGAGACGATCGCGGACGGATTGCATTTTCGATGTCGGGCCTTGCAAAGTTGCAACGTCTTTTAGGCGCGCGGCCTGATGTTGGGCCGGCAAAGAGATAACCCGGCAAGCGTGCCTTTGCACCCTGCCAGCGATAGGAAGATGCTGATGCTGTACAAAGGCAGCTGCCACTGCGGCAAGGTGGCATTCGAGGTCAAGGGTGAGATCGGCGGCGCGGTGCGCTGCAACTGCTCGATCTGCGCGCGCAAGGGCGCGCTGCTGTGGGCGGTGCCGCATGAGAAGCTCAGTCTGGTCGCCTGGGGCGACGACCTCGGCCGCTACACCTTCGGCAAGGCTCAAATCGCGCATCGCTTCTGCCGGACCTGCGGAATCCACCCCTTCGCCGAGGATGTCGGCGAAAGCGGCGAGCGCACGGCCTATATCAACATCAACTGCCTCGACGACGTCGATGTCGCCAGCATCGAAGTGTTCGAGTTCGACGGTCGTGCCGCCTAGGCGGCGGGTCGATCAAAGGCCTTGATTGAGATCAAGGGCTATTCCCGATCCGCCGCTATCTTGCCTGCGAGCTTATTCGAGAGGGCACGATGAACAGGCGAACGATGCTCGCGGGCGCAGGCGCCGCGCTTGTCGCGGCGGGCACCGGTGTTGCCGGTTGGCGATCGGCGGTCGGATCCATGACCCAATATGAGGCCTTCGCCGCCGGATTGCGTGACCGCCTGACGCCCGATCTTGAGGCCGTCGTCCGTTACGCAACCTTGGCAGCCAATAGCCATAATACGCAGCCCTGGCGGTTCCAGCTTGAAGGGCAAGCAATCGAGATCCGGCCTGACCTTCAGAGGCGGACCCCGGTCGTCGATCCTGACGATCATCATCTCTATGTCAGCCTGGGATGCGCCGCGGCCAATCTCATGCTCGCCGCGGCGGCGACTGGCCGAACCGGCGAGGCTTCGCTTACGGCCGACGGCAACGGAATCCGTTACGATTACCTCATGGGCGAGGCGAAAGCGGACCCGTTGGCCGATGCCATTCCGAAACGCCAATCGACGCGTGCCGAATATGATGGCCGCGCCACCCCTGTCGCGGATCTCGTCGAGCTTGAGCGCGCAGCCGCGATACCGGGCGTGAGCCTAGCGCTTGTCACGGATCACAGGCAGATGAAGCAGGTGCGGGACCTCGTCCTTGCCGGCAATGAAGACCAGATGAACGACCCCGCATTCATGCATGAGCTGAAGCAGTGGATCCGCTTCAACCCGCGCAGCGCGATGGCTCGAGGCGATGGGCTCTTCTCAGCTGCGAGCGGCAGCCCGGTGCTGCCGACCAGCCTTGGCCGGATCGCCCTGGACCGGTTGTTCAGCGCCGCCCAGGAGAATGAGAAATACGCCAGTCAGATCGACTCATCGGCAGGGGTGGCGATCTTCTTTGCCGAGCGGCCGGACCGCGATCACTGGATCAGGGTCGGCCAGGCGTGCCAGCGCTTCGCTTTGGCCGCAACGAGCCTGGGACTTAAGCTCGCCTTCATCAATCAGCCTGTCGAGGTCGCCCGCCTGCGCGCCGACCTGGCGGGGATTGTCGGCGAGACCCGCAGGCCGGATATTGTGATGCGCTTCGGATATGGGCCGGCCTTGCCGCTTTCGCCAAGGAGGCCGGTGGCTTCGGTCATCGCATAATGGTCGAGATGATCAGAGGCGGTTGACCCGCCAGCCGGGCTGCCCGCCGGCTCTCGGCCTGGTCGGGCGCGGTGCGATAAGGCGGCAGGCGAAGCGGCTATCCCGCATGCCGCAGGCTGACGCCGCTGCCCTTGTCGAACAGCACCACCTTGTCGGGATTCCAGGCAAAGCGCACGGCCTGTTCGATCGAAACGTCGGTCCTGGCTGGGACGGTGGCGCGCAGCATCGTGTCGCCGACCCTGAGCGTCAGGATCTTCTCCACGCCATGGTTCTCGACATCGTGGACGCGCGCTTCCACCGGCGCGCCGCTCTCCAGATGGACATCCTCCGGGCGGATGCCGAAGACGAGCGGCCGACCGTCGGTCGCGCCGCTCGTCCTGCCCCCGCCAAAACTCTTGGCCCCAGTTGCAAGCGGCAGCTCGAAATTCACCGGCGCCATCACCGCGCGGTCGTTGACCAGCTTGCCGTCGATGAGGTTCATCGGCGGCGAGCCGACGAAGCTCGCGACATAGGTGTCGCGCGGATTGTTGTAGATCTCATGCGGCGTGCCGGTCTGGACGATGCGGCCATGGTTGAGCACGCCGACCTTGTCGCCCATCGACATGGCCTCGATCTGGTCATGCGTGACGAACAGGAAGGTGGCGCCAAGCTGCATCTGCAGGTTCTTCAATTCCGTGCGCAGCGCCTCGCGCAGCTTGGCGTCGAGCGCCGACAGCGGCTCGTCCATCAGGAAGACGCGCGGCTTGCGCACGATGGCGCGGCCGATCGAGACGCGCTGCATCTCGCCGCCGGAAAGCCGGTCGGTCTTGCGGTCGAGCAGATGCTCGATACGAAGCGTGCGGGCGGCGCGCGCGACGCGGTCCTTGATCTCGGCATCCGGCAGCCGGCGGATCTTCGGTTTCAGCGGGAATTCGAGGTTCTGTCGCACCGTGTAACGCGGATAAAGCGAATATTGCTGCAGCACCAGCGCGACGTCGCGTTCGGCCGCGCCCCAGTCGGCGACGTCGACGCCGTCGATGAAGACCTGGCCCTCGGTCGGCTTGTCGAGCCCGGCGATCAGGCGCAGCGTCGTCGTCTTGCCGGCGCCGGTTTCGCCGAGCAGCACGAAGAACTCGCCGTCGGCAATGTCGAGATTGAGCCCGGTCAGCGCGGTATGGCCGCCGAATTTCTTGGTGATGTTCTTGAGCTCGATATGGGCCATGTCTACTGTCTCATTTCCATTTCGAGGGTAATCAGCCCTCCGCTACGGCTCCGGGCGTTCGATTGTTCGAAAGGCCAAATCGTTGGCCTTTCGTGTCCTTCGGCCATCACAGTCTCACCCCCAGCGACTTGCCGCTTGCCGTGTCGAAGAAATGCGCCTGCTCCGGATCGATGCGGACATGGACCTTCTCGCCGGGACCCGAGACGTAGCCGGCCTTGGTGCGCGCGCGCAGCATCGTGGAGCCGACCTTGAGGTCGACGATGTCGAAGGATCCGAGCGGCTCGATGATGCTCGCCTCGACCGGCATGTAGCCGGACGCCGCATCGTGCCGGACGAGCACGCCCTCCGGCCGGATGCCAAGCGTCAGGCCACCGTTGGAATGCCCGTTGAGCTTGGACAGGAGCCGGTGGGGGAACTCGAAGCCCGCCGGCGCCTCGCCGACCGTGACGGAAGCGGCGCCGGCCCGATCCGCGACGCGGGCCTCGGCGATGTTCATCACCGGGCTGCCGACGAACTGCGCCACGAACAAGTTAGCCGGGTGCGAATAGACCTCGTCCGGCGTGCCGACCTGCTGAATGAAGCCCTCATGCATGATGACGATGCGGTCCGCCAGGCTCATCGCCTCGATCTGGTCGTGGGTGACGTAGATCGTGGTCGATCCCTGCTTGACGTGCAGGCGCTTGATCTCAGCCCGCATCTCCTCGCGCAGCTTGGCGTCCAGCGCGCCGATCGGCTCGTCCATCAGCATCGCCTTCGGCCGCCGCACCAGCGCCCGGCCGATCGCCACGCGCTGCATGTCGCCGCCCGAAAGCGCCGACGGCCGCTTGTCGAGCAGGTCGGTGATACGCAGGACCCGGGCGACCTCACGCACGGACTTGTCGACCTCGCCGCTGCTCATGCGAGTAGCGCGCAGCGGAAAGGCGACGTTCTCGAACACCGTCATATGCGGGTAGAGCGAGAAGGACTGGAACACCATGGCGATATCGCGATCGGCGGCCTTGAGGTGCTGCACCGGCTTGCCGTCGATCAGGATGTCGCCCTTGTCGATCGTCTCCAGCCCCGCGACCGCGCGCAGCGTCGTGGTCTTGCCGCAGCCGGACTGGCCAAGCAGCACGATGAACTCGTTGTCGGCGATGGCGAGGTTCAAATTGTGGATGACCTGGACGGCACCGAAGAATTTCTCGATGCCGCGAAGTTCGATCTGCGTCACTGCCGGGCTCCCTCATGCGTCGCGGCGCCGGTTTCCTCGCTCTGCTCCGGCGCGATCTTGGACGTGATGTTGAAGCCGATCAGCCCGATCAGGATGATCGTCACGCCGTAGGAATGCAGGTTGAGGCTCCATGGCTGGCAGAGCGCGACGATGCCGAGCACCATCAGGATCTGCGAGGCCGGCAAAAGGTACTTCTCGTTGGCGGCTCGAAAATTCATTTGCGGATCGCCCCGAACGTCACGCCGCGAAGCAGATGGTTGCGCAGCAGGAAGGTGAAGATCGCGACCGGCAAAAGGAACAGGAAGGTGCCGGCCGCGATCGTGGTCCAGTCCGGCAGACCGGAGCCGATCTGCGACGGGATGAAGGGCGGCGCCGTCTGGGCGCGCCGGTTGGTCATGATCAGTGCGAAGGCGTATTCGTTCCAGGCGGTGATGAAGCAGAACACGGCTGTCGCCGCAATGCCCGTCGCCGCTTCCGGCAGCACGATCTTGAAGAAGGCCTGCATGCGCGTGTAGCCGTCGACGAGCGCTGCCTCCTCATATTCCTTCGGGATCTCGTCCATGAAGCCTTTCATCAGCCAGACCGAGAAGGACAGGTTGAACGCGACGTAGAGGATGATCAGCCCGATATGCGAGTCGTTGAGGCCGACCATGCGGTACATCAGGAACATCGGAATGGCGACCACCACCGGCGGCAGCATGCGCGTCGACAGGATGAAGAACAAAAGATCCGCCTCGCCGGCGATCTTGAAGCGGGAGAAGCCGTAGGCGGTGAAGGTTCCCATGCCGACCGCGAGCACCGTGCTGATCACCGCCACGATCAGGCTGTTCATGAAGCGGTCGGGATATTGCGAAAGCTGCACATCCTTGCCGACCTTCAGCACCCGCTCGCCGCCGTCATAGATGCGTTTTTCCCACCACGGCGCGGCCTCGTAGACTTGCGGGTCGACGGGCTTCTGCATCTGCACGCGCTTGGTGAACAGGCGGATGAACGGCGTCACTTCCGGCTGGAACAGCACGGTTGGCGGCACGCTGACGGCGAGCTCCTTCGGCTTGAACGCCGTCGAGGCGATCCAGTAGATCGGCGCCAGGAAGATCAGCGTCGCGACCAGCACGGCGGCGATTGCCGCGCGATTGAAAGCGACTTCGGAAGAAGTGCGGACGGCGGCCATCTCAGCGCTCCTTCACCTTGTTGAGATACTTCACGTAGAGATTGGTGATGGCCAGCACCATGATCAGCACGATGTAGGCCAGTGCGCAGGACTTGCCTGTATCCCACTGCTGGAAGGCCTGCTTGTAGAGCCGGATCGCGATCAGCTCGGCGGTCGGCTGGGTCGTCATCGTGTAGGCGATGTCGAATGTCTTGAAGGCTTCCATGGTGCGGAAGATCAGCGCGATCAGAAGGATCGGCGAGACCAGCGGCAAGGTGATGCGCGTGAAGGTGTACCACCATCCCGCGCGGTCGATCGCGGCGGCCTCGTAGAGATGTTGCGGCACCGCCGACAGGCCGGCGAGCGACAAGAGCATGACGAAGGGCGACCACATCCATATGTCGGTGATCGCGACCGCGTAGAGCGCGCTGTCGGGATTGGACAGCCAGGCGAAGTCGCCAAGGCCGAAGACATAGTTGATCGGGCCCCAGGACGGACTGTAGAGCAGTTGCCAGAACAGGCCGACGACTGCCGCCGACATCATCATCGGCAACAAAAGCAGCGTGGTGATCAGGCCCTTCATCGGAAAGGAGCGGTTGAGCAGAAGCGCAAGGCCGAAGCCGACGACCATCTGACCCGCCACCGAAACGATGACATATTTCGCCGTGATGACGAAGTTCGACCAGATGTGGTCGTCGCTGAGCAGCTCGCGATAATTCTGCAAGCCGACGAACTGCCATGGCTCGCTGCGGTTCGCGGCGAAGTTCGTGAAGGAATAGCCGAGCGAATAGATCAGCGGAAAAATGTTGAAGACGATCAGGAAAACCAGCGTCGGGATGATGAACAGATTGCGGATGGTCAGGTCCGACCAGCCGCGCGCGGCGGCCCTGGAGGCCGGATCAAGATTGGTGAGGGCTACCGAAGCCAACGAATGTCTCCCTGAAAACAGGAATGCCGGAGGGGAAACCCTCCTCCGGCATTCTGACTGTGGTGCTTACTTGTAGCGGTTGTACTTGGTGAAGGTCGCCTTCCAGTCGGCGGCGGTCTTGTCGAGCGCCTCCTGGGCGGTGCCCTTACCGCCGACCACGAACGGATAGATGTTCTGGTTCAGCTGATCGAGCACTTCGGCGTATTCAGGCGTTGCCCAGAAGTCCTTGACCATGAACATCGTGTCGTAGAACGCCTTGTTGTAGGGCGTCGCGTTCTGGAAGGCATCCGACTTCAGCACGGCCTGGCTGCAGGTGTAGCCGCCGAGTTCGGCCCATTTCTTCTGGGTCTCGTCCTTGATGAACCACTCCAGGAACTTCATCGCCTCGTCCTTGTTCTTCGAATACGATACGACCGAGATGCCCTGGCCGCCGAGAGCAGCAAAACGCTTGCCGTCTGGACCGGCCGGGTTGGCGAAGAAGCCGGTGGCGTCGGCATAGGGGTTCGTGGCCTTGTTCACCAGCGGTGGGAAGAAGGCGAAGAAGTTCATGCTCATCGCGGCGAGACCGCCAGTGATCGCCTGGTTGTCTTCCACGAAAAAGGTCTTGCCCCAGCCGGGCGGCGTGAACTTGTAGAGTTCCTTGTACATGTCGAGGCCGGCGGCGGCCTCTTTCGAATTGGTGATGCCGTCGACCTTGTAGGTGGCATAGTCGCCGAGATCGCCGCCATAGCTGAAGATGGCGCTTTCGACGCCCATCGCCATCGCGTCATAGGAATTGTCGGTGTAGATGGCGACGCCGTAGCGCTTCTGGTCCGGACGGTGGAAGAACTCGGCGATGTCGCGCAGCTGCGCATAGGTGGTCGGCACGGCGAGGTCGTAGCCGTACTTCGCCTTGAAGGCCTCCTTCTCCTTCGGGTCCTCGAACCAGTCCTTCCGGTAGGACCAGCCGATCGCGTCGCCTTCCAGCGGGATCGCCCAATATTTGCCGGAACCACCGGGATATTCGGCATAGTACTTGATGGTCGCCGGCGCCATCACGTCATTGAGCTTGTGCTGGTTGAAGAAGTCGGTCAGGTCGACATAGTGGCCTTGCGTCGAACCGGCGCCGAGCCATTGCGAGTCGCCGACGACCATGTCGTAGGCGTCGCCATGCGCGTTGAATTCGGTGAAGGCCTTGGTCTGGAAGTCGGGCCACGGCGTGGTCTGAACCGTGACCTTCACGCCGGTCTCGGCCGTGTAGTCGTTGACGAGCTCCTGCAGGTAGTTCGCCGGATCCCATTCCGCCCAGAAGATGGTGAGTTCCTTGTCCTGCGCGCGGACGGATGTCCCGCAGGCAAGTGCCAGCCCGATACCAGCGATCACGCTGGTCACAATCTTGCGCATAGTTTTCCTCCCTTGTGCGCATTCCACCGTGTCATGCGAGCCGGCGATGAGGCCGACCCTGGTAGTTCCTCCTGTGATGCGCCTCCCCGGTTTCAGGCCTCCTCGCCCTGCCGGAAATGGATCGCAGCCTTGACTTTTGCTCCGCGTTGTCCGCCCTAATCTGGTATTACCAATTTTCGCTTGGCGTCAAGCGCTTTCTTGAGCGGCTGATAGCAGCCGAACAGGCGGATCATTACGATATCTGGCTGTTTTCCCTCGTTTTTCCTACTCTGCGATACGTGGAGCCCTTGTCACGGCCCGTCCACCACAACTAACATTCGAAAATGACTTCACGATCTGGTCGAACCAGATTTAAGCGGCTGTCACCTTTGACGCTGCCGCCATCTCTGCTCATGTCGCCCCTGATTCCGCCATTGCCGCCCGCACCAGCGCGCCCGCCGCCCATTGCGCCACTGACATCATTTCCGCGCTGTCCAGCCCCCAGATGTCCTTCAGCACCGTGACCACCTCGACGCCGAACACCAGCGACAGCGCCTGCGCCAGGCGCCTGAACTGACGCGGCTTCAGGCGGCCCTTGAGCGGCGCGATCGCATCCTTCAGCAGGTCGACGCGATGGCCGCGCGTGAAAGCGGGCTCGGATCCGAGCGTGCCGGCCTGGCGTCGCGCCCATTGGTCGAGGGACAGCTTCAGCGCCGCCTTGAACGTCGCCTCGAAGGCCTCGATGCGCGGCATCGCGGTGGCAAACAGATCCGCCACGCGCCGTTCGGCATCATCGGAGGCCGACTTCCAGGTGAGGATCGGGCCGAGCCCTTCGTCGACCACGGCCTGCACCAGCGCCGCCTGGCTCGGGAAATACCGGTAGGCGGTTGCGCGCGACACCTCCGCCGCCTCCGCGACCTCGCTGACCGAGGGTGTCATGCCGGACTGCATCAACCGCGTCGCCGTCTCCAGCATCAGCCGCCTGGTGCGGGCGCGCGCCCCCTTCTCGACGGCCGGCCCCTGGGCGGCCTCATCCTTGGCGACGGCTTGTTGACGTGAGACATCCATATCAATACGATACGCGCGTCTCAAAAATTTGCAATGGCGCAATGCCGGGCAATCACGGGACCCCACCAGCGACGAGGCTTTGCCGAGGAGCTTAAGGGTGGGGCAAGAAAGATGGGTCCCCACCAGCGACGAGGCCTTTGCCGAGGAGCTTAAGGGTGGGGCAAGAAGGCAGGCGGCAAAGCCGAACATGCCGGACGACGGGGAAACGCGCATGAAGCGCATCTATGTGGTCGGCACCGCCGACACCAAAGGCGAGGAGCTTGCCTTCCTGGCCGATGCCGTCGCTGCTGCGGGCGGCGCGGTCGTGCGTGTCGATATCGGGACGCGGGGCGCGACCGTCCCGGTCGGTATCCCGGCCAGCGAGGTCGCCGCGCATCATCCCAAGGGAGCCCACGCGGTTCTCGGCCTCGATGACCGCGGCGCCGCCGTTGCCGGCATGGGCGTCGCCTTCGCCGGTTTCATCCGCTCGCGCGACGACATCGCCGGTGTGATCGGCATCGGCGGCGGCGGCGGCACCTCGATCGTCACCGCCGGCATGCGCGCGCTGCCGCTCGGCCTGCCGAAGCTCATGGTCTCGACGCTGGCTTCCGGCGACACCGCGCCTTATGTCGACGTGTCCGACATCATCATGATGCCGTCGGTCACCGACATGGCGGGACTGAACAGGCTCTCCCGCGTCGTGTTGCACAACGCCGCCCAGGCAATCGCGGGCATGGCCGCGAAGCCGGCCCCGGCCGCCGCCGGCAAGCCGGCGCTCGGGCTCACCATGTTCGGCGTCACCACGCCTTGCGTGACGGCGATCGTCGAGCGCCTGCGCGCCGACTATGACTGCATGGTCTTCCACGCCACCGGCACCGGCGGCCGCTCGATGGAGAAGCTCGCCGACAGCGGCCTGCTGGCCGGCGTCCTCGACATCACCACGACCGAGGTCTGCGATCTCCTGTTCGGCGGCGTGCTGCCGGCGACCGAGGATCGCTTCGGCGCGATCGCCCGCACGAAATTGCCCTATGTCGGCTCGGTCGGCGCGCTCGATATGGTGAATTTCTGGGCGCCCCCGACCATCCCGGAAAAATATCGTGGGCGACTGTTCTACGAGCACAATCCCAACGTCACGCTGATGCGCACCACGGCCGACGAATGCCGCCGGATCGGTGAATGGATCGGCGGCCGTCTCGCGCGCTGCGACGGCCCGGTCCGTTTCCTGATCCCGGAAAAGGGCGTCTCGGCGCTCGATATAGAAGGCGGCGCCTTCTTCGACGCGGAGGCCGACGCGGCGCTGTTCGATGCGATTGAGCGCACGATCGAGCCGACCAAGGACCGCACCGTCACGCGCCTGCCGCTGCACATCAACGATCCCGCCTTCGCCAAGGCCGCGGCCGAGGCGTTCCTCGACATCGCCAGGAAGTGAGACAGACAAGCATGGTCGCCATCCCGCGCAAAACGATCCTGGAGAAATTCCGCAAGATGATCGCCGACGGCGTGCCGATCGTCGGCGGTGGCGCCGGCACCGGCCTGTCGGCCAAGGCCGAGGAAGCCGGCGGCATCGACCTGATCATCATCTACAATTCGGGCCGCTACCGCATGGCCGGACGCGGCTCGGCCGCCGGCCTGCTCGCCTATGGCAACGCCAACGAGATCGTCAAGGAAATGGCCTATGAGGTGCTGCCGGTGGTGAAGAAGACGCCGGTGCTGGCCGGCGTCAACGGCACCGATCCCTTCGTCATCATGCCGCTGCTGCTTTCCGAGCTGAAGACGATGGGCTTTTCCGGCGTGCAGAACTTTCCGACCGTCGGCCTGTTCAACGGCACCATGCGCCAGAGCTTCGAGGAGACCGGCATGGGTTTTGGCCTCGAGGTCGACATGATCGCCGAAGCGCATAAGCTCGACCTGCTGACCACCCCTTACGTCTTCAATCCTGACGAGGCGCGCGCCATGACCAAGGCTGGCGCCGATATCGTCGTCGCCCATATGGGTGTGACGACCGGCGGCTCGATCGGCGCCACCTCGGCGAAAACGCTCGACGCCTGCGTGAAGGAGGTCGACGCCATTGCCGACGCGGCGCGCTCGGTGCGCGAGGATGTCATCCTGCTTTGCCATGGCGGACCGATCTCGATGCCCGACGACGCGCGCTACATCCTCGAGCGCTGCGAGGGGCTGCACGGCTTCTATGGCGCGAGCTCGATGGAGCGGCTGCCCGCCGAGGCGGCAATCGCCAAGCAGACGGCGGATTTCAAGGCGATCACGAAAAAGAAGGGATGAGGCGATGGCCGACAGGAGCAAGGTGTTTGTCTACCCGAAGGATGTCAGCGCCTTCGGCTTCGACTGGGGCAGACTGTCGCTGACCGTGGCGCCGGAAGTGAACGGCGCCGAACGCTTTTCAGGCGGCGTCGTCGACCTGCCGCCCGGCCAGGGCCACAGCCGCCACAATCATCCCGGCGCCGAAGAGATCATCTTCGTCATCTCCGGCAATGGCGAGCAGATGGTCGAGGACGAGAAGGGCAATCCGGTGGTGGCCAAGGTCGGCCCCGGCTGCACCATCTACGTGCCGGAAAGCCGCTTCCACTCGACGCTCAACACCGGCGACCAGCCGATGCAGCTCTTCGTCGTCTATTCGCCCGCCGGCCCGGAGCTGGCGCTGCGCGATCTGCCGGATTTCAGGCTGTTGCCGGCGGGCGCATAATCTTCAGCGTCGCAGCCCCCTCATCCGGCCGCTTCGCGGCCACCTTCTTCCCGGCGGCGAGAAGAGGTTAGCGGCGGCGCTTACCTGCTCCTCTCCCCTCGGGGAGAGGTCGGATTGCCCCGAATTGCTCTTCGCAATTCGGCTGGCAATCCGGGTGAGGGGGAGCGCCGTCGAAGCTAAGCTGCCGCCCCACCCCTGTTCCACCCCCGCCCGCGGTCGCCGAACATCACATAACCGCTGTCGGTCACCGCGACCGTGTCCTCCAGCTTGATGAAGCCGCGTGTCGGGTGGAGCATGGTCGTCTCGACAGAGAGCACCATGTTCTTTTCCAGCGGCTTGGCCGCATAGGTGCCTTCATAGGCGACCGGATGGTTGGTCATCAGGAACGGCGCCTCATGCGTGATCAGGCCCATGCCGTGAGCGAAGAAATCCGTATAGGCCGCGACCCTGGAGGCCTTCAGCACGCCTTCCGCATGCGCGATCATATCGCCGCCAAGCGTGCCGGCCTTGACCTTGGAAAAGGCAGCTTGCTGCACCGTCTCGACTTCGGCCAGCAGATCCTCCAACTCGGCATCCGGCTCGCCGAGCACGCCCATGCGGCAGAGGTCGCCGATATAGCCGTGATAATTGCCGCCGGAATCGATCGACAGCACCTCGCCCTTCTTCCACGCCTGGCTGGACGAAGCGCGGTTGTGGCTGGAGCCCAGCGTCAGCAGGCAATATTCGAAATGCGCGCCGCGATTGGTCTCCTCGCGCCTGAGCCGCTCGATGATATCGGTCTTGCTCGTGCCCTCACGCGCCCAGGCGATCGTCGCCAGCATGGAATCGGTGATCAGCTCGGAGGCGATGCGCAGCTGTTCCAGCTCCGCTTCGGTCTTGATGGCGCGCATGGTCTCGAGCATGCCGGTCGCATCGATCAGCTTGGCATCCGGCAGCGCCTTGCGGATCAGCATATATGCGTCGGACGGCAGGAAGCCGGGCTCGATGCCGATGCGCGCCGCCGACTTGCCGATCTGGCGCAGATGCTCCACCGCCAGATTGGCGGCATCGAGCGTGCCCCAGCAGGCGGCATGCAAGGTCGGAGTCCAGAACGGATGGTTCTGATGCTCGCCGCCTTCCATCTTGTTGCCGATATAGGCCGCGTGTTCCGGCCCGCCCTTTTCGTAGAGCACGATCGGCAGGTAACGGCTATGGCCGATCGCATCCATGGCGGCGAAAAAGATGAACTTGTAGCCGCCGAGCAGATATTGCGTGTTGTGCTTGGAGGTGGCGAACAGCACGTCGATGCCGGCCTCTTCCATCAGCCGGTCCACCCGCGCGTCGTCGAAGGGAATGCTGCTGACCTCGGTCTTGCCCGGAGCGATGTTCATCTGCCTCTCCCTGATTTCATCGGCCGCAAGGAGCGCCGAACGTTATGATTTATGGCGGTCGGCCAAATCTGCATCATTTTGGCCGCTCTGGTCCAGCCAGAACTGATCACTTTCGCGCCTAAGGCGGTTTATGCCCGAATCTCCATCCCGCTTCGCTATAATCTGGTCTTACCAAATATGAGAATGAGAGCTTCTTTCGGCCGGCTGGTCCAGCGGACGGAAATTTCAAAGCCAAGCCATGATGCGCCAAATCCGTCTCTGGCGAAACCTTTGCCAAGGGCCATAATCACGCGATTGGCGCGCCTGCGACGGCGCGAAGAGGGGAGTTTGAACGATGTCCGAATTGACGATTTCACGCCGCGGCCTGCTGGCCGGTTCGGCGCTGCTGCTGGCTTCGACCGCGCTGCCGGCCATCGGCTTCGCGCAGACGCCGAAGAAGGGCGGCCGTCTCGTATTGGCCGCCGATTCCGAGCCGCGCAACCTCAACCCGGCGATCGTCGCCTCCAACGGCGTCTTCTTCATCTCCAGCAAGATCGTCGAGACGCTGGCCGAAGCCTCCTTCGACGGCAAGGACGGGCTACAGCCGCGACTCGCGCTTTCCTGGGAGGGTGCCGCCGACGGCCTGTCGGTGACCTTCAAATTGCGCGACGGCGTCAAATGGCATGACGGCAAGCCCTTCACCTCCGCTGATGTCGCTTTCTCGGCGCTGCAGATCTGGAAGCCGCTGCAGAATCTCGGCCGCGCCGTGTTCAAGGACCTGGAGGCCGTCGAGACGCCGGACGAGCTGACCGCAATCTTCAAATTCGCCAAGCCGACGCCCTTCCAGCTCATCCTCAACGCGCTGCCGGCGCTGTCGAGCGTCGTGCCGAAGCACGTTTATGAAAACGGCAAGATCGAGGACAACCCGGCCAACAACGCACCGGTCGGCACCGGTCCGTTCAAATTCGCCGAATACAAGGCCGGCCAATATTACCGGCTGACGCGGAACGACGCCTATTGGGGCAAGGACGAGCCCTATCTCGATGAGATCGTCTACCAGGTGCTCCCCGATCGCACGTCCGCCGCAGCAGCACTCGAAGCCGAGGAGATCCAGCTCGCCGCCTTCTCCGCCGTGCCGCTGGCCGACCTCGACCGGATTTCCAAAGTGCCGGGCCTGAAGGTCATCACCAAGGGCTATGAAGGGCTGACCTACCAGCTCGTCGTCGAGATCAACCACCGTCGCAAGGAACTGGCCGATCTGAAAGTACGGCAGGCGATCGCCCATGCCATCGACAAGGATTTTGTCGTCAAGACGGTCTTCCTCGGCTATGCCGCGACCGCCACCGGTCCAGTGCCGAAGAACGACCCGCAATTCTACACCGCTGACGTGCCGACCTATCCTTTCGACGTCGCCAAGGCCAACGCGCTGCTGGACGAGGCCGGCTACAAGCGCGCCGACGACGGCAAGCGCTTTGCGCTGAAGCTTTTGCCGGCGCCCTATTTCAACGAGACCAAGCAGTTCGGCGATTATCTGCGCCAGGCGCTGGCGGCGATCGGCATCGACGCCCAGATCGTCAACAACGATTCCGCTGCGCACATCAAGGCCGTCTACACCGACCATGCCTTCGACCTCGCCGTCGGCCCGCCGGTGTTCCGCGGCGACCCGGCGATCTCGACCACCATCCTGGTGCAGAGCGGCATTCCGGACGGCGTGCCCTTCTCCAACCAGGGCGGCTACAAGAACGCCGAGCTCGACGCGCTGATCGTCAAGGCATCCGAGACGCTCGATACCGCCGCCCGCACCGAGCTCTACAAGGAGTTTCAGAAAAAGGTCGCCGCCGACCTGCCGCTGATCAACGTCGCCGAATGGGGCTTCATCTCCGTCGCGCGCGATACGGTCGGCAACATCGCCAACAACCCGCGCTGGGCTGTGTCGAACTGGGCGGACACTTATTTGGCGGGCTGATCCGGCACTTGCGGATCGGCAGTCAAGGTGCTCAGCTTCGAGAATGAGAGTTCCTTCGCGCCCCCCTCTGTCCTGCCGGACATCTCCCCCACAAGGGGGCAGATTGGCAGCTTCCGCGCCCCACACCTCCCTGCAACGTTGGAGATTAGCGAAAGCCGCGATGACAGCTGATCTCCCCCTTTGTGGGGGAGATGTCCGGCAGGACAGTGGGGGGCGCCGTAGAGCGCGACCTCGGAGGATTGCGAGCAGCGTCCTTTCGCTATGACCCGCGCCCTCACCATCCTGCGCCGTCGCCTCGTCGGCAGCGTCTTCGTGCTGCTCATCGTCGTCATCGGCAGCTTCCTCCTCCTCGAAGCCGCTCCGGGCGATGCGGTCGACGCCTATATCGTCTCGACCGGCGGCGACGCCGGCATGATCGAACTGCTGCGCCATCGCTGGGGCCTCGACCAGTCGGAGCTCACCCGCCTCGCCAGCTATCTGTGGGCGCTGCTGCATCTCGACCTCGGCCAGTCCGTCACCTTCTCGCGACCGATCCGCGAGATCATCCTCGAACGCCTGCCGACCACACTGATCCTGATGGGCAGCGCCACCGCGCTTTCCTTCGGCCTCGGCTCGGCGCTCGGCATCTATGCCGGCGCCAGGCCCGGCACCTTTCGCGACCGCTTCCTGTCGATCGGCTCGCTGGCGCTTTATGCCGTGCCCGGCTTCTGGCTCGGCCTCGTGCTCATCGTCGTCTTCGCCGTCGATTTGCGCTGGCTGCCGATCGGCGGCATCGAGACCATCGCCTCCGGTAAAACCGGACTGACCCGCGCCGCCGATATCGCCACCCATCTGGTGCTGCCGGTGTCGGCGCTCGGCTTCATCTATCTCGCGCTCTATCTGCGCATGATGCGCGCCGGCATGGCCGAGGCCTGGCGGCAGGATTTCGTGCTCGCCGCCCGCGCCAGGGGCCTGTCGCGCCGCCGCATCGTGCTTGCCCACGTCGCCCGCAACGCGCTTCTGCCATTGGTCACCATGCTCGGCCTGCAATCGGCGCAGATGCTTGGCGGCAGCGTCGTCATCGAAAGCGTCTTCGCCGTGCCCGGTCTCGGCCGCCTGGCGCAGGAGGCCGTCGCCGGACGCGACACGCCGCTGCTGCTCGGCATCATCCTGGTCAGTGCGGTGCTGGTCGTCGTCATCAACCTTCTGGTCGATCTCGCCTACGCCTTCCTCGATCCGCGCGTCGGCGCCGGCGAGGCAAGCGCATGAACCGCCTGCGCCGTTTCTTGCGCACCCCGGAAGCGATCGCCGGCGTGCTTATCCTCGCCCTGCTCCTCGTCATGGCCTTGGCGGCGCCGCTGTTCTTTCCCGGCGATCCGCAGGCGATCGCCGGCCCGGCGCTGCTGCCGCCGTTCCAGGACTGGCGGCTGCCGCTCGGCACCGACCGGCTCGGGCGCGACGTGCTGGCCGAGCTGTTCCATGGCGCCCGTACCTCATTGGCGGTCGGCCTGGCGGCGGCTGCCGCCGCGCTCCTGATCGGCGCCGTGGTCGGCACCTTGGCCGGCTTCGCCGGAGGGCTCGTCGACGAAGTGCTGATGCGCGTCACCGACGCCTTCCAGACCGTGCCGGGCTTCCTGCTGGCGCTCGCCTTCGTCAGCATTGTCGGGCCGTCGCTCAGCGTTGTCGTTGCTGCGATCGCGCTCAGCGCCTGGACCGGACCTGCGCGCGTTGCCCGCGCGGAAGTGCTGTCGATCCGCGAGCGCGACTACGTCACGGGAGCCCGCGTCATCGGCATGCACCCGCTGGAGATCGCTTTTCGAGAGGTGCTGCCCAATGCCTTGCCGCCGGTGCTGGCGCTATCCTCGGTGATCGTCGCGGCCGCGATCCTCACCGAGGCCGCGCTTTCCTTCCTCGGCCTCGGCGATCCCAACCGTGTCACCTGGGGCGGCATGATCGCCGAAGGCCGCACGGTGCTGCGCACCGCGCCGTTCCTGTCGATCATTCCCGGCATTGCGCTGGTGCTGACGGTGCTCGGCGTCTACCTCGCCGGGGAAGGCGTGGTGGAAAGCACCGCGGTGCGCAGGAGCCTGTCGTGACGGCGTTGCTTTCCATTCGCGATCTGGCGGTGCGGTACCGACGCGGCGGTGTGCCGGCGCTGAAAGATGTGAGCCTAGATGTTCTCGCTGGCGAGCGCCTAGCGATCATCGGCGAAAGCAGTTCGGGCAAGAGCACACTGGCACTGGCTGTTGCGGGGTTGTTGGCGAGGTCCGCTACGATCGGAGGAACCATCAATTGGAAGATACCGAAATCGCAAACGTCTCATTCCTTCGCGCCCCCCTCTGTCCTGCCGGACATCTCCCCCAAAAGGGGGGAGATTGAGCCCTCGTCGCCACCTTCGCCAATTTCCAACGTTGCGGGGAGAGAGCCGACAGCGGAACTGCTAATCTCCCCCCAAGTGGGGGAGATGTCCGGCAGGACAGAGGGGGGCGCCGTAGCGCGCCAACTTTCTCAGCCTCGCGATACCATCCCCCTCCTCGGCCGTGACATCGGCTTTGTCTTCCAGGACCCCTCCTCCAGTCTCGACCCGGTCATGCCAATCGGCAAGCAGATCGCCGAGGTCGCGCGCACCCATCTTCACCTCACTTGGCGCGAAGCCATCGCCAAGGCCAAAACCCTCCTCGAACGCGTCCGTCTCCCCAATCCCGAGGCCACTCTCCACGCCTACCCCCACCAGCTCTCCGGCGGGCAAAAGCAGCGCGTGGCGATCGCCGCGGCAATCGCCGCCGGACCGAAACTCCTGATCGCCGACGAAGCGACCAGCGCGCTCGACACCATCGTCCAGGCCGAGATCGTCGCCCTGATCCGCAGGCTGGTCAGCGAGGACGGCATGACGCTCATCTTCATCAGTCACGACATCGCGCTCGCCGCCTCGCTCGCCAATCGCATCGCGGTGCTGCGCCACGGCGAACTGGTCGAACTCGGCGAGACCAGTCAAATCGTCAACGCGCCGCAGCATGCCTATACGCGCGCCCTGCTCGACGCTCATCTTGGCCTCGACGCCGAGCCTCTGCTTGACCGACAGGGCACCTCGGCATGAGCGTGCTTGCCGTCTCCAATCTCACCAAGCGCTACCATCGCGGCGGCAAGCCTTTCGCGGCAGTCGACGAGGTGTCCTTCGACGTCGGCCCGGCGGAGACGCTGGCGCTCGCCGGCCCATCCGGCAGCGGCAAATCGACCATCGCAAGGCTGGTGCTGCGGCTGATCGAGCCCGATGCCGGCCGCATCGACTTCGAAGGCGCGAATTTCTTCGCACTGTCAGGCGCCGCTTTGCGCGCCCGCCGTGCCCGCCTGCAAATGGTGTTCCAGGACCCGCTCGCCGCCTTCAATCCCCGCGCCACGGTGGCGCGCGTGCTGGGCGATCCCTTGCGCATCCACGGTATCGCCCCGCGTGCCGAGCGTCCACGCCGCATCGCGGCGCTTTTGGAGCGCGTCGGCCTCGATACCGGCCTCGCTGCCCGCGCCATTCACGAGATTTCCGGCGGCCAGCGACAGCGCGTCGCGATCGCCCGCGCCATCGCCACGCGGCCGTCGCTGATCGTGCTCGATGAAGCCGTGTCGGCGCTCGACGTGTCGGTGCGTGGGCAGATCCTGGAATTGCTGCTCGACCTGCAACGGCAGGAACGGATCGCCTATCTGTTCATTTCGCATGACCTCGGCGTCATCCGCGCCGTGGCGCACCGCGTCGTCATCCTCGATGCCGGCCGGATCGCCGAGAGCGGCGATGCCCGCGCCGTCATCGCCGATCCGCAATCGGCCGTCGGCAAGGCGCTGGTGGCAGCGACACCGAAACTTGTCAGAACCAGTCAGGACGCATCATGACCAACCCCGAATCCGCCAGAGCCGAGAAACTGTCGCGCGAGCTCGATTCCGCTTTCCGCAACCGCGCCGACCTCTACCGCCTCTTCCTCGACGAACTGACCGCCGAGCTCGGCGTCGAGAAGGCCGAGGCGGTGATGATCCGCAGCATCGAGAAGCGCGGCCGGGAAGTCGCGGCAGCGGCCTTCGCCGGCTTCGGTCCCAACGACGCGCCGGCGATTGGCGAAGCGTTCCTCTCCGTCAGCCCGGATGGTGGGCGCATGTATCCGACCGACGTCGAGCGCGGGCCTAACCACATCGCCTTCAAGGTCAAGCGCTGCCCGCTGAAGGATGCGTGGGTGGAAGCAGGCGTCGGCGAGGAGAAACTCGCCACGCTCTGCCGCATTGCCGGCGCCTTCGACCGCGGCCTCTTCGAGGCCACCGGCGTGCGTTTCGACAATGTCACTTGGACGCCGGGCCACGGCCCGGCTGCTGCCACATCGCGCTGACCAATCGGGACGCCTAAAGCAATTCCACGAAAAGTGCGCAGCGGTTTTCCGTCCGGAATTGCGCAAAAACAAAGAGACTAGCCGGTACAGCCCTAACCTTCGGCAAAGACGTGCAGCTCGCCGCCCGCCTTGTCGATCGCGGCGCGCAGCTCCGCTGCCGGCTCGCTGTCGGTGACGATGTCCGAGACCTCGCTCAGCGCGCAGACGCGCTCCAGGCCGCTGCGGCCGAACTTGTCGTTGGTAACGACCAGCATCGTCGACAGCGACCGCCTCATCATCGCCCGCTTCACCGCCGCCGCGCCCGAGATCATGTCGCTCGGCCCTTCGGCGTTCAACGCCGAGGCGCCGATGATGGCGACGTCGGCATTGTAGCGGCGCACGAATTCGACCGTGTCCTCGCCAAGCACCGCGGCCTCGCGGCTGTCATAGGTGCCGGGGCAGAGGATCACGCGGAAGCCGGGATTGGCGCCGGCCACCGAGGCGACCCCGATTGAGTTGGTGATGATTGTCAGGTCCCGGCCGTGCTGCGAGAGGCTGCGCGCCACCTCGTAGGTTGTCGATCCACCGTCGATCATCACGATCGAGCCTTTCTCGACCAGTCCGGCCGCACCACGCCCGATGCGGGCCCGCTCCTCGACCATTGTGAGGCCGCGCTCGGCAATCACCGGTTCCGACGTCACCAGCGAAATGGTGGCGCCGCCATAGGTGCGGTTGAGCAGCCCCGCCTCGCCGAGCTCGATGAGATCTCGGCGGATGGTCTCGCCGGCCACGCCGATGCGGCGCGCAAGCTTCGAGATGCGGATCGAGGCGGAGCGCCGGACCTCTGACAGGATCAGCTCATGGCGCTCCTTCTTCGTCAGTCGGCCCGGCTCGATGTTCATCCGCTTTTCCTTCTCGGGATTTCCCTCCCGGCGCAGAGACATTAGCCACGCCAGGGCAAGGAAACCAGCGTCAGTGCCGGAGCCGGTCGCGCATGGCATACCACAGCATGCCAAGCACATAGAGCGGCCCGCGCAGCGCCGTGCCTCCGGGAAACGGCAGCGGCGTCAGCGTCGAGAACAGGTCGAGCCGCGAGGCATCGCCCGTGATCGCTTCCGCCAGGAGCTTGCCCGACAGCGTCGACAGGATGACGCCCTTGCCGGAATAGCCATGCGCGAAATAGACCTCGCTATAATGCCCGACATGCGGCAGGCGCGACGTCGTCACCGACACCAGCCCGCCCCAGGCGTGGTCGATGCGGCAGCCCTTGAGTTGCGGAAAGGTCTTTTCCATATGCGGCCGCACGAAGCCGGCAATGTCGGCCGGCGGCGACGGCGTGTAGCGCTCGCCGCCGCCGAACAGCAGGCGGCCGTCCGCCGACATGCGGTAGTAGTTGACGACAAACAGCGTGTCCGAGACCGCGACATTGGCCGGGATGACATTGCGCTCGTCCAACGGCTCGGTGGCGACGATGTAGTTGCCGACCGGCATGATGCGGCTGTTGACGCGCGGCTCCAGTCCCTTGAGCAGCGCATCGCCGGCCAGCACCACATGCCTGGCGCGGACCGAGCCTTTGTCGGTGAACACCCGGGTGGAAGGCTCGCGCTCTAGCCGCACCGCAACCGAGTTCTCGTGGATGACGACGCCGGCGCCAACCGCGGCCCGCGCAAGCCCCAGCGTGTAGTTAAGCGGATGCATGTGTCCGCCGAGCCTTTCATAGACCGCGCCCTGATAGGGCGTGTCGACCATCTGCCGCGCCTCGGCCGCCGACAGGATCTCGACATCGGTGAACTTCATCACCTTGGCGAGGCATTCGGCCTCTTCCTCGAAGTCGCGCACATCCGAAGCGCTGACCGCGCCGACCAGATGACCGTTCAGGCGCAAGTCGCATTCGATGCCGTGGCGCTCGATGATGTCGAGCACCAGCCCGCGCGCCTCGAAGGCCAGGTCGAACAGTGCCTTGGCCCGTTCCGGCCCGAAGGACTTGACCAGGCCCTTGGCGCCCTTGCGCAGGCCGGGGATCATCTGGCCGCCATTGCGGCCCGAGGCGCCCCAGCCGATCTTGCCGCCTTCGAGCAGCACCACCTTCAGGCCGCGCTCGGCCGCATGCAGCGCCGCCGAAAGACCGGTGCAGCCGCCGCCCACCACCACCAGGTCGGCATCGACGTCACCGGCAAGTGCTGGATGGTCAGGCGCCGGATTGGCGGTGGCGACATAGTAGGATTTGCCGATATCGAGACCGGAATTGAAACCTGTCAAACGCGAAGCCATGGTCACACCTTGAGCAGCAGGTGGTCGCGTTCCCAGGACGTCACGACGCTCTGGAACAGGTCGAGCTCGACGCTCTTCACGCGCAGATAGGTCTGGAAGAAATCTTCGCCGAGCAGCGCCCGCACGGGCTCGCAGGCGGCGAAACGATCGAGCGCTTCCTCCATCGTCTTCGGCAGCGTGCTCCTGCTTTTATAGGCATTGCCGAAGGCCTCCTCCGAGCGCGGAAGCTTCTCCTCGATGCCGAGATAGCCGGCGATCAGCGAGCCGGCCATGGCGAGATAGGGATTTGCGTCCGCTCCTGGCAACCGGTTTTCGATGCGGCGCGCGGCGCGCCCGCCCAGCGGCACGCGCAGACCGCAGGAGCGGTTGTCATGCGACCACTCGATGTTGGCCGGAGCGCTGTGACCGGGGCGGATGCGACGGTACGAATTCGCGTGCGGCGCGAACAGCGGCATGATTTCGGGGATGTATTTCCGCAGACCGCCGATGAAATGCGAGAACATCGCGCTGTCCTCGCCGTCCTCGCCGGCAAACAGCGGCTCGCCCTTCCGGTCGACGATCGACATGTGCAGATGCATGGCGCTGCCGGCCTGCGCGGCGATCGGCTTGGCCATGAAGGTGGCATGCATGCCGTTTGCCTGGGCGATCTGCCGCGCCAGGCGCTTGAACAGAAGCACCTGGTCGGCGAGCGTCAGCGGATCGCCATGCAGGAGATTGATCTCGAGCTGCGCCGTGCCGGATTCATGGATCAGCGTCTCCACCGGCAAGCCCACGACGGCGGCGTATTCGTAGAGCCGCCGCGTCACTGCTTCGAACTCCTCCATCGCCTGCATGTCGTAGGGATGCTGCACGTTTTCCGGCCGGCCGTTGCGCCCGACGGGCGCCGTGATGGGACGATCCGGGTCGGGATTCGGCGCCGTGAGGTAGAATTCGAGCTCCGGCGCCACCACCGCGCGCCAGCCGCGCTGCTCATAAAGCCCGAGCACGGCTTTCAGCACATGGCGCGGCGAGGCCATCCACGGCCGGTCGTCCATGTGGAACGTATCGGCAAATACATAGGCTCGGCCGGCGCTGCCTGGCGCAAGGCAGAGGCTCGAAACGTCGGGCACCATGCGCATGTCCGGATCGGAATAGGCAAAGCCCTCGTCGATCGAGCCGGAATAGCGGCCGTCGATAGCCACCAGGAACGCGCTGCTCGGCAAATAGAGCGCGCGGTCGTCGAGCGACTTGAGGAATTTGGCGACCGGCAAGGTCTTGCCCCGCAACACGCCGTTGACGTCGGGCACGAAGCATTCGACTTCGTCGATCGCGTGCGCCTTCAGCCAGCTTTGCGTGTCCGCGCCGGGGAATGAGGTGTTCAGATTGTCAGGCATTGGTCATGTCCGTACGAAGGAGAGATCGCTTCGGCGGGCATGTCCGTTCCGGTAGGGCGTTATCTAAGCTGCGTTATCCGAGGACGGACGCCCGCCTGATGGCCGGCCGAAAGGCCGGGGTCAGCGCGTCCTGCACCCCTTCGGTCCAGCCGTCGCGAACGACATGCGAGCCGACCTTCGTCTCCTCCGCGCGCTGCAGGTTCTCGTGGCGGCAGCAGCGCATGATCAGTGATATCCCGCACGCGCAAAAGAAATACCGCAGGCGACAACCTGATGCCTTTCGCAGTGTTGCTGTTTTGCACGTTGCATGACGGGTCTCATCGAAGTGAGCTTATGATTTGACCGATCATCGCCGCCGGCGCAAGTCCGCTTCGCTGGACCAGATCAGCCGATGCTCTCGCCGCCGTCAACCACCAGCGCCTGTCCGGTCATGAAGGACGAGCGGTCTGAGACAAGGAACAGGATGGCCTCGGCAATCTCCTCCGCGCTCGCCCAGCGCCCCATCGGAATCTTGGTGCGGACATAGTTTTCGATCGCATCGCGCCCGCCCATCTGGGCAATGAACGGCGCGTTGAACGGCGTGTCGACCCAGCCCGGGCAAAGCGCGTTGACGCGCACATTGTGCTTTGCATAGTCGAGCGACATCTGCCTGGTCATCGCCACCACGGCGTGCTTGGACGTGGCATAGGCGATCATCTCGCGGTCGTAGAACACCCCGGAATTGGACGCCGTGTTGAGGATGACGCCGCCGCCCTGAGCGATCATCGTTGGCATCACGGTCTTGGCCGCCAGGAACTGCGCCCGCACATTGATCCGCCACGAAGCGTCCATGCCGTCAGTGCCGACTTCGGTCAGCGTGCCGCCGACCTGGATGCCGGCATGGTTGTGCAGGATGTCGATGCGGCCATGCCTGCCGAGCGTCCCCTCGATGAGCTCTTCGATAGCCGCATCATTGCCGACATCGATGGCGACAGCCTCGGCGCGGCCGCCGGCGTCGCGGATGTCGGAAGCGGTGGCTTCGCCGGAAGCCGGATCGCGGTCGGCGATGACCACGATCGCTCCTTCCCGCGCCATGATCATCGCGCCGGCGCGCCCGATGCCCGATCCGGCGCCGGTCACCACGGCGATACGGTCCTTCAGGATCATGGATTGGTCTCTCAAGGCGATGGCTTTCGGCGCCCGAGCTGCCATTGTGCGAGCAGCACAAGCAGGACCGAGGCGCAGAGCACGATCGTTGCGATGGCGTTGATCTCCGGCGTCACGCCGCGCCGGATCGAGGCGAAGACGTAGATCGGCAGCGTCGTCTGCGCGCCGGCGACGAAGAAGGCGATGATGAAATCGTCGAAGGAGAAGGTGAAGGCGAGCAGGAAGCCGGCAATCACCGCCGGCATGATCTGCGGCAGCACGATCGAGCGGAATGTCGTCAGCGGCGTGGCGTAGAGATCGCTGGAGGCCTCGACCAGGTTGCGGTCGAGGCTCGCGAGCCGCGTGCCGACGATCATCGTCACCAGTGCCATCGAAAACAGGCCATGCGCGGCGATGATCGAGCCATAGCCGAGCGAAAGCTTCGGCGGCTGGTCGGTCGGCCACAACTCGGCCAGGAACGGATTGACGACGGCGAAGAGCTGCACCAGCGCGACCAGCGTCGAAATGCCGATGACCACACCCGGGACGACGATCGCGGCACCCAGCAACGCGTCGGAGAGAGCCCGGGTGCGCGCGCCGACGCGCTGCAGCCCGAGCGCCGCGGCGGTGCCGCAGAAGGCCGCAAGCAGCGCGCTGGTGGTGGCAATGAACAGGCTGTTCTTCAGTGCCTCGACCAGGAAGGGATTGGACAGCGCCTTGCCGTACCATTGCACCGAGAAACCGGTGAACTCGCTGGCATGATGGCCGGCATTGAACGAGAACAGCACGACCAGCGCGATCGGCAAATAGAGGAAGGCAAAGACGGCAACGACGAAGGCGCGCATCAGATCAGGTCCACCCGGCGTGCCCCCGAAAGGCGGGTCGAGATGCGGTTGGCGACAATCAGCACCACCACCGAGACCAGCACCAGCGTGATGGCGATGGCCGAGCCGAACGGCCAGTTGCGCGATTGCAGGAACAGGTCGACCAGCGCGTTGCCGATGAAGAACACCTTGCCGCCGCCGAGCAGCGTCGGGATCAGATATTCGCCGAGCAACAGGATCATCACCAGCGAGAAGCCGGTCATCACGCCGGGCAGCGACAGCCGCAGTGTCACGCCGAGGAAGGTCGACAGCGGCGTCGCGCCGAGATCGGCGGAGGCTTCCAGCAGGCGCCGGTCGAGCCGCTCCAGGCTGACATAGATCGGCAGGATCATCAGCGGCAGGTAGCCGTAGACGATGCCGAGCAGCACCGCGCCCGGCGTGTTGATCAGCCTCAGATCCTCGATGCCGACATAGGCGAGCAGGGCCGGAATGCCGCGACCGCCAAGGACGTACATCCAGGCATAGGTGCGCATCAAAAGGCTGGTCCAGAATGGGATGACGATCAGGGCGAGCAGGATCAGCCGCCAGCGATCCGGCGCCCGCAGCGCCAGATAGTAGGCGACCGGATAAGCGACGAGCAGGCAGGCCAGCGCGCCGATGGGCGCCAGCACCATCGTGTTCCAGAAGGCGGTCGCACGGGCCGGCAAATTGGCGTATTGCGCGAAGGTCAGCGCCGCCTGATAGCCGCCTTCCGGCGCCCGCTCGCCGACGCTGAAGATGGCGATGGCGATGAAGGGCAGCACCAGGAACACGACCAGCCACAGCGCCGCCGGAGCGAGCAGCAGCGTCGTCACGAGGTTTTTGCGAAAGAGACTGCCGCGCATTGGGAAAGCCGGTTGAGAACCGGCGGACTTTCGTCCGCCGGTCGCATTGTCTGGTTCGGGTTTGTGGTTGGTCTCGCTCAAGCCGACTTGAAGCGCGCCATCAGCTCGGCGCGGCCCGGATCGGTCAGCGTCGCGGCAGCACCGAATTCGAGCGGTTTCAGCAGATCGGCCGCCGGATAGAGGATCGGGTTGTCGAGCACTTCCTTGGGCAGCAGCGCATTGACCCGCGCATCGGTGGAGGGCGCGCCATTGGCCAGATGCTCCTTCACCGCGACCTTCGGGTTCATCAGATAGTTGAGCAGCGCATAGCCGGCCGGCTTGTTCGGCGCGTCCTTCGGAATGGCGTAGAAGTCGGTCCAGATCTCGCCGCCCTCCTTGCCGAGCACATAGGCGATCTCGGGGATGTCGCGATGGAGCTGCGCCCCGTCATTGGTCCAGCACATTGTCATCCAGGCATCGCCGGCGCGCATTCCCGGCTGATAGTCGCTCGACACCGCGAACAGATGCGGCTTCACCTTGAGCAGCAACTCCTCGGCCTTGGCGAGTTCGTCCTGCTTCAACGAATTGAACGAGTAGCCGTAATATTTCAGCGCATTGCCGATGGTGGTCAGCTGATAGTCATGCACCATGGTGCGGCCATCGCCCTCGGCCATGGCCGTGTCCCAGAACTCCTTCCAGCTCGTCATCGGCTTGGTGAGCTTCTTGGTGTTGATCGCAATGCCGGTGGTGCCCCAGTTCTTCGGCACGGCGTAGATGGTTCCGTCGATCGTGCCTTCGGCGGTGAAGCGGGCATCCTCCTGCGAGCCGTCGAAATTGCCGAGCTTGGCCATGTCGAGCGCCTCGATGATGCCGAGCTTCTTATAGGTCGAGATGGTGTAGTTGGTCGGCACGAACAGGCTCCAGCCCGAGCCGCCGGCCTGCAGCTTGGCCAGCATCTCCTCATTCGAGCCGAAGACATTGACCTCGACGGCAACGCCGGTCTCGGCCTTGAAATTCTCGAAGGTCTGCGGGTCGTGGTAGTTCGGCCAGGTGGCGATCGACATGCGGTCGCCGAGATTTTCGGCGGCGAAGGCCGGCGTCGGCATGATGCCGAGCTCGCGCGCCATCACCGCGGTGGCGACGCCGAGGCCGGTGAGGCCGAGGAAGTCGCGCCGGCTGATCGAGCCGCGCTTCAGGCGCATCAACTGATCGACGAATTTATCGGGGCTTATCGGCAGTCCGTCACGATAGGATTTCGGCATTTTGGTCTTCCCTCTGGTTGGTCCCGTTATTGTTGGCGTGCGGAAACGCCAGCGGCGCTCCGGCGGCGAAGCCGATGGCGACGGGTTCGCCCGGCTTGAACAGATTGCCCTGGCCCATCACGTGGTCGGCCTTGGCGAGCAGTGAACCGATGCCCTGGACCTCGATCGCGTATTCCGCCGTCGATCCCAGGAAAATCCTGTTGCGCACGATGCCTTGCAGGCTGCCGCCTCCAGGCGCTGAGAGGCTGAGCGACTCCGGCCGCAGGCTGACGGATACGGCTTCGCCGCGGCTGAGCGGCACCCGCTTGCGCGCCGCAATCACCGTGCCGTCGGCAAGCGCGACATCGACGAGATCGCCGGAGAGCCCGGCCACCTTGCCGCTGATGAGATTGGTCTTGCCGACGAAATCGGCGACGAACAGGTCGGCCGGCTCGTCATAGATCTCGCTCGGCTGCCCGAGCTGGACAATGCGGCCGCCATTCATGACGCAGACGAAATCGCTCATCGACAGCGCTTCTTCCTGGTCGTGGGTGACCAGCACGAAGGTGATGCCGATCTCGCGCTGCAGGTTCTGCAGCTCGATCTGCATGTCAGTGCGCAGCTTCTTGTCGAGCGCCGCCAGCGGCTCGTCGAGCAACAGCACCGCTGGTTTGTTGACCAGTGCCCTAGCGAGCGCGACGCGCTGCTGCTGGCCGCCGGACAGCTCGTGGATCTTGCGGCGCCCGTAGCCGGCGAGCTGCACCATCGAAAGCGCCTCGCCCGCCCTCTGGCTGATCTCGCGCGACGACAGGCGCGGCCTTGCCTGGCGCAGCCCGTAGGAGATGTTGTCCTCGACATCGAGATGCGGGAACAGCGCATATTGCTGGAACACCATGTTGACCGGGCGCCGGTAGGGCGGCGTTCCCGCCATGTCGCGGCCCCGGATCAGCACCTGACCTTCGCTCGGCTGCTCGAAGCCGCCGATCATGCGCAGGCAAGTCGTCTTGCCGCAGCCGGAAGGGCCGAGCAGCGCGACGAAGGCGGAAGGCGGGATGGCAAGGTCGATGCCGCTCACGGCGGTAACCGCGCCATAGCGCTTGGTGACCGCGCGAAATTCGATATCGGGCACTGCAGTCAAGCCACGGGCTCCAGCGACAGCATGAGGCAATGTCGCGACGCTAGCAGAGCCAATGGTGCCTAGTATATACCTCGCAGGTGGTATATTTAGCCGATTTTATCGTTTAGAGGGGTATGGATTGGCCGCCTCCCGCAGTAACGACTACAACGCCTTGGCCGCCGTGATCGCCGCGTCGCGCGAGACCGGCGGCGATCATTTCGGCAAGGCGGTCGTCGGCTGGCTCAGCGGCCATGTCCGATTCGACCATTGCGTGATCTTTGGCTATCGCGGCGCTATGCGGCCGCCGCTCCTGTTCGAGACCTTCTCTCCGGCGGAGAGCCACATCTTCGTCGCGCTCTATCAGGAAGGGCCCTACCTGCTCGACCCGTTCCACCACGCCGCGGTCGAGCGCAAGGAGGGGTTCTGGCGCATGCGCGAGCTCGCGCCCGACCGTTTCTATGCCAGCGAGTACTACCGTTCCTATTACAGCCAGACCAAACTTGCTGAAGAGGTCGGCTTCTTCGTGCCTTTGGCCGGGAAGGACGCGCTGGTGCTGTCGCTGATGCGGCTGCGCGCCACCGGGCCGTTCGGAACGGCGGATGCCAGGCTGCTGCGCGACATGGCGCCAGCGGTGATCAGCTTCTGCAGGCAGCGCTGGCCCGCTTTGCCCGCCGAAGAGGCTGCGGCCCAACCCTCCGGAGAAACCGTCGCGACGGCCAACGAACTCGACCGAGCGCATATCTGGAAAAGCCTGTCGCTGACCTCACGCGAAAAGCAGGTGGTCGACCTCGTGCTTCAGGGCCATTCCACGGAATCGATTGCCAGGGCGCTGCGTATCGTGCCGGGGACCGTCAAGGTCCACCGCCGCAACATCTATCGCAAGCTGAAGATCAAGTCGCAGGCGGGTCTCTTCGCGCGCTTCGTCGAGATCATCGACGCGCGGATCGGCTGAGCCTCGGCTCCACCGGATCGACTGTCGCGAACACCGCGCTCGCCTCGCTGACGATCGAGACATGATCCCTGGCCGCCTTACCCGCGGCCGCCGCGTCACCGCGCATGATCGCGGTGACGATCACATCATGCTCCTGCCAGGACTTGGCCAGCCGGCCCGGCAGCATGAATTGCGCGCGCCGGAACGGCGCCAGCCGGCTGCGGGTCGCCACCGTCAGATCATGGATATGCGTGTTGTGGGCGCCGCGATAAAGCCTGCTGTGGAACTCGGTGTTGAAATACTCGTAATCCTCCTCGGCGCCGAGCTGCACCATGCGCGCCGACGCCTGATGCTCCATCTCCAGCGAGCGGCGCTCGGCGCCGGTCATGCGCTCGGCGGAGAAGCGGGCGCAGATCGCCTCCAGCTCGCCCATGCTCTCGAACATCGAGGCCAGATGCTCCTGCGTGACCACGGCGACGATGGCGCCCCGGTTGGGCCGCCTCTCGACAAGTCCGATGGCGCTCAACTGGCCGAGCGCCTCCCGGACCGGCGTGCGCGAAACGTCGAAGCGGGCGGCGAGCGAGCCCTCGTCGAGCTTTTCGCCGGGACGCAGATAGCCGGTGACGATGCGGTCCGCGATCGCCCTCACCATCTGATCCACGGTCGTGCCCGACCTGACCAAGCCACGCTTTCCCGACACGTCTCCTCCGCCCAGTTTATTGCGGACAGCCCGCGAGGTGGACGGTCCACGGGCTGTTTCGACTCAAGGCCGCATCCCTGTATGCCTAGATTTTGACCTTAATGTCAAATTGATCGTTTTTAAGGCAAAAAGTGCATGCACTTGCCTTTGGTTTATGCAGGTCTTCTAAATTCGCTCGTTGATTTTATTGCAGAAAATTAGAAAAAGAAACTGGCACAGCGATTGCATGCACTTTCTTGACAACATGTTAACCGGCCCACCAGGGTCCAAGAAAGGGGAGCATTCGATATGACCGGGAAATTCATGCTTAGCCGCCGCGACCTGCTCAAGACCACCGCCACCGGAGTGGCGCTCGGTCTGGCCTCGGCCGCGTTTCCGATCCGCGCCGCGCGCGCCGCCGCCGCGACCGTCGGCTTCATCTATGTCGGCCCGAAAGACGACTATGGCTACAATCAGGCGCATGCCGAAGGCGCTGCGTCGCTGAAGGGCGTCGAAGGCATCTCCATCGTCGAGGAAGAAAACGTCCCCGAGACGGTCGACGTCCAGAAGACGATGGAATCGATGATCAATCTCGACGGCGCCTCGCTGATCTTCCCGACCTCCTTCGGCTATTTCGATCCGCATATGCTGGCCATGTGCGCCAAGTTCCCCGACGTGCAGTTCCGCCATTGCGGCGGCATGTGGAACAAGGACAAGCACCCGATGAACGCCGGCTCCTATTTCGGCTATATCGGCATGGGCCAGTACCTGAACGGCGTCGTCGCCGGCCACACCACCAAGTCGAAGAAGCTCGGCTTCGTCGCCGCCAAGCCGATCCCGCAGGTTCTCCTCAACATCAATTCCTTCCTGCTCGGCGCGCGCTCGGTCGATCCGGCGATCACTTGCCAGGTGATCTTCACCGGCGAATGGTCGCTGGCGGTGAAGGAGGCCGAGGCCACCAATGCGCTGATCGACCAGGGCGCCGATGTCGTCACCTGCCATGTCGACAGCCCCAAGGTGGTGGTCGAGACGGCCGCTGGACGCGGCGCCTTCATCTGCGGCTACCACGCCAACCAGAGCCCGCTGGCGCCGGAAAAATACCTGACCGGCGCGGAATGGAACTGGGCCAAGGTCTACAAGATGTTCGTCGACGACCTCATCGCCGGCAAGCCGCTGCCCAATTTCACGCGCGGCGGACTGGCCGACGGCTTCGTCAAGATGAGCCCGCTCGGCCCCGCCGTCGGCGAAGCGGCACGCAAGCAGTTCGACGCCACGCTGGCCGAAATGATGAAGGGCGGCTTCTCCGTCATCAAGGGACCGTTGAAGAGCAACAAGGGCGCCGTCGTCGCGACCGAAGGCCAGGCCTTCGTCGAGACCGCGATCGAGCTCGAAAGCATGGACTATCTCGTCGAGGGCGTCGTCGGTTCCACGGCCTGAGGCATTGCGTGTCGCCCAAAGCTGCGCAGCGGTTTGGGATGACGACACGTATCCGAACAAGGGCTTGAAGCACGCTTCAAGCGCGAGCCGAGGAGACGGATATGGCGGACACTGTGAGCAGCCCGGATGTGCGGACCATCCTCGACGCCGGAGGATACCGGGCGGCGCTCGAATGGACCGCCAGGCGGGCGGAGGCCTTCGTCATTCCGCTCGCGGCGCTGGTCGTCGGCATGGTGCTGTTCAGCCTGTTCATCCTGGCTGTCGGCAAGTCGCCGGTGCAGCTTTATGAGACGATGTGGCGGGGCGGCTTCGGCTCCTGGTTCTCGATCCAGAACTCCCTGTCGCGCGGCGCGCCGCTCCTGCTTGCGGCGCTCTGCGTGGCGCTGCCGGCGCGCCTTGGCCTGGTCGTCATCGGCGGCGAAGGCGCGATCGTGCTGGGCGGCGTCGCCGCGGCCGCCATCGGCGTCGCGCTGAACGGCGCGCCGTCCTTCCTCGTTATCCTTCTCATGGGCGTGGGGGGCGCAGCCGCCGGCGGCATCTGGATAGGTGTCGTCGGGGCGCTCCGCCATTACCGAGCCGTCAACGAGACCATCTCCAGCCTGCTAATGGCCTATATAGCCATCGCGCTGATGAACCATCTGGTGGAAGGGCCGTTGCGCGACCCGGCTTCGCTGAACAAACCCTCGACCCAGCCGCTGGCCGACATCTACCGCATCGGCAACATACCGGGCATGGAGGTGCATTGGGGTCTCGTCGTCGGCATCCTGGCCTGCGTGCTCTCCTGGCTGCTGATCGAGAAGACCCGCTGGGGTTTTGCCGCCCGCATCGCTGGCGGCAATGTCAGGGCCGCACAAGTCCAGGGGCTGGCCGTCGGTCCACTGATCGTCGGCTTCACCGCGCTGGCGGGCGGATTCGCCGGCCTTGCCGGCATGATCGAGGTCGCGGCCGTGCAGGGCAGCGCCAACGGCTCGCTTGCCGCGGGCTACGGCTATACCGGCATCCTCGTCGCCTTCCTCGCCCGCCACAACCCGCTTGCCATCATCCCTGTCGCCATCCTGCTTGGCGGCATCGACGCGTCCGGCGGACTGATCCAGCGCCGCATGGACCTGCCCGACGCAACTGTCCTGGTGCTGCAGGGCATGCTTTTCATCGTCATCCTGTTCAGCGAGACCTTCTACGGCCGCTTCAAGCTCTTCAACCCGGACCTCTGGCAGAGGCCCCATTTCTTGAAGGGAAATGTCTGATGGAAACGACCGACATCGGCCTGTGGGGCGTGCCGCTCGCCATGCTGGGCGGCGCCATCCGCGTCTCCACGCCCTTCATCTTCGTCTCGCTCGGCGAAGCCATCACCGAGCGTTCCGGCCGCATCAATCTCGGCCTCGAAGGCACGCTGGTGTTCGGCGCCATGAGCGCCTACGCGGTGGCTGTCATGACCGGCTCGCCATGGCTCGGCCTTTTGGCCGCGGCGCTCGCCGGCCTCTGCTTCGGCCTCTTCCACGGCTGGATCTGCAAGTTCCCGAAGGTCAACGACATCGCCATCGGCATCGCCCTGATGCTGTTCGGCACAGGGCTCGCCTTCTTCTTCGGCAAGCCCTTTATCCAGCCTTCGGCGCCCGACCTGCCGGCGATCCCCTTCGGCAACTGGTCCGACATCCCGCAGGTGCAGGCGGCGCTCAACGTCAACGTGCTGTTCCTGATCGGCGCGGCGCTTGCCGTGTTCCTCTGGTGGGCCTTCCGCAACACGCGCGTCGGCCTCATCGTGCGCGTGGTCGGCGACAGCGCCGACGCCGCGCGCGCCATGGGTCTCAACCCCAACACGGTGCGGCTGCTCGCCACCGGCGTCGGCGGCGCGCTGGCCGGCATCGGCGGCGCCTATCTGTCGCTCTACTATCCCGGCAGCTGGACCGAGCGCATCTCGTCCGGCCAAGGACTGATGGCGGTGGCGCTGGTCATCTTCGCGCGCTGGAACCCGCTCGGCTGCTTTGCCGCAGCGCTCCTGTTCGGCGGCGCCGGCGCGCTTGGCCCGGCGCTGCAGTCGGTGGGCGTCACGCAGGGCTACTACCTCTTCTACGCCGCGCCCTACATCCTCACCCTTATCATCATGATCGCCACCTCGTCGCCGAGCCGCACGCTCGCCGGCGCGCCCGGCGAACTGTCGATCACCAAATGACCGCGCACCACGCACCGCCCCTGGAATCGCTTGAGAGACCGGAGTTTTTGCCATGAACGCCAGAGCCGAGATCACCCAGCGCTACATCGACGCCGATCCCTATCCCTGGCCCTACAATGGCGATCTCAGGCCCGACAACACGGCGCTGATCATCATCGACATGCAGACCGATTTCTGCGGGCCTGGCGGCTATGTCGACCATATGGGCTATGACCTGTCGCTGGTCCGCGCGCCGATCGAGCCGATCAAGTCGGTGCTTTCCGCCATGCGGGCCAAGGGCTACACCATCATCCACACCCGCGAGGGTCATCGCCCGGACCTCGCCGACCTTCCCGCCAACAAGCGCTGGCGCTCGCGCCGCATCAATGCCGGCATAGGCGATCCGGGTCCGTGCGGGCGCATCCTGGTGCGTGGCGAGCCGGGCTGGGACATCATCCCCGACCTCTATCCGGCCGAGGGCGAGCCGATCATCGACAAGCCGGGCAAGGGTTCGTTCTGCGCCACCGACCTCGAGCTGATCCTCAACCAGCGCGGCATCGAGAACATCGTGCTCACCGGCATCACCACCGATGTCTGCGTGCACACCACCATGCGCGAGGCCAACGACCGCGGCTTCGAATGCGTGATGCTGGAGGATTGCTGCGGGGCGACCGACTACGGCAACCACCTGGCGGCGATCAAGATGATCAAGATGCAGGGCGGCGTGTTCGGCGCGGTGTCGAATTCCGCCGCGCTCGTCGCGCAGCTGCCGTGAGGAGCCGGCGATGAGCGGAACGCATACAAAGGCGATCGGCGTCGAGACCATCGGCATGACCATGCGCTTCGGCGCCTTCACGGCGCTGGACGATGTCTCCATCAAGGTGCCGGCAGGCTCCTTCCACGCGCTGCTCGGCGAGAACGGCGCCGGCAAGTCGACGCTGGTCAAATGCATGATGGGTTTCTACCACCCGACATCGGGCGACATGCTGGTCGACGGACGCCAGGTCGCGATAGCCAGCCCCAGGGACGCCTCGGCGCTCGGCCTCGGCATGGTCTACCAGCATTTCACGCTGGTGCCTTCGCTGACGGGCGCCGAGAACCTGGTCATCTCGCGCGAAAAAGTGCCGGGCGTCATCGACTGGCGCAAGGAGCGCGCAGCGCTTGCCCAATTCATGGAGCGCATGCCCTTCAAGCTGCCGCTCGACGTCAAGGTGGCCGAGCTCGCCGCCGGCGAGAAGCAGAAGCTGGAGATCATCAAGCAGCTTTATCTCGGCCGCAATTTCCTGGTGCTGGACGAGCCGACGTCCGTGCTCACTCCGGGCGAGGCGCAGGAAGTGCTTGGCCTGGTGCGCGGCATGACCAAGGCCGGCGACCTCACCGTGCTGATGATCTCGCACAAATTCCACGAGGTCACCGCCTTCGCCGACGACATCACCGTGCTGCGCAAGGGCAGGCTCACCGGGACCGGCAAGGTCTCCGATCTTTCGCACAGGGAGATGGCGGCGATGATGATCGGCGACCAGCCGATCGCCGCGCTCGACAGCCGCGCGGCGCCGAAGCCGGACGCCGAGATCGTGCTCAAGGTAAAGGCGCTGAAGGCGCCGGACCGCACCGGCCTCAAGTCGATCGACATCGCCGATCTCGGCGTCCGCTCCGGCGAGATCGTCGGCATCGCCGGCATCTCCGGCAACGGCCAGAAGGAGTTCCTGGAGGTGCTGGCCGGGCAGCGCGCCCGTGATCAGGGGGAAGTCATGGTGCGCGGCAGCGCCTATGCAGCGACGCGCGCCGAGGCGCGCGCGCTCAATGTCCGCTTGATCCCGGAGGAGCCGCTGAAGAATGCCTGCGCGCCGAAGATGACGGTCGCCGAGAACATTGCCTTCCGCACCTTCGACGTGGACGGCAACGGCAAGCCGGTGAGCTGGATCAGCGCCGGCGCCATCAAGGCTTTCAGCGCCCGCCTGGTCGAGCAGTTCAAGGTCAAGACCGCATCGCTGTCTTCGCCGATCGCTTCGCTGTCGGGCGGCAATGTGCAGCGCGCCGTGCTCGCCCGCGAGCTCACCGGCGAGGTCGACCTGCTGATCGTCTCCAACCCGTGCTTCGGCCTCGATTTCTCCGCCGTCGCCGAGATCCGCGCCCGCATCATGAAGGCGCGCAACGCAGGCGCCGCGGTGCTTTTGATGTCGGAAGACCTGGACGAGCTGCTGGAACTCTCGGACCGCATCCTCGTCATGTCGGAAGGCGCGCTGGTCTATGAGACGCCGATTGCGCAGGCGAGCGTGCAGACCATCGGCGAGCACATGGCGGGGCATCACTGATGGCGGAAATCGCAGCGCAGCCCTTCGCCTTTGCCTTCAGGCTCGAGACGACGGCGCTCATCGTCATCGACATGCAGCGCGACTTTGCCGAGCCGGGCGGGTTCGGCGCCAGCCTTGGCAACGACGTCAGCCGGGTCACGGCGATCGTGCCGACGGTGAAGCGGCTGATCGAGGGCTTTCGCGCCGCGGGCCTGCCGGTGATTCATACCATGGAGTGCCACAAGCCCGACCTTTCAGACCTGCCTCCCGCCAAGCGCGACCGCGGCAATCCCTCGATCCGGATCGGCGATGTCGGCCCGATGGGCCGCGTCCTGATCGCCGGCGAGCCTGGCACCGCGATCCTCGACGAGCTCGCGCCCCTGCCCGGCGAGATCGTCATCGAGAAGCCCGGCAAGGGCGCCTTCTACGCGACCGGCCTCGGCGACGACCTGAAACGGCTCGGCGCGCGGCAACTGGTGTTCGCCGGCGTGACGACCGAAGTCTGCGTCCAGACGACGATGCGCGAGGCGAACGACCGCGGCTATGAGTGCCTGGTCGCGGAGGATGCGACGGAAAGCTACTTTCCCGAATTCAAGGTGGCCGCGCTCGCCATGATTAGGGCGCAGGGCGCCATCGTCGGCTGGACGGCGACCACCGATCAGATCCTCGAGGGAATTGCGAATGCCTAATCTTGCCTTTGCCGGCCTCCTTGACGGCGGCTGGCGCGATCTGGCGTTCGAGCCTTTCCGCGACGGCGTCACCGTGCATTGGCTGCTCAAGGGCGGCCCGGTCGAACCGTCGGTCGCGCTGCTCAAATATCAGCCGGGCGCCGGCGTGCCGCGCCACCGCCATGCCGGGCTGGAAACCATCGTCGTGCTGGAAGGCACCCAGAGCGACGAGAACGGCGACTATCCAGCGGGCAGCGTGATCCTCAATCCGGTCGGCACCGAGCATTCTGTGTGGACGAAGGACGGCTGCGTGGTGCTGATCCAGTGGGACCTGCCGGTGATCATCCTGGGGGAGACGAAATGAACGACATCCGCTTCGACATCGCCAGCCTGCGCGCCGCCTACCAAAGCGGGCTTGGCATCGCCGAGGTGATCGATGCGGTCCTTGCCCGCATTGATGCGGCCGGCGACCCCGGCATCTTCATCCACCTAGCGACGAAAGCGGACTTGCTGGCCGAGGCCGATGCGCTCGGTCCTTTCGATCCCGTGGCCAAGCCGCTCTGGGGCATCCCTTTCGCCGTCAAGGACAACATCGATGTCGCCGGCATGCCGACCACGGCGGCCTGTGCGGAATATGCCTACACGCCGGACAAAGACGCAACGGTCGTGGCGAGGCTCAAGGCCGCGGGCGCTTTTGTCGTCGGCAAGACCAATCTCGACCAGTTCGCCACCGGCCTTGTCGGCGTGCGCACACCCTGGCCGATCCCAAGGAACGCGATCGATCCGAAACTCGTGCCCGGCGGCTCCTCCTCCGGCTCGGCGGCTGCGACGGCGCGCGGCATCGTTTCCTTCGCGCTTGGCACCGACACCGCCGGCTCTGGCCGCATTCCGGCCGGCCTTAACAACATTGTCGGGCTGAAGCCGACGGTCGGCGCGCTGTCCACGACCGGCGTCGTGCCTGCCTGCCGGACCCTCGACTGCGTCTCGGTCTTCGCGCTGACCGTCGATGACGCCTATGCGGTGCTCTCGGCCGCTGCCGCACACGACGCCGCCGATCCCTATTCGCGTGTGGTCGCCGTCCAGCCCCTCGCCGCCCGTCCACCGGTGCTGACTGTCGGCATCCCGGCAAAGGCCGATCTGAAGTTCTTCGGCGACGCGTCGATGCAGGCCGGCTTCGAGGCAGCTCTCGCATCACTGGAAACGCTCGGCGCCAGGTTAGTCGAGATCCCGTTCGCCGACTTCTACGCCACCGCAGACCTTCTCTACGAAGGCGCCTGGGTGGCGGAGCGTTATGCGGCGATCCGCGATTTCTTCGAAGCGAACGAAGCAGCCCTCCATCCGGTGACGCGCAAGATCATCGGCGGCGCCAGGAACCTGTCGGCGGCCGATGCTTTCCGCGGCCTCTATGCCTTGCAGGCCTACAAGTCCCGCCTGGCCCCGGTCATCGCTTCCGTCGACCTCTTCTGCGTGCCGACCGCGCCGACCCACTACAGCGTCGATGCCGTGCTCGCCGATCCGATCGTCACCAACAGCCGGCTCGGCACCTACACCAATTTCGTCAATCTGCTCGACATGTGCGGCATCGCCGTGCCGGCCGGCACGCGCGACGACGGCCTGCCAATGAGCGTGACCCTGCTTGCCGCCGCAGGACGCGACGGCCTCGTCGCGGCGGTCGCGCGCGATCTCCATGCCGCGAGCGGCCTCGCTCTCGGCGCGACCGGATGGCCGCAGTCGAGCGCGCAGCCTGTCGGCGCGCCCGCCGATGACGGCACGATCGAGCTGGTGGTGGTCGGCGCGCATCTTTCGGGAATGCCGCTCAACGGCCAATTGAAGGAGGCCGGCGCAAGCTTCAGCAGGTCGGCGCGGACGGCGCCGTCCTACAAGCTCTATGAGCTCGCCGGCCAGACCCCGCCCAAGCCCGGGCTGGTCCGGGTCGGCAATGGAGGCACCGCCATCGAGATCGAGGTCTGGCGCCTTTGCGCCGACGCCTTCGGCCGTTTCGTCGCCGCCATCCCGCCGCCGCTCGGCATCGGCACCATCGAGCTCGACGACGGCACCTCGGCGAAGGGTTTCCTGGCCGAGAGCGCCGGCTTGGCGGCGGCGACGGACATCTCGGCCTATGGCGGCTGGCGCAGCTACGTCGCCAGGGCGAACGAGATTCAACGCCGATTGGAGAGCGTTCCCTCCAACTGAGCGGCAGCCCGGTTCAGCGGCGACCCCGCCGGGTCACGACCCCTTGCCAAACGCTCCTGCGTCCGCCTCTCAGGCGAGTTCGAACCGCTCCACGGCGCGCATGATGCCGCGCAACTCGGCAAGGCCTTTCAGCCTGCCGATCAGCGAATAGCCGGGATTGATCCTGGTCTTGCCGATATCATCGGCGAGCAGATGGCCATGGTCCGGCCGCATCGGGATGCGCCAGTCGGACCGGCCTTCCTTGCGCCGGCGCGCCTCCTCCTTCATCAGCGCCAGGATGACTTCGGCCATGTCGGTCGAGCCTTCCAGATGCTCGGCCTCGTAGAACGAGCCATCCGCCTCGCGCGTCACATTGCGCAGATGCGCGAAATGGATCTTCGGTCCGAACTCCTCGATCATCGCGACCAGGTCGTTGTCGGCGCGCACGCCGTAGGAGCCGGTGCAGAAAGTCAGTCCGTTCGACGGGCTGTCGACCGTTCCCACGATGAAGCGCGCGTCTTCCGCCGTGGAAACCACGCGCGGCAAACCGTAGAGCGAGAAGGGCGGATCGTCGGGATGGATGCACATGCGCGCGCCGACTTCTTCGGCGGCCGGAATGATCTCCTTCAGGAACCAGGCGAGGTTGGCGCGCAGTTCGGCCGGACCGATCGCGGCATAGTCGGCAAGCGCCTGGCGCATCGTCTCGCGATTGTAGGTGCGCTCGGTGGCCGGCAGGCCGGCGATCAGATTGCGCTCTATTTTCTCGATGTCATCGTTGCTCAGAGTCTTCAGTCGTGCTTCCGCCTCCTTGAGGCGCTCCGGACCGTAGCTCGCCTCGGCATTCGGCCGCTTCAGCACAAAGACGTCGTAGGCGGCGAAGTCGAGCGCATCGAAGCGCAATGCGTAGCCGGTGGTCGGCAGCCGGTACGTGAGATCGGTTCGCGTCCAGTCCACCACCGGCATAAAGTTGTAGCAGATCGTCGAGATGCCGGCCTTGGCCAGCGCCCGGATCGTGTCCCTGTACCACCCGGCGTAGCGCTCCCGCTCGGGTGTCCCCGTCTTGATCGAGTTGTGGACCGGAATGCTCTCCACCACCGACCATGTCAGCCCCGCCGCCTCGATGATGCGCTTGCGTTCGAGAATGGCGTCGAGCGGCCAGGCGCTGCCGTCATAGATGTCGTGCAGCGCCGTGACGATACCAGTCGCCCCCGCCTGCTTGATGTGGTCGAGCGTGACCGGGTCGTTCGGGCCGTACCAGCGCCAGCATTGTTCCATGACTGCCTCCCAAAGCATGCGTTTTAATCCGTGTCGTATCTGAACGGCCGCCATGCATCAAAACAAAGACGTAAAGCCGCATCGGACCGAACCCATTTCGGCGCGAGCGCTCAGCGTGGTTGCGATCGACCATATTGTCGGATGACAATGGCCGTCAAATCAGGGGATCGCGGCGCCTTGCGACGAACCACTGACAGGCGCTTTCGTCCATCATTGCAGGAGTTTTGTCCATGAACGATTTCGACGGCAAGGTTGCCCTGGTGACGGGAACGACCGGCATCGCCGAGGCAACCGCGCGCCGTCTTGCCGAAGGCGGCGCCGCAATCATCGCGCTGGGCATCGACCAGGCCGCCAACGCGATGCTGCAGGCCGAGCTCAACCGCGCGGGCGCCGCCGCGCTCGTGCTCGCCACGGACGTTGCCGTGCCCGACCAGGTCGAGAGGGCGATCGCCGACGGCGTCGAAAAATTCGGCGGGCTGGACGTCATCGTCAATTCGGCGGCCGTGCATCCTTACGGCACGGCCACGACGACGGATTTCGAGACCTGGAACCGGGCAATGTCGGTCAATGTCGGATCGATCTACCTCACCGCCCGTTTCGGCATACCGGAGATGATCAAGCGCGGCGGCGGCGCCATCGTCAACGTCGCCTCGGTGCAGGGCACCGCCTGCCAGGAGAATGTCGCAGCCTACGCTACCACCAAGGGCGCCATCCACACGCTGACGCGCTCGCTGGCGCTCGACTATGCCCGAAAGGGCATCCGCGTGAACTCCGTCAGTCCGGGATCCGTCCGCACTCCGATCCTCGAACGCGCCGCCCGCGCCGACGATCCCAATGCGGATGTCGAAGCTGCTTTCAAACGCTTCGGCGAAGCGCATCCGCTTGGCCGCATCGGCGAGCCGGAGGAAGTGGCGGAACTGATCGCGTTCCTGTGCTCGTCCAAGGCAAGCTTCTGCACTGGGGCCGACTACAGGATAGATGGCGGCCTTTTGGCGGGGATCGGGGTCCGATAACGTCGCAGTCGCAATGACGCGGTTGGGGGACGGACGCGCGCTCCCTTGCGGCAGCGAGCGTTAACCGTCTATCGTGCGCCCCAATGCCATCGGAACCTGTCCCCCCGGCGGATAGAGCGACGAAGCAGCTTTCAGGACGACGAAGCAACGCAGAGCCAATGGCCGACAAATCGCGAATCGGACTGACCGCTGTCGATACCGTTCCACTGCATGAGAAAGTCTATCTGGAGCTCGTTCGGGCCCTTATGTCCGGACAGTTGCAGCCTGGCCAGAAGCTGACCTCGCGCAAGCTCGCCAAGGAACTCGGCACCAGCGACATGCCGGTGCGCAGCGCCTTCACCCGGCTGCAGGCGCTGCGGGCGCTGAGCCCGATGCCGAACGGCAGCGTCGAGGTGCCTCTGATCTCCGCCGATCGGTTTGCGCAATTGACCGCGGTGCGCACCATCCTGGAGGGCACCGCGACCGAGCTCGCGACGAAACGCATCAACGGCAACAATCTGCGCGCGATCCGGCGCCACTGCGCCGAGCTCACCGAGGCCGCCCGCAATGGCGGGATCGAAAACTATCTGCGCAAGAACCACGACTTCAAATTCGGGGTCTATCGCCATTGCGGCAATGAACAGATGATCTTCCTCATCGAGACGGTGTGGATGCAGGTTGGGCCTTTCCTGCGAAACCTGCATATCGGTTTCGAGGATGATCTCGCCGGCATTCTCGGCATCGATTACCACGAGGAGGTCGTCGCGGCGATCGAGGCTCGCGATGGCGAGCGGGCGCGGGCGGCGATCGTGCGCGACATCGAAGAGGGCGCCACGCATATCCTCGGGCAGGTGAAGTTTCCCGAACTTCGTCACTAGCCAACACACGCCGAATCCGGCTTGGCTTTCGCCGGCTGTATCGCTATGTTGCGATCGCAGATCGCGAAAATGGACCTGAAATGCCGCCCGATATCCCAGCTAGTGACTTGAAAAAATGAAGAAAAGCCTTTCGGCGCCAGCCGATACGGCCTTCATAAACTCACAAGCTGAAAATTGGATATCGTAGCCTGCAAAGGCTACAGCACCTAAAAAGGGGCTGGAAATTGAGCGATGCGATTGCGGACGTTTTGAACTGGCTTGCAAGCAGGAAGGACATCCAGAGCCTGAGGGCGGCGGTGTGCGACCTGAACGGCATCATGCGCGGCAAGCGCATTCCGGTCGAGCAGGCGCGCAAGGCGCTCGAAGGCAAGCTGCGCATGCCTTACTCGGCCATCGGCCTCGACATCTGGGGCGAGGATATAGAAGGCAACGCCCAGGTCTTCTCGACCGGCGATGCCGACGGGCTTTGCCACTGGACGGGGCGGGGCATACTGCCCGTCAACTGGACGGCCCATCCGACCGCGCTGCTGCCGCTCTGGCTGGCGGATGACAGCGGCGCGCCCTATCTTGGCGATCCGCGCCGCGCGCTGGCCCGCATCCTCGACCGCTACGCCGCGCTCGGCCTGACGCCCGTCACCGCGACCGAGCTCGAATTCTATCTTGTCGACCCGACCTCGCAGCGGCCCGTCGGCCCTGTTTCACCTGTCACCGGCAGGCGCCTCGATTCCGACGCGGCGCTCTCGATCGACGAGGTCGACGATTTCGAGGCCTTCATCCACGATATCTACGAAGCCTGCCGCATGCAGGACATTCCGGTCGACACTGCGATCGCCGAGAACGGCGTCGGCCAGTTCGAGATCAATTTGAACCATGTGCCCGACGCCTTGCGCGCCGCCGACGATGCGGTGCTGTTCAAGCGTACCGTGAAGGGCATCGCCCGCAAGCATGGCTTCTCCGCCTGCTTCATGGCCAAGCCCTATGGCGAGCGCGCCGGCAACGGTTTTCATGTGCATTTCAGCGTGCTCGACAGGGACGGCCGCAACATCTTCGACGACGGCTCCGACCAGGGCTCCGACACCATGCGCCACGCGGTCGGCGGCCTGCTTGCCGCGATGGCCGAGAGCACGCTGGTGTTCGCGCCGCATTTCAATTCCTACCGCCGGCTGCGGCCGAGATCCTACGCGCCGACCGCCGTCGCCTGGGGCTACGAGAACCGCATGGTGGCGATCCGCATTCCAGGCGGACCTTCGGCTGCACGCCGCATCGAGCATCGCGTCTCCGGCGCCGATGCCAATCCCTATCTGGTGCTGGCGGCGATCCTCGGCGCGGCGTTGATCGGCATCGAGCGCCAGCTCTCGCCCGGCGAGCCGACAGGCGGCGAAGGCCAGGGGCTGACGCTCGCCAAGCTGCCGCCGGACTGGGCTTCGGCCATCGCTGCCTTCGAGGCCGGTCCGCGCGTCGCCGAGATTTTCCCGAACGTGCTGCGCGACGCCTTTGTCGCCTGCAAGCGCCAGGAACTGAACACGTTCGCGCTGAATGTCAGCGACTTCGAGATCGAGACCTATCTCGAGAGCGTTTGAGGCCGGCGACGCTGAAGTTAGAGCAGGAGAGCGGCCGGGCTCGCCTGCACAGGTCATGAACCACTCACGAGAAATCGACTTTCCCCGAGCCGGCCGTCGACAGGACACGCACTCAGGCCGGCCGGACACCGCCGACGATGCGCATTCGCCCCGGAGCGATCATCGGTTCTGGTGAAGGATGGTTTCGGCGGCGATGAAGCCCCAGGTCATGTTCGGGCCGAGGGTCGTGCCGGCTCCCACGGCGCGCGTGCCGATCGGATTGGCCATGGCAAGCCCCGCCGCGTAGAGCCCGGGAATGATCGAGCCGTCCGGCCTCAGCACTTGCGCCCGCTCGTTGGTGCGGGCACCGCCCTTTGTGCCGAGGATCGAGCGGTTTATCGTCATGCCGATATAGGGCGGCTTGTCGATCGGCTTCAGGCGGTTCTCGGGACCGTGCGCCTTGTAATCCTCCCAGCCGTTCTCGCCGCGGCGGAAATCCTCGTCGCGTCCCTTGGCGCAAAACCCGTTCCAGCGGGCGATCGTGTCTTCGAGCGCCGCCGCCGGCAGTCCGAGCTTTGCGGCGAGGCCACCGATCGTGTCGGCCCTCTTGAGCCATTGACGTTCGTAGGAGGCATACCAGCGGAACGGCAGCGATGTTTTCAGGAAACGGTGGTCGCCGATGAGATAACACGGCAGGTTCACCGGCGCGCCGTCCGCCCCGCGCGCATCGATCGCCTCGCCGATGTTGAAATCATTCTCGCTGACGAAGCGCTTCGCATCGCGGTTCACCACGATCGAATGCGGCTCGGCCTGAAAGGTCATCGGCAGGCCATGCGGCTTGCCCCGATAGCGCGTCGGCAGGCAGGGATAGACATTCGCCTGGTCCATGCGATCCAGTTCCGCGCCGACGGAAGCGGCAAGCTTCTGGCCGTCGCCTTCATTGGTGGGAGGGCTGCCGATACGATCCAGCGGACCGGGAAAATGGCGGGCCCGCATCTCGGCATCCCACTCAAAGCCACCCGTCGCGATGATCACGCCACGCCGCGCCAGAAGCTCCAAGCGCTGGCCCTCGCACTCAACCTCGGCGCCGATCACGCGCGAGTCCGATTCCTGAAGCAGACTCACGGCGCGCGTTTCCAGCTGAAAGGCGACGCCCGCGTCCAGGCAGCCCCTGATGAGCCCGGTCATGAGGGCCGTGCCCTGCCCGCCCGAATTCGTCAGCCACCGCCAAAGCAGCCTCGGCCACAGCCTGAGGCCGGCGCGGATGGGGTGATGATAGAGGTCGAGATCGACGACCTCCTGATAGCTGAAGCTGTGCGGCAAAGTGGAGCGGCGCAGGCGCGGCGCAAATTTGCCCAGGATGCGGCGGCTGAGCGGCCTCGGCGAGACCATGCGGCCGAAAAGCTTGCCGCCCGGCGCTTCGGCGAAGGGATCCGGCTCGTTGACCAGGCGAAAGTCGAGAGCCGTGTTGTCGGCCAGGAACCGCAACATATCGGGAGCGGCCCTGACGAAGGCGCTCCAGAGCGCATCTTCCTTGCGCGCCCAGCCCTGCGGCGCCACGGCGCGCAGATAGCTCAGCGCATCTTCGCGGCTGTCGGCAACCCCGGCGCCCGCCGCCAGATGGTTGGCGGGTATCCAGACCCCGGCCCCAGACATGGCCGAAGTGCCGCCCAGCCACTCGCTCTTTTCGATCACCAGCACCTTGAGACCGCCCCTGGCGGCCCGCAACGCCGCCGAACAGGCCGCCGATCCCGAACCGATAACCAGAACGTCGAATTCGCCCATTGCGGTCCCTCTGCTGTCATCGCGGCGTCACTATAGGTTCGGGAAATTAAATCTGTCTACTATTGTGTCGACAGTTTTTGCGTTATACGCTCCGTTCGGTGAGCGGCATTCTCCCGCATGCTCACTTGCAGCCCCTTCCGACAGGCAGAGCCATGGACGACACCCACCTTCCACCTGCTCCTTCCGGCATTCATATTTCCGGGTCCGAAACGCGCGAAAGCTATTGGCAGCCGGTGCCGGCGAACGGCCATATCGATGTCGCGCTGGCGCCCCATATCGTCGGCATGGAGCACCCGTTCGCGCTCGGCACGCAGTCGGTCGCGCCCGGCGGTTACGTGCGTGAACACACGCATGACCGCAACGAGGAGGCGATCTATGTGATCGAAGGCCATGGCCGCGCCGTCGTCGAAGGCAAGGAGTATCCGATACGGCCCGACAGCGTGGTGTTCCTGCCGAAGAATGTCAGGCACATGTTCATCAACGACGGCGAGACACAGCTTCGTTGGATTTGGCTGATCGTGCCCAATGGGCTCGAGGACTTCTTCCGCCTCATCGGCAAGCCGCGCAAGCCGGGCGAGCGTGTGCCGTCCAACTTCCCGCGCCCGGAAAACGTGCTGGAGATCGAGCGCAAGACGGTCTTCGGCGCCGACATCGTGGACAAGTTCGATCCCCTGAGCCGAAACCCCTGAAGCAGCCCGATGACGACGCTTGGTCTCATCGGTTATGGCGCGATCGCGCGTGACATCGTGACGGCTTTTCCAGCGCACGCGGTCGATTGGGTGGTGCTCCTGCGCGAAGGCGCCAGCCCCGTATTGCCGGCGAATGTCAGGGCGGTCACCCGGCTCGATCTGTTGACCCACGCGCGCCCCGCAGCCGTGGTCGAAGCGGCGGGCCAGGAGGCCGTCGCCGCTTATGTGCCGGCACTGCTCGAAGCCGGTATCCCGACCGTCATCGCCTCGGTCGGCGCTCTCGCCGACGCTGCGCTTCAGACACGCCTCGCCGCCGCCGGCAGCATCGGCGGCACGCGCTTCGTCCTGCCCGCCGGCGCCCTGGGCGGCCTCGACTATCTCCGCGCCATAGCGGCGCTTCCCGACGCGCGGGTGCGCTACACCTCGCGCAAGCCGCCGGCAGCCTGGAAGGCGGAGCTTGCGGCCCTCGGCCTGTCCGCCGGGCAAGAAGCAGTGACTCTGTTCGAGGGCACGCCCCAGGAAGCGGCGAGGGCCTATCCGAAGAACCTGAACGCCGCCTTCGCTGTGGCGCTGGCAGTTGGCGCCGACAAGGTCACCGTGCGCGCGATCGCCGATCCGAAGGCAGCCGGCAACACGCATGAAATCGAGGCCGAGAGCGCGGCCGGCACCGCCGCTTTCCGCCTCGCCAACACACCTTCGCCGGGCAATCCGAAGACGTCGGCGCTGACGGCGCTCAGCGTGGCTGCGGCGCTGCGCGACCTGCTCGACATGGGAGGCCGTTGATGGCGTTCTTCACCGCCGCCGACGGATGCCGCATCCATTACGAAACGTTTGGCGCGAACGGTCCGCGCCTGGTCCTCATCCCGGGGCTCGGTGGGGACGGACGGTTCTGGGCCGGCGTGGCGCGCCTGCTCGAGGTCGACCATCGCCTTATCGTCACCGACCATCGCGGCGCCGGCCGCAGCGACCGCCCGGAGGGCCCCTATTCCATTCCGCTGATTGCGAGTGACGTGGCCGGTCTGCTGGCGAGCACGGACGGGCCGGCGCACATCATCGGGCATTCGACCGGCGGCGCCATCGCGCAAGTGCTCGCGCTCGATCACGCCGGCCTTGGGCTCAGCTACACGATCAGCAGTTCCTGGGCACAGGCCGATGCGCGCTTCCGTATGCTCTTCAGCGCCCGCGCCGAGCTGCTCGAGGCCGGCATGGCTGAAACCTATCAGCGCCTTGGCCATGTGCTTTGCCACGAGCCTTCCTATCTCGAAGCGCATGAGGAGCAGCTCGAAGCCGCGGTCGCCGCCGCCTCCCGGACGCTCGCTCCGCTTGCCGTCGCGGCCGCGCGCGTACGCATGTTGCTCGACCACGACCGCCTCGCCGACCTGCCGCGTATCGCGGCCCCGGTCCAGGTGATCGCCGCCATCGGCGATGTCGTGACGCCGCCTGCCCTGTCGCAAGCCATCGCAGCCGCGATACCGGCGGCGAGATACACGTCCATCGCGGGCGCGCATTTCCATCCCCTCGCCGATCCCGAGGGGTTCGCCGCCATCATCCGTCGCTTCATTGCCGAAACCGAACAGCAGATATCATGACCGCCGACGCCGCTCCCGCACTCATCGACCCGCGCCTCAAGCCGGGGGCCGTCCTGCTTGCCGAGGGGCGCATAATGGCCCGCGACTGGCGGCTCGGCACCTGCCGCTTTCTCACCGAGGCCGGTGTGCCGTCGGAAGCGGCGTGGAAACGCAAGGCGGCGACCGAAAGGCGGGTCATGCAGCACGCGCATATCGGCTTCCGAAGCGTCGACCGCACCATCGCGGCGATCGGCGAGGTGCATGAGCAATGCCGCAAGGCAGGCGTGACGGTCGATCGTTTCGGCATCACGCTGGACTGGTCGATGGGCTATCCGCAGGCCATGCGCGCCAAGGCCGCGCGCGGCACCGGCATTGTGCTGACCGGTCCGGAAGATTTCGCCCGCATCACCAACGCCGCGCCCGCCGCCGCCCATTTCGGCGACTTCATGCTCGGCCTGCCGGGCGCAGTCGAAAACACCCGCGCGGCGATTGCCGCCGGAGCGACGGCCATAGGCAATCTCGGACAGTATTTCACCTTCCGGCTGCCTTACTGGGACGATGACGTGGCGACCACCGAAGCGACCGTCACCGCGCTCGGTCTGATCGCCGCGCAGGATGCGGAGATCCTTGTCCATTCCAACCTCGACGACGGCTTCGCCGGGCTTTTCATCGACATGGCCTGCGCGCTCGGCATGGTGCTGGTGGAAAAGCACATCGTCGAGACGCTGATCGGCGCGCGCCTTGGCCATTGCTACGGCCATCATTTCAGCGATCCGCTGTCGCGCGCCGCCTTTCACGCGGCCCTGGTCCGGGTCACCGAGACGCCGGGCACAATGATCTTCGGCAACACCGTCTCCTATCAGTCGACGCCGGCCGGCAATTACGCGAGCCTGGCGAGCTATCTCCTGGCCGACATACTCGCCATGGGCCGATGGCCCTCCGGCCATGCGGTCAATCCCGTGCCGGTGACGGAGAACCAGCGCATTCCCGATGTCGACGAGATCATCGACGCGCAGACCTTCGCCCACCGGCTAACGCTGCACGCGCCCTTCTATGACCCGATCCTCGACTGGACAAGGGTGGAGGCGATGGCGGACGTGCTGGTCGAAGGCGGGCGGCGCTTTGCCGATTCCGCTCTCGCCGGCCTCGCCGAGCGCGGGGTCGCGATGGATGATCCCGCCGCTCTGATGCTGGCCATCCGCCGCATCGGGCCGAAACGCCTGGAAGCGCTTTTCGGTCCGGGCGCCATCGGCCAGCGCGGACGTGCGCCGCTGATCCATGCCGAATGGGCGCGAGAGCTCAACGACAAGGCGGCAAGCTGGGTGGCGGCGCAAAGGCAGATGCAGGCCTCAAGGAACCTCACCGTCTGCATCGGCACCACCGACGTGCACGAGCATGGCAAATATCTCGTCGAGCAGGCGCTCGAGGGCCTGGGCGTCGCCATCGCCGATGCCGGTGTGGCCATTGACCCGGAGGCGCTCGTCGCCTGCGCCGCCGAAACCGGCGCGGACGCCATCGCGGTCAGCACCTATAATGGCGTGGCGCTGCGCTATGCGCAGGCGCTGAAAGCGGCTATGGCGGCACGCGGACTTGCCCTGCCGGTCCTGATCGGCGGGCGGCTGAACGAGGTGCCCAAGGACTCCAATTCGGGCCTGCCGGTCGACGTGACCAAGGATATCGCCAACCTCGGCTGCCTGCCTTGCGCCGACCTCGACGAGATGCTCGCCGCTCTGCGCTCCATCCCGCCCGTTGCCTGATGCCGCGAAGGACGCGCCGCCGTGATGCAACGGAGCCTGGGCTCACCAGGCGGTCATGCCGCCGTCGACCGTCAGGATCGACCCGGTCGCGAAGGAAGATTCGCCACTGGCGAGCCACAATATCGCATTGGCGATCTCGATCGGCTGCGCGACGCGGTTCATCGGCGCGCGTGCATTGAGGGCTGCGACAAATCCCTCCGGGTCGGGATGGGTTTCCAGCATTCTGTCGAAATAGCTCGACCAGGTGACGCCCGGCGCCACCGCGTTGACGCGGATGTTCTGGCCCGCATGGTCCAGCGCCATGGCGCGCGTCAGCGCCGCGACGCCGCCTTTCGAGGCCACATAGGCGGCCCGGTCGGCAAGTCCGACATGGGCGACGTTCGAGGCGGTGTTCACAATGACCCCGCCGCCACCGGCGGCCATGACGGGAATGGCATGCTTGGAACACAGGAAGACGCCCTTGAGGTTCACCGCCATCAGCGCGTCCCAATCTCCTGCCGAGGTGTCGACGACCGAGCCGCGAATGCCGTAGCCGGCATTGTTGACCAGCACGTCTATCCGGCCGAAAGCCTCTTGAGCGTAGCGCACCATTGCCGCGACGGAGGCCTCGTCGGAGACGTCCGCCTCCATCGCCAGGGCCCTGGTCCTGTCCGCCACTTCGCTGGCCCGGGCGCCGTCGCGGTCGACAGCCAGCACGCGGGCGCCCTCCTGCACGAACAGCGTGGTGACGGCGGCGCCGATGCCGGCACCGGCCCCCGTGACGATGGCCGCCTTGTCCTGGAGCCGCATGGCAAGTCCCCTTTTGCAACTTGTTTTCACCCCATCTTGCAGAAGTGCTTGCAAAGTGTCGACACTTTTGTATTTAATTTCGGCACGAAATCGGGGATAGCCGTGAAGAACACTCCTTCCGTCGAACAACAGCTGGAAATCTATCGCCGGATGCTGCTCGTGCGGCATCTGGAAGAGCGGCTCGGAGCGCTTCACAAGGAAGGGCGCACACGCGGTCCAATCCACCGGTGCGACGGCCAGGAGGCTGTCGGCGTCGGCGCGACGGCGACGCTGGAGATCGGCGACAAGGTGGCCACGACGCACCGCGGTCATGCCGTCTATATCGGCAAGGGCATGGCCATGCGTCCCGTGGTGGCCGAGATATTCGGCAGGGCCACCGGCGCCTGCGGCGGGCGCGCCGGGCACATGCTGGTCGCCGACGCCGAGAAGGGTGTGATCGGCGGCAATGCCATCGTCGGCGCCGGCATTCCCGCCGCCACCGGCATGGCGTTGTCCATGCAGATCCTCGGCACCGGCAATGTCGCCATGTGCATCTTCGGCGACGGCGCCGCCCAGACCGGCATCTGCCACGAAGCGATGAACATGGCCGGGCTCTGGAAGCTGCCGGTCGTCTTCGTGCTCGAGCACAACCAGTTCGGGCTGACGGTTCCTTCCGACGTCCAGTCGCCGGTCGCGGATCTGTCGATCCGGGCAGCCGGCTATGCCATGCCGGCCGAGATTGTCGACGGCAACGACGCGGTCGCCGTCTACCGCGCCGTGTCGGCCATGGTGGAGCGGGCGAGGCGCGGCGAGGGTCCTGGCATGGTCGAATGCAAGACCTATCGCGTCGAAGGCTTCTCCACCTCCGACATGGGCGGCTACCAGAAACCGGAGGACATAGCAGCCTGGAAGGCGCGCGACCCCCTGCTGATCTCGCGCAAGGCGCTGTCGGAAAAGGTCGACGAGGCGCGGCTCGCCGCGATCGAGGCCGCCGCCAGGGCCGAGACGGACGAGGCGTTCGAAGCCGCGCTTTCCGACCCGATGCCGGAATTCATGATCGACGAAGCCTGCAATCCCTATAGCGAGGCGCATTGACATGGCGATGATGCGATATGCCGAAGCGCTCAATGCCGCGCTGCGCGAGGAAATGCAGGCCGACCCTTCCGTCTTCCTCTTCGGCGAGGACATCGCCCGCTATGGCGGCGTCTTCAAGGTGACAAAGGGACTGATGGAGGAGTTCGGCGAAAAGCGGGTGCGCGACACGCCGATCTCCGAACAGGCGCTGACCGCCATGGCGGTGACCGCCGCCATGACCGGCACCCGGCCGGTGCTTGAAATCATGTATGCGGATTTCATGCCGCTGACGCTCGATGCGCTGGTCAACCAGGCCTCGATCTACAATTACATCTGGAACGGCCAGGTGAAGATGCCCTTCGTGCTGCGCACCCAGGGCGGTGGTGGCGCCGGCGCCGGCGCGCAGCACTCCAAGGCGCTCGATTCCATGGTCGCGCATATTCCCGGAATCAAGGTCGTCGCGCCTTCGACGCCGGCCGACGCCAAGGGCATGCTGAAGGCGGCCATCCGCGACGATCAGCCTGTCGTCTTCCTCGAGCACAAGCTGCTCTACAATATCCGCGGCGAGGTGCCTGACGGCGACGTCACGGTGCCGCTTGGCAAGGCGGCGATTGTGCGCGAGGGCAGCGACATCTCGGTCTTCGCCACGTCCAAGATGGTGATCGAGGCGTCGAAGGCCGCCGATCTTCTGGCCACGGACGGCGTTTCGGCCGAGATCGTCGACCTCCGGTCGCTGCGCCCCCTCGACGTCAATGCCATCGTCGCCTCGATCGCCAAGACGCATCATGCGGTGGTGGTCAATGAAGGTTGGCGCTTCTGCGGCTATGCCGCCGAGCTGTCGGCCACGATCATGGATCACGCTTTCGACGAGCTGGACGCGCCGGTCGCGCGCGTCACGCTGCCGGACATGCCGATCCCCTATTCCGAGCCGCTCGAGACGGCGATGCTGCCGAGTGCCGAGAAGATCCGCGCCGCCGCGCTGACGACGCTGAAGTGACGGAGACGGCGATGGCCATCCATCCAATCAGCATCGACAGCGCCGGCGGCGAATATATGGAAGCCGTGCTGGTGGTCGCCTGGGCGGCCAAACCGGGCGATCCGGTCAAGGCCGGCGATCTTGTCGTCACCGTCGAGACGGCCAAGGCGGCAACCGAGATCGAAGCCGACCGCGATGGCTGGCTGGCGGACATCTTCTTCCTCGAAGGGCAGGAAGCGCCGGTGGGCGCGGTGCTCGGCACCATCGCCGACGAGAGGCCCTCGGGCCGGACCGTCTCGGCCGGCACACCGGCCGCGACATCGTCGGCAGCCAGTCCTCTGCTCGCGGCAAGCAACGCCTCTTCCCCCGCCAGCCGGAGCGGCACACGCGCCATCGCCAGCCCGCTCGCTCGCCGGCTTGCCGCCGCGGCGGGTCTCGATCTTTCGACCATTGCCGGAAGCGGTCCCAGAGGCCGCATCAAGAAGCGCGATATCGACGCCGCTCTCGCCGCGCGTCAGGACGAGCCTGGCGGGATCCGTGTGGCCCGGGCCGCGGTGGCATCGCCCGCTGCTGCGCCGCCGCGACAAACGGCACCGGTGCTGCTGCTGCATGGCTTCGGAGCCGACAGCTCCGTCTGGCGGCAGGTCGTGCCGCTGCTCGAACCGGGAATTGAGACGATCAGCCTCGACCTGCCCGGCCACGGCGCCGAAGCCGCGCGGCCCGCGAAGGATATCGAGGAGATCGCCTTCGACCTCTCCGATCGCCTGGACGCCTTCGGCGTACGGGACGCCCATCTCGCCGGCCATTCGCTGGGCGGCGCGGCGGCCCTTGCGCTCGCCCGGCTCGGTCGCCTCACGGTGCGCTCGGTCACCCTTTTTGCCCCAGGCGGGCTTGGTCCCGAGATCAATGCGGGCTTCATCGCCGGGTTTGCCCGCGCGACCAGCGTCCAGGCACTGGAGCGGTGGCTGGCAGTCATGGTCGGCAATCCGGCAGCCCTGCCCGCCGGCTATGCGCAAGCAGCACTCAGGCAGATCGACAAGACAGGCAATCGCGGCGCGCTAGCCACGATGGCCGAGACCCTGTTTCCCGACGGAACGCAAGGCTTCGACCTGACGACGGCGCTAGCCGAACTTGGCGTGCCGACGCGGCTTGTCTGGGGCCGGCTCGACCGCGTCATACCGGCCGCCCACGCGGCCCGCGCGCCGGGCTTTGCCGCGGTCCATCTCCTCGACGGCATCGGCCATGTGCCGCAGATCGAAGCGCCGGCGCTGACCGCCAGGCTCATCGCGGAGACGGTTCGGAGCTGCGGCTGAGCCCGATTCGACAGACCAGACACGATTTCGACGGCTCAAGCGACGCCGGACCACGACCAGAAGGAGCAACCGAGATGATCTTCGACCATCGCACCTACACCGCCCGCCCCAACAAGCTGCCGCATTTCCTCAAGCTCTATGAGGATGTCGGCTTGCCCATGCAGCGGCATTATCTGGGCGAGCCCTTCGGCTTCTTCCAGACCCATATCGGCGATCTCTCCCGCACCGTACATCTCTGGAAATACGCGAGCCTTGCCGACCGGGAAGAGCGGCGCGACCGCATGGAGGCCGATCCGGAATGGCAGGCCTATCGCCGCAAGGTCATCGAGACCGATTATCTGCTCGACATGCGCAACCAGATCCTGAAGCCCGTCTCCTTCTTCAATCCCGGGAAATAAGATGGACCTGAATTTCTCGGCCGAAGGGCAAAACTGGCCGATAAGGCTCACGGGCGATGCCGATCGCACCCGCCGGGCGCTGCTTTCGGCCCTGCCCATGCGCCTGCAACTGCACACGCCCAAAATCGCCGGCAGCCACATCTACTGGCACGCGCCCTTCGTGGAGGATCTGGAAGGCGCAACGCATGTGCTTGCCGCGAGCGCCGGCACCTTCATCTACTGGCCGGTGCGGCAGTTCCTCGAAATCACCTTCGCGCCGCTGCAGGCCGAGAATGCCGAGGTCACCGTGCTCGGCCATCTCGACGCGCCGGTGGAGGGTATCGCCGAGCTCGCCGCCACGCTCAAGCAAGACCAGGGCCGCCGCATCCTCGAAGGCACGCTTTCCAGGGTGGACGGCCGTGTCCCCGCGCCGCCGGCGCCATCGCCGCTGCCGCAGGATATCGTCGCGGCACGCAAGGCGCTCTGGGGCGCTTGTCCGTCCGACATCGGCCAGGCGACATCCTCGCGCGCCATCATGCATCCGGCGGGACCCGTCTTCACCGCCGAATCGGAAGCCCGGGTGCTGCATGAATTCCTGTGGTGGATCCGCGCCGAGCGCGGAACGGGCGAAGCGATGCGGCGCCACGCCGCCGCGCTGGCGCTCGACAAGGCGGCGACGCGCCTTCGCGACTTCTGCCATATGGAGGAAACGCCGGCGCTGCTTTTCCGGCTCAAGGCGGCGATGGGCGACGCATACCCGTTCGATGGCCTGATCGACGAGGCGATCCTGGTTGCCGGACGGATCGGCGCCTGGCTCGACCTGCTCATTCCGTGGAACGATCTCAATGAAGCCTTCCGCGCCGCGCTCGATGGAAGGAGGGCCTGACGATGGAAAAGCTGACGATCGGCCTGGTCGGCTTCGGTGTGATCGGACAGCGCTGGGCGGCCTGCTTCGCGCACGCCGGACATGACGTGCGCGTCTATGATCCGACAGATCGGCGCGAGGCAACCCTCCATGACGTTCTGTCGGCCCTGATGGCCGATCTCGACGCGTTGAAAGGCCCCTCGCCGGCGCCCGGCGCTGTCCAGTTTTTCCAGACGCTGGCCGAGACGCTCGAGGGCGTCGACTTCGTCCAGGAAAACGGTCCGGAGGATCTGCCACTCAAGCGCCGGCTGCTCGCCGAGATCGAGGACCATGTCGGCGACGCGGTCATCATCGCCTCCTCTTCCTCGGCGCTTCTCGTCTCCGACATGCAGACCGAGTGCCGTTTGCCCCACCGCATCGTGCTTGGCCATCCGTTCAACCCGGCGCATCTGATGCCGCTGGTCGAGATCGTCGGCGGCAAGGCGACGGATCCGCAGGCGATCGAGCGAGCGCGCGCCGTCTACGAGGCCATCGGCAAGAAGTCGGTGACGCTCAACCGCGAAGTGACCGGCCATATTGCCTTGCGCCTGATGGCGGCGATGTGGCGCGAGGCGATAGCGCTGGTGCGCGACGGCGTCGCCTCGGTCGAGGACGTCGACAGGGCCTTCATGTACGGGCCAGGACCGAAATGGACCCTGCAGGGATCCTTCATTTCCAACATGCTCAACGCGGACGGCATCGAAGACTTCCTGCGCAAATACGGCCCCACCTACCAGGCAATCTGGGACACGCTCCTGGATGCCAGGCTCGACAGCGATACGGTCCGTTCGATCACGGCCTCGACGAATGCCGCGGTGAATGGCCGCGGCCAGGAGGAGTTGAAGGCGGCGCGGGAAACCGGGCTCGTCGGCATTCTCAAGACAGTCGCCAAGCACGGCGCGCTCTGATCATCGCATCGCACCCCGGGAGTACGGCCATGGAGTATCGCAATGCCCTCGTCACTGGTGCCTCGAAAGGTATAGGTGCCGCGATCGTCGAAAGCCTCGTGGAAGAAGGACTGACCGTCCATGCGCTGGCGCGCAACAACGACGCGCTGCTTGACCTCCGGCAGCGGCTGGGGCCGCAAGTCAGGCCGCTGGTCGCCGATGTCCGCGACGTGGAAAAGATCGCAGCCGCGCTCGGTGCGGCGGAAATCGACGTGCTGGTCAACAATGCCGGCGGCCTGGCCACGGTGCGCCCCCTGCACGAACAGAGTGCCGAGGAAACGGCCGAGGTGGTGGCGCTGAACCTCACCGCGCCGCTGCAGCTCATCCGCCTCCTGTTGCCCGGTATGATCGCGCGCAAGCGCGGCCATATCTTCAACCTGACCAGCACGGCGGGCAGCGCCGTCTTTCCCGGCACCACTGCCTATGGCGCGGCCAAGGCCGGGCTGTCGCAAGCAGGCCGCATCCTGCGCTTCGACCTTGCCGGCACCGGCGTGCGGCTGACCGAGATCGCTCCCGGGCGCGTGGAGACGGATTTCTACCTCCAGGCCTTCGACGGCGACCACGAAGGCCTGCGAAAGCGCATGTATTCGCAACAGCGGCCGCTGCACCCGGCCGACATTGCCGCCGTGCTCGTTTCGGCGCTGCGCCTGCCGGATCACGTCGATATGGCCGAGCTCATCGTCGCGCCCAGCGAACAGGCCGCCGGCGGCCAAGTCTATCCACCCGCGCCGCAACGGTGAGGGCGACGGCCGGGACACTTCGCGCGATCAGCCCGGCGCCTGCGCCGTCAGCTTGTCGAGCACCGCCGCGCAAGCCTCGTTCCAGGCGGCAGGCACGCCACGCGCCGACAGGACCTGCAGGCCGCGCTCGGTGATGCCTCCAGGTGTCACGAGCTCCTCTAGCAGTTGGTCCACCGGCTCGAGCTTTTCAGCGATCAGCTTGCCGGCGGCCGCGAAGGTCATGGCTGCCAGCCGGCGGGCAATGTCCGGATCGAGGCCTTCGGCGCTCGACCATTCGGCAGTCTTGCGGATCAGGTCCTGTGCCCAGCCGTAGACGGCTGCGCTGACCGTTGCCACTTCGAAATCCCTTTCGCTGGCCAAGGCGATCGACGGGCCGAGCCGGCCGAGAACCGCGCGAGCCTCTTCGATGTCTGGGAAATAGGCCGTTGGGCTGGCGCCGATCTCGGCGGCGGTGAACGGCATGGCGCGCACCGCCCGTGCGGGCGCGACGGCAAGCCGCGACAGCGGCACGCCGGCGCAAACCGAGATCAAAAGCTGCCCCTTGCGCCAGGGCAAGTCCCGGATAACCTCTGGCGCCTGTGCAGGCCGCACCGCGAGAATCACGATGTCGGCCCGCTCGACGAGATCCTGGTTGTCCGCCGCGAGCCGGAAGCCGTGCCGGGCGCAAAGTGCCGCCGCCTTGCCGCGCGGCGACAGAAGGATGCTCTCGGGGCCGAGCCCGGAGCGCTGAAACCCGGCCAGCATCGAGGCTGCCAGATGGCCGACGCCAAGAACTCCCAGGATCATTGCCGCCCCCTCAACTCGAACCTCTCGCTTGCCATTCGCGCCGGTTTGGGAAAGAAAGACGCATCGCAAAGTGTCGACACGAGTTGCACGCAAATCAGATGGGAGCCCTCATGACCGAACGCGCCGAGAGTACCGACAACGATCCGCTCCCCGCCGGCGAGGCCGATACGCGTCGCACCGCCGATAGCAGCGAACGAGCCTACAACACCATCCGCAAGCTTCTGGTCGAATTCACGCTCAAGCCGGGCGAGCGGATCAACGAGGTGCAGCTTTCGCGCGGCCTGGGCGTTTCGCGCACGCCGATACGCGAGGCGCTGAACCGGCTCGCATCCGAAGGCTTCGTCTCGCTCACGCCCAATCGCGGCTTCTTCGTCAGAAGCCTCAGCACCGAGGGACTGCTCGACCTTTACGAGCTGCGCTCGATCATCGAATGCGCCGCTTTCAAGCTGATGTGCGAACGCGCGGAAGACGGCGAGATCGACCGCCTGCGGCAGTATTGGGAGGCGATCGTCGACGGCTATCGCGACCAGGCGCCCGATGTCATCCTGGCCGAGGATGAAGGCTTCCACCTGCTCATCGCCGAGCTCTCCGGAAATCCGGAACTCGTCGGCCAGCTCGCCTCTATCAATGCCCGTATCCGCTTCATCCGCCGCATCCAGATCGAGCACCCCTCGCACGACAAGACGCAGGTCACCGCCCACTCGGCGATTGTCGCCGCCGCCGTCAAGCGAGACGCCGAGAACGGCATGAAACTGTTGCGCGAGCATATCGAAATGACCGTCTCCGCCACGCAGCAGGCGCTCAAAGACGCGCTGCTCAGGGTTTTCGCGCCGGGAAACGGCGCGGATTTGAAGCGCCGGCGAAGGGCCCGCGACACATAATCGTATCTGAGCACAAAATTGAACGCAATAGTGTAGACACTTTCTTGACGACGATCTCTTTGTCTGCTTCGATGACGATCAAGGAGAAGAAGACCGGAACGGCCGCTCCCGTCGTGACCAGTAGCCAAGGGGAACCATCATGGGAAAATTCACTGCCACGCTCCTGTTGGGAGCATCGTTGTTCGCGGCGCCGGCCATGGCCGAGGAGGCCACGGTCGGTCTTTCAGCTCCGCTCTCCGGCCCGCAGGCCTATTTCGGCACCACGTGGCACAACGGCTTCAAGCTCTATGTCGACAAGCTGAACGCCGACGGCGGGGTCAACGGCGTGACGATCGCCTACGAGCAGGAAGACGACAAGGCGGACCCGCGCGAAGGAACGCTGGTGGCGCAGAAATTCTGCGACAACGACAAGGTGGTCCTCGGCCTCGTCAACTTCAATTCCGGCGTCGCCCAGTCGACTCTGCCGATCTATGAGGATTGCTCGCTGCCGACCATGACCTTCGGCTCCAACCCGTCGCTGACGAAGCAGGGCTACAAGTTCATGGTGCGCCCGGTTGCCAACGACCTGGCGGGTGCGCTGCTGCCGGCCGAATACGCGCTCGGCAAGCTCGGCGCAAAGACCGCGCTCGTCGTCAACGACAAGCAGGTCTTCGGGCAAGGCATTTCGGAAATCTTCGCCAAGAATTTCGAGGCGGGCGGCGGCAAGGTTCTCGATACCATCGCGGTCGCGCCGACCGACGTCGACTTCACCGCCGTGCTGGCGCAGATCAAGCCCAAGAAGCCGGACGTGATCTATCTCGGCGCCGTCATGCCGCAGCTCGCGCTGTTCGCCAAGCAGATGCATGAGCAAGGCATCAGCGCCACGCTGATCGTCCCCGATGGCGGCTACACGCCGGACCTCATCAAGCAGGCCGGCGAGGCCAACATCCAGGGCACGCTGGTCGCGATCCAGGTGCCGCCGATGGACGCCTCTCCGGCGATCGCCGACTTCGCCAAGCTCTACAAGGCCAAATACGGCGAGGAAGCCGGCCCCTATTCGATCTACGGCTATGTCCAGGGCCAAATCCTCGAGCAGGTGCTCAAGACGACCAAGGGGCTGAAGCGCGAGGAGATCAACGCCGCGCTGCACGCGGTCAAGGTCAAGACCGCCGTGGGCGAGTTGGAATTCGACGAGACCGGCGAACTCAAAGTCGCCCCATCCTACCTCTACAAGGTCGAAGGCTCGGACTTCCATCTCGTCGGCCAGAAATAGCGATTGCGCGCCGGAGCCGCTTGCCCCTTGGCGGGCGGCTCCTTCGTTTGTTTGCGGCCGCACCCGACGCAGAGCGCTGCGGCCAGGTTGATCGTTCCCCTCCCCGGCTGAGCCTGCCGGGCGGAACCCATTGCACAGGGACGCCAGCCCATGCTGGGAAACCTCATTCAACAGACGGTCAATGCCCTGACGATCGGCGCCATCTACGCTCTGATCGCGCTCGGCTACACCATGGTCTACGGCGTGCTGCGCATGATCAATTTCGCCCATGGCGAGATGTTCATGCTTGGCGCCTACGTCGCCTTCCTGTTGCTCACCATGCTGATCGGCGATGTCGGCGCCGCGGGTGCGATCGCGCTCACCGCGGCCTTTGTCGTTGCGATCTTCGTGGTCGGAATCATCGGCGTCGGCATCGAAAGGGTGGCTTACAAGCCGTTGCGAAATTCCACCCGTCTCGCGCCGATGCTCTCCTCGCTCGGCGTGTCGCTTTCACTGGTCACCGGCATCCAGATCCTCGCCGGACCGCAGCCGGTCGCCTTTCCCAGTTTCTTTCCTTCCGTTCGCTACGAGGTGCTTGGCGGCACGGTCAGCTCGGTGCAGATCGGCATCCTGGTCGCGGCCTTCGCACTGATGTTCGGCCTGCATTTTCTCGTCAACCGCAGCCGCATCGGCATCATCGTGCGCGCCGTCTCGGAAAGCCGGCCCACCGCCCAGCTTCTGGGCATCAACGTCAACGGTGCGATCTCGATGGTGTTCTTCGTCGGGCCACTGCTCGGCGCGGCGGGCGGCATCCTCTATGCCAGCTATTACGGCATCATGTCGCCGACCATGGGTGCCGTCATCGGGCTGAAGGCCTTCACCGCGGCGATCCTCGGCGGCATCGGCTCCATTCCCGGCGCCATGCTCGGCGCTTTCATCCTGGCCTTCGTCGAGGTTGGCGGAACGGCGCTGCTGCCCGTCGTCACCCATGGCGTGCTCGGCACCGAATACCGCGACGTGCTCTCCTTCGCGATCCTCATACTCGTGCTCCTGGTCCGCCCCGCCGGCATTCTGGGCGAGGCCGTGTCCGAGGAGAGCATCGTGTACAAGAGGGAGTTCTGATGTCTGCCGCCGGGACCCTCACCGCCACCAGGCCGCGTTCGGGCCGGGCCGTTTCGTTCCTCTTCTTCGCCATCGCCCTCGCCCTGATCGTGGCGACGCCCTTCCTGCCCAATTACTATGTCCGCGTCATCAACAGCCTGCTGATCTACATCCTGCTCGGCATCGGGCTGAACATCGTGATCGGCTATGCGGGACTGCTCGATCTCGGCTTCGTCGCCTTCTACGCGGTCGGCGCCTACAGCTATGCGCTGCTTGCCAGCCCTCAGCTCGACCTGCACTGGCCGTTCCTGCTCATCCTCCTGGTTGCAGCCTGCCTCGGCGCCGTCACCGGCATCTTGCTCGGCATACCGGTGCTGAGGCTGCGCGGCGACTACCTTGCCATCGTCACACTTGGCTTCGGCGAGATCATCCGCATCATCATCAACAATATGGACTGGCTCACCGGTGGGCCGAAGGGCATAGCGCGCCTCGACAAGGCCTCGATCCTCGGCATCCAGGTCGCCCGTCCGATCGATTTCTTCTGGCTGCTGCTCGTCACCGTGCTGGTGGCCGGCGTCCTGGTCTGGAGGCTGGAGCGCTCGATCCTCGGCAAGGCCTGGGCGGCCATCCGCGAGGACCAGGACGCCGCTCGCGGCATCGGCATCAACACGACCAACGCCAAGCTTGCTGCCTTCGCGACGTCAGCGACGATCGGCTCGATCGCCGGCGCGATCTTCGCCGCCTCCCAGCGCTTCGTCAGCCCGGAGAGCTTCACGCTCCAGGAATCGGTGCTGATCGTGCTGATGATCGTGATCGGCGGCATCGGCAACATTCTCGGCATCGTGGCGGGCGCCGCGATCCTGATGCTCTTGCCCGAGGTGCTGCGCGAGTTCGCCGAATGGCGCATCCTCTTCCTCGGGCTCTTGATGATCTTCCTGATCATTGTGCGCCCAGCGGGAATCGTGCCGCGCAGCTTCGGGCCGGACAAGCTCATCCGGAGGCTTTTCGGCAAATGACCCTGGCCTTCGACAGACTGCGAAAGCAATACGGCCAGGTCGTCGCCATCGACGACGTGACGGCCGCCTTCGCTCCCGGGCTCATCCACGGCGTGATCGGGCCGAACGGCGCCGGCAAGTCGACGCTGATCAACATGACCGCCGGCTCCTACAGCGTCTCCTCGGGATCGATCACGCTCGACGGCAAGCGCCTAGACACACTCAAGAAATACCAGATCGCCAATTCCGGCGTGGCCCGCACCTACCAGAACATCCGGCTCTTCGACCAGATGACGGTGCTCGAGAACCTCGAAGTGTGCTTCTACCCGGCCGATGCCGCCGGCACATGGAAGGAAGTGATGTGGCCGCCCTATGCCTTGGCCAGGCGTGAAAGCCGGCGCGAGAAATGCATGGAGATCCTGCGCTTCTTCGATTTGCAGGGCTACGCCGACTGCGACGCCGGCAGCCTGCCCTATGGCCGGCAGCGCATGCTGGAGATTGCCCGAGCGCTGGTCCCGAATCCGCGCGTGCTGCTGCTCGACGAGCCGGCCGCCGGCCTCAATCATCACGAGACGGCGGAACTGACCGCAAGGCTGGCCGCCCAGCGCCTGCCCGACCGGATCACCATCATCGTCGAGCACGACATGGATCTGGTCATGTCGCTCTGTGACAACATCATCGTCATGCACCACGGCAAGCTGCTGTTCCAGGGCACGCCCGCCGAGGTTCAGGCGAGCCCCGACGTCCAACTCGCCTATCTGGGAACCGCCAATGACATCGACGACATCCGGGCCGCTGCTCAGGATCGCCGGGCTCAGCTCGGGATACGGGCGCGTCGGCGTTCTTGAAGGCATCGACATAGAGGTCGATCCGAATGAGATCGTCGTCGTGCTGGGCCCGAACGGCGCGGGCAAGACGACGCTGCTCAACTCAATCTCCGGCGTCGCGCGGGCAAGCGCAGGCGCGATCGCGTTCGAAGGACGCGACATCACCGGCATGCGTCCGGAACAGGTGGTGCGCCTCGGCATCACCCATTGCCCGGAAGGCCGCCAGATCTTCCAGCGCCTGACGGTGGAGGAGAACCTGGTCGCCGCCCATATCGGCCGCGCCGGCAAGAGCTTCGAGGCGCTTCGCGCCGAGGCCTTCGATCTTTTCCCGGTGCTCAAGGAGCGCCGCAACAGCGTGGCGAGCCGGATGTCGGGCGGACAGCAACAGATGCTGGCGATCGGCCGCGCGCTGATGGCCGAGCCGAAGCTGTTGATGCTCGACGAACCTTCCCTCGGCCTTGCTCCGAAGATCGTGCATCAGATCTTCCGCATCATCCTCGACTTGTCGCGCAACGGCATCTCGATCCTGCTTGTCGAGCAGAACGTCCAGCTCGCGCTCGAATGCGGCGATTACGCCTATCTCCTGAACACCGGCAAGGTGAAGCTGCACGGCCCCGCCCAGGAGATGGCCGAGCACTCCGCATTGAGCGAGCATTATCTCGGCGGCGCCAGCGAGGCGGTCCTTCATGTTTGAGGTGGACTGGAAGACGCCGCATCTGTGGCGCAAGACCGCGCGCTCGCGCGAAGCGGCGCCGGCGCTGCAAGGCGATCTGAAGACGGATGTGCTGGTCGTCGGCGGCGGCTTCACCGGCATGGCCGCGGCGCTCGGCGCGCGCGACAGCGGCGTCGACGTCATCCTGCTGGAAGGCAATGAGATCGGATCGGCTGCCTCGGGCCGCAACAACGGCCTCGTCATCTCGCATCACTCGAAGGCGTCGCCCTCGGAATTCGAGGCCGCCTATGGCAAGACCGTCGGCGCCCGCTACAATCGCATGGTGGCGGACGCGGCCGGCGTCGCCTTCGGCCTGATGCAGCGCTTCAACATCGATGCCCATCAGGTGCAGGAAGGCTGGATCCAGCCAGCCCACACCGAGGCGACTCTGGCCCGCGCTCGCCAATTCCACGACGAATGGAAAGCCTTCGGCGCGAATGTCTCCTGGCTCGACCGCGCGGAAGTGAGCGCGCGCATTGGCAGCCCCTATCTCGGCGGCTGGATGGTCCACAATTCGGGCCATATCAATCCATTCGCCATGACTGTCGGGCTTGCGGACGCGCTGGAGCGCGAAGGCGTGACCGTCTACGAGAACTCGCGCGCGACGCGGCTCGAGCGGCTGGAAGGCGGCTGGCGCGTCTTTACGGCAACGGGCAGCGTCACGGCGCCGGAGGTCATTCTGGCGACCAATGCGCTGACCGGCGACATCTGGCCGGGGCTGAAGAAGACACTCGTGCCTTTCAAGGTGTTCCAGGCTGCGACCGATCCCCTGCCCGACGAATTGCGCGCCAGGATCCTGGTCGGCAATCCGGCCGTGTCCGACATGCGCAACGACCTCCGCTATTTCCACTATGACCGCCATAATCGGCTGGTCAGCGGCGGCACGCATACTTTCTGGCACGACGAGGCCGACCGCGGCCGCGCAAAAGTCTCGCACATGCTGGGCAAGGCATTCCGGGCGTTTGGCGGCGAACCGCAAATGGTGGAATACTGGCACGGAACCTTCGCCGTGGTGCCCGACCGCAAGCCGCGGCTTTACCGGCTGGCGCCCGGCCTCGTCTTTGGCGGCGTCTATTCCGGCCGCGGCGTGGCGCTATCCATGTCGCTCGGTCAGGAGATCGGCCGCTGGGCGGCGGGCCGACGTACCGACGGGCAGATGCCGCTGCCGGTGACCGCCATGAAGCCTGTTCCTTACCATCCGATCGCGGTGCAGGTAGCCAACCGCATGCATGCCTGGAACCGTTTTCAGGACCAGCGCTCCTAAGATCCAGGCCAGGCAGTTTCAGGACGTGCACGGCGATATGCGCCGTCGGCTTTGCCTCGTTGCGGGCCCCTGATGACAATTCAAATCAGCCGGCCACTGTCAGCCAGATACAAAAACGCCCGCTTTCGCGGGCTGTTTTGGGATTGGTTGCGGGGACAGGATTTGAACCTGTGACCTTCAGGTTATGAGCCTGACGAGCTACCGGGCTGCTCCACCCCGCGTCAACCTTAGAGGTAAGTTTGCGCTTACCGGAATCAAGGGATCCGCCAAGAGAAAGGGCCGCTTACGCGGCCCGTGGTCCCGTTGGCGGGCCTTTATCGTAATGAGAAGATGTGAGGGTGAACATGCGCTTGGCAGACCTGGCAGCGACCTACTCTCCCGCGT
>NZ_SUGA01000030.1:803-67567 GCF_004963255.1 Mesorhizobium sp. | reverse complement strand
CGCGCACCGTCGAGTTCAAGGCGGCGATCGCCGCCTTGAACTCGACGGTGCGCGGCCGAAGCGTCGATCCGGTATGGGTTAGGCGCTTGACCATGAGCGTCGCGAAATTGGTGCTTGCGACGGCGCCGGTCTGCACGGCGATCTGGACGATGCGCCCCTCGACGGCCGCGGCTTCGTAGTTGCGCGCGACATAGTCGCCGCCGACCATGTCGAGGATGACGTCGGCGCCCTTGCCGTCGGTCGCATCGTTGACCACGGCGACAAAATCCTCCTCGCGATAGTTGATCGCCCGGTCGGCGCCGAGCTTGAGGCAGGCGTCGCATTTGTCCTTGCTGCCGGCGGTGGTGAAAACAGTGGCGCCGAAGGCCGAAGCAAGCTGGATGGCGGTGGTGCCGATGCCGGACGAGCCGCCATGGACGAGCAGCGTCTCGCCCTTCTTGAGCCCGCCGCGCTCGAACACATTGTGCCAGACGGTGAAGTAATTCTCCGGCACGGCGGCGGCTTCCGAATAGGTGAAGCCGGCCGGGATCGGCAGCACGCTGCCGGCATGGACCTTGACATATTCGGCATAGCCGCCGCCCGGCGTGAGCGCGCAGACCCGGTCGCCGATGCGCCAGCGCGATATCTCGTCGCCGAGCGCGGCGATTTCGCCGGCCACCTCGAGTCCAGGCAGGTCCGAGGCGCCGGGCGGCGGCGGATAAGTGCCCTTGCGCTGCTGCACGTCCGGTCGGTTGACGCCGGCAGCATGCACGCGGATCAGCACTTCGCCGGGGCCGGGGACCGGTACGTCGCGGGTTTCCGGCTTGAGGACCCGGGGGCCGCCGGGCTGCGAGATCGCGATGGCCGTCATCGTTGCCGGAATCTTCTGACTTGCCATGACTTGCGGTCTCCTATCTCGATCTGTTGTCGGCCGTTTGCATCAATACCCCTGCCCTATGTATGCTCAATGCCAAATCAGGCAAATGGCCAAAACGGGAGGAGCGACGATGGCGATCTTCGACGACGAACCCAGGAAGAAGCAGCGCCCGCACGAGATCGGCCAGGACCTGTCGCTGCTCTCCGTCGACGAATTGTCGGAGCGCATCGCCCTGCTGCGTGACGAGATCGCCAGGCTGGAGGCAGAGCGGGCCGCCAAGAGCGCCACCAAATCCGCCGCCGACGCGTTGTTCCGACGCGGATAATTTTGCCGGCGCGAGCGACCGCCGCCGAAAAGCCCCAATACGTCTGTCTTCAGACCCCTGCGCCCGAAACCGGACCAAGCGATGTTTGCAACCTACAGACCGATCCTTTCGCTGCTGCGCGGCACGGCGTTCCTGCTCGCCGCATCCGGCCTGCACGGGCTGCTCCTGCCGCTGCGCGGCCAGGTGGAGGGCTTTTCGACCGCATCGCTCGGCCTGATGGGCACGGCCTGGGCCGGCGGCTTCGTCACCGGCTGCTTCTTCGCGCCGCGCCTTGTGCGCCGCGCCGGCCATGTCAGGGCCTTCGGCGCCTTCGCCGCTTCCGGTGCGATCATCGCGCTGCTCACCGGCCTCATCATCGACGAGTATTTCTGGATCCTCCTGCGCGCCTTCACCGGCTTCACCATGGCCGGCGCTTTCATGGTGATCGAGAGCTGGCTCAACGAGAAGGCCACCAACGAGAACCGCGGCACCGTCTTCGGTCTCTATATGATGGTCACCTATGCCTCGATCATGGGCGGCCAGATGATCGTCGCCGGCGGCGATGTGCGGTCGGCCTCGCTGTTCATGATCACCGGCATCCTGTTTTGCCTGTCGCTCATTCCGACGGCGGTTTCTACTCAATCGACTCCGAAGCCGCTGCAGGACGTCAAGCTCGACGTCAAAAGCCTCTATGCCAATTCGCCGGTGTCGGCGGTGGCCTGCCTTCTCGTCGGCATCGCCAACGGCGCCTGGGGCACGCTTGGCGCTGTCTATGGCGCGCGCATCGGCATCTCCACCGCCGAGATTGCGCTGATGATGAGCCTTGTCGTCGTTTCCGGCGCCGCCATGCAGCTTCCGGCCGGGCGCCTTTCCGATACAACCGACCGCCGCTTCGTGCTGGCGGGTGCTGCCTTCGGCGCGGCCCTGGTCGCGGTGCTGATCTTCCTGTTCGCGCCGCGATCCGGCGTCTTCGTCATCGTGCTGACCGCTGCCTACGGCGCTTTTGCCTATACGCTCTATTCGATCGCCGTCGCGCATGCCAACGACCACGCCCGCGCCGAAGACTTCGTCAAGGTTTCAGGCGGCCTGTTGCTGCTCTACGGCTTCGGCACGATGATCGGCCCGCTTTTGGCCGCCGCCTTGATGGGTTCGGTGCGTCCGGAGGGGCTGTTTCTTGCGACCGCGGTCGCTCATCTCAGCCTCGCCGGATACACGCTGCTGCGTATCCGCGCCCGCGCGCCGGTGCCGATCGAAAACCGCGATGCGTTCAAGACGCAGCCCGCGGACCGTGCGGTCACGCCCGAAGCAACCCGGCTCGATCCGCGCAGAAAGATTGAAACCAATAGTTGAGATTCCAAAAACTTTGCCCCACAAATAAAGGCATGATGTTTTCTGACGCCTTTGTGGCGATAGCCGACCCCAATCGGCGCTATCTCTTGGAAGAACTCCGGCGCGGCCCGAAGACGGTGAACGAATTGGCGGCCGGATTGCCCGTCTCGCGCCCGGCTGTTTCACAGCATCTGAAGGTCCTGCTCGATGCCGGCCTGGTCAATGCCAAGGCCGAAGGCACCAGGCGCGTCTATACTGTCAGCAGCGCCGGCTTCCTCAGGCTGAACATCTGGCTCGACCAGTTCTGGGAAACAGCGCCGGGGGAATAGCCCCGCTCATCAATGCATGTCGCTCAGAAGTGCGCAGTGGTTCTGAGACGACGACATGCGTCAAAGTCGATTGCGTCACGCTAAAGCATGTCTCCCGAAAGTGGGAACCGGTTTCGGGATAAAGACATGCGTAAAATCAAAGACCTAAAGCGCATGGAGCGAATCCGAAGGATCGCGACGCGCTTTAAGCTTTGTCCGAGCGTTCCGTAAAAACGTCGCGTCCGGTTTTTCGTTGCGCCGTGCCGGGAGAGATATTGTTCAATCGCCGGAAGGCCGTGCTGAAGGCGCTTTCCGATTCGTAGCCGACGGATTGGGCAATCTCGCCGACCCGCTTCTGCGTCGTTTTCAGTCCGTTGAATGCCAGCAGCATGCGCCACGATCGCAGATATCCAAGCGGCGGAATGCCGACCACATCGCGAAAACGTCGTGCGAAATGCGACCGCGACATTCCCGCCGCATGAGAAAGCGCCGACAAGCTCCACTTTCGTTCCGGCGCGGCATGAATGGCCGAAAGCGCGCGCGAAATCCGGGCGTCGGCCAATCCCCTCAGCCAGCCGGGTGCCGGGCGATTCGACGACAGGAGATGAGAACGCACGATCTCGACCAGCATGATCTGGGCCAGCCGTTCGCGGATGAGCCGACCGCCGGGGCGATCGCAACGGGCCTCATCGACAAACTGTTCCAGGGCCCGCCGGAAAACCGGGGCTGAGGGTTCATCGCCGCGAACGTGGACAGCCACCGGAAAGCCCTCGAACAGGTGCTCGGCTTGCTCGCTACGGAAGGCGAAGCGGCCGCCCACAAGGGAAAATGCGCCGCCTGCGTTGACCCTTGCCGGGTTCTGATCCGCCGAGAACACTTCCTGCGCGGAAAGGGGCGGCAGGGAAAGATCGGTGCCGAGCGTGAAACCTCGGCATCTGGTCAACAGGAAGCAATCTCCCTCGGCAACGAAAACCGGCGCCGGTTCGCCCTCGACCCGCAGCCAGCATGTCCCCTTGGTGACGACGTTGAACTTGATGCCGTTTGGCGCCTCGAATGCGATGCACCACTCGCCGGCGGCATCCAGTCCTGCGCTTACGGACGCCTCCGGCGTAACCTGGCCAATGATGTCCGACAAGACGTCCATGACGCGCGATGAGACTTTCGGCAAAGCATTTGGCACGCCCGCGAATGGTGCGCCGGCACCGCACTGAATATTAAAACCGCTCCGGAAATAAAAGAGGGTTCACATGGAACAGCCATCGGTAGCGTCAGGCTTTGGCGCAAGCAGTACAGCCGGAGAGGTTCTGCGCGGCATCGACCTGCGGGGAAAGCTGGCGGTCGTCACGGGCGGTTATTCAGGCCTCGGACATGAGATGACGCATGCGCTCGCCGGAGCGGGTGCCCGCGTGATTGTGCCCGCGCGGCGGCCAATGGAGGCGCGCGCAACGCTCGCAAACATGGCCGGGGTATCCGTCGTGGAGATGGATCTTGCCGATCTCGACAGCGTAAGGACCTTTGCGCGCGACCTGGTGGAGGAAGGCAACGCCGTCGATATCGTCATCGCCAATGCCGGTGTTATGGCCTGCCCGGAAACGCGCCTTGCCAACGGCTGGGAGCTGCAGTTCGCCGTCAACCATCTTGGCCATTTCGTGCTCGTGGCGCGACTTTGGCCTTTGCTCGTCAAAGCTTCCAGCGCCCGCGTGGTGGTCATGAGTTCGGGGGCGCATGCCACTACCAACATCCGTTGGGACGATCCCCACTTCGACAAGGGCTACGATCGCTGGCAGGCCTACGGCCAGTCCAAGACCGCGAACATCCTGTTTGCTGTGGGGCTGGACGCTATAGGCAAGGAACACGGCATCCGTGCGTTCGCGGTTCATCCCGGCAACATCCTCACACCCCTGCAGCGTCACCTGACGAGGGCCGAGATGGTCGAGGCGGGCTGGGTCGACGAGAACGGCAGGTTGGTGGACCCGTCGTTCAAGACACCTGAACAAGGTGCCGCAACGGCTGTATGGGCTGCGACGTCGCCGCAATTGGAGGGTCGGGGCGGACTCTATTGCGAAGACTGCGGGATCGCGCCGGTCGCCACGTTGCCAGGCGAATCCGGCGTGCAGTCCTACGCGCTCGACCCGGGCAGTGCTTTTAGGCTATGGCGCCTTTCGGCGAAGCTGACGGGGGACGACCCGGCTGACATTGGTGTCGAACAGGCGCGGCCCTCTCGATGAAACCGGTGCGATCCAGCAACCGCGAACAATCGCCGGCCCAAGCGATCTCAATGACGCAAGAGCAGGCGGCCATGCTCGGTGGCGATCCTATGGGTACTGCCGCATCGACGAAACCCATCCGCCATAGATGTCTGGAAAGATGCGCGTCTTTCAATTCCTGCCGATCGACGGTCTGGCTCCCTATGTCGACCGGATTTGGGGATGGGAAAGTGTCGGCGCCGAGCGGGTCGACTTGCCTGTGCTGCTTCCCGGAACCGGAGCGGAACTGTATTTCCACTACCGCACGCCGTTCAGGCGATCGGTGGGTGGCGGCGCGCCGGAAACCTGTTCCGTCGCCCACTTGTTCTACATTCGCCATCGGCCGTTGGCACTGTTGTCATCAGACGACGTTGGCTTCGTCGCGGTGCGCTTCCGGGCCGGCATGATACATCGATTTGTCGACATGCCGGGCAGGGAGATGATGGACCGTGCCCTTTCCGCGCAGGACCTGTGGGGTGCGGCGGGCCAGGAGTTGGCCTGGCGTGTAGCCGGCGCGGAGGGGCTGTCCAGCCGGCTCCGGCTGATCCAGCGCTTCCTTGCAGAACGCCTGTCCCGCGCGGCGCCGGACGTTGTCTTCGAACACGCGATGGGCATGCTGTATGGCGATCCTGCCAACCTTGCGATCGACCGATTGACGGACCGCCTCGGGCTCGGGCGCCGTCAGTTGGAACGCCGTTTCGCCAGCATTGCCGGGCAGACACCAGTCGAGGTTCGTAGTCTGGGACGCTTTCAGAAGACGGTGCGCGCCCTGATGCTGGATGAAAGCACAAGGACCACGGACGCAGCGCTCGCATACGGCTATTACGATCAGGCTCATTTTATCCGCCACTTCCGCGAGTTGGTTGCGGAGTCTCCGCAGCGCTACCTTAGAGAGGCTCGCGCCAGGACGCATTTTTACAATACTTCCCGCTGGGCTGGAGCGATGGTGATGGCTCCCTCACATCTCTAGGAGATTGTAATCATGCATCTTTTGCTGGCGGAATTGAGTGCCCGCCCGGCCTGCGCCGGCGAAGTCGAGCAGATTCTGCGCAAGCTGGTGGGTATCGCTAGCGGCGAAGAAGGCAATGTGCGCTACGCCGTGCATCGACGGAAGGACGACACCAATGCCTTTGTGGTCTACGAGCTCTATCGAGACGCGGCGGCGTGTGACGCGCATCTCGCATCTCCGCCGGTGAGGCAGGCGTTGGAGCGCTTCGAGACGCTGCTGAGTGCGCCGCCGCGGCTCGTTTTTTGTGATTTGGTCGCCGCGGCCGGTAAGACTGCTTAGCTGGACCGGCTTCACCATGCAGCGACGATACGCCAAGCATTTGACAGATGGAGGGCGGCTCGCCGTTTCCGTGAAATTGTGAAACGCTCTACTGCCTCACGTCGCCGGTTCCAGTGCCGCCCCAAGCGCGTCCAGCAATTCGCCCGTGCCGTGCCGTGCGCGCGTGTGGCTGGCGAGTCGATGCCATCGAAGAAAGCCCCCTGCTCCGTCAGGATAAGCCGCGTTCCCTTGCCTTCCGCGAGAAGCTGATCGTCGCAAGCGATACCGAGACCCGCGTTTCGCCGAACAACAGCTCATAGCTGTAGACAATGCGCCGGTTCGGCACGATGTCCTGATAGACCGCGTTGTAGAAATGCATCCGCCCGTGGCTGGGACAGCCTGCATTCACCTCCTTGCCGCCGACACGGAGGTCCATCTCGTGCCGGCTCGGCATCGGATTGTCGGGATCGAAGAACCAGCGCTTTTTCGCCTCGGCGTCGCTCAGGGCGAAATAGACCTTCTCGGGCGTCACCGGATAGACGCGCTCGATGACGAAGGTGGAATGGACGACAGATCGTTCGGTCATGATGGGACCCTTCAGCTCTCATCTTTCGTTTCAGCGAGGAAATCGCCGAGCCGGTCGAGCCGGCGCTCCCAGGCAAGCCGCCGCTCGTTGATCCAGTGCTCGGCGGCCCGAAGCGCCTTCGGCTCGATCTGGCAGGTCCGCACCCGGCCAAGCTTTTCGGTCCGCACCAGGCCGCTCGCCTCGAGCACGTTGAGATGCTGGACGACGGCCGACAATGACATCGCCAGCGGCTCCGCCAACTGGCTGACCGACGCCGGCCCGCGCGACAGACGATCCACCATCTGGCGCCGTGCCGGATCGGCGAGCGCCTGGAACATCAAATCGAGCTGAGCCGGGTCGTGCAGCATTTCCAGTCAGCCGTTGTTGTACGGAAAGAACTTGAAGTAAGGTTCCGCTTCCTCGACCACGCGGGCGAAGGACGGGCGCGCCAGCAACCGGTCGTGATAGCGTTTCACCGCCGGGAATTTCTCGCCGAACGGCTCGACCTTGTTGGCGTAGAACAGCGCCGGCGAGGCGGCGCAGTCGGCCATGGTGAAACTTTCGCCCACCGCCCAGGTCCTTTCCGCCATCTCCTCTTCGACAATGGCGTAGGAATTGCGCAATTGCACGCGGGCTTCCTCGACCCCGAACGGATCGGTCTGATCCTTTGGCCGCAGCCTGTCGCCGACGATCTTCTGCATCGGATGCTGCACATAGAAATCGTAGAAGCGGTCGGCCTGACGAACCTGAAGGGCAAGGTCGATGTCGGTGGGCACCAGCGTGACCGGCCCGGGATAATGCGCGGCCAGATATTCAATGATGATGGTCGATTCCAGCAGCGTTCGCTCGCGCGCATCGTCACGCAGCGCCGGCATCTTGCCGGTCGGCGACACTTTCAGGAACGCCGCGCGCGAGGCCTGGTCGCCGAGATCGACGATGACCGGATTGAATGGCGTGTCGTTCTCGTAGAACGCGATCAGCGGCTTCCAGCAAAACGAAGCCAGCGGGTGGAAATGGAAGGTCAGGGACATGCTTGGCCTCTTTGTCGCCTTCAAATCACGGTTGAAGAATTCACATGTCGCATGCCGGCCGCGTCAAGTTCCGGCCGTGCGCTGCGATGGCGTCGATGATCTGCGGCCAGTCGTTGCGGTGCATCTCATGGCCGCCGCCTTCGATCTTGATCAGCCTTGCGCCGGGAACGGCCTTTGCCAGAGCTTCGCCATGTTCGATCGGAAAGAGCGGATCGGCGGTGCCGTGGATGACAAGCAGCGGTGCCGTCAGGTCTCGCACCGTCCGTTTCGGGCCGCCGCCCTTGAGCAGGAAATGGTTGGTCGCGCTGGCGAGGCCGCCGGAGCGATCATAGTCCGCCTCGATCATCGCGCGCGTGCGTTCCTCGTCGAATGGATGGCGCGTGCTGGCGATCGCGCGGGCGTCCTTGACCATGAAGTCGATCACCTGCTCCCGCTTCGACCAGTCGACGTCGCCGCCTTGCGCTGAATGCTCCTTGTAGGCTTCGGTCGCTCCGGGCAGGCCGGACGTATCGACGCCGAGCGACGAAGATGAGATCACGGTGAGCGCGCCGACGCGTTCGGGATATTTCAGCGCCACGCTCTGCGCGAGCATGCCGCCCATCGACATGCCGACGACATGCGCCTTGCCGACGCCGTGGTCGTCGAGCACGCGAATGGCATCGTCCACCATGTGCTCGAAATTGTAGGGCGGCGCGCCTGGCGGATACTTCGTCGACAGGCCGGTGTCGCGGTTGTCGTAGCGGATGACGAAGCGGCCGCGCCCGGCGAGCTGCCGGCAGAAGGCTTCGGGCCACCACGACATCGATGCCATGGCGCCCATGATCAAAAGGATCGGCGGATCTTTCGGACTGCCGAAGCTTTCCGAAACGACGTCGGGGCGCTGTGTTGTGGTGGTCATCTGCTCTTCCAATCCGCTTGCATTTTGCAATCAGTTGCACAGTAGCGAAACCGATATCATAATGCAACTGGTTTTTCTGGAGACTGCCATGAACATCGACCGCCGGTCCGGTTGCCCCATCAATCTGTCGCTCGAGGTCTTCGGCGACCGTTGGAGCCTGATCATCCTGCGCGACATGATCTTTGGCGGCCGGCGTCATTTTCGCGAGCTGCTCAATGGCTCGCTGGAGGGCATTGCCTCCAATATCCTGGCCGACCGGCTGAAGCGGCTGATGGAGCTTGGCCTGCTGACCAAGGCTGACGACCCCAGCCACAAGCAGAAGGCGATCTACAGCCTGACCGAGATGGCGATCACGCTGGTGCCGATCATGGCGCAGCTCGGCGCCTGGGGCCGGGTCTGGCTGCCGGTAAGCGAAGAATTGTCGATCCGCGCCGAGCTGCTCGAAAAGGGCGGTCCGCCGCTATGGGAGCAGTTCATGGACGAGTTGCGCCACGAGCATCTGGGCGCGCCTTCGAGGACACCGCCGGGCACGCCAACCGTGCGCCAGCAATTGCGGGCCGCTTATGAAGCCGTCGTCGAGCGCAAGGCCGAGGAACTTCGCCACATCAAAACAGAGGCTTGAAGCCCGTTGCGCGGCTTTAAGCGCGTCAGATGCCCTCGCCGGCGAGCTCTTCCGAAAGCGTCGAAACCTGGTTCTGGGCGCTGCGCATCATCGGATAGATCGCCAGCACTTTCTGCCAAGCCTCCAGCGCCGACTGCTTGTGGCCGGTCTCGGTCATGATCTGGGCGAGGCCCGAGAGCGCGCCGAAATGGCGCGGCTCGAGCTGCAAGGTGCGGTCGATGTCGGCCATCGACTTCCCGTAGTTCTTCATCAGGAAATGCACGGTGGCGCGCCGGTTCCAGCCTTCGGCGTAATCGGGCTGCAAGGTCACGACCTGGTCGAGGAAATCGAGCGCGACGTCGAATTTCTGGTCTTCCGTCGCCTTTTGCGCCCATTGCATCATCAGGTCGATCGAGGCGCTGCCCGACTGGTTCCATTCGTTCCAGATGCGGCCGGCGATGCGCTCGGCCGCCTTTTCATTGCGCTCGCGCTTCAACTCGGTGAAGAGCTGGTCGAGGCGACCCTGCCTGGTCGGAGCGGCCGGCGGCGGTGTCGCGACTGGCGGCGCGGCATCTGGAGGCAGCGCGCCCGGCACCGTTTCTGCTCGCGCAGGCAAAGCTGCGCCGGAAAGCAAAAACGCCGTGAAAAATGTAAAAAGAATCCGCATCGCCGGAATCTAATCCCGGACTGCGGATCGTCAAAGTGATTTTAGCGTGAGAACGCCGGCGAGCCGGCGCTCAACATCGAACGCGGCGTGGACGCCGCGCAACAAGCCTCAGCCCTGGCGCGCCTTGTAGCGCGGAGCGGTCTTGTTGATGATGTAGATGCGTCCCTTGCGGCGAACCAGCCGGTTGTCGCGGTGACGCGCCTTGAGCGCCTTGAGCGAATTCTTGATCTTCATGGTCTTGCCTGTTCGGTCAGGGCCCGTCCCGGGCCGAATTTTAAAGGCGCGCCCGGAAAAAGCGCGCCTTTGAACTTGGCGAGGCTCATAAACGAGGAGTGTCGTCCGTGTCAACCACGTGACGGTGCCCGAACAAAGGCAATTGGCGCGATCCGTCAAATATTCGCCATCCCCACCGGCCACGGCATTGCGCGACCCACGGTCGATTGAAATTATGGGTCGACTGGAATGGTGTCCACGCCCAAGCGACTGGAGATTCCCATGCGCCGTCTGTTTCTGCTCGCCTGTCTTGTTCTCCTGGCGACCGCCCCGGCAGCCTTTGCCGAGGACTGCGACCGCAGCGACGATAGCCAGTCGATGCTGAACATCTGCGCCGATGCCGATTATCAGGCGGCCGATGCCAAGCTCAATGCGGCCTATAAGAACATCGTCAGCAGCAACGATCAGGCCTCGAACAAGCTGCTGCAGACGGCGCAGCGCGCCTGGATCGCCTTCCGTGACGCCGAATGCGCATATTCGACCGCCGACAGCGAGGGCGGCTCCATCCATCCGATGGAGGTGTCGCAGTGCCTGACCAAGCTCACCAACGAGCGCGTCAAGCAGCTCTCCTCCGACGCCAACTGCAAGCTGAGCGATCCGAGCTGCGCCGGCTCCGACGCCGGCAGCGACGACCAGGATATGCAATAGCGGGTTATTTCGGCCTGACGAGGCGCGTGAAATGGCCCATCTTGCGGCCGGGGCGCGACTCGGCCTTGCCGTAGAGATGCAGCATCAGGTCGGGCTCTGCGAGCAGCGCCGCCACTTTCAGCATGTCGTCGCCGATCAGGTTTTCCATCACGCAATCGGAATGCCTGGCAGGCGAGCCCAGCGGCAGGCCGGCGACGGCGCGGATATGCTGCTCGAATTGCGAGACGACGCAGGCGGCCTCCGTCCAGTGGCCGGAATTGTGCACGCGCGGCGCCAGCTCGTTGGCCAGGAGTGAGCCATCGGCAAGGACGAAGAACTCGACGCCGATGACGCCGACATAGTCGAGCGCGGAAAGGATTTTCGCGGCCGCATCCTTGGCGGCGGCCGCCCTCTGCGGACCGATGGCGGCCGGCAAGGTCGAGCTGCGCAATATGCCTTCGCGATGGACGTTTTCGGCCGGATCGAACGCGGCGATTGTTCCGTCGAGACCGCGCACGGCGATCACCGAAATCTCACGCTCGAAAGCGACGAGCGATTCCAGGATCAGCGGCACATTGCCCATCGCCTCGTAGGTGCCGGCAAAGCCGCCTGCTTCCATGTTGCGGAAGACACGCTGGCCCTTGCCGTCATAGCCCATGCGGCGGGTTTTCAGCACGCCGCTGCCGTTGAACGTCCTCAATGCCTCGGTAAGCTGGTCGTCATTATCGACCGAACGGAACTCGGCCGTCGGGATGCCGATGCCGTTGAGGAAGCTTTTCTCGGTGACGCGATCCTGCGCGACTTCGAGCGCGCGGGCCGGCGGGTAGACAGGGACCGTTGCCGCCAGCATTCGCGCCGCGGCGACCGGAACATTCTCAAATTCATAGGTAACGACGGCGCTGGCAGCGGCGAGCTCGGCAAGCGCCGCCCGATCGTCATAGGCGGCCGCGATCTGCCGGTTGGCGACCTGGGCCGCCGGACAGTCGGCCTGCGGCTCCAGGACCACGATGCGGTAGCCGAGGCGGGCGGCGGCCATCGCCAGCATGCGGCCGAGCTGGCCACCGCCGATGATGCCGATGGTCGATCCGGGCGCCAGGCTCACGGCGCGTCCGTCGGCTCGGCGGCGACCTTGGCGGTCTGCGCCGCGCGCCAGGCGTCGAGCCGGGCGGCGAGCTTGTCGTCGTTGAGCGCAAGCACCGCCGCGGCGAGAAGTGCGGCATTGGCGGCGCCGGCCTTGCCGATCGCCAGCGTGCCGACCGGAATGCCGGCTGGCATCTGCACGATCGAGAGCAGCGAATCCTGGCCGGACAGCGCCTTGGATTCGACCGGGACGCCGAAGACGGGCAGCGGCGTCATCGCCGCCGTCATGCCGGGCAAATGCGCGGCGCCGCCGGCGCCGGCGATGATCACCTTGTAACCGGCGGCCTTGGCCCCCTTGGCGAACTCATAGAGGCGGTCGGGCGTGCGGTGCGCCGAGACGATCAGCCTTTTGTGCGGAATGCCCAGCGCATCCAGGGTTTCGGCCGCCTGGCGCATCGTCGCCCAGTCGGACTGGCTGCCCATGATGATGGCGACGTCGGCACGCTGATCGGTCAAGGTTTCGCTCCCGGCGGCAAAGGCGCGCCTTAGCGGAATTCGCCGATAGCCGCAAGGATTGTCGCGATGGCAGCCAGCTAGTCCGGCCAGCGCAATGAGCCCGCCGAATCCTTGCGGGCGACCTTCATTGCGCCGGCGGGCCGGTCCTTCGCCGTCAGCACGGCGCGCAGTTGCTCGGCCACGATCTCCGCCTCGCCGGGATGCAGATTGCAAGGGTCGAGGAAGAAATGGCCGCGCTCGACCTCGTGGTTGCGCACGATGATCGGCGGCGAGCCGGTAGCGAGCGCGGAGGCAAGTCCGGCAGCCGTGAAGCGGCTCTCCGGGCGCACATAGACCTGCAGGCGATCGAGGGGGTTGTTGGTCGGGTCGGGAATGATCTGCGCATTGATACCCGGAATGCCCTGCAGCGCGTCCTTCCACAGATTGAGCGCCGCCTCCTCGCGCCGGCGGATGCCGGCATGGTCGCGCTTTTCCCAGGCCTCGAGCGCCGCCATGGTGCCGGCGATGCTTTCCTTGCCGACCTTCATGGCGCGCGCCACGCCACGGTTCTGCAGAAAGGCGGCGCGGACCAGGTCCTTGCGGCCGGTGACGATGCCGCTGGTTGGCCCTGAAAGGAATTTGTGGCCGCTGTAGACGACGATGTCGGCGCCGCGCGCCAGGAAGCTGCGAAGGTCGTATTCCGAGGCGGCGTCGACGATCACCGGGACGCCCTTGGCGTGACAGATCTCGCAAAATTCCTCCAGCGAAAGCATGCCGTATTGCACGGTGTGGTGGGCGACGACGTAGAGAGCCGCCGCCGTGCGCTCGTTGATTGCCTCGCGCACATGGTAGTCCTGGGTGACGCTAACGGTGCCCGCCGGAATGACTTTGGCGCCGGCCACCCGGATAGACTGGTCGATCGGCGCGCCGTAATTGACGATATGGCCGAGCTGGATGACGACTTCAGACTTCAGCCCTTCGGTGTCGTCCGGCAGCCGCTCGATTGCCAGAAGATTGGTGCCGGTCATCGCGCCGGCAACCGCCATGGTGATGCCTGAGGCGCAGCACGCGGTGATGAAGCCGGCTTCGCCGCCGGTGAGTCGGGCGACGACTGCGCTCGCTGTGCGCTGCAGATCGTCCATCTCCACCCATTGCGAGGCCATCTCGGCCATGGCGCTGATCGCCTCGGGTACGATGATCGAAGCACCCAATGCCGTCATCGTGCCGGAGACGTTGATGATGGGTCTCAGCCCCAGACGCTCGCGGATCGTCGTGTTGGAGCCGGCGTCGGAATAGGTTTTCATGAGGGCGAACTCCTAAAGTCAGGCGGTGATTTCGACGACCGCTTCGATTTCGACGGTGATGTTGCCGGGCAGCGAGCCCACGCCGATCGCCGAGCGGGCATGGCCGCCGATCTTGTCGAAGACATCGGCGAAAAGGTCCGAGCAGCCGTTGACCACCTTGGGGTGGTCGCTGAAGGTCGGGGTCGCGTTGACGAAGCCGAGCAGCTTCACGACGCGCACGATGCGGCCGAGGTCACCCGCCGCCGCATGCATGACGGCAAGCAGGTTGAGGCCCGTAAGGCGGGCATGCTCATAGGCCTGTTCGACGGTCACGTCCTCGCCGACCTTGCCGGTGCACAGCGTGCCGTCAGCGCGCAGCGGCCCCTGGCCCGAAAGGAAGATCAGACGGCCGCTCTCGGCATGGGTTACGAAATTGGCGATAGGTGTCGGCGGCTCGGGCAGGGTCAGGCCGAGTTCAGCGAGCCGTTCGTAAGGCGACATGGAAGGGTACTCCTTGGATGGCGAAAGCCATCCGCTTTCAGAAATGCGAGGCACGGAAACGCGCCAGGAAGGTGCGCAGCCGCTCATTGGTGGTCTCGGCGGCGAGAACCTCCTTCGGCGGCCCCACGGCCGAGACGCCGCCATCGGCCATGAAGACGATGCGGCTGGAGGCGTCGCGGGCGAAGGCCATTTCATGCGTCACCATCACCATGGTCATGCCGTCTTCGGCGAGGCTTTTCACCACGGCCAGCACCTCGCCGACGAGTTCGGGGTCGAGCGCCGAGGTGATCTCGTCGAGCAGCAGGATCTTCGGCTCCATGGCGACGGCGCGGGCAATCCCGACCCGCTGCTGCTGGCCGCCTGAAAGCTCCGCCGGCAGGCTGTCGGCCTTGTGAGCGAGGCCGACGCGGCCGAGCCAATGCTCGGCGATCGAGCGGGCTTCGGCATTGCTCTTGCCGCGCACCTTGGTGAGGCCGAGCATGATGTTGCCGGCCGCGGTCAGATGCGGGAAGAGGTTGAAGCTCTGAAACACCATGCCGGTTTCGGCGCGCATGGCGGCCAAATCGCGTTCGCTGCGGCGCTGCCGCGTCCCGGAATCACGGTATCCGACTTCCTTGCCGTCGATGCGGATCGAGCCCGAGTCATAGCTCTCGAGGAAGTTCACGCAGCGCAGCAGTGTGGTCTTGCCGCTGCCGGAAGGGCCGATGATGGTGACAACCTCGCCCTTGGTGACCTGCAGGCTGACCGAGCGCAGCACCGCGACCGGGCCGAAGGATTTAGAGACCTCGGCGATCTCGAGAAGCGCTGGGCTGTTGCTGGAGCTGGTGGCCATGGTTAGTCCCGGATGAAGGCGAAGCGCCGTTCCAGCCTGCGGCTGGCGTAGGAAAGCGCGTAGTTGACGGCGAAATAGATCACGGCGCCGAGGATGTAGAGCGGCATCGCCTCATAGGTGCGGCCGATGACCTGGTTGATGGCCTGCATCAGATCGGTGATGCCGAGCAGCGAGACCAGGGCGCTGCCCTTCACGGCGTCGGTGACGCCGTTGATCCAGGGCGGCAGGAAGCGGCGGAAGGCCTGCGGGAAGATGACCGAGGTGAGGCGCTGCCGGAAGGTCAGGCCGATCGCCATCGCCGCCTCCGACTGGCCCTTCGGTATCGAAGCGACGGCGCCGCGCACATATTCGACGACCTGCGCCGTCTTGAACAGCGTGAGCGCCAGCACCGCCGCCCAGAAGGACTGCAGATGCAGTCCGACCGCGGGCAGGCCGTAATAGACGAAGAACATCAGCACTAGGATCGGAATGCCGCGGATGGTGTCCGAGAAAATGCGCACCGACCAACGCAGCGGCGCCGGCCCATAGACGAGGCCGACACCCAGCAGCACCCCTGCGATCAAAGACAGGACCACGACCAGCAGCGAGACCCACAAAGTCAAGGCGAAGCCCTCGGCGAGGAACGGCAGGGCGTAGAGAATCTGGCTCAGCATCTCAGCGCGCCGCCCTGAAACGGCGTTCGACCAGCCTGAGCGCGAACAGCAGGGCGTAACCGGTCACCAGATACATCGCCGTCGTCACCAGATAGACCTCGACGATGCGGAAGGTGTTGAAGTTGATCCACTGGGCGCCATAGGTCAGCTCGGGCACGGAGATGACCGAAGCGATCGAGGTGTCCTTGAACAGCGAGATGAAGGTGTTGGACAAGGCCGGCAGCGTGATGCGCAGCATCGTCGGCAGGCGCACATGGATCAGGCGCTGCCATGGGGTGAGGCCGATCGCCTTGCCGGCATCGAGCTGGCCTCGGGGCACGGCCTCCAGGCCGGAGCGAAACACCTCGACCAGATAGGCGCCGCTATAGACCGACAGCGTCACGACAAAAGAGGTGGGCGCGCTGTAAGCGAGGTCTATGACGGTCGGCACACCGTAAAAGACGAGGTAGACGAGCAGGATCAATGGCACGTTGCGGATGAATTCGACATAGGCCGCGATGATCGTGCGCACGACACGCCCGGCCGAGACGTACCAGACCGCCAGCACCAGGCCGATGACGATGCCGATGGCGATCGAGATCACGGCGAGTTCGAGGCTAAGCAGCAGGCCGCCCCACAGCTTGTCGAAATGCCGCCAGATCAGGTTGAAATTGAGCGTGTAGCCCATGCGTCCGTCTCAATGGCTCGCGGTGACGAACAATCTCTTGTTTTGGCGCAATTTCGAACGGAAAACCGCTTCACACCTTTTAGGAAATTGCTCAAGGATTCGTCACCCGCATGGCCCGTGTCGAGGAGGCGGAAGAGCGCCGTCGCGCTCCTCCGCCGGCTTGGCGTCGGCTTGGTCAGATGACCGGGAAGCCCGGATGGCGCGGCGGCGGCTCTTGGCCGAAATATTCCTTGAAGGCGGCGTCATAGAGCGCTGTCTCGTGGCCGAACATGGCGATCGTGAAGGTCTGGTTGACGAAGGTCAGCCAATCGAGGTCGCCTTGCCGAACGGCAGCGCCGTAGAGCATCGAATACCAGCTCTTGCCGGCGTCGAAATATTTGTCCGGGTTGCGCGAGGCAAGCCAGCGCACAGTCGACAAATCGACGGCCGCGGCGTCGGCTCGCTTGGATTCCAGCGCTTGCAGCACGTTCGCCTGGGTGTCGATCTGCAGCACCTGAGCCTGCGGCAAGGCAAAATGCACCGAGCTTTCGGCATCGACATTCTGGAGGATCGAGATGCGGGTGTTGGCGCCATTCGCCAGGAGCTTGTCGAAGGTCTTGTTTTCGGAGCCGGGCAGCGTCAGCAGCGCCACGCCCTCCACATAGTAGGGCCGCGAGAAATGGATCAGCTGCGAGCGCTGCGCGGTCATTGTCATGAACTGGATGGTGATGTCGACCTTGTTGGTCGTCACGTTGGGGATGCGCTGCGCCGGGTCCTGGGTGACGAACTCGACCTTGGTCGGGTCGTCGAAGAGGCCCTTTGCGAGGATGCGGCCCATGGTAATGTCCATGCCGACCAATTCACCGGCGTCGTTCTCGAAATGCCATGGCGCATTGGTGCTGCCGGTGCCGACGATCAGCTTGCCACGATCAAGCGCGGTGCGCAGCACGCTGTCGGATGCGGCTTGCGCGGCTGCCTTCTCGGCGCTGATGGCGGTAAGCGCGCCGGCGGTGGCCAGCCCCGCCATTCCAAGTTTCAGAAAATCACGTCTGCCGGATGTGTCGTTCACGGCGACCTCCTTTGATGGTGTGTTCCCCAATGCAGCAGAAATACACGCCGCAATCAGCGATTGTCTCTTACAAGAGACGTGTGTATCCTGTACAAGACAGATACTAGCACCAGGAATCGACAATGCAAGAGAGTGAAATGCTGACCGGGTGGCCGAGCGAAGGCACGGGCGAAGAGCGGCCGGCTGGCTCGCGCGAGAAAGGTCTCAACAGGGTCCTGAACATCCTGGAGTTCCTGCACGCCAACCAGCGAGCGATCGGCATCGGCGAACTGGCAAAGGGGCTCAACGCGCCGCGCTCGACCACCTACACGCTGGTGCGCGAACTGGTCGAAGCCGGTCTCCTGGAAATGGCCGGCGACGGCAATCGCGTCTATTTCGGCAAGAAGCTCTATCTCTACGGGATGGCCTATATGCGCGGCAATGACTTGCTGAGGCGCGGCCGCCAGGAGGTCGATACGCTGTCGCGCGAGACCGGGGAGACGTCCGAGCTCTGCATGCTGCAGAGCGGTCGCTACACCATCATCCATTCGAGCCCGGGCACGAGGCCGTTCCGCATCAGCTCGGCCACCGGCCTGCAGATTCCGCTGCCATGGACTGCTTCGGGCCGGTTGCTGCTCGCCGGTCTTGATCGCAGCCGGATCGAGGCGATGGTTACGGAAGAAGATCTCGTGCTGCCGGACGGCCGCAAGATAGAGATCGATGACTTCATCGATGACATCGCTCGGGCGCGCGTCACCGGCTATTGCGTCACGTCAGGCCTTGTCGACGCCTATACCAAATGCCTGGCGGCGCCCGTGTTCTCGGCGCCTGGCAAGGTCGAGGCAACGATGTGCCTTGTGGTGCCGATCGACACGTCGGAGGCGCGGACTGGCGAATTGGTCGCGTTGCTGCGCGAGCGCGCCGCCCGGCTTTCGATCTCGTAGCGGCGTTGAGCCGGTTATCGATTCAAGGCGTGTTGAGATTCAGGTCAGGCTGAGTCGGAGTCGAAGACGGGCGCGAAGCGACCAAACAAGGTGGTTTCCGAGAGCCGGAGCGGAGCGTACTTGAAGTACGCGAGTACCGGAAGCGCAGGAGGCCGCCATTTGCAGGCCGGCCTCACCTGAATATCGACACGCCTTAGGCGATGATGTCCGGAATAATGCGGTCTTCCAGCGCCGACAGCCGGTCTTTCAGCATCAGCTTCTTCTTTTTCATGCGCTGAATCTGAAGCGGGTCGCAGCCCGTGGCGATCATCGCGTTGATGGCGGCGTCGAAATCGGCGTGTTCTTGTTTGAGCCGGGAATATTCGAGGCGTATTTCAGCCTGTTCCTGTTCGGACATTATCTACCGTCTGCGTATGCATCGCCCAATCGGGCTGTTTGGGCGGGACCGGCTGGGTTTGTGACTTTTCGTCTGAGACCGGCGCGCAGCCCTTATCACATTTCACTTTGTCGTGGAATGCTACCACGTGTCATTCGACATCGAGATCGGTTGGTGGCAAACTGTCACGGTGCCGTCACAGTCTCAACCTGCGGTGGACGTGCCTGCGACGGCTGCAATCGAGGAAACCATGAAAGGGAGAACCAATCATGTCTCTTGCATCCCATCTTGATGAGTTGCAGCGGAAACACGGTGATATCGAGCGCGAGCTCACCGACGCCATGAACCATCCTTCGGTGGACGACCTCGAAATCGTGAATCTCAAGCGACGCAAGCTGGCAATCAAGGACGAGATTGAAAAGCTGAAAGCTAGCCCGACGACACACTGAAGCTCCTCCAGGCACCATCGCCGCAACCCGCCGCGGTGAAACGTCCGGTGGCAGGAAATGCCACCGGCATGGTGTTTTTTACTGAAATCTATGGAAGTTCGGTCGTGGATCTCGCGATCGGCAGAGCTGGCGTTTTTCGCGTGGCGGCTGCCGATTTGCCAACCTGGCCTGGCGCTTGCCATTGACAAGCCATCTTTGCTCCGCCACCTCATGCCCGGAACTTTCAGATGAAGGCGACCGGCATGACCGGATATTTCTCTTCTCCCTTCCCGCGGCGCAGGTCGGTCGGCGTTTCGGTCGGCGGCGTGATGGTCGGCGGCGGCGCGCCCGTCGTCGTGCAGTCGATGACCAACACCGACACCGCTGATGTCGACCAGACTGTCGCCCAGGTCGCGGCGCTGCATCGTGCCGGCTCGGAAATCGTGCGCATCACCGTCGACCGCGACGAGAGCGCGGCGGCGGTTCCGCGCATCCACGAGAGGTTGCTCAGGCTCGGCATCGATGTGCCGCTGGTCGGCGACTTCCACTATATCGGCCACAAGCTCTTGGCCGATCACCCGGCCTGCGCCGAGGCGCTGGCGAAATACCGCATCAATCCCGGCAATGTCGGCTTCAAGGACAAGAAGGACCGCCAGTTCGCGGCGATCGTCGAAATGGCGATCAAACACGACAAGCCGGTGCGCATCGGCGTCAACTGGGGCTCGCTCGACCAGGAGCTGCTGACCCGGCTGATGGACCAGAACCAGGCTCAGGGCTCGCCGCTCACAGCGCAGGAGGTCACCCGCGAGGCGATCGTGCAGTCGGCCATCCTGTCGGCCGAGATGGCGGAAGAGATCGGGCTTGGCCGCGACAAGATCATCCTGTCGGCCAAGGTCAGCGGCGTGCAGGACCTGATCGCCGTCTATACCGAGCTTGCCACACGCTCCGACCATGCGCTGCATCTGGGTCTCACCGAGGCCGGCATGGGAACCAAGGGCATCGTCGCCTCTTCGGCCGCGATGGGAATCCTGCTGCAGCAGGGCATCGGCGACACGATCCGCATCTCGCTGACGCCGGAGCCGAATGGCGACCGCACCCGCGAGGTGCAGGTGTCGCAGGAACTGCTGCAGACCATGGGCTTCCGGCAGTTCGTGCCGATCGTCGCCGCCTGCCCCGGCTGCGGGCGCACGACGTCCACCGTGTTCCAGGAACTCGCCCAGAGCATCCAGGCCGATATCCGCAAGAACATGCCGGTGTGGCGCGAGAAATATCCGGGCGTCGAGAACCTCAAGGTCGCGGTGATGGGCTGCATCGTCAATGGTCCCGGCGAATCCAAGCATGCCGACATCGGCATATCCTTGCCCGGCACCGGCGAAACGCCGACGGCGCCTGTCTTCATCGACGGCAAGAAGGCGGCGACGCTGCGCGGTCCGTCCATTGCGCAGGATTTCGAGAAGATGGTCGGCGACTATATCGAGCAGCGCTACGGACACGGCAAAGCCGCGGCCGAGTAGGCCGATGCGCCGTTTCCTCGCGGTGACCCTGGCCTTGCTGTGCGGCTTGAGTTGGGTGGCAGGCGCGTCCGCCGACCCGCCGCAGTCGAAATCGGCCGGCAAACGGCTGATCAACCGTGTCTGCGATCTGATCGAAGCTCAGGCCCTAGAGAACGGGCTGCCCAAGGATTTCTTCGCCCGGCTGATCTGGAAGGAAAGCCGCTTCGATCCGAACGCGGTGAGCCCGGTCGGCGCCGAAGGCATCGCGCAATTCATGCCGGGAACCGCCAAGATGCGCGGCCTGGCCAATTCCTTCGACATCGAGCAGGCCCTCCCGGCTTCTGCGAAATACCTCGCCGAGATGAAGGCAGGTTACGGCAATCTCGGCCTCGCGGCCGCGGCCTACAATGCCGGCGAGAACCGCGTGTCGCGCTGGCTGGCTTCCGGCGGCTTCCTGCCGATGGAAACCGAAAGCTATGTCTTCGACATCATGGGCGAACCCGTCGACAAGTTTTCCGACAAATCCTATGCCGGCACCGTCGAGCCGCTCGACCCTAAGATGAGCTTCGCGGTCGCCTGCCGCCGGCTGCCGGTGATCATGTCGCGGACCGTCGCCATGGCCTCGATCAACGTCAAGCCGTGGGGCGTGCAGGTGGCGGGCAATTTCCGCCGCTCCGCGGCGATCGGCCAATGGCTGAGGGTCAAGAGCCGGTTCCCGGCGCTGCTCGCCAGCCATGATCCGGTGGTAAGCCGGGTGCGCACGCCGATCGGGCGGCGCGGCATCTACGCGGTCAGGATCGGCGCGGACTCGCGTGGCGAGGCCAACGGCATCTGCGACAAGCTGCAAAGCGTCGGCGGCGCCTGCGTGGTGATGCGCAACCGGTAGCTACGCCGTCTTGGCCGTCACCGTCTCGCTGAGCCAGGTGCCGATCTTGGCGCCAAGGCGGTCGGGCGATACCGGCTTCGGCAGATAGTCGTCCATGCCGGCCTCGATGCATTTTTCGCGGTCCCCCTTGAGCGCGTGCGCGGTGACGCCGATGATCGGCGTGTGATCGCCGCTCTGCGCTTCGATCGCGCGGATGGCGCGGGTCGCCTCATAGCCGTTCATCTCCGGCATGGAGACGTCCATCAGCACCAGCCGGGGCCGCAGCGCGCGGTACATTTCGACCGCCGTGCGGCCATTGCCGGCGATGCGGTAGCTGAGACCGAAGCCGTTGAGGATCTGGCCGAAGACCAGCTGGTTCACGTCATTGTCCTCGGCGATCAGGATATCGATCGGGCCGCTCGGCGCTGCGGTCGACTCCGGCGCCGCCGGCACGGGCGCCGCCGGGCCGCGGATGACGGTGAAGGACGGCGGCGCCGCCTGCGCCGTGGCCGGCTCGCGCACGAAATGCGCCTTGGCGCCCTGCATGCGCGCCTTCTGGATGGCCGAAATCACCGTGCCCAGGAGCACCGCCGAACGCGCCGGCTTGGTGAGATGCGCGACGATGCCGAAATCGATGACCATCCTGCCGAAATCAACCTGGTCGACCGAGGTGAGCAGCACGACCGGGATGGACGAAAGCCGGCTGTCGGCGGCAATCGCCCTCGCGACATCGGCGCCGTTCATGCCGGGCATCTGGTAATCGAGGATAATGCAGTCGACAGAGGCGCCGAGCTGGCAGGCGCGGTCGAGGAAGGCAAGGCCGACAGCGCCGCTTTCGGCGGCCGCGCAGTCGAAACTCCAGCTTCTGAGCTGCTCCAGCAGGATCTCCCGGTTGACCGGATTGTCGTCGATGACCAGCACCCGGGCGCCCGTGACGTCGACCGGCACCAGCTTGTCGGCCGCCTCCTGGTTGTGCGTAGGCAGCGGCACCGCGAACCAGAAGACGGAGCCGCGGCCGATCTCGCTTTCGACGCCGATCTTGCCGCCCATTAGGTCGACGAGCCTGGCCGCGATCGCAAGGCCAAGCCCGGTGCCTTCGTGGCGGCGGGTCGAGGAGCCGTCGACCTGGGCGAATTTCTCGAACACGCTTTGCAGCTTTTCGGCCGGGATGCCGATGCCGGTGTCCTCGACGCGGACCTTGAGCTGGACGACACCGTCGACGACGTCGCCGCCGACATCGACCAGCACATGACCCTTCTCGGTGAACTTCACGGCGTTGCCGAGCAGATTGGTGACGATCTGGCGGAAGCGTCCGGCATCGCCGACGACGAAGGCCGGCAGGCGCGGGTCGACGCGCACGATAAGCTCGAGGTTCTTTTCGGCCACGCGCGCCGACACCAGCGTCGCCACATCCTCGACCGCTTCCGCCAGGCGGAAGGGTGCGGGGTCGAGGGTGAGCTGGCCGGCATTGATCTTCGAGAAATCGAGGATGTCGTTGATGATGGTCAGCAGCGCGTTGCCGGATTTGACGATGACATCGGTGAAGGTCTTCTGGCGGGGCGTAAGCTCGGTCTTGGCCAGCAGCTCGGCCATGCCGAGCACGCCGTTCATCGGCGTGCGGATCTCATGGCTCATATTGGCCAGGAATTCCGACTTGGCGCGATCGGCGGCCTCGGCTTTGAACAGCGACGCGGCGCTCTCGGCGAAGGCGCGGCGGATGGCGTTCTCCATCGGCCGGAAGATCAGAACCGCGGCGATGGCCAGCACGGCAAACAGCAGTCCGCTCGCCCACAAGAGCAGCCGGTCGTTGGCAGCGTCGGCGAGGCGACGCTCCTCGTCGAGCGCGGTGCGCACCTTGACCAGCATCGGCTGGGCGAACAGGTCGTTCTGGTTGCGGATCTCGCGGTAGCTCCATTCATCGACCTTCTGCGCTGTCGACATCAAATTGAAGTTGCGCACCATGTCGCGCGCCGACCAGAACAGGTCGTCGTTCACTGAAGCGGTGTCCAGCGCGTTGATGGTGTTCCTGGACAGGCGCGGCCTGATCGCGGCCAACTGCGCGTTGAGGATCCCGATCTCGCTGGTCAGTCGCTCGGAGTGGCCGCGCGCGGCAGCGGCCAGCGCATCGCGCGTCTCGCTGCGCCAGGCGGTGCCGGTCGTCTCGGCGAAATTGGTGGCGTTGCGCAGGTCGCGGGCAAAGATGACGAAATTGCCGCTGAGGGCATCGACCTCGTGGCGGTACGAATTCACACGGTTGAGCGCGAACATCACGGCGGCCGAGGCCAGCGCGAAGACAAGCAGCCCCGAAATGTAGCGGATCCGGATCGACCGGAGGAAGGAAGAATATTCCGGCATGCGCCACCCCAACACATACGCATAATTTTAATGGCCGGGATTACGCTTGATTTACATTAAAATTTCGTTGGTGGCGGGGGCGGTCCAATACCAGCAGCAGCTTTGCGCGGTGGTCCGTTCGGGCTGCAACGACCGGGCTTCGGCCCGAGCGACGTCTTCTCGCCGCCGCAACCGTGCCGAAGAGGCTACGAGCTGGCGACGAGAGTGCGGTACCGCGCGGTCACCAACGCAATGATTGCCAAGTGAAGCAGGACCGCGAGAGCTGCGCCGATCAGGTGCGGGAGAAGACCTGCCGTCCGGCCGATCGTCCAGATCGTAGCGACGCTCAGCGGCAAAAACAAAAGGACGCTGGTGATGAGACCGGGATTGTATTTGCGCAATCGCGCCGACGTGACGAGATGCGCGAGCGCGTTGACGATCATGACATAGGGAGCAACCAGGCCCCAAGCGGGCCCCCACAGGAAGGCCGCGTAAAGGGCCAGCAGGTTGATGCCCCAGACAAAGGGCAGGTTGATAACGAGAACCGAAGCGACGGTAAGGGCGTCGCGGCCGCCAAAGACATGCTCGTTGGCGAATTTGCGGAATTGGTCGCCGGTGTGCTCCTCGACCTGATGGATCATGTAGACCGGGCTGTGCAGGAAGATGAGGAACACCGGCAGCGGAAGCGCCACGATTGGCGCGGCCGCTATGAGCGATGCTGCCATGAACCCTGCGCCCACGACCCAATAGTCCGCTAGCCAGCGTTGCAGTTTAAGCATTGATTCCCGCCCTCCTCAGTCAGTGATCCTGCATGAATGGACGCACATCGCCAGAACTATTCAAGTGCGTGGACGCCTTGGCGCTCCTTGACCATGTCGGACATTGACTGCCGCGACGGCCCCTGAGACAGTCGATGGAAGATGCGCGTCTCCGAAATTTGGCACTCCATCGGCTCGGCCATCCGTTGCGCCGTCGAGCCTTCCCTTGATCCGAGGTGGAAACGCGCGCACGAGAGGTGGCCGTGAGCGAACCTACACAGCGAATAGTTGCGACCAACGGCATCCGCCTTAATATTGCTGAGCACGGAGACGGGCCCCCGGTGCTGTTGTGCCACGGCTTTCCCGAATCCTGGTATTCCTGGCGCCATCAGTTGAGCGCGCTTGCGGCAGCGGGCTTTCACGCCGTTGCCCCCGACATGCGGGGCTATGGCAAGAGCGATCGGCCGGAGGCGATCGACCAATACACGCTCTTTCATCTGGTCGGCGACATGGTGGGCCTTCTCGACGCCCTTGAGGCTCCCAGCTCCGTCATCGTCGGCCACGACTGGGGCGCGGTCGTCGCCTGGCATGCGGCGCTGCTGCGACCGGACCGCTTCCATGCCGTCATCGGGCTCAGTGTGCCGTTCCGGCCGCGCGCCAATGCTCGCCCGACCAGCCTCATGCCGCGAACGGCGGAGTCCCAGTTCTACCAGCTCTATTTCCAGCAACCCGGCATTGCCGAGGCGGAGCTGGAACGGGACCCGCGGGCCACGGTGCGCGCCATGCTTTACGCAGTGTCGGGAGACGCTCCGGACGGCGGCGCCGGAATTGTTATGGTCCCGCGCGGCGGAAGCCTCCTGCAAGCAGCGGAGGTTCCTGCAAGCCTGCCGCACTGGCTCAGCGAAAGCGACATCGATTTCTACGCCGGCGAGTTCCAGCGCGCCGGCTTCGCCGGAGGTCTCAACTGGTACCGCAACATCGACCGGAACTGGGAACTGATGGCGCCCTTTGCGGGCGCGCGGATCAAGGTTCCCGCGCTCTACATGGCAGGCGATCGCGACCTGGTGGTCGCCTTCCCCGGCACGGACCAACTGTTGGCCAATCTCAGGAACTTCATCCCGCAAATCCGCGATACGCTGATGCTGCCCGGCTGCGGGCATTGGACCCAGCAGGAGCGCCCGGGCGAGGTCAACGCCGCGATGATCGAATTCCTGCGGAGCTTGCCAAACCGGGGCTGATCCAGGCGAAGCGCGTATCGACTCCGACACGGAAGGTCGGGCGGGCCGCCCTGCAAGCGGCCCGCTTTGCTCACCCTATTCCTTGGCCCGGTAGGCGTCGGGAATGACGAAGACCTCGTCGGCGCGGCCATAGCCCCCATCGGGAACTTCCTCGATCAGCACCATCGTGGTGGGACGCACAGCTTCGCCGAAATAATCGACGAACATCTGCGTGGTCTTGTGGACCAGGTCCTCTTTCTGCGCCTTCGTGAGGGCGGCTTCGGGCATCTTGAAGTTGGCAAAGGGCATTTCCAGGTTCCTTTCAGGTTGGGTTTCGGGCTTTGGATGAAGGAGGTCGGCAAGGCCGATGCGCTCAAGGAGCTGCGCCCGAACGCGATCGGCAACGCCGTTGACGATGGCCGCGCCGTCGTCGGACGGGTCGATATGGACACGGAACGGCCGGCGGCCATGCGGCATCGCCACGAGATCGACGATGGCCTGCGCGACCTTCGAGGGATCGGCGTCGGCGGGCTCCAGGTTGGCAAGGCCCTTCAACGCCTGGTCGTCGACGCCGGCGTAAGGTCCCGACCAATAGGCGGCGGCGCGCCCGGTGTCGGCGGGCTTGCCGGAATGAGCGAAATGCTCGGTGCCCTTGGTGAAGGCGCCCGGCACCACGATGCTCGTCTCGATGCCGAAACGGGCAAGCTCCAGCGCGTAGCTCTGCGCCAGCGCATCCATGCCCGCCTTGGCGGCGAAATACGGCGCGAGGAATGGCGGCGTGCCGCCGCGCGTGCTGCTCGATCCGACCCATATCATCAAGGCCTGGCCGAGCGAGCGCATATGCGGAAGCACTGCCCGATTGACGCGCTGGGTCCCCAGCACATTGACGTCGTAGAGCGCAGCCAATTGTTCCGGCGTGAAGGCCTCGGCCGGTCCGAAGACCATGTGGCCGGCATTGTGGATGACGACGTCGATCCTGCCGGCTTCCGCGAGGATGGTTTCCACGGCCGCTTCGATCGACGGTTCCGACAGCACGTCGAGCGCGATGGCGCGGATCGCCAGGTTCTCCTCGCGGGCCAGCCTTTCGACCTCGGCCGCCGCGGCACCGCCCCGCGCCCGCGGATCGCGCATCGAGGCATAGACCCGGTGGCCGGCCCTGGCGAGCGCCTTCGCGGTCATGGCGCCGAAGCCGCTCGATGCGCCGGTGATGAGAATTGTCTGCTGCATGATGGCCTCTATCATTCAGATCGCGCCGCCATTGGCGCGGATGATCTGGCCGTTGACCCATTGGCTGTCCGGGCCGGCCAGGAAGGCGACAAGGCCGGCGATGTCGTCGGGCTGGCCGAGGCGGCCGAGCGGGATGAGTCTGGTGATCGCCTCGATCTGCGCGGCGCTCTTGCCGTCGGTGAAGAGTTCGGTGTCGACCGGGCCGGGCGCGACGGCGTTGACCGTGATGCCGCGCGGGCCGAGCTCCTTGGCAAGGACATGCGTCATCGCTTCGACGCCGGCCTTGGTCGCGGCATAGACGCCGTAGGCCGGCTGGTAGAAGCCCACGACACTTGAAGAAAAGTTGATGATACGGCCGCTATCGTTCAAGCGCGTTGCAGCTTCGCGCATGCCGCGGAACGTGCCGCCGAGATTGATGGCGAGCTGCCGTTCGAATGCAGCGTCGTCGGTGTCGGCGATGGGCGACAGCCGCATCATGCCGGCATTGTTGACGAGGATGTCGGCCTTGCCAAAGGCCTTTTCAGCCGCGTCGAACAAGGCGGCCATGCCGGTCGGTTCGCCGATGTCGGCCTGGACCGCGAGAGCGGTGCCGCCGGCGGCCTCGACGGCCGACACGACCTCGCCGGCCGCGTCCTTGCCGCGCGCATAATTGACGATGACGGCGATGTCGTCCCGGGCGAGCCGCTTGGCGATCGCGGCGCCGATGCCTCTCGATGCGCCTGTCACGATCGCGGTTCTTGTCTTCTGCATGATCGGTCTCCGTTCGTTTGTTTGTTGTGGAGCCGATATAGATCGTCTTGTCTTCCGGATAATTGGCCGGATATTGACAGCAGTATTCGGATGGAGCGAACAATCAGCCATGGATCGATTGGACAGGATGCGGCTGTTCGTGCGCGTGGTGGAGCGGCGCAATTTCACCGCGGCCGCGGCCGATCTCGGCCTGCCGCGCTCGACCGCGACCGAAGCGATCCAGCAACTGGAAGAGCATCTGGGGACGAGGCTGCTTGACCGCACCACGCGCCATGTCGCCACGACGCTCGACGGCCAGGCTTATTACGAGCGCTGCCTGTCGATCCTTGGCGAGGTGGAGGATGCCGAGGCCGGATTCCGCAGCGCCGAGCCGCGCGGCCTGCTGCGCATCGATGCGCATCCGCTGCTCACGCAGCGCTTCCTGCTGCCGCAACTGCCGGCTTTCCTCGAACGCTATCCCGGCATCGACCTGCATATCGGCCAGGGCGACCGGCTGGTCGATCTGGTGCGCGAAGGCGTCGACTGCGTCATCCGGGCCGGTGAACCGCAGGACAGCGGCATGATCATGCGGCGGCTGGCGACGATCGAAGAAATCACCTGCGCCAGCCCAGCCTATCTGAAGCGCCACGGAACGCCGGCGTCACCGGAGGCGCTGGAGGGCCAACAGGCTGTTTGCTTCGTTTCCTCGCGGACCGGCGAGGTGCTGCCGCTGGAGTTCACGATCGGAGCGAAGGTGCATCTGGCGACGTTGCCGGGCCGGGTCCGTGTCAACAATTCCGACACTGCGGCCGATCTGGCGCGCCTTGGCTTCGGGCTTCTGCAGGCGCCACGCTACCGGCTCGAAAAAGACCTGGCTGACGGGACGCTGGTGGAGGTTCTCAAGGATTTCCCGCCGACGCCGACGCCGTTGTTCGCGCTCTATCCTCAGAACCGCCAGCTCGCGCCGCGGCTGCGCGTCTTCCTGGAATGGGCGTCCCGCATCTTCGCCGAGGCAAGAGTGTAAGGATCGGGGGCGGCGTGACCGCTGAAAACCGTGGCGGCTTTGAGCGAGCCGGTCGCTTGATGGGCAAACCTCCAAGCCATTGTACCCATTCGCGCGCAGGACCGTTGACAAGCCTGCGTCCACTCGTGTTCTATTTCGCAAGCGCACAATTTCCCGCGTAACACATCGCGTCCGGCACGGCCGGGCAAGGGCAGCATGGCCTCGCCGCGTCTCATGAAAGCATGGGATGTGTGTGGGGCCTTTGTTTTTTGAGGTCCGGGTGAAGACGTTCAGGGTCGGCATCCTCTATTCGACCACCGGTCCCTACGGGGCGATCGGCCGCGACTGCCGCGCCGGCGCCGAATTTGCCATCGAGGAACTGGAGAAGGCCGGAAGCGCCGTGCGCATCGAGCCGGTCTTCGGCGATCCGGGCGGCCAGCCGGAGCGTTACCTCGATCTGATCCGCGCCATGCTGCGCGACGACCAATGCCGCAATGTGATCGGCACCATCACTTCCCTGTCGCGCAAGGATGTCATCCCGCTGGTGGAGAAATATGACGGGCTGCTCTGGTACATCTGCCCCTATGAAGGCTTCGAGGCCAACGAGAACGTCATCTACACCGGCGCCTGTCCCAACCAGCATCTGATACCGCTGTTCGACTACATGCTGCCTCGCTACGGCAAGCGCGTCTATCTCGCCGGCGCCAATTATGTCTGGGGCTGGGAGATGAATCGGCTGGCGCGCGAGCTTCTCACGCGCGCCGGCGGCGAGGTGCTCGGCGAGCGCTATTTGCCGATCGAGGAGACCGATGTCGGCCTGCTGATCGCCGATCTGGAGCGCCACCGGCCCGACTTCATCTTGAACAACATGATCGGCCCGTCGAGCTACGCCTTCCTGGCCGCCGTGCGCCGGTTGGCGGATCGCGATCCTGCCTTCGCGCCGGAACGCTGCCCGGTGCTGAGCTGCGACCTGACGGAATGCGAGCTCGGCGAGATCGAGCCGGGCACAGCCGTCGGCCAGCTCTCGACAGCCTCTTACTTCGAAAGCCTGGCGTCGCTCGAAAACCGGATTTTCAAGCAGCGCGTCGCCGCCCGTTTCGGCACCGGACGCCGCGTCTCCAGCTTCTTCGCCGGCGCTTATGCGGCGGTGAAGCTCTGCGCCGAGGCGATCACCGATGCCAATCGCGACGACCCCGCCAGCGTGCGCGGCTTCCTGCACGCCAAGCCGCGACAGACTGTGCTCGGCCCCCTCGCAATCGACCTGCGCACCAATCATGCGGCCCTGCCTTTCCATCTCGGCCGCATCAACGAGCAGTCCGGCTTCGACGTCATCGCCTCGCATGGCGCGATTGTCGCCGATCCCTATCTTGTCGGCACGCTGGCCAGCCAGCCCGTCCCGCATCTGAGGGTCGTGCAATGACGCGGACGCCGAGTTTCGTTTCCTGGCGCGCCGCGATCCTGCATCGCACCGACGACAACATCGAGCGCCTGAAGCGTCAGCTCGAACGTCTCGGCGTGACCGTCCTCGTGCAGTGGAAACCGCTCGATCTTGCCGAAACGCCGGCGGACATCGTGCTCGTCGACGCCGATCAGGGTTGGGACGATCTCTTGCCATGGGACGGGGACGAGGCGCCCGTTCCGGTGGTCGCGCTGCTCGGTTCCGAAGCGCCGGGCCGCATCGCCTGGGCGCTCGGCAAGGGCGCCGGCGCGCTCATCGCCAAGCCAGTCACCGCCTCCTCGGTCTATCCGGCGCTGGTGCTTGCCACGCACGCCCACCATGAGCGAACGGCCGTCAAGGCGCGCATTGCCGGCCTGGAGGAGCGGCTGCGGCTGAGACCGATTGTCTACGACGCGATGCGCTCGATCATGGCCGCGCAAGGCGGCGATGAGACCGGCGCCTATCGCACGCTCTGCCGCCTCGCCATGCAGCGCCGGCTCACCGTCGAGCACGTCGCCGCTTCCATAGTCGCCGGGCATGAGCCCGTGCCGCGCGCGATGTAGGCCGCTGGCATGCGGGTTCTGCGCGAACTGACAAGACGGCCTTCCGCCCTTTTCGGGCTGATCGTGGTCGTGCTCGTCCTGCTGGCGGCGATCTTCGCGCCATGGATCGCGCATTTCTCGCCGGACGACCAGCTTGCCGACGGCCTGTCGCTCGAAGGCGCGCCGCTGCCGCCCGGCGGCGACCATCTGTTCGGCACCGACACGCTCGGCCGCGACCTCTTCGCCCGCGTGCTGTTCGGCGCCCGCACGTCGCTGATCATCGGTCTCGTCGCCAACGGCGTCGCCGTCGCGATCGGATTGCTTGTCGGGCTGCTCGCCGGCTATCTGCGCGGCGCCGCCGGCAACCTGCTGATGCGCTTCACCGACCTGATGATGGCCTTTCCGGCGCTGCTGCTCGCCATCGCGCTCGCGGCGCTGCTGAGACCCAGCCTGTGGATCGTCGCCATGGTGATCGCCCTGGTGAACTGGGTGCAGGTCGCCCGCATCGTCTACACCGAAACGCGCGGCCTGGTGGAACGCGACTTCATCGTCGCCGAGCGTTCGCTGGGCGCCGGCAATGGCCGCATCATCCTTCTGCACATCCTTCCCCACCTGATGCCGACAGCGATCGTCTGGGGCACGCTCGGCATCGCCACCACGGTGCTGCTCGAGGCGACGCTGTCCTTCCTCGGCATTGGCGTGCAGCCGCCGCAGCCCTCCTGGGGCAACATCATCTTCGAGAGCCAGAGCTATTTCCAGGATGCGCCCTGGCTGGTGTTCATCCCCGGCGCGATCATCCTCGCCACGGCGCTGTCCTTCAATCTGATCGGCGACGCCCTGCGCGACATCCTCGACCCGACCCAGCGCGGGAGGCTGTGACGATGGCCTTCTTCCTCGCCCGCCGTCTCGTCCAGGCCGTGCTGATCCTGCTCGGCGTGGCCGCCATCACCTTCCTTCTGCTCTATTTCCTGCCGGCAGACCCCGCCGTGCTGATCGCCGGACGCTCCGCGACGCCGCAGATGGTGGCCGCCATCCGGCATGAGCTTGGCCTAGACCAGCCTCTGGTCATGCAGTTCCTGCATTATGTCGGCAACCTGCTGCATGGCGATCTCGGCCGCTCCTATACGCAGAAGACCGAGGTGCTGCCGCTGATCCTGGCGCGGCTGCCGGCGACGCTCATCCTCATGGCCGCCGGCATCGTCCTCGAGGTCGCGCTCGGCCTGACCTTCGGCATCATCGCGGCGGTCCGGCGCGGCGGCTTCGTCGACCGCTCGGTGATGATGCTGTCCTTCGTCGGCGTCTCGTCGCCGCAATTCGTCGTGGCGCTGCTGCTTCTCTATGTCTTTGCCGCCACGCTCGGCTGGTTCCCGATGTCCGGCTTCGGCACGGCGCGGCATGTCGTGCTGCCGGCGCTCACGCTCGGCGTGCTCGGCGCCGGCTGGTATGCGCGCATGGTGCGTTCCGCCATGATCGAGGTGCTGCGTCAGGACTATGTGCGCACCGCCCACGCCAAGGGCCTCAGCGGCCGCCGCGTCGTGCTCGGCCACGCGCTGCCCAACGCGCTTTTGCCGATCATCGCCATGGTCGGCATCGACATCGGCCAGTTCATGAGCGGCGTGGTCGTGGTCGAGGCCGTCTATGGCTGGCCCGGCATCGGCCAGCTCGCCTGGCAGGCTATCCAGCAGGTCGACGTGCCGATCATCATGGGCGTCACACTGGTCTCGGCGCTGGCCATCGTGCTCGGCAACCTTCTCGCCGACTTCGTCGCCCCGTTCGTCGATCCCCGCATCCGCAGCCAATAACCAACAAGACCAACAGAGGAGTGAACTCAGTGAACAAATTCGTCAAACAGATTGGCCTGGCGGCACTGCTCGCCACCTCGGCCCTGATGCCGGCCAGGCTCGCCTTCGCCGACACGCCGACCAATGGCGGCGACATCATCGTCACCTACAAGGACGACATCGCCACGCTCGACCCCGCCATCGGCTATGACTGGCAGAACTGGTCGATGATCAACGCCCTGTTCTCGCGCCTGGTCGACTACAAGCCGGGCACGACGGAGCTCGGACCGTCGCTCGCCGACAGTTACGACGTCTCCGACGACGGCAAGGTCTATACGTTCAAGCTGCATCCCGGCGTCAAGTTCACCAACGGCCGCGCGGTGACGGCGGCGGACGTGAAATGGTCGATCGAGCGCGCCGTCAACCCGAAGACGCAAGGCCCGGGCGCCGGCTTCTTCCACTCGATCGTGGGCGCCGACAAGATGACGGCCGGCACCGCCGACACGATGGAGGGCATCACGGCGATAGACGACCATACGGTGAAGTTCACGCTCTCGCAGCCCGACGCCACCTTCCTCAACGTGCTGGCGCTCAACTTCGCTTCGGTCGTGCCGAAGGAGGCGGTGGAGGCCGCCGGCGGCGATTTCGGCAAGCATCCGGTCGGCTCCGGCGCCTTCACGCTGAAGGAATGGACGATCGGCCAGCGCCTCGTCTTCCAGAAGAACCCCGATTATTTCATCAAGGACCGGCCGCATGTCGACTCTTTCACGATCGAGATCGGCCAGGAACCGCTGGTGGCGCTTTTGCGCCTGCAGAAGGGCGAGGTCGACATTGCCGGCGACGGCATCCCGCCAGCGAAATATCTGGAGATGAAGAAGTCCCCCGAGTTCGAGGGCATGATCGTCGACCGCCAGCAGCTGGAAACCAGTTACGTCACTTTGAACACGCAGGTAAAACCCTTCGACAACGCCAAGGTGCGGCAGGCCGTCAACATGGCCATCAACAAGGACCGTATCGTGCGCATCATCAACGGCCGCGCCACGCCGGCAAGCCAGGTGCTGCCGCCGCTGATGCCGGGCTACGACCAGAACTACAAGGGCTATGCCTACGATCCCGAAAAGGCCAAGGCGCTGCTCGCCGAAGCCGGATTGAAGGACGGCTTCTCGACCCAGATCTACACCTCCAACACCGATCCGCAGCCGCGCATCACGCAGGCGATCCAGCAGGATCTGGCGGCGATCGGCGTCAAGGCCGAGATCAAGGCAGTGGCCAATCCGAACGTGATTGCCGCCGGCGGCACGCAGGGCCAGGCGCCGATGGTCTGGTCCGGCGGGCTCGGCTGGATCGCCGACTTTCCGGATCCGTCCGACTTCTACGGGCCGATCCTCGGCTGCGGCAGCGCGGTTGCCGGCGGCTGGAACTGGTCGTGGTACTGCAACAAGGACATCGACGCCCGCGGGCAGGCGGCGGACGCCATGCCAGTGCCGGCCAAGGCCGAGGAGCGCAACAAGGTCTGGGCGCAGATCTTCACCGACATCCAGACCAATGACGCGCCCTGGATTCCGGTCTTCAACGAACGCCGCGTGGTGGCCAAGGCCAAGCGCATGGGCGGCCCGGACGAGATCTATATCGATCCGACCCGCGTGATCAATTACGAAGCGATCTATGTGAACAAATAGGCCGTCTCATTTGCCGGCGGCGGACGTCCGTCCCGCCGCCGGCAGCCTTCAACGATGCCGCCTGAACGGGAGGGCGGCTTTGCCAAAAACAAACGAGAAGCAACAGCCATGTGCGTGAAGTGCGACTACACCATCCATCGCGCCAGCCATCATTTCGGCTGGAACCGCGATTTCCAACCGGCGCTGACCGCCGGGCCGGGTTCGACGATCCATTTCGAATGCCTCGATTCCTCCGGCGGACAGTTCGACGCGAACTCCACGGTGGCGGATGTTTCGACCATGGATTTCGGCAAGGTAAATCCGGTGACCGGACCGGTCTATGTCGAGGGCGCGATGCCGGGCGATGCGCTGAAGATCACGCTGCGCCATTTCGAACCGTCGGGCCTCGGCTGGACCGCCAACATTCCGGGCTTCGGCTTGCTCGCCGACCAGTTCAAGGAGCCGGCGCTGCATATCTGGAAATATGATGCCGCCTCGCTGGCGCCGGCGCTCTACGGCCCGGGCGGGCGCGTGCCGCTGAAACCTTTCGCCGGCACGATCGGCGTGGCGCCCGCCGAACGCGGCCTGCATTCCGTGGTGCCGCCGCGCCGTGTCGGCGGCAATCTCGACATCCGCGACCTTGCGGCCGGAACCACGCTCTATCTCCCGGTCGAGGTCGAGGGAGCGCTGTTCTCGATCGGCGACACCCACGCCGCTCAAGGGGATGGCGAGGTGTGCGGCACGGCGATCGAGAGCCGCATGGACGTCGAGGCGACGATCGAGCTGGTCAAGGATGCGCGGCTGGAAAGTCCGCGCTTCACCACGCCGGGGCCGGTGACCCGCCATCTCGACGAGGCGGGCTACGAGGTCACTACCGGCGTCGGACCGGACCTGATGACCGCGGCGCGCGAAAGTGTGATGCGCATGGTCGATCTGCTCGCCGCCGACCATGGGCTGAAGCCGGTCGACGCCTACATGCTCTGCTCGGTCTGCGGTGACTTGCGCATCAGCGAGATCGTCGACATGCCGAACTGGGTCGTCTCGTTCTACTTCCCAAGGATCGTCTTCAATTGATGGCGGATGGTTCCGGGCGAGGAAGAGATGCTGTCCTGACCGTCGAGAACCTGTCGGTGGACGCGCTTACGCCTGAGGGCGCGAGGCGCGTCATCGACGGCATCAGCTTTGCGCTGGCGCCGGGCGAGACGCTCTGCCTTGCCGGCGAGTCCGGCTCGGGCAAATCGGTGACGGCGCTCTCGATCATGCGCCTGTTGCCGCGCGCCTCGCTGCGCATCGCCGGCGGCGACATCAGGCTCGAACGCCAGTCGCTTCCGCGCCTGCCGGAGCGCGCCATGCGCGACGTGCGCGGCGGCGAGATCGCGATGATCTTCCAGGAGCCGATGACGTCGCTCAACCCTGTACACTCGATCGGCGCGCAATTGACAGAGGCGATCCGGACCCACCAGGGCGCGGAAGGTTCAAGCGTCGAGCAGCGTGCCCGCGACATGCTGGATGTCGTGCATATCAGCGACCCGGCGCGGCGCATGAAGCAATATCCGCACGAGCTCTCCGGCGGCATGCGCCAGCGCGTCATGATCGCCATGGCGCTGTCCTGTCGGCCGAAAGTGCTTCTGGCCGACGAGCCGACGACGGCGCTCGACGTGACGGTGCAGGCGCAGATCCTGAAGCTGATGCGGGAACTGAAGCGGGAGTTCGGCACCGCCATCATCCTCATCACCCATGACATGGGCGTCGTCGCCGAGATGGCCGACCGGGTGGCCGTCATGCGCGAGGGACGGATCGTTGAGGCGGCATCCGTGCTCGACATCTTCGAGCGGCCGCAGGCCGACTATACGCGCGAGCTGCTCGCCGCCGTGCCGCGCCTCGGCGCCTTTGCGGGAACCGACGCGCCGCCCCGGGTCACGGCCACCCCCCGACCGCCGGTCCCAGACGGGGAAGCGCCCGTACTTTCGGTGAAGAAGCTTGTCGTCGATTACGGCGCCTCCTCCAGCCTGTTCCGCCGCCGCGCCTCGGAAGCGCCGGCGGTGCAGGATGTCTCCTTCGAGATAAGGCCGGGCCGCACGCTCGGCCTCGTCGGCGAGAGCGGCTCCGGCAAGTCCACCACCGGCAAGGCCGTGCTCGGCCTTGTTCCGTTCACCGGCTCGGTGATCATCGGCGGCACGTCCGTTCACGGCCTCTCGGCGAGCGCGATGCGGCCGGTGCGCCGCGCCGCGCAGATGATCTTCCAGGATCCCTACGCCTCGCTCGACCCGCGCATGACGGTGGGCGCCGCCATCGCCGAGCCGCTCGTCATCCACGGCATCGGCTCCAGGGACGATCGACGCGAGCGCGTGGCCTCGCTTCTTGCGCGCGTCGGGCTCGAAGCCGATCACGCCTCGCGCTATCCGCACGAATTTTCCGGCGGCCAGCGCCAGCGCATCTGCATCGCACGCGCCCTGGCGCTGGAACCGAAGCTGATCGTCGCCGACGAAAGCGTCGCCGCGCTCGACGTGTCGGTGCGCGCTCGCGTGCTCGACCTGATGCTGGAGCTGCAGGAGACGCTGGGCTTGGCCTATCTCTTCATCTCGCATGACATGGCGGTGGTCGAGCGCATGAGCCATGACGTCGCCGTCATGCGCGCCGGCCGCATCGTCGAAGCCGGCCCGCGCCGCGCGGTGCTGTCGTCGCCGCGCGAGGATTACACGCGCGAACTGATCGCCGCCGTGCCCATTCCCGATCCACGCGCCGCGAACGTGCAGAACTGACGTCGTCCCGACGCGTCGCCGTGCTCATACCGCCGCCCCTTCCGTGTGTGGACGGCGGCGGAGGCTGGCGGTGGTCAGAGCCGGTGGATTGTATGCGGCCTCGTTCAGGCCGACATCGGTGCCGGGCGGAACGATCCGGTCGATGCGGTCGAGGACGTCGTCGGTCAGGCGGATGTCGGCGCAGGCAAGCAGGTCGTCGAGATGCTGCATGGTGCGCGGGCCGAGGATCGCCGATGTCACCCCGGGATGCGCCATGACGAACGCCATCGCCATGTGAGTGAGGGACATGCCGGCTTCGGCCGCCAGAGGGATGAGCTGCTCGACCACATCGAGGCTCCGCTCATCGGACATCTGTCTCGGCATGAATTTCGCCCGTATGCTGCCCTCGGGCAGCGGCTGCCCCTTGCGGTAGCGGCCGGTAAGCAGGCCCTTGGACAGCGGGCTCCAGACCAGCACGCCCATGCCGTAGCGCTGACATGTCGGCAGCATGTCGCGTTCGATGCCGCGGTCGAGGATCGAATAGGGCGGCTGCTCGGTGCGGAAGCGCGCGAGGCCGCGCCGCTCCGCGACCCACTGCGCCTCGACGATTTCGGAAACCGGGAAGGTGGAGGAGCCGATGGCGCGCACCTTTCCCGCCTGCATCAGGTCGGTGAGCACCGAAAGCGTCTCTTCGATGTCGGTGTCCGGTGAAGGACGGTGGATCTGGTAGAGGTCGATGTAGTCCGTCTGCAGGCGCTTGAGCGAATCCTCCACCGCACGGGTGATCCAGCGCCGCGAATTGCCCTGCATGTTGGGATCATCGCCCATGGGGCCGTGGACCTTGGTGGCAAGCACGATGCTGTCGCGGCGCCCCTTCAGGGCCTTGCCGACGATCTGCTCGGATTCGCCGGCGCTGTAGCGATCGGCGGTGTCGACGAAGTTGATACCGAAATCCAGCGCCTTATGGATGATGCGGATCGCATCGTCATGATCGGCATTGGCTATGCCGCCGAACATCATCGCGCCCAGGCAATAGGGGCTGACCTTGATGCCGGTTCGCCCGAGTGTACGGTACTGCATTGCTGTTCTCCTTTGGATCCAGTGCGCCGCCTAAGCGGCCTGCGGCGGAAGCTCCCGCTGCAGGCTATGTTCGATTTGCCGTCACCGATTTGCCGTCACCAGGGGATCGTCACGTTCTCCCATCTTGTGAATGTCCCCGAGGGACCCTCCGGACCGAGCAGGGCAACGCGGACCACCTCGCGCGAGCCGTCCTCAACCGATTCCGTTCCGCCGTAATTGTTGAGGTTGGTGCGGGTGTAGGCTGGCGAGACCAGGTTGACCTTGATGCCTGTCGACTCGAGCTCAATCATCATCGCCAGCGTTATGGCGTTGAGCGCGGTCTTGGAGGCCGGATAGACCGGGCCGAACAACGCGCGATAGCCGAAGGCAGGGTCGGCGTTGGAGGTCAGCGAACCGACGCCGCTCGACACGTTGACGATGCGGGCATCCGCCGATCGGCGCAGCAGCGGCAGCATCGCCTGGTAAACGGCAAGCACGCCGAACACGTTGGTCTCCCACACGGCGCGTACTTCATCGAGGGAGACGTTGCTCGGGCGGGTCAATCTGGCATGATCCTCGACCGTCTCGTCCGGCCGGCGTCCGGTGTTCGAAATCGCGGCATTCTGCACGAGCAGGTCGAGCCGGCCGAATTCGTCGCCGATACGCGCCGCCGCGGCGGTGATCGAGTCCTGGTCCGTCACGTCGAGCTGCAGCGCGATGGCCCTCGGCCCGATCTCGCTCGCCGCCGCCTCGCCGCGCTCGAACTTGCGCGATCCGACAAGGACGGTGACCCCGTTTGCCGCGAGTTCCTTCGCGACCTGCAGACCGACACCCTGATTGGCTCCAGTGACCAGCGCGATGCGATTGTCCGGCATGATCGTCTCCTGTTGTCCGATTGATTGTCACAGCCGCCGCCCTGCACTATGTTGGCGGATGCGGAACAGTGTTCCGATTCACAAATACGGAACATTGTTCCGTTTTTCAAGAGGTATTTGGTGAGCGACAAACGGCGAACCCAAAATGAGGTGGCGGAAGGCGCCGACCGACGTGTGCGTGTCGACGTCCAGCGCAACCTCGACGCGCTGTTGCAGGCGGCCAAGGCGGTGTTCGCGACCTCAGGCGTCGATGCGCCGGTGCGCGAGATCGCCGAGAAGGCGGGTGTCGGGGTCGGTACGGTCTATCGGCACTTCCCGCGGCGCTCCGATCTCGTGGCCGCGGTGTTTCGTCGTGAAATCGATGCCTGCGCCGCCGCCGCGCCTCTCCTCGCGGCCAGCTATGAGCCTGGCGAGGCTTTGTTGAAGTGGATTGAGCGCTATGTGGCCTTTATCGCGACCAAGCGCGGCTTGGCCGAAGCGCTGCATTCAGGAGATCCCGTCTTCGAGCCGCTGCCGCTCTACTTCCAGCAGAATCTGGAGCCCGCGCTCGGCCAACTGCTGCGTGCCGCGGCGACCGCGGGAGAAATCCGCGGTGATGTCGATGCAGGGGACCTGCTCAACGCCATCGCGAGGCTGAGCGGCGCCGATCAGGCCCAGCGCATGGTCGCCTTGCTGGTCGACGGCCTCCGCTATGGCAAGAAAGCATCTTCAGGCCTCCGATAGCCTGTCGTCAGCTGTTGCGCGTCGCGATGAAGGTCGCAGCCTCCTTGAGCAACCCTGCCTGCTCGCCATAGGGATCGAGCAGCGCATGCGCCTGGTCGATCAGCCCGTGGAGTTGGCCACGCGCCCAGCCGGGGCCGTGCAGCGAAGCGAGCGTCGCCTTGCCGGCGGCGGCGTCCTTGTTGGTCGCCTTGCCCATCTGCTTGGCGTCGGCGGTGAGGTCGAGCAGGTCGTCGGCGAGCTGGAAGGCAAGCCCGATTGCCGAGCCGAATTCGGCCAGCCGCTCGCGGTCGGCGGATGGCGCGCCGGCGACGATCGCGCCGGCCTCGCAGGCGAAGCGGATCAGCGCGCCGGTCTTCATCGCCTGCAGCGTGATGATGCCTGCCTCGTCGGGCCGTTTGCGCTCGGCTTCCAGATCGAGCATCTGGCCGCCGACCATGCCGCCGGCGCCGGCGGCGCGGGCTAGCGCCAGCACGAGCGCCATTCGACGGTCGGCAGGCAAAGCCGTCGCCTCATCGGCAATGATGTCGAAGGCCAAGGTCAACAGCGCGTCGCCGGCGAGGATGGCGGTGGCCTCGTCGAAGGCCTTGTGCACCGTCGGCTGGCCGCGCCGCAGGTCGTCGTCGTCCATCGCCGGCAGGTCGTCATGGATCAGCGAATAGCAATGCACGCATTCCAGCGCCGCCGCGACACGCAGCGCCGCGTCATTGTCGGCCGAAAACAGCGCGGCACTTTCCATGACCAGAAAAGGCCGCAGCCGCTTGCCGCCGTTGAGCACGCCATGTCGCATGGCCGCCATCAGGCGCTCGGGCCGCGTGATCTCACCGGTGAGCGGACGCCCGTCGAGAATCCGGCGCAGCTCGGTCTCGACGGCCGCGGCGCGCATCAAAAGCGCGGTTTCGAAGGCGATCTGGTCGTCTTTGCTCATGGCCGGGAGCGGTAGCCGACACTCAGACATTGCGCAAGCAGGCGCGCGCCTTTATGCCGGAGGGGGCGAGGCACGGGTGGGACGGCTTGACGGAACCGATCGTCGAACATGGAAGCGAAGGGCTGGACATGGCGCGCTCGCGGCGCCTGAGCCGCGCCAGTCTGAGGCGCATCGGCCGGCGCTGCCTGGTCGTGGCGCTCGTGCTGGCGGCCATTCCGGTCGTGCTGACCTTCCTCTATTTGCCGTCCTTCGTGCATCCGATATCGACCCTGATGCTGAAGGACCTCGCGACCTTCTCGGGCTATGACCGGCGCTGGGTGTCGATCGACGACGTGGCGCCGGTGCTGGCGCATTCAGTGATCATGTCGGAAGACGGGCAGTTCTGCTTCCATCGCGGCGTCGATCTGGGTGAATTGCGCGGCGTGGTCGATGACGCGCTGGCCGGCGAGGCGACGCGCGGCGCCTCCACCATCACCATGCAGACGGTGAAGAACCTTTTCCTGTGGTCGCGGCCGCTTGGCAGCGTGCGCAAGGTCGTCGAGCTGCCTTTGGCCGTCTATTTCGACGCGGTGATGTCGAAGCGGCGGATCATGGAGATCTATCTCAACATCGCCGAATGGGGACCGGGCATCTATGGCATCGAGGCTGCCGCCCGGCATCATTTCGGCGTCTCGGCCAAGCAGCTGTCGCGCAGGCAGGCCGCCCTGCTCGCCGTCAGCCTGCCCAACCCGATCGCGCGCAATCCGGCCAAGCCGGGGCCGGGACTGAGGCGGCTGGCCTCGCTGATCGAGCGGCGCGCCAGCCGGTCCGGCGCCTACGTCGGATGCCTCGACTAGGGCGTGATCCCGAAAAGTGGGAACCGGTTTTCGGAGAAGATCACGCTCCAACGAAGACTTGGAGCAGGACGGCGTTTCGAGGAAACGGCATCCTGATCCAGACGAAGCGGCGCCGGCTCAAAAAAATTCGCGGCCAGCGCTGGCCAAAACGGCGCAAGGCGTGTATAGGCACCCGACTTTCTCAGATTATGGCCTCGATGCGGCCCTTTCGCGAGGGTTGCCGGGGCATTTTGACCATGTAGTGGAGCATATCCATGGCCGTTCCAAAAAGAAAAACCTCTCCGTCGAAGCGCGGCATGCGCCGCTCGGCCGACGCCCTCAAGGCCCCGACCTATGTCGAGGACAAGAATTCCGGCGAAATGCGCCGCCCGCACCACATCGACCTGAAGACCGGCATGTATCGCGGCCGCCAGGTTCTGGAGCCGAAGGAAAGCTGAGAAGCTTCCAAGGATTTCTGACGTTTCGAAAGACCGGCCCCTGGCCGGTCTTTTTGTTTTGGCGCCGGCGGCGTCCGGAATTGATCGCTCGCGCTGCCGATGGCGGCGCAACGGGCTGACATCGTTATTTCATTAGGTCTTACAGCGTGTTCGCCGCGGCGGCGAAAAACCTTGACGGCGCGCTTGCCGCGGATTTTACAAAAGGGGGTGCCCTGATTGGAGTCGCCCAGATGTTCGGTGCCATCCCGCTGCTGATCGTGCCTTTCGTCCTCTACAATCTCGGCCTGCTCGGATTGTTCGGCGGCGGCGACGATCCCTGGATGACCGAGATGTTCTCCTTCCGCATGATGTCGGGCGGCGTCTTCTCGATGACGCTCGGCGACCTGATGGTGCTGATCGGGCTGATCTTTCTCTTCGTCGAGATCTCGAAATCGGTGCGGACGACCAATGCCTCGATCCTGGATCACCTTCTGTCGACGCTGGTCTTCATCGCCTTTCTCGTCGAGTTCCTGTTGGTGAAGGGCGCGGCGCACTCCGTCTTCTTCACGCTGATGATCATCGCGCTATTCGACGTTCTGGCCGGCTTCTCGGTGTCGATGCGGTCGGCAAGCCGCGACATCAATCTGAACTAACCTTCGCGGGAGTTTTTGACGGGCCGCTTCCGTTGCCGGATGGCATGCGTTGACGGTTGGCGGAAACCGCCGGCTCGCGCTGACCACGGCAGCGTGACAGATTCCGGCTGCCAACGCGGCCTCAACCTGTCAAGATCGCCTGACCGCTGAACCAGATCGTCACCTGCCCTCGTATCTCACCGCATGAACCTCATCGGCGCCGCGCTCTTCTTCCTCATCGCGCTCCTCTTTGCCCTGGCCGGCATCACCCGCGCCGGCGTCTGGCTGATCGAGCGACGCTGTCCGCCGGCCGGCGAGTTCGCCGAGGTTAACGGCGCGCGCATCCATTATGCCCATGTCCCGGCGCCTGCCGGCGCCGACCTGCCGCCGGTCGTCTTCATCCATGGCGCCAGCGCCAACCTGAAGGACCAGATGCTGCCGCTGAAGCCGTCGCTCGAGGGCCGCGCCGAAATGCTGTTCCTCGACCGTCCCGGTTTCGGCTGGTCGGAGCGTGGCGATAATGAAACCTTGGCCGCTCAGGCGGACACCATTGCCCAGCTGATGGACCGCCTCGGCATTGCAAAGGCCATTGTCGTTGCGCATTCCTTCGGCGGCGCGATCACCACGGCCTTCGCTCGCCAGCATCCTGAAAAGACGCTGGGCCTGGTCTTCCTCGCGCCCGCCACGCATCCATGGCCGGGCGGCGCGACCGCCTGGTATTACAAGCTCACCGCCACGCCGGTGGTCGGCTGGCTGTTTTCCGAAACGCTCGCTTACCCGGCCGGCATGCTGCGGATCGGCGACGCGACGGCTTGCGTCTTCTCCCCCAACACCCTCCCGGACTTCTATCTCCAAAACGCCTCGATCCCGCTGGTGCTCAGGCCATCCGCCTTTCGCGCCAACGCCCGCGACGTCGCCCAGCTCCACGACTATGTCCGGGCCGCCTCTCCCGCTTACCGGGAGATCAAGGCGCCGACCGTCGTCATCTCGGGCGACCGCGACAAGGTGGTCTACGCGACGATCCACTCCGTCGGCCTCGAGCGCGACATTCCCGGCGCAGAACTGGTTTGGGTCCGCAATCTCGGCCACAAACCGGACTGGATCGCGCCCGATCTCGTGGTCGGCGCGATCCGGAAGGTGGCCGGCGCGCCGATCGATCTCCAGGCAATGGCAAGAACCGTGGAAGGCCGTATCGCCGGCGACACGCAGGGCGCCGACCGCTGCCCCGAACTCAAGGTGCCCAACGCAGAACTCGCGCCAAGTTGACCTCGAAAACCAAGCGCCTGGGATGCGTTGAGATTCAGGTCAGGCCGAGCCGGAGTCGAAGATGGGCTCGAAGCGACCAAACTGGATGGCTTCCGAGAACCGGAGCGGAACGTACTTAAAGGACGTGAGCACCGGAAGCGCAGGAAGCCGCTACGTGCAGGCCGGCCTCACCTGAATATCGGCATTCCTAGTGAGTCTCAGACCCGATATATGCAATCCGCAGCATATTGGTCGATCCGGGTGTCCTGAGCGGCACGCCGGCCGTGATGATGACGCGGTCGCCAGGCTTGCCGAAACCTTCTTCCAGCGCGATGCGGCAGGCCCGGTCGACCATGTCGTCGAGGTCGGTAGCATCCTCCGAAACCACGCAATGCGTGCCCCACAGCAGCGACAGGCGGCGCGCCGTGCTGAGGATCGGCGACAGCGCCACGATCGGCACCTGTGGGCGCTCGCGAGCGGCGCGCAGCCCGGTGGTGCCGGACGCGGTGTAGGAAATGATCGCCGACAGTTTCAGCGTCTCGGCGATCTCGCGGGCGGCAAGTGAAATGGCGTCGGCCCCGGTCGCCTCGGGTTCCGAACGCTGCGCGTTGATGATGCCGGCATAGGTCGGGTCGGTTTCGACCTTGGTGGCAATGCGGTTCATCATGCCGACAGCTTCGACCGGATAGGCGCCGGCCGCGGATTCGGCCGAAAGCATGATCGCGTCGGCGCCCTCGAAGACGGCGATCGAGACATCGGAGACCTCGGCGCGGGTCGGCACGGGCGCGGTGATCATCGATTCCAGCATCTGCGTGGCGATCACCACCGGCTTGCCGGCTCGGCGCGCGGCGCGCGTGATCTGCTTCTGGATGCCGGGCACGGCTTCGATCGGCATCTCGACGCCGAGATCGCCACGGGCGACCATCAGCGCATCGGAGAGCTCGATGATCTCGGGGAGCCGGGCGACCGCCTGCGGCTTCTCGATCTTGGCCATGATCAGCGCCCGCCCGCGCGCGATCTTGCGCGCCTCCGCCAGATCCTCCGGCCGCTGCACGAAGGACAGCGCCACCCAGTCGACGCCGGTGGCAAGCACAGCGTCGAGATCGGAGCGGTCCTTGTCGGTCAGCGCGCCGACCGGCAGGTCGGTATCGGGCAGGCTGACGCCCTTCTTGTCGGATATGCCCGAGCCGGCAACGACGGTGCAGGTGATCGACTTGCCGTCGGCCTTCAGAGCCTTCAGCTCCAGCTTGCCGTCGTCGATCAAAAGTCTGTGACCGGCCTCGACCGAGCTCAGGATTTCGGGATGCGGCAGGTACACACGTTTCGACGTACCGGGTTCCGGATTGTCGTCGAGCGTGAAGGTCTGCCCCGGTGTCAGCGCTTCCTTGCCGTTGGCGAACTTGCCGACCCTGAGCTTCGGCCCCTGCAAATCGGCGAGGATGCCGATCGGCCGGCCGACGGCGGCCTCGACGGCGCGGATGCGGCCGACCAGCGTGCGCATCAGCTCGTGGTCGGTATGGCTCATATTGATGCGGAAGACATCGGCGCCCGCTTCGAAGAGCTTCTTCAGCATTCCCTCGGAGGAGGAAGCCGGACCGATGGTGGCGAGGATCTTGACCTTGCGGTTGCGTCTCATTGACTGTTTGTTCCCGGAGCGGGGGCCGCTGCTGGCGCGCCTCCCGTTGCGGGCTCGTCGGTCAGCTGGACCATCCAGCTGGCCTGCTCGCCCGTGTCATATTCCTGAAATCCGGCGCGTTGGAAGCCCCGGGCGACGCAATCATTCACGCCGGCGATCTTGAACTCTTTTTCGGCGACGCACATGTTGATCGGGCCATCCCAGCGCCCGCCACGCTCGGCGTCTTCTGCATAAAGATAGTAAAACCTCGATGACAGCGGACCCTCGATCAGCGTCTTGCAGGTCGATCCTTCGATGTGCCACCAGCCCTCGGTGATCCAGCCGGCCTTGGCGCGATAGCCGATGCCGACGCCCACCAGATTTTGCGTTGCGTTGCAAACGCGGAAGTCGGCCCGGGCCGGCGAGGTCGCGGCTATCGCGAAAAATCCCGCACCGACGATCAGCAACGGCAGGGCCAGGCGCTTGCGCAGCCGGCCGGCAAAACCCATCGCAGATCCCCTTGCGAACCACATTTGCATCTCTCGAAGCCCCTTTTCAGCAAACTCCGGTCGCATGTCAACGCGCCGTTTTGTTCAATTCCAATCGATTTAGAAGGGCCCGTCGCGCAAATTCTCCCCGCTCCGGGGATTTTTTGCGGAAACCTTGGCCAAACAACGGCATTGCGCCGGCGTCTTCTTCGTGGAATGACGATACCACATCGCAGCCGCCATCCCCTTTTCAGCCGATGACCCGATCCACAGTTTTCACGCCGTTCGACATCGTCGAGGGCGACCGCAAGAAAGGCGTCGTGCTTCTGGCCGATCACGCCCGCCGCGACCTGCCGGAGGAATATGGCAGTCTCGGTTTGCCGGCATCCGAATTCGACCGTCACATCGCCTATGACATCGGCGTCGAGACGGTGACGCGCGAGCTCGCGGCCGCGCTCGACGCGCCGGCGGTGCTGGCCGGCTTCTCGCGGCTGTTGATCGACCCCAACCGGGGCGAGGACGACCCAACCATGATCCGTCAGCTCTATGACGGTACCGTGGTGCCGGGCAACTATCCGATGGCCTCTGAAGAACGCGAGCGGCGGCTCGACCGCTTCTACCGGCCCTATCACGACGCCGTCGGCGCGATGATCGCCTCCGTGGCGCACGCGTCGGGCAAGGCGCCGTTCATCTTCTCCGTCCATTCCTTCACGCCGGTGATGCAGGGCTTTGTTCGCCCCTGGCATGTTGGCGTGCTGTGGGACCGCGACGACCGCGTGGCGCGGCCGCTGATCGATATGTTGGCGCAGGACAAGTCCCTCGTTGTCGGCGACAACGAACCCTATGACGGCGCGCTGCGCGGCGACACCATGTTCCGCCACGCCATCATCAACGGCTACGCGCATGCGCTGATCGAAATCCGCCAGGACCTGATCGCCGACCGCGCTGGGGCGCTTGCCTGGGCTGAGCGGCTGGCGCCGATCGTTGACGCCATCGACCGCCGTGCCGATATACATCAGGTGAAGATGTTCGGCTCGCGCACCGGGCCGGTATAAGAAAGCCGACAGGCCGGGAGTTTCCGAGATGACCGAACTCAGCGACGACCAGAAGCGCGACTTCGAGGCCGCGGCTTTCCGCCGGCTGGTGGCGCATCTGCGCGAACGCGGCGATGTCCAGAACATCGACCTGATGAACCTCGCCGGCTTCTGCCGCAACTGCCTGTCCAACTGGTATCGCGAGGCCGCCGAGGCCGAGGGCGTGGCGCTGTCGAAGGATGCATCGCGCGAGATCATCTACGGCATGCCCTATGCCGAATGGCAGGCGCTCAACCAGACCGAGGCTTCAGAAGCCAAGAAGACAGAGTTCGAGGCCAAGCGGCCGAAGGATCATTGATAAGCCGAGCGTCTTCGCGCCGTCGTCATTCCAGGGCGGAGCAAGGAGCGAAGCGATGCGCGCAGACCTGGAATCCATGCCGTGACGGCTGTCGGACAATGCCGCGGTCCAGAATATCGTAACGGTACAACCCCAGAGAACATTCTGCGCCGCAGCGGAGCTCCCAGGGAACGGCATGGGTCCTCGGGTCTGCGCGCGTCGCTTCGCTCCTTGCTCCGCCCGAGGATGACGAACTGAGGGGCGCTTCTGCCAAACCTCCAAAGCTGCTGCCTGCCACGAACGACACTAGCTCCTTGGGCCGCGCCCCTTGGTCCAAGCACTTCCGCATCACGGTCCTTGACTGCCGATTGAATCGATCTAATTTGCCGCGCGAACCATTTTACATGGCGGATTTCAGAACCATGAACGTGCAAACCACGATGCAGGCCGCGACGCGCGGCCGCTGGGCCGTCGCCGGTATCTTCCTCGCCAATGGTTTTCTGACCGGCAGTTGGGCGCCGCAGATCCCGGTGTTCCTGACCCGGCTCGACATCAGCAAATTCACGCTCGGCCTGCTGATCCTTTTGTTCGGCGTCGGCGCGGTCATGGCCATGACCTGGTGCGGCCATCTCATTTCCAGGCATGGCTCGCGCAGCGTGACGCGCTGGTTCGGCATCTGCGGCAGCTTCGGCCTGCTTATGGTGGCGCTCGCGCCCAATGTTCCCCTGGCGGCGGTCGCCATGCTCATCTTCGGCGGTTCGATCGGCGGCATGGATGTCGCCATGAACTCGAATGCCGTGGTGGTTGAAAGAAGGCTTTCCCGGGCGATCATGTCGTCTTCGCACGGCTTCTGGAGCCTTGGCGGCTTCGCCGGCGGCGCGCTCGGCGGCTATTCGATCCAAAACTACGGCTATCTTCCCCATGCCGTCGCAGTCACGGTAGTCGCCTTCGCCGTGATCGCCTTCGCCATTCGCTATCTCGTCGCCGAGGACCGGCCGCAGGCTGTCGAGCATCAGAAATTCACGCTGCCGCGGCACGCGGCCGTCTATCTGGTCGGGCTGATGGCGCTGCTCACCATGATCTCGGAAGGCGCGGTGCTCGATTGGGCTGCGCTCTTCCTGCACCAGGAACTGGGCGCCGATCTCGCGGTCGCCGGCCTCGCCTATGCCGCCTTCTCCGGCGTGATGGCGCTGATGCGCTTCCTGGGCGATGGCGTGCGCAACCGCTTCGGCGCAGTGCAGACCTTGCGCGGCTCGGCGCTGGTCGCGGCCGCCGGCATGCTGGTCGCCGGCCTCTCGTCCTCGCCTTACCTCGCCATCGCCGCCTTCGCCTTCTGCGGCTTCGGCATCGCCAATATGGTGCCGATCCTGTTCTCGGCCGGCGGCAACCAGGAAGGCATGTCATCCGGCACCGGCATGAGCGTCGTCACCACCATGGGCTATTCCGGCATATTGGTGGCGCCGTCGGCGATCGGCTTCGTCGCGGAGCATTCGAGCTTCGGACCGATCTTCATTGCGCTTTCCGGCCTGCTGGTCGTCGTGCTCCTGATGGCAGGCCTCGCTCACCGGGCCGAATTCGCTCCCGAACCCGTGCCGGCCGAATAACGCTTCAGCTCCTCGTGCAGGAAATCCGCCACGCGGCGGATGCGCATGCTGGTGCGCACGTCGCGATGCATGGCGAGCCAGACAGGCAGGACCGGCAAGGGTACATCGGGCAACAGCTTTTCCAGGTCCGGATCGCGGTCGGCCAGCGGCTCCTGGCCGAGGCCGATGCCGTTTCCCGTCCGCACCGCCTCCCACAGCACAATCTGGTTGTCGGTCCTAAAGCGGAAATGGCTGCGGCCGACCGGAATGCCGAACGACGTGAAGCCGCGAATGATCTCGTCGCTGCGGTCGAAGCCGACCAAGGCGTGATCGGCGAGGTCGGCGGGTTTTTCCGGCCGGCCGCGCCGGTCGAGATAGGCGCTCGCGGCGCATAGGCAGAGCGGAATGTCGGTGACCTTGCGCGCCACCAGCTCGTTCTGCGCCGGCCTGACCATGCGGATGGCGATGTCGGCATCGCGGCGCAACAGGTTCTCGACTTGGTTGGAGGCGACGATCTCGACCTCGATGCCGGGCTCTTCCCCGCCAAGCCGCGCCATCATGTCCGGCAGCACGAAGGCGGCGACCACCTCGCTAGCGGCGATGCGCACCGTGCCCTCGATCGCCTCGACCGAGCCCAGCGCCAGCAGCGAGAACGCATTGGCCTGCTCGCTGACCGCCCGCCCGCGCTCGTAGAGCGTGCTGCCCGCTTCGGTCAGCTCGTAGCCGCGACGCCCACGCCGGAACAGCGTGACGCCAAGTGCCGCCTCCAGCTCGGCGATATGGCGGCCGAGCGTCGGCTGGCTAGCCGCGAGCCGGCGCGCGGCGCCCGACAGACTGCCGGTCTCGGCGACTGCGACAAAACTCTTGATCAGGTTCCAGTCGAATTCCTTCATTCATTTTTGAATAACAGAACGCCGACTTCAGTCAATTTCAATTCGTCGATGAAGGCATCAGATTTCAGGGGCAAACGCAAACAGCGGAGAGAACAGATGACCAAGATCGCAATCCTCGGGGCCAATGGCCGGCTCGGCCGCGTGGTCGGCAAGGCCTTCATCGATGCCGGCTTCGACGTCCGCGCCGTCACCCGCACCGGCAAGGTGCCGGCGGAACTCAAAGGCGCCACGGCTGTTGCCGGCGACGCGCTGGACCGTCAATCCCTGATCCGCGCCACGCAAGGCGTCGATATCGTCTTCAACGGCCTGAACCCGATCTACACTGATTGGGGCAAGTGCATGCCGATGGCCGAGAACGTCATGGCCGCCTGCCGTGAAAACAACGCGCTGCATCTCTTCCCGGGCACGGTCTACAATTACGGCTCGCCGATGCCGCAGGTGATCACGGAGGCGACGCCGTTCCATCCGACCACCGAGAAGGGCCGTATCCGCTGCGCCATGGAAGACCTGTTCCGCGGGGAGGCCGAAGCCGGCCGGGTCCGCACCATCGTCCTCAGAGCCGGCGACTTCTTCGGCGGCACCGGCAGCGGCTCCTGGTTCGACCTCGTCGTCGCCGCCAAGATGGAGAAGGGCGTCTACACCGCGCCCGGCCCGGCCAACCTGACCCATGAATGGGCCTACCTGCCGGACTTCGCCGTCGCCTTCGTCGGCCTGGCGAAGAACCTCGACAAAACGGGCTTCTTCGAAGCCATCAACTTCCCCGGCCACGCCATCACCGACCTCGACATGAAGTCGGCAGCCGAGAAGGCGCTGGGCCGCAAGCTGAAGCTCTCCTTCATGCCCTGGTGGGTGCTGCGCGCCGGCAGCCCGTTCGTCGCCATGTGGCGCGAGATCGTGTCGATGTCCTATCTGCGTTTCGAAGCGCACCGGCTGGTCTCGACGCGGCTGGAAAAGATCATCGGCGAAATCCCGCATACCCCGCTTGATGAAGCGGTGAAGGAGGCCTTGCAGGATATCGGCATCGCCGTGCAGCCCTCTCGCCTGGCTGCTTGATCAAAAGCTCCAACGAAAGATGAAACGGCCGGGTTTGAAAGCCCGGCCGCAATTCATTGAAGATCAGATTCTGCCCATCAGCAGCAGGATGAGCAGCACGACCAAAATGACACCGACAATGCCGGAAGGGCCGTAGCCCCAGGAGCGCGAATGCGGCCATGCCGGCACGGCGCCGATCAAGATCAGGATCAGGATTATTACGAGAATTGTGCCGATCGTCATGAAAAATCCTCGCCGTCTGGTTGAACTTCGAGGGAACAATGCAAAAAGCCGCCCGGTTGTTCCGGACGGCTTCTTGCACTGCCTATCTGGAAAAGCTCTATTCCGCGGCTTTCGGGAAGGCTTCCGTCGGCTCGACGCCGGCATCGCCAGCGGGCGCGTCGGTCGTGACCTTGCCCTTGCCACTGCGGAACAGGCGTCCGAACCAGCTGCGCCGCTGGCCGGGCTTTACCTTGGCGCGGGTGAAAACCATCAGCATCGACGGCGTCACCACCAGGGTGAGCAGCGTCGCGAAGGACAGGCCGAAGACGATCGCCGAGGACAGCGATATCCACCATTGCGTCGACGGGGCGTTGATCGTCGTCTCATGATGGAAGATTTCGAGACCGAGACCGAAGGCGATCGGCAGCACGCCGAGGATGGCCGACACCGCCGTCAGCACGACCGGGCGGGCGCGCTCGCGGCAGGTCTGCAGCACCGCGTCCATCTTGTCCCAGCCTTCCTCGCGCAATCGGTCATAGGTGTCGATGAGCACGATGTTGTTGTTCACCACCACGCCGGCCAGCGCGATGACGCCGATGCCCGACATGACGATGCCGAAGGCCTCGCCGGTCAGAAGCAAGCCGAGGAACACGCCGATCGTTGCCATGACCACGCAGGACAAGACAAGCCACACGCTGGTGAACTTGTTGAACTGCGCCAAGAGCACCAGGAAGATCAGGAAGATCGCAGCGCCAAAGGCCTTGCCGAGGAAGGCGCTGGCTTCCGCGCTGTCCTCGTTGGAGCCGGCGAGCTTCCAGCGGATGCCGCTGCCGAGATCCATGTCGGCGACGGCCTTGGTGACCTGCTCTTGCACGGCGGCGACCTGCGCGCCGGCGCTGACATTGGCCTGCACCACGACAGTGCGCGCGCCGTCGATGCGGTTGAGGATGCCGACGGTCGGCTCGGGCTTGCGCACGACGAAGTTGGAGATCGGCACCGAGCCTTGCGAGGTCTGCACGCGAAGCTCGTCGAGCGTCGACAGCGTGCGCCGGTCCTCCGGCAGGCGCAGCCGGATGTCGACCGCGTCGTCTGCGCCGGCTGGCCTGTATTCCGACAGCTTGAGGCCATTGGTCACCAACTGCACCACCGTGCCAACCGAGGTCGGGCTGATGCCGTATTGCGCCGCCTTGGCGCGATCGACCTCGAGCGCCCAGTCGACGCCAGGCGGCGGCAGGCCGTCCGAAATATCGATGACGTTGGGGATCTTGGCGATGCGCGCCGCCACCGCGCGCGCCTTGTCGTCGAGCCCGGCCGGGTCGGCGGCCGACAGCCGGATCTGGATCGGCTTGCCGGTCGGCGGGCCGGCTTCCGGAACGCGCACTTCGACATCGACGCCGGGAATGCCGGCCATCACGCCGCGCAGGTCATCGAGGATCTGGTTGGCGGATTTGCGCTGGCGCCAGTCGACGAATTCATACTGAATGACCCCGACCACGTCTTCGGGAATGTCCTGGCCGCCGCCCTGGGTCTTGCCGACGCGCGTATAGACCGACTTCACGCCGGGCCAGCCGAGCAGCCGGTTTTCCGCCGTCTTGGTGGCGGCGTCCATTTCGGCCAGCGAAAGATTGCCGCGCGCATGCACATAGAGCAGGCCGTAATCCGGCTCCACGCTCGGGAAGAACTCGACGCCCGCGCCATATTTCGAATAGGCGAAGCCGACGCCGACCAGAAGCCCGACGGTGAGCAGGATGACGGTGATCGGGAAGCGGACAGCCTGCTTGACCACGGCCATGTACCAGCCGTCGCGATTGCCTTCCTCGTGATGCTCCGGCGCCTTGGCGAAGATCGCGCCCAAAGTCGGCGCGAAGACCAGCGCGTAGAGCATCGAGGCCGACAGCGTCACGATCAGCGTGATCGGCATGTATTTCATGAAGTCGCCGATGATGCCGGGCCAGAACAAGAGCGGCGAGAAGGCGGCGATGCGCGTCATCGTCGCCGCGATGACTGGGCCGGCCATGCGCTTGGCGGCCAGCGCGAAGGCGTCCGCCTTCGGCATACCCTCGCTCATGCGCCGTTCCGCGAATTCGGTGACGATGATGGCGTCGTCCACCAGCATGCCGACAGCCAGGATGAGGCTGAACAGCACGATCATGTTGATCGTGTAGCCCATCATGGCGAGCAGCAGGATGCCCATCAGGAACGACGACGGGATGGCAAGCCCGATGAGCAGGGAAGCCCGTCCGGACAGGGCGTAGAGGATGACGATGAACACCAGGATGACGGCGATCATCACATGGTTCTGCAGATCGCCGAGCAGCTGGTTGACGAAGACCGACTTGTCCTGCGTGTAGGTGACATGCATGCCCTCGGGCATCGTCTTGATGAAATTGTCCGACACTTCCCGGACATGGGTCAGTGTATCGATCAGGTTGGCGCCGATGCGCTTCTTCACTTCGATGGCGATGGCCGGCTTGCCGTCGAGCCGGGTCACGGTCTCGGCATCCTTGAAGGTCGAGCGGATGGTGGCGACGTCCTTGGCCTGGACCACGGCGTTCGGCGTGGCGACGACCGGCAGGTTGGCGACGTCCTCAGGGGTCTCGATCAGCGACGGCACCTTGACCGCGTATTTGCCTTCCGAGCCCTCGAGATTACCGGCCGCGACCAGGCTGTTCGAGGAAGCGACGCCCTGGATCACCTGGTCGAGCTGCAGCCCGTAGGAGGACAGCTTCACCGGGTCGATGACGACCTCGACGAGGTCGTCGCGCGCGCCCTGCAGCGAGCCTTCGAGCACGCCCGGCACTTCCTCGATGCGGTCGCGCAGCTCGCGCGCGGCGGCCGTCAGCACGCGCTCCGGCACATCGCCGGAAAGTGTGACGACCAGAACCGGGAATTCCGAGACATTGACCTCGTTGACCGTCGGCTCCTCGGCCGCCTGCGGCAGGTCGGCCTTGGCGTCCTGCACCTTGCTCCGGGTATCCTGCAGCGCCGTCGCCAGATCGGTCTGCGGCTGGAATTCGACCAGCACATAGCCGCCGCCCTGGAAGGCGGCCGAGCGCATCTCCTTCAGCCCCTTGAGACTCTTGAGCTTGCTTTCCATCGGCCTCAGCAGCAGGCGCTCGGAGTCTTCCGGCGAGATGCCCTGATAGATCAGGCTGACATACATCATCGGAATCGGAACGTCGGGCTCCGCTTCCTTCGGCGTCGACTGATAGGCAACCCAGCCCGCTACGACCAGGAACAGCAGCGCCGATATTGTGAGGCGGGCGTTGTTGATGGCGAGTCTGACGATATCCATGACTTCGGCCTGTTATGCTTCAAAGGCTGCGGACCCACCGCCGGATTGGACCGGTGATGGCGCGTCGTGCTTCACTGCGTGCCGGCGGTCGCTTCGCCGATCAGCTTGTTGATGGTCGCCTGGTCGGCCTCGACGGGCTTCACCAGGTCGCCTTCCTTCACCAGCTCCTGGCCGGCGACGATGATGCGCGCATCTTCCGGAATGCCGCCCAGCACCAGGCCGTGCGGCGTGTCATCGACGAGGTCGATCGGGAAGAACGCCACCTTGTTGTCCTTGCCGACGGCGCGGATGCCGAGATCGCCCTTGTCGCCAAGCGTCACCACCGAGCGCGGCAGCATGACCGCATTGGTCGGCTCGGCGCTGAGCGTGATCTCAGCCGTCATGCCGGCGGGGATGGAGCCGTCGCCATTGGGGATCGCCACTTCGACGCGGAAGGTGCGGGTCTGCGCCGAGGCGTCGCGGCTGATGTAGCGCACCGTGCCGGTGACCTTCTGGTCGTTGACCAGGCGGACATCGGCCTCGTCGCCGATCTTGACATAGCGCAGGTCGCGCTCGCTGATCTCGCCGCGCGCGATCACCGGATCGAGCTTCAGGATCGTCGCCACCTCGCCGCCTTGCATCACCGAGCTACCGAGCTCCACCGGGATGCGGTCGATGACACCGTCGAACGGCGCCTTGACCTCGTTGCGGTCGAGCTCGGCCTGCGCGGTTTCGAGCTGCGATTGCGCCTGGGTCAGGTTCGAGCGGGCGGTGTCGAGCTGCAGCTTCGGCAGATTGCCGGTCTTGGCCAGCCGCTCGGCGGCGTCGAGCTCGGCCTTGCGCTGCACAAGCAGCTGCCTTGCGTTGTCGACCATCGAGATTTTCTCTTCGGCAGCAAGCATCAATACCAGGTCGCCTGTCTTGACGTGGTCGCCCTGCTTGACCGGCAGCTTGTCGATGACGCCGTTGACGCGCGTTGCAAGCACCGCGCGCTTGTCGGCCTCGGTCAGGCCGGAGATGCGGATAGCGCGCGCGAAGGTCTTGCGCGGTGGCGTGACCACTGCGACGGTGCGGGGCGCTGCCTTGGGCTCGGCTTGCGCCGTGTTCGGCTTGGCAGCTTCCGGCTTCGCGGCGTCCGGCTTGCCTGTGTCAGCCGGCTTGTTCGCGGCGCTGCCGACGGACGAAAACTGGCCTGTTCCCATCCAGGCGCCAAATCCGATGAGCACGGCAATGGCCGCAAGCTTGTGAAACCTGATTTTCGGCATCGTCATTTTTCCGTTGCAGGACCTGGCGAGGTCGGCGCTTCCGACTGGGGCGCGCGGCCGATATGGGTGTGCGCGGGGCCTAGTTCAATTTGCCGTGATCGGCGGACGCGCGCTTCTACCTGAAAGTTGCGGCGCAATATAGTCGGAAAAGTTGCAAGAACATTGCGGGATGGAACGCTGTGCCTCGACAAAAGCGGGCTGTTCTGCCAGCCGGCTGGCGCTTTTGACGGCGCGCCGACAGGTTTCCCCAACGTTACTGGCAGCAGCCGTCAGCATGATGCGAAAAATCATCCATAGCCGGCGACAACCGCCCGGTTGGAGCGCGGTCAAACCCCGCTATGCTCCGGTCGAGGCTGTCAAGTGATGAGATTGAGCAGCCGGAAGATCCGCTCGAATGTACTGCCATAGGGCGGGCGCAGCAGGCTGCCCGCGCTGAGCTTCGACTGGATGAAGATCGGCTTTTCCTTGCTGAAGGTGCGGAACCCCCATTCGCCGTGATAGGCGCCGGTGCCGCTCTCGCCGACGCCGCCGAAGGGCTGCCGCTCCTGCACCAGATGCAGCATGCAGTCGTTGATCGTGACGCCGCCGGCCACCGTCTCGCGCATCACCCTTTGGCGGTTGGCGCTGTCTGTGCCGAACCAGTAGAGCGCCAACGGCCGCTCGCCTCGGTTCACATGCTCGATGGCCTCGTCGACCGTGCCATATTCGACGATCGGCAGCACCGGTCCGAAAATCTCCTCGCGCATCAGCCGCAGATTGTCGCCGGCATTGCGCACCAGCACCGGCGCCATCTTGCGGTCGCTGACGCCGAGCGTCTCGTTGGCCGGGTTGACCTCGATGATATCGGCGCCGCTGTCGCGCGCTTCGGCCACCATGTCGCTCAGCCGCCGGTGATGCCGCTCGCTGACGATCGCCGTATAGTCGGGGTTGTCGCCGAGCCGCGGGTAGAGCTTGCCCATGGCGACCGCGAACTTGGCCGCGACCGCCGCGCCCTGGCCTTGCGGCACCATCAGATAGTCCGGCGCGATGCAGGTCTGTCCGGCATTGAGCAGCTTGCCATAGGCGACGCTGGCGACCGAAGCGTCGAGGTCGCAGGAGGGATCGAAGATCGCCGGCGACTTGCCGCCGAGTTCCAGCGTCACCGGCGTGAGGTTGGCGGCGGCGGCCAGCGCCACCTGGCGGCCGACGGCGGTCGAGCCGGTGAACAGGAGGTGGTCGAAAGGCAGCGACACGAATGCCTTGCCGACATCGGCGTCGCCCACCATGACGGCGACCTCGTCGGCGGCGAAATATTTCTCGAACAGGCTGGCAAGCAGGTCCGAAAACTTCGGCGTCAGCTCAGACGGCTTGATCATGACGCGGTTGCCGGCCGCGAGCGCCGCCGTCGCCGGCGCGACGGCGAGCTGGAACGGATAGTTCCAGGGCGAGACGATGCCGACGACGCCGAGCGGCTGCGGGAGCAGACGGTTGCGGCCAGGCAGGAACGGCAGGCTGGTGGCGACGCGCCGCTCGCGCATCCAGGCGCTCAGATGCGACAGCGCATGCCTGATGCCGGCGCGCACGACGAACAGTTCGGCAAGCCGCGTCTCCTCGGCCGAACGGGCGGAGAAATCGCTGTCGATCGCAGCGCATATCTCGGCCTCATGCTTTTCGGTGAGCGCCAGCAGACGCTTCAGCCGGTCCTTGCGCACATCCAGCGTCGGGAACGGCTCCTTCTCGAAGGCCCGGCATTGCGCTTCAAACCGGACGCCAAGAGCGTTCTGCCTCGTCTGCAGCATCGCAACCTCCCCTTTACGTTCAGGTAAGTTACATCGCGTCGAGGGCATGATCCAGCACCCCGCCGGTTCCCTTGCGGAAGATGCTGACAGCCGGGACGGATTTGCTGACAGCTAGGGAATAGCTCAAGCCCGACGTCGCGCCGACTCCGGCTTGATATGCGCGGCGAGGAATTCCTTGACGCGGCGTCCTGGCGCCGGGCCGCGCAACGGCTTGAAGCCGTCGTCGAGTTCACCGGAAAGGTCGAGTGTCGGCCGCTGGCCGACGGCGTCGTAATTCTCTTCCAGCCAGTCGCTTGCAGCACTGCGGCCGAGGTCGCGCAGATAGGCGATGAAAGCCCATTCGGCATTGACCTTGGACGACGCCGAGAGGTCCTTGAAAGCCTCGTCGGCATCGATGCGGTGCATGCGGATGTCGCGATATTCGCCATGCGGCAGGCGTCCGGCCGCGATCAGCTCCTTGACGAAGGCGATCGAACGGAATTCGCGCAGCAGGCCGGCGTTGAAGGTGATCTCGTCGATGCGGTTCTGGATCTCGTTGGCGCTTTTCGGCGTGCCTTCGCGCACCACGGGATTGATCTGCACCAGGAGCACATCCTCGGTGGCCGCCGCCTTGAAGAACGGAAAGAGCGCCGGATTGCCGCCATAGCCGCCATCCCAATAGGGAACGCCCTTGATCTCGACGGCGCGGAACAATTGCGGCAGGCAGGCCGACGCCATCACCGTGTCGAGGTCGATCTCGCCGTCGGAGAAGACGCGCAGCTGTCCGGTCTCGACATTGGTCGCCGAGATGAACAGCTCCATCGACTTGCAGGCGCGCACATTGCCGAAGTCGATCTCCTTCGCCACCACGTCGCGCAGCGGGTTGAGGCCGAGCGGATTGGCGACATAGGGCGAGAACACCCGCGACATCGTGTCGAAGAAGAGATAGCCCGGCGTGTTCTCGATCGACCAATTGCCCCACGCGACGTCCCACGGCATGCGCTGCACCGGGCTGAAACGGCCCTTCGAGGCCACCGCCCGCCAGAAATCGTCGAGCTTCTTTCGCGCGCCTTCTACGCCGCCCCGGACAAAACCGTCGGCCAGCGCCACCGCGTTCATAGCGCCGGCGCTGGTGCCGGACACCGCCGAGATCTCCAGCCGGCCGTCCTCGAGGAGGCGGTCGAGCACACCCCAAGAGAACGCGCCATGCGAGCCGCCGCCCTGGAGCGCGATGTTGATCTTCTTCTTTTCATCCGCCTTGCCGTTCTTCGCCATGGCGTTCCTTGTCTTGATGCGCCGGCCTGCCCTTGCGTCATTTGGACGGAGCCGGCGCGGTCAGTCTATGTTGCAGTGCAGCATATAAGGGCTAACCAAGGCAAGAACACGAACACACAAGCGTGATCACATGAAGTTTCGGTCATGAAAGCTCCTTTCCTCGTCCCACGAAGTGGGCCCGCGTTGCGGGGGCGAGGAACAAGGTTCAGGCCACAAGATCCGGCACCGGCCCGACATAGCGCGACTGCGGCCGGATCAGCCGTCCGGTCGCCTGCTGCTCGCGGGCGTGCGCGATCCAGCCAGCGACGCGGCCGGCGGCAAAGACGTTGGAGAACGCCTCTTTCGGGAAGCCGACCGCTTCGAGCAGAAGCGCGGTATAGAATTCGACATTGGTCTGGATCGAGCGCTGCGGCTTGGCGATCCTGAGCACTTCGAGCGCCGCCTGCTCCACCGTCTCGGCAAAGGCCAGCCGGCTGCCCATCTCCTTGCTGCTCGCTTCGTTACGGGAACCGAGCTGCCGCACCACCGCCTTCAACGCGTCGGCGCGGGGATCTCGCACGCGGTAGATGCGATGGCCGAAGCCCATGATGCGCTCGCCATGCGCGATCTCGGCGCTGAGCCAGGCGGTTGCATCGCCGCTGGCCTCGATGGCGTCCAGCATCTCGATCACCGGCCCCGGCGCGCCGCCATGCAGCGGGCCTTTCAACGCGCCGAGCCCGGCCAGGATCGCCGAGGTCAGCCCGGCCTGCGTCGACGCCACCACGCGGGTCGCGAAGGTGGAGGCGTTTAGCCCGTGGTCGCAGACCGTCACCAGATAGCTGTCGAGCGCCTTGGCAAGCGCCGGCGAGGCGGCGCCGGCGAGCATCCTCAGCATATCGCCGGCATGATCGGCTTTTGCGTCGGGAGCGATCGGCGTCTCGCCCCGGCCAAGGCGCAGCAGGGCCGGCGTCAGCACCGCCGGCGCGGCGATTAAGCGCAGCGCGTCGGCAAGTCCGTCGCCGTCCGGCAGGATGGCCATGCCCGCTCGCATGCCGCTGTAGATGTCGAGCGGCGCGAGCTGCGCAAGCAACGGTTTCACACGATCGAATACCTCCACCCGCGCCTTGCCGATCGCGTTCTCAAATTCGGCATCGCCGGGGAGATCGTCGAAGAAGCCGTCGAACAGCAGCCGCACCACCTGCGCGTAGCGCCAGCGGCCGGCGAGTTCCGCAAGCGAATGGCCGCGGATGGTGAGGTGCCCGCCCACACCGTCGACATCGGAAAGCACCGTGTCGGCCGCCACAACATCATCGAGCCCATTCGCCATGATCGTCTCCTTGACCTTTTGCGCCTTGCAATTAATGCTGCGCAATCAATGCATCAATCTTGATCAAGATAATCAATATAAGGCGGCGAATGACGGAATGGCTGACGCGGGAGCAAGCGCTGGAGCGGCTGAACGTCCGGCCGCAGACGCTCTATGCCTATGTCAGCCGCGGCCGCATCGGCATGAAGCCGGACGATGCCGACCCGCGCCGCAGCCAGTACCGCGCCGACGACATCGCAGCACTTGCCACGCGCCGCGACCGCGGACGGAGCCCGCAGGCGATCGCCGAAAGCGCCATCGCCTGGGGTGAGCCGGCCATCGCCACATCGATCTCGACTGTGCTGCATGGCCGTCTCATCTACCGCGGCAAGGACGCGGTGGAGTTTTCGGCGACGGCGACGCTCGAGGAGACCGCCGGACTGCTGTGGGCCTCCGGCCGTCAGGTGTCCTTCGCCTCGCTGACTCCTTCGGCCGCCCGGCAAAGCGGCACGCCGACCGCCTTCGCCAGGCTCTCGGCGCTTGCGGCCGAAGGCTGGCCCTCGCTCGGCCGCAGGCCGGCCATGCTGCAGCAGGACGGCGCCGCCGCCATCAGCGCGCTGGCCACCGCGCTCGGCGCGACGCCGGGCTCCGAATCCGTCCACATCAGGCTGGCGCAGGGCTGGTCCGTTGAGGCGGCCAGCGCCGACCTTATCCGCAGGGCGCTGGTGCTGCTGGCCGATCACGAGCTCAACGCCTCGACCTTCGCCGCCCGCGTCGCGGCCTCCACCGGTGCGCCGGTCGCCGCCTGCCTGCTCGCGGGTCTCGCGACGTTGACCGGCCCACGCCACGGCGGCGCGGGTGCTGCGGCGATCGCGCTGGTCGAGGATGCGGAGCGGCTGGACGCGGACGAAGCGATCGCACGCTGGCTGGCGCATGACCGGCCGCTGCCCGGCTTCGGCCACCCGCTCTATCCGGAAGGCGACCCGCGCGCCGAGGGCGTCTTCTCCGGCCTCGATATCGACGAGAAACTGTCGCGCCTTCGCAAGGCGGTCCTTGCCGCGACCGGCCTGCACCCCAACATTGATTTCGCCCTGGCTGCTATAACGCGCAGCCTGCGCCTGCCGGCCGATGCGCCCTTCCGCTTGTTCGCGCTCGGCCGCAGCGTCGGCTGGACGGCGCATGCCATCGAGCAGGTGACCAGCAACAGGCCGATCCGGCCGCGCGCCCGCTATGACGGGCCGGTCGGAATTTAGTGGACGCCGATGGGTTATAAGGGTGAAGCGCTCAGCGCTTTGCCTTGCAGTACGGCGCGCCAGGGTGTGCCGAGATTCGGGTCAGGCCGAGTCGAGAACGATGGCTGACGAGAACCGGAGCGGAGCGTACTCAAAGTACGTGAGCACCGGAAGCGCAGGCAGCCGTCGTTCGCAGGCCGGCCTCATCCGAATATCGGCATACCCTAAGACATTGTGTCGAGCTTGCGCTGCATAGCCGCAATCTGCGCCTTCAGTTCCTGCAGATCGTCGGACTTCTCTTCCTTCTTCGGCGGCTCGGCCGGGGCCGCGGCATTGCTGCCGGCGGGCGGGAACGGCGTGAACATGCGCATGGCGTTCTGGAACATCTCGACATTGCGGCGCGTCTGTTCCTCGAGCGCCTTCATCGGCGTCTTCATCATGTCCATCGGCATCTTGCCGAAGGCGCCCTTCATCTGCTCGCGAAACCGCTCCTGCTCCTTGGAGAAGGCGATCATCGACTGTTCGAGGAAGCTCGGCACGATCATCTGCATCTGATCGCCGTAGAAGGAGATGAGCTGGCGCAGGAACGGGATCGGCAGCATGTTCTGCCCGTCCTTGTTCTCCAGCTCGAAAATGATCTGCGTCAGCACCGGATGCGTGATGTCGTCGCCGGTCTTGGCGTCCTGGACGGTGAATTCTTCGCCCTTCTTGACCATCTCGGCCAGGTCTTCGAGCGTCACATAGGTGCTCGTGCCGGTGTTGTAGAGCCGGCGATTGGCATACTTCTTGATGACGATCGGGTCGTCTTTTGCGGCCATCCGGATCCTCCCCAGGACACCGGCACCTCTAGGAGTAAGCGGCCGGTAACGATTGCGCCTTCTGTTAAGGATACGCGCAAAAGCGTCACAATTCCAAGTGGTTTGTGCACTGCGGCATCAATTAATGCTGCACAGCCATTGCAAAATCCGCCGCGCGGCCAACGTCACGTTACCGCGACCGGCGCGCGCTCTGCTTGCCGCGCATGGAGGCAATGCCCATTTCCGGTTTGACTCAGATCATTGAACGGGCAAGAAAAGTCTTCAACGATAGCCTAAAATACGACACCTCGAAGTCTGGAGAAGAAAATGGCCGCTTCCAATTCAATCGTCGTCGCCAGCGCCGCTCGCACCGCGGTCGGCTCCTTCAACGGCAGCTTCGCCGCCACGCCGGCGCATGAGCTAGGCGCCGTGGTCATCAAGGAATTGCTCGCCCGCGCGAGCGTCGAGGCCGCGGAGGTCGACGAGGTCATCCTCGGCCAGGTGCTGACCGCCGCTCAGGGACAGAACCCGGCCCGCCAAGCGTCGATCAATGCCGGCCTGCCGAAGGAAACCACGGCCTGGGGCCTCAACCAGGTTTGCGGCTCGGGCCTGCGCGCCATCGCGCTCGGCATGCAGCAGATCGCCGCCGGCGATGCCAAGGTGATCATCGCCGGCGGCCAGGAATCGATGTCGTTGTCGCCGCACGCCGAGCATCTTCGCGCAGGTGTGAAGATGGGCGACTACAAGATGATCGACACCATGATCAAGGACGGCCTGTGGGACGCTTTCAACGGCTACCACATGGGCAACACCGCCGAGAACGTCGCCCGCCAGTTCCAGATCACCCGCGAAACCCAGGACGAGTTCGCGCTTGCCTCGCAGAACAAGGCCGAGGCCGCGCAGAAGGCCGGCAGGTTCAAGGACGAGATCGTCGCCTTCACCATCAAGGGCAAGAAAGGCGACACCATCGTCGACCAGGACGAATATATCCGCCATGGCGCGACGCTCGACGCCATGACCAAGCTGAGGCCCGCTTTCGACAAGGACGGCACGGTCACCGCCGCGAACGCGTCCGGAATCAATGACGGCGCCGCCGGCGCGCTGCTGATGACCGAGGCCGAGGCTGCCCGGCGCGGCGTCACCCCGCTGGTCCGCATCGCTTCCTGGGCGACCGCCGGCGTCGACCCGGCGATCATGGGCACCGGACCTATTCCCGCCTCGAAGCGGGCGCTGGAGAAGGCCGGCTGGTCGGTCAAGGACCTCGATCTCGTCGAGGCCAACGAGGCCTTCGCCGCGCAGGCCTGCGCCGTCAACCAGGGCATGGGCTGGGACCCGTCGATCGTCAACGTCAACGGCGGCGCCATCGCCATCGGCCATCCGATCGGCGCGTCCGGCGCCCGCATCTTCAACACGCTGGTCTACGAGATGCGCCGCCGCGGCGCGAAGAAAGGCCTTGCCACGCTGTGCATCGGCGGCGGCATGGGCGTCGCCATGTGCGTGGAAGCGATCTGAACAGCCAATAGTGAAGAGAGAGTAGCGAATAGGGAAGAAAAAGCGTCGCGGCGGGACATCAGACCCCTACTCGCTATTCGCTACTCCCTATTCGCTCAGTCGATTTCTAAAGGGAGGACCACATGAGCAAAATAGCAATTGTCACCGGCGGGACGCGCGGCATTGGTGCCGCGATATCGGTCGCCTTGAAGAACGCCGGCTATTCGGTCGCGGCCAACTATGCCGGCAATGACGAGGCGGCCCAGAAATTCAAGGCCGAGACCGGCATTCCGGTCTACAAATGGTCCGTCGCGGACTACGAGGCCTGCGCCGCCGGCATCAAGCAGGTCGAAGCCGATCTCGGTCCGGTCGGGGTGCTGGTCAACAATGCCGGCATCACCCGCGACGCCATGTTCCACAAGATGACGCCCGCGCAGTGGAAGGAAGTGATCGACACCAACCTTTCCGGCGTCTTCAACATGACGCACCCGCTGTGGAGCGGCATGCGCGACCGCAAGTTCGGCCGCGTCATCACCATTTCCTCGATCAACGGCCAGAAGGGCCAGGCCGGCCAAGCCAATTATTCGGCGTCGAAGGCCGGCGACATCGGCTTCTCCAAGGCGCTTGCCCAGGAAGGCGCCCGCGCCGGCATAACCGTCAACGTGATCTGCCCCGGCTATATCGCGACCGAGATGGTCAAGGCGATCGACGAGAAGGTGCTCAACGAGCGCATCATCCCGCAGATCCCGGTCGGCCGCCTCGGCGAGCCGGAAGAGATCGCGCGCTGCGTCGTCTTCCTGGCCTCCGACGAGGCCGGCTTCATCACTGGCTCGACCATCACTGCGAATGGCGGCCAGTACTTCGCCTGACAGCATTTGTCGCCATGGCGGCTCGTGTTAGCGAGTAGCGAATAGGGAGTAGCGAATAGGGAAGAACGGCGGCGTCAGCGCGGCGGCTATCACATTCCCATCCCCTATTCCTTATTCATTCGCTACTCTCTATTCGCTCCAACTTGCCTCAATTCGGGACGCAAAAGTTAACGGCCCGGCCGCGCTCTGTGCACAACGCCTCTGACAAGCTGTGAATATTCGGTGGGCAAGCTGTGGATAACACCTAGGGGTGAACAAACCGGGAAACTTCCTGCATCTCTGATTCGTCGCCGATTCGTTCTGGCTTTGGCCGAAAAGTTAACCGCGGGAAACGAAAACGTTACCCAAATCGTTAAAAGCAATTAAGAAAAATCAACAAATTCATAACCTTGACGATGGCCCTCGAATCGATCCCGACCGTTCACCGGCAAAAGTTAACGGCGGCTCGATCCGGGCGGAGGCAAGGCATGAATCGGGCCAGTTTCTCGATTCAGCATGTGGTGCGACTCTCCGTCAAGAAATCCACATATAGCCGTGAACAAAACCTGAATCAGAACGAGTCAGCGATTCGTCGCTGATTCGTTCCAGACTCGTTCCAGCCGTTAACGGCAGGCGCTTTTGACCGGGTCCGTCGATTCCTGCCTGCCCAAAAGAACATTCCGCTTTCGCTCGGCGTCCTAAATCCCTATGTGTCGGCTGTCACACGCGGCGGCGCCGCCGCGCTTCCGACCAAAGGCATGATCCCGAAAATGGGAACCGGTTTTCGGAGAAAGATCATGCTTGAACAATCGAAGCGGCAGAAACACTTATTTCCGAGCCGATGAACATCCAGCCGAAACACTCCCAGCCGCTGATCCTTTCGGGCCGCGACGTGACGGCCGTGCTCGGCCCCACCAACACCGGCAAGACCCATCTCGCCATCGAGCGCATGGTGGCGCATGAGACCGGCATCATCGGCCTGCCGCTCCGGCTGCTCGCCCGCGAGGTCTATGCGCGCGTCTGCGAGAAGGTCGGCGCCCACAAGGTGGCGCTGATCACCGGCGAGGAAAAGATCGTCCCTGCCAGCGCAAAATATTCGGTCTGCACCGTCGAGGCGATGCCGCGCGAGACCGACGCCGCCTTCGTCGCCATCGATGAAGTGCAGCTCGCCGGCGACCTCGAGCGCGGCCATATCTTCACCGACCGCATCCTGCATCTGCGCGGCCGCCAGGAGACGCTGCTGCTGGGCGCCGCCACCATGCATGGCATCCTGCAGCGCCTGTTGAAGGGCGTGTCGGTGGTGACGCGGCCTCGCCTGTCGCACCTTGCCTATGCCGGCTCGAAGAAGCTGACCCGCCTGCCGCGGCGCACGGCGATCGTCGCCTTCTCGGCCGACGAGGTCTATGCCATCGCCGAGCTGATCCGCCGTCAGCAGGGCGGCGCGGCCGTCGTGCTCGGCGCGCTCAGCCCCCGCACCCGCAATGCCCAGGTCGAGATCTTCCAGTCCGGCGATGTCGACTATCTGGTCGCCACCGACGCCATCGGCATGGGCCTGAACCTCGACCTCGAGCACGTCGCCTTCGCCCAGAACCGCAAGTTCGACGGCTACCAGTACCGCAACCTGAGCGCGGCCGAACTCGGCCAGATCGCCGGCCGCGCCGGCCGGCACCTGCGCGACGGAACGTTCGGCGTCACTGGCCAGGTCGACCCGTTCGACGAGGATCTGGTCGCCAAGATCGAGGCGCATGATTTCGACCCGGTGAAGGTGCTGCAATGGCGCACCGCCGATTTCGATTTTTCCAGCCTCGACGCGCTCAAGCGCTCGACCGAGACCAACGCGCCGGTCGAGGGGCTGACCCGCGCGCTGCCGGCTGTCGACGCGCAGGCGCTGGAGCATCTGTCGAAGGACGGCGAGATCCGTGCCTTGGCCACCGGCAAGGAGCGTGTCGCGCTGCTCTGGGAAGCCTGCGCGCTCCCCGACTACCGCAAGATCGCGCCGGCCCAGCACGCCGATCTTATCGCCTCCATCTATATGGACCTTGCGCGCCATGGCCATGTCGATGAGAATTACATGGCCGAGCAGGTGCGGCGCGCCGATACGACCGAAGGCGATATCGACACGCTCTCGCACCGGATCGCACAGATCCGCACCTGGACTTTCGTCTCCAACCGCCCTGGATGGCTGGCCGATCAGCTACACTGGCAGGAAAAGACGCGCGAAATCGAAGACAGATTGTCGGATGCGCTGCATGAGCGGTTGACGAAACGCTTCGTAGACCGCAGGACTTCCGTCCTCATGCGGCGCCTTAGAGAAAATACCATGCCTGAAGCCGAAATCAGCCCAACCGGAACCGTCCTCGTCGAAGGCCATCATGTCGGCGAGTTGCAGGGGTTCCGCTTCACCGCCGACCAAAGCGCCGGCGGCGAGGACGCCAAGGCGGTGCGCATCGCCGCTCAGAAGGCGCTCGCGGCCGAGTTCGATGCGCGCGCCGAGCGCTTTGCCGCCTGCGCCAATGGCGACCTGGCCCTGGGCTCCGACGGCGTCCTGCGCTGGATCGGCGCGCCGATCGGCACGCTGGTC